>NZ_VCMV01000003.1:304321-379321 GCF_008757455.1 Microvirga brassicacearum | reverse complement strand
GCCTCGAACCTCGTCCGCAAGGCCGACCGCCTGAACCGCTCCGACACCACTGTCTCGGCCAAACAAAGCTTCAAGGCGCCGATGACCATCCGCACAGGGGATCGCGAGGCCATCAAGGTCCGTCAGTTCGTGCGCGTGGCGACCAACCTGTCGCTCACCGCCGGCACCTACGCGACCGATATCCCGCCCTTCAATCCCCTGCGATTGTTCGCCGAGGACAAGGAGATGCGCGTCGCGGAGGCGGCGCCCGAGGTGCCGGACGCCGACGTCTCGATGATCAAGCGGGAGCTTGCCCCCCTCACGGTCGAGATCAACGCACCCGGTCTGACCGATGACGACGTACTGGCGCTGCTGGAGGAGGAGCGCCGGGTCTTTGCCGAAGCCGGACGTCGGACCACCGTGCCGATCCCCGCCCAGCAGATGCTGTCACGGACCCTGCGGCAGCCGGAGGCGCTGGGCCAGGCCCTCGGTTATGCGGGCATCGCCGACGCCCCATTCAGCACCATCGAAGTGCGCGTGGTTCCGGAGAACGTCACCAACCTGCCGAAGACCGAGCAAGGCGGTTCGAGCCCCCTGGTCGAAGAGCGCGATGTGGTTCTCAAGAAGGGCGAGACCCTCGAGACGGCTTTGCGCTCCTACGGCGCCAATCCGGAGCAGATCGCCGACATCACGACCGCCCTGTCAGCCCGGATCAGGGTTTCGGGCCTCGGCGAAGGGCAGCATATGCGCATTCTGATCGCGCCCGGGCCTCGTCTCGGAGATCCGCGCCAGATCGTGCGGGTCCTGGTGCTCGGAGAACGGGGTATCGAAGGGATTGCCGCCACCAACGACCGCGGCGTATTCGTCTCGGTGACGCCCATCAACGACGAGGTGGCGGGGGGCGACGCGGTACCCACCGAGGAGGAGGACGAGGAAGGCCGGGGCGGCGTCAAGCTCTATGACAGCCTTTATGAGACCGCTCTCAAGAACGACCTGCCGCGACAGACGGTCGAGGATCTGGTTCGCATCTTCGGCTATGACGTCGATTTTCAGCGCCGGGTCTCGTCCGGCGACACGTTCGAGATTTTCTACGGCGCCGACGACGACAATGCCCCACCGGAGATCCTGTTCGCGTCGCTCACGGTCAACGGGGAGCCGCGCCGGGTCTATCGCTACCAGGGCGATGACGGAGCGGTCGATTTCTTCGACGAAGGCGGCCGCTCGCTCAAGAAGTTCCTGCTCCGCAAGCCCATTTCGGACGGCATCCTCCGTTCCGGCTTCGGATCGCGCTACCATCCGATCCTGGGCTATACGCGGCCCCATACGGGTGTCGACTGGGCCAACCGCATTGGAACGCCGATCGTCGCGGCGGGCAACGGCACGGTCATCAAGGCCGAATGGGATTCCGGATACGGACGGCGGATCGAAGTTCAGCATACCAACGGCTACGTGACGGCCTATTCCCACATGTCGAGTTTCGGCAAGGGTGTGTCGCCGGGTGTCCGCGTGAAGCAAGGGCAGGTGATCGGCTATGTGGGCAATACGGGCCTGTCGACGGGCCCCCACCTGCATTATGAAGTCATCATCAATGGCAGCTTCGTCGACCCGCTCAAGATCCGCCTGCCGCGTGGGCGCGAGCTGGAAGGCCGCGGTCTGGCCGAATTCAAGCGTCAGCGCGAGCAGGTCGACGAACTGATGACCCACGCCAATGCCTCGGCGAGCCTGTCCCAACGGGCCGAGATTCGTTGAGATCTCATGATCGATCTCCTCACGATCGTCCTGCCGATCTTCGGCCTGATCGCCATCGGATACGTCGCGCGGCGGGGGAACTTTATTTCCGAACGCGCAGGCGAGGGTCTGTCGGAATTCGTCTTCAAGCTGTCCCTGCCCTGCCTGATCTTCAGGACCCTCGTCCATGCGGAAATCCCGGCGGTCCAGCCGTGGGGCTACTGGATTTCCTATTTTGTCGGGGTCGCGGTCGTGTGGGCGCTGGCGACAATCCTGGGGCGGCGTTTCTTTGGTCTGACCGGAATTTCGCAGGTCGTCGCCGGCTTTTCGGCCGGGCAGGCCAACACGGTTTTCGTCGGCATTCCGATGATCCTGAAAGCCTACGGGGAAGCCGGCGCGGTGCCGCTGTTTCTGCTGATCGCCGTGCACCTGCCGGTGACGATGACCCTAGCGACCGTGCTTGCCGAAGGCCGCCAGGCGTCCCCGCTTCTCATTCTCCGGCGTCTCGTCACCCATCCCATCGTGGTTGCCATCATCGCCGGATCCGCCTGTAGGCCGTTTTCGGCCGCGATACCGTCCCCATTCTGGCAGGTCGTCGAATTGCTCGGGAGCGCGGCCGTTCCCTGCGCCCTCATCTCCATGGGGATCGCACTACAGCGCTACGGCATTGCGATGGGCTGGAAGCTGCCGCTTCTCATCTCGATCCTCAAACTCATCATTCACCCGCTGATCGTGCTGCTTCTCGCCCGCTACGTCTTCGAGATGCCACCGGTCTGGGCCGGTGTTGCCGTATTGTTTGCGTCCTGCCCCTCGGGCATCAACGCGTATCTGTTCGCGGAGCGCTATGGCGAGGGCGTGGCGCTGGCCTCAAGTTCCGTCTGCCTCTCGACCATGCTGGCGCTCGGCTCGACGCTGCTGTGGCTCGCCGTCCTCGGCGTGGGCTAGGTCCGGTTAAATCCGAGGCTGCGGCGAACCTCCGCCGGCGATATTCCCTGCTCCCTCAGCTCCCGCAGCGTCTTGGAAAACCGGCTCTTTGCCAGCTTGTCGCCCTGCTCGTCGCGGATGAGCGCATGGTGGTGATAAAGGGGCGTCGGCAGCGCCAGCAATGCTTGAAGGAGGACGTGCAGGTCGGTCGCCGCTTCCAGATCCTGCCCGCGCACCACGTGGGTGATCTCCTGCACGGCGTCATCCACGACGACCGAGAGATGATAGCTGGTGGGGATTTCGCGCCGAACCACGACGGCATCGCCCCAGCGCGCGGGAGCGATCGGCTGCAAGGTTGCCTCACCCTCCAGATCAATCCGCGTATAGGCGAGGGCGCCCGGCGCGGCGAGCAATGCCGCCGCCATATCGATCCGCCAGGTGTGAGGTTCCGATCGTCCAAGCCTCATTGCCACCTCCCCGGCAGGACGATGCCTGCAGGTGCCCGGATAGAGCGGCGCGCCATCCGGATCGCGCCGCCACTGCGTTCCCGTCTTGGTTTCCCGCAGGCGAACAGCGTCGGCCAAATCCTTTCGGGAGCAGAAGCACGGATAGACAAAGCCCTTCCGGCGCAATCCACCAAAGGCCGCGTGATAATTGTCGAAATGCTCGGACTGCCGGCGGACAGGTTGTTCCCAGCGAAGGCCGAGCCAGGTCAGATCCTCGGCGATCGCCGCCACGAATTCCTCGCGGCAGCGGGTGACGTCGATATCCTCGATCCGCAGCAGCAGGCGTCCGCTCAAGCGCTCGGCGAGTTTGGCATTGAGCAACGCCGAATAAGCGTGCCCGAGATGCAGATATCCGTTGGGGCTTGGGGCGAATCGAAAAACCGGAATCGTCAAGGCAGCCTGCGGTGGAACGAGAGCTCTTGAAGCCACCCTCGACGAATCCGGCGACGTTCTCAAGAGAGCGCTGCCGGACTGCTTGACGGCTCTGGGCCCGTGGGGCGAGGTGATGCCCGAACAATCAGGGATTTTCCATGTCCGCTATCGATGGCCCGCGCGTTCCACCCAAATCCGGCAAGGCGAAACAGCTTGTCGTGTTCCTGCACGGTCTCGGTGCCGATGGCGGCGATCTGATCGAATTGGCCCAGCATTGGCGCGACTGGCTGCCGGACGCGGCCTTCGTTGCCCCACACGCTCCGGACCCGTGCGACGGCGCGCCGATGGGTCGGCAATGGTTTCCCCTGACGCTGCGCGATCCTGCGGAATTCTGGCGCGGGGTGACCTATGCGGCGCCACTCCTCGACGCATTTCTCGACCAGGAACTGGCGCGACATGGCCTCGGGCCGTCGCACCTTGCGCTCGTGGGGTTCAGCCAGGGAACCATGATGGCACTGCATGTGGGCTTGCGGCGCCCGGCGCCGGTCGCCGGCATCGTCGGGTATTCGGGGCTCGTCGTCCTGGAAAACGGCAAGGGGCCGGAGAGCCTCAAAGCGCAGGCTCGCTCGACGCCGCCGATCCTTCTGACCCATGGCGATCGCGACGACGTCCTGCCGGTGGAGATGTTCTTCTACTCGAAGGAAGCGCTCGCGACGGCCGGGATTCCCTGTCAATGGCACCTCTCGGCCGGCCTCTCCCACGGCATCGACGAGGAATCGCTGCGGCAGGGCGGCCTGTTCCTGATGCAGGTCTTCGGCCAGCCCTATCCCGCGTCTAGGCCCGGGTCGTTTTGAGCGCCGCCTGCGCCCCGAACCGCAGCATCCCGGCGTCGCTCGCAACCGAAATCAGATGAAAGCCGCGACCGTAGAGTTGCGCCGCCCGCTCGCCGGAGGCCGCGAAGACGCCCGCCACCTTGCCGGCGGCGCGGGTGCGCGCGACCGCATGATCGAGCGCATCCTCGACCGCGCTGCTGGTCGGGTTCAGTTCACGCCCCTGCGACAACCCTAGGGACAGATCCGCCGGGCCGATGAAGATGCCGTCGATGCCCGGCACGGCCAGGATATCGTCGATGATGGCGAGCGCCTCGCGCGTCTCGACCATCGCGAGCGCGACGGTGAGTCGGTTGCCCGACCGGAAATAGTCGGCCGGTTCCAGCCCGGTCACCGAAAGCGCGCCGTGCGGCCCCCAGCTGCGCTGGCCAAGCGGCGGATATTTCATGAAGCCGGCAAAGAGCCGGGCATCCTCCACCGTATTGACCATCGGCGCGATCACGCCGCTGGCGCCGGCATCGAGGAGCCGGGAGGCCGTGGCGAACTCGCCGACCGGGATGCGGACGATGGCCGGCTTCGATGCCGCCGCGATCAGCGGGATCGCCCGCACGGCCGTGCTGAAATCGATCGGGCTGTGCTGCATATCCAGCACGATCGTATCGAAGGATTCGCGAGCAAGGAGGGCAGGAACGCTCGGATCGGGCAGGCCGCACCAGGCAGCAAGCGCCGGAGAACCGGAATTGAGCCGGTCCAGGAGTGTCGGAGAGCTAGGCATCTGGTTTCCTTGGAGGTGAGCGAGCCGCAGGCCGTGTCCAGCATGGTCTCGAAAGCCAATGCGGTTTTCGAGACCAACCGGCGAACCAGACGCTGGCGATGTTCAGGTGAGCGACGACAGGGTTTTCTAGCGACCCGCCTGAATTTCTTCGACCGCCTGCTGCATGCGCGCGTTCAGGGCGTCCGCAAGCTCCATTGCGTCAACCGTTTTGCCGGCAGCCGTGAGGTCGGCCTGCACCTTGCGTAGGACGTCCGCATCCCCCGCCTCCTCGAAATCGGCGAGGACGACGCTCTTGGCATAGGCATCGGCGTCAGTGCCGCTCTTGCCCAGCTGCTCGGCCGCCCAGAGGCCGAAAAGCTTGTTGCGGCGAGCCGTCGCCTTGAACCGAAGTTCCTCGTCGTGGGCGAACTTCTTCTCGAAGGCATCCTTACGCTCGTCGAAACCGGACATGGGCACTTCCTTTCAGAGTTATCTAACGGCGATATAAAGGCCTCGGAGCGCAATCGCCAGAGGCCGGCACCTGTGAAAATTCTCTTCCGCTCCGGGGACGGTCGGTTTGGTCGCCTGCGTCGCTGTTGCTGCGTTGTACTTGGGAGTGGGATCGGATAGGTTGCGCGCGAGCCGGGGACGACCGCAATCGTGCCCGCGCCAGCTGCGGATCCCACCACCTCCAGGAGCCACAGCAATGGATTTCCTCAAACCACGGTACACGCCTATGAATCGTCGCCGCCGCATTTATGAGGGCAAGGCGAAGGTCCTCTATGAAGGTCCCGAGCCAGGAACGCTCATCCAGCACTTCAAGGATGATGCGACCGCCTTCAATGCCAAGAAGCATGAAGTGATCGACGGCAAGGGCGTGCTCAACAATCGGATTTCGGAGTACATTTTCCAGAATCTGAACGATATCGGTGTCCCGACGCACTTCATTCGCCGGCTCAACATGCGCGAGCAGTTGATCCGCGAGGTGGAGATCATTCCACTCGAGGTCGTCGTGCGGAATGTCGCGGCCGGCTCCCTGTCCACGCGTCTCGGCATCGACGAAGGGACGCAGCTTCCCCGCTCGATCATCGAATTCTATTACAAGAACGACGCGCTCAATGACCCGATGGTGTCGGAAGAGCACATCACGGCCTTCGGCTGGGCGACCCCGCAGGAGATCGACGACATCATGGCGCTCGCCATCCGGGTCAATGACTTCCTGTCGGGCATCTTCCTCGGCGTCGGCATCCGCCTGGTCGACTTCAAGATGGAGACCGGTCGCCTGTATGAAGGCGACATGATGCGGATCGTCGTCGCCGACGAAATCTCCCCCGACTCGTGCCGTCTCTGGGACATCAAGTCCAAGGACAAGCTCGACAAGGACCGCTTCCGCCGCGACATGGGTGGCCTCGTCGAGGCCTATTCGGAGGTGGCACGCCGCCTCGGCATCATGTCGGAAAACGAGAAGCCCGCCATGGGCGGCCCGCGCCTCGTGCAGTGATCGCAAGGCGGCCCCGACTGACGAACCAATGCCCGGCTTTTCGCCGGGCATTGTCATTTGGACTGCTGATCGTCGCCCTCTCGGCCTGCGGCTACATCCCGCGGCCGGTCGAGGGCGTGCCGCCGGGTGCGCCATGGGAGGCCCTGCCTCTGCGGAAGTGGCTGGCCGAAGAGCGCGCCGAACCACAGGCCCTCGCCTTCTGCGCGCCGCCGGAATGCGGGCCGGGGCTGGTGGTGAGCGTCATCGACCTGAAGGGACGCGATGCCGAGATTTCGGAATCGCTGCTGAGGGATCCCGACCGCCTCGCGCGAGCAATGCGGTCGTCTGCCGGGCATACCGGCAAGGTCCGGACCCTGGCCTCGGCTACTCCCATCCGGGAGGGCGCGTCCCGCGGCTTTACCATCAGCCTCGCCCCCTCCGACGGCAGGAAGGCGCCAGCCTACGGGGCGACGCTCGGGCGGCGATCCGGGGACGCCCTGAAACTCGTCCTCGTCATCGGCGACGACGAAGCGTCCGTCCTTGCTACGGTGCGACAGGTCGCCGAGCGTGAATTGGCCCCTTGAGGCGTTGTGTCTTGGGCCCAATCCCGTTAAGGCGTTGGCGATCAGACAACAGCCCGAGGATTCCATGAAAGCCCGTGTCACCGTGACCCTCAAAAACGGCGTTCTCGATCCACAGGGCAAGGCCATCGAAGGCGCACTGAAGTCCCTCGGAGTCGAGGGCATCGATGGCGTCCGGCAGGGGAAAGTCTTCGATATCGAGCTGGGCACCGCCGACAAGATGGAGGCGGAGAGCGCGCTGAAAGCCGCCTGCGAGAAGCTGCTGGCGAATACCGTGATCGAAAACTATAACGTTTCGATTACGGGCGGCGATTGAGACTGCCCTGACAAACGGGGCTCCTCATGCGCATTTTTCTGTCCTGCCTGCTGCTCGGCCTTCTCACCGCCTGCCAAACCACTCGAGTCTCACCCCCCAACGTTGTTGCTGCGACGCATTTTCCTGCCGACGGTTGGACCTCGCAGACCCGCAATGGCGACGGCGGATCAGTCACCATTTTTGCGTGTTCTGAGGCGCGGTGCGGAAAAGACGTGTTGGTCGCCATCTCGCAGAAGACCTTGCGGCAGGCAGGTCCTAGCACCGAGGACCTGCTACGTATGCGAAGCTTCGATGACGCAATGTTGAAGGAGTTGCTCACTCTCTCGATCAAAGGCCGATCTGGAAGCGATGTCGCCGCCATCGGAAACGTTCGAAAGATGAACGGCGATCCTGTCGGATTTTTCGTCGACGGAACTGTGACGAGGGACGGGAAGATTTTATCCGTTGCCGCGGAGATGCGGGTAAGAGGCAATCGTCTCGTCACTGCATCGGCGTATGCGGCATCGGCTCAAACTGCGCGCAACAGCCTGAAATTTGTTAACGTCCCGGCACTTTTGAATTAAAGGAGCGACATGAAATCCGCCGTCATCGTTTTCCCCGGTTCGAATCGCGAAGGCGATGTCATGCGGGCGCTCGCGCAGGCGGGGTCGCAGGTCGAGAAGGTCTGGCATGCCGAAACCCAATTGCCTTCCGGCACCGACCTCGTCGTGCTGCCGGGCGGCTTTTCTTACGGTGATTATCTGCGCTGCGGTGCCATTGCCGGGCGCGCGACCGTGATGGATGCGGTGCGAGCCCACGCGGCGCGCGGCGGCCTGGTCCTTGGCATCTGCAACGGCTTTCAGATCCTGTGCGAATCCGGCCTGCTGCCGGGCATCCTGATGCGCAATGCCAACCTCAAGTTCATCTGCCACCGCCAGTTTCTCCGGGTCGAGCGCAACGACACCGCTTTTACGAAGCGTTATGCCAAGGGCCAGGCGATCGATGTCTGCGTCGCCCATGGCGAGGGCAATTACACCGCGGATGCGGACACCCTGCGCCGCCTCGAAGGCGATGGGCTGGTGGCTTTCCGCTATAGCGACGCCCGCGGCGACGTGACGGACGATGCCAATCGCAACGGCTCGATGAATTCGATCGCGGGCATCTATTCCGAAAAGCTCAACGTGCTCGGCATGATGCCCCATCCCGAAAACCTGATCGAAGACCTTGTCGGTGGAACCGACGGCCGGGGCCTCTTTGAGAGTCTTGTGTCATCTGCCGGGCGCGCCGCCTGAATTTAACGCCTGTTCTTCCGTGGGCGGTCCTTCGCTCGCCGAAGCCTTTTCAAATCGCGAGAGCCTGATGAACCGCAACGACGTCGCCATCACCCCGGAGCTGGTCAAGGAGCACGGGCTGACGCCTGACGAATACAAGCGCTTCGTCGACCTGATCGGCCGCACGCCGACCCTGACCGAGCTCGGCATCGTCTCGGCCATGTGGAACGAGCATTGCTCCTACAAATCCTCGCGCCTGCATCTGCGCGGCCTGCCGACGAAGGCACCGTGGGTGATCCAGGGGCCGGGCGAGAATGCCGGCGTCATCGATATCGGCGACGGGCTCGCCTGCATCTTCAAGATGGAGAGCCACAACCACCCATCCTTCATCGAACCTTATCAGGGCGCGACGACCGGCGTCGGCGGCATCCTGCGCGACGTCTTCACCATGGGTGCGCGGCCCATCGCCTGCCTGAACTTCCTGCGCTTCGGCGAGCCGGACCATCCCAAGACGCCGCATCTGCTCGCGGGCGTAGTCGCGGGAATCGGTGGCTACGGCAATTCCTTCGGCGTCCCGACGGTCGGCGGCAGCGTGGGCTTCCATCCGCGCTACAACGGCAACATTCTGGTCAACGCCATGGCGGTCGGCCTCGCCCGCACCGACGAGATCTTCTATGCGGCGGCGACCGGCATCGGGAACCCGATCGTCTATCTCGGATCCAAGACCGGCCGCGACGGCATCCACGGCGCCACCATGGCGTCAGCCGAGTTCGACGACGCCTCAGACGAGAAGCGCCCGACCGTGCAGGTCGGCGACCCCTTCGCCGAGAAGCTGCTGCTGGAAGCTTGCCTCGAACTCATGAAATCCGGCGCCGTCATCGCCATCCAGGATATGGGCGCGGCCGGCCTCACCTCTTCGGCGGTCGAGATGGGCGCGAAGGGCAACCTCGGCGTCGAACTCGACCTCGACAAGGTCCCATGCCGCGAAGAGGGCATGAGCGCCTACGAAATGATGTTGTCGGAGAGCCAGGAGCGCATGCTCATGGTGCTGAAACCCGGCATGGAGAAGGAGGCCGAGGCCATCTTCGTCAAATGGGGCCTCGATTTCGCGATCATCGGCCGGACCACCGACACCTTGCGCTTCGTGATCAAGCACCACGGCGACGTGATGGCGGATCTGCCGATCAAGGAAATGGGCGACGAGGCCCCGCTCTACGATCGGCCCCATGTTCCGACCCCGCCAAAACCGGTGATTGCGCCCGAGAGCGTCGTCGCCCCCCTCTCCGACACGGACGCGCTCCTGAAGCTCGTCGGCTCGCCGGACCAGAGTTCGCGCCGCTGGGTGTGGGAGCAATACGACCACCTGATCCTCGGCAACACCGTGCAGGTACCGGGCGGGGACGCCGCCATCGTGCGCGTCGAGAACGGTCCGAAGGGCCTGGCGCTGACCACCGACGTCACCCCGCGCTATTGCGAGGCCGATCCGGTCGAGGGCGGCAAGCAGGCGGTCGCGGAAGCGTGGCGCAATATCACCGCGGTGGGCGGATTGCCGCTCGCCATCACCGACAACCTGAATTTCGGCAGCCCCGCACGCCCGGAGGTGATGGGCCAGTTCGTCGGATGCCTGCGCGGCATCGGCGAGGCCTGCCGCGTGCTCGATTTCCCGGTCGTGTCGGGCAATGTCTCGCTCTACAACGAGACCAACGGCCAGGGCATCCTGCCAACCCCGGCCATCGGCGGAGTCGGTGTCCTCGACGACGTGACGGTCCATGCCTCCGTGGCGTTCAAGCGCGATGGCGACGCCCTCATCCTGATCGGCGAAACGGAAGGCTGGCTCGGGCAGTCGATCTACCTGGCCGAGATCTGCGGCCGCGAAGAAGGCGCTCCGCCACCCGTCGACCTGGCGCAGGAGCGGCGCAACGGCGATTTCGTGCGGCAGCTCATCCGCTCGGGACAGGTCGACACGGTCCACGATTGCTCCGATGGCGGCCTCGCGCTCACCCTCGCCGAGATGGCGATGGCGGGCGGGACCGGCGCCTCCCTCACGGCGGAACCCGCCGACCTGCCACGACACGCCTTCCTGTTCGGTGAGGACCAGGGACGCTATGTGCTGGCGGTGAAGCAGGACGTAGCCGCGGACATTCTCTATGAGGCCACCGCCATCGGCGTTCCGGCCGCGTTGCTCGGCGTCACGGGCGGGGCGTCGTTGATTCTGCCGGGCGCGCAGGCCATATCGGTCGCAACCCTGAAGGCTGCTCACGAATCGTGGCTGCCCGATTACATGGCCGGCAAGGCCTGAGGATCCACATCCATGCCTATGGACGCGCGCGACATCGAGACCCTGATCAAGGCCGCCATCCCTGACGCGACGGTGGAGATCAAGGATCTGGCCGGCGACGGGGATCACTACGCGGCGACCGTGACTTCGGCGGCGTTCAAGGGAAAATCCCGCGTTCAGCAGCACCAGATGGTGTACGCAGCGCTGCAAGGCCGCATGGGTGGCGCGCTGCACGCCCTTGCGCTCACCACCGTCGCACCCGACAATTAAAAGGACCCGGCGCCTTGAACGCCGGCAAATCAGGAGAATTCCATGACCGATGCCCGTCAGGCGATCGAGAACGAGGTGAAGTCCAACGACGTGGTGCTTTTCATGAAGGGCACGCCGCAATTCCCCATGTGTGGGTTTTCCGGCCAGGTTGTGCAGATCCTTGGCTATCTGGGCGTTCCCTACAAGGGCATCAACGTCCTCGATGACGAGGGCATCCGCCAGGGCATCAAGGATTATTCGAGCTGGCCGACGATCCCCCAGCTCTACGTCAAGGGCGAGTTCGTCGGCGGCTGCGATATCACGCGCGAGATGTTCCAGGCCGGCGAATTGCAGCAGCTCTTCGTCGACAAAGGCATCGAGGTCAAGCAGACGGCCTGACGCGAGCGTCCGGACCGGTTTTCAGGGCGGGGCAAGGCTCCGCCTTTTTTCGTGCGAGGGCGACCTGATGTCCCGCGACATAAGTCGCGATTTCCAGCGGCCCCGATTGTCGGCAAAATGCCTCGTCCGGAAATTGAGCAACGCCGCACGAAAATTATGATGCGGCACCCGGACGGGGGTCTTTGCCATGATCGACGAGACGACGAATGTCATCGCGCTGAAGCGGCGCGCGCCTTCCATCGGCGAAACCGCTCCCCGGACCATCCTCGAGCGGATCTATACGGCAGGCTCCCTCGCGTTGCCGGCCGACGACACCGCCACCAAGATGGCGGCTCTCATGCTGCAGGCCTTTGGTTTCATCGTCATCGACGAGATCCTCGCGGACGGCACGCCCCGCCGACTGGCGAAGGGCAAGGCCCGAAGCGCGATGGATCGCCCGTGGCGCCTCGCCAAAGCGGCATTCTCGGGAGAGATCGGCGTGCCGGATGGTGCCGGCATCACCAGGTCCCAGCTCCGCTAGGGCATGATGCCCTAGCTTATTGAAATCGATCACGTCTTATGCCTTTGAACGGTGCCGTCCAATGGCATCGTGATCTAGGGCTTCGCGAGCGCGCTGCGGACGAAGGCCAGGGCCTCGGGAGAGGCCCATTCGGCGGGTCCCTTCAAAAGCGCGATCTCACAGCCTGCCGCATCGACCAGCAGGGTCGTCGGCAAGCCGACCGCGTGGCCGGATTTCTGCAGGACCTGCAGGAGCTTGCCGGTCGGGTCGGCATAATAGGCAAGGTTGTGAATGCCGTTCTCTTGCAGCCAGGCCTTGGGCTTCTCGGCATTGCGTGTGTCTACGTTGATTGCGACCACCTCGAAGGCCGGTCCGCCGAATTCGGTCTGCACCTTGTCCAGAGCCGGCATTTCCTCCCGGCAGGGCACGCACCACGTCGCCCACAGGTTGACCAGAACCGCCTTGCCTTTGAAATCGGACAAGGTCCGCGGCTGCCCATCGGGGCCGGTGAAACTGATCGCCGGCGGAGGCTTGGGGGCGTTGCTGACGGCAAGAGCCGCCACTTCGCCCGTCGCCAAGGGCTTCAGCCGGTCGACCATTGCCGCAGAGGCACGGCACTCGCCGCTAGCGGCGCCGGAGGAGCCTCGCATCTGCAGGGCGTACCAGCCAGCGCCTCCCACCAGGGCGAGCAAGGCGGACAATTGAACGAAGCGGGAGCTTGAGAGGTTCGACATGGGCGGGGTGTGCCGTGTTTTCTGCGCTACCTCAAGCGTTCAAAGGACGCGCCCTCGCCATTCCCCATCACAATCCGGTGGGGTTGCAAGCGGCTCGTGCCACTCGCGTCAAGGAGCGTCAATGACCGTCGGGTTGCCTCTCGCATCGGCGCGCGGATGTCGTTATGGTGCGGCCAAGTTTCGGAGCATCTAATGTCGTCCAGCCTCGCGTTTTCCCGTGCCCTCCTGGTGGCGGGCATCGTTCTTCTCGGCCTTTCCGCCTGCGGTCGTCGCGGCGCTCTCGAGCCGCCGCCCGATCCGAACGCCGCGCCGGCTCAGCAGGCAGCGGACGGCACGAGTGCGTCGCAGGGCGCGTTGCCGTCCCCGGTCGGTACGCCGCGCAAGACGAGCAACCGTCCGATCACCATTCCGAAGACGCGCTTCATTCTCGATCCGATTCTCTAGGTTTCGCCATGCACCACTTTGCTTATCGCAACGGCGTCCTGCACGCCGAAGATGTTGACCTGCGCCAGATCGCGAGCGAGGTCGGCACGCCGTTCTATTGCTATTCCTCGGCGACGCTGGAGCGGCACTACCGCGTCTTCGCCGAAGCATTCGCGGATCGCGACACCCTGGTTTGCTACGCCATGAAGGCGAATTCCAACCAGGCGGTCTTGCGGACGCTGGGCGAACTCGGCGCCGGGATGGACATCGTGTCCGAGGGTGAACTTCGCAGGGCGCTCGCTGCAGGCGTGCCCGGCCAGCGCATCGTCTTCTCGGGCGTCGGAAAGACGAAGCGCGAAATGTCGTTTGCGCTCGACAGCGGCATCCTGTGTTTCAATGTGGAATCCGAGCAGGAGCTGGAAGCCCTCTCCGAAGTCGCGGTTTCAAAAGGGATGTGCGCGCCCATTTCGATCCGCATCAACCCCGACGTGGATGCGAAGACGCATAAGAAAATCTCCACCGGCAAGTCCGAGAACAAGTTCGGCATTCCCATCGCCCGGGCCCGCGACGTCTATGCGTTCGCCGCTAAGCTGCCGGGTATCGAGGTGACGGGCGTCGATATGCATATCGGAAGCCAGATCATCGATCTGGAGCCTTTCGACAATGCCAGCGCGCTGCTGGCCGAATTGGCCCGCGATCTGATGGCCGACGGCCACAAGCTCCGTCACATCGATCTCGGCGGCGGGTTGGGCATCCCCTACCGCGAGGACAACGAGCCGCCGCCCGATCCGCAGGCCTACGCCGCCATCATCAAGCGCCACACGAACGATCTCGGTCTCAAGCTGGTCTTCGAGATGGGCCGCCTCATTGCGGGCAATGCGGGAATTCTTGTGACGCAGGTCATCTACGTGAAGGAGGGAGCCGACAAGTCCTTCGTGATCGTCGATGCGGCCATGAACGACCTGATCCGACCGACGCTTTACGACGCCTTCCATGATATCAAGCCGGTCATCGAGGCAGGTCCGAATACGGGCCGCCTGGTTGCCGATGTGGTCGGCCCGGTCTGCGAGACCGGCGATTACCTCGCCCTGTCACGCGACATGCCGGCGCTGAAGGCGGGCGATCTGATCGCCATCATGACGACGGGCGCCTATGGGGCCGTGACGGCGAATACCTATAACACCCGCCTGCTGGTTCCGGAGGTGCTGGTCAAGAATGCAGGTCACGCGGTGATCCGTCCGCGCCAAAGCTACGACGATCTCATCGGCCTCGACCGGCTGCCCGGCTGGCTCTCCTGAGGCTCTCAAGCTGCGGTATTCGTCCGCAGGAGGGCCTGCTCATCGTCATTTTGTGAACGCGTTTCGTTTCCATCATGGCGGAGTTGCCCAATTCGCCGCTGGTCATGACCTAACGCCATGATAGCTTCCGGTGGGGGCTTCGATGCGCGCGAGGAGACGGACGGCATGAGCGAAGGCCCGGGCACGTTGCCCGCTTCAAGCCAGATTGCGTCCCGTTTCGGGGAACTGATGGTGCGTGCCCGCACGGCGCTGACCTGGGAGCAGGCTTGGCCGCGCGCGTGGCTCCCCGTCGGAATCGTCCTCGTTTTTCTGACCGCCTCCTGGTTCGGATTGTGGCTCGATATGGGCCCCGTGGGACGGATGATCGGTCTCGGCCTGTTTGCTGCCGTCTTCGCGGCCTCGTTCTGGCCGCTGATCCGGTTTCGCCGGCCGACCCGCTCAGAGGTTCTGGGGCGCATCGATCGTGATACCGGCCTGAGCCATTCGCCAGCCCATACGCTCGTCGACACCCTGACCATCGGTTCCGCCGACCCTGGCACACGTGCCCTCTGGGCGCTCCATCGACGCCGGGCGGAGGACGCCATCCGGCATATGAGGGTTGCGCCGCCCCGGCCCGACATGCCCAAGCGGGATTTCTATGCCCTGCGAGCGGTCGCGCTTTTGGCGTTCGTGGCGAGCGCATTCGTGGCCGGTCCCGAAATGGGACCCCGTCTCTCCTCCGCCTTCGACTGGCGGATGCCGGCCGGGCCCGGTCCGGCGTTCCGGATCGACGGCTGGGTCGACCCGCCGCTCTACACGAGAGCGCCGCCCGTCATGATCGACCTCGCCAAGAGCCAGACGCTGCGCATGCCGGTCCGATCCACGGTGGTGATCCGCATCGCCGGTGAGGGCACGGCCGAAATCACGGCGGGCGCCGGCCTCGCACCCCTGCCGCCCAAAGCGGGCCAGCGCGCCGATCTGCGCGAGGAGCGCTTTACGCTGGAAGCCAATTCCGAGATCAGCCTCAAGACCGGGTTCGCGAGCGGCGCGCGCCTGACCTTCGAGGCGATTCCAGACCGTGCACCCGCAATCGCCTTCACGGGGCCGCCGGAGGTGAACGGCCAGGGCGGCTTCACACTCGTCTACAAAGGGAAGGACGATTACGGCATCGCTTCGACCGACGGTCTGGTCGAGCGATCCGGCAATGTCACCGGGCGCAGCCTGGTGCCCGCGCCTGCGCTTTCCCTCGCCATTCCGAACCACGACGAGAATGCGCCGGAGACCCGGGCGCTCGTCGACCTTTCGACCCATCCCTGGGCCGGCGCGAAGGTCAAGATCCAGCTCCGCGTCAAGGATGAGGCGGGCCAGGAGGGATTGAGCGAAACGATCGATTTCACGTTGCCGCAGCGGGCCTTCTCCAACCCGCTGGCGAAAGCCTTGGTGGAGCAACGGCGCGATCTCGTCCTCGCGCCGGATGATCGCAGATGGGTGCAGACCGCCCTCGATGCCCTGCTGATCGAACCCGACAGCTTCACGCCGCAATGGGGCGTGTTCATGGGCCTTCGCCTCGCTGCGGAGCGGCTGCGCCAAGCGCGCAGCGATGAGGCCCTGCTCGAGGTTGCCGAGTGGTTGTGGACCATGGCGGTGCAGATCGAGGACGGCAATCTCTCGGACAGCGAGCAGCAATTGCGCGCCGCGCAGGAGCGCCTGAAGGAGGCGATGGACCGCGGCGCGCCGGATAGCGAGATCAAGCGCCTGACCGACGAGTTGCGGCAGGCCATGGACAGGTTCCTGCGCGAATTCGCCCAGCGGATGCAGGATAACCCCACGACGCAGGACCCCAACCAGCGCGAACCGGACCGCGTCATTTCGCAGAACGATCTCAACCGCATGCTGGAGAAGATGGAAGACGCCATGCGGCGTGGCGACGTGGCGGAGGCACAGCGCCTCCTCGACGAGCTGCGCAACATCCTCGAGAATCTGCAGACCGCCCGGCCCGATGGCCGGATGTCCGATCCGCTCGGCCGCGAGATGCAGCAATCCATGCGCGATCTGGAGGATATGGCACGCGATCAGCAAAACCTGCGAGACGACACCTTCCGCGACGGCCAGAACCGGCGAATGCAGCAGGGCGACCGCAATCGGCAACACCGCCAGCGTGGGCAGCGCGGAGAGCCGGGTGACAACCAGGAGCAGGCGGAGAACGGCGAAGAAGGCGAAGGCCAGCAGGAAGGACAGAGCGGCAAGGGCCTGAGCGAGCGCCAGCAAGCCCTCCGGGAGCGCCTGCGCGAACTTCAGCGCCGCATGCAGGGCCAAGGCATGCAGAACGAGCAGGGCCTTGGCGATGCCGAGGAGGCGATGCGGGAGGCCGAGGGCGCCCTTGGACAAGGTCAGGACGGCGAGGCCGTCGACGCCCAGGGACGAGCTCTCGAAGGGCTTCGCCGCGGCATGCAGGGCATGGCTCAACAAATGCAGCAGATGCAGGAAGGCCAGCAGGGCAACGAGCAGGCGGGCGATCAGCCCGGCGGCCAGGCGAATCCCCAGGGCCGCGAGCAGGCGGGACGAGAGAACAATGATCCGCTCGGCCGCCCGACGCGCTCACGCGACGCCGCGGAAGGAGGACGCCCAATCCCCAGCGTCAACGAATCCCCGGCGCAACGGGCCGGCCGCATTCTCGAGGAATTGCGGCGCAAGCTCGGTGACCCGACGCGGCCTCAGGAAGAGCTGGATTATTTCGACCGCCTCCTGCGCCGCAACTGAAGAGAACCGCCGCGCGCTTGCTTTGAGACGGCGTTCGCTGCATTTTCCGCCCGATTCTTTGACCGATCCAGTTTCGTTTGATCCGAGCCGGGCTTCTCCATCAGCTTTTCGGCGCCGGTATCCGCTTCGCCGACAGTGGAATTCTCCATGAACAGCTTCGCCGACATCCTCGTCCCGGTGGCCGTCCTCGCCGTCGCGATCGTTCTGCTGCTGGGACTTGTCAACATGTTGCGGGGCGGCGACGCAAGCAAGTCGCAACACCTGATGCGATTAAGGGTTTTGCTGCAATTCGTGGCCATCATCGTCATCATGGGGGTGATCTGGTGGCGCGCCGCCTAGATCACGATGCCTTTGGGGGGAATTTTCCAAAGGCATAAGATCGATTCCAATAAGTTGGAGCATGATGTCGTCCGAAGACCGTTGCACATTTCGGCATCATGCTCTCGCCTGCCATATTGACAGCTTGTCGGCGGCGCTCTCTATAAGACGCCATTAGCCATAACCGCTTCGCGGCATGGCCTCATTATCTTTGCTAAGTATTGGAACGACCCCCGTATGCGTGTGGGCACAGTTACAGGTCTGAGCCTTCTGCTCGCCGTCGTGGGCGCCCCTTGCGCCTCCGCGGTGGATTGGAAGAAGCCGGCCAGTCCACAGCGCGGTCTCCTGTCGGAATTCCGCTTCGGCTTTTCGGCCCACGATCCCTGGGGAGCCGAGAGCCGGGGCAACTCGGCCAACCTGACCGGCGAGATCCTGTTCGCGAAACCGTTCACAGCCTCCGACCTCTTCACCAGTTATTTTATTCCCCGGCCGCATGTGGGCGGCAGCCTGAACTTCGATGGCCAGACGAGTTTCGCCTATGCGGGCCTTTCATGGACTGTCGACATCACGCCCTCCCTCTTCGTCGAGGGAAGCATTGGGGGCGCATTCCACGACGGTGACACCAAAACCTCCGCCATGTCTCGGAACCTTGAATCGCTTGGCTGCTCGCCCCTCTTTCGCGAATCCGGTTCGGTCGGCGTCAGGCTCTCGGCAAACTGGAGCGTCATGGCGACACTCGAGCACCTGACGAATGCCGGGGCCTGTTCCGAAAACCGCGGCCTGACGAATGTGGGCGCGCGGGTCGGCTATACGTTCTGATCGCACGCTGGAGAGCCGACATGGTCGTTCTGAACAGGATTTATACCCGGACAGGCGATACCGGCACGACGGCCCTGGCGGCGGGTGGGCGTCGCGCGAAACACGATCTCCGCATCGAGGCCTATGGCACGGTGGATGAAACCAATGCGTGTCTCGGCATGGTCCGTCTGCACACTGCGGGCGACGCGCTCGATGCCGTTCTCAGCCGGATCCAGAACGACCTGTTCGATCTCGGCTCGGATCTGGCGACGGTGGAAACCGGCAAGCCCCTTCCCTATACGCCCTTGCGCATCACGCAGGGTCAGGTCGATCGTCTCGAACGCGAGATCGACGAGATGAACGCGCATCTGTCGACGTTGCGCTCCTTCGTCCTGCCCGGCGGGACGGCAGCCGCCGCCGCGCTCCATCTCGCACGGACGGTTTGCCGCCGTGCCGAGCGGCGGGTGGTCGAACTCTCGGAAAAGCCCGACGAGGTCGTCTCGGTGGAGGCGGTGCGCTACCTCAACCGCCTGTCCGATCTTCTTTTCGTCGCCTCCCGCTACATCAACGACAAAGGTGCTTTGGACGTCCTCTGGGTTCCCGGCCAGAATCGCTGAAGCAGACCATGTTCCTCCCGCTTCACGACGGCGTCCCCCTGAAGAACATGAAGACGCCGTTCGCCACGCGCGGGCTGATGGCGCTCTGCATCTTTTTATACATCCTCACGTTCCATACGCCGATCGGCGCTGACGAAATGGTGGCCGGTTTCGGGCTGATCCCCGCGGTGTTGTTCGGTGCTGAAGTCCTGCCCGAAGGGTTTCCGTTCGTGCCGGTCGAGATGACGCTCGTGACGAACATCTTCCTGCACGGATCGCTTTTCCACCTGATCGGCAACATGCTGTTCCTGTGGGTCTTCGGCGATAATGTCGAGGATGCCATGGGGCATGGCCGCTTTCTTCTGTTTTTTGTCTTGTGCGGAACCGCCGCGAGCCTCCTCCATGCGGTGATCGACCCGGCATCCCACCGCCCCCTGATCGGCGCCTCGGGAGGAGTCTCGGGCGTCGTCGCAGCGTATCTCATCCTGTACCCGCGGGTGCGGATCTGGGCGTTGTTCCTGAACGGCCTGCCACTTCGCCTGCCGGCCTATTGGGCCATCGGGTTCTGGTTCGTGCTGCAATTCGCGTCCGCGTTCTTCAGCGCCGATGACGGCGTTGGGTGGTTCGCGCATCTCGGTGGGTTCGTCGCCGGCGCCGTGCTCATTCCGTTCATGCGTCATCGCTTCGATCCGCTGCTCGCGCGAATCGAGGCGCACGAGATGCACGCGCCGCGTTGACAATCGCGGTCTGCGATATAGGGTCCCGGCGAACATTTCCCTGCCCGTCCGGATAGGCGGCCACGCGCCATCGGACCTGTATCTTTCGATGAGGACAGCCCTATGAAGCTTCTGGTGTGTGTGAAGCGCGTTGTTGATTTCAACGTGAAGGTCCGAGTGAAGGGTGATGGCTCGGGGATCGAGCTTGCGAACGTGAAGATGTCGATGAACCCCTTCGACGAGATTGCCGTCGAGGAAGCCATCCGGCTGAAGGAACAGGGCAAGGCGAGCGAAGTCGTGGCGGTGTCGATCGGCCCGCAACAGGCGGGCGAGACGATCCGGACCGCTCTCGCCATGGGCGCGGATCGCGGCATTCTGGTGAAAACCGATGCGGTGGTTGAACCGCTCGCCGTCGCCAAGCTCCTGCAAAAGGTAGTCGAGCAGGAGAAGCCCGATCTGGTCATTCTCGGCAAGCAGGCGATCGATGACGACGCCAACCAGACCGGTCAGATGCTGGCGGCCCTGCTGGGCTGGCCGCAGGGGACCTTCGCGTTCCGGGTGACCCCCGGCGACGGTGGAATCGACGTCACCCGCGAGGTCGATGGCGGGTTGCAGACGGTGGCCCTGAAGCTGCCGGCGGTCGTCACGACGGACCTGCGCCTGAACGAGCCGCGCTATGCGAGTCTGCCCAACATCATGAAGGCAAAGAAGAAGCCGCTTGACGAAACGTCGCCCGAGGCCCTGGGCGTCGACATCGCGTCCCGTCTCAAGGTGATCAAGACCACGGAGCCGGGCGGCCGCAAGGCCGGGGTGAAGGTCGGCTCGGTGGCCGAACTGGTCCAGAAGCTGAAGACCGAAGCCGGCGTGCTCTAAGGTAGGAAAGAGACAGATGACCACATTGCTGATCGCCGAGCACGACAACGCTCACCTCAAGGACGCGACCCACAAGGCACTCTCGGCCGCCAAGGCTCTGGGTGGACCGGTCCATGTGCTGGTGGCGGGCGCGAACGCCAAGGCGGCCGCCGAGGCTGCGGCGAAGCTCGACGGCGTCGAGAAGGTTCTGCTCGCCGAGGCCCCGGCATACGAGCATCAGCTCGCCGAGCCGGTCGCGGCGCTGATCGTTTCGCTGGCAGGCGCCTATGACGCCATCGTGGCGGCGGCCACCACCACGGGCAAGAACGTGCTGCCCCGAGTGGCGGCTCTCCTCGATGTGATGCAGGTGTCGGACATCACCAAGGTGGTTTCACCCGACACCTTCGAGCGTCCGATCTATGCCGGCAATGCCATCCAGACGGTGCAGGCAACCGATTCCAAGAAGGTCATCACCGTGCGCATCTCGGCCTTCCCGGCAGCGCCCGAGGGCGGCAATGCGGCGATCGAAACGGTGGCGGCAGCGGCCGATCCGCTTCTCTCCACCTTCAAGGGCGAGGAGATCGCCGAGAGCGACCGGCCCGAGCTGACCTCGGCGAAGATCATCATCTCGGGCGGCCGTTCGCTCGGCTCGGCCGAGAACTTCGCCAAGTACATCGAGCCGATCGCCGACAAGCTCGGAGCCGCCATGGGCGCCAGCCGCGCTGCGGTCGATGCCGGCTATGCCCCCAACGACTGGCAGGTCGGCCAGACCGGCAAGGTGGTGGCGCCGCAACTCTATATCGCGGTCGGCATCTCGGGCGCCATCCAGCACCTCGCCGGCATGAAGGATTCCAAGGTAATCGTTGCCATCAACAAGGACGAGGAGGCGCCGATCTTCCAGGTCGCCGATTACGGCCTCGTCGGCGATCTCTTCACGATCCTGCCACAGCTGCAAGAAGAGTTGACCAAAGCAGGGTAATCGGGTCAGGAATGTGTATGCCCCGCGCGGCGTTGCCGCCCGGGCCCCTTTTCATGGCGAGACGTCTGAGGCGACAGGCAAGATGAGTATCGAGATCAAAACAGTCGGAGTGATCGGCGCTGGCCAGATGGGCAGCGGCATCGCTCACGTCTGCTCGCTCGCGGGTTTTGATGTTCGGCTCCACGACCTCTCGGAAGAGCGCATCAATGCCGGCCTCGCCACGATCACCGGCAACATGGCACGCCAGGTCTCGAAGGAAGCGATCACCGACGCCGAGCGCAAAGCCGCACTCGCGCGCATCACGCCCGCGCCCACCTATGACGATCTGGCGGTTTGCGACATCGTGATCGAGGCGGCGACCGAGAACGAAGAGGTGAAGCGCAAGATCTTCACGGCGCTTTGTCCGTCCCTCCGTCCGGACACGATGATCGCCACCAACACCTCGTCGATTTCGATCACGCGGCTCGCGGCATCGACCGATCGGCCCGAGCGCTTCATTGGCATCCACTTCATGAACCCGGTCCCGGTCATGCAGCTCGTGGAGCTGATCCGCGGCATCGCCACCGAAGACCCGACCTATGAATCCGCCAAGGAGTTCATCGGCAAACTCGGCAAGACGACGACGGTCTCGGAGGATTTTCCGGCCTTCATCGTCAACCGCATTCTGCTGCCGATGATCAACGAGGCCATCTACACGCTCTATGAGGGCGTCGGCTCGGTCGAGGCCATCGACACAGCCATGCGGCTGGGCGCCAACCATCCCATGGGCCCACTGCAGCTCGCAGATTTCATCGGCCTCGATACCTGCCTGTCGGTGATGCAGGTTCTGCACGAGGGTCTGGCCGATTCGAAATACCGCCCCTGCCCGCTTCTGGTGAAATATGTCGAAGCCGGCTGGCTCGGTCGCAAGGCCAAGCGCGGGTTCTACGATTATCGCGGTGAGAAACCGGTTCCGACGCGGTGAGCGAGGGGCGCAAACCCGCCGTCATTCTTCGCGCCGCCGACATTGCGGCTCAGCCGACCGTCTTCAGCCATCCCTACAATCCCCGGTCCGAGTTGGGCGGCGCTCCCTTGAGCCGCCTTGCCGGCCTGGCGCGTGCGCCGGTGAGCCTCGGTCGCATCCAGCCCGGGAAGGAATCCTTCGTCCTGCATGCCCATCATTTCGAGGAGGAGTGGCTCTATATCCTCGAGGGGCAGGCGACGCTGATCTCCGGAGAGGAGGAGCATATCGTCGGCCCCGGCGATTTCATCGCGTTTGGAACGCCGTCCCTTCCCCATCACCTGCGCAACGACAGTGCCGGCGAACTCGTCTATCTGATGGGCGGCGAGAACCGTGACGTGGATATCATCGATTTCCCCCAGCAGGGCAAAATCGGCGTGAAATCGCCGGAGGGCTTTATCGTCTTCGATGCTGCAAATAAAAAGAACTGGGGTGAGCTGTAGGTCTGCATGCTGATCTCAGGCGGGCGCCGCTTCCCGGCCATCAAGCTGGCAATACGCCCACGCTCTTGGCAGAATACCCGCATCTCGCTGGGGCATCTCATGGTCAAACAAGGACTCCGCCGCATGGCAGTTGCGGCTCTGCTCGCGCTTTCGGCTTTCGGCGCTCAGCAGGTTTACGCGCAAGGATCCCCCGCGCCCGATCCGTTCTGGAACGTCCCGGACATCGGTTCCCTGCCTGACGACGATCACGGACGGCTCGTGCGTCGCGGACGCGACCTCATCACCGCCACTTATGCCCATATCGGCCCGCTCGTACCGGATGCGACCAAACGTTATGCGGGCAACAATCTGGCGTGCCGCAACTGCCATCTCGACGCCGGCACGAAAAAATTCGGCAATCCCTTGTGGGGATTGCTGGACCAGTTTCCGCAATACGATTCCGAAAGCGGCCAACCGATCACCATCGAGCAGCGGCTCAATGCCTGCATGACGCGGAGCATGAACGGCAAGCCGCTGCCCATCGAGTCGCAAGAAATGCGCGCAATGGTGGCCTATGTCGGGTTTCTGTCGCTCGGAGTGAAGCCGGGCGAGAAACTGACCGGTTATGGGGCCGGTCAGATGGCCGAACTGGACCGTGCGGCCGATCCTGTGCGCGGCAACGGCATCTTCAAGCAGAACTGCGCCATCTGCCACGGGACCGACGGCGCGGGCCTGCGCCGCTCTCTGCCAACGACCGATCTCGGCTACATGGTGCCGCCGCTCTGGGGGCCGGACAGTTTCAACAACAGCGCGGGCATGAACCGCCTCGTCACGCTGGCGAATTTCGCGCACGACAACATGCCGAACGGCACCAGTTATGTGATGCCGCGTCTCTCCGTCGAGGATGCGTGGGACGTTGCGGCCTTCGTGATCTCGCAGCCGCGGCCGATCAAGGCGGATCTCGACAAGGATTACCCCGATCTCCTGCAAAAGCCGGCCGACACGCCCTACGGCCCCTATGCCGACGGGTTCAGCCTGGCGCAGCATGTCTACGGTCCGTTCAAGCCGATCCGGGACGAGATCGCGCGGCTCAAGGCGGCCGGTGCGGTGCCGGGCAAACGGGCGCCGTAGATCAGCCCGGGCCATCAAGCCTAGATGAAGCGGCCGAACAGATCCGCGAAGTAGTACGGCCCCAGCGTCCACAGGCCCGCCCAGAGCGCTCCGCCCAGGCCGTTGGCGGCCACGAAATGCGTCCAAGGCATCCCCACGGAGCCCGCGACCAATCCGTTGAGCTGCCGGAGCACCACCACGAACCGCGCCGTCAGCACCATCAGGAAGCCCCTGCGGCGCGCAAGCGATTCCACCTGTGCCAGACGCTCCGGCGTCAGCTTCACCAGCGAACCGTACCGTTCGAGCAGCCGCCTGCCGCCGATATGCCCGATCAGGTATCCGGTGCTGTCCCCCAGCACGCCGCCCAGGAAAGCCGCCAGAAACACGTGTCCAAGATCGAGATCGCCCCGTGTGGCGAGCAACGAGGCCGCAATGAGGGCGCTCTCGCCGGGCAGGGGCACTCCGAACGACTCGAAGTAGATCACGACGAACAGCGCCAACGCACCGTAGACCATGATGAGGTGTTCGACGTCTGCGGCGGCCTGGTGAAAGAAGCTCATCTGGAATCAAACCGCCGCAGAACCGGGGAATCGGAGATATTTGACCGAAATCCCATGGCGACGGCTCGCTGGCGAGGAATTTCTGTCCTTCGCCAGCTTTCTTGTGGGTGCGTCACAGAGTTGCCTCAGGTCCGCTTCACAACAGCGTCACAATTCCTGTAGTCTTAATCCCTACGGGGTGCTGCTCTTCTGACCGAGGAGATACGGTGACGATACACGTCCAACCTGTTGTGCGACCGGAGGCCTGCCCGGCCCTCGTCCTCAATGCCGATTACCGGCCGTTGAGCTACTACCCCTTGTCTATCTGGTGTTGGCAGGATGCGATCAAGGCGGTCTTCCTCGACCGCGTCAACATCGTCTCCCAATATGACAAGACGGTCCGAAGTCCGTCCTTCGAAATCCGCCTGCCTTCGGTGATTTCCCTCAAGACCTACGTCAAGCCCTCTCGGCACCCGGCCTTCACCCGCTTCAACGTCTTCCTGCGCGATCGGTTTACCTGCCAATATTGCGGCACTCGCGAGGACCTGACCTTCGATCACGTCATTCCCCGCTCAAAGGGCGGACAGACCACCTGGGAGAACGTGGTCGCGGCCTGCGCACCCTGCAACCTGCGGAAGGGCGACCGCCTCCCCAGCCACGTGGAGATGTGGCCCCGCCAGAACCCGTTCGCACCGACGCTGCAGGATCTTCATTCCAACGGCCGCCTCTTCCCGCCGAATTACCTGCACGACAGCTGGCTCGACTATCTCTACTGGGACAGCGAACTGGAGCCGTAAGTATCAGCCGCGGCGCGCGGCGCTCCATGCCAGGCCGGCAATTCCAAGCGAGATCAGCACGTTCCAGCCTGCGAGCGAAAGGCCGAGAAAACGCCATGCCGCCTCCGTGCAGCTGACGACGCGGATGGAATTGAGCTGGCTCATGAGATCGCCGACATTGCCGGGACCGGTGCTGACATTGCCGCCGCAATCGCTCGGGCCGAGCCATAGGCCCCATTCGACACCGGCGTGGTAAGCCCCAAGGGCCGCGCTGGCGACGAAGAGCAGCACCATCAGATAAAGCCCCGCACGCGTCCATTGGCGCGGCAGCAGGGCGCCCGCCAAGGCCAACGGAATGCCGAGATAATACGGATAGCGCTGCTGCAGACAGAGCTTGCAGGGTTGATAACCCCATACATGCTGGAACAGGAGCGCGCCGCCGACGGTGGCCGCCGCAACAAGAGCGATGGTCAGGGAGGCTTGCCGGAGATTGAGGGGGAATCGCATCGGCACGTCCTCAGAACAAATAGCGGAAAGCCACGAAGCCGCCGACGATGGCGGTAATGGCGCCGGCCGCCACCACGTTGAAATTCCGATCAATGATGCCCTTGATGGCCGACCCGTACCGGCTCATCAGCACTGCCACGAGGAAGAAACGGGCGCCGCGGGTGAGAACCGACAGGAGGATGAACCAGCCGAGGGGGTAGCCCGCAAAGCCCGATGTGATCGTCACCAGCTTGTAGGGGATCGGCGTCAAGCCTTTCAGAAGTATGATCCAGTGTCCGTATTCGCCATAGGAATGCCGAAACGCCTCGGCCCCGTCCGCCAGCCCATAGACCTGAAACAGCCAGGCTCCGACCGAGTCGTAGAGGAGATATCCGATCAGGTAGCCCAGAACGCCGCCCACAACCGACGCGACGGTGCAGATGAGCGCGTAGGACCAGGCACGATCAGGCCGCGCCAGCATCATGGGCACCAGCATCACGTCCGGCGGGACCGGAAAGAAAGAGCTTTCGGCAAACGAGACAAGCGCCAGCGCATAAGGCGCGGAGGGTTTTGCCGCCAGCGACAGGGTCCAATCGTAAAGGCGTCTCAGCATGGCATCCCTGAAGCTATCGGGCGAACTGGAGATCAGTTCAGTCCCAACGGAGCCTGAACCGGGGCGGATGACGCGCAGATCATCGCGTCGCTGCCCGGCCCCTTTGAGCACAAGCCGCCCTCCGTGGCGAGAGGCAGCGTGCCGCGACCGTTGACCGCCCGGCGCAACCTATGTTACTCGGCACCCGCATTGCCCCTGTGGCGGAATTGGTAGACGCGCTCGACTCAAAATCGAGTTCCGCAAGGAGTGCTGGTTCGATTCCGGCCAGGGGCACCACGCTCTCCCAGACCAGTGGCGCATTCGAAACGCGAGGCCTGACGACCTTCAGGCCCGCCGGTCGTCACTTTTCGAAACCTCGATCGCCGAGGCAGCCCGCACACGATGCGGCAGTGTTCACGCGCGTCGGGATCTGGTACGGGATGTGAAACGTGAGGGGCGGAATGTCGGCGGGGCGAGTTGAATTTGCGAACGCATTGCGCGGTCCCGCGGCTCTCGCGGTGGTCGCGTCGCATTTTCTGGGAACTTTCTGGCTGGACCGCGCCGGCACCGTCGGGCCACTCAAGCTGGCGCCCTTGCCCGCCTCCATCGAGAACCCGTATCTCGCACCGTGGCTCTTTCCGCACGTGGCTTTCAATTGGGGCGCTTTCGGCGTCGGCCTCTTCTTCCTCATCAGCGGCTTCGTGATCCCGTTCTCGCTGCAGCGCTACAATCCGCTTGGCTTTCTGGTCGCCAGAGCCGTGCGGATTCTGCCTGTTTATGCGGCCGGGTTCCTGATCGGCGTCGCAAGCCTCGGCCTGCTCTTCGCCGCAAGGGGAGAGCAATTCCCATTCTCACCCTGGCATGTTGCAACGCACGCGGTCGCGGGGCTCCGGGCGATCATTCCAGTCGACCGAATCGATGGTGTTGTCTGGACCATCGAGATGGAAATCCGCTTCTATGTGGTTTGTGCGATCGTCGCGGGGCTGTTGGCGCGGGGTCGCATCCTCGCCTTTGCGGCACCACTTTTCCTCTTCGGCACATGTATCGTCATGGCGCTCCTCGGAAATGTCGGGCCGTCCTCCCTCTTGGCCCGAGGAGCCTGGAAGTTCGTCACTGTCGCGGCGTTGAACGGTCCGTTTCTGATGTTCATGTTCATCGGCGTCGCGGTGAACTTTCATTTCCGCGGCTTTCTCACCCGCCGTGCCTTGGCGGCAATGGTGGTCGGGCTCTTCGGATTGTTCCTTGCCGGAGCAGCCATCACCCCGAGCACGCTGACCCTGACGTCGAGGGTAAGTTACGCAGTCGCACTCGCGGTCTTTCTGCTCGCCTATCGGTTTCAGGGAGCCTGGGCGACGAGGAGGCCGCTGCAGTTTCTGGCGGCGGTGAGCTATCCGCTCTATGCCGTGCACGCGATCGTCGGGTACGTGATCCTTTGGACTCTGGCGCGGGTCGGATTTCCGGCAGGCGCAGGAGTGATTATCGCCTTCGGCGTGACGCTGCTCCTGAGTTGGGTGCTGCATCGTCTCATCGAGATGCCCAGCCAGACGATGGCGCAGCTTGTCGGACTCACCTTGTCCGCCAAGGCCGTGGCGCCGGAGGTTTCGACCCGTCCCGGCGCAGCCGCGGTTTTTCTCGAGCCGGTGGCGATTTCCCCCGTAGAAGCGTCTGACATTTTGGCGACCCCTCCTGGCGTGGCTCAAGGCGGAGCGTAGCGAGCGCGGAAGCGTCAAGCCCTGCTCTTCACCCGCGCCATGAAGATGACGAAGGCCAGGCAGGCCAGCGAGGCAAAGATCGGCAATCCGTGCGGCGTGACGTCCATCGCAAGACCGGCAAGCGCCGGGCCGAGCAGCGCGCCTGCACCCCACGTGAGACCCATCACGGCGTAGATACCCACGAGTTCGCTCCCTTTGAAGCGGCTGCCGACGACGGTCAGCATGATCGTGTAAATACCGACGAACAATCCGCCCCAGATAAAAACCGTGATGTGCGCCAGCAGCGGGTTCCCGAGCACGAAAGGCCAGACCAGCGCGCCGATCGACGACAGCAGGCCGAGCGCGAGGACGAGCTTGCGACGGTCCATCTTGTCGCCGAGCCAGCCGATGGGCAGTTGCAGGAAGATCGCGCCGAACATCATGGTGGCGATCAGTTGCGTCGCCGGGGTTTCGGCCCAGCCATTGCCGATGGCGTAAAGGGCAAGGAACGAAAGTCCGGCCGTCTCCAGAGCCGCGTTGAGAACGGTGGTGGCGATGGCGATCGGGGCGATGCGGGCATAACGCAGCAGGTTTCCCGTCGCGGGCTCTTCGCGGGTCGGGGTAACGACCACCGGCATGGCAATCAGCACGAGCGCGAGAAGCGCGAGGCCCGCGCCCAAGTGATAGGGCGTCGCGTCCGACGTGCCCGTGAAGGACAGGATCAGCGGGCCCAGGGCGAAACCAAGCGAAAGCGCCGCCGTATAGGCGGCCATCGCGCGGGCTCGTGCCTTCTCGAGAGTGAGAAAATTGATCCAGGTCTCCGACAGCACGAACAGGACTTCGGAGGCCATGCCGAGCAGGAGGCGGAGGGGAAACCAGAGCCAGACGAAGGGCACGGCAGGAAAAAGCGCGAGCACCACCGCGGCCATGGCGAGAGCCACGAGGACGAGCCGTCTCGTGCCCCAATGCCCCACCATGCGAGGCAGGAGCGGCGCGACGATGAGCACGCCGATGGCATGCATCGCCGCATTGAGGCCGATCATCGATTCGCCGAACCCGCGCTCGGCGAGATCGAGCGCGATCAGGGCGGCGCTGAGACTGTAGGTGAGGCCGAACATCGTGGCGGTCGCCACGACGGCGATCGCCGAGATGAACCGCTGCCGATTGCTGAGCGCGATGGCCTGGCTCATGCGGAGGCAGCCGCGTGCTCGATCTGCGCCCGCACCCGGCGATGCTCGCGCAGGACGTTGCGAAGCTTGCTGGGCCAGCGCACGCGCGACGGATGGACGAGGCGGCGCAGGGCTCGCGCATAGTCCAGCACGAGACCCGGCGTCCAGGTCATGGCCTCGGCGCGCTCGCGCAGCACGGCAGCGAGCCACAGATCGGGATTGAACATCAGGCGAAGGAACCGTCGCCAGACCCTGTCGGACCGCATGACGCCCTCGAGCGCCACTTCGAGCGCCAGCGCCACCGCGACGGAGCAATTGCGGTTGGTCAGGTTGTAGGTGTCGTCGGTCCGGTAAGCGGCCCAGAAAGCCTGGAGTTTCGCAGCATCGAAGCGGTGGAATTTCACCATCGCGTCGGCTTCGCACCATTGCGACGTCTCACAACCATAGGACGGCTGAAAGCGGCCCTGGACATCGTTGGTAGTGTCCGCCCGCACGACGCGCGAGAACTCCGACGCCGAGCGGTCGATTTCGGTCCCCGGATAGTGGCTGATGTAAAGATTGGAGCCGCATTCCATTGCCGCGTGCCCGGTGGAGATGACACCATTGCGGTCTACGGCCGCGATATAGCGGTCGACCATCGGCCTCCGGCGCGCCTCTCCGGCAGCGGCGACCGGCGTCCAGACGCGGACGATCAGCGAATCATTCGCTTCCTCAGCCGATGGGGTCGTCAGGCTCATCGCCGGCGGCAGCCAGCGCGAGCGGGCAAAGAGCGGCCAGGCGCCCGGTGCCGGCGGCAGGCCGCGCAAGCCCAGTGCCAACCGCAGAATGGTGGCTCCCGACAGAAACAGCGCGACGCCGATGCAGAACGGCACCGTCTTGGTGTAGGAGATCGGCCAATTGGAGAAAGCCAGCACCGCGAGGCCGATTTCCAGCAGCGCAACGGCAGCGATGATCCGCCAGCGGGGATAGCGCACCAGCCAGGCGGCCGTGAGCCGGATCAGGCCGTCGATCAAGAAAGCGATGCCGAAGAGCAGGCTGTTGGCAATGTCGTTGCGCCAGGGAAGATCGACGATGAGCAGCCCGAGCGCGATCATCACCAGCGCGCGCGCCAGGAAGAACCGTCCGCGATAGCCGCCGAGGCCAAGGGTCAGGGAAACCGCCAGCAAGCCCTCGACAATAAGCAAATAGCCAAAGGTCTCCGTAATGACCACGGTGACCCCATCGGCGGCATCGATCATGATGATCAGACCAAGCAGGCACCATACGCCCCCGAGCAGCGCGAGCGAGCGCCATTGCCGGCGCATGGTGTCGAAACCCATCAGCAGAATCGCCAGGCGGATCATGTCGAGCTTTCATCAGGTCGGCGTCAGGCCTCCGCGACCGACCCGCGGGATCTTGCTCCAGGGACGGGATCCGCGGACGGCAAAGCTTAGCATTCCGACAAATCGCGCCGCAAGACAGCGGTCGATCGAGGGGCGCGACGGACCCGGATCCGAAACCTCGGCGCTCACGCCTTTAACGCCCGTAGCCTCTCGACCACCCGGTCCGCCATTCGGACGCAGCGCGCCCCGTCGAAGGGGAACGCCTCCGCGAATGCCCCGGACAATTGCGTCTCGATTGCTGAGCGCATCAGCTTTCTCGCGCGATGAAGTCTCGTCTTGACCGTCTCCACCCTGATCGAAAGGTAGGAGGCGGTTTCCTCCGTGCTCATGCCTTCCACGTCGCGCATGATGAAAACCACCCGGAAGGAATCGGGCAATTCGTCGATCGCCCGTTCGAGGACCCCGCGAATCTGGCTGCGGGCCAGCTCCGTCTCGGGATTTGGCGGTGGTGGCGGTGAGGGGAACATGATCAGACGCCCGCCTGAGCCGCTGTCCTGCGCATCGACCTCCTCGAGCGCAGCCATCGGGCGCCGTCGGCGCACGCGAGCAAGGGCGGCGTTGAACGCGATGCGCGTAAGCCATGTCGACAAACGGGCCTCGCCGCGAAAGGTGTGGAGATGGGTGAATGCCTGGACATAGGTCTCCTGCACGACATCTTCGGCCTCGGCATCATTGCGCACCACGGCCCGGGCGACCCTGAAAAGGCGCTGGTTGTGACGCCGGACGAGCACGCGGACTGCGCCCTCGTCGCCGTCCCGGCAGAGCGCGACGAGTTCTTCATCTGGCGCGGTTTCAAGTTTGAGTCGGCTTCGCGCAACGGCGTGTCCAGGGTTCAACATCGGATCGCCTTCCCTCAGACGATCCGGCACGCCTCACGTGTGCCGGATCGTCCCTTTCTGCATGATATCCTCGACGCTCGGAAACGCCCGCAAGGCCTGTTCCGGCAGATCCCCAGTTCCAGCCGCCATCCAACCGGGTGCTTGAGCCGTCCCGACCACGATGCGCCCGACCATCCCCGCATGCTCGTGGGGCACGCAATAATAATCATAGACCCCGGGTTGCTTGAAGGTGATGGAAAAGCTCTCGTCCGGAAGCAGGTAATCGGAGTTCCATGGTTTCGCACCATTTGGCATCCGCCGTGCCCGGCCGAAATTCGTCGGATGGTAGGCCGTCGCGGTGTGCGAATTGCCCGGATCGAGATTGATCCACCGGATGGTCTGCCCCGGCATGATGCGAATGCCGATCGGGTCGAACCACACATGCGATCCATCCGGCCGCCCTTGCATCCGAATTTCAATCGGTTCGTCCGCCCGGACGGTGAGGGATGCCAGGGAGGCGGCGGCAAGAATTCCGCCGCCTCCCATCAGGATCTCACGGCGGGTCGTCATTTTGCGACCCGTGCTTCGTCAGCCTTCGCCACATGCCACAGGACAAGATGGGCATGCGGCTTCTCGACGCCCGGATGACCGGCGTTGAAGTAGATGTCGACGTGGTCGACATTGCCGCCGGGGGCCGCGAGATCATCGAAGCGCTTGTTCGCGTTCAGATCCTCGACCGGGATCATGTAGATCGTGCTGACGAGCTTACCGTCATGATCGTAGGCCAGGAAAGGGCCAGCGGGGAGCGTCGCGGGGTCGACGAAAAGCTGCCCCATGCCCGGCAGAAAATCAGGCAGCTTCACCAGGTTGCTGACCTGCTGGAACGTGCCCTTGGGGGGCGATTTGGCGACGGCGGCCGGTACGTCGTGCGCGAGAACCGGAACGGACCCGATCAGGAGCGTCGCGAGCGCGAAGGGCAGAATTCTCATGGCAGTCTCCGTGTTGCAGCAAAACGCCGTTCAAATCCGGGGCGTCACAACATTGGAGAAGGCAGAGGCGAGAAGGTTCCCATCGATCCGATCAGCTAGGCACGGTGAATGTGGGAGCGGAATGTGGGAGCCTGAGCGCGCGATCAGTCCTGACGGGCCATTTCGGCAAGATCGCTGAAAGCCGCGACCACGTTCTCGTAAACGGGTCGCTTGAACGGAATGATCAGTTCCGGCAACCGCTCCATGGCTTCCCAGCGCCATTCGTCGAATTCCGACTTGTGGCGCCCGCCGCCGGGTTGCTGCACGTTTATTTCGTCTTCGCTTCCTTCGAAACGGAACGCGAACCAGCGCTGGGTCTGGCCGCGGTAGCGTCCACGCCAGGCGCGACCCGCCACCACGGACGGAAGATCGTAGGAATACCATTCGGGCGCTTCGGCAAGCGGCGTCACCGACCGGATACTGGTTTCCTCGTACAATTCGCGTAATGCCGCCTGATAGGGTTCCTCCCCCGGATCGATGCCGCCTTGCGGCATCTGCCAGGCATAGGCGGAGGCTGGATCATTGGGATTGGGTTCTGACCGGCGGCGGCCAATGAAGACCCGGCCCGCCTTGTTGAGAAGCATGACGCCGACACAGGAACGGTAGGGAAGATCAGTCCTGAGCTGTTGTCCTCTGGCGCCTCTCATTCGACCACGTCCTTCCTGTCCGTGCGGACAAGCTTCCTGTCGCCCGGCTGATCTCCACCATCGGCGGACCGCTCGGTTCCTGCGAGAGTGACGCCTCGGGCGACCTTTCACAAGCCTTTCCGTTAGGTTCGCTGACCTGAAACGAAAAGACCTGACGGTCAGAAAACCGCCAGGTCAACTTTCGTCTCGGGCCTTGAGCGCGACGGCTCAGTTCGCAGGCGTAACCGTGTTGGCGGCACCCTTACGGACGCCGTGCAGCAGGTCGTAGGCGGCCTGAAGCTGCTTGTCCTTGGTGGGATCCGGCGGAACGTACGCGGATGAGCCGCCCCGTTCTTCCTTCTCGCCGCCATTCTGGAGGTGGCCGCGAAGTCCGGCCTCGCCCTTGGTCTCGTCCTTGCCCTTGAGCTCGTCGGGAACGTCCTGCACCACCTCGGTATCAGGATCGATGCCCTTGGCCTGGATGGAGCGTCCGGACGGGGTGTAGTACCGCGCCGTGGTCAGGCGAACCGCACCGTTGCCGCCAAGCGGGATGATGGTCTGCACCGAACCCTTGCCGAACGAGCGCGTCCCCAGAACGGTCGCGCGCTTGTGGTCCTGCAATGCGCCGGCGACGATCTCGGAGGCCGAGGCCGAGCCGCCATTGACGAGGACCACGAGAGGCTTGCCCTTGGTCAGATCGCCGGATTTCGCATTGAACCGTTGCGTGTCCTCGGCATTGCGGCTGCGGGTCGAGACGATTTCGCCGCGATCGAGGAACGCATCCGAGACCATGATCGCCTGATCAAGCAGGCCGCCCGGATTATTGCGCAGGTCGATGACGAAGCCAGCGAGCTTGTCGGCGCCGATATCGGTCGTGAGCTTGTCGATGGCGCTGCGCAGGCCCTCATAGGTCTGCTCGTTGAACTGCGTGATCCGCAGAACGCCGATATCGCCTTCGACCCGAGCGCGGACCGGACGCACCTTGATCATCTCACGGGTGAGCTTGACCTCGAGCGGTTCCTTCGCTTCCTTGCGCTGGATCTTGAGCGTTACGGAGGAATTGATCGGACCGCGCATCTTGTCGACGGCCTGATTGAGGTTGAGCCCCTGGACCTGCTCGCCATTGATTTGCGTGATCACGTCGTTGGCGAGAATGCCGGCGCGCGAGGCCGGCGTATCGTCGATCGGAGTCACGACCTTGACGAGGCCGTCCTCCATCGTCACCTCGATGCCGAGACCACCGAATTCGCCGCGGGTCTGAACCTGCATGTCACGGAAGCTCTTGGCGTCCATGTAGCTCGAATGCGGATCGAGCGAAGTCAGCATCCCGTTGATGGCTGATTCGACAAGCTTCGATTCCTCCGGCTTTTCGACGTAATCCGTGCGGATCTTCTCGAACACATCACCGAAAAGGCTGAGCTGCCGATAGGTGTCCGCCGAGGCCGCGATCGCGCTCGTCGAGGACAGCAATGTGGTCTGCGACACCATTGTCGCACCACCGGCACCGACGACGGCGCCGAGAATTAAAAGGGACAGTTTGCGCATTACCCGCGAACCTTTTCGCTTTGCGATTTCGCCCACCATGGACCCGGATCGATCGAACCGCCGTCTTTCCTGAACTCTACATAGAGAACCGGGGCGTTCTTTTCTATGGTACTTCCCGCCAACGAGATGAGAGATGTTTCTCCCATGGTTGCGACAGGTTCGCCGGCGAGCACGAATTGCCCGACGTCGACATTGATTTGGTCCATTCCGGCTAACAACAGATAATACCCCGCGCCCGCGTTGATGATCAAGAGTCGTCCATACGACCGGAAGGGGCCGGCGAACGCCACCCACCCATCTGCCGGTGAGACAATGGCGGCTTTGGGGCGAGTATTGATCGAAATGCCGCGCGTCGTTCCGCCATAGCCGTCGGACGCGCCAAATTCCCGCACCGTATCGCCGCTTACAGGCCGGGGCAGCAGCCCCCGCGCCTCGGGAAACGGCACTTTCGGAGCGAGCCGGGCCGGATCCCGGAAGGCTGCCTGCGCGAATTGCTCGCGGGCCTGTTTTTCCTGGGCTTCGGCCGCCTTCCGGGCCTCTTCAGCCGCCTTTTGGGCGCCGGCGATTTCCTTTTCCATGCGGTCGATCAACTCTTTGAGAGATCCCGCCTGTCGCGCCAGCTCGGCGGCTTTGCCGCGTTCCGAGCCCAAAGTTCGTTCGACCTCGGCGATTCTGCCCTGCCGGGCCTCGATCAGCGCCGCCAGGCGGTCCTGCTCCGAGGTCAGCGCCGCCAGTTCGTTGCCCAGCGACCTGCGATCGGTCGCGATGGCGTCCTTGAGGCGGACCAGTTCGGTCAGGTCGCTGGCGAGGATTTCGGCCTCCACACGCAGTTCCGGCAGGACGGCGCCCAGCAGGATCGATGCCCGGACGGCTTCCAGCATATCCTCGGGGCGCACCAGCACGGCGGGCGGCGGGCGGCGGCCCATCCGCTGCAGCGCTGCGAACACCTCGATGATGACCCCGCGCCGACTTTCGAGCGAGCGCCGGATCGCCGCCTCGCTGGCCGTCAGGGTTTGAAGCCGTTGCTCGAGCGCCCGGATTCGGTCCTCGGTCTCGCGGACGCGATTCGCAGTCCCGATCAGCGCCGTGTTGAGCTTCGCCCTGTCGGTCCTGATCTCGGCGATCTCCGATTCGAGTTGCCTGTTGGCGCTGGCGCTGGCCGCCATGGCCTCCTCCAGCGCCCGGAGATCCTTTTCGCGCTGGGCCTTCTGCTCCACCGTCTCGCCGGCGACTACCGGCGGCTGTTGTCCGGAGGGCGGGGCCGGCTGGGCCGCGGCCGAACCAACACCCAAGCTCGCGAAGAACGCGGCGGCGCAGAGAGGGCCGGCGGTGGAAAACGAAATTCGCGTCATGCTTCAGGAATCATCATGTCCGGCCCGATGATACGGGTGTCCGGCGATGATTGTCAGTGCCCGATAAAGCTGCTCGGCCACAAGGGCGCGAACGATCTGGTGCGGCATTGTGAGCGCGCCAAAAGAAACCACCAGCTTGGCGCGCTGGAGAACCTGTGGATCGAGACCGTCCGGCCCCCCGATCACGCAGGCGATTCCGGCGACGCCTTCATCGCGCCAATGCCTGATTCGGTCTGCAAAAACGTCACTGGAAGGGCTCTTGCCACGCTCGTCGAAGGCAATCAGCGCCGAGCTCCCGGTCCGCTCTAGGATGGCGACAGCCTCTTCTCCCCGGCGGTCGTCGTCGCGACGCGCGCGGCTCTCCGGAAACTCGACAAGGTCCAGCCCGGCAACCCCGAGGCTACGCCCGAGGCCTTCGATTCGCTGCCGGTACCGCTCGACCAGCTCCCGCTCGGGGCCGCTCTTGAGACGGCCCACGGCCAGCAAGCTCAGTCGCAATCCCGTCAGCCTTCGTCAGCTGACGTGGTCTTGCGGACGGTCGGCGCCCCACATCTTCTCGAGGTTGTAGAATCCACGCACCTCGGGACGGAAAATGTGGATCAGAACGTCACCGGCATCGATGAGCACCCAGTCGCAGGCAGGCATGCCCTCGACGCGCGCGGTCCCAAAGCCCTTTTCTTTGAGCTCCTTGATCACGCGATCGGCGATAGCACCCACGTGACGATCGGAACGCCCGGAGGTCACGAACATGGTGTCTGCAATCGAGGTTTTGCCCGCGAGGTCGATCTCGACCGTGTTTTCGGCCTTCATGTCCTCAAGGCAAGCCAGGGCGACGGCCCGGAGATCCTCATCAAGCGGAGCATCCGCTCCGGAGAGAGGGGGAGGCGAATTCAGATTCGCCCCAAGCGGAGAAAGTCGGTTCAGGTTCAAGTCCTTTCAAACAACGCGCAAACCGCGCCGTAGCTACAAGATAGTGCCGAATGGCACGGTATTTCAACGGGCGCCCTGCGAAGAAGTTCGTCGCAGGCGCCGTAACTCCGTCGATGAGGCGTGCGAGCGCGGCCCGTGGAGGAACGTCCAGGCCGGCGGCTTGAGCACTGGCAATGCGGCCGCTTCCCGCTCCTCCAGCCGCGCCGAACTCAACGCGGCAGCAGCGCGAGAATGCGTCGCCTTCAGCGTCCAGCCCGGACGATCGATGACCGCAATGGGCATCATCCGGGCGATTTCGGCCCAGCCCCGCCAGCGGTGGAAGCTCGCCAGATTGTCCGCTCCCATGATCCATACGAAGTCGATTCCGGGACAGCGCCGCTTGAGATAGGCGAGCGTGTCCACGGTATAGCGCGATCCGATGGCTGCCTCGAAATCCGTCACGTCGATGCGCGGATGGGCGCTCGCCCGCTCGGCCTCGGCCATCCGTTCGGCGAGCGAGGCCAGTTCGCCCGTCGATTTCAGGGGATTGCCGGGTGTCACGATCCACCAGACGCGGTCGAGATCGAGACGCTTCATCGCCAGCAGGCTCACCAGCCGATGTCCGTCATGCGCCGGATTGAAAGATCCGCCATAAAGACCGATCCGCATGCCGCGAGAGGCGCGAGGCAAGTGGGCGAGTCCCGACGGCTGAATTCGAAAACGACCTGACAGATGATTCACGGACGCGTCTGACCCGACCCGTGAACACGGTATTTGAAGGACGTGAGTTGCTCGACCCCGACCGGGCCGCGCGCATGCATGCGGCCCGTCGCAATGCCGATCTCGGCCCCAAATCCGAACTCGCCGCCGTCAGCGAACTGCGTCGAGGCGTTGTGCAGCACGATGGCGGAATCGACCTCGGTCAGGAACCGCTTCGCCGCCGTCGAATCATCGGTGACGATGCAATCGGTGTGATGAGAACCGAATGTCTCGATATGGGCGATGGCGGCATCGAGATCGTCCACGACACGGACCGCGATGATGGCATCAAGATACTCGGTCCGCCAATCCTCCTCGGTCGCGGCCGTCACGCGCGCGTCCGCCGATTGTGCGGAATCGTCGCCGCGCACGGAGCAGCCGGAATCGATCAGCGTCGCGATCAGCGGCTTCAGATGCGTGTCGGCGCAAGCACGATCGACGAGCAGTGTTTCGGCAGAGCCGCAGACACCCGTGCGACGCATTTTGGCATTGACCACGATGTTCCGGGCCATCGTCAGATCGGAGTGCTTATGAACGAAGACGTGGCATAGGCCCTCGAGATGGGCGAAGACCGGAACGCGCGCATCATGCTGCACGCGCGCCACAAGGCTCTTGCCGCCGCGCGGCACAATGACGTCGATATGGCCGTCGAGCCCCGCGAGCATAGCACCAACGGCAGCGCGGTCCCGGGTCGGGACGAGGCAGATCGCGTCCGACGGCAGACCGCTCCGCTCCAGACCCTCGCGCATGGCCTCGGCGATCAGGCTTGATGTGCGGAAACTGTCGGAACCGGCTCGCAGGATGGCGGCATTGCCGGCCTTCAGGCAGAGGGCGCCGGCATCCGCCGTGACGTTGGGGCGGCTCTCGAAAATCACCCCGATAACGCCGAGCGGCGTCGCGACCCGCTCAATGACGAGGCCGTTGGGGCGCTCGAATCGGGACAGGGTTCTGCCCACCGGATCCGGCAGCGCGGCAATGTCCTCCACCGCCGCCGCGATGGTGTCCAGCCGTGCCGGATCGAGCGCCAGACGGTCGATAAATGATGCACTCTGGTGACGGCTTTGCGCCTCCGCCACATCATCCCTGTTGGCTTTCAGGATCTCCGGCGCCCGCTCGCGGATGCACGCCGCCATGGCGCGCAAGGCCGCGTTCTTCTCATCCGTCGTCGCGAGACCCAGCCGGCGAGCGGCTTTTCGCGCGCGCCGGCCCAAATCGGCCATCAACGACGGAACGTCAGCGTCGATCAAAGTCTCATGTCCGGCGTTGAGTCCCTTTGTGGGCGGAACGCCGCCCAACCCACGAGTGTCATTCATGTCCAAGTCCCACAGACTCCCCTCCCGAACAGTCAAGCCTCATCCTCAGGCTTCGGGAGTTGCCTCTCGTGGGAAGTCCATAGCACGCTCCGCCGCCCAAGGGCCAAGCCGTTCTCTCCCGCTCCGAGAAAAGAAGGGTCTCAGGGCGCCCGAGATCAGAATCGGCACTTCCGGCTGGCACTATCGGTCATGGATCGGCCCGTTCTATCCGCAGAACGTCGGCAGAGATCTGCTGTCCTTCTATGCGCAGCTTTTCGATACGACCGAGATCAACAATTCGTTCTATCGGCTTCCGACCGAGAAGGCAGTCAGGGAATGGCGTGACGGAACCCCGGAGCACTTTCTTTTCGCCTGGAAGGCATCGCGCTTCATCACCCACATGAAGCGCCTGAAGGATGTCGGGGAGAGCCTCGCGTTGATTTTCAAGCGCATGGCGCCGCTTGGCGACAAGATGGGCCCCACCCTGTTTCAGCTGCCTCCGAACCTCGAATTCAATCAGGATACACGCGAGCGGCTTGCGCGGTGCCTGACGCAAATTCCAAAGGGCAAGCGCTGTGCGTTCGAGTTCCGCCATCCCAGCTGGTATGCCGATCCTGTTTTCGACCTGTTGCGGGATCACGACGCGGCTCTTTGCATCTCCGATCACGCGGCCGCGCCGGCGCCGTGGGTCGCCACTGCGCAATTTGCGTATATCCGCGCGCACGGCACGAGCGGTCATTAGGAAGGAAGTTATGGCCGAGAGGTCTTGAGGAGATGGGTCGCCGATCTCGGGACATGGCGAAAGGAGAAGCGCGACCTCTTCGTCTATTTCGACAACGACCTCAAGAGCGCGGCGCCGGCCGATGCCGGAGTGCTTCTGGAACTCCTGAAGAAGCCGGGATCAGCCGCCTAGTGCCATGTCGTCCCGGTGGACCATTTCGGCCCGGCCCGGATAGCCGAGAATGGCTTCGATTTCACGACTCGGACGACCGATGATGCGCGCCGCATCGTCGGCATCGTAAGCCACAAGGCCACGTCCGAGAACGCGATGTTCATCCCGGATGGTCACCGCATCACCCCTCGCGAATGCACCCTCGATGCGGCTGACGCCGACGGGGAGCAGGCTTGCCCCACCCTGCAGCGCGCGCGTCGCGCCGGCATCCACATACAGTGTTCCGCGAGGTTCCAGCGCACCGGCAATCCACGTCTTGCGCGCGGTGGCCGGATTGGACGGGGTGAGGAACCACGTGCAGGCTGCGCCCTCGCCGATCCGTTTCAGCGGGTTCTTCACCCGACCATCGGCAATGATCATGTGCGTGCCGCCGGCCGTGGCGATCTTGGCCGCCTCGACCTTGGTGCGCATGCCGCCGCGCGACAATTCCGACGCAGCCCCGCCCGCCATCGCCTCGATTGCGGGGGTGATGCGTTCGACGACGGGGATATGTCGCGCAGAGGGGTCCGACGCCGGAGGCGCCGAATAGAGTCCGTCGATATCGGAGAACAGAACCAGCAGATCCGCGCCGATCATCGTCGCCACGCGCGCTGCCAGACGATCGTTGTCGCCATAGCGAATTTCACTCGTAGCGACCGTGTCGTTCTCGTTCACCACGGGCACGGCGCGCATTTCGAGCAGCTTCAGCGTCGTGGCGCGGGCATTGAGGTAACGTCGGCGTTCCTCGGTGTCCGCCAGCGTTACGAGGATCTGGCCCGCGGTGATGGCGTGATGAGCCAGCACCTCCGACCAGACCCGGGCGAGTGCGATCTGCCCAACGGCCGCAGCGGCCTGGCTTTCCTCAAGCCTCAATAGCCCGGGCGGGAGGCCAAGAACCGTGCGTCCCATGGCGATGGCCCCGGACGACACGACGAGCACATCGACGCCGCGTGTATGAAGCTCGGCAATATCTTCGGCCAGCGCCTCAAGCCAGGCATGGTTCAGACGTCCGCGTGCGCGATTGACCAGAAGCGCGGATCCGACCTTCAGCACAACCCGCTTGAACTGGTGCAAGCCGGGGCTCACGGATGCCATTCCTCTTGGGTGACGGCCCGCTTCTCTTCGATCTTGGCGGCGTCGATCACATTGAGCAGCGCCTGCAGGATTTCCTGAACGCCTTGCCCCGAGGCTGCGGAGATGACCGCCGGCGTCTTTTTCGACGCCCGCTTCAGCCGCGCAATCTGCTCCTTGAGAGTCTCCTCATCCAGAGCATCGGCCTTTGAAAGAGCCACGATCTCAGGTTTGTCGGCGAGACCATGGCCGTAGGCCTCGATCTCATGACGCACCGTCTTATAAGCCTTCCCGGCATGTTCGCTGGTGCCATCGACGAGGTGGAGCAGCACCCGACAGCGTTCCACATGGCTCAAGAACCGGTCGCCGAGCCCGATGCCCTCCGATGCGCCTTCGATCAGACCCGGAATATCGGCCAGGACGAATTCGCGCGAATAGGCCCGGACTACGCCGAGACCCGGATAGAGCGTCGTGAATGGGTAATCGGCGATCTTCGGCTTTGCAGCCGTGACGGTCGCGAGGAAGGTGGACTTGCCCGCGTTGGGCAATCCGACAAGCCCCGCATCGGCAATGAGCTTCAGCCGCAGGATCAGCCAGCGCTCCTGGCCTTCGAGACCCGGATTGGCACGCCGCGGCGCGCGATTGGTGGAGGTGGTGAAATAGGTATTGCCGAAACCGCCATTGCCGCCCTTGGCGAGCAGGAGTTTCTGCCCGACGCGGGTCATGTCGGCGATGACTGTCTCGCCGTCCTCATCGAGGATTTCGGTGCCTGCGGGCACTTTCAGCACCACATCGCTGCCTTTGGCGCCGTGACGGTTCTTGCCCATCCCGTGCTCGCCCTTCTTGGCCTTGAAGTGCTGTTGGTAGCGATAATCGATGAGCGTGTTCAGGCCGTCGACACATTCCGCCCAGACATCGCCGCCACGTCCGCCGTCGCCGCCGTCCGGCCCACCGAATTCGATGAACTTTTCGCGGCGAAACGAGATGCAGCCGGCGCCACCGTCACCCGAACGAATATAGATCTTGGCTTGGTCGAGAAATTTCATGATCCGCAACCTTTACGGGACAAGGCCAGCGGGAGCAACGCGGGCGACAGGGCGGGCGCTCCCGTGGGAGCGCCCGGTGATGAATTTGGCTGGCCCCCTCAAGAGGCCAGAGGCAAGGCGGAATCAGGCTCCGCCAGTTCCGGCACGAGGCCGCTATGACCCCAGGTCTTCAGGCTTTCCCAGGCCCGGCGGTCGAGCCGGAAATGCTCTGCCGGATAAAGCCCGCCGCGGGCCGGCAGTTCGACGAGACCCGAGCCCTGATAGGCGAACCCGCATTTTTCGAGAACGCGCCGGGATGCAGGGTTGATGACCCGGACCGATGCCGTGAGTTCGTTGCCGTCGCCATAGGCGAAGAACGCATCGATGAGCGCCCGCGCGGCTTCCGTCGCATGGCCGTGCCCCCACGAAGGCGTGCCGAGCCAGAAGCCGAGATGGGGCGTGCCCTTGTCCGGGCTGGGTCCGATCCCGACGACGCCGATCAGGCAATTCGGACGCCCTTTCGGCGTAATGGCCAATTGGAGTCCTTTGCCGTCAGCGTTGGATTTCCGCGCCATGAACACGAAACGCTCCGCATCCTCGGGGTCATACGGATGGGGAATTCGCGCCGTCATCTCGGCGACCGCTTTCTCACCGGCGAGGCGCAGGATGGCCTGTACGTCGGCAAGACGCGGCCAGCGCAGCCACAGGCGGCGCGTTTCCAGGCGGAAAACATCGTCACGGGTGAGGTCGGGAAACATGGTCCTGCTCCGATCCGGTTGGGCTCTTTCGAAGCCCCGAAATGACGAAGGGGAGGTGGACATCCCACCTCCCCTGTCGATCCGGATCTGAAGCGCGGCCTTATGAGCCAGTTAAGAGCTTGATCCGCCGGGTCGGTGTGATGCCGGCGGGAGCTCCTTCGTTTTGCTCTCGCCGTTTATTCTGCTGCCTCTTGGGCTGGCACGACCGTTACAAAGGCTCGGCCTTGACGCGTAAGGAATCGGACTCGGCCATTGGCAGTCGCAAAGAGGGTGTGGTCTTTGCCCATGCCGACATTCGCGCCCGCGTGCCACTTCGTGCCGCGCTGACGAATGATAATGTTGCCCGACACGACCGCTTGATCGCCGAACTTCTTGACGCCGAGACGACGGCCTGCCGAATCGCGGCCGTTGCGAGACGAGCCGCCTGCTTTTTTGTGTGCCATGGGTCTACTCCCGTGTTGCTTTCAGGTGCCGTCGCTTATTCGGCGCTGGCCGGCGCAGCTTCGTCAGCCGCAGCCTTGGTGGTTTTCTTCTTTGCCGCAGCCTTCTTGGGCTTCTCGCCGGCGCCGAGGATATCGGTGATCCGAACCACGGTGTAATCCTGGCGATGCCCGCGCTTGCGGCGCGAATTCTGGCGGCGACGCTTCTTGAAGGCTATGACCTTCGCGCCGCGGGTGTGCTCCACCACCTCGCCCATCACGGTCGCACCCTCGATGAGGGGCGCCCCGACCTGGGTGCCATTGTCATTGGTGACCATCAAAACCTGGTCGAACGTGACAGCGGCGCCCGGCTCTCCTTCGAGCGTGGCAATGGTAATGACATCATCGGCGGCGACGCGATACTGCTTGCCGCCGGTCTTGATCACTGCGAACATCTGATCCTCGTGTTCTACCGGCTCTCCACGGGGCGACCGCAGGGCCAGCTTTTTGGCAGTTTCCGGCTTCATGGAACGGCGACCTCATGGCCACCGCGCGAAAACGCGTGGACAGACGGGTCCACGCGTAAGAAGCGTCTCTCTAAGGGAACCCGCCTCGCCTTGTCAATAAAAAAGACCCCTGGGGACGCTTGAAGACCGCCAAGCCCCATGATATCCACGCCGCCTCAACCAGCCGACCTTAGGCTTCCACGGAGAGGTGGCAGAGTGGTTGAATGCACCGCACTCGAAATGCGGCATACGGGCAACCGTATCGGGAGTTCGAATCTCCCCCTCTCCGCCACCGTCTAAGCAACTGTTTTAGTTAAATAATTTTGAAAGCGCCGTGTTCCATAAGTGTCGGAATTTGCGCGTTCTTTCGCCGTGCCGCGTTCTCTGTGGGACTTCCTTGCGCGGCAACGTCAGCGAACCTTGAGCGGCATTGCTGGCCAATTCTCTGCCTCTCATTGAGGCAGTCCGGTTGACCGAAATGCTGCGGACCGGAAGTGAAACCGGCCTAGAGAGCATCCGTCGATCTCCTCCCTGTCTCCCGGTTGCGAACGAGATGATCGGGTAGCGGCTCGTCTCCGAAAATGGAGCGGCCGCCGTAAGCGTTGGATTTTGTCCTCTCCTCTTCAAGCAGTTCGTCAAAGGATGCACCTGCGGCGCGTCGCTCAAGCAGGCGAGCCTGGTCATCAAGGCGCCTCAAGGCGAAGAGTTCGTCCTGCTGTCCCAGCTTCGCCTTCTGCACGGCCGATTTCAAAGCCCTGATCGTCTCGTCGTAGACCTTGAGGGGCACTGGAAACGGGTGCCGGTCTTTTCCGCCGTGGGCGTATGAAAAGCGAGCAGGATCAGTGAACCGGCACGGTGTCCCATGAACCACCTCCGCAACCTGGGCGAGGGCCCTGACGGTTCGGGCGCCTATTCCGGGCACCAGAAGAAGCTCGGAAAAATCGACTGGACCCCGATCGGCTGCGGCGGCTAGGGCCCCCTGAAGCCGCCGCATGACAACATCTTCCGCGCGAACCTCATGGTGCTCCGGCATGATCAAGTGCGGCAGGAACATCTGGCTTGCTTCTTCGACTGGGCCAGCCTTGATTTCGATCGCGGCAAGTTCGCGCGTAATGCCGTCGGGCCCGAGATTTACGAGGAGGTCGAGCTGCGCGCGGCGCGAGGCCTCGGCGCGTCGATCGGTCAGATTGATGATCTGCCCCTGCCCTATCCCGTCGATGCCGGAATGCGGCTCGTCGATGAAACTCTTGAGGCCTTCCGATTGCCAATGATACCGCCGAGCCTGTTTGAGGTCGCCGTTCATCCCCTGCTGTACCACGACCCATTGGCCATCATCCGTGACAATGAAAGCGTGGAGGTAGAGGTCGAAGCCATCCTGGATCGCAGCGGTGTCGACCTTGGCAACGAGCCGGCTGGCATCTGCGAGTGCAGAGCCATCAAATCCGACCCGATTTCCAATGGAGACAAGCTCGTGCGGTGTTTGCCTTGAGTGTTTCCCTCGGCCACCGCATACGTGGATCCCGAGCTCCTTTGACAGCGGAGTAAGTCCACGCTTGAGGGCTCCGATGACGCTGGTCGTGATGCCTGAGGAATGCCAGTCCATACCCATGACGGCGCCGAAGGATTGGAACCAGAAGGGGTGCGCCAGACGACGGAGAAGCTCCTCGCGGCCGTAATGGTGCACGATCGCTTCGCTCATGACCGCTCCCAAGCGGGTCATCCGCTCGGCGAGCCATTTCGGGACGTGGCCGCTGTGCAGCGGTAGATCTGCGCTTCCAGCTCGGCGTGCCATGATGTGAGGTCCGTCAAGGTGAGGGGTTGGGCTGGCTCGGTTCAAAACCGACTTGAGCGGGTTGCATATATGAACGCAGGAATGACGCCGCAATCAGCATCGGCCCGGCGGAATCCATCGCACCGTGGCCGCCACTATTTTAAGAGACTTCGGTCCCGATTAGATCTCCAGCCGTATCTGCAATTCGGATTCCCCCGATACGCCGGGTAGGATAGCCTCTGCCGAAGTAATCGCCGAACATACGGCAAATGCCCTCCACCTCTATCAGCGAACCAGCGTGGGCGTGGCCGGTTTGGCCGGAAGCAGACTCTCCGGTTTTGGTGTCTGATCGTGGGAAACCGCCGCCGTTTTGGCAGACGATAAGACGCTCCTGGCGGGCCGAAGTAACCGCATCGGCGCGATCCTTGATGAAGCGCTTCATCCAACGATCGCGGGGCTACCAATCTGACAGGCAGATACATTGCAGATGCGAGGGTTGCGAATACCCTGATTCTAGCCGGTCCTCACGGGAGAACGCGGATGACCGTCTTCCCCGCGCGTCGCTTGGTTGCATTGAAAGCCGTGATAGCATCGTCGAGGCCCGAAACGGTGCCGATGTTCGTCCGCAGTCGGCCGTCTCGCACCCGCTGGACGATCTCACTCAGTTGGGCACGATCGAACTCGACAACGAAGTCGACCGCTAGGCCATCTACGGGCCGAGCCTCGGCCGGTCCAACGACGGTCACCAGTGTTCCTCCGGCTCGAATCAGGGCTGCGGATCGCTTCTGGATTCCGCCACCGATGACATCGAACACCAGATCGACGCCGCCGACGTCTTCCAGGACGTCGTTTTCGAGGTCGACGAACTCACTTGCGCCGAAGTCGAGCGCCTTCTGACGGTCGGCAGCACGTCCGGTGCCGATGACATAGGCTCCGGCCTCCCGGGCGAGTTGCACCACCATCGAGCCGACTGCGCCGGCTGCGCCATGCGCGAGGATGCTCTGCCCCGCCTGAAGGCGGCCGTGCTGAAACAGTCCCTGCCACGCGGTCAAGCCCGAGATTGGCAGACTCGCGCCTACCGTGAAATCGACGTCCCCTGGCAGTGGCGCGAGGTTGCGTGCCTCCATGGCTACATACTCCGCGAGCGTGCCGTCGCGATGCCAGTCCGCGAGGCCGAACACCCGCTGTCCCACAGACAGCCCCGTCGTCCCATAGCCGAGGGCGGTGACCACTCCGGCCAGCTCGTGCCCAGGGATCGACGGTGTACGGTCATGGTCGCGGCGATCGGTCCAGGTCGAGGGCCACTCCAGCTCGGTGGGGACGAATCCCGACGCATGAACCTGAACGACAACGTCGTTTATCGCGGCCTGCGGCTTGGGCCGCTCCACCAGCTTCATCCCGGCCGTTCCCGCAGCCTGGTCCGTCACAACGATTGCTTTCATCGGAATTGTCTCCTCTCTCGTTTGTCTCTTTGGTGGAAGTTCTGCTTGCTGGCGGGTATGGGTAGCTAACTGATAGTCTTCGTTGGTCATTTCAGTTGTCGCAGCGCGGAATAAAAATTTCCAATAGCTGGCACGTATAGTTTCCATACGGATCGGTAATTGCTGCGCTCGGAAGCGCTTGCTGGGTCCGAATGCGGCGCAGGAGGAAGTGGTGAGGAAAGAACAATGGAACTTAACCAGATTCGATATTTCCTGAACCTGGCGGACACCCTCAATTTCACCGAAGCAGCCATGCGAAGCGGGGTGTCCCAGCCCACGCTCACCCGCTCGATACAGCGGCTAGAACAAGAGCTGGGCGGAATGTTGGTCTATCGTGATGGAAAAGACAGTCGACTGACAACGCTCGGCCGCGACATACGATCCGAATTCGCTGCAATCGCGGACCGCGAGCAGCGGGTTTTGGCAATATCGCTCAATCGGGTTCGCGGCCGCCGCGAGACTTTGACGCTGGGTGTCGTGAACACCATCGCACCGGCGCTGATTACCGGGTTCGTTACGCACACTCTTCGACAGATGCCGATGCTCGAACTGGTTCTCCAGCCAATCACACGAGACCAGGGAATGGAGCTCCTGCTCAGCGGCCAAATTGATGGGTGCTTCTGCACGGATCCGACAGCCGGAAACACCAAGATCGCCACCGTCGAAATGTTTAGCGAGCGATTGTTACTGGCGATGGCGCAAGGACACAGTTTGGCAAACAAGGTCTCGGTTTCGCTTTCGGACCTGTCGGAGCAACCTTACCTCGATCGGCTCCAATGCGAATTCCGCACGCGCGTGCAGAACCATCTGCACGAGCGCGCGATTATCATGATCCCGCGGCTCAGATCCGAACGGGAAGATTTGATTCAACAAGCCGTGGCGGAAGGCACAGGTGTTTGCATGCTGCCAGAGCGCTCGGCAATCGTAGAGGGCCTGACATTACGTCCGGTCGATACGCTGGACCTGTCGCGCACGGTCGCATTCCAATCGATTTCGGGTTCGGGGACAGCCGCGGCGCTGCGGCAGCTCCGCGTACTAATAGAGCGGTATGTGTGGTCGTAAATTCTGTAGGCATGTCAGTCGCACATCGAAACTATAGTCGCGACGTATTGGACACCTTCGGCTCGAATATCCATCTTCCGTGCATGTGTTCGAAGGAGGAATCCATGGCAGCCTACAAGAAGACAGACGCCGCGATCGCCAAGCTGTCACCTGAGGAATATCGGGTGACGCAGCAGAATGCGACCGAGCGTCCTGGAACCGGTGCGCTTCTCGACAACAAAGAACCCGGCATTTATGTCGATATCGTCTCAGGCGAACCGCTGTTCGCATCGTCGGACAAATTTGAGTCGGGCTGCGGATGGCCGAGCTTCACCAAGCCGATCGAACCCGCGAACGTGAATGAGCTGCGCGACAACAGCCACGGCATGATCCGGACGGAAGTGCGTTCGACGCATGGCGATAGCCATCTAGGCCACGTTTTCTCGGACGGACCGACCGACCGCGGTGGCCTGCGCTACTGCATCAATTCCGCTTCGCTGCGCTTCGTGCCGCGCGGCGAGATGGTGGAGCAGGGTTACGAAGAATATCTCAACCAAGTGGAGGACATCTGATGACGACAGATCGCGCTGTTCTCGCCGGGGGCTGCTTCTGGGGCATGCAGGACCTCATCCGCAAGCTGCCCGGTGTGATCTCGACCCGTGTCGGGTACACGGGTGGCGACGTGAAGAATGCGACCTATCGCAATCACGGCACCCATGCCGAGGCAATCGAGATCATCTTCGATCCCTCGCAGACTACTTATCGCCGCCTGCTCGAGTTCTTCTTCCAGATCCATGATCCGACGACGCTCAATCGTCAGGGGAACGACCGTGGTCCGAGCTACCGTTCCGCGATCTTTTTCACCAGCGATCAGCAGAAGGCCGTTGCGCTCGATACGGTTGCAGACGTTGATGCGTCGGGACTATGGCCTGGCAAGGTTGTCACCGAAATCGAGCCGCTCGGTGATTTCTGGGAGGCCGAGCCCGAGCACCAGGACTATCTCGAACGTGTTCCACACGGATATACCTGCCATTTTCCACGTCCGAACTGGGTGTTGCCGCATCGCGGTGCTGCCGCCTAGCAACCCCGTGGCTCGCGGCATGACGCCGCGAGCCTGCTAACGGAGGATTTCATGGAAACGGGAATTGTGGGGCAGCCTGCCCCTCCGCTCGAGCATATTCGGTGGGTCAATGAACATGGCGACGAGCGCAGCCCCTTGACCTTGGCCGAGTTGGGACAGGGTTTCAAGATACTGTACTTCTTTCAGGATTGGTGTGCTGGCTGTCATGCACATGGCTTTCCCACATTCGTGACACTTGCCGAGGAACTTCGCGAAAAGGGAGTTGGCCTGGCAGCCATCCAGACGGTGTTCGAGGGTTTGGACGTCAACACCTTCGATCGTCTGCGGGAAAACCAACGACGTTATGGACTGCGTGTTCCCTTTGGGCATGCTGTCGCTGGCTCGGCCTCGGAAGACGCTGTGCCCGCGATCATGGAGGCATTCCGCTCCGGCGGCACCCCTTGGTTCGTTGTGATCGCGCCCGATGGCCGCGTCGTGTACGACGGGTTTCGGCTCGACGCGAAGAGCCTCGTCCAGGCCCTTCGGCCGCTCGACGCCTGACAAAAGGGGAGCCTGCATAGCAGGCCGGCTTCCCTTCCCAACGCAGCAGCGGCCCCAGCCAGCATGGTGGAGCCGCTGTCGGTCAGACTTCTGTCGCTTCCGCGGTCGTGAAGGAGTATTCCACAGTGTCAAGGATTACGGCACCATTGCCACGACATTTTTCTCGACGCTAATGGTATGTCACAGTGCATAAGCTCTTCTACGAGGTAGATTTCGTACGAAATTTGCGCCTTGTCTAACCGCCCCATCAGCAGTTCCAGAGCAGGCCGGTAATCGCGATTACGATCGGCGCCGCTACGGCTGTGAAAGATTATTCCCGTTGGAGTTAGCTCAACGGTCGCATCAAGAGCGGCCCCCGAGGCAGAGCGTAGGACGATTGGTGTAGCCATCCTCTGAGACAATCAACAACTGCGTCCGCTGTCTATAGGTGATCGCAGGTCAGTCTCCTCCGATGCGATGATTGACGTCCCACGAGCCTCTGGCCGGATCCTCGCTAGTCAAACCATGGCAGCCCGCTATCACCGCCCAACAAGTTTCGTCGGGCTCAGATCGACTCCTTCAGTTCCTTGGCGGCACGGAAGGCGACCTTCTTTGAAGCCTTCACTTTCACAGGTTCACCGGTGCGCGGGTTACGCGCCATACGTGCCGGGCGTTTGCGCACCTGAAGAATGCCAAGACCGCTCAGACGGACCTTATCGCCTTTTCTCAGACTTTTCGTGATGGTTTCCATGACCTGGACGATGATCTCGTTGGCTTGACGCTTGGTGAGTTCATGCGCGTCGGAGATCGTCTGTGCGATGTGGCGGAGCGTCAGGATCGCGCTCGGGCTCGAGGCCGCAGATTTCGCAACCTTCTTCGCGGGGACCTTTCCCGGTGTCTTCTTTGCTATAGCCGCTTTGCCCGCGACAACCTTGGTCGTGGTCTTCTTGGAAGCAGCTTTTGACGCCGATGCGCTTTTGGCCGTCGTTTTCTTGACTGCAGCCTTTCGAGCAGGCGCCTTCTTGGCGGAAGCCTTCGCCGGGGTCTTGGCCAATGGGTGTCCTTTCATGAGTAGTCAGAGCGAATGAGTTTCAGATGTTCTGCACTCGTCCAAGCTGTAAATGCAATGATCTGGCTTCATGCAATCTCCGCAGCCAGCCACACCTCATCATCCTTGAGGAACGAGTGCAGGGTGAGGTCTGAAGGTTGGGTGCCGTCGAGAATCTGCTTCGCGCGCGCAGCAGGCAGGAACGCCAGCATGATGATGCGGGCAACGTAGCGTTCATCGGTCTGGTAGGCTTGGGCGATCTCCCGCATGGTCGTATAGCGCTGTGAGAGAAGGTCCTTCCACCAACGATGGGCTTGCGCGAGGCCCTTGGTCAGCACGGGATCCGGCTCCGGTTCGCGCGCGGCGCTGCCCTCAAGAATGAGACGGGTTTCGGCACCGCGGCGGGTCAGGATGAGCGGGCAAGTCTCCACGATGGGTGCTTCCCTGCCGGCGGCAAACTCTGAAAACAGGTCCGTCTTGATCGTCAGAGTTATCTCGGTATCAGTCAGCATGACTTGCTCGACAAGACCGAGCACGAAGGTGCGGCGGGCGACGGGGTCTGACGATTGCAGATGCGCGGCAAAAGTCTCGGCGCGAGCAAGGGCGGCCTGCCGGACGGCAATAGTCGATTGGGGTGCTGCCATATGAGCGAGCACCCAGGTCTCGTTGCAAAGCAGGCCGGACAGGATGCGAATAACGCCGTCATCGACCTCACCGGCAGGGACCCGCCAGCCCTTCCGGTCGGTGCTCCCTCTCGGGGTCGCAGCGGGATGTTTCCTCCCCGCTGCGCGTTTCATGAGGCTGGCGCTGACATAGTAGCGGTAACGGCGACCGCGTTTGACGGCATGAGATGCAAGGAGCGGCTGGCGGGACGCATCGACCAGCAAACCGGTCAGCAGGCTCGGGTTTTTCGCCCGCACCTTTAATCTCGCGCCCTGGCAGTTGTCAGCCAGAAGTTCCTGAACCTGCAGCCAGAGCGCCGGATCGATGATCGCCGGGTGCTGGCCACCATAGACCTTGCCCTTGTGAGCGATCTTCCCGGCATAGAGGGGATTTTGCAGGATGCGGTGGAGATGACCGCGGGAGAAGGCTCTTCCGCCCGTCATGCCCTCAGACTCCCCCGTCCTGATCTTCGTCAGCAATCCCCGATGCGCGAGAGAAGCGGTGAGCGCGTCGACGGATCTCTGCTCGAGATAGAGCTCGTAGATCAAGCGGACGGTCTGCGCCTCGTCTTCGTTGATGACGAGGGTCCGGCCAGCGGCCTCATAGCCGATGGGCACGAAGCCGCCCATCCACAGACCCTTCTTCTTCGAAGCCGCAATCTTGTCGCGAATGCGCTCCCCCGTCACCTCTCGTTCGAATTGGGCGAACGAGAGCAGCACATTGAGCGTCAGCCGCCCCATGCTGCTCGTGGTGTTGAAGGCCTGGGTCACCGAGACGAAGCTGACACCTTTCTGGTCGAAGACATCGACGATGCGGGCAAAGTCGGTCAGCGACCGGGTCAGGCGATCGACCTTGTAGACCACCACCACGTCAACAAGCCCGGAGGCGATATCGGTCAGAAGTCTCGACAGACCCGGCCGCTCCATGGTGCCGCCGGAGCCGCCATCGTCGTAGAGGACCGGGATCGCTTTCCAGCCCTCATGCTTCTGCGAGGTCACGTAAGCCTCGCATGCCTCGCGCTGGGCATGGAGGGAGTTAAAATCCTGCTCCAGCCCCTCCTCGGAGGACTTGCGGGTGTAGATGGCGCAGCGCAGCTGGCGGCTCGGGTCACGCATGATGATCAGCCCCTGCCGTTTCCCTGGCGCTCGCCCTGGCCTCGATCCTGGCGGCCCGTGTCCGTTGGCCCTTCAGCTTTGGCGACACCGCCCTTCCCGCGCCCGACTTCTTGAGGCCAAAGAACACCCAGCCGTTCCAGCGTGTCCTGGTGATCAGGCGGGCAATCTCGGACAGGGACCGATAGCGCTCGTCGTTCAGAGGAAGCTGACGCCATCGACCGTGACCTCATGCACCTGGCCCTGCCATTCCCGGATCAGGCGGGTCCCGCTGCGGATCTTCCTGTTGGGTTTTGGCGGTGCGGTCTCGCCAGTGGGTACGATCTGCCGCACAAGTCCATCAAGGCACCGTTGGGTATCAGGGTTGAGACCGCCATCGCGCTTTTCCGCGAGAGCATGAACGACTGCCCGGCGCAGCAGCTTGCCACGGATGAACTTTGGCAACGGCGCACCGGTCAGCGCGATGTAGAGCGATTTCAGATCATCAGACGACCTCCCCTCAAGGCCGTTGGAGTCTGCATCCTGATGAGACAAGCGATGGTCGGTCATCATCACGCCTCACCACGCGCGGGCAACGCGCGGTACACCGACCGGCCATCCGAGGCTTTGGTCCGCTCGATGGTCACGCCTGAATGCCGCAAGCCGGTCAGAGCCGCGCGAGTGGTGTGGGCAAGCCAACCGGTCGCCTCAGTCAGATCGTCAAGGAAAGCACCCTCATCGCGATGCAAGAGGGCCAGAACGAGGGCTTTCTTAGTTCCATCGCGAAAGGCCGGAACAGGTGGCTTGTCGCTTCGAGGCTCGATTTTCTCAAGTTCAGGCTCAGCTATTGTGCGAGCCGACTTCTTATCAACTGGCTCCGGATCGTCGACACCGATTTCCCTGAGGCCAGCCTTCGTAATCTTCAGGCCAATTTTGCCATGGTTGGCGTCCTCCCGCCATGAGGGCTGGCCGAAGCTAACAGTCGTTTCCGCAACCAGACCGTTGGTAATCAGACTTCCGGCGACGCGGGTCGCAGCTCCGCCACGAAGGTGAGGTGGCGGCAGGAGCAGGTCGTCTCGCTGAGAGGCGGCGGACAAGAGGATCAGTTGCGTGTCGGAGAGCAGAGGATTGCGTCGGTGTTTCATTCGGCCACCCGGTATCTGGCGTCATTGCCGCCACCATGGATGCGTGGTGTTGCCGATCAGTCGAGCGAATAGAGTGTCCCATAAGCGCGTTTTGCGCGGACAGTTTATCATCTTCTGATGTCGGCGGTTTGTCCGTTTGCGGTGCGCGGCACAGCCGTAAAGCACCCGACAGCTCTGGTCACCGTCTCCATTTCGGGTGAAAGTAGTTGCTCGCGCTCGTGTATAATACGCTGTTGTTGCGGGCACACGCACCCATCTTGAATTGTTGTTTTTATTGACGACATTTTTGATTGGGACCTCGCACCAACTGAAAGGTCGGCTTCGCAGGGAGCTGAAACCACCGACCTTTTGCGGCGGCTGGATTCCTGGCCAGAGACCTGTTCCGGCTCGTCAGAGCGTTGTCTCCTGCTAAAGTCTCGCCGCCAGGGTCAACCGGTACGGCAGTTTCCTACTGTGGCAGACTGACAGTCTTCGAGATCGTCTCACTACATTGGAGGAGGACGGGATGCGGTAGCTTATTAACTCTGCCCGAACGATCAGGAGGCCATGTTGCACGCGAAAGACTATTCGGCGACGGAGGCGCTGCGTGACGGAGGCGTGGTCGAAATACGCGCACTCAAGCCTGAAGACCGCGCGGACCTGCTCGCCGCCATCGGCCGGGCAAGCCAGCAATCCCTTTACCGACGCTTCTTCGCGTTCAAACGTGGCTTTACGGAGCAGGAGGTCGACTTCTATGTCAATGTCGACTTCATAAGCCACGTTGCCCTGGTCGCTTTGCTGGAGGAGAGCGGACATCCGGTGATCGTCGGCGGCGCGCGATACATCGTGATGCAGCTAGGCAAAGCCGAGATCGCCTTCGCCGTGGACGACGAACACCAAGGGAAAGGAATCGGCGCAGGCCTGATGCGCCATCTCGCTGCCATCGCGCGTGAAAGCGGGCTCACGGAACTGATCGCCGATGTCCTGCCGGAGAACGCCGCGATGCTGAAGGTGTTCGAGACAAGCAAGCTTGGGGTCAAGATCACGCGAGAGCCAGGCGTAATTCATATCGTGCTTCAAATCACATGAGCCCGAAGTGAGTCCGGCCACGCTGTGATCATCGGATTACATCGGCGGCCGGTGGCAATGGCTCAAACTGTCAAGGGATTGTCCCGATCGATCAAGCGTGGGGTTCGGGCGAGGCTAGGATGGTTCAAAGACTGGTTCGAGAGGCGCAGCTCTCATCTCGCTCCGAGATGAGAGTGAGGACGTTTGCACCACACTTTGCGGCTCGGCTATCAACGGGAGAATGGGCCTATGACGCGCTCGAGCAAGAACAAGCCGTTCCCGCCCCTTCCGGAGACATCTGAGGTCCCGGGCATGGACCGTCGCGCATTTCTCATGCGCCACGCCGCCATCGGCGCGGCGGCGGCGATGACCGGGACCACCTGGGCACCCGAAGCCCGTGCGCAGCAGGCCGCGAAAGAGGCGGTCGCTCAGCAGGCTGCAAAGGACGCCTCCGGGCTCAAGATGAGTGGCACGCTTTCGCCCGACCTAGACGTCGTCAAGAAGTCGAAAGGGCCGGTGATGACCGTGCTCGAAGAGTTCTACAAGGTAGGGCCAGGTCCCTCGAGTTCGCACACGATCGGACCGATGCGGATCACGTACGATTTCTATCAACGCTGCACGAAGCTGCCAGCCGACCAGCTAGCGCAGGCGACCGGTCTCAAGGTACATCTGTTCGGCAGCTTGAGCGCCACCGGTAAAGGCCATGGCACCGAGCGGGCCTCGTTGGCGGGTTTGATCGGCAAGGAGCCGGCAACCGTGGATCCTCTCTTCCTCGACGAAATGATCGCCAAACCCCAGCAAACCTATCCGGTCCAACTCGGCGGCAAAACGTTCAATCTTTCCCTCGCCGACATCATCTACGACGCGCCGAAAGGCGAGTTTCCGCACCCGAACACGATGACCTGCAAGCTTATGGCAGGCGACAAGGCGTTATCCGAGCTTGAATATTATTCGGTCGGAGGTGGATTCATCGAGTGGAAGGGTTATGAGCCCCCCAAAAAAGGCCAGCCGAAATACCCCTATTCCACCATGAAAGAGCTGCGGCGGCACGCGGAGACGAACAACCTTTCGATCGCCGACGTGGTCATGGCGAATGAGGTCGCGGTATCCGGCAAGAGCGAGGAACAGATCAACGCGTTTCTGGACAAGATCGCCGGCGCAATGCTCGCGACGGTGAAAGCCGGCCTCTCCATGAAAGATGATGTCCTGCCTGGCCCGATCAAGCTTCACTCGAAGGCTGCGACCGTCTGGGAACGGGCGATGGATCAGAAGTACGAGAGCGACCGCGCGATCGCACTGGTTGCCGCCTGCGCGTTGGCTGCATCGGAGGAGAACGCCCGTGGCCACCTTGTCATCACCGCGCCCACGGGTGGCTCTGCAGGTGTTATGCCGGCGGTTGTGTATGCGCTTACAGAGAGCCAGCGGAAGGTGCCGCTGGAGAAAATCCGTCAGGGTTTGCTCGCCGGCGCGGCTGTCGGATATCTGTGCAAGCACAACGCAACGCTGTCTGGAGCCGAAGGCGGCTGTCAGTCCGAAGTCGGAGTGGCTTCGGCCATGTCAGCTGCCTTGATCGCGCAAATCATGGACAGCTCGCCGCAGGTCATCGAGAACGCAGCAGAGTCGGCTCTTGAGCACCATCTGGGCATGACATGCGACCCAGTTGCGGGCTACGTGCAGGTTCCCTGCATCGAGCGTTGCGCCTTTGGTGCGGTGAAGGCCTGGACTGCCTTTATGGTCGCCACCAACGAGATCGCGAGCCGCCACCGCGTCGATCTTGATACGACGATCAAGACGCTGGCCGATACGGGTCGGGACATGAACGCTAAATACAAGGAAACGAGCGAGGCGGGGCTGGCACAGAACCTTGTCCTCTGCTGAGTCCTTCGCCCGCCGAGTGAGAGAAGTGCTGAATCAAAGACGAACGATCGTCGCCGGGAGGAAGCTGTCATGCCAGGTGAAGCCATTGCCACTCAGACATCCGCGGATACCCTGAAGCAGGCAGCAGGACACGAGAGAACCGGATCTTTCGCGGTCAAAACAACGCCACCCACAACGGAAATCGCAGTCTCGGTCGCTGAATGGTCGGGCTTCGCGCCAGGGCGGTGGCAGCATGCCATCGACGTCCGCGATTTCATTCAACGCAATGTCACGCCGTATGACGGAGACGAGGGATTTTTGATCGGCTCCACCGACCGGACGAAAGCTGTCTGGGCCAAACTTCAGCCTTACTTCAAAGAGGAAATCCGCAAAGGCGTTTTGGACGCCGATGCCAAAACTCCTTCTTCGCTCACCTCGCATCCTCCCGGGTACATTGATCGCGACAATGAAGTGATTGTCGGTCTGCAAACCGACGCGCCATTCCGACGGGCCATCATGCCGTATGGAGGCCTCCGCATGGTCGAAGCGGGTTTGAAGGCGGCCGGCATTGAGCCGGATCCGATCGTGCACGACATTTTCACCAAGTATCGCAAAACCCACAATGAAGGTGTCTTCGACGCCTATACGCCGGAGATCATGGCCTGTCGGCGCAGCCACATCATCACGGGGCTGCCGGACGCCTACGGTCGGGGCCGGATCATCGGGGACTATCGCCGGGTGGCATTGTACGGAACCGACAGGTTGCTGGAAGCAAAGCGCGCTGAGCGGGCATTGCTGGACGCGAAATGGCCGACCGATGACGTGATCCGCGAGCGCGAGGAACTGGCCGAGCAGACGCGGGCACTGAGTGACCTCGCGACCATGGCCAAGAGCTACGGCCTCGACATCACGCGGCCGGCGGCGAATGCGCGTGAGGCGGTGCAGTGGACCTATTTCGGTTATCTCGGAGCCATTAAGGAAGCCAATGGCGCTGCCATGTCCATCGGACGTGTTTCGTCCTTCCTGGACATCTACATCGAGCGCGATCTGAGCAGCGGCGCTATCGATGAGGCGGGTGCTCAGGAACTCGTCGATCAGTTTGTGCAGAAGCTCCGCATCGTACGATTCCTGCGCACGCCGGACTATGACGCGCTGTTCTCGGGCGACCCTTATTGGGCAACCGAGTGCATCGGAGGTATGGATCTTAACGGCCGGCCACTGGTCACGCGCACCAGTTTTCGCATGCTGCATACGCTGACGAATCTCGGGCCCGCGCCAGAGCCCAACATCACCGTGCTTTGGTCGACGCAACTTCCTGACGGCTTCAAGCGCTACTGCATCAAGGTTTCGGCCGAGACGTCGTCCATTCAGTATGAGAACGACGACCTCATGCGTCCCTATTGGGGCGACGATTATGGAATTGCCTGCTGCGTGTCGGCCATGCGCATCGGCAACCAGATGCAGTTCTTCGGCGCGCGGGCCAACCTCGGCAAGTGCCTGCTATACGCCATCAATGGCGGGCGGGACGAGGTGAGTGGCGACCAAGTCGGCCCAGCGGTGGCGCCCGTGACCGGCGAAGTTCTCGAATTCGACGACGTGATGACGAAGTTCGACAGCATGATGGAGTGGCTGGCACAAACCTATGTCCATGCCATGAACTGCATCCATTACATGCACGACAAGTACTACTACGAGCGCTTGGAGATGGCGCTCCATGACCAGCAGATCCTGCGCACGATGGCTTTCGGCATCGCTGGACTGTCGGTGGTGACCGACAGCCTCTCCGCGATCAAACACGCAAAGGTCAGGCCGATCAGGCGTGAGGACGGACTGATCGTCGCTTACGAGACCACGGGTGACTTCCCGAAATACGGCAACAATGACGATCGCGTGGACTCCATTGCGGCCGACCTCGTCTCCACCTTCATGAAGAAGATCCGCAAGTATCCAACCTATCGCAATGCCGTTCATACGCAGTCGGTCCTCACCATCACGAGCAACGTCGTCTATGGCAAGAACACCGGCGACACGCCGGATGGCCGCAAGGCCGGGGAGCCCTTTGCTCCCGGCGCCAACCCGATGCATGGCCGTGACAGCCACGGATGGCTCGCATCGTGCCTATCCGTCGCCAAACTGCCTTACGCTGATGCGCAAGACGGCATCAGCTACACCGTGTCCGTGACACCGAGCCTCAACCGCCTGGATGAGGGCCAGAAGATCGCTCAGGCGGTGAAGGTGCTCGACACGTATTGCGGCCAGGGAGGGTTTCACATGAACCTCAACGTCCTGAATCGCGATACATTGCTCGACGCGATGGAGCATCCGGACAAGTACCCGCAATTGACGATCCGGGTTTCGGGCTATGCGGTAAATTTCGTCCGCCTCACGAAGGAGCAGCAAATGGACGTCATCAGCCGTACTTTCCACGGTGAGTGAGGCTTGACATCATGGCCGACGAACCTTGGGCCAATAGTCGGTACGCGTTGCGTCTGTCACAATCTCCTGACGCGCCGGAGACGGCCGAATTCAACGATCCACGGGGCGATGTCGGATGGATCCATTCGTATGAGACCGGATCCACCGTTGACGGACCTGGAATTCGCGTCACAGTGTTCATGAGCGGCTGTCTGTTGCGATGCCTTTATTGCCACAACCCCGATACATGGCATCTCAAGGACGGTACGCGCGTTTCCTTCGAGCGTGCCGAACAGGCATTGACGTCCTATGCGGCGGCGCTGCGTGCCATGGACGGTGGGCTGACCATATCGGGCGGGGAACCGTTGGTTCAAATGCATTTCACAAAGAGGCTGTTCGCATCCGCCAAGAGGATGGGAGTCCATACCGCTTTGGATACATCAGGTTTTCTGGGTGCGCGTGCCGACGATGATTACCTTCGCCTGGTCGATCTCGTGCTGCTCGACATCAAGTCGTGGGACCCCGCGACGTACCGCCGTGCCGTGGGCCAGGATCTGCGTCCGACGCTTGAGTTTGCCGAGCGTCTGGCAAATCTCGGCAAGCCTGTTTGGGTCCGCTTTGTGTTGGTGCCCGGCCTGACCGACGATCCTGCAAATGTCGAGGGAATCGCCCGGTTCGTGGCGCCAATGAGCAACGTCGAATGGGTCGAGGTCCTCCCATTCCATCAGATGGGCAGCTTCAAATGGAAGGCTGCAGGACTCGACTACGAGTTACTCGATACCCCGTCGCCTTCACCCGATCTGGTAGCGCGTGTGCTGGGACAATTTCGTGACGCGGGCTGCCGTGCAAGATGAGCGGTCCAAATGATTGAAGTCCTTCGCACCCTGCTTGAATCGTCCCCCTTGCTGGCGTTGTTTCTCGCTATCGCCACCGGTTATGCACTCGGCCAAATCTCGTTTGGGGGAGTTTCGTTTGGCGCCGGCGCAGTCCTGTTCACCGGCCTGATCATTGGGGCCATTGCGCCGAAGGCTGCGCCTTCCGGAATGGTTGGAACCATCGGCCTTGTCATGTTCGTGTACGGCGTCGGCATTCAATACGGGCCGCAGTTCTTTGCCAGCCTTCGCGGCCCGGGCATCAAGTATATTGCTCTGGCGACATTTGCAGTGGTCGCCTCTCTCGGTGTCGCGATGTTGCTTGCCGGGCCTCTTGGAATTTCGCTCGGGACGGCGGCCGGACTCTTTGCCGGTTCGGGCACCAGCACGCCGACCCTGCAAGCGGCATTGGCCGCGGCAGGTAACCAGGATCCGGCGATCGGCTACTCGGTGTCGTACCCGTTCGGTGTGATCGGTCCCATCATTCTGATGACGATCATGACAGCGCTGGTCAAACCCAAATTCTCGCCACCGTCACAGAATGTGCGACTTGCCGAGCTGACCCTTGAATCCGGCGACCGGGAAAGGACTATCGAAGAACTCTCCACGACGTTGCCGGCTGACGTCAAGATCGTCGCCGTACGCCACGATCACGTGAATGCTCCTCCTGTTTCTGGAACAAAATTGGAGCCGGGCGACGGTCTGCTTTTGGTCGGCAGCCCAAGCAGCATCGAACAGGCCAAGGCATTCATGGGGCGAGAGGAGCCGGGCCGCCTGAGCCGCGATCGTGCGAATTATGATGTGGTGCGGGTGTACGTGTCCAAAGCGGCTTTCGTCGGCAAGCCTCTTGGCGATCTTGTTCTTCCCGACTTCCCAGTGACGATTTCGCACGTGCGCCGGGGGGATTTGGAACTCTTTGCTTCATCTGATTTGACGATTGAATACGGCGACCTGCTCGTGGCTGCGGTTCCTACAGGCAGGCAGGCCGAGGTCCGGCGCCATTTCGGCGACAGCATCAAGGGCAACGCCGAATTGTCCTTCGTCTCGATCGGTGTCGGGATCGCACTCGGCTTGCTCCTCGGCATGATCCCCGTTCCCCTGCCGGGAGGCGGCACATTCAGCTTGGGCGTGGCGGGCGGGCCGCTGGTCATGGCGCTTATCCTTGGCTGGCTCGGCCGTACCGGCCCAATCGGCTGGAGAATGCCTGTTGTGGCAAATCTCGTTCTGCGGAACCTAGGACTGTCGATCTTCATCGGGTCGGTTGCGATCGGCGCGGGAAGCCCCTTTGTACAAACCGTAGCGTCTAACGGAATACAAATCCTGCTTGGCGGAGCCGCCGTGCTGCTCACATTGGTGCTGATCGTGCTGGTCGGCGGCTATCTGCTGCGCATTCCATTCGACGATCTGCTCGGCGTCTGCGCCGGCTCAACCGGAAATCCCGCAATCGTCGCCGCAGCTGGGCGTCTGGCTCCAACCGACAGGACCGACATTGGTTATGCGATCTGTTTCCCAAGCACGACCATCGTCAAGATTATTGCTGTTCAGGTCCTGCTGAGCTGAGTTTGGGACACGCTTGAAGTGGTGCTGGTGGGCAACACTGGGCGTGATTGTACGAAAGTGAGGCAACTCCAGCCCCAGGTTGGCTTGACGAGTTCTCCGATCTGCCCACGCTTGCATCATCGCGAGCGTAAGTTTGATCTCGGAGCCAATACTATGCCGCATCTTCGGAGCCTGATAATCGGTTCTGCTGCCGGGCTCGCTGTTGTTACAGGCACTCAAGCTGCCGATCTTCCCATCGCGAAGGCAGCTCCCGTCGAGTACGTTCGCGTGTGCTCCACCTACGGGCAAGGCTTTTTCTATATCCCCGGTACCGAGACATGCCTGCGCATCGGCGGTCGGGTTCGTGCCGACTACCTCTACGCCGAGCCATTCACCCGCGCTCAGGACATCACCGGCTTTCGTGCCCGTGGCCGTCTGAACCTCGACACCCGCACGATGACGGCGTATGGCCTGCTGCGCTCCTATATCCGGTATGAGATCGATCGCAACTCAGGTGCGTTTGCAAGCCCCGGGGAGATTTCTACCAACCCGAAGATCAACCAGGCCTATGTCCAGTTTGGCGGCCTGACGGCCGGACGGGTCACGTCGTTCTTCTCGGACTCTGAACTGCCGGCGCCGAACTTCGGCGATCTGCGCTTCGACGACCCTACCAACGCGGATGTGGATCTGCTCGCTTATACGTTCTCCTTCGGGAATGGCTTCTCGGCGACCCTATCGCTTGAAGATGCGCTCGAACGTCGCGTCAACAACCCACTCGTGTTCCCGCTCTTCGGTGTGGGTGCGGCAGCTCCGCTCCCGTTTAATTACGGTGGTCAGCGCGTGCCGGATGTGGTTGCGAACCTGCGCTATACCGGCACCTGGGGCAGCGTACAACTCTCCAGCGCGCTGCATCAGATCCGTGACGTGGCGGCCGGCGTCACCACCGTCGACGGTGTCGTCGTCCCCGTGCTCAACCCGCTCACCGGCCTGCCGAACCCGACCTTTGCTGACACGGATTATGGCTTCGCGATCGCGCTGAATACTGTGGTCAAGCTGCCGTTTCTCGGCGAGGCCGATACAGCCTGGATTTCGGCTACCTACACGGATGGTGCGGTCGGTTACATCAATGCCGGCCAAGCAGGCCCCATCAACGAGGGCGTAATCAGCGCCGGCCCGCTCGCGCTGCCCTTTGCGGACGCCTTTGTCGATCCATTCACGGGCGAGTTCAAGACCAACAAGGCCTATGGCGTCGCCGGCGGCCTCAACCATAACTGGAACCGGGCCTTCGCGACGAACATCTTTGGGTCGTGGATGCGCTTTGACGCTCCGGCGGGTGCCCGGTTCATCGTACCGGCGAATGCCGCGACCATCACTGCCGGCACGGCCGGCACTGCGACGGGCCTCCTCGACTTCAACGAGTACCGCATCGGCACCAACACCATCTGGACACCGGTCACCGGGCTCCAGATCGGCGTCGAGGTCCTATACACAAGGGTGGATCCACGGGGACGTGTTGCAGTTCCACTCACGACCGCCGCCGGCGAATCGACGGGCTTCTTTAAGTCGACGGGCTCGGCGGATAGCTGGGAGAGTCGTCTACGTATTCAGCGCGACTTCTGAGATTCCGGTGCGAGAAGCCTCTATCTGGTTCGTTCGCCGATCACATAACCCGACGTTGGACATCAGCTTTTCTTCTCGGCCGTCCACCGTCCCGAACAGGCCACGCGTCCCGCGATGGCCCAGTCGCCGGAACCCAAACGTCCCGACAGGTTACCCGTCACATCGACCTGTGTCTTGTTGCGTCGGATGCTGCCCCGAATGCGCCCGCTTGCCTCTAGCCCGCCGGAGACGTTGACCTTCTCCATCTTTCGGCCGGCATTGCGCATGGTCCCATTCTCAATCGCCACAGCATAGCGACGGGCTCTGACGCAGGCGCCCTTCTCGGGGATGGCCTCGACACTCCAGCGCCCATCGAACTGCTGCTGCGCAAGGGCCGCGTTATTGATGAGGGTGAATGTCACAGCAAGGAAAAAGCTGGCGAGAACACGACGCATAGGACGTCTCCTGTTTCAAGAATTCGTGCAATTCCTGGCGCGGTATAAAGCCGACTTGGTCACCTTGGTGTAGTGGATGTCTATGCAGAAATGACACTACTGGCGACAGTCGGTGTCTCCCGCGTTCGAATTACCCGCTTCAAATCCCGCGTCTGTGCTATATTCAGCACGGCGCCCGTCGCCTTAGGAGCATGTCGTACAATAACCCGTAGATCGTCGACATCTGTCCCAAAAGGGCAAAGTGGTGTCCCAAGACATCAAGCACATCGGCTGCCAGGGCTGTAGAAAGAACCGCTCCGAATGATCAGACAGACGCAACATTTGACTGGAGGAAGGTAATGGCTCGCATTGGATCGTTGTCCCGCGCCGGACTGGCGCTGGCCGCATTCACCGGCCTTTTCATGGTGACGGAGTCTGCGAATGCAGTTATCTATTGCACGACGGTAGGCGTGCCGAGAGGCTGCATCGCGCGCCCAATTGCGCCGGTGGCCCGGCGTGCCGTCGTCACTCCCGGCGTAGGTGCAGTGGGCGTTGGCGTGCGCCCCGGCACCCCCATGAATCGCGGCGGTCCGGTCAATCGCGCAGGCCGGCGCTGAAAGGCGCCCGCCCGCGGGAAACCGGCGATCATACCGGCCCTGGCTCTGTTTCACTGGAGCGCCCCCAATCCTGGAACAGGGTATGGGCGACGGCGAGCAGGACAGGGCCGAGGAACACCCCGACGATTCCGAACGTCACGAGGCCGCCGAGCACGCCCAGAAAGATCAGCACCATCGGCATCCTGACGCCACGACTAATGAGGTAGGGACGCAGGACGTTGTCGAGGGTGCCGACGAAGAGACCGTTCCACGCCATCACGAATATAGCCCACCCCGTATGGCCATCCGACATCAGCCAAAGGCCGGCGGGCAGCCATAGCACCACAATACCCAAGGGCAATAACGTCAGGACCACGCCGATGGCGCCGAGCACGATGGCACCCGGGATTCCGGCCAACCAGAAGCTGACGCCCAGCAGGATGCCCTGGACGAGTGCTGTGCCGAGAACCCCGTTGACGACGCTCACGATGGTCATCCCGGCGGTCTGCAACACGCGCTTCGCCCGCCATCCGCCCAAGCGGGACATCCCCCATCCCAGACGGCTCTCGACATAAGCGCCATCGCGATAGAGAAAAAAGGTCAACGCGATCCCAAACACGACCTGAAGTGTACCCGTGACGAGCGAATATCCTTGTTGCAGGAACCACTCGCGCAACGGTTTCATGTAGGGCGCGAGTGCCGGTCCGAGTTTCACACCCCGCTGCGACACCTCGAGCCATATCCGCTCTGCCTCCGCTCCAACCAACGGCAGGCGTCCGAGCCAGCCAGGCGGCGGCAGACCCTGTTCGATGGCTAAACGGATGGCCGCGTTCAGCTGGGCGAGGTCGTCCGCCAGGTTCGCGCCCAAGGCCACGAGGGGGAGTACGAGCAGGGCGGCGGTCATGAGGGTCATGACCAGGGCCGCGGCTGTCTGCCGCCCGCCCAGCAGATGCTCAATCCGGCGGAACAGCCGCCATGTCGACACACAGAGGATGACGGCGAGCAGGATTGCCGTCAGGAAGGGCCTGAGAACAAGGAAGCAGCCGACGAACAGGACCAGAAGCAGCAGAAGGCCGAGCGCCTTCTCGACGTAGGATGCCTCGAGGGAAGCGGGTTGCTCCGAGGTATTCACGGTCTCGCGTGGATCCACGGTCTGCACGGCTCTCTCCTCACGCTCCCTATGCAGGAGCCCCTCACGCCATGATGCTGAGCCCGCCGTCGACATAGGTGGTCATTCCGGTGAGCCGCCTGGCGAACGGCGTCGTCAGGAAGGCCGCCGTGAGGCCGACATCCTCGATGTCGACCAGCTCGCCGATGGGCGCCCGTTCGACAGCCTCCGAAAGCAGGACATCGAAATCCTTCAGGCCGGAGGCCGCCCGGGTTTTCAGGGGGCCCGGCGAGATGGCGTGCACCCTGATGTGCTGGTCGCCCAATTCGTAGGCGAGATAGCGCACCGCGCTCTCCAGCGCCGCCTTCACGGGGCCCATGAGGTTGTAGTTCGGCACCACCTTGTTGGCGCCGTGATAGCTCATCGCCAGGAGCGTTCCGCCCTCACTCATGAGGGGCGCGGCGAGCCGTGCCATGCGGATGAAGGAATGGCAGGAGATGTCCATCGCCACCTTGAACCCCTCGTCGGAACTGTCGAGGAGCCGTCCCTGCAGATCCTCCTTCGGCGCAAATGCGATGGAATGGAGCGCGATGTCGAGGCTGCCCCAGGTCTCACGGATCTGCTGGAAGACGGCTTCGAGATCGCCGTGACAACCCACATCGCAGGGCGCAAGGATCGATGCCCCGAGCTCCTTGGCGAGAGGCTCGACATAGGGTTTGGCCTTTTCGTTGAGGTAAGTGACTGCGAGATCGGCCCCGAGCTCGCGGAAGACCCTGGCGCAGCCATAGGCAATCGAATGCTCGTTGGCGATGCCGATGACGAGAGCGCGCTTCCCCTGAAGAACCTTCGACTGGAAGGCGACTTTAATCGGGTCAGTGGATTGGTCGTTCATGAGCTCGCCCTCGTGCGTCGGTTGTCGTTGGCGCGGCCGGTGGAACCTTGTCTTGCGCCCGCCGCCGGGTCGTCATCGGCCCACTTTTTGCTCCACCTTCCGTGCCGCTTTCGGAGAGCAGACGCCGGATCTCGCCGAACAAGGCAATTTGCTTGGCATTGGCTTCGACCCGGCCCTCCAGGCGGTCGAGCAGATCAAGCAGGCTGCGCCGGTCATCGGACGTCCGCAGGAGCTTCGGAAGTGCCAAAAGGGCCTTCACCGGCTCCAGGTCGACGATGTAGGACTGCTCGCGGATGATTGCGCGCGCAGCCTCCGCCGGCAAGTCAAGGAGACCGATGTCCTTGCCGACGAGTTCGCGTGCCCGTTTCATGGCCGAGAGTCGCCGCCGTCCCGTGCCGGCCTTCATCAGCAAGAGGGCCGCACGGACGATGGCCTTCGTCAGGTCACCCTCCTCGATATGCGACAGCGCCTCCTTGACCAGTGGAGTATCGCGCACGTCGACGAGTTCTTCCGCAACGGCGCCCGTGTCCGCTGCCGCCATGCCGATGCTGGCTGGGCCGTAGGTGCGGAAGAAAATGTTTTCCACCGACGCATCACGCAGGTCGCGATAGAAGTCCCACGAGGCGGAGGTGATGGCTGCCGTCCAGCGCTCCATCGCCGCCATCGGGCCCTCGTTGTCGCGGGGCGCACGGTTCGCCCGGACCATGTCGGCCATGCCCCCGAGAGGCCAGAGGAAGGGGTTGATATCCGATACCGCCCAGCGCTGCACCCGCTGGGGATGGACGGCTCGCCTCATAGCCGCGCCAGCGGGTGTCGCCATCGCCGAAATCGCCGGATGAACGAACGTTTCGTAGGTGGACGCAAGCATCTCCGAGACGGCCTCAACCGTTTCGAACGGGACCTCATCCTTGCGGCCGTATTTCTGCAGGACCTGAAGGTCCTCGACCCGTCGTTCGGTCAGCAGGACATCGTAGAGCACGCTTCCGTTCGTCTTCTGCTCCTCGACCAGCATGCCATAGAGGCCAGGGGGAAGATGCTCGATGTAATCGATCAGATCGACAATCTGAGTGTGCTCGCGCTTGGCGACCTGGCCCGAGACGAAGATGCCGAGATGGCCGACGCTCTTGTGCATCAGGCCTACGATCACCTGCCCGTTCGCCTTGAGGGCTTCAGTGGTCGGATAGATATCCGCGACCCAGTTGAATGCCTGCTGGGGCGGCGTGATGTTGTCGCCGAGTGAGGCGAACAGGATAATCGGCGACTGGATCGACCGCAGGTCGTATGCGCGTCCCTCAGACCATTCCGCCTGGCCCTGCGAGAGGTTGTTCCCCACGAACAGGTTTTCGACGATCCATTTGATCTCCTGGCGGTCCATCAGGAAGAAGCCGCCCCACCAGCGCTCGAATTCGAGGAAGCGCTCCGGCTCGGTGTCGATCTTGGAGAAGAGCGTATAAAACTTCTCGAAGTAAGTATTGGCCGGGTTGAGGTATTCAAAGTTCTCGACGAGGGAGGCGCCGTCGAACGTGCCGGCGCCTAGATCGCTGGCGAGGAGTGCGGGCCAGGTGCCCCCGAGGATGCCGCCCGCGTAGCGCATCGGGTTCTCGCCGTCGTTGCCGGCCCAGTAGGACATAGGCGCTCCATTGATGACAATCGGCCCCACAAGATCGGGCTCGATGGCGCCGAGGAGCATGGAGGCCCACCCGCCCTGGCAGTTGCCGATTACGACCGGCTTGCGGGTCTTCGGATGACGCTCGCCGATGATCCGCAGGAACCCGGCCTCGGCGCGGGAGACATCGGCGAGGGTTTGCCCAGGCACGGGCTCGGGAAAGAAGATTACGAAATAGACTGGATGCCCGGCTTTCAGCGCTACTCCGACCTGCGAATCCTGCTTGAAGCCACCGATGCCTGGTCCGTGGCCGGCCCGCGGATCGATGATGACGAAGGGCCGGCGATTCGGATCGGTCTTGGTGCCATCCGGTGGAACGATGCGCACCAGGGCATAGTTGGCAGGCCGCTCAAACGTGCGGGCATCTGCAATCGTCTCCCATTCGAAATCCAGTAGCGGCGGTTTGCCAGCCTTTTCGTGTTCGAGCCAGTTATTGCCCCGCTGTCGCAGGGTATCCCAGAACAGGATTGAGCGCTGCGTGAAGTCAAGCCAATACGCACCGGCGTCCCGCCACAATTCCGGAGGCGACATCGCGTGGATCGAGTCCTTGCTCGATGGCGCGCTCGCGGCATTCACGGCGTCGAGGTAACGCTGCAATGCGTTTGTGCACCGCTCTTGATAGACCTGAGCGACTTTCGTTTGCGCGCTGGCGAGTTCGGTCATCCTCTTCTCCAGCCCGTGTTGAAGGATTGTGGTCGTCGGGTCGTTTCGTGGCATGACCGTCCCCCTCTAGGGTGGATTGAGATTACGCTTGGTTTCGCCCCACTTGAGGAAGAAGCCGACGTCGCCCGGCAGACCGCCCGGCCATTCGATGATCATCGCCGACAACTTGAAACCGGCGGGCCTGAGCCGGTTCTGCCATAACTCATAGGCTTGACGCGGACGTCCGGTCAGAGTTTCGGGCCAAGCCGGGTCAGCGTTGTTGATCGCACGGCCCTTGTCGGTGCAAAGGATGCTGGGGAATCGCATGACCATCAGCTCCGTTTCGCCACGTTGGGCTGCAGCCCGCAGTTTTGCCCGCAGCGACTGCACAATGTCCTTCAAGCGCTCGGGAGTCAGATCAATGGGCTCAGCCAGCCGCTTGATCAGTTCCTCGCGCGCCTTGCCGGCCCGATCCATTCCATCGACCGACTTCATGGCTTTCGCCATCTGCATCTCGGCCATGTAGTTCCGCAAGTCGTCGGCCGACATGAACGTCTCGTCACCAAGCTCATGCTCGACTTTGGCGTCTTCCGGTTTGGTCTTCAGTGTCACCATGACATCAATCTCCCTGTTCAGGATGCGAGACTGGCTTGCGTGGCGCCGAGCAGGCTGCGCGTCTGGCGTGCGATCACCAGTTCCTCGTTGGTGGGGATCACCCACGCTGTAGGCCCCTGTCCGGAGGAAATCCGTGGGCCACCGGTACGATTGGCGGCCTCGTCAAGGACGAGGCCGAGCCACCCGAGGCTGTTGGTGACCTCGGCGCGGGTCGCAACGTCGTTCTCGCCGATCCCGGCCGTGAAGATGAGCCCGTCGATGCCGCCGAGCGCCGCGACAAGTGATCCGATTTCTCGCGTGATCCGGTAGACGAACAGGTCGATGGCGCGCTTGGCATCTGGATTCGTCGTCGCTCTCTCCCGAAGGACCCGCATGTCATTTGACAGACCGGAAACTCCAAGTAGGCCGGACTTAGTGTAGAGCATGCGCTCGGCCGCCTCCGGAGTGAGCTTCATCTCGCGGAGCATGTAGAACACCACCCCTGCATCGACAGCACCGCAGCGCGTTCCCATTGGGAGGCCATCGAGGGCGGAAAACCCCATCGTCGTCGCGATGCTGGTCCCTCCTCTGAGGGCGCACAGGCTTGCACCGTTGCCAAGATGCGCGACGATCACCCGCCCCTCGGCGAGGTGCGGGTCGTAGTCCTTCAGGACGGACGCGATGTAGTCGTAGGACAGCCCGTGGAAGCCGTAGCGCCGCACGCCGCGCTCCCGAATCTCCTGAGGTAGGGCGAACAAACTCGCAATGTCGGATTGGCTTTGGTGAAAGGCGGTGTCGAAGCAAGCGACCTGCGGCAACTCCGGAAGGCGGCGGCGCATGATCTGGATCGGCTTCAGATTGTGAGGCTGATGCAGCGGCGCGAGTGGCACCAGCGTTTCGAGCGACCGGAGGACGGATTCATCAACCAGCTCGGGGCCGGGAAAGGCCTCGCCGCCGTGGACGACTCGGTGCCCGATGGCCGCGAGCTTGCGGCCGTCCTGATGCCCACGCAGCCATGAGACGAGGTGCATGAGTGCCTCCTCGTGCCCAAATACGTCCGCTGATGCCCAAGACATCTCATCCAGATCCGCCCCGCCTGCGTGCCTGACGATGAAGTGTGCGGCGCCGCCCAAGCCTTCGTAGAGACCCTTCCAGACGAGCCGCGGCTCCGCATCGTCCACTATCTCGAAGACCTGAAACTTGAGGCTCGATGATCCTGCGTTGAGGATGATGAGGGCGGGGATCATGTTTCAGACCTCCGGGATCGCAAGTCGGGTGCGTTGGGCGTCAGCGACCAGCGAGGCCACGGCACACGAGGCCAACCGGGTGATCGCCGAGTCGGCCCGGCTCGTGAGGATGATCGGCACGCGGGCGCCGAGGACAATGCCTGCGGCGTCGGCGCCTGCGAGGAAGGTCAGGCTCTTTGCGAGCATGTTACCGGCTTCGAGGTCTGGGACGACGAGAACATTGGCCTGCCCGGCCACCGGCGACTCGATCTTCTTGATCTTCGCCGCGCCGAGATTGATGGCGTTGTCGAGGGCCAGCGGACCGTCGAGGATCCCGCCCGTGATCTGCCCGCGGTCGGCCATCTTGCACAAAGCGGCAGCCTCGATGGTCGAGGGCACCTTCGGGTTGACGGTCTCCATCGCCGACAGGATCGCCACGCGGACCGGATCAACCCCAAGCGCTCGGGCAAGATCGATGGCATTCTGGACGATATGGACCTTGTCCTCGAGCGTCGGCGCGATGTTGACGGCGGCATCGGTGATGATGAGCGCGGTATCGTGACCGGGAATGTCCATGACGAAACAGTGGCTGATCCGGCGGGCCGTCCGCAAGCCGCCCTCTCGGCGAACGACGGCGCCCATGAGTTCGTCCGTGTGCAGGCTGCCCTTCATCAGCGCCTCGGCCTTGCCGGACTTCACGAGATCGACGGCCGTCGCCGCTGCCCCATGGCTGTGCGGGGCCTCGACGACGCGCAACTCGGAAATATCCTTGCCGAGCGCCTCCGCAGTGGCCGTGATCTTGTCCTGCGGCCCAACCAGGATCGGGTCGATCAGACCGAGCGCGAACGCCTCAATCACGGCTCCCAGAGAGGTCGCATCGCAGGGGTGCGCCACCGCGACCTTCAGTTTCGAAACGGACTGGGCGGCAGCCACGAGCCGGTCATACTTGTCGTGCTGCCGCGGGCTCCCGTGAGACGCATCCTGAGCTGAAGCCGCTGCCGCCATGATTGCCTCCCGCTATGCACCGATGGGTTGTTTGATTAATGAATCATCTGAATGCCGCCGGACGTGCCTGACAGCCTCGTCGGAGCGAGTTTTGGGCCCGAGTTTGGGCCAATGAGCTTTTGGGCCAGTACCGGCAATTGCCCGGCTCGTTTGCAGAGGCGAGTATGGCCCTTCCCAGATATGCTGCTTGACTGGTTGGGCCATTGTTTTGACAGTTTAGGACTCGCATGCACGAAATGCGCCAAGCCACCGGGGGCTGCCTATGGGCAGCGATAGACGATCTGGCCGTAGGAGTTCACGACCTGCGCGCAGCCGGGAGCGGCATAATAGTAAGACCCTGCCGCCGCGGCTCCGGCGGCTCCAACAGCCACCGACCTGCGAGTGGTCCGTCGAGCCACGCCGGCATAGCTCATGGGTGTCGCGGGGCGCCCCACTCTCGCCTCCGCTTGGGAGATGAACGAGCTGGATGGAGCGAGCCCGGCGCCGCTCCAGAGTAGGACCGTGCTGCCAGCCGACAATGCGAGCGCAACGAGACGGATTTGCGTGAGAGTGCTCATTTCGCACCTCCGGGAACGATACCCGCGGGAATTTCATCGATGTCCTTGAGCAGAGTGATCGCAACGCCGCTGGAGCCTTCCGGCGGCTTGAAAGCAAATGCATCCGATGCCGGGCTGACGCCGGTCTTCCAGTCCCTGAGCCGCAGCGTGTACTGGGGTGCCGCGCCGACCGCCTTGCTGGTGATGACGTATTTGCGCGGCAGTGGCCGGTCACCGACCTCGACCCAAATCTGCCAATCGGTGTCGAGATTGCGGAAGGCGAGATGTTCGCATTCAACGCCCTCGACAACGCCGCGGCCGATATGCTTGCCCTCCAGCACACCCCCCATGAGTTCCTCGTAGGGCTTCGACAGCAGGAGATCCGCACCCGGAAGTTCGAGCATGGCCTCGGTCCGGAGCCTATCGACAACCTCGTCGAACGAACCGGCGGCAGGAACCTGGGCGAATCTGTTTCCGCCGCGGTCATAGACCGTCACCTTCGAACCATCCGAGATGAGTTCGACATCGGCGTAGCCGCCAGTCCGGGTAATACGGAACTTGTTCGGGCGGCTCATGGTGACGTCACCGGAGGCGCTGAACTGGATCTTCTCGACGGCCGGAGTCACCACCTCGACATCGGCATCATATTTCAAGGACAGGTTGTCCTGCCGGCCGACATAGTCCGCCATGGCCTTCAAAATATTCTGAGCCTCTCCTTCCGCGGCCCACCCGACGGGCGCGGGAAGGCACGTTATCGCCATTGCCGCGAGAAGGCCCAGCGCGGACTTCGTGAGCGCAGCGCCCGAACGCGAACCGTTGCCTGGGTTCATCGCGTAATCCTCCCTGGACTTCCTCAGGTCCGATCCAGCGGAGTCCATCCGCTCGCCCTTTGGATCAACAGTCCCACCGATCATCCTAGGCGAGCTACAGCGCCGTGCTTGACCGGCCGAGACAATCTCTTGACAGTTTAGGCCGTGGGCGCGTCACCCATGATGGATTTCGGTGCGCCAGGTGGTTGGCGTTCGGCCCGACCAGCGCCGGAAGGCGCGGGTGAAGGCGCTGGCCTCCGAATAGCCGAGGGTCGCCGCGATCTGAACGAGCGATACCCTGGAGTTCTCCAACAGTTGGCGGGCAATCTCGAACCGGATTTCGTTGGTAATGGCCCTGTAGCCCAGGCCGCTGCCCTTCAGGCGGCGGCTCAGGGTGCGGCGGTGCATCGCCAGCAATTCCGCAATAGCGTCGGCCGAACAGCGATGGCTGGTCAAGCGCGTGCGCAGCAAACGCCGGATGTCGTCCGGGAATTCGGATCCTAAGTCATCCTTCAGTTGGCTGATCCGCTCCTCCAGCATGGCCCGCAACAGAGGATCGGCCCCGGCGATGCTGCGCTCCAGGTCACGGGCAGGAAAAACGATGGCGGCGATCTCCTGATCGAACCTGACCAGGGCGCGGAAATGGCGCCGGTACGGCTCATGATGGGCAGGGGCAGCCCGGCGCAACAGAACCTCGGTCGGGTTCCAGCCGGGTCCACACAGGGCCCGGATGGCGTTGACCGCGCACGCAACGGCTCCGTCCGAAATTTGGTCCGCGCTTTCGGCCTCGGGATGATAGACTGAGAGGGTGAACAGGGCCGCGTCATCGCTGATCGTGAGCCGGGGGACGGACCCCCGGTTCTGGATGCTAAGATTGGATACGAGCGCGCGCAACGCGTCGCCCACATTCTTCGAATGCAGCATCAAGCGCCCGACCATGCCGAGGGACAGGATCGTTGCGCGCTCGCCGACTAGAAGCCCGAAATGCGGACAGTCCGTGCGGGCCACGCTCAAGGCGAACAGCTTGCCCAAGGACGCATATGGGATCACGTTCGCCTCATCGTCGAAGACACGCGGGTCGAGGCCCACTTCCCTGATGACCGGATCGGGATCAATGCCGAAATCCCGCAAGGTCGGCGCGATTTCCTTGGCGACCCCCAGGCGAATGTTGCCGGAGGGAAGCCTCCGCTCGGGTGCTGCCAAAACGCTCTGGCGCGACGAGGCGAACTGCTCTCTACCGACCCTCGTGGGCCGAGGGAAGATGTCGTTGGTCATCGCCTCGCCCGCCTCGCAGAAATCTAGAGATGATCGCGAAACCGCTTAGTCGGCGCATTCGAATACGGAACCGAAGACGAATGCTTGTCCGGTACAAGGATAGCACAGGTCTGTGGACAATTGAGGCAACCAGCCAAATTTTCGGCTCGTTTCACCTCTCGCCGCTCCCTCGAGTCAGGCCAAGCCCCGCCACTGTACCAATCTCTCGCCGATCCCGTTTTTACCGTCATCACGAGCAACGCTGGTACTGAGTCCCGGTGGTATCCTGCTCGTTGAAGTAGCGCTTGAGAGAACGGTCCGGGGTCGTTGCCAAGAGACTCTCACCTCACTGCCCGCAACGGCATTTGCGCAATCGAGGACGAGAACCTGGCGGTCTCCGGCCGGCTCGACCGACTTGCGGCTTGGATCCAAAAAACCTCCAGGTGATCCAAAACCATCCGACGAGAATATCGAGGCTCTTGCGGGCAGAGCGGCAGGCCTTATCGCCCGTGGGACTAGTCGAACTCGTTCGTGTTCTCGCCTGTCAAGCGGCTCATGATGCCGATCGGTACCGCCCTGTCCCCTTCTGTTTCCAATGTCATTCACCGTGAACCGGAGGATCGTCCATCATGACCAACCCTGAGTCCATCTCGACTGTTCAGAGGCCCGCCGCCCCGGACAGATCGAACGATGCCCGACGGCCCCGTAGGCGCGTCGAGATCAGTAGCCCGCCACGACCGTGCCGCGGGCCCGCCCGCCTGAGGTGCGGCAGGAGCATCCGGTCCCGACCGGAGCCGCGTTGGTCAGTGCACAGGTCCGGACCGAGGTTGCACAGTATCCGCCGGCCGCCGACGAGGCGGGCGTCTGATACGTGGTGGACGGGTATGTCGAGTATGGGTAGTTGTAGTACGGGTACGCGGCCGCCGCCCCTATGACGCTGCCCGTGACCAGCCCGGCGCCAACCCCCCAGCCGCCATAGTAGGGGTAGCGCCCGCCATAATAGGGATAGCGCCCACCGTAATATCGATACCGTCCGCCAGTCGCACCATAGCCGTATCGCCAATCACCACGATTGCCGACGCGGTTGTCGAAGCGGCCACCAGGATTGGCGATCGCCGTCTGCCGAAATCCTCCGGCTCCGGGGCCGATGCCGGCTACCCGGCCTGGCACGCCCGGTCGCGCGGCAATCGCGCCACCGCGGAAGCCACCCGCGCCCATTCCAACCCGGGCACCGCCCATCCCACCCCGCGGGACATACATCCTGG
>NZ_VCMV01000003.1:0-304311 GCF_008757455.1 Microvirga brassicacearum | reverse complement strand
CAAGGACACCGCCGTCCACGCTTCTCTTTCTTTTCTTCACTTGTCAAAGAGCAATGCGCCAAAGGCGCCCGAAGAAAACAGCGACCAACACCGGAATAACCATCCCGGCCCAGCCGCCCCAACACCTCGGAGAGGACGAAGCACCGTGGCGCCCCGTCGATGAAGATGGTCTACAGCAGGCCCTCTTCGGTGTCAACAGCGGATCAGAATTTTTTTGAACGATCCGTGTATTCGTTCCGTCGTCGTCCAGTCCAGACAAGCAACACCGTTCGCAAGAAACAATCGTTTCCTACGTTGCTCAAGTATCGGGCGATCCAAGAACGCTCGATACCATCCCAATTTGCGTCAGAGGAGCCAGTCGGTCGGCCCAGTTACTGGGGACCCTGGCTCGTGCCGTCGACCAGAACCCTGAGAAGAGTCCTGGTCCGGATCGACGTGCGAATGGGCTGAAGAAGCCCGGTAGCGTCGATGCCGCTGTTCGTGTGATGCTCGCCAAGACCAGAAGTCCGGCGGGGACGCGGATATGTCCCCTGCCGCGTGGCATGTCAACAGAGCCTCGGCAAAAATCTTCGAAACTCTGTCACGCAACGGGTGTTGCCGCCTTGTGGCGCAAGGCTTTCGGCCGAGCCGGCAAAATGCCTCCGATCCCCATACCCTACTCGACGCGGGTGGAAATCCACCACACATTGCCGGCTGGATCGCGCACGCCGCTGCGCCGGTCCTCATCGCCCTTCTGGGTAGGCGCCTGAACCGAAACGCCTCCGGCCTCCAGCGCACGGGCATAGGCGGCATCGACGTCCGGGACATAGACATGGAGCCACACCGGAAATGCCGGATATTCCTCGGTGCTGTCGGACAGCATCACGATCGAATCGTCGATCCGAAGCTCGGCATGCATGATGCGCCCATCGGCTCTGTCCATCTTGCGCAGGATCTCCGCATGGAAAACCGCCTTGGCAAACTTGACCACGCGCTGGGCTTCATCCGCCATCATGTAGATCGAAACGCTGGAATACCCGGTGGGCTTATAGGGGGAACGCTCGGCCATCAGTTGCTCCAATCGTACGGGATCACGACTGGTTCCTAGATAGAGCGGCAGTTCCGACAGGCGAGCGCCGCACGATGCGAGGGCAAGTGGGGAGCGCTCCTTAAAAATCGAGCAGTTCGCTTAAGTCTTCGTTAACCGTCCCGGAGCAGGCTCGGGTGACGGGAGGCAGGGACGAGCCACGCGTTCCTGACTTTTTCACCGGATGCATTTCCGTCACTGCCTCCCGCCCAAAATCAGCGAGGTTCGATCGGTGGCGCTCCCTTGCGGCAGCCCGGTAGAGTTACCTCTCGTTTGCGCCGCCGGATTTACCCTGTATCGGTAGCGCCAGCAGCAAGGGCAAACCGCATTGAACCTCTCGTCCACTCTCGAAACTGCCGGCTGGAGCCGCAAGCGAGCCGTTCTGGATCTCGTCATTTTGGGCAGCAGCTTTCTGCTCTTCCTTTGGCTGGCGTACGAGTTCAGTCTTTTCGGGGCGGTAGCGGGGAAACTGCTGGATCCCGCAAAGCGCATCGATTTTTACGAGACCCTCACGGCCGGAGCTTTCCTCTTCTGTGCACTGTGGATTTTTGCCCTCCGCCGCGCGGGCGAATTGCGTGCAGCGGTCCGGCTCCGCGGAGAGGCCGAGAGGCGTGCATCCGAGGCGGACTTTCGCGCCAAACACGATCCCCTGACCGGCCTCGGCAACCGGGCGAAGTTCGACGAGAGCCTCGCGACCATGACGGAGGGTGAAACCACCCCCCGGAGAAGCGGATCGTTGCTGCTTCTGGACCTCAACGGCTTCAAGAACGTCAACGATCAGTTTGGGCACCAATTCGGAGACGAGATTCTGCGGATCGTCGCGCAGCGGCTGAATTTCCATACCCGCGACGAAGACCAGCTCTGCCGGCTGGGTGGCGATGAATTCGCGGTGATTATGCAGGGACGCGGTTACGAACTACCCGGTGAAAACACCTCCGAGGTGATCGCGGAGAAAATCATCGGCACTATTGACGCCCCCATTCGTCTTGATGGACGAACCATCGAGATCGGTGTCGCGATCGGCATCGCGTATTATCCCCAAACCGCGATCACGGCGCGTGAGCTCGTGGCCGCGGCCGACAAGGCACTCTACGCCGCAAAGGCAAGGAATCGCCTCTCCGCCGGTTCCAGCTACGTCGTCAGCGCATAACCGCCCGACGGGTGCCAATGCGCGCGCAAGGAGTGTCGGGCGGGCGACGATAGGAGAGGAGAAGAAACCTTCTCCCGTCGCGGCGCGTTCGAACGATGTCGCCATCTCCCTTGGGGCACATCATGAGCACTCCGAAGAGCCGCGTTCACGCGATCGCAGGCATCGTCATCGCACTGATGGGCGTCGCCCTCGGGATCGGGGGAACATGGCTCGTGGTGCTCGGGGGGTCGTGGTACTACCCTCTCGCCGCAGCCGGATTTCTCGCGACCGGATTTCTCTTGCTGGCGGGCCGTCCCGCCGCCTTGTGGGTCTACGCCATTGTCGTCGCGGGCACCCTTGCGTGGGCACTCTGGGAGGCAGGCCTCGATTGGTGGCCGCTTGCTGCCCGAGGAGATGTGGTCTTTCTCGTCGGACTGTTCTTGGTCACGCCTTGGGTCACACGCGCGTTCAATCACACCGATCAGCGCCCCGCGTCAGGGGGCGGCGACAGGCGGGTCTCAGCTTTTCGCCGCGCCGGGCTGCCCCTCACCGCCGCACTGGGAGCAGCGTTCCTGGTGGCGGTCGCCTCGTGGTTCACCGAGCCCCATCGCGTCGAAGGGCTCGTGCCCGCGTCACGCGCCGGATCAACCCCGACAACGCAACGCGTCCCGCCAGGTGAATGGCATGCCTATGGCCGCACGGCCTACGGCCAGCGCTTCTCGCCGCTCGAACAGATCAAGCCGGACAATGTCGCCAATCTCGCCGTCGCCTGGACCTATCGGACCGGCGACATGCGCGGTCGTCCGGGCGATCCGGTCGAGACGACCTTTCAGGTAACCCCCCTCAAGATCGGCGAGCGGCTGTTTCTTTGCACGCCCCACCAATCCGTCATCGCCCTTGACGCCACGACCGGCCAGGAAATCTGGCGCTACGATCCCAAAATCCAGGGCGGATTGGCACTCCAGCACCTCACCTGCCGCGGCCTTTCCTATCATGCCGGAACCGGAACCTCCGCCGCAGCGCCGATCCCGCCGGCAAGCACGCCCGCCCCTGCCGCGCCGCCCACGTCTCCCGAACGGCCTCAACCCATCGCAGCCGCTGACGGCAAAGTTACCGATCGCTGCTCGGCCAAGCTCTTCATGCCGACCGCCGATGGGCGCCTGATTGCTTTGAACCCGACGGACGGTGCCGTTTGCGCGAACTTTGGTGGCGGCAAGGGGCAGATCAACCTCTGGACCAACATGCCGAACGTCAATCCAGGCTCCTATTACTCGACCTCTCCGGTCGTCGTGACCGCCAATCTGATCATCGTCGGCGGCACGGTTCTGGACAATGTCTCCACCAATGAGCCCTCCGGCGTCATCCGCGCCTTCAGCGTCGAGACCGGCGATCTGGTCTGGAACTGGGATTCGGGCAATCCGGAGGTGACGACGCCGCTGAAGCCCGGCGAAACATATACGCCGAACTCTCCCAACAGCTGGTCGATCTCGAGTGTCGACGAGGCCCTCGGCATGGTCTTCGTGCCGCTCGGCAACCAGCCACCGGACCAATGGGGCGGCAATCGCTCGGCGAATGTGGACAGGTTTTCATCTTCGGTAGTGGCGCTCGATCTTGCCAGCGGCCAGGTGCGCTGGGTGTTCCAGACCGTCCATCATGACCTCTGGGACTATGATGTGCCGTCGCAGCCGAGCCTTATCGATCTGACGATCCAGGGTCAGTCCGTGCCCGCTTTGGTGCAGCCGACCAAGCAGGGCGAGCTTTACGTCCTTGATCGGCGCACCGGCGAGCCACTGCTTCCGGTCGTCGAAAAGCCGGCGCCCCAGGGCGCCGCTGCGCGCGACAGAACAGACCCGACACAACCGGTATCGGCACTCTCGTTCGATCCGCCCGCTTTGCGGGAGAGCGACATGTGGGGCGCAACGATCTTCGACCAGCTCAGTTGCCGCATTGCCTTCAAACGCCTGCGTTACGAAGGGCGCTATACGCCGCCTTCAACGCAAGGGACGCTCGTTTATCCCGGCAATTTCGGTGTCTTCAACTGGGGCGGTGTCGCTGTCGACCCACAGCGGCAGATCGTGTTCGCGACACCGACCTATCTGGCCTTCCTGTCGCAACTGGTACCGCGCGCAGACGACAAGTCGCTTTATGTCCAGGGCGACGAGCGCCCGGCCGACAGTCTCCCCTCGTTGAACGAGAACTTCGGTGCACCGTTCGCCGTGAGACTGAGCGCCTTCACGTCGGCCCTCGGCCTGCCATGTCAGGCGCCGCCTTGGGGCTACATTGCGGCGGCCGATCTTACGACCGGAAAAATTCTCTGGAAGCATAAGAACGGCACGGTCCGTGACGCCTCGCCGCTTCCCCTGCCCTTCCGCATGGGCGTGCCTAACCTCGGCGGACCGATCATGACGGCAGGAGGCGTGGCTTTCCTGTCAGGAACGATCGACGACTATGTGCGCGGTTACGACGTTACGAACGGCGATCAACTCTGGGAAAGCCGCCTGCCAGCTGGCGGTCAGGCGACACCGATGACGTATACGGGCACCGATGGACGCCAATACCTGCTTGTCGTTGCCGGCGGGCATGGATCCCTGGGTACCAGGGCCGGCGACTACGTGATCGCCTACGCTTTGCCCAAAACCTAAGCGACCGCGCGTCATATTTTAGCAGGAACGGTGCCGCGGCTTCCCTGTTTTATCATTGAGCGGCACGCTCGCCGCCGAATAGGAAAGGACATGACGATGCCGAATAAGAAAGGATCCGGAAGTCGAGGCTTTGGTTCGATGGACGAGGACAAGCAACGCAACATCGCCAGCAAGGGCGGAAAAGAGAGCGGCGGCAACTTCAAGAACGATCCTGAGCGCGCCTCCGAAGCGGGCCGCAAAGGCGGGGAAAGTTCCCGCGGCCATCGATAGTCGCCTCACCATAGCACTAAGCAAGCCGGCCGGACCTACCCGGCCGGCTTTCGCTTCGCTTATGGGAGTTGCAGGCAGGTAACCGGGGGAAATTGGAGCGGGCGATGGGAATCGAACCCACGACATTCAGCTTGGGAAGCTGACGTTCTACCTCTGAACTACACCCGCGCAATCCTATCAATAGCCGTCCTACCGGCAGCGCCGCAAGGGGTCAGCGGAAGTGCTTGGACAGTTTCAGGCTTTGGGCCTGATAATTCGAACCCGCACCGGAGCCGTAGAGAACCTTTGGTCTCTCCGCCATGCGCTCATAAACCAGGCGTCCGACGATCTGACCGTCTTCCAGGATGAACGGCACGTCACGAGAGCGAACCTCGAGAACCGCGCGTGCCCCATCCCCGCCCGCAGCCGCGTGGCCGAAGCCAGGGTCGAAGAAGCCCGCATAATGCACGCGAAACTCCCCCACCAGCGGGTCGAAGGGCACCATCTCGGCCGCATAATCGGGCGGCACGTGCACGGCCTCTTTGGAGGCGAGGATATAAAACTGACCCGGATCGAGGATCAGCGTGCGGCCCGGATTGGCATAAAGCGGCTCCCAGAAATCGGCCGCGACGCAGGATCCCGGCTTGTCCACGTCCACAAGCCCGGTATGGCGTTTGGCACGATAGCCGATCAGGTTGTCGTCGCCGAAACCCGCCAGATCCACGCTCACCGCAACTCCGTCCTGGATCGAGGGTTCGGCAGAAGTGACGATCCGCTCGCGTTCATGAAGCGCGTGGAGCTCTGCGTCGCTGAGGCGCACCACCCCCTTCCGCAAGCGCAACTGGGACAATCGCGTCCCGGTTCGGACCAGCACTGGGAAGGTTCGGGGCGAGATCTCGGCGAATAACTGCCCCTCATAGCCGGCGCCGATCGTGTCGAATTCCTGTGATCGGTCGGTGATCACGCGGGTAAACACGTCGATCCGCCCGGTTGAGCTTTTGGGGTTCGCCGCGGCCGAAAGGTCGGGGGGAAGCGACAGGCTCTCCTGCAGCTCGGCGATATAGACGCTTCCGGTTTCCAGAATGGCGCCGCCGGTGAGGTCGATCTCGTGGTAGCTCAGCTGGACGAGCCGGTCCCGGACCGTGTGGTTGCGGCCGGGCAGGAAGCTTGCCCGCACCCGGTAGGCGCGCCTGCCCAACCGCAGGTCGAGACTGGCGGGCTGAACCTGGTCCGACGCGAACGGCGTTTCCGGTCTGATGATGCCGACCTGAGCGAGACGCTCGATGGCATCGGCCGATTGGATTCCGTCCTTTAACGCAACCATGAGCTTTTTTCCGGGTTTGACCCCCTCTCCCTAGCGTAGAAGGAGCCGAGCGGCCAAGAGGAGTCAGCCGCTCCTCAACCGTTTGTCGCTGAGAGACCTTCCCTTTTTCGCACCGCGGCGTCCCAGTTGGTGGAATTGACGGGGGGCGGCCGCCGCCTTAGGACGACAGGACAAAATTGTGCCTGACGAGCGTTCTTCGAGTGACACCCATGTACAAGGCCGTGACCCGGGGCATCAGCGTGACGGTTACGCCGCGCTACATGCCGGAAGAATCGTCCCCGCAAGAGGAACGATATTTCTTCGCCTACACGGTGGAGATCGTAAACACCGGCGAGGAGCGGGTGCAGTTGCGTTCACGTCACTGGAAGATCATGGATGAGCGCGGACAGGTGCAGGAGGTCCGCGGGCCGGGTGTCGTCGGCGAGCAGCCCGTTCTCGGTCCGGGCGAAAGTTTCAGCTATACCAGCGGGTGTCCTCTGCCGACCCGCAGTGGCACCATGCAAGGCAGCTACGTGATGGAAACTGACGGCGGCGAGACGTTCACCGCCGAGATTCCACTCTTCTCTCTCGACATTCCCCAGGCCAAGCGCGTGGTGCATTGAGGTATTGATGTCTTTCAACGGCCAGCGGTTCACGCCGCTCGAAATGCTCGCCAAGCTCGTATCGTTCGATACCGTGACGGCGAATACCAACCTGCCACTGATCGCCTTCGTTGAAAGCTATCTCGCCAGTTGGAACGTCCCCTCCATCCGCCTGCCGAACGAGGCTGGCGACAAAGCGGCGCTCTATGCCACCATCGGCCCGCAGGATCGCGGCGGGGTCGTGCTCTCCGGCCATACGGACGTGGTGCCGGTGCGGGGGCAGAGCTGGACCTCGGATCCCTTCACGCTAAGGGTCGAAAACGACAGGGCTTACGGTCGCGGTGCCGTGGACATGAAAGCCTTCGACGCCATTGCGCTGGCGCTGGTGCCGGATTTTCTCGCCGCCAATCTGAAAACGCCGATCCACATCATGCTGTCCTATGACGAGGAGACCACATGTCTTGGCGTCATGGGCGCGATCAATCGCCTCGGCCACGACCTTCCGCTGCCGAAGGCGGCGATCGTCGGCGAACCGACGGAGCTTGAAGTCGTCGATGCGCACAAGAGCGTCGTCGCGTTCACCACCGAGGTGCACGGTTTCGAGGCGCATTCCTCTAAGCCATATCTCGGCGCAAGCGCCGTCATGGCGGCCGCGGAGCTGATTGCGGAACTCAACCGCATCGGCGACGAATTGATGGCACGCGGCGACACGAGCGGGCGTTTTGACCCGCCCTACACGACCGTGCATGCAGGCGTGGTCGGCGGCGGCATCGCGCGCAATATCATCTCCAAATTCTGCTCGGTTCAGTGGGAGTTTCGCGGCTTGCCGAGCCTCGATCCAAACGAGATCCCGCGACGTCTCGAGCGTTTCGCTGAGGAAGTCGCGCTGAAGCGTCTCAATCGTTTTGGCGACTTTGGCCGCATCGAGACAAGAATGGAAATCTCGGTTCCAGGCCTCGCACCGGAGCCCGGTTCAGCGGCTGAAATCCTGACACTGCGACTGGCCGGCCGGAACCAGACACAAACGGTGCCTTTCGGCACCGAGGCTGGACATTATCAGAAGGCGGGAATTCCCACCGTCGTCTGCGGTCCAGGTTCGATCAACCAGGCGCATCAGCCCGACGAATACATCACGCTTGAGCAACTCGATGCGGGGACAGCGTTCATGCGTCGCCTCGCCGCCGTGTGCGCCGCCTCATAGCGCGTTCCGGCAAACGCTCTGCAACGCGCGAGCAGTCGCGCGTTTACTCCGCTCCCGCGCGAGCAATTTCCGCTTCGACCTCCACTGGATCGAGATCATAGAAACGCGAGCAGAACTCGCAGGTGATGCCAATGCGCCCGTTGTCGCCCACCATATCGCGACGGTCTTCCGGCGAGAACCGCCGCATCATCGACATCACGCGCGCTTCTGAGCAGCGGCATTCCTCATGCACGCTCTGCCCGTCGAACACCCGCACGCCGCGTTCGTGAAAGAGGCGGTACAGCAGGCGTTCGCTGGAGATGGCCGGATCGATCAACTCATGATCCTCGACGGTCTGGACGAGTGCCTTTGCCTCGGCCCATGCGTCGTCATCACCAAACCCGGAATGACCACGCGACGGATGGCCTTCGGGGATGTCTCCGGGCGACAGATCCGCCTGCCGCATCCGATCGGGTGATGTGGGCAGAAACTGAACCATCAGGCCGCCGGCGCGATAAGTATGTTTGCCGTTCTCAAACTGCTCCGCCACCGCCAGGCGCACGCGTGTGGGGATCTGTTCGGATTGTCGGAAATATTCGTGCGCAGCTTCCTCAAACCCCTGTCCCTGCAACGCCACCACCCCCTGATAGCGGCTCTGCTCGGTCCCTTGATCGATGGTCATGGCGAGGTAGCCCGAACCGATCAGATCGCCGGTCTTCGGGCCATTGGCGATCAACGCATCGAGGCGTTCCTGATCGAAACGCGCAGTGGCGCGCAGGCGGTCGGGCGCATCGAAATCCACGACGATCATCTCGATCGGACCGTCGGTCTTGGTCTGGAGCTGAAACCGCCCCTGAAACTTGAGAGACGAACCCAAAAGGACCGTCAAGGCTGCGGCCTCGCCCAAGACGCGCGAGACCGCATCGGGGTAGCCGTGGCGGGAAATGATGGTGTCGATGGATGATCCAAGCCGGACAATGCGTCCGCGCACGTCCAGCGGCTCGACCGCAAATGGCAGCACGGCATCGTCCGTGCCTTCGAAAGGCGCCGCGCTCATGCGCCCGCAACTCCCAGGCACCAGGCGAGAATGCCTTTTTGAGCATGGAGGCGGTTCTCGGCTTCGTCGAAGACGACAGAGCGGGGTCCGTCCATGATCTCGTCCGTCACTTCCTCGCCCCGATGAGCGGGCAGGCAATGCATGAAGACCGCGTCTTTTTGCGCCACATCCATCAGCGCCTTGTTGACCTGATAGGCCTTGAGCAGGTTGTGGCGGCGGAACTCGTCCTCGTCGCCCATCGAAACCCAGCAATCGGTCACGACCGCATGGGCCCCGTCGGCCGCCTCGAAAGCGTCGGTCGTCACGGCGATCTGCGCTCCCTCGTTTCTCGCCCAGGTCAAAAGCTCCGGGCGCGGCGCAAGTTCCGGTGGAGACGCGATATTGAGCTTGAAATCGAGCCGGGCGGCTGCATGGACCCATGAGGCGAGCACGTTGTTGGCGTCCCCGGTCCAGGCGATGGTGCGTCCCTTGATCGGTCCACGATGCTCTTCGAAGGTCATGACGTCGGCCATGATCTGGCACGGATGCGTCATTTTCGTCAGGCCATTGATCACCGGAATCGATGCCGATTCAGCAAGTTCCGTTACCATCGCGTGATCGAGCGTGCGGATCATGATGGCGTCCACATAACGCGACAATACACGGGCGGTATCGCCGATGGTCTCTCCGCGGCCGAGTTGCATCTCGCGGCCTGTAAGCATCAGGGTTTCGCCGCCGAGTTCGCGCATCCCCACATCGAACGAGACGCGGGTACGAGTGGACGGCTTATCGAAGACCATCGCCAGAACCTTGCCCTCGAGGGGCCGATCCTTCGCGCGTTCGCCCTTGCGGCGTTTTGCCTTGATGGCCGAGCCGATGTCGAGAACATCGCGGATCTGCGACCCTGTAAGTTCGCTGAGATCGAGAAAATGGCGGGTCTTCATAGAGCCGCTCCCCGCCGATCCTCATCTTTCAGGCCGGCTTCCAGCACCGTGCAGGCGGCATCCAGTCGCTGGATGGCTTCCGCAATGTCGGAATCCGACACGATGAGCGGCGGCAACAGGCGCACCACATTGTCGCCAGCGCCGATGACAACGATCTTCTCGGCGAGAGCAGCCTTCACGAGTTCCGTGTTCGGCACCCGCGTCTTGATGCCCATCATCAGACCCTGGCCGCGGATTTCGGCGATGACCTTGGGATGGCGATCGATCAACGAGGCGAGGCGCTGCTTGAGAAGCAAGCCCAGATGCTCGACCTTTTCGAGAAACCCGGGTGCGAGAACGACGTCAAGAACCGCATTGCCGACAGCCATCGCAAGAGGATTGCCGCCGAATGTGGTGCCGTGCGACCCCAGGGTCATGCCTTTCGCCGCATTGCTGGTGGCAAGGCAGGCGCCCATCGGGAACCCGCCGCCGATGCCTTTTGCGGAGGTGAGGATATCGGGCGCAACGCCCGTGCTCTCGTAGGCGAACAGCTTGCCGGTCCGGCCGATGCCGGTCTGGATTTCGTCGAAGATGAGCAGCAGGTCATGCTCGTCGCAGAGACTGCGCAGTTCGTGCAAGAATGCGCTCGGCACAGGCCGGATTCCACCCTCGCCCTGAATTGGTTCGATCATCAACGCCGCGGTATCGGGGCCGATGGCGGCCTCGAGCGCCGGGATGTCGCCGAACGGGACCTGGTCGAAACCCTCGGCCTTGGGTCCGAACCCTTCAAGGTATTTTGCTTGGCCGCCGGCGGCCAGCGTCGCCAGCGTGCGCCCGTGAAAGGCACCCTCGAAGGTAATGATGCGGAACCGGTTCGGCTTGCCATTCGACGCCTGGTACTTGCGCGCCATCTTGATGGCCGCCTCGTTTGCTTCCGCACCGGAATTCGAGAAGAACACCACATCGGCAAAGCTGTGATCGACGAGCCGTTGGGCGAGGCGCTCTCCCTCGGGGATCTGATAAAGGTTGGAGGTATGCCAGAGCTTTCCCGCCTGCTCCGTGAGCGCCTTGACGAGATGCGGGTGCGCGTGGCCAAGAGCATTCACCGCAATCCCGGCCCCGAAATCGAGATATCGCTCGCCATCTCGGCCGAAGAGCCAGGCGCCCTCCCCTTTTTCAAAGGAAAGATCAGCGCGCGCGTAGATCGGCAGCAATGGCGATGTCACAGGATGGTCTCCGCCTGGTAGGCCCAAAATCACATCGAGCCAGAAAAGAAAGCGCCGCCCAATGGAGAGGCGGCAAGCTAAGGATTCTAATGTGCGTTACAACGCTGTCAATTCAAGAGAAATGATCTAAACCATCGATTGTCGAAATTCCGGCAAGATGAGATCCCTGGGGAAAACGGCCCCCCTTGTCCGGGGACTCTTGCGTCGGAGTCCACCGATCTAGTAACTTCGGGGCCGTCGAGTACGACATTCGTGCGGCGGCTTTCACCCCAGGAGAGATCCTCGCGACGCGGTCACACCTTTGTCCGCGCAGCATAAGGGATTCAATCCGGCTCATAAGCGGCCCCGATGGAAGGCAGTAAAAACATGACAGACGCGGGCATCAGCTGGACAGACGAGAGAGTGGAGCTTCTCAAGAAGCTCTGGACCGATGGCTTGAGCGCGAGCCAAATCGCCACCGAGCTGGGCAACGTGACCCGCAACGCTGTGATCGGCAAAGTGCATCGTCTCGGACTCTCCGGCCGCGCCAAGGATAAGGCCGCCGCAGAACAGCGTCCCCGCAAGGCCGCTCGTGCTCCCAGCGCTCCCGTTGCCATTCCGCCACAGAATCGCACCAATGTGATCATGGCGCCGGTTCCGCGCGCGCCCGTCATCCACGTGGAACCAATGCTCCCTGCGGGCGACGATCTCGCGATCCCGGTATCGGAGCGCGTTACGATCATGGAATTGCGCGAGTCCATGTGCCGTTGGCCGATGGGGGATCCGACCAAGGCGGAGTTCCGCTTCTGTGGCGCGCATTCGATCACCGGCCTTCCTTATTGCGACCATCACGCGCGCGTCGCCTACCAGCCCGTCGCAGATCGCAAGCGCGAGCGGAAATTCGCGCGCGGCTGATGAGCGGCGGAGACAGGCGAAAGCGCCTGCCTCCAAACCGTGCCGGATGTTATTCGCTCCGGGCGAAGGTTTCGTCGAACGAATAACCGGCCCCACGCACCGTCCGGATCGGGTCCGGCTTGCGCGGCAGACTGATGGCCTTGCGCAAGCGGCCCACATGAACATCCACCGTGCGCTCGTCGATATAAACGTCATGTCCCCACACCGCATTGAGCAGATGCTCGCGGCTGAAGACGCGCCCGGGGCTGCGCATGAGGAATTCCAGGAGGCGAAACTCCGTCGGCCCGAGATGAAGCTCGCGGCCTTCGCGGCGAGCGCGATGGGTTTCCCGGTCGAGTTCCATATCACCCGCCGTCAATAGACTGGCGATATGCGTCGGCTTGGTGCGGCGCAGGAGCGCACGAACGCGGGCCAGCAACTCGGGAACGGAGAACGGCTTGACGATGTAGTCGTCCGCGCCCGTGGCAAGACCGCGGATGCGGTCACCCTCTTCGCCGCGGGCCGTCAGCATGATGATCGGCATCCGCTCGGTCTCGGTCCGGACCCTGATGCGGCGGCACAGTTCAATGCCGGACAGGCCGGGCAGCATCCAGTCCAGGAGCACCAGATCGGGCACCTGCTCGCGCAGCCTGATCTCAGCCTCGTCGCCCCGTGCGACGCAGTCGACATCATAGCCTTCGGCCTCGAGATTGTACCGCAGCAGCAATGTCAGCGGCTCTTCGTCCTCGACGATCAGAACGCGTGGTCCCATCTTCAGGCTCCAGCCCCGACGGTCGCGTCGATCGAGCGGTCATTCTTCGGCCGGTCGATGGCGAGGTTCTCGCCTGTCACGAGGTAATGCACCGTTTCGGCGATATTGGTCGTGTGGTCGCCGATGCGCTCAATGTTCTTGGCGCAGAACAGGAGATGGGTGCAAAAGGAGATATTGCGCGGATCTTCCATCATGTAGGTCAGCAATTCCCGGAAAACCGACGTGTAGAGCGCATCGATCGCTCCGTCGCGGCGCCAGACATCCACCGCCTTGACGGTGTCCTGCTGGGCATAGGCGTCAAGCACGTCCTTGAGTTGGGCAAGAACCAGATCGCTCATATGCTGGACACCCGCGGCAATTTTCTGCGGCTGAAGCTGCCCGCCGATCGCGAGAGCCCGCTTGGCGATGTTCTTCGCCAAGTCGCCGATGCGCTCGACATCGCCCGAGACGCGGATCGCCGAGATGGTCTCGCGCAAGTCGACAGCGAGTGGCTGACGCCGCGCGATCGTCAGAATGGCGCTTTCCTCGATCTCGCGCTGGAGAATGTCGAGACGGCTGTCAGAGGCGATCACGGTCTGGGCGAGCGGCAGGTCGCCCCGCAGCAGCGCCGCGATGGCATCGACGAGCATCTTTTCGGCGATGCCACCCATCTCGGAGATGCGGCGGCGCAGCCCCTGCAGATCATTGTCGTAGGAACTGACGATATGCTCCGACATGGAGGCCTCCGTTGAAGCTGAGGGTCGGTTAGCCGAAGCGACCGGTGATGTAATCTTGCGTCTGTTTTTTGGTCGGCGTCATGAACATCTTGTTCGTCGGCCCGAACTCCACCAGCTCGCCGAGATACATGAAGGCTGTAAATTGAGAGATCCGCGCCGCCTGCTGCATGTTGTGGGTCACGATCACGATGGTGAACTCCTCGCGCAGGTGCTCGATCAATTCCTCGATCTTGCCGGTTGAAATCGGATCGAGCGCGGAGGTGGGCTCGTCGAGGAGGATCACTTCGGGATTCTGCGCAATGGTGCGGGCGATGCAAAGACGCTGCTGTTGTCCCCCAGACAGGCCCATGCCCGACTGGCGCAGTTTGTCCTTCGCCTCGTTCCACAATGCCGCCTTCTTCAACGCTTCCTCGACGCGACCATCAAGTTCCGATTTGGGCAGGTTCTCATAGAGTCGAATGCCGAACGCGATGTTGTCATAGATCGACATCGGAAACGGCGTCGGCTTCTGGAACACCATGCCGACGCGGGCGCGCAATTCATTCACATCGACAGACGGCGACAGAACATTCTGCCCGTCGAGCAGGATTTCGCCATCGGCACGCTGCTCGGGATAGAGACTGTAGATGCGGTTGAACGTGCGAAGCAGCGTCGACTTCCCGCAGCCCGATGGCCCGATCAGGGCGGTGACCTGACGGTCGTGAAAATTCAGCGAGACGTTTTTCAGCGCGATGGCATCGCCGTAGTGAAAATTGAGGTTTCGGACTGCGATCCGGATCGGCGCGTCGACATCAGCGGCCGCCGCACTCCCGATGGCGCTGCTCGTGTTCAGGGCTATCTGGCTCATCGTACGTGGTCCTTTTTCACGATCAGGCGCGCAACCACGGAGAGCGCCAGAATGGATATGGTGATGATGAGCGCGCCCGCCCATGCGAGCTCGCGCCAGTTCTGATAGGGCGCCAGCGCAAACTGGTAGATCATGACCGGCAGGTTCGAGACGCCACCCATCAGGTTCGCTTTGAACCAGAAATTATTGTTCAGCGCGGTAAAGAGAAGAGGCGCCGTTTCGCCGGCGATGCGCGCGGTGGCGAGAAGGACGCCCGTCACCATTCCGGCACGGGCAGCCCGCCAGCTTACCTGCATGATGACGGTCGACATCGGCGCGCCCAGAGCCGCCCCCGCTTCCCGCAGCGATCCGGGAACGAGGCGCAGCATGTCCTCGGTCGTCCGGACGATGACCGGAACCGCGATGATGGCGAGCGCCACGCCACCGGCCCAACCGGAGTAACTGCCCATCGGCTGGACCATGAGCGTATAGACGAAGAGGCCAATGAGAATGCTCGGGGCCGCCAGCAGAATGTCGTTCAGGAAGCGGATCAGCTCGGCCAATTTCGAGCCCTTGCCGTACTCAGCCAGATACGTTCCCGCCAACACGCCGACGGGCGTTGCGACGATGATGCCCAGGAACGTCAGGATCAGGCTGCCGACGAGTGCGTTTGCGATGCCGCCACCCTGCGTGCCCGGGCCGGGAGTCGTCTGAGTGAACAAGGCGGGCGAGAAGCCGCTGATCCCCTCGACGATGAGCATCAACAGGATCCATCCGAGCACGAAGGCGCCGATGAGGGTGAACAGCGCGCAAATTATCTTGAGGGCGCGATCCGCCAGATAGCGGCTCCGGCGCACGCGGCCCCAGGCCTTCGGCGTCGCCATGCTGATGTTCTGGGCGATATCCATCGTCGACTCCTACCGGGCGTTGACGCGGGCGATGAGAAGGCGCGCCGCCACGAGAACGATGAATGTCACGAGAAATAGGATGCAGCCCAGTGCCATCAGCGCGTTGAGCTGAAGACCAAGCGCTTCGTTAAATTCATTGGCGATGCGCGACGCGATGGTCGAGCCGGGATCGAAGAGAGATGCCGAGAGCCGGTTGGCGTTGCCGACCACGAAGGTGACCGCCATCGTTTCTCCGAGCGCGCGTCCCAGGCCCAGCATGATTGCGCCGATGATGCTGACCCCCGCCTGTGGCAGAAGCACGTGACGGACCACTTCCCACGTAGTGCAGCCGATGCCGTAAGCGCTCTCGCGCAGCACCGGCGGGATCTGGTCGAAAATGTCACGCGTAATGGAGGCAACAAAGGGAATGATCATCACCGCAAGGATGATGCCGGCAGTCAGAATGCCCACGCCGGACGGCACGCTCGCGTACAGAATGGTTCCGATGATCGGAATGCCTTCAACGAGCTTGGAGACGGGAATCTGGACAAACCTCGCGAAGAGCGGTGCGAAGACGAACAGGCCCCACATGCCGTAGATGATGCTCGGCACGGCGGCGAGCAATTCGATTGTGGTGGCGACCGGCCGCTTGAGCCAGGGCGGGCAAAGCTGCGTCAGGAAGATGGCGATGCCGAGCGAGACGGGAACACCGATCACCAGCGCGACGAGCGCCGTCGTGAGCGTGCCGATGACGGCGACCCATGCGCCGTACTGGTCCCGCTGCACATCCCACACGCTCGAGGTGATGAAGCCGAAGCCAAATTCGCGAAAGGCAGGTAGACCGCCGTAAATCATCGAGCCGAGAATGCCCGCGAGCACGATCAACACCAGCAGCGCCGACCCGAGGCTCGCGATGCGGAAGACATGGTCGAAGGTCCTCGGCGGCGAGCGGCGGACAGGAGTTCTCATGCTCGAGACGAGACGTTCTTGCGAGAGAGCTACCATCCGCCGATCCGATTCTTTCCGAGAGGCGTTGCGTTACTTCTTGAAGACCAACTGGCCCGACTTGTCCTTGATGTCGCTCGCCCAGGTCGCACGGACGGCGTCCTTCACTTGAGCCGGCAGCGGCACGTAGTCGAGTTCGAGGGCCATTTGATCGCCGTTCTTGAACGACCAATCGAAGAACTTGAGCGCTTCCGCGACCTGCTCGGGCTTCTCCGGGTTCTTCGGCACGAGGATGAAGGTCGGCGCGGTGATCGGCCATGCCTCGTCGCCGGTCTGGTTGGTCAGCGAGATGCCATAACCTGGCGCCGATTTCCAATCCGCGCCGGCCGCAGCCGCCTGGAAGGTCTTCGCCTCAGGAGCGACGAACTTGCCGCTCTTGTTCTGAAGCTGCGCAAACGGGATGCTGTTCTGCTTGGCGTAGGCATATTCCACATAGCCGATGGCGTTCGGCACCTGCTTGACGAGCGCGGCGACACCCTCGTTGCCCTTGCCGCCCTGCCCGATGGGCCACTGAACCGAAGCGCCGGCGCCGGGGCCGCTCTTCCAGGGCTCCGAGACCTGCGACAGGTAAGTGGTGAACACGCTGGTGGTCCCCGATCCGTCGGAGCGGTAGACCGGGGTGATCGTCCCCTCGGGAAGCGTCACGCCCTCGTTGGTCTTCGCGATCCGAGCGTCGTTCCATTTGGTGATCTTGCCGTTGAAGATGTCGGCCAAGATGTCGCCGGTCAGCTTGAGCTTGCCGGATGGCACGCCCTGAACGTTATAGACCGCAACAACGCCACCCATGACCATCGGGAACTGGACGAAGCCGTCCTTTTCAAGTTCCTCGCCCTTGAGCGGAGCGTCAGTCGCGCCGAAATCCACCGTCTTGGCGCGGATCTGGCGGATGCCGCCGCTCGAGCCGATCGACTGATAGTTCAGGCTGTTGTTGGTGTCCTTCTTGTAGGCTTCAGCCCACTTTGCATAGATCGGGAACGGAAAAGTCGCGCCCGCGCCGGTGATTTCGGCAGCTGTGGCGGCAGTCGAGAAAGAGGCGACGGTGAGGCCAGCCGCGAAGGCGAAGGATAGAAGTTTCACGAGACATCTCCTTGTTCACAGAAGCGGACGGATCGCTCGAATGTCAGCGAAACCCGGAACGCATCGGACAGGTACGGGCTCTGGATGTCGGGTCTACGACAGTTAAATGACAGTTCCATGACAGCCGGACCGTCAGATGGTTCAGGGCGGACTGCTCGCAATCCGCGGAAGCGTGACGGTAAAGCGCGCACCTGCTCCCGGCTCGCTCTCGATTTCAAGCGTGCCGCGGTGGCGGTTGACGATGTGCTTGACGATTGCAAGTCCGAGGCCGGTGCCGCCCTTCTCGCGGCTCTGTTCCACATCGACGCGGTAGAAGCGTTCGGTGAGGCGCGGTAGATGCTCGGGAGCAATCCCGGGACCGTAATCCCGCACGCTCAGAACGGCCCGATGCCCGCCGCCAACCGCGTCGGCCTCCAACAGGGAGATGTCGACCTTCCCGCCCCCCTCCCCGTACTTCACCGCATTGGTGATCAGGTTTTCCAGCAGCCGAAGAAGTTCATCCCGGTCTCCGAGGACCAGAACCTGGCCTGAGGGCAGTTCCGCGCGAAGCGTCACGCCGCGATCCTTCGCAAGCGACGTCAACGCCTCGACCATATGCGACGCGATCGCCACCAGATCGACGGTCGTCGTCGGGTGGACGTGAAGGCGCATTTCAATCCGCGAAAGGGACAGCAGGTCATCGATCAGCCGCGTCATGCGCTGGGCCTGCTGCCGCATGATGTCGAGAAAGCGCTCTCGCGCCGTTGCGTCGTTTCTCGCCGGCCCCTGCAGCGTCTCGACGAAACCGAGAAGCGACGCCAAAGGGGTTCGCAACTCATGGCTGGCATTGGCGACGAAATCGGTCCGCATCGCTTCCAGGCGGCGAGCGGAGGTCAGATCCCGGAAGAACAGGACCACTCCGAATTGACCTTTAAGGTCTTTCGCCTGCGTCCGCAGCGGGCCGATATGGACCTCGAAGGTGCGCTCGGTCGGGACGTGCTCCGAATATTCCACCCGCAAGGGCTCTCTCGAGGACAGCACCGCGTCGATCCCGTCAAGCACGACGGGGCTGCGGAGCGCGAATGACAGCGGATGCCCCAATTTCAAGCCGGGCACCAGAAGGCGGGCAGCGTCGTTGGCCTCCACGACGATCGCGCGTTGGTCCACGAGAATGACCGGGTCGGGAATATGCGCCAGGACGGCATCTGCAACGCCGGGGCTTCGTACCGCGGCGTCGGACACTGTCCGGAGCGCCGCGCCTATCCGCCTTTTGGGCGCGAGGACCGCGCTCAGGGCGACTGCAACGATGCTGGCGAGCACCAGCCACAGGCTGAACTGGCCCAGCGCAGCCGCGGTTGCCAGCACCACCAGTCCGGCCAACGCAGCGCTTCGCGCCGCCAACGCGCGTGCGGTATCGGCACGTTGCGGATTGTTGGCCTCGCCGTTCTCGGTGATTTCGGTCATATCCGTTGGGTTGCGCGGGAGGACAGGAACTATCTAGAGCGCAACGGGAGAAGAGTCATCCGGCGCTAGACGGCCTCGGTCTCCCCCTGGTCCTCGCTTTCGGTAAAGGCCGCCCTCGAGGATTTGATCCGGTTGCGGATTTCATAGGCGCCGAGGAAGGCCAGCGCGACGACGAACGGCACCAGATAATAGCAGAGGCGGTAAAGCAGCAACGCTCCGAGCACAGGCTCACGCGGGTAGCTGGAGAGGGCCAGGAGGATCGTGGCCTCGAAGACGCCGAGCCCCCCGGGAGCATGGCTCGCCACGCCCAGCATCACGGCAAAGATGTAGATCGCCACGAACGTCTCGAACCCGATATTATGGCCGCCCGGCAACAGCACGAACAAAACAGCCGCGCCTGCGCAAACGTCGGCGGCTCCGATCAGCATCTGCGCGACCGTCAGCCGGAATCCCGGCAATTCGAGCCGCCAGCCCTGAATCTTGACGGCGCGGCGCTTAAGAGAGACCCAGCCGAGATAGCCAACCACGAGGATCGCCGCGATCAGACCGACGAGCTGGTTGATCCAGATATTCGTGTAGACAAGGCTCGCGACCTCGTCCGCCTGCCGGATCATGCTCCAGGCGAGCACCAGCGCCATGCCGAGCCAGAAGGTCACCCCGGCAATCACGGTCAAGCTAGCGACCCGGCCTGCACTTAATCCACGCGGCGCGTAGATCCAGTAGCGGACGGTGCCAGCCGTCAGCAGGGGAAAGCCGAGGGTGAAGCTGACCGCGTAGCTGGTAAAGGATGCCAGCGCAGTCGTGCGATAGGGGATGTGGACCTTGATTTGCCGCAGCGCGATCGCGTCATAGCAGGTGAGCAGGCTGTAGCTGACCGCCGTGAGCAGGATGGCGAGGCCGATCTGCCGGAGGCTTGCCGCCGTAAAGGCGGTCTTGAGCTCGTCCACGTCGATTCCCGACACCACGTGCCAGAGGACCACGAGGGAAGCGGAGAACAGGATCAGGCTTGCCGCCATCCCGATCCAAGCGAAGCGGCGCGAGCGCCTCTCCTTCGGATGGAGCGCCTCGGCGGAGGTCATCGCCGGAGCAGGCGCGGGACGAAGGCTCATATCATTCATAAAAATGAAAACCAGCTTGAGCTTTGGGGAAAATAGGTCCCGCCAAGAATGACTCTGCATCTAGGGGCTCGGAACCGAAAACGCCAGACGCCGTGGACCGATAATGCTTCCGCGCCGGGCAAGCCACCATTTGCCCTCTAGGAGCGACAGGTTAAGCTCACGTCCTGGCAAGGGCTCGAAAAAAAGCCCGCAACTGTGGTTATACTGAGAAGGTCGGGCGCAAATTTACTGCGCCTGTAGGGGATTCCGGGTGAATTTCAACGAAACAGAGAGCCAGTTTGCAGCGCTCGCCGAGCGGCTCCCGCAGCTCGTCTGGTCCACCCGGGCAGATGGCTATCACGACTATTTCAACCGCCGCTGGTACGATTTCACCGGCCTCACGGTCGATCAATCGCTAGGGCGCGGGTGGCGCTCTGCCGTTCATCCCGAGGACCTGCCGAGAGTCAACGAGCGCTGGAGAGCGGCCCTTGCCGCGGGCGACACCTACGAGGTGGAATACCGGATCAAATCCGCCGCGGGCCATTTTTGCTGGGTGCTCAGCCGCGGCATTCCCCACCGGAATGATGCGGGCGAGATCGCGCGCTGGTTCGGCACCTGCACGATCATCGATGCCCAGAAAAAGGCCGAGCAGTCTCGTCGGGTGCTTGAGGATCAGTATCGCCTCGCCCTGGACGCGGCGAAGCTTGGCACCTGGCGCCTTGAAGCCGACAGCGGAACGATCAGCTGGGACGAAGGGAGCTGCGCGCTCTTCGACCTGCCTGCCGACGGCTTGATGAGCATGCCTCTGGAGGAAGCGCTCGAGCGGATTCACCCTGACGATCGCGAGAATGTTCGGGCCAATATGGCCGCCGCCATGGCGCCGGGCTCGAGCGGGATCTACGAGGTCGAGTGTCGCACCATCCTCGAGGATGGATCCATGCGATGGACCCGATCGAATGGCCGGGTGTTCTTTGCCGATGACGGCATCGAGTCTCGCATCGCCGGCCTGTCCGGCGTCATCAGCGACATCACCGACAAGCGCTCAGCCGAGGAAGCGCAGGAGCTTCTGACCCGCGAACTGACCCATCGGGTCAAGAACCTGTTCGCAATCGCCAACGGCATGGTGTCCATGACGGCGCGAACCGCCCGGGACACCAAGGAGATGGCGACCGCGCTCCGCGGTCGCCTCAGCGCCCTTTCGCGCGCCCACGAGTTGGTGCAACCGGTGGCCGTGTCCGCACCGGGTGCGCGGGTCGGCCTCGACGAATTGATCGAGGCCGTCCTTGCTCCCTACACACAGGACGACGGCGGCAAGGTGCAGGCAGAAGGGCCCTCCGTCAGCGTCGGGGCGAACACCACGACGAGCTTGGCGCTGGTGCTGCATGAACTCGCCACCAACGCGGCGAAATATGGCTGTCTTTCAAGTCCGGAGGGGCATTTGACGATCCGATGGACGGAAACCAACACCGCCGTCGATATGGTGTGGCGGGAAACAGGGGGACCGCGTATCGAAGCGGTACCGACCTTCGAAGGCTTCGGCAGTCAGCTTGCGCAACGGAGCGTCGCGGGGCAATTGGGCGGCAGCATCGTTCGCGAGTGGCGGCCCGAAGGGTTATGCATTCGCATGGTGCTCCCCATCGACCGGCTGTCTCTGTGACGCTCGCGTCCCCTCCGCCAAGTACCTGAGAATTGTTTCGATGAGTTCATATCGCAGTGCCTTGATCCTCGGCGGAGCTCGTTCGGGCAAGAGCCGGCTAGCCCAAGCGACCGCCGAGGCCGCAGCGGAACAGCGGGTTTTTATTGCGACCGCGCAGGCGTTCGATGACGAGATGCGTGACAGGATTGCCCGGCATCGCGCCGATCGCGACAATCAGTGGCGCACGCGCGAGGCGAGCCTCGATCTGGTCGAGGCGATCGGCGACGAAGCCGGACCGGACAAGGCCGTGCTGGTCGATTGCCTGACGCTGTGGTTGTCGAATCTTCTTCTGGCCGGGCGTGATCCCGACCGCGAGACGGATCGCCTTGTCGACGTGATTACCTCGGCGACGGGGCCGCTCGTGCTCGTGTCGAACGAGGTCGGCCACGGGATCGTGCCGTCCACCGCCCTCGGCAGGATTTTCCGCGACGCGCAGGGGCGATTGAACGAGCGTGTGGCGCAGGTCAGTGACGCCGTCGTGCTGGTGACGGCCGGGTGCCCGACGTTTCTGAAGCCTGCTCCGGCGTTCGAGCTCAAACTCGCATGAGCGCTCGCGCTCCCGCCATCATGATCCAGGGAACGGGATCGAATGTCGGCAAATCTCTGCTGGTCGCGGGACTGTGCCGCATCTTCGCACGCCAAGGTCTGCGCGTGCGGCCGTTCAAACCGCAGAACATGTCGAACAATGCAGCCGCAGTCGAAGGTGGAGAGATCGGGCGGGCACAGGCATTACAGGCGAAAGCCGCGATGGTGTCGCCGAACGTGCACATGAATCCGGTCCTGCTGAAGCCCGAAACCGATCGCCGCTCGCAGATCATCGTGCAAGGCAAGCGCTTCGGGCAGCTCGACGCATCGAGCTACGGGCAGCGGAGTTTGCTTCTGCCCTTCGTGCTCGACAGCTTCCGCCAGTTGGGCGAGGGTGCCGACCTGATCGTGGTCGAAGGTGCGGGCAGCCCGGCGGAGACGAACCTGCGAGCGGGCGACATCGCCAATATGGGATTCGCTGACGCCGCCGACGTCCCCGTCATTCTCGCCGGAGATATCGACCGCGGCGGTGTCATCGCCAGTCTCGTGGGAACGCATGCCGTCCTCGACGACAAGGATCGCAGCCGCATCCGTGGCTTTCTCATCAACAAATTCCGCGGCGACGTTGCTCTTTTCGAGGAGGGCGTCGGGAAGATCGCGACGCTGACCGGCTGGCCGTCCCTCGGGGTGGTGCCGTGGTTTTCCGATGCGCACAAGCTGCCGGCGGAAGATGCCCTCGACATCGCATCCGCACCCCGGGACGGCGCCCCGTGCAAGATCGCGGTGCCGCTGCTGCCGCGCATCGCCAATTTCGACGATCTCGACCCGTTGAAACTCGACCCCGCCATCGACCTCAGAATGGTCCCACCCGGCGTCCCCCTGCCGCTCGATGCGGACCTCATCATCATTCCCGGCTCGAAAGCGACGATCGCCGATCTCACGTTCCTGCGGCAGCAAGGCTGGCATATCGATATCGCCGCACATATACGCCGCGGCGGTGATGTGCTCGGCCTCTGCGGTGGGTATCAGATGCTGGGGCGAACGATTGCGGATCCCGACGGCATCGAGGGCATCGTGGGCACGGTCGAAGGCCTCGGCTTCCTCTCTGTCGACACTGTTCTGACCAACGACAAGACAGTACGGCCGATCGTTGCGCAGCATATCGCGAGCGATATCGAACTCAGCGCATACGAGATCCACCTTGGTGAGACCATTGGTGAGGACACGGCGCGGGCACCGTTTCGCTACGGCGGAAAAGCCGAGGGCGCAGCATCGGTCGATGGGCGCATCGTCGGCACCTATCTGCACGGGCTGTTCACGACGGATGCTTTCCGGGAAGCGTATCTTCAAGCGCTGCTGCCCGGTCGCACGACCGGGCATCTTCGGTATGAGACCGAACTCGACGCGATTCTCGACGCTCTGGCTGATCACCTTGAGATGCATATCGATATCGGGAAGATGCTCGCGATCGCAAGGGACGCGCGCTGACGTCAGCGCATCTTCGCACGCGCCTGTGCGGCGAGAGAATCGATGAGTGCAGGCGTCGCCGGCCCGCCGCAAATGGAAAGTTGACCGGCAACCAACAGGCGTCGGTGCGGCGGCACGGCATCTGAGAGAGCAGGATGAATCAAGAGGGCGGACCCGTTGTCGATCGCGCGCCCCGCATCATCGTCCAGCAGAAGGTAATCGGGCGGCGCAGACACGATCGTTTCCAGCCGCACCACGCCGCCGCGCTTCACGCCCAGCGCATCCTGATGCGGCACGAAACCCATATGGCGCAGGATTTCGCTGACCAACGAATCCGATGCCGGCACCCATCCGCGGCGGTAGTAAGTGAGAATGCTGCGGCCCGTGGGCACGGCATTTTCGGATCGCACGAGCGCATCATCGATCTCGGCGATCAGCGTTTCGCCACGACCCGGATGACCCAATCTTGCGGCGATCAGCCTGATCTGTTCGCGTCCATGCGCCAGCGACCGCCATGGCTCCAATGGCTGCACGTCGAAACCCTGACGCTTCAGAAGAGCCGTGCGATTTTGCTGCCCGAAGGTCCCTGTCACCACGAGATCAGCGCCGCTGAACAGAATGGATTCGCCCTTGCCGTCATTCGCCGGAAGGCCCTTGGCCTCATCGGCGAGATTCGAAAACGCCGGATCGCGCGCAAGGGGGCTTAACGACTTGATCTGGTCCCGATCGGCCAGCCGCAACAGAAGCTGATCGGCGCAGAGATTGAGCGATACGACACGGCTCGGGCGCTCGATTGCCGCCGCCATACCGGCTGCGCACATCGCGCAGGTGACAAGGAAGGCGAAAAGCAAGCAGCGAAAAACGCTCATGACGGCGAGGACCTGAATCGAGCCGATCTTCACATGAGCCACAACAGAAGCAAAGCGATCGCACCCGCCTGGATGGCGCAAGCAACCCGGTAAATCCGCAGCGCGGCGCCGATATCGGCGGGCTCTGCCTCCGCCCGTCCGCGACCCATCCAGCCATCGTCGACCACGACCCCGCCATAGGACCGCGGGCCGGCAAGGCGCAATCCCAGAGCGCCGGCCATGGCGGCTTCCGGCCATCCCGCATTGGGCGAGCGATGATGGCGCGCGTCGCGCATGACGGCTCTGGCCGATTCAACGGCGCTGCACCCCGGCAGAAAAACAGCCGCGGTCACGATCAACAGCGCCGCCAATCGCGATGCGGGAAGGTTGATGAGATCATCGAGACGCGCGGCCGACCAACCATAGGCCCCATAACGCGGCGAGCGATGGCCGATCATGCTGTCGGCCGTGTTGATCGTCTTGTAGGCAACAGCGCCGGGCAGCCCGCCAACCGCCATATAGAAAGTCGGCGCCACGACACCGTCGGAAAAATTCTCCGCAAGACTTTCAATGGCCGCGCGCGCGACCGCTGGCCGGTCGAGCGATTGCGGATCGCGTCCGACGATATGGGCAATGGCCGCGCGCCCACCTTCGAGGTCTGTCGCGAGTCCAGTCGCCACCCGGGCGACGTGATCGTAGAGGCTTCGTTGTGCGATCAGGCTGCTGGCGAGGACACCGAGAATGAGGAAGGCCGCCCCTTGGAGCAGGCTCATAGCGAGCGCATCCAGCACCGACGCAATTCCAACGGCGACCGCAAGCGTCAGGCCGAGCGCAAGGACGCCGCGCAGGCGTCTGGCGGTGGGAGGCAGCTCCAGCCGGTTGAGACGCTGCTCCAGGGCGGCGATCATGGCCCCCAACCAGGTGACCGGATGGCCGATGGCGGCGAATATCCGCGCGGGATAGCCGACGCAGGTCTCGACCGCGAGCGCTGTCAACGTGGTCAAAATGGTGGCAAGAAGAAACGGCATCTGGTCCGGAGCAAATTGACGTGAATCACGGCGGCAACCTTCATGACGCAAAAGCGCTCTTCCCGGAAGCGTCGGAGCCATGGATCGACCTTTCGACCGGGATCAACCCGAACGCGTATCCTGTTTCGTTTAGCGACCCCACCGTCTTTACACGATTGCCTTCCCAACAGGCGGTCCGGGAGTTGGAGCATGCTGCCGCGCGAGCTTATGGCGTGCCGGACCCCTGTCTCATCGTGGCGGCGCCAGGATCCCAGTCGCTCATCGAGCTGCTTCCGCGCCTCCGGCCCAAGGGTCGTGTTGCCATCGTCGGCCCCACCTACAACGAACATGCCGCATGCTGGATGGGCCAAGGACATGAGTGCATTGCCGTTGCGAACCTGTCGGATGCCTTGTCCGAACGGACCGATAACATCGTTCTGGTCAATCCCAACAACCCGGACGGCCGAGTGGTGGTAGCGCCCGAACTCGCACGTGCCGCCGCAATCATGCAAGCACGCGGTGGATGGCTCGTCGTCGACGAAGCATTCGCCGATATCGAAGACGGCGTGTCGATCGCCCATCGCGACCTGCCCGGCACGGTCATCCTCCGTTCCTTCGGAAAGACCTACGGACTTGCAGGGATTCGGCTGGGTTTCGCTATCGCGGCACGCCCGATCGTCGATGAGATACGAGCGCAACTCGGATTGTGGGCGATTTCCGGACCCGCCCTCGCCATCGGTATCGCTGCATTTGCCGATGATGCGTGGCTGGTCTCGCAGAAAGACGTGCTTAGAGCGGCCGTGAGCGATCTTGATCGCGTACTTTCGCGATCGGGTTTTCGCATCGTCGGAGGAACGCTCCTGTTCCGTCTCGCGCGACATCCTGCCGCCGCATCCGTATTCGACGATCTCGCACGCGCAGGGATCTGGGTCAGAAAATTTCCGCACGATGCGGCGATTCTTCGCTTCGGCATCCCACCGAAAGACGGGCTGCCTCGCCTCGAAGCGGCGCTGAACGGGCGCCTCGGCTAGCTCAGGTCAGGATCTTCCTCATAAAGAAGCGCGGATAGATCGGCGCCGCGCCATCGAGTTCGCCGAACACCTCGAAGCCAAGCGCCTCGTAGAACGGGCGTGCCTGGAAGCTGTAGGTGTCGAGCCAGATGGTGTGGCAGCCGCGCCGACGCGCTTCCGCTTCGGCTGCGTGCATCAGCCGCGTGCCGATCCCCTGGCCCCGGAACCCGTCCGGCACGACCAGCATCTCGATGTGAAATCCGCCCCAGCGCGATTGAGCCCAAAGGCCACCGATGGTGGCACCCGTCTCCCCGTGGGAAATCAGAATCGCGTAGGCGCGATTATCCGGCGCACCGACAGCTGCGGTCGTGAAACGGCGCAGGACGGCCTGCGCCGCATCATAGGCTTCCGCTGGCGGCGTATCCGTTTCGACGAAAACCAGTTCTTCCGACACACCACCTCTCCGCAGATAGCCAGCGAAGCTTTCCGCACTGGCGGGACAATCGTTCCAACATTCGCAGCGCAGCGACGTCAAGGTGTTCCGCGGGCCCGCCGCGACAATTGGACGTCCCATCCGCCCAAAGGAGAATTTCCCCTGCCTTCAGAGAGGCGACGGGTCGTCGCACTTGGTGCAGACTTCGGCTTGTAAAGGTCAAGCTGACCTATTCTGAACACATCCGGAGGTCACGACGCCGACAGATCTTAAATGAAGAAGCACCGCGTGCTCATTCTATTGTGGTAGCGCGGCATCCCACTGGGGGTTTCCTTTATGAATGTCGACCTGACAGCGTCTCATGACGCTTGCCAGCCAGCGTATCATTGCCAGAATTCCAAGAACATCCATCGCCATGGATCCTCTTGCGATGGTTTTACTTCTCGGTCCACGTGGCTTCTATATAACATCCGCCGCTGGACGCTAGCGGGAATCGCCGGGTTCTGCGTCACGGTGGCCACGACCTCCGGCGCGATCGCTCCCGCGGGTGCGTCGCAGCCGACCGTCATTGCCAACCCGCTTGCGCAATTCGCCGCCGTGGCGCCTGCGGCCATCGACCTGACGGATTTCGCGCCCCCCACGATCGAGGCTCCGCCCCCTGCTGCGGTGCCGGGCGAAATCTCGAGCAGCGATGCACGGTCGCAGGACCTGCTCGAGACGGTCGAAATCCCGAAGGCCGCCGAGATTGCGGATCCTCGCTCCGCCATCATTGCAGGCATGGCAACGTCACCGTCGAGCCAGACCGCCCTGGAGGATGAGATTTTACCCTCGTACGTTTATTTTGGCGACCGGCGTGTGTCCCGGTGGATCGTCGATGCGATCACCCGGGCGGCGGAAGCGACTGGCGCCGACCCGGTCTACATGATGGCGCTTGCGGACAAGGAATCGAGTTTCATTCCGTTCAACAAGGCAGCGACCTCATCCGCCGAAGGTCTGTTCCAGTTTATTTCCAGCACATGGCTGGAGGTGATCCGCTCGTTCGGGGCGAAGCATGGCTACCGTGCCGAAGCAGAGGCTATCCAGATGATCGACGGTCAGCTCGCCGTTGCCGATGAACGGATGCGTGAACACATTCTCGGCCTGCGCCGCAACGCCTATGTTTCGGCGCTGATGGCGGGCGAATTAAAGAACCGCGACACGGCGACCATCGAGACCAAACTCGGCCGAAAAATCAGCCGGTCCGAATATTACCTGTCCCACTTCTTCGGGGTCGACCGCGCACGCAAATTCATGAGCCTGGTCGAGGACAAGCCGAAGCAGCGCGCCTCGCGCTTGTTTCCCGCCGCCGCGAAGGCGAATAAGGCGCTGTTCTTCGCAAAGGCCGGGCGCAAGACGAGGCATTTGAGCGTCGCCGAGGTTTACGAGAAGATCGATGCGATGATCGATACGCGTCTCGACCGTTATGAGGGCGTGGTCGGACTGGCTGTGGCCGACGCCGTGCTCTGATCGGATGCGCGTTCGTCGGGTTGGCCCTTCGCATCCGGCCCATCGCTCGAACCGCGGGGCGGCTCGGCGCGGTATGTCAGCGAAGCAGCAGCGGGGCTCGTCGACGGAATATCGGCAAACCCACCCATGACGGGGTCGCGCCGCAGCATTCGGATTCGAACGACCACGAATACGGTGAGCAGCGACGACACGATCGCCGAATAAATGAACAATCCGCCGGGGCCGATGAAGTCCATCGCCATCGCACCGAGAAGCGGGCCGATGGTGACGCCCGTGGCCCACGAGAAGAGAAGCGTTCCCACCGTCGAAACGATCTGGTCCGGTTCGACGATGTCGCATGCATGCGCCACGCAAACCGAATAGATGCAAAGGGCCGTGCCGCCCCACGCGGCGAAGGCGAAGAGCAGGAAAGTCTGCGCGCCGTACATGCTGGCGAGAAGGATGGCGATCGACACGAGGCTTGTGGCGCCGGCGAGCCCGGCAATGACATGGCGGCGGTCGGCGCGGTCGGATAGCCAGCCCAGTGGCCATTGCATCAGGAGGCTTCCCGCCTGCAATGCGAACAACAGCGCAGCGGCCTTGTCCTGGCTGAGCCCGATGCTTACGCCGAAGACCGGCGTGATGGCGATAACCGGGCCGTTGATGAGACCAACGGCAAATGCCCCCACGACCGCGGAAGGCACGGCGGAAAAGAGCGCCCGCACCCTGATCCGGACCGTCCGCGGAGGAGGAGGCTCGGCCGTCGAAGTCGCGGCGATCGGCAACAGCGAGAGCGACAGCACGGCGCTGACCGCCAAAAACAAGCCATCGGTCTTGATGTCCCCAAAGGCAATGCCCAGCGGCGACAGCATCAGCGCGATCTTGGTGGACATCATATAGATGGAGAGTGTGCGCCCGCGATGTGACGACGTCGCTCGCGCGCTGATCCAGCCGTCCGTCACGGTAAAGATGCACGCGAAAGTCATGCCCGATACGCCGCGCAGGATCGACCAGGCGAGTGTCGAGTGAGCCTGCGTCATCGCCAATACGAGAACCGCAACGATCGCAGCAAGGCTGGCGAATGCGCGGATATAACCGACATGGCGGATAAACAGCGGTGCCAGGAAACAACCCGACGAGAAGCCGAGACCATAGGCGGCCGCGACAATGCCGATCGCCGAAATCGGCAGGCCTTCCGCCTGCATGCGCAGCGGCATCAGGGCCTGCAAGAGCCCATTGCCTGCCTGCAGCAAGGTTGCCGCTGCCGTGATGGTCCAGATGAGGGAAAGCGAGGAGGTCACGGCGAAAACAGAAAGGTGCGAAGCGACGGGCGCGAGATCAGCTTACAAGAAGGCACCCGTCGCGAGAGATCAAGGGCAATTCCACCACGACGCTGAAAACCGGCCCCGCGACGGCTGCCAAAGACAATCCCTCACGACAGTCGATGCTTGAACTACAAGCGGCATTCCCGTTGCATCGCGGCTTTCTGGAAACTGGCAAAGAGATAGTACCCGTTGAATCGAACGCCTGTCGCGGCCGCACGTCCATCGAAGCCCAGCGGTCCGGCCCTCGGGTTCTCAAGGCGGCCTTCGAAGCGCCACTGAGGGCCGACGACAAATGCTGGCACAGAGCGTTCTTCCGGAACTGCGCAGGAGAGTCCATCCGGGCCCGTATTCCGGAATAGATTATAGGCGGACATGACGACCCTCCCCAAGACTACGAATCACACGGCGGAGAACGCACACTGGAGAAACACCTAGGCGGGAGTATGAACGCGCCGAGGCAAAAACGCGAGTCGGGAGGAGTGGTGCTGGAGGCCAATTCGTTGATAGGATCCGGTGCTTAGCGCGAGCGGGAGGAATTCCATGGCAGTTCAATTGTGGCGCGGCTTGGGTGCATTGGGCTTCATCGCCGCACTCGCCGTTTCGGGGGGCGCCTTATCCCAGACGCTTGCTCCCTCCCCCGAGGCGCCGACCGGGCGCACTGCCAAACCGATATCCTCAGCCACCAGGGACATGGTGGCTGCCGCAAATCCCCTCGCTGCCCAGGCCGGTCGCGAGATTCTCGCGGCGGGCGGCAGCGCTGTCGATGCGGCGGTGGCGGTCCAGCTCGTTCTGAATCTTGTCGAGCCGCAGAGCTCCGGCATTGGCGGCGGCGCCTTCATGGTGCTTTGGGACGGCACCACGATGACCACTCTGGATGGCCGCGAAATAGCGCCGGCCGCCGCTAAACCCGAGCGTTTTCTTGGCGCGGATGGCAAGCCGATGAAGTTCTACGACGCGGTCATCGGCGGACGCTCGGTCGGTGTGCCCGGCACGGTCCGCCTCCTGGAGACCGCCCATAAACGTTGGGGCAAGCTGCCCTGGAGGCAGGTCATCGAGCCCGCCGCCACGCTCGCCGAGAACGGCTTTACGATCTCGCCCCGGCTCAACGGCCTGCTGACCCAGGAAAAATACCTACAGAACGACCCGGTCGCCCGCGCCTATTTTTATGATGCGGACGGCAAACCGAAGGCGGTCGGCACCGTCCTGAAAAACCCGGCCTTCGCCAAAACCCTGCGGACCCTCGCCGAAAAAGGCGCAGACGGCTTCTACTCGGGCGAGATCGCCGAGGACATCGTTGCGTCCGTCACCGGGCACCCGACCAATCCGGGCGATATGACGCTCGACGACCTCAAAGCCTACAAAGTCGAGGAGCGCCCCGCCGTCTGCGGTCCCTATCGCACCTTCAAGGTCTGCGGCATGGGTCCGCCGAGTTCCGGTCAGGTCGCGGTGCAGCAGATTCTCGGCATCCTGCAGGAAACCGACATGGCCGCCCTGAAGCCGGGCCCCGACGCGGTCCACTGGATCGCCGAGGCCGGCCGTCTCGCCTATGCCGATCGGGCGCTTTATCTCGCGGATCCGGCTTTCGTGAATGTGCCCGTCAAAGGCCTGACCGATCCGGGGTACCTGAAGAGCCGCGCCGCCCTGGTCGATCCCGCCAAATCCATGGGCAAGGCCAAACCCGGCGAGCCACCTTTCCAGAAAACCTACCTCTGGGGAGCCTCCGAAGGCATCGAGTTCGGCACCAGCCACATGTCGATCGTCGATCGCAACGGCAACGCGGTATCGATGACCACCACCATCGAGGACGGGTTCGGCGCCCGCCTGATGACGAAGAGCGGTTTCCTGCTCAACAATGAGCTCACCGACTTCTCGTTCGCCACCGTGGAGGATGGAAAGCCGGTTGCAAACCGGGTCGAGGCCGGCAAACGGCCGCGCAGCTCCATGGCTCCCACTATCGTTCTCGACGAGGGCAACAAGCTTTATGCGGTGGTCGGGTCGCCCGGCGGCAGCCTCATCATCAACTACGTGGCCAAGACTCTCGTCGGGCTCCTCGACTGGAAACTCGACCCGCAAGTGGCGGCTGACCTTCCGAATGCGGGAAGCCGCAACGGACCGACGGAGCTCGAAGCCGGGACCGAAGCTGCGGAGTGGAAAGCGGGCCTCGAGGCGAAGGGACACGAGGTCAAGCTGATCGACCAGAATTCCGGCATTCACGCCATCCTAGTGACGCCCGCGGGCCTTGTCGGGGGCGCCGATAGCCGCCGCGAAGGGGTGGCGATCGGAAATTGACGTCTCTCGCCTGCGCAGACTTTGACGAAACAGGGTCCATGTCGCAGAAGAGTGCCTGAATTTCGGATCCAAGGGAGCGCATGAAGAGATTTCTTGTCACGGGCGGAGCCGGATTTATTGGTTCCGCCGTCGTTCGCATGCTGGTTCGGGACACGCCCCACGAGGTCATGGTCCTCGATAAGCTCACCTATGCGGGCAATCTGGACTCGCTCAAGCCAGTGGCGAACAACCCGCGCCACCGCTTCGAGCAGGCTGATGTGACCGACTTCGAGCGGATGCGCGCGCTCGTGGAGAGCTACCGGCCGGATGTGGTGATGCATCTCGCGGCCGAGAGCCACGTCGACCGGTCCATCGAGGGGCCGGGGGCCTTCGTCCAGACAAATGTGGTCGGAACGTTCGCGCTGCTTCAAGCCTGCCTGCATTATTGGCGCCAGCTCCCGCCGACGGCCCAGGAAACCTTCCGGTTCCACCACATCTCGACTGACGAGGTTTTCGGCTCCCTCGGTGAGGATGGGCTCTTTCACGAAGACTATCCCTATCAGCCGACCTCGCCCTATTCGGCCTCCAAGGCAGCCTCGGACCATTTCGTTCGCGCCTGGAACCACACCTATGGCTTGCCGACGATCGTGACCAATTGCTCGAACAATTATGGTCCCTATCATTTCCCCGAAAAGCTGATCCCGCTCACCATTCTGAACGCGCTGGAGGGCAAGCCGCTTCCGGTCTACGGCAAAGGTGAGAACGTGCGGGACTGGCTGTTCGTCGACGATCACGCGCGAGCGCTCATTCTGACGGCGGAAAAAGGCCGTCCGGGCGAAACCTATGCCATTGGCGGGCACAATGAGCGCCGGAACATCGATGTGGTGCGTGCCATCTGCACCCTCGTCGATGAGTTGTCGCCCGATCCGGCGATCGGGCCGCGGGAGAGGCTGATCTCCTATGTGACGGACCGACCGGGCCATGATCTCCGCTACGCCATCGACGCCTCGAAGATCGAGCAGGACCTTGGCTGGCGACCGTCGGAAACGTTCGAGAGCGGCCTGCGCAAGACCGTGGAATGGTATCTTTCTAACCGCGATTGGTGGGAGCGTGTCCGGTCGGGGGGCTACCGGGGACAGAGGCTGGGGATTGTCGCCTGAGGTGTTTTCACGCCCGCGATCACACGAGAAACAAGCCTAGCAGGAAGAGTGACAGTGGTCCGAGTGGAACCAACCCAAATCCCCGACGTGAAGATCGTCCGCACCACGGTTTTTACCGACGCGCGCGGTTATTTCGTCGAAGACTACAACCAGCGCGCCTTCGCCGAAGCGGGCATCCACGATGTTTTCGTTCAGGACAATTCTTCGTTCTCGACGCGGATGGGAACGATCCGTGGCCTTCATTTCCAGACGGAGCCGTTCGCGCAGGCCAAGCTCGTCCGCGTAGGGCGCGGCCGGATACTGGATGTCGTCGTGGATTTGCGCAGGAGCTCGTCGACCTACGGCCAGCATATTGCGCTGGAACTGTCGGCCGATGACCGTCAGCAGCTTTTCGTCCCCGTCGGCTTTGCGCACGGCTTTTGCACGTTGGAGCCGGACACGGAGGTCCATTACAAGGTCACGGCGCATTATTCGCCGGCGCACGATCGCGGCCTCGCCTGGAACGACCCTGCCCTCGGTATCGATTGGCCGGTCGGCCCGGCGCAGGCTATGCTCTCCGACAAGGACAAGACGCATCCTCTGTTTGCCGATTTGCCCGCGTCATTCTCATAGGTTCGACATTTCGTGCGCATTCTCGTGATCGGTAAAGAAGGTCAGGTCGCCCGAGCGCTTGCGGAGCGCGCGGCAGCGCATGGGGCAGTGGTCACATTGATCGGCCGTCCGCTGCTCGACTTGGCAGACCCCTCGGGCATCGGCGACGTGCTCGCCGAGATCTCGGGCGACGTGGTCGTGAACGCCGCCGCCTACACGGCCGTCGATCAGGCCGAGACCGAACCTGAGCTCGCGGAGGCCATCAACGGCATCGGCGCAGGGGCCGTCGCGGGGGCTGCCGCTGCCATGAACCTCCCCGTCGTTCAGATTTCGACGGATTACGTTTTCGACGGTGCGGCCAGCCGCCCCTATGGCGAAGGCGACGTGCCGGCGCCGCTGGGGGTCTATGGCAAGTCCAAGTTGCTGGGCGAACAGGCGGTGGCTGCGGCGACCGCCAATCACGCCATTCTTCGGACGTCCTGGATCTACAGCCCCTTCGGCCGGAACTTCGTCAGGACCATGCTGCGGCTTGCCCGGGAGCGCGACGAAATTTCCGTCGTGGCCGACCAGGTCGGCGCGCCGACGAGCGCGCACGACATTGCCGACGGCGTGCTGACGGTTTGCCGGAACCTGCTTGCAAGGCCGCACGAGCGCTCCCTTCGGGGGATTTTTCACATGACCGCCGCGGGCTCGGCGAGCTGGGCCGAATTCGCGTCGGAGATCTTCGCGCGCTCGGCGCAACTCGGCGGGCCTACTGCTCGTGTCCTGCCTGTTTCGACGAGCGATTATCCGACACCCGCGAGGCGACCGGCCAATTCACGGCTCGACTGTGCGAAGATCGCCGCAGCTCATGGGGTCACCCTGCCCGACTGGCACGCGTCCCTGCAACCCTGCATCAGCCGCCTGCTGACGGAACCGCAATCGTGAGGGACCAATCATGAAAGGGATCATTCTGGCCGGCGGTTCGGGCACCCGGCTGCATCCGATGACATATGTCACGTCGAAGCAGCTTTTGCCGATCTACGACAAGCCGATGATCTATTACCCGCTCACCACCCTGATGCTGGCGGGGATTCGCGACATCCTGATCATCTCGACGCCTGAGGACCTGCCGCGGTTCCGGCAGCTTCTCGGCAGCGGCGCGCAATGGGGTCTCCGTCTGTCCTATGCCGAACAGGCACGGCCGGAGGGCCTGGCTCAGGCCTATCGCATCGGTGCCGATTTCGTCGATGGCGGCCCGTCCGTCCTGATCTTGGGCGACAATGTCTTCTTCGGCCACGGATTGCCCGAACTGATGTCGGCCGCCCGCCAGAGACAGGAAGGCGCCACGGTCTTTGCCTATCACGTCACCGATCCGGACCGGTATGGCGTGGTTGAATTCGACGATCAATCGCGGGCGATCTCGATCGAGGAGAAGCCGCCGGTTCCGAAATCCAGCTGGGCGATCACGGGGCTGTATTTCTACGACGCCCAGGTGGTGGAGATTGCCGCCGGATTGAAGCCGTCGGCGCGCGGGGAACTGGAGATTACCGACGTCAACCGTGCCTATCTGGAGCGCGGCCAGCTCCAAGTGCAGCGCATGGGGCGCGGCTTTGCATGGCTCGACACCGGAACGCCGGACGCGTTGGTGGAAGCCTCCGAGTTCGTGCGCGCGCTCGAAAAGCGGCAGGGTTTCCGCATCGCGTGTCCCGAGGAGATTGCCTACAATCTCGGCTGGATCGACCAGGCCCAACTTATCAACATTGCGACGACTCTCTCCAAAAGCGGCTATGGACAGTATCTTATGCGCGTCGCCCGCGGCCTGTGAGCAAATCCTGCTAAAAAGACGATTGTTCTTTTTAAAGAACATCGCTAGAATTAACGGATGACAAAGCCCGCCATCGCCCCCGCAACCCATCGTGTCGAAACCCGTCTCGTCCATGATGGCCAGACAAGAAGCCCGTTCGGAGAAACCTCCGAGGCGTTGTTTCTGACGCAAGGCTTCATCTACGACAACGCCGAGAGCGCGGAAGCGCGGTTTCTCAACGAGGAGGCGGGCTACAGCTATACCCGCTACTCGAACCCGACGACGACCATCTTCGAGGAGCGGATGGCCTCGCTGGAAGGTGCCGAGATGGGGCAGGCCACGGCCACCGGCATGGCGGCTGTCACGGCCGCCATGATGGGCCAGGTGAAGGCGGGCGACCATGTGGTGGCGGCCCGCGCGCTCTTCGGGTCCTGCCGCTGGGTGGTGGAAGATCTGCTTCCGCGTTTCGGTGTCGGCTGCACGCTCGTCGATGGGCCCAACCTCGATGAATGGCGCGCTGCCGTCACGCCGGCAACCAAGGCTTTCCTGCTCGAAACTCCATCGAATCCGAGTCTCGAAATCATCGACATCGCGGGCGTGGCGGAGATCGCCCATGAGGCAGGTGCGACGCTGACAGTCGACAATGTCTTCGCGTCGCCGCTCTTTCAACGGCCGCTCGCGCTCGGGGCTGATTGCGTGGTCTATTCAGCCACCAAGCACATCGACGGCCAAGGCCGATGTCTCGGGGGAATCATTCTCGCCTCCGTCGCCTTCATCGAGACCCACGTGCAGCAATTCCTCCGCATGACCGGGCCGACGATTTCACCCTTCAACGCCTGGGTTCTGCTCAAAGGTCTCGAGACCCTTCCCATCCGCGTCGAGCGGCAAACCGAGACTGCCGGATTTCTGGCCGATTTCCTCGCCGAGCACCCGAAGGTTCAGCACCTGACGTATCCAGGCCGCGCCGACCACCCGCAGGCCGAGCTCATCCGCCGTCAGATGACCGGCGGCTCGACCATGATCGCGCTTGAGGTCAAGGGCGGCAAGGAAGGCGCATTCCGCTTCATGAACGCCCTGAAGCTCATTCGTATCTCCAATAATCTCGGCGATGCGAAGAGCCTCGTCACCCACCCTTCCACAACGACGCACCAACGCTTCACGCCGGACCTGCGGCTCGAAATGGGAATTCGGGACGGATTGGTGCGGTTCTCGGTTGGGCTGGAGCACCGGGACGACCTACTGGCGGATCTCGACCGGGCCTTGGCGGAGGTATAGGGCCATTGCGCCGAACAGCGAGCTGCGCCGACGCTCCTGCCGCAAGTTTCGGCGATGCAGGCCGAGCGGCTTTTCGCAACCGGCAACTTGCTACGGAAGCAGCAACTTTGCCTTTGGCGCTCCCTAGGGGAGTCGCTGAACCTAACAATTTCAAGCACTTAGGAGAAGGTGGGACAACGAAACATTTCGTACGTTCATTATGCTTTTCGGGCGGATAGTCCCACTGGCAATAGGCCTTCAGACGTGACGCGACACCGGATAAGCAGCTACAATGAGAAGCTTTTTGATGCGCCCATCGATTGCGAGGACCTCGAGGTATTTTATACCTACCTTGCTTGGGATCCCCCTAGCGTATCGGTCGAGGCTGGACGACAACGCCTGATACGTTCCCTGCTCAGGTTCCTTCACAACAGAGAATGGCACAGTCTTTCCAATATCCTCAAGGTAGACCCTGCCATTTCCGCTGTTGACATTCAGGGCGCCAACGCTCGCATCAACCTCCTTCTGCTTTTCACCGATGATGCTCTTGTTGACGTATGCTTTAGTGTCGGAACTCATCTCGATAAGAGGTGTCCGACCCTTTATTAAGGTGAGGGTATCCGCGCCATTGTCGATGACACCGTGGGCTCGGATCATCGCGGGTTCGATCGCATCAAGAGTAGCTTCAAGGTCTCCTGATGGGAACGGCTTCAAAAGTCGCTCGTCGTTATCGTCATCGCCGTCGAACAAGCCGCAAACGCGTCGAAATGAGTGACGCATGAATGCGTTTATAGTATTAGTCGATGTTGTAACGACGTAGTTTCCTAAGAGTGACGTAACAAACAGGTTCTGGGGTTCCACGATGAAGGCTATAATGTCGGTGGTGTAACTACCTCGTGCCGCAGGCGACATGTAGAAACGTATTCGAGGATCGAGCGTGCCACGTTTACGGATCTGCCCCGTTGCCAAATAGTTTCCCAATAGCGAAAATGCCCAGGAGAGTCCCTCGATTGAACGCGCTCCGTCATAGGCAGGCAAAATGTGCCGATCGGCGTCCTGCCCGGTATAAACCAGACGAAATTTCAACGGTTGCATGAGGCCCCCCAGCCTGAGCGTAGTCGTACGCGGCGCGCAGCAGGATGGCGAAATGGTCAAGGTTGTCTAGTATTTTCGTCCCATCCAGTTCCAGCCAAGCGAATTCAGCCATCGGCGCGATAGTCCCACCGGACCATCACTAACTGCCGATGTAGAGAGCCGCCTGGATCCCTTGCCGCATGTTCTCGTCTTGTTCACGGTTATCGAGTCACGATAACATCGCCCGATGACCGAGCGACTTTCAGATTTTCCGTGGGTGATCGTCCGCGTAGGGTGTTCTCTATGCCCTCATCGCCTGGGCCAATATCGCTTGGCTCGCCTTGCCGAGAAATTTGGCGCCGGCGCCCTGCTCTGCGACGTGATCGACCGAATCGCTTTCGACTGCCCTTGGCGGCCGCCTCCTGGACATCGACCTCCCGGCAAGTACAACCCGAAATGCAAGGCGGAGTTTATCGACCTTGGGAGCCCGCACCCTCCGGACCTCCCTCCCCCAATGCGACGCCTGCTGGTAATCGACGGCGGCAAATCGTAGGCCGAGCCGTGGCCTAGCGCGCGCGCGATAAGACAATAGGTCAAGCCTCACTTTCTCAATCCAGCATTATGTCACTCCCTCGTAAGGGCAGAATCCTGTTGAGAATAAAGTCGAAAGTGGGTTTGATCGATTTGGGTGTCGTAACCCGGATTCATCTAGGCCCGACCCGGCTGGCACCGGGCCGCTGCTGACAGTTCAAGCGATAGCTCGAACCGGTCGCGCCCTGGCAGGCGCGCCAACCTTGGCCTCTATGGCCGGGGGTGGTGGGCTATGTCCAGAGCGAGAGCTTAAAAGCCGCCGACCGTTGATGAAGCGGTTACGAACCCCCGGCCACCAGGACCGGATGTCCCGAAAAGAGGAAGTCCAAGAAACGCCATGAGTAACGCCAAAACCATCGAAGCGGGGGCGGCCGCCGATCTAAGCCACCCCGCCACAATCACTCCCGACACGCCCCTTACGTACGGCGGTGCCTTAAGCTTGATGAGGATAGCGTTTTGGAGCCAGTTCACCTGCGCTCCCGACACGATGCTGGACATTCGAATTATCCGAACGCTGGAAGAGACGATGGGCAACCCGGTTTCTGGTGACGATGGTTAGGCCGGAAACGAAAAAAAGCCCTCCCGAGGCCGAAGCCAGGGAGGGCAAGTTTTCCAGGAAGGGCCCCACTCGAGGGGCGACGGACAGGGCGAGGCCCTGAATTAGATTGACGGCTCGACTCTCGAAGACCGTGGACTATGTTCTCTCTCCGTTCACGGAGAGGCTTTATGAAACCCAGACGCCATCCCCGCCGCGCCTATGACAAGGACGGCAAGATGTATCCCCCAGCGACCGTCGCCACCACGCTCGCTGCTAGGTACAGAACGGTGACGGCCTGGTGCCAATCGCACCGCTGCGCCCACCATGCCGAAATCCCGCTCGCCGGCCTGCCGCCGGATCTACCGATTCCCGATATCGCCATCGGACGGCGCTGCTCGAAATGCGGTGGCCGGGACGTCATTATCCATCTCAACGTCACCGAACTCTACGATCGGTCGTTTGGCGGAAAAGACTGCACGCCAAGAGGTGATCCATGACCGGGACGACCCGCACGATCAAAGGGCTTCCGATCTACTGGACGGACGACGTATGGGTGACGCATTCGTGCGTGCGCGCCGAAGCGGTGCCGGGGGTCTTTCTCGTGTGGACCGACTGCGGCCGAGACGTCCCGCCGAACGCCGCGAAGACGGCCGAACCCGGCGATAGCGTATCCTGTGCGAAGTGTCTCGCGGCGGCCAATGTCCGCTGGTGACCCGCTCCGGACCTTCCCGGATTAGTTCTCCCATTGGACGCTACATTCCCCAGACACCAAAGAACCTCACGACATGCCTGTTAGAGCCCAAGGTCTTTCACATAGTTTGGGCTTGGCCATTCATAGGTTAGCGTTCGCGCATGAACCTCCCTGTCCCCGTCGAGTTGCTCCTGGCCGCCTGCCTGTGCTTGGGAGCAATGCTCTACACCTCCGTTGGTCACGCTGGCGCCTCGGCCTATATCGCGACCATGGCCTTGTTCGGAGTGGCTCCGGCGGTGATGCGCCCCACCGCCTTGGTCCTGAACATACTGGTCGCGAGCCTGACGACCTTCCGCTACATGAAAGCCGACTTGTTCCACTGGCGCACCCTGTGGCCCGTCCTGATAGGGGCTATCCCGATGGCCTTCGTCGGCGGCTCGATCCAGTTGCCCGGGCACTACTACCGCCCGCTGGTCGGGGTGATCCTGCTGATCGCCGCCGCCCGTCTCCTATGGCCGGGAATGACGAAGATCGCGAAGGACACCCGGGACATCCCCATCGGCTGGGGCATCGTCTCGGGCGTCGGCATCGGCCTGCTGTCGGGCCTGACCGGCACCGGCGGCGGGATCTTCCTATCCCCGTTGCTGCTGTTCATGGGCTGGTCCGAGACCCGAACGGCTTCGGGCGTCGCGGCAGCCTTCATCCTCTGCAACTCGGTCGCCGGCCTCCTAGGCAATATCGCTTCCGTGCAGTCCCTCCCGGCCGAACTCCCTCTCTATGCCGGCGCGGTACTCGTGGGTGCCTTGGTCGGTACGACGCTTGGGATAAAGCTGGCCAGTCCAGCGATCCTGAAGGCCCTTGGCATCGTGCTGGTCATCGCGGGCCTTAAGATGCTTGGAGTCTATTGACCACGACGGATTTCGATGGCTGCGCTCCATAGACGGCCTTCCGCGAAATTCTGCTCATAGATCCGGGAGGTCTTCAAATAGCACGAAGCGGACCTGCTAATCCTCCCGCACGCCTTTGAACGAAGGGTGCCGAAGGTTTCCGTCAGCGGTCCAGCCGCGATATTCGACCTCGACCCGGATCTTTGGCTTGGTCCAGATGACACCCCTGTCCCTCATCCCGAAGACGGGTGGCTTGTCGGTGATGAATTTTTTTAGCCGCCGCTCAAGGTCGGCCGCGCTGGACCGGGTGAACCCTGTCCCGACGCCGCCCGCTGAAATGAGCGTGCCGCTTTCAAAATGCGCGAGCCGAATGCTCGCAAGCGCGCCGGCCGTCTTCTCATAGCCGATGACGAAAAAGGTGTCGGATTGAATGCATTTCGTCTTGAGCCACTCCTTGACCCGCCCGGAGGTGTAGGGCTTGTCCCGGCGCTTCGAGACAATCCCTTCCAGCCCATGGTTGCAGGCATGGCGGAAGATAGTTGGCCCATCTCCTTCGATCTCGACGGAAAGCATGATGGTCCGGCTCGTCGGGTCTAGAACGGCTTCGAGCGCATCTCGACGCCCCTCCAGCTTCCATGGCCGCAGGTCGTGCCCGTCGAGAAATAGGAGGTCGAATGCGTAAAAGACAGCGACGTCGGCTGCGAGGCGACCTTTGATGCCAAGAGCCGCTTGCAACGCGCCAAAGTCAGATCGTCCCTCAGCGTCCAGAACGACGGCCTCACCGTCGATCACTGCGCTATGGACCGGCAGGGCGGCCATCGCCGCCGCAATAGCCGGGAAACGGTCGGTCCAATCATGGCCGCGGCGGGTTCGGATCGTCACCTTCCCATCCTCGAGATAGGCCGAGAGGCGATAGCCGTCCCATTTGACCTCGTGCACCCATTCCGGCCCGGTCGGTGCCTTGGATACGAGAGTCGGCAAGCAAGGCTCGATCCAGCCAGGGATCGGCAGATTGAAAAGCTCGGGCTGCTGAGGCGTCGCCGATCGACCGACGATTCGCCGGCTTGCAGTTCGTGGGCTGGGGACGCTGGCGCGCTGGATCGGGCGGCGGGGCGGCTTTGCCATGTGGCGAAGCGTGCCCCAGCCTCCCTAACGAATCCCCTGAGCAAGAGGGGTAGCGAGCCGGTTTTTGCGGGGTGTGGTTAACGGGGTCTAGCTCACTCGCGACTGCTTAATAAGCTCCTTGACCAAGCCGTCGAGCCTGTCGCCGAGGTTCTCGATCGCACCCGCCAGACGGCCCTCCACCTCTCGCAGCACTTCCCGCGACACCAGGCGCTCGGCTTGCGAAAGCTGATGGGCATTGATCGCCGCCTGTAGGAGAGCGACTTTTTCGTGCGCTTGACGCGCGCTCTCCATTGCGTCGGCGGCCGACCGAATCGCAAGATCCGCCTTTTGACTTGCCGTCAGCCAAAACCGTAGCACCGCGACCGCACTACCGACCAAAGTCACGAGCGCAACCAGGTTGAGTTCCCATGTGAACGAAAATGGCATCATTTGTTCCCGCACTCTCTGGCGTGCCCGAAGGCGATGAAACGACCGTCGCGCGGCGAACGGCGGGGGCGATCACGCCCCGATCGGCTTCTTGGCCTTCCAGCGGCCGTAGAGGACAGTGCCCGCGCCGAACGCCGACCCGATCCCGGTCATAACCGCCGTCGCGAGCATCTGTTCTTCGGGGGAGAAGACCCGGCCGATAAGGGGTGCAACCATTGGTGATGCGGCCGCGATGATGGCGCCCCAGGTCACCCGGCTCTGATACCAAGGCTCGTTGTTCGTGAGGTGCTCGATCGCCGGAGCGATCGCCTCAGCAACTTCTTTCTTGATCTGCGGGGCGTCCGCGCGGGTGATGTCATTGTTCGGTGAGGCGACGAGCTTATCGACGACCACTTTGGCGATGTCGAAAATAAACGGGATTGCGGCTGCAGGGATAGGCATTTGCGGGGTTCCTTTCGGTGACGGTCAATCGAACGGAGGCAGAGGCACTGTCTGACCGGCCAGCGCATGCGTGCAGTCGTCGAGGAACTGGATCTTTCCGTCCGTCACGAACGAGTGGCAGATCGAGCACTCAAAGGGCGCTTTCTTCCCGAAACGCTTCTCGTAGGTGCACCAGCATTCCTCGCTCGCCTGGTGCCCTGCCACGTAGTGACCGGAGGTGACGAGGACTGACGGCGTGAAGGTCGGCTTTTCATAGTTGCCGTTGAAGCCCCAGCACGGCCGAACCTCGCCCTCGACTCGGACCATGTGAGCCCCGTCACAACCGGGGCACCAAAAGAAAAGGTGTCCACCTTTAGCCTTCCGGAGAATTCCTTCTTTGCTCATGGGATCATCGCCTTGATGGATGAGGTGTCGATGCCAAGTACCGACGCCACGGCGACGACGAGAGCCACCACGGCGGCGACGAGGGCGCCGTTCGCGACGGTGCTCGTAGCCGGCGGAGCGGGAGCGCCCGCCGTCGACTGCGGAGACCAAGGTGTGTCCTTAATCTTCCGCCACTTGTTGTGATTGGCGGCAAACCTGATGTGGTACTTGTTCGCCTCGTATCCGACGCCGTTGTAGACGCGGACGATCACGCGACAATCATCTGGCGTCGTCGGGCGAGTCAGCTTCGCGAGAGCACGGAGATCATCATCTATCTTGTTCGCGATGATGAAGTTCACGGAAGCGTCGAGATGGTTCTCTTCATCGGCACAGAACGAAGTGACCATCTCTTGAGGCGTGTCGTATCCAGCGTCGATGTGGTTCTCGCCGAGGATCTGTCCCAATCCCCACGAGCAGGCTTTTATCGCGGCCGTCTCGTCTATCGACAGTGCTCGCGTAAGCCGCGGGTAGGAATCGCTTGGGTATGTCCCTGTCCTCCAATTTGGATAGGCGATCCCGAGTGCCATCGCCGCATCGCGCTTCGCGCCTGCAGGGAGGTTGCGATAGAAGACATGCGGCTCGAATAACAGTTGCGGCCGCCCCTGCTTGTCGAATCCGGATCCTCTGCACTCGGTATCCATGAACGCGTGAAGCTCGTCTTCACCGACGCCGATGCGATGGCCGATACGAGGGATGTCGAGATCCTCAAGACGTTTCGCCGCTCCTTTGAACCCGTTCTCGCGCAGCTTCGCGAACGCAGCGGTAACATCCGTCGTCATGGTGACCTCGTAAATTTTTGAGAAGCAGTTGAGCGGCCGATCGGCGCACGACGGCTGGTTATTTCCTGTAGAATTCCCAGACGACGTTATCGATATCCATCGTGTGCTCGACTTGCGTGGCTGTGATCCCGTTCTGGATCTGATTGTAGTTTCCACTTGTCGGCATCGTGCGGCAGTTAAGGATCTTGCAGACCTCGACCCCATCCTGTCGAACAATCACAAAGCCGTTGGCATCGTCCGCGCGCGAGTAGCCAACTTCGGCCTGCAGGATCACGAACGGCCCTCTCGGAAAGGCCGGAACGGTCGGTGATGTCCGGTTTTGGTCGTCACTTCGAGCGCGAGGTGAGCCAAATTCGCGATCGATACGGGGCATCTGATTGCTGCCCCACTTGATCCGCATACCCACGGAACCGTTCGCCGTGTTCTCCGCGTCCCACCAATAGAGTTCAGCGAGACTGTTCGCGCCCGGTATCCGCAACTTGATGGTAGTCAGAGTCACGTCGCCAGGCTGAATTGTTAGACCGCTAAGTTGGCGGGTCAGTCCGGCTTTCGAGATGACGCTGCCACTCGGCTGCGCGTAACACCGCAGAAGGGCTGTGCTGCCGGCCGGCGGCGTGTCCGTCGAACGCTGGACCAGGTTGCCTGGATTATTGGTCGGATGACCCTCGCTATACTGGATGCTCCCGTATCGCGACGGCCAGGCACCAAGCATTGCGCCGGTTGTGGCGTCTTCCATGGCGGCGGATAACGTCGCTAGCAGGGTGCCCTCAATCGGGTTGGGGGGCGGAACTTCAATCTCGGGCGTCAGCGTGACGCCAACAGCGAGAAGATAGGTGCGGACGCGCGACCGCAGCGCGTCGGACTGTGCCTTGGTCAAGGACTGCCCAATCCACGCGAAATGGTGCATCGCGATAATGCCGCTGGTATTGGTGGTTCCGATTCGACCGAGTTCGATATTCGCGCCGACCGCAGAGGATGCGACAGCCGTAGTGACTTCCTCGGTGCCGACGCGGCTCTGATAATTGGCGGCCGCCGCGCGCGAGATGCAGACGTATTCGGAGCGACAGTCGAACGTGTGGTTGGGCGCAGAGGTCGTTGCGTCGTTGCATCGCGTAATGGGGTCGCCATCGGCTGATTGGGTCTGGATACGCAGATTCGTGTGACCGATAATGCAACCCGCACCCGTTTGGCCGGTGATCCAGCCAGCAATGGAGATGTTGTCGAGCGCCGGTACGCCGATGGCGGTTGCGGGGTTGAACCCTGTATCGAGCGCGGTCAAGGAGCCGCCGGGGAACTGAAAGCCACGATCCGCGGTAAAGGTAGGAGTGCCGACATTGACGAGATCGGCGGTGTCGGCGAGCCAATTCTGCCGCGCTGCCTGCTCGGTATGAGCCGCCTCTATGAACAAGCGATAACCGCGCGCGTACACGCCGTCTTCCTTCAATCCCTTCATGAGCGTGTTGATGTGGCCCTGCCGGGTAGCATCAGGCTGGACGTCGAAGCGGGCCAGCAGCGCCGTCGTCTCTGCCTCAGGCTCGAGGACGTCGAGCACGGCGATCGCAAAGGTCTTGTCGAAGGTCAATCCACCTTGATCGGTGAAGCGCACGGTGATGTTGTGACTCTCCGCTGCTTCAAAATCGGTGGGAACCGAGCCGGCCTGCAAGGCGGTTCCAACGATCTTAAAGCGGCCGCCCGCATCGTTGAGCAGCGTGAAAGCGCCCGTAGCGCCAAAATCGGGGTCGGTGAACGACAGGGTTCCAACCGACGTTCCCTCCGCAGCCGACTCGCTGATGCTGGCGGCCGACAACGCAATGCCGGTGGGCGGGCGATTGAGCCACGCCGAAGCCTTTGCAGAGGCACCGGGCCTGATGGGGCTGAGGATCACGCCGTGGCTCCCTCGATCGCCCAGACAGCACTTGTCCCGCCGGCATTCGACACGACACGAAAGAAGACCTCACCGTATTGCTCGGCTATGCCGACGTGAGCACTCTTTGAGGCTGGCACTTGCTTGGTCGCACCGGCGGCCAGAGCCCAGACGACGGCGCCTGCACCGAGCCGGCGGACAGCACACCCCTCACCGGGAAGCCAGTTGTTCGGCAGGGTGATGGTGACCGACGACGCGCTATTGACGTGAAGGTAAGCCGACTTGTCGGCGGGATCGAGAGCGTGAGACGCTGTGAATGTGTTGATCGGCGCGCTCGCGAGCCAGTCTGAAAGCGTCCGCGGAGTCCCACCGCCGCCGGTCGGAAGATACTTCCGATCATCGATCGCAGCGCGTACGCGCAAAGCCGACATTATTTTGGTATTTTCGGTGCCTGCCTTCGCTTCGGCGTCTGACGCTACCGCTGGTGAGGTGCCGTCCGCGCCGGCCGGTCCCGCCGGTCCGACAGGGCCTTGTGGCCCCACTTCTCCGGTTGGACCGGGGACGCCCTGGATACCTTGCGGGCCGGGGTCGCCCTGAAGGTCCGAGAGGGTGAATATGTTGCGCCACGCGTCGTTCGGCTCTGCCTCGTATTTGTATTGCACTAGACCGGTATTGACGCGCAGTTGGACCGGGTCGCCCCGCGGCCCAGGGTCACCCCGAAAGCCGCGATTACCTATCGGACCCACCGGACCGACCGGGCCGGTGAGCGCCGGCGATGAGAGCCATCCCTCGGGACCAAGAACCTCGAGCTTGTCCTCAACCCACCTCGTCTCGATGTTGATGGCTTGCAGGAGTTCGCTGATTTCAGCCTGCAGTGCCGACGCCCGCTCGATCTGGCCGAGAGCGGTTTGCGTGGCCTCGGCCAATTGCGCCACCAGAGCAGGAGCCGCATTGGCTGCATCGATGAGCGACGTGACGGAGCGAATATCAGACATCGTTTTTCCCTTGCGGCTCTAGCCGATATTCGATGACGGCACGGAGCCGGCCTCAACATTGCTCGAGTTAGATCGAGCCGAACCCGTCTTGGTCCGACTATCCTTCCCGGCATCGTTCTGCGGCTGTTTCAAATCCAGTTGGACGGTGTATCCGCTCCGCTTCGAGAGGGTGTGCTTCACGCCTTCGATGCGGTAGGTGCCGTCGACGCCGGGTCGCGCTCCGGAGATGATGCAATTGCCTTCCGGCTTCGCGTCGGCGGTGCCGAGGATGGTGACCGAGCCCTCGCCCGAGTTGCGCTCAACTCGCTTCTTTCCAGCCTGCGCGCGTCGTTCCGCGTTCTTCTCGTCCGGAGCCTGGATGCGGGTCTGAAACTCCGCTGACGTACCGTCCGAATCGACCTCAACATCCTTGGTTCGGATCTTCGCTCGCTTCGAGTCGTAGAACTCGACCCTCACCGTCTTGTGGCGCGGCCGAAGCAGAACCGGCGAGACATCCCATTGGAGAAGGTTGTCGCCCCAAGTCGCGTTGATCGTCGGGAGATCCTTGCCGGAGGCAGACTTGCCGCCGTTGGTCTCGACGAACATCGCCTTACCGTCTTGGATCTTGAACGTAGCGCCGATCTCACGCGCGACGCGCTGCCCCCAGGCGATGAAGCTCTCGCCCTGCATCGCCCAATAATCATCCTTGATCGAGGCAAGGTTCTCGGAGATGACGGCCTCGAGCCCGGCCTCCTTCGCCCATTCCTTCGCGACGTCGCCGAACGTGGCGTCATCTTTGTGCTTCTGTTGCGGCTCTTTGGCCTTGCCGGCTGCGTCGACGCCTTTTGCCGAGATCCGAAGCTCACGGCCGCCGCCGCGGGTGCCGGTTGAACGGACCTCGTCGATGGTGCCGGAGAAAACCAAGCCGATGCCCTGCCCTACGTGTCCGAGATGCACTTGCATCTTGTCGCCACCCTTCGGCATGGCGATCTGTCCGTCGACATCGGCGAGAGTGATCGAGCAAGTGTCGGACGTGAGCCCGTCCTTATCAGTGACCTCAATGTTCTTGACGAGCGGTTTGAAGCGATCGGTGTAGTCCGTGCCGTTGATATCGACTCGGTACGCCGGTTCGCGAAAGGGCATGGATCAATCCCAGAGTTGGACAACAGGGCGAGAGAGGACATCCGTCGACGGCGGATCAATCGGGATTGAGACCTTCGTGCCGACCGGGAGGTAAGGTCCGACCGACGCGAGGTTTTGGTTCATGGCGAGGATCCGCTCGACCATCCCGAACATCGGCTTCTTGAAGCGGCGCCACACCATGCCAGACAGCGTCAGTCCCTCGGTCGCGACTGTGTAGGTTTCGACGGTCGTGGTCATGAGAAGAACCCAGAGATGATGGACCCGAAGGCTCCGAAGTCAGGGGCGCCGCATTGCGTAAGCGAGATCTCGAAAGCAACCTTCCCGCCGACTCCGTTGAACCCTAGCGATTCGCTGTCTTGCGTGAGCTTGCGAATGAGGAACCATCCCATCGGCGTGAAGTCGCCGCGGAGAAGGTGTTGCGGAGTGCCGGAGAGCCGAAGCGACTCGATGATGTCCAACGCGGCAGCGCCGCCGGTGAACCCTGGGCTGTTCGGAAAGGTGATGCCTTTGATCGAAAAGGTCCGCCCACCCCCGCCCATGTTCTCATAGACGGGTTCGGTGCCGAGCACGTCGTGTTCCGCGAACGGGTACTCGCCCGAGCGCGAGTGCCCAACGGCATTGAGAGGCGCAATCTCAAACGCCACAGGGCCGAGCATCATGAGCATTACGCAATCTCCGAACCGTAGTCGGAGAACATGCCCCGAAGCAGTTGCTTGGTCTCACTCTCGATACGAGCCATGACAATCGACGCGATTGCGTCCGGATCCGTGTTGCCGTTGATGTGGAACGTCGGGCTGATCGAGAGAGAGACAGGGCCTCCTCCGCCGGCTCCGTCACCTCCGCGCAACTGACGGCCGTTGAGAATCCGGCCGCGCTCGGCAGGCTGGAAGAACTCTTTGTCATGCTCGTTGATCTGGTAAAGGCCGCCGGGATAGACGTTCCCGCCATTTGCGCGACCGGCAGGATTGGCGACCGGGGACACCGCGCCGCCGCCGAGTTGCGGACGGACCGGAACGTTCACACCGGCCGAAAAGAACGAGCGAATCCGTTCCATGATTGACTGCGACGCAGCGTCGACCTGGCCAGAGTTCGCGTTGATTCCCTCCGCGATGCCTTCCGGGATCTCATAGCCAGCGGCGATCGCGCGCTGACGGGCATCTTCGGCGATCGCGGCCGTCATAGATTGCATCGTGCCGCCGCCGGTGGCGGTGAGCCGCTCCTGCCCGGTCATCCCGCCGTACTTTTGGCCGGACTCGGCGAGCGCGGATCCAGCGCCATAGAGCAACGTGCCGCCCATGCCGAGCGGCCCCGCCAAGCGGGCAATCGTGGGAAGGATGCCGACCGCAGCCGCAGCCGCGGCAGGAGCGGCGACTTCCGCTACGGCTACAGTTGACGCGGCGGCGCCTCCGCCCGCAACAGCGCCACCAATGAGGCTTTGCGTACCCCATTGCATCGCTTTCCAACCGAGCAACCCGGCACCGGCACCGGTAGCAATCGTGCCCACACCGATTGCCGCCGCCACCGCCGGATTGCTCGCGGCGGCCGTTGCCATAGCATTGAGAGCGCCGGCGAGGTTGTTCATCATTGCCATCGCCGGATCCATGAGCGGGCTCGTGAGAGCCGCCATGAGATTGTCGAGAGCAGAGACGACACCCTTCGCCGAGACGAACGGATCTCTCGATCCAAGTTCACCGGCGGCCGCGGTGCCCGGAGCACGCGCCAGGTAGCCTTGCGTGATCTTGTATTGGTCTTCCTGCTGGATGAGCTTCGTGAAGACGTCCGCGACCATCTGGGGAAAAAGCTTGTTCATCGCCTCGGAGACTGCCGAGTCGTTCGTGATGTCGACGCCCGATTTCTCCAACGCCGGCTTGAGAGTGTTCCACGCATAGAGGTGGGGCGCGGTGGCAAGCTGGTCGCGATTGAGGAAGTTGCCTTGGGCGTCGCGCAGGCCGAGAGCCTGTTGCCGCTGCCCACGCTTCTTGTTCGGGCCCGCCATGCTCGTACCGCCGATCAGGCTCGACGTCGCCGTGGCGAGAGCGGTGCCGACCCGGTCGGGGCCCATGTCGGCGATCAGCGACGGCAGGACGGTATTGAGGAAGTCCGTTCCGAGAGCGCCACCAGCGGACTTCGCCCGCTTCGCGAACGTGAACATGTCGCGCGGCTTGTATTCCATGCCCTGCACGCCGGCGGCGCGAGCCATGCCGTCGAGAAGGCGCGTGACCAGGGAGACGTCGACGTTCTTCCCTAGCGTGTCGAGGCCGCGCATGAAACCCGCAAGCTGGCTGACGGCCTCGTCGGCGCCCTTCGACGACTGAATGATCGTGAGCGCCTTGGCAAGCTCAGGCGAGATCGAGAGCGCGCCTTCCGTGCCGAGCGCCGTCGTCGCGGTTTCGCGGAGTACGCTGTGCATGTCCGTCGCGCGGATCGACGGGTATTGCGTCGACTCCGCCATGCTCGCCGCGCGAAGGCGGGCAGTATCACCAGGCGGCAGACCGGCGAGGTAGTCGCGAGCATCCTCGCGCTTCGATTCTCCACCGGCCCGAGCCGTCGCACGAAAGGCGCGGCCAGCGAGATAGGTTCCGCTTCCGGCACCAAGCGCGAAAGCTGCGTTGCGGACAACAGAGCGACCGATAGCACCGGCCCCGCGACCGTGCTCGCGCTGAGCACGATCAAGCTCCCGCTGCGCGCGTATGGCTTCGCGAGCGGTTTCGCGGGAGACGCGCGCCTGCTCTCGCGCGGCATCGCGTGCGACTTTCGCGGTTTCCTGTGCGGCCTGCCTGTCGGCGCGGGTCGCCTCCTTGGCGAGGCGAGCCTTTTCCTTCGCTACCTCGCGAGCGAGGCGAAGTTGTTCCTTTGCCGACTCTGCAGCCGCCCGCTTCTCGGCGGCCGCGCGCTGCTTCGCCTCACGGATGCCGTCTTCGGTGAGCGCGTGCTGAGCCGCTCGAACTGCCGTGATCGAAGCGATCGAGTCGTTCCGCCACCGGCGGATAGCCTGTGTCTTGAACGAAGCATCGCCGGTCTTGATTTCGGACTGCAGCGCGCGCCACGAATGGCGGAGCTTGTCGAACTCGCCGGACGTGAGACGGAGGCGGTCGACCTGAGATTGGAAACCAGATCCCCAACGGATCGTCTTCCCGGCTTCCTTCGCGAAAGCCTGGGCATTCTTCGTCGCAGCTTTGAGCGTAGTGTCGAGAACGTTGAGACCACGCGCGCCTTTGACGCCATGTGACGATAGCCCGTCGATCGCCTTCTCGACCTGGTTGATCGCGCCGGCGGCCTTCTTGGCGCCGGCGCTAAGGTCGTCCTGCAGGGAGAGCTTGAGTTGGGCGAGATAGGTTTTTGCCACTTATCGCCTCCCCTTCTTTTTCAATTCCATAAGGATGACCGGTCTAACCCTGTCAGCGCGCGTCTTCTCGATACCGCAAGCGCGCTCGTAGTAGGCGATCAGGTCGTGCCACTCTCGGTGTTCCCAGACGTCGGGGCCGCCTCCGAGGACGGCGCAACAGAGGGAGACGTAGTCTCGCCACTGACGGGGCGACGCTCTGCCGCCTCCCGCAAGCTTTGGGGCAAAAAATCAAGGAGCAACCTATCGACCGCGGCCATGTCGTCCGCATCCAGTGCGTCGATCACCTCCTTGGGAGCATCGAAGATGGGCAGATGAGCGTTTTCGCCATGTTCGACGACGTCCTGCATGAAATCGCGGACCTGGGATGCCGTCATTCGTGTGAGCGTGATGTCGTGCCAGACCTTTCCCTCGTACTCGACGGGGTACGTGAGGGGGACGCTTTTGCTGCGATTGCCGAGCAGTTTCGGCGCCGGCTTCAAGGCCGGCGCTCCATTGACTTCCTGGTTGTCCATTTTGTGATCCTTGGATTACGAGAGGCCGAGGTTTCGGCCCATGCCGGCGTAGACAGGCGCGCCGTCAATGCGGATGCCGGGAGGCCCGCGGAAGACGTTAATGTAATATTTCTCCTGGTTGTTGAGCCAGAGTTCGTAGTGGGTGATCTCGTCGACCTGGTAGTCAGTCGAGATGCCGGAATCCCGCGAGAACGTGCCCATGTCGACTTTCGTGAGGCGCCCCTCAATGACGACTTTCGCCGAGAACTCGGTCGCGGCTTCGATGTCGCGAACGTTGCCGAGGATCGTGTATTTCTTTCGCGAGCGACCGGGGGTCATGATCTTGTTCATGACGTCAGGGTTGATGCCGCGGAGCTTGAACGTAAGCTCGAGGGCTTCAAAGACGGCCATACCCATTCGCATCGTCATCGCGGCACCGCCACCGGTGTGCTCGTGCGTCTTTTCCTGCAGAGCAGGAATCCGGACCTCTTCGAGTGCAAGGAATTGCGAGTTCGACGGGTCGAGATCATCGCAAAACAAGTTTGCGGCATCCATTTCGTAAAGGGTCGCCAAATCAGCCTCCTACAGCCTGATCGAATGGAAGGGAAAGGGTCCGCGGCTTACGCCGCGGTGCCGATGGTGCTGAGAGAGGTCGCAACGCTCTGGACGAGCGTGTCGAGCGCAGCGCGGTAACGACGCGACGAGATCGTGATCTTGCGAAGGACCGGTGCTTCCTCGGCGCGGAACATGACCTGAAGATTGCCGAGGCGGAGTTCCTCGGGGCTGTTCTTGTCCGGCTCGAACCCGACGCGGAAGTCGAGCACATAGCCGCGAGCGGTGAGCCGCTCCAAACCCGTCGTCATCGTGTTCAGGATCGCGTTCACGGTCGCGACGTTGATGTTGTAGCGGCCGAGGTAATAGCGGAGGGTCTGGACCTGTGTGAGTTCGATGTAGTCGCGCAGGCGCACGACGTGGGCGAACATCCAGAGCGGATCCTCAGACAACGTGTCGGTTCCCCAGAAGACAAAGCCTCCGGAAGCAATGGCGTTTTCGACGCCGGTCTCGCCCTTTACAATGATGCCCGCATTGAAGGCGAGAAGCTCCTGGCCCTCGGTCGCGTCGTCGGTGAGGTTGAACGCCACCGGACGCGAGACGCCGACGATGCCGTAGATCGGCTGGTTGGCGATGCCACGAGCCGGAACGCCGTCCGTCTCGAAGTCGCGCCGGATATACTGTCCGATCATGCGAGGCGAGGCCGGTCGGGTGACTGCCGCGCCGGTCGCATCCAGAACCTTTACGTCCTGAACAGTCGGGTGGAAGATCCGATTGCTCTGGATCGTCTCGCGCCATGCGAGCCAAGCCTCTCGAGTCGACGACGGACCATCCGGAATGAAACCCGCGTTGAGGCGGTTCAGGACAGTCGGGATGCCCGCAATGAGGCCATTGGCGACGTTGCCACGGACCGCGACGCCAGCGGCGCCGCCCGATCCGCCCCCGACCGGGGTGAGCGTGATGGTCGGAGCGGTCGTGTAGCCCGAACCGGGATTGGTGACGGTGAAGCCGGTGATGGCTCCGCCGGAGACTTGGGCGGTCGCAGTCGCACCCGTGCCGCCGCCGCCCGTGATGGCGACGGTGGGAGCCGTCGTGTAGCCGGTGCCAGGCGTGGTGACCGGGATAGAGAGGATCCCGTCGAGAGCCATCTGAGCCGTGAAGCCAGGCGCAGCGATGAGGCGCGGCGTGACCGACAGGTCGTTGGGAGCGTCGAGGAACGCCCACATGCCCGTACCGGCGGCCTCGCTTCCGACCATGTTGGCGATCGTTTCCGCCGGGGTCGATCCCTCAGTGACCCGAACGATAACGATCTTCGCGGCGACCTGGTCGTCGCCGAGTTGGGCAGAGATCCCGGCGACCGCGTCTGCCGCCGTGCCGGTGGCGCCAAGAGCAGTGACCATGGCGGCATCGCTCGAGTTTATGAAGACGGCCGTATTGAGCGGGAAGATGCCCGCGTCGGCCGCCGGAGCGGTGACGAGCAGGCCTGCGACCGACATTTCCGCGCCGAAAGCCGGCAAGGTTTCGATCTCATCCCGGACGTGTTTGATGCCGACTACGAGAGCCATGGCCTTCTCCTGTTTTTCGCAAAAAAAATCCCGCCGAGAAGCGGGTGGGTGATGCTTTGCGGAAAGCCGCTCGGCGGAAGATTTCGTGTTGAAGGCCCTAGTCGACGACAACCTCGAAGAAAGCGTCAACATCAGCATGTGTCGTGGCAGTGCCGGCTACGATCGCCGCAAGCGCGTATGCTTCGCGCCCAAAGGCATCTCGAACGTGGTTCCGAACCGCTATGGCGAGAGAACTCATTTCGGCGTTCGTCAGCATACGGAATATTCCGTCAGCGAATTTCCAGCCGTCGCCGTCCTCACGCGCACCGATCTGGATGGCCAAGACCTCAGCCGTAATCTTGCCTTGGCTCTCCCGATCAGTGTGGACGAGCCATTCGTTCCAGGTGGATCCCTTCACCTCGAATTGCTGCCGACGATAGGCAGCATAAAGCGCCAAGTCGGTCGGTGGCTCGGATTCATCCGGCACACCCGAAGGCTTCGGGGCCAGGGTCCAACTGGTGCCGGTCCAGACAGCAACCAATCCTGTCGTGACCACTGGCGGCGGAACCGACACGGTGAACGCCGGGATCAACCACACGTTAGGCTCACGCGGCGACCGGTCCGCGGCAACAAGCCCTGTGAACTCGCCTGTAATCGATGAATATCCGTAACAGATCGGTGCTGGCATTTCGGGACCTCAGTATTTGATGCAGGCGAGTAGCGCGACGTTTCGCGGTCGCGTCTCCGGGCTACCCGTATGCTGTATAGAGATGCCGGTGCCCGCTCCGTAAATCGCGATGCCTGTGAGAGCCGCGCTTGTCGCGATATGGTCCAAACCACGATTTGAGCCGGTCGAGCCTGAAGTGCTGGTTATTGCCGAATAGCGGTCGTAGCCGTGAGAGTGTCCAGGATCGTAAACGCTGTGAGCATGGGTTGGGTCATTGACACCGTGATTGTGCGACTGGATCGTCTGGCCCTGATTTGACCCGACCGCGCGGCCGATATCGATGCCCCTACCATCATCAAAGCCGCGAATGAACTCGCCGCGGAGATCGGGAATGCGAAACGTTGTCGTTCCGTTGCCCGGTGAGTACATACCGGGATTCGTAGCCCAAGCAGCGTCGTTGGCTGCGAGCATTCCGCTAACCTGAGCCTCATTCCAAAGGGCGGGATATGCCGTTCTATTGAGCAGCGCACCATTGGCTTTCAACCAACCGGCCGGCGCAGTGGTCCTTGGGAAATAGTCTATACTGCCGGGAATGCTCTTCTGTGCGCCCAAGTTCGCCAACGCTGCGTCCTTGTTGACCACATCGGCTAGGTCCAGTGCTTTGAGAAGCGCCGCCGCTACCGACAGCGCGGACCATTGGCCGCCGCCCCAGCCTTCGTAGAAACCAAGCTGCGTGTTGTAACGAATACGCGCGCCGGACGGCGACGGAGGGCGTGCCGCCGTGTCGCCTTGGGGCACGATGACCGACGACCCGTCTAGGCCAGCCTTTCCGTTCAGAATGCTCTCAAGGTTTCCGACGTCGCTGACCGCGATGGAAGCGGGTTGCCAAGCCGTACCGACAAATTTGAAGAACTGACCGCCTGTGGCGGTGCTCGCGTCAACGTTCGTCAGGTCGTCAAGAGCGTGGCTATGATTGGACGCTGCCTTATCGTCCAAAGTCGACTGCAAGCCATTGATCTGGCCGATCGAGTGCGTGTGTTCGATAGCCGCCTTTTGCCCGACTGCCAAGATCAGGCCGTAGACATCGGCGTCTATGCCGTTGATTGCTGCAGCGATACGGACAACGTCGTCGACCATGTCGTTCGCCGCATTCGGAATCGGGTAATTCCGGTTTGGCGACCGGTCATCGATAATGGGCATCCGGGCGTCCCCTAGATCGAATAGGCGCGAAGGCGCGCGATGGATGGCCGAGCGGCGGGCGTGCCGTTCAAGGTGATGCGGATCCTTCCGAAGGCCGCCGTGTGAGAGGCCTTTTCGTACTTCGGCTCGTTCCAGTTGTTGCCAAGAACGTCCGTCAGGCCGAGCGTCAACGGCGAAAATGTCCCGGTGCCCTCGTCGACATCGACGGAGATCGACGATCCGGCCGGAAGGAACGACTTGAACACGGCGGCGATCTTTACCGCGACGCCCATTTGGAACAGACGCGAAATATAGGTGCCGCTTTCACGAATGCGGCCGCCTATCAGGATCCCATGAGGGTACAGGATCGGGGAGATCTTCTCCGTGCCGCTCAAGACGGCGCGCAGTGTGACCGTTTCGTCGACGAACTCATCGAACTCCCACGTCTGGTCGGGGGCGACCTGAATGACCTCGCCGGACAGACGCACAAGCTCGAACCGAAAGGCGGCATCGTCAGTCGGGATTTCAACAGCGGCCCGAATGACCATGTCCGAGACTTGGTCGAACGCTCCCGTCCACAGATCGATAGACTTGGTTGCCGGGGCGAACTTCGCCGCGACAATCTCGAAATGAAGATCGGTGTCCTGGTGCGGTGTCCAGGACATGCGGTTCGCCGATGAGAACAGCACACCGACCGTGTAAGGCTGAGACGAGATCCTTTTTTGGGTCGCGACGTCGACGTCACCCAACCGGCAGACGGCGACCGAGTGGTCCGGATCCGCCGTCAAGATGACGAAGCAGAACTCCCGGTCGGACGGCAGGAAGACCGGTGCCGCAAAGCGAGCCTGGATCAGGTCACCCACGGCCGGGGTTGCCATGCTGATGAAGGCTTCGGCCAACACCTCGTTCGATGGGAAGCCATTCTGCATCCGAGCCAACTGGACACGAACGCCCTTGGCCCTGTCGCCGATTTCGGTGAAGCGAAAGTTGAGGCCGACGATGAGCCGCGGCTCCGGGATCGTAAAGCTCTGAGCCAGCGGATCCGGGGCGCCACCGTTTGATCCGCCGCCGGGATCCTGGTTGTTCTGCTGGATCACGGGTTGCGTGATCTGATTGATGATCGTGATGTTCCGGATGATCGGCGTCGTAGGAGTCACAGGCGGCTTCACTGTCGGCGCCGCACGCGTGATAAGCGTCACCCGACGCATGGTCGTGATGTCGATCGTGCCCTCACCCACGAAAATCGCTTCACAGAAGCTCTCGGCGGCGCCGGTCGCATGGACCCGGCGGCGACCAACCGGCACGCCAGCCGGGATGACAAACGAGGTCGTGACAACGCCCGAGCCGTTCGCCGTCTGGACGCCAGGCGGTTTCACGTCGATCCCGTCGAACGTGAGCGTTGCCAAGTTCTCGCCGGCGCCGAAGCCATCCAGCGTTACGTTGACCGTGATCTGCCGAAGGTTGACGGCGTTGACGCGCCGGATCTCGGTAACCTCGTTGAAGGTCGTTTGGCCGGGAGGCTGGTTTGGCGCGGCGGTGAACTCTTGCGTGATCGCTGACGTCCACGCCGTTTGCTCGTCCGTCCAGAAATCGACCGGCGGCACGAGGGTCATGGCACCCGGCATGACCGTGAAGTTGTCGTACGGGTTGATGTTCATCGACCGCGTACGGAGCGGCTGACTGATGACCACCTCTTCCGTGAAGTTGAGGGTCTGGATTGTCGTGCCTATGCGCTGAAGCAGCACGTCGTCGATCGCGAGTTGCAGGACCCCCTTGTTGACCGCGGCCGTCTGGGATGCGCCCTGGTCGCGGTAGAAGTCATCGACAAAAGTGTCGGTGAAGATGCCCTTCTTGCTCACGGGCTCGCGCGAAAGGATGTCCCGCTCGCTCTCCGCCCGGTCGAATTGGTCAAGGATATCGATCAGGCGGTTGAAGTACCGGCGCTGCTCGTCATAGGTGAAGTTGTGGGTGCCATTGCTGATAACGACCGGCCGTTCGGCGACGAGAAAGTTGTTCTGGATCTCCGCGAGCTTCAGCACGTTCGATGGCGTGATCGGCGGCAAGGCGTTGCGGCGGGCCGAGAGGCCCTTCACGTAGACCGGGCGTCCGGTGACGTCCATGCACAGGATATCCGTGCGCGGGAGCTTCGACGTGTACGAGATGAGGACGGGACGCCCGTTGACACCGCCGCTCACCGTGACCGTCGTATCAGTGATCGCGGTCGGCGTGACCGATGAGTTATAGAGATAGGTCACCGTGTAGGTGGACGAAGCCGGCGGTTCGGTGCCGCCCGGTGCCCAGGAGACGGCGTCCCCGATGAGATCCCATGCGGTGTCGGGGACGGGGTTGCCGGCGTAAACGATCGACTCGATCTCAATGACCGATGAAAATCCAAGGTCATCCATGCCACCGGGGACAAGCCCGCGTGGGATGACCTCGACCGCTCGCTTGACCACAATGGCAGCTTGGACGGATTCGATGGGCGCGCGCGAGACCTCGACCACCGTTGAGCCGCCGGTCACGCCCGTAAACGTATGGGGCTCAGCGGCGATCTGCTCGAGGTCAGGTTCCTCCGGCTCGGAGTGCCGGATGCTAGCCTCTCGGATCCTCTTGAAGCCGAGGACGTTCGCGCGGCCGGCACCGATGCTGAATACCTGGTCGTTGCCCGTTTTGCCGAGCGACGTGACCTCACATCCCTCGACGATATAGTTCGCGTTCGCGTCAAAATCATAGACGGCGATCTGAGAGATGACACCCGAAAGCGAGGGCGGCGCCTGCTGGTCGATGACCGCGCCATCCTTGATGAGATAGACGCCATAGAACACGCCAGGCTGAGCGTCACCGAAGACTGACCAGGAGATCGTCTCGATTACGCGAGCCGCACCGGGCTCGCCTTCGGCTTCCGAGCCAGGATGGAGGCCGACAAGGTTCGGGTCGTCCAACTCGTCGATCGAAGTCTTGAGCAGGCGCACTCCGATGGCGAATTCACCCACCATCTGGATATCCGGAAAGAACGCGGCGGCGACCGGACGGATATCGCCTTCGACATAAATCTCACCGGCCGAAAGAGTGGCGGTCTCAGCGTCGGTGTCGATGATGATGTCGGCGCCGGAGATCCGGTCGCCGTCCTTCGCCGTCATGTTGCCGACCCGGCGATTGCGCCGCTCCGTGATCGACTGCAGTTCGTTGATCTCCGCACCCTGAGCAAAGCGATTTTCACGCACCACGACTCGCGCCCAATCGGGGTTTTCCGCCGAACGGTCGTAAGCGTCGGGAATGCCGGACGGATGCTCGTTTGCCATGATGGCTCCTAAAACCGGAGAACGGCGCTCACGCGCTCGCGCACGGTGCGACCGAACTGGATCGAGAAAGGTTTCTCAGCGAAAATTGGCCCTGTGACCGAAAGGCCGCCGGGTGGAAGCCACAAGGATCCGAGGGGGTTGCCGACAACGGGCTCAGCGCCGGCGAGGAACCCGACCGTTGCAGCCGTCGTTCCGAACCCGTCGCCGAAGTCCGTCAGGGCCTCGACATAGATCGAAGTGGCCGAAGACGAGACGATCCCATAAGAGGTCGACCCGATCTTGTATTGACCGTTGCTGTTTGGTGCGACCCGGTGGAAGGCCCGCGCGCGCCGATATCCGATGACCGCGCCGTCGCCATCCTTGAAAACTGCCCAAGCCGGACGACCATTCCGGTCGGTGAAGACCGCCTCAACCATGGCGGCTGATCGCGCCCGCGTCGCTTCATCCCCCCAAGGCGCGGCAAGCCAGGGGAACGCGCCCCACGTCACGTTGCCTGGGCCGACCGGCGGCAACCAGACGCCGAGCGCGGTCAACTCGGCTTCGGACATCGCGTGATCGGATTCGTACTTTCGGGAGAACGACCATTTGGCGCCCTCCGGATCGATCCGGACGCCCGAGTAGTCAGACCATAGCTTGTTGCCCCAGGCGCCGTGCCCATACTCGAGTGCGCGGATGTCGTAACCTTTGAACCCGCGCGCCAGGTATGACCGCATTGGGACAGACAGGCGAGCAACACCCTCAATACGGGCGAGGTCGTCCTCGCTATCCCTGATCCGGTCGAGTTCAAGTTGGAAGGCGTTCCAGCGCCGGCGGCGCGGAGGCGCTTCCTCAAGCCGCGCGGTATATCCGACCCACGCGAGAGCATAGGACAATGCTTGCGGAGTGCCTCGGACCCGCTGCCACCGAATCCCCTCGTCGATCAGGTCGTAGAGATTGACGACGTAGGGCGTAAGCTCGCCGAGGCCGTATTCGTAGATCAGGAACGGCAGGAAAGAAGGCGGTGGGTTCAGGATCTTGAGGCCGCGGGCCGCGTCGATGCTCGGCGAAATCTTATCGTAGAAGTCGGTTGCCTCCTGCAGGGCCCGCTCGAAAGCGGTCGACTGTTGCGGCAGGAGATCCAGCGGCATTAGTACGCCCGCCCCATATTGTTGAGCGTCACCGTGCCGATTGCGATCGCCTCATTCGGGGATGCCACGACATTGTCTACTGGCGTCAGAACGTCGACACGCTGAATGCCTGGGCGCATGAGCCGAGCGCCGATCCACGCGCGCGCGAGATCGAATCCAAGGCCGGTTTCGGCGGCCCATGTGGAGCGCAACGTTGCCGGCATCGTTCCGATGAGCGAGTCCGGCGATTCCGGCAGAAGCCAAACGTTCGCCGAGATGTTGATGACCGTAAAGATGGCCGCTTTGACGATGATCGTGTCGTTCACCATCCGGACGGACGCGTCATTGACGGCTGTACGGACGGTCTCGAGAAGCGCCTCGTCGGCGACCCCGTTGTTATCGATCGAATAGACCGCGACATAGATGGTCGGATCCGTGCCTTCGCGATAGACGACGACGTCCTGGACCCGCAGGCTCGACTTCATCGCGACTGCCCGGTAACGGGGTGCTGTGCCGCCGGTCGAGCGACCCTGAATTTCCAACACGACGCGCTTGCGGAGGCGGTCATCACCCTCGTCGTTCATCCGGATCACGTCGTAGAAGACGGCCAGGTTGTCGAGATCCGTTCCAACAGCGAAGGCCAGGAGGTTCGACTTGACGACGTCGTTCATCCGGGCTTCGAGGATGGCCTTTCGGAACGCGACGACCTGGATGTTCTTCTGGCTCGGTTCGCTTTCGAGCCCCGCAACCCCGACCAAATCCGGGAAGAGAGCCACCAGGTCGCCCGTCATGAGACCGACAGTCGTCTCGAGCGAGACCTCTTCGATGATCTGCGGCTCGGGGAAGGCCGAAAGGTCATAGAGGGTGCTATCGGCCATCGAGGCTATCCAATGCTTTCAGCTTCTTCGACCGCCGTGAACCGGCTTCCGGATCCCGAGAGAACGACGCGCCGCTTACCGGCAGGAGTGAAGTCGCCAAGATGCCCGCGGGGGAGATATTCTCCCTCGAGCCGACACGCGAACTCGCCACTTCGGAGAGCCTCGAGCGGCACGATCTTTATGACGCGAAAGCGAGGCTCCACCGGGAGCCCGTTTTTCTGGCGCATGGAGAGCGCGATCGCGACGATCTGGAAGAACTTGACCAGGTTGTCATGATTCATGTTCTCGCCGAGCATCGCGAGACCTGGGAAGCCGTACCATTCGCGCACCGCACGTTGGCCGATTCCGGTGGTGAGGACGTCGCCGATAGATTGTGCGACGTGATCGAAATTGTGGATCAGCCGCCCCGTCTCGCGATCCATCCCCGCCGAGGACATTACGCGGTCTTTTTGCCGGCGGGCTTGGCGGCTTCGGGGCGGATGTGGCCGAGGCGAAGCTCATGCTCGGCCTGGCTAGCGGTGAGATCGAGCGGCTGATTGCGATGGCGCCGGCCGGCGACGAACGGACCGGCTAGTTCGGTCACGAGGTATCGAGATTTGGTCAAGTCAACCATTGAGCCCTCCTTACGGGATCCTGAATTTCGGGCGTCCGGTTGTCGGATGCCCGCACGTTGCGACGTGGCCTTCCCGGCAAACCGGGATGCCGTTGAGACGGAAGTTCGGTGAGCCCTGGGCCATCGTCGGATCAGGGACGTGTGGAGGCTCGAACGGTGAGTGCGGGGCGACATGATCCCCCAAGAGCACGATGGGATTCCCGTCGACCTTGAAATTTGCGCCCTGCAGCCCGAGTTGAGTGCCGCCGGCGGCATCAACACCTACGCAAGCGACCCCAGGCATTACGTCTTCCAATCGTAATCGGCGGCCCTGGTCTTCAGGCCGCCGTCGCTCCATTCCATTTTCGTGCCGCCGATCGAGAGCGTCACGGCCTGGTCGGTCGCGTCGAAGACCGCGCCACCGACCGTCAGCTTCAATTGCTTGCCGCGAACCTCGACCTTCACATCGCCAAAAGTCATGACGTGCTCGTCGCCCTTTTTCGAGGGCGAGGCGTTCTCGTCGCTCCACGTCATCGGGATCGCTATGCCGCGGCGGAAGTCACCATCGCCGGACATGAGCGCGAATTGCTGCCCTTTGGAAGGTGGCGTGTGAACCTTCAGTGCGCCGGCGACCTGTGCGTACGGGATCCACGGCGAAAGGTACGGCTTTTCGTCTGTGCCGCCGAGGCGGACGCGGATCTTGTGGGTCTCGGCGTTGACCTCATGGACCGTTCCATACCGAAGCGAATTCGATCCCCGATTTTCCGACTCGACTTGGCGGGCGAGCGTCTCGATCAGCGAGCGCATTACGAGCCCGAGAGAGTTGGCGGCACAACCACCGTCAGGTCGGCCGGGTTGATCTCGATACCCGAGAGTTCGGCCGGCTCGCCTTCTTCTGTCGGGTCGACCGGAGCAAGGCCGATCGCCTGAATAGCAGCGTCGCTCAACCCGGCGGCCGCCTGCACCTGTTCCCAGGTTGCGAGGCCGGTGGGCTCAACGATGAGGTCTCTGAACATATCCGCAAGCACATTCAGACCCGGATCCGGATCGGCGCGGAGTGCCGCATCGAAGCCGGCCCAAAACGGGTTGAGGGCAATGCCGATGCCAGGTTCCGGGATCGTTCGGCACGCCATTGAAACTTCGCGGCAGGGCACGCGCAATCCGGTTTCGAGTTCGATCAGGATTGGCCGACTGTCAAAGTCGCCGTAGCCGGCCACGAGAAACTTCCACAGATCGATCCACGGCTTCGAGCCAGTGGAGAGCGCAACCGAGATCTGGCGCACGAGAAGATCGATTCCGAGCGCCGCGCCTGCGCGCTGCAGATTGAGATCCTCGGCTGTGTCGTCGCCTGCCGGTAGATAAGCCTGGTAGACGAGTTCGATGGAGCCATTGTTGAGAGAGGTCAACTCACGGCCCGTGACGTCGCCCTTGTGGACGCCGGTATAGACCGAAATGACCGGGACCTGCTGGCGGAGAACTTCGACAAGCGGCTCGACAGGCGCGTTGAGGACCGCTTGACCCGCCATTGTGCGACCGCGCACCAGTTTGGTGAAAATGATCCGCATCGCGGCGCCGACGAGGCTCATGTCTTCATCTTTCCAGGCTTGCAGCGCAGGATGACGCGACCGAGGCCATCGGGCTCGACGGTTGTCACGGCCGCGACGGGCTCTAGTGGCCTCGAGAGCATCTGGACGCGGTCACCTGGCTTTATCGTGGTCGGGAGATTCACCTCCCGAATGCTGATGTGGAGAAGCTCGCCGACCAGTTCCGACGCGTCGGCGTCATTGCGACCGCCGTAGCGGGTTTTCATGGTCTTCGGAGAGAAGTCGACGACTCCAACCGTGGAGAACGCCACACGGAGGGGATCAGCGGTTCCCTTCACGAACTCGCCATCGGCGCGCGGCTCAACATAAATTTCTTCGCCGAAGAGGTCATCCACATTCTCGGATGCAATGGCCTCATAGGCGTCGAACTTTTGCATTGCCGCGCGCCGTTTTCGATTAGGTCATACGGGCGCGCATGAGCACGCGCGGACGGGTGACGTAATGAAGGGAGTTGGTCTGGAACTCGAGGTTCCGTCCCTTTCCATTCGGCATCGACCACTGCTTCGCGTAGAGCCGCTGGCCCGGTTGGTTGACCGTCTCTTCGTAGTCCGCTGGCGCATAGACGGTGCGGAAGAGGCCGGGAACGCCGAGGGGGATGAACTTCGCTTCGGTCGGGGCGATGCTAACGCCAAGACCACCACGGTAGTTGACCCAACGGATGTTGAGCGCGTCGAACTCACCCCAAACGCCGGAATTGGCGCCGGCGTTGCTTGCCTCTAGGAAGCCAGAGCGAAGCGCCTGCACACCTTCGAATCCCTTGTAGGTGTCACGGATTTCCTTGTGCTGAATCAGTTTGTCGTAAAACTGATCGCCGGTGAGCGCGAGGATGCCGTTGAACGGAAGGCCGCCGAGAGCGGTGCCCATGGCGCGCATGAGATCCGCGGACTTCTGGCGCAAGACCCCTTCGGCCGGGGAGGCGTTGTCGAGGTCCCAATCGACTTCCGCCGGCTGTGACTCGCCCATTTCCGTGAAGTAGTTGTAAAGCACAGTACCGTCAGCATCCAGCAACGTGCCGGAGGTAATGACGGAGAGGCGATGGTACTCTTCGGTGAGCGCAAAGCTCTGGCTGTGCTCGGCCGCCCGCATGGCGATCTTGCCCTGCAGGGTTTCAACGGCCTTTTCAGTGCCGAAAGCACGAACGCCCTGGACCTCGTCGGCATAGATAGCGTCGTCGCGCTGGAAGTGCGGGACGCGGAGCATCCGCATGGTGCGACGATTTTTTCCAACCGTGTCGCCCGGGGCGCCGCGTGGCGAGGCCGGCACGATCGAATATTGCCCATCCGCGGCCTTTTCGATCGCGATATTCAGCGTGTCGATAGGGGTGGCGCGGAAGAGGCCGAGTTTCCCGACGTAACCGGGGACGTACTTTATCTCGCGCATCGCGTCGCTCATCGACGTGACGGAGAATGCGTCGTCGTTGAAAATGTCCAACATAGTAGCGGTTTCCCTTTGTTTCCCGCGTTAAGGCGGTGGTCCGTGTGCCCGCCTTGCGGGCGTTTAGGGGATGGGGCGAAGAGGCTCGGGAGTTAACGAGTGATGATGCCTACGGCGGCAAGTTCACTGTTCTTCACGCCCTTTTTGGTGGCGTCGTTGACCGTCACTGCATAGAGCAGGCAGTTCTTGTTGACCTCGGCGTCGCGCGTGATGGCCGAGACCTTCACGTCAACAGACGTGGCGTCGACGGTGTAGATGTTGATGGCCGAGCCGACTTGGGAACCATCCGCGCCAGTAGCCGGAGACGGTGCGTACTTGCCCGACGCGATGACCTTGCCGAGCACGGTTCCGGCAGTGACGACGCCAGATCCCGCGACGATCGTGATCGCATCGCGCGACCGGTGCCATCCGGCTTCCGACATAATGAATTCGCCAGGATGGACGCCTTCGGTGAGAACAGGCATTTAAGCCTCCCTTAAAACGGATCTGAATGGGTGGGTGGAGAGAGTGAGCGAGCCCGATTAGGTCGGGTTGTCCTCGAACTGACGGTTGGCCGCCTTGGTGGCCTTACCCCATCCAGCGGAGGCCACGGCCTTCGTGTCCGGGGTGCTTTCGTGAAAGCCGAGCGTGCCACCCTCTGCCTTACGCTCGACGTAAGATTGCTCGCTGGCCGCCGGGGCCGCGATCGCCGAAGCCGCGAGCATTTTCTTCGCATCGTCGACCGACATATCGGTCTGGAACGCGATGTGGTTGGCCTGCGTTTCGCGGCCCTTCGCTTCATCAGACTGAAGGATGGCGCCGATACGGGCCTTGGCGTCGGCCGCGGCCTGTGCGGCGATCGCGCCGGTGTCGAGTGTTGCGGCTGCGGGAGCCGGCTGGATGGCGGTCGCCGAGGCGATCTGTTTGTCAACCACGGCAGCGAGAGAAGCGATCGCGGCTGCGTTTTTCTCTTCGATATCCATTTTCAGAGATCCTTTTGCTTTGGAATATGACTTCCGTCCGTTGCCGCGAGCGGCGATTCCGGCGAGGACGTCGTCTAGGGTGCCAACCGCATCGGCGAGGCCGACCTTGACGGCTTCCTGGCCGATGTAAGTACGCGCTTCCGTTGCGCGCACCGCTTTTGCGGACATGCCCCTACGGCCTTCCGCGACGGTCTGGACGAACAAGGAATAGAATTGCTCGATCTCAGATTGGAAGTCCGCGCGCACGTTTTCCGGCAGCGCTGCGAATGAGTGGCCGTCGACCTTGTGGGCACCGGCGAAGATGAGGGTAGGCTTGATGCCGCGATCGGCGAGCGCCTGACTCTGGTCGATGTGGAGCATCACGACGCCAATGGACCCGACGATGCCGGACGGGACGGTGATAATCTCGTCGGCGCCTGACGCGATCGCGTAGCCGGCGGAGGCCGCCATGCCATCGACGACGGCGACCACACGCTTATCCGCGTTGACTTTCCGAACAAGGCTGGCGATCTCCATTGCGCCAACCGCCTCGCCACCGGGCGACTCCATGTCGAGCACGATCGTTTGTACGGACGCGTCGCGCGCGGCCTCTTTCAACTGCGAGGCAACACCTTCGTATGAGGTGAGCCCGGAATCCGCACCGACCCACGCGCCACGGTTTACGAGTTCGCCTTCGACCGTGATGATCGCTGCCGAGCCTTGCCGCCGGTACATGGTTCCATTGCGGCCGCGAACCGGCTCGGCGTCGAGACGTCCGCTCATGGGGCGCGCGACTTGGTCGCCGCGAGCGCGATCCAAAAGGAAAGCGCCGATAGTCTCCGCGGCGGACGGCAAAAGCCAGAGCGGCTTGTTGAACGCCTTGCGGAGGATGAGATCATACGTTGGCATTATCGGCACCCACAGCGCGGGCCCGGGCCCAATGTGATCGCGAAGTGAAGCGCCCTGCCCTCTTTCGCAGCGCAGGCCGCCTCGAACTCCCGCTCAATATTGTCGAGGATCTTGCCGTCACCGGGCGAAAACCAAGTCTCGCGGTCGCGAAACGAGATTTTCTGCACCGTACCAGTAGACGCCATTTCCAAGCGAACAATGCGGAGTTGCCGGAGTCCGGCACAGGGATCCGTTTCCTTGAGGTCCAGGATCACTCCCCAATCGATCGCCATTTTGCTGATCCCTTACGGACGGTGCGCGACGGCTTTGGCATTCTCTCCGGCTGCAGGGCCATTAAGAGCCTCTTTCGCGGAGGCCTTCGTCGGGTAGACGAGAGCCTTCTGAATCTCCCAAGTCCAACCCGCGACGGCGTAGTCGCCATCGGTCCAATAGGACGGGAGATCTCCCTCGAACCTCGCCGGACGGGCGAGAACGAAGCCCTCGTCTAGGTCTCGGGAAGGAGCGGCGTTGGCGGCGGGCTCATCGTCCTTCGTCTTCGCGACGGCCGTGTCCGAGACTTTCAGGGCCTCGGCCGCAGCGTTCTTCTCGACTTCGGTGGTGGGCGGACCGTTGCCAGCGGGGGCGGCCTCAGCAGTCGTTTTCGCGGTAGCCATTTTCAATCTTCCTTTGCCCATTCCGCCTCAAATTCGAGGTCGGCTGCATCTGGTTTCCGGCGCCCATACCCCATGAGGTTGAGCGCCGAGCGGGACCGCTTCGAGCCGGGATTGTCAGGCGCGAAGGACGGGTCGTCGGATTTGTCCGCGTCGTCACCTTGTTCCGCGCGGGAAAACTCCGCTTTCTTCTCGAGCGGATCAGCGTGGGGGTCGGGGAGCCCGAGTTTCAGAGCAAAATCGCGCTCGCGGGCGCGTTGCTTCATGTCATCGCGCCAATCCCGGCCGTAGCTCGCCGAGACCGCTTCGAGGGTCGTGGCGCCCATGTCTTTGAGGGTCTGGTGCGCGCGCGCCGTCTTTAAATCGTCGGCTTGGGGCGCGGCGGGGCCGTTCCACCAGGCGCCGCAAGCGGCGGCTTTATTCCGGAAGAAGGCTTCGAGACCTCCAGGGAACGGGATCCTTCCTTCACCGATCTTTTCCTCGAGCCAAGCCTCGAAACCAGCTTGCGAAAATGGGTTTACGATGTTCGTTCGCCGATTGAGCACGATGGGCCAGATCTGCGCTGTGCCCATTCGGACCGACGAGTACGTCGCGCTCCGGAAGTCCATAGTCGCTTCTTCGTAGGTGAGACCAGCGCAGCGGGCGATTTCTCTCATCAGCCAGCCGGCGAAGTTGTCGTAATTCTCGGACGGGTGCTTCGCCTCGTGAAACTCCAACTTGTCGTTGGGGAAGAGGTGCGCGATGCGGCCGTGCGTGTTGAGGTTGAGGCCGTTCGAGTCGTACCATGCGTTTTGCGCGTCCATGAACACGTCCATGTCGAGCGTCTTGCCGCCGGCTTGTTCCTCTTCAGTGAGCAGGCCGGAGAACCCAGCCAAGCCCGAAGTCTGGTTTTGGATGGTCGCCGCAAACATCGTCTGCAGGAGCGCCGCAGCGATCGTGGCGTCGGCAAGTTGATCGACTTGTTGGCAGACCTTCAGGACCGGCGCGAGCGGCGAGATCCCGCGCGGCGAAGCGATCGATGGGTCGAAGATGTGAAGCACATTAGGGCGGCCGTCGCGATCGCGGGCGCGAAATTCCTTGCTCACCTCGTATCCGAACTGGCTCTTTTGCCGAATCCGATAAGCGATGGGAGCGCCGAGATCGTCCATCCGGACGCCATGCACGAGCCGGTTGTACTCTTCCGTCTCGTCGGCGATGCGGCTCGGTGGCAGAAGCAGAATCTTGGTAAGCGAACCCCCAGCCTGGCGCCGGCGCATGGGGAGCATGGCGAGGATCTCGCCATAGAACATCCAGCACTTGTAGGCCGCAATTTGCATCTGATAGAACGTCATGCGGGCGCCGCCGTCGACTTCCATCGGCACGTTCGCCCAAGCGCGGAACTCGCGTTCGACCTTCGCGGCCCACTCTTCCTTGTAAGTCTCGCTCCAACCGAGAGCCTCGCCATCCGGACGTGACGCGAGTTGCAGACCTTGCCCGACGACTGAGGCCGCCGAAGCGTCGACGATGCCCGACATGAAGCCGTTGTTCTGAATGGCGTCGATCGCACGCGCGGCCGCCAGTTGCCACCCTGCGCGAACGTCGTCCGATCCCTCGCGTAGGACCGGTTTCCAGGTCGACAGGAACGGCGACTTGTTCTGCCGGAAGTACGCCGACTGCGGCTTGCTCTGATTGATGAGCGGGCGGCCGCTCGTGTCAATGAGCATCGGAGCTTTCATCGGCTATGCAACCTTTTCACTTTGTCGCGGAAAGCCTGCATCCGAGGCGGTTTGGCTTCTTCGGTCTTGGTCAAGTCCGCCTCACGTTGATCGAAGTGAAAAACGCAAGTCGCCCGAACCGCCAGCCCGTAAACGGTGGCGTCCAGGGCCTCCGCAGCCCGATATCCGATGCGAACGAAGGTCTCGACCTTGCGGCCTTTGCGGTACTCGACCTTGCGACGCTCGGACGTGAACTGGACGAACCATTCCTCGTCCAGATCATCCGAGAACCGGATCGCCTGCAGCCCGTCTTGCGGGATTGAAAGCGAGGTCATGATGTCGGTCTTAATGCCCTCAACACCGACTATGGCGAGACGGGCGCCGGCGCGACGAACGCGACGGGAAGTGGTGAATTTGAATGCGGGGAGCGGTCCTTCCTTGCCTTTGATCGCGTAGATCCGGCGATGCGATCGCGGACCGGCAAAATCATAGACGTAGGAAGTTCGGTTGCCGTCGCCGGAGTCGATGGCGGCGGCCTCAATTCCGATTTTGTTGCCGAGCGGATGATCCCACCTCGTAAGCAGGACCGAGTCCAACTCGTCCCAGGTCGTCGAGACATTCGTTGCGCCGACGATGACGTGATGACCGAGGATAAACCGCTGCTGGCGCGACCACCCGATGAAGACCATTTCAAGACGGTCCGGCTGCACGTCGACGCCGCAAGTGATGAACAGGACGTCCCTCGGGATGTCCTGGCGCCACTCCGCCGAGACCTGGTCCCAAGAGAGACCGAAGCTCTCGACACGGCCGAGCAGTTCGTGCTCGTCGGTGTTGTCGACGGTCGTGTTCCACGGCAGGCCGAGAACGGTGTTCCAAAACCCCTGCATCAGGGACGGACCACCGCGCTTCGCCTTCAGGTATTCGGCGGCAAGCTGCCCCCAAGACGCGTTCGGCTGCAGAGAGACGAGCGCGTTCAACTGGAACCCGGCGTGCCCCTTAACGTCGGGCGCCTGGGCCTCGAAGTCGCCTGCCTCGACCATCGCTGGCTTGAAGCGTTCCTCAATCACGCAACCGCACAACGGACAGATAGCCACTGCCTCGGCAGGACTGTCATGCGGGAAGCTGATGTGCTCCCAGAGCAGTTCGAATGTCTCGTTACAGTGCGGACAGGGCACCTTGAAGATCTGCCTGTCACTCTCGTCATAATCACGAGAGATGATCGACGTCGTGACATCAGTCGGCGTCGAGCCCTTTACGATCTTGCGGTCGGCGAACGATTCAGTCCGCTTCTCGGCGAGTGCAATCGGGTCACCTTCCTTGGTGACCTCCATGCCGTCGACCTCGTCGCAATACAGCTTGCGAGCGGTGTGGCGGCGAAGGTTGCGGGGCGCACGAGCCGAGAGAGCCTTTAGCGACCCGCCACCGAGAAGCGACCTGGTCGTCAACGTATTCTTGCCGTCGTAACGGCCGGTCCGCATGAGCGTCGAGATCGCCGGCGATTCCTGAAACGTCGGATCCACCTCGTCGACCATAATGCCGCGCGCGTCGTCATCGGTCGGCAGAAGCAAAATGACCGAACAAGGGTCATTCGCCATGTCCGCGCCGAGCGCCGCGCAAAGGAGGCGCGTATAGCCGATACGCGTCGGCTTTCGGACGGTCACCCGTTCGATTAATGGATCGCCGATCGCCTCGAGGATCCGCCGTTGATACTTCCAGAGCTTGTAACGGCCCGAGATCGCCGAACTCGACGGCAGTCGAATATATTTTTCGGACCAATCCGAATAGGAGAGCACCGGCGGTGGCCGAAAAGCCCTTCCGACATCCCTGAGAGCCTGGCCCAGAGCATTACGGCTCATCGGTCAGCCCGTTTTCGGAGCCGACGCCTGGGATATCATCGCCCTCAAGTTCGTTTGCGACGTCCTCGAGAGATTCACGGCAGAGCCGGCCGAGAACGACCGCGTCATGCGCGGTGAGATGCGGAATCGCGAACCGGATCTTGCTCGGTAGCGCAAGAAACGCTGCCTTGGCTGCTCGTGCGATTTTCGTCCAACCCTCTGTCGCTTCGTCGCGTGAGATCACGTCGCCGCGGAGCTTTTGGACCTTCAATTCCTGTTCTTGGGCCTGCAGATCGGTCAATCGCGACCGTTGTGCAGCCAAAGTCATGCCGCCTTCGCCCGCTGCACGACCGGCCGCCTTCTCGCGGAGGTCGTGGAGGTAAGCGACAGTCGATTCCTTCAGGGGAAACCGGCCACGAACGCTCGATCGCGGGATGATCCCGTCCGTCGCGAGCCTTTGGACATTTCGCGAGGCAATTCCCCACAAAACAGCGAGTTCGTTGGCGCTCACATCACGCGGAAAATCCGCCATGATGCCGTCCAAACGCTTCCTTTTTGCGTCCTTCGTCGGATTCGCGGACTTCTTTGCGGCTCGCCGCGGCATATGAACTTCCTGGGTTTTTTATGCGCCCAGAACGTTCACAAGGTGCCGGAGCACCCGCCTTTCCAGGTCGGTGTCGGCCAGCCGTTGTGCGGCAGGCAATGTCGGCATGTCAGCGCGCCGGAGTTCGCTCGGGAGCAACGGGCCCCAGAGCCGGATGACAGGCCACTTCTTCGCTCCTGGGCGACGCGCGAAGATGGCGCCGCCGTACTTCGCGATGGTGAACGAGCCCTTGTACGTCTTCCCGTTCCAATCCCCGGCCGAAGCGCCGGCATCGCCGCGTGACCATGAGCGATAGGTGAATTGGCCGAGAGGAATTGAAGCGTCGCGGACGTCGACTGATGCTTCCATCGAAGATCCTCCGGAGGCGGACGCCTTCACGGATTTGGTCACCGCCGCGACGCGTCCGGCAGGGATCTTCGTTTGTGCGGAGAGCAGGCGCACGGCCTGCCGTTCCTGCAGTCGAACGTGCTCATTGAGGCCGCGAGCCGCGGCAGAGCGGATCTCTGGGCCCTCAAGGCGTTTGATCAGTGTTTTGAGGTCGGTAACGCGGCTCTTGTCGACCGAGACGCGAATTCCAGACATCACGAGCCCCAGTTGGAGCCAAGCCAGCCCTTGCCGCGCTCGGTAATGACAAGAGTCGGCCGACCGAAGCGGTCCGGGTCGCCGGCCTCCAAGAGGCCTTGATCAACGAACACTTGCGCTTCGCTCCGTCCCATGACGTGACCGCAACACAGGATGTACTCATTCCCGCACAACGACAGATACGGCTTCCACTCCACGCCCCAGGGCAACCAACCGGTCGCGAGCGCCGACAGGATGGTCAGCCGGCGACGCGTCGGTTGGAGGTCGGACATCCGGAGTCTTTCATGTGGCCGGCGCGGTCGAGCGACTCGAAAATGCCGGGGGCGGGCTTGATCGCGATCGCTCGGCAGGCGCGGAGCGCCACCGCGACGTTTGTTGTGCCCAAGTGGGCGAATAGGTTGTGGCGCCTTGCAGGGCGCCCGTCGCTCTTTCGCCCGAGCGACTTACAGCGGGCTAGTTGCCGTCATGGCTCCGGCCGATCCTGGCAAGATTCGGCCATCTGCTCGCCCCTTCGTGGCCCAGGGGTCGCGCGCCTTGATGTTCGGGGTCCGGTTATCCGCACCGTTGCCACGGCAGTTGCGGGCCTCGCCCCTAGTGAAGAATGGTTGCAGGGGGCGGATTTGAACCGCCGACCTCATGGTTATGAGCCACGCGAGCTTCCGGACTGCTCTACCCTGCGAAAAAGTGACGTCGTCGTCTCAAAACGTGACATCGCGCCGTGGCTCGTGACGCGACAAGCGCGAAACGTGACGAGACCGACCGAATTGGTGACGATCTCCGCCAGAACCGGGACATAAAAAATCCGCCCGAGGCCGAAGCCTGGACGGAACGTGACGCGAAGCGCCGAAAACAGAATGAAAGAGATGCCGGTCTCTCTCTTAAATAAGCACGATCGTAATGATCTCGGTAAGTGAGTGCTGTGGGCTCGGCTTGGCGCCGGCCCAGACGATCTTTGTTAAGAGTCACTTACAGGCTGATGGACGCGAGAATTGCCGAGAAAGTCCTCAAAGCGCAATAGCCTGAACTTTATCCACCCGTAGCTGCGAGCACGCTTTTTCGGGCATTCCGCTTGCGATCTCAGCGGTTTATCCCCCCGTGCCGGATTCGTCCTAATTAAATGCGCTTTCTTGGCCTGCAGGGATTGACAGGTTTTGGCGCTCTCGGTGCTTTCGGGCCTGTTCTGCGACGCATCCGCGGAGCGGTCGGCGTGGCTTCGGGATCCCGGTTGCCCAGACGAATTGCTCGTCAAACCCGATGATCCCTTGAGCACGCATTCTGCGTAGTGAAATCCGCAGGAGGTGACCTCCGTACCAGGATTCCTCGACGAGCAAGTTCTCTCGAGCCCAAGCCAGGAGGTCGCAACGAGCGACCCGGCCCTTCGTCTGGATGATGTGGAACAGCGGTCGGGCCCGCCCGACGCGTCGAACTCGTGTGATTTGTGGCAATGCCGCCCCCGGCAAGTGTTTGAATCGCAATAACAATATGCCTATTCCCGCCCACAAACGCAAGGGGCGGTCAACCCCGTTTTCACAACGTTTTCAGACCCTTAAGACGACGATCCCCCTTTGCGCGCACAAATCCGGCAATATCGGCGGGCGACGGGGCGCCTCGCCGGCCTGCCCTTCTCATACGGTCCCTTTGATTTCCAGCCCGTCCGATCGCGTGCCGTGCTCACTGAGCCCGATCTCCCCTTGCCCACGCCCCTGGGCCGTCCCCAGGCCCTCACTCCCTGTCCTTGCCTCTCTAATCGAGCCCATTGTGCATAGTGATATCTATTCCCATGCCATGCCCTCACCCATAGACCATGCCGAGCGGGGCTTGCCCTACCTTCGATCCATGCCGAGCCATGCCGATGCGTCCGCCCATGCCGAGGCCTGCCCTTCCTCCTGCCCATGCCGAGCCATGACAGGTCCATGCCCTCACGCCATCCCCTGCCCTATCACCATGCCCATGCAAGGCAGGCCTCTAGCCCATGCCCATGCTCTAGCCCATGCCATGCAACACGACATGCAAGGCAGATAGACGAACGCTCTTTTCGTCCGCCCTGGCGGAGCGGTGCCAGTCGGGAACAGAGCCAGTCAGGTCGGGCAAGCTGGTGAATATTCTGGAATAAATTGTATTCCTATACGCATATTTCTATTGACGAACGAATGGGAGGTGATAATCTGAACTCACGAAACAGACGCCAATTGTGGCGCACTACAGGAAACCGGGCCATGTCAAAGCTCTTCAACATCTCGCTCCGCAAGGTCGGAGGCCTCACCTTCCTAAAGCTCGGTCGGATCAATATTAGCTGGTCCGTCTCGCGCGCCCTGAAGGTGAAGCCTGAACCGGTCCAGACCGTGTTTGTTGCGCGCCCTTCCGCGTCTCTCACCGTGCGAGGCTATCAGCCATCCGTGGCCATCGTTCAAGGCGGCCGCATCCGCGCGCGCCGCGTCTCGCCTCACTATTTCGCCTCGCGCGCTATCGCCCTCGCGTTCGCTCTGGACGCGTGCCGCTCGGTCGGCCTCGCCGTTGTGGAGGGTTGAGCATGTTCGGCACATATACCCGGCTCAACCTCACAACCTCCGCAAGCAATTGCGATGTGATCCGCGCCGCTCGGCTCAAGATTGCGGAGCATCACCGGACAGGACGCGAGGCACGCGCCGCTCGGCACCGCTTCTATCGCGATATGCTTTTCTATCACGAGCGGTCGCGCGCTCTCGTCGGCGAGTGGAGGCTTTGACCATGCGCGCCCTCGCCCTCGCCTTCGCACTTATCGCCTCGCCTGCCCTCGCCTCTGGCGATTGCGTGGAAGGTACGGACTCATTCTACGAGTCGCCCGCTTGCTACGGCCTGCACGCGATAGGCGCGCCGGTCGGATATCAGGGCGAGCCCGCGCGGATCGCCGCAAAGTCTTCTCACGGTCGCGTTGCCATCCTCACCGCGTCGGGCGCGTGGATCGTCTTCAACGTCTCGCCCGAGGCTTGGGAAGGCAAATTAGAAGACGAATGAGCATTCCCCCATGCGCCGCGACCGTGGCGCATTAGGGAGGGCTTGCCCTCTACCTCTTCAAGGCGGGCGAACCTCGCACCGAAGGCCGGACGTCCGCGCGGATAACTTGCGGACACCCACGGAGGCGAACCTCATGCACGTTGTGCTGATCGTCTCTGTCCGAAGGACTCGGAAACGAAAAAGGACCGCTAGAGCCGTCGCCACGGCATTTCTAACGATCCTCTTCTATTTCGGTCTCTGAAGACGGCGGGAGGGGCGGAAACGTCCCTCCTAGCCGGGGTCCATCATACCACAGCCGCCACGCGCGGCAAGATCCTGGGAGTTTGACCATGTACCAAGATTGCACAATGTCCGATCGCCACCTCCGCCACGCCATGCGCGACGCTCGCGTCCGGATCATGCGGAAGGCTCGCCGCAACCGGCTGGCGGAGAAGCATTCGTTTTTCACGACCGTCTAAGCCGTCGCCTGCCATCAAGCCCGCAATCGTGCGGCACGCAAGGAACGAAACGCCATGACTAGCAAGCTGCAATCTGCCTGTGAACTCGCCGCAATCTTTGCTCAAGAGGCCGCAAACGGCCATTGTCCGAAGGGTCGAAACAATCCCGCGCCGCACCTTATCGCGGCGGACGTAATCGCCCTGTTGCGGATCGGCGGAGGCGTCGCGCGTCGCGCGGTCCAGCACTGCAACGGCATTCCACGCTATGAGGGGAAGCCGGGCCAGCTTGTCGCCACCTGGCATCAAGAGGACGAGGACAGGAAAGAGCGCCTTGACGCTCGCGACCTCGCCAAGGCTTCCGAGATCGCCGCGCGCTACGGCGCGAAAGCGCAAATCGGCGGAGATCCGCGTGGCTACACCTTGCGCCTCTTCCTCGCCTCTGGTCGCAACAACACTTTCGGCGGCGCGGAATCCGGTTGGGGGGTCGCCTAATGCCGAACCGTTTGAAAGCCGCACAGGTCCACCGCTTTCGCGAGCATGTCGCTCTCTACATTCGCAACGACCAGGGCGACGCCGCGACCGTCTATCTCACACGGGCGGAGGCGGTCACCATAGCGTCAAACCTCAACCGTTGCGTTCGCGACATCAAAGCGCGCTCGTTCGTCGATTCGCTTTTCTCGTCAACCGAAATCAAGCCGGAGGCCTAAGGCAATGCCAAAGTTTGTCACGACGCGAGACTTGGAATTCATGTTTCAAGGCCTCCACCATTGCCGGGTTAAGGCTGGAACTCCGGTTCGCTGGCAGAGCGGCGGAACGGGCGGCTATGTCGTCGAGCCCGCTCACGTCGAATTGCCACCGACGCAAGCGCGCGGTCGCGGGACGCTATGGGCTCACGATACCCATTACCATTTTATTTGGATCGAAAGCGACGCGGTCGCAGAAGCGGAGGGCTAGACCATGGCAGATCCGAACAACCCATCAGTGTTGAGCAGCCGCGCCGTCCCTGACGGCAAGGAGTTTCGGATAGAGCTTTGCATGGGTGGCGAACCTATCGCCATTCTCGAAGATCGGCCCAAGTCGTCGCGCGCCGCGCTCGCCATTTCCCATGCTCTCTTGCAAGGCGCGCTCACCATGCGCCACCGGCTCGACAACAAGATTGGCCATGCGCCACCCTATTGCGTCGTTCTCGCGGAATCAGCCAAAGCACGGAAGGCTTGAATCATGAGAGAATTCGCTTTTGACCTGAAGATAAACGCCGCCATCCGCGTTCGTGCGGCAACAGAGGCCGACGCGCGAGGCCTGTTAATTGCGGCGCTAGATTGCGCCGACACCAATTTCGGCGCATGGCCGAATGGCGACCCTATCACCGGCGAGGCCTCGCTCGACTTCGATCCCGATTGCATGGATTTCATCGAGGCCGGTCAACTGTTTGAGGTCGACGGCGAGACCGTCATTGCGTCAAGCGAAGATTACCGGATCACGGAGAACGAAAGCGGCTTTACTTTGACGCGAGTTGCGGACGATGCAAGTGCGTCCTGGTCTGGCGACGATCAATGTGAAGACTTTCGCCACGCCTTCAAGGGCGACGAAACGCCAGATTGTCCGACAGATAATGCGGACGAGGTCAACGCCTTCGCCGCATGGGCTATCCGCGAAGGCCATCTAGCTCCCCTCGCTTAACGCGACCCTAGCGGCGGCAACGTCGCCGCTACAGCCGCGCCATGCGGAAGCCCAAAGAACTCACCGCGAGGCGGCAACATAGGAGGTACATCATGCGGCGCCGCTAGGCCGTGCAATCGAGCCCGGAATATCGGGTTAAGGCGAGACCGGGCGCGACAACGCTCGCCTTCCCATGATCTTGTTTCGATCCATCCGCCGCGCAACGACGGATAGACCGCGACAAGCGGAGAACGCCAATTGTGGCAACCGAAAGGAAAACTTCATGTCTTCAACCATCATCGCCCGCCCTGCCCTTCGCGCCGCTCTGGCAACCGTGTGCGGCGTCGCTGAAAAGCGGAATACGATTCCGATCCTCGCCAATGCCTTGTTGCGCGCCAATGCTGAGGGCGGACTGTCCATCATCGCGACCGATATGGACCTCATGGCAACGGTGAGCCTGGACGCGACAACCGACGCGGGTTTTGCGGCAACCATTCCGGCCCATGCACTTCGCGACCTGGAAAAGAAAGCTCCGGCAACGGGCCACGTCGCGATTGACGCGCTCATTGAAAAGACAACGCGGCGCGCGACGGCGGACGAACGGCGGGAGGCTGGCGTCAATCCCGGCGACGTGTTCGAGGTTGCGTGCGAGGACTGCACGGCGGCGCTTGACTTCGAAGGCCTGCGAATGACGATCCCAGGCCTTCCGGTCGCGGACTTCCCAGAGCTACGGATCGAGGGCGAAATCAAGGCCTCGTTCTCGATTCCGTCCGCCGCGTTGCGCGAGGCGTTCGAGGCGGTCCAATTCGCCATATCGACGGAGGAAACCCGCTACTACCTGAACGGGATTTTCATGGAAGCGCGCCAGGGCAAGCTCCGGTTCGTCGCGACGGACGGTCATCGCATGGCAGTCCATGACGTTGATATCGAGGGCGCGGGCCTGGACTATGGCGTCATCATCCCGCGTAAGACGGTCGCTTTCCTCTTGTCCATCGTCAAGGCGAAGGGTGCGGCGGAGTCCGTTGACGTTCTGATAAATACCGTCAAGGCCCGGTTCACTGTCGGCCACGTCGACGTCATCACGAAGCTGATTGACGGCACCTACCCGGACTATCAGCGCGTCATGCCGGCGAGGAATCCGAACCTCGTGATTGTCAATCGCAAGGCTTTCACAGAAGCCGTCAACGCGGTCTCTGCAATGTCCAGCGAACGAGGGCGCGCCGTCAAACTCACGTTCTCGGATCTGAACGGCGGCAACCTTCATTTGATCGTCACGAATCCCGACCTCGGCAAGGCTGAAATGAGCATCCCGTGCGACTATAGCGGGCCTTGCCTGGAACTCGGCGTCAACGCCGCGTACCTGACAACCATTCTCAAAGCATCGGACCATGAGACCGTCGCCGTGGCTCTGGCTGATCCCGGCTCGCCGATCCTCATGGCGGACGATCACGGCTCGGTCGCCACGCGATACGTCCAAATGCCAATGCGAGTCTAGGACCGCGCCAGGGCGCGGCGGCAAGGTCGCCGCGCCAACCCTACCAATTTTCTCACAACGCCAGCCAGCGACGCCAGGACCGGCGCGCTGAGGCATGAAAGGACAGACGATGGCTAGCCATACCCCAGGTCCCTACAGCTACACTCCAACCGGCGGCATGATCTATGCAAAAGGAATGAAGCCGGTTGGCTATGTAGCGACCGCGCACGGTGAAGCGGTAAAGGACGCAAATGGCAAACTTTTTGCCGCCGCGCCGCTGATGCTCGACATCCTGAAGCAAGCGACGGAGGCATGGGAAGAACAGTTTGACGGACCGGCGGACCAGGATCTCGACGTCTCTGGGTCGGATCTCGTCGATTGGTTCACAGAGTGGCGCGGTTTGGCAAAAGCCGCCATTGCGGCAGTGGAGGGCAAAGCCAATGGCTAAATACCGGGTGACGCTCTATCGCGAGATACCATTCTCGAAGTCGGTCGAGGTCGAGGCCGACGACGAGGAAGCGGCCGAGGCCGCGGCCTGGGGAACAACTCAACGATGATACGAACACCATCATCGAAGATTGGACGGCGGGCGACGTGCGGTCCGGCGCCGAAGCCGACATCGAAGAACTCTGAAACCGCCAATCGTGGCAACCGAAAGGAACATGACCATGCCGAACCTCATCGACAACCGCGAGCGCGATACCATCCTGGCGGCGCTGCGCCACTACCAAGCTGACGCCACAGTCGCCAAGGTGAGCGACGAGATTGGCGAGCTTGCCACCAATGGCGGCACGCAAGATCCGCTCTCGCTGGACGAAATCGACGAGCTTTGCGAGCGGATCAACCTCGACTATGGGGCGGAGTTGGCGACATGGATTCCGACCTGCGCCGCGATCCTCAGCACGGAGGGCCGGTCTTACGATGAGGTCGCCGCCGACATCGACTCGGCAACAAAGAGCCGGGTCCGCCATCTAGTGAGCGAGAGAATGAACCCGATCGCGGACCACGTCGACGCGGCGCGCTATCGTTTCCTCCGGTCGCGCGACCTGGACACCATCGACAAGGGTGGCGTCTTTGCGGGCAGGACGCCGGAGAACACGGTGCTAAACGGCGAGGACCTGGACAGGGCAGTCGACGCGGCGATGGCGCCAAGAACGAGCGTTGCCCAATGTGCGGCGAGGCCGTCCGCTCGTTCTTCGATCACGTCGACCGCGACTGCATGAACGAGGCCACCGTCAAGGATCACGTCAAGACCCAGGTCCGGTCCATCCTTATCGGAGGAAACGAGGCGATCAATGAGAACCTGTTGACGGCGATGAAGGCGACAGTTGACCTGATCGAGTACGCCGACTCGGACGGGCGAGGCTTCACCGGCGACAACCGGACCGAATGGGAGCAACTCAAGCCAGGCGTTCGGCTTGCTATCAAAGAGGCCGAGGCGGCAAATGGCGGGGCAAGTGCAACCAAGGGAGGTCAATCGTGACGTATAGGGTGGCCATCAGGAAGAACTCGACCGGCGAGGTCCGGCTCTATACGAGCCCGGTGGAATGGTCACCGCCGGAGGGCGACTCCGACGAGTCGCCGACTCAATGGCTCTGGACCGAGGGCAACTACGCGAGCGATGGCAACCGCGAAACGTTCTTCGAGGACGCCGAACATCTCTCGTTCGGTCCGGCTCACGCGGCCCATCCCGATCCCGAGTTCGGGCTCGATACCTACGAGTACGCTGCTCTTTATGCGGAGTTGCCGGACGGCACCCGCATCGCATTGGACGATCCCAGGCTGACAGGAGGACAACTCTGATGACGCACATCATCCTCGGCAACGGCATCGGCCTGCCGCTTCGGTACGCCAACCGGCACGGCCTCGTGACAGGCGCCACCGGCACCGGCAAGACCGTCACCCTTCAGAAGCTCGCAGAGGGCTTCTCCGACGCCGGCGTGCCCGTCTTCGCAGCCGACGTGAAGGGTGACCTCTCCGGCGTCGCGGCCGCCGGCCAGGGCCGGTCCTATCCTGTCGCGTTCTGGGACCTGTTCTCCGACGACGGCCTCCCCATCAAGACGTCCATTCATGAGATGGGGCCAACCATCCTCGCGCGGCTGCTCGACCTGAACGCAACGCAAACCGGCGTGCTCAATGTCGCATTCAAGTGGCTGGACGATCCAGAGGCGCCGCTCGGCGGGAGCCGGATGATGGACATGGACTGCCTCCGGGCCGTCATCGGCGAGATGATGGAGTATCGCGAGGAATTGCAGGCGAGCCACGGCAACGTCACTGCGGCAAGCATCGGCGCAATCCAGCGGTCAATGCTCACTCTCGAAGGCCAGGGCGGCAACGTCCTCTTTGGCGAGCCCGCGCTCGACGTTCGCGATTTCCTGCGCGTCGACCAGGACGGGCGCGGCGTCATCAACCTCCTGTCGGCCGACCGGCTGATGGACTCGCCCAAACTCTATGGCGCGTTCCTGCTCTGGCTGTTGCTCCGCCTCTTCGAGGTTCTTCCGGAGGCTGGCGATCTGGACAAGCCGAAGCTCGTGTTCTTCTTCGACGAGGCCCATCTCCTGTTTTCGGAGGCGAGCCCGGTCCTGATGGAGACCATCGAGCGCGTGGTCCGGCTGATCCGGTCGAAGGGCGTCGGCGTCTATTTCGTCACGCAACACCCTCTCGATGTTCCGGCGCCAATCCTTTCGCAACTCGGCAATCGGGTGCAGCACGCGTTGCGCGCCTTTACCCCGCGGGACCGCCGAGCGGTCCGGACGGCCGCCGAGACCTTCCGGCAAAACCCGGCCATCAAGACGCAAGAGGCCATCACGGAGATGGGCGTCGGCGAGGCCTTGGTATCATTCCTTGGCGAAGGCGGCGTGCCGTCTGTGGTCGAGCGGATCAAGGTCGACCCGCCCCAGGCTCAGATCGGTCCGGTTGACCGCTTCCAGCGGATTGCGGTCATCAAGGCCGACAACCTCAAACCCAAATACGGCGTTCGCTTTGGCGAGCGCGCGGACCTCTTCGCCTCGTTTATCGCACGGCTCGAGTCCCAGGACACCGCCCTAGCGGCAACCAGAAAGACACAAGAATCATGGCACGACGCTATACCTACAGCCGGATCAATGCCGCCGAACTCTCCCGTCGCCTCAACGAACTCGACATGCCCGCCCGCGACTTAGCGCGCTGCTGTGGAGCCAGCGAGCAACGGGCGATCGATTGGCTCTCCGGCAAGGAGGACATACCGCCCCATATCGACCTCTTGACGCGGCTCTGGCTCAAGTTCGAGCCTGCGATGGACGAGACGGACGCTTGGGTGGATGAGGTCTGTCGTGACCAGCGCCGGGAAGGCTAGGTATGAGGGTGGTGATAAGCGCCTCGGTCTTGATGATCGACACGGCCGTCGATCCAAGCGTAGCATGGCGCCGAGCATTGACTGAGAGATCCCAATGTCTTCAGAAGAATTTCTGGCCGACCTCGCCGCCGTCCCGACAGAGGGACAAAACGCCGAGGCGTACCGCATCGTTGGCGAATACCTTCAGGCATTCGCCTTTCTCGAAAGTGACGTTGGGGATGCAATTCAGACGGCTCTAGGGATCGAGCCACTGGAAAGAATCGCCCTTGTTGATCTGATCCCCTTTTCGGGAAAGATCGCGATCCTGATGTGTTTGTGTAACATGCACGGACCGGATGAGGACGAGGACGAATGGAAGAAAAGCGCCATAAAGCTTCTCGGTCAGATCCAGGGCCTCGGTGAGGCAGACCGGAACATGCTTGCGCACTCCATGTTCTTCGGCTCATCGGAAGGCGGTGTGGACTTCTATCGTAGCCGGGCGAGGACCAAGGCCGAAAGGCCGTTGATCCGGTGGACGAAACAACAGGCCCACCAGAAAATCCGAAATATTTTTCGCCTATGCCGCGAGATTCAGCCTATGGGGCCTGATCTGCTAAAGCGGAAAACAAGGTCGGAGATGCTGCGGGCGATTTCTAAAGAACGAACCTTTTTCGGCGGCGGGCTCGGGGCACTTGCGGGAGGCGGCCTTCTAGGAAATTGGGATGGATTGATACAGGAGCCTGATGGGCAGTAGGCTGGCAGCGACACAGATGGAGCGGCGAGATGGATGGGATTCTGGCGCAGATTGACCTTTCCTTCGTCCTATGGGCGATCGTCATAGGCTTCGGCCTAGGCGTCGCGGCTTGGTTGTACTTCCTCCCGACGACCGTCGCGAGGGCTCGCCGTCACCCGCAAGCCACCGCCATCTTGATCCTCAATATCTTCCTCGGGTGGACCTTCCTCGGATGGGTGGCCGCCTTGGTGTGGGCGTTTACCGTTCCCAGGCAAGCCGCCGCCGACCGGGCCTAGGTGCCTCGGTCTGATCTTTCCTTGGCGGCGGCGGTGCTTCTTCGCCCCGACTAGGATGCCGCGCCGGACGCAAGACTCGATCATGAGCCGCCGGATCAGGTAAACGAATGCATCCATCTGGGCGCGGTCGACATTGCAGGGCTGGCAAGCCAAGACGATGTTGCTGTTCCGTAGCGTGCCGCCCTCCGCCTTCGGGATAATGTGATCGAGGGTTTGCCTCTGGCGCCCTTCGCCCATCGGCTCAGAGCAGTAGATGCAACGACCATCCTGTTCCTTCATGAGTCGGCGGCGTTTGCTTCTCTTGTCTCTCTGCAAACCCATTGCGGCGCCTTACCGGCGCGGCAACGGGCAATCGGGATGAAGCCCATTGGCATCGCTGGCCGGCGTTTCCGGCGCTCCGCACGACGGGCAGACGCGACAGAGATTGGCCTCACTGTAGATGTGCAGAAAACCCGCTTCGTGCTCGACAACGTAGCGCCTCTTGTGCCCTCGGATCGTGTGGGCAATCCCACGGACTTCGCCGGCAAGCTGATAATCGCCGGTGTGCTTCCAGACCTTATCGCCGACTTGGAACTTACCCCAAAAATCTCCCATCCTGTCCGGCAACCGAGGATCGCGACCGGTGATTTCGGCGAGACGAGAAGCCCACTCGGCGGTCTCATGTCCCAACTCGCTCCATCCCTTGCGGGCTTCGTCGCGTTCCTCGATCAGCGTGGCGCGCTCGGCTAGCAACTCGTCGCGCTCCTTCAGCAAGGAGTTGACCGCGTCGACTCCCATCTGCGCGAATTCCTCGACAGGCATGAGCGGACCCATCTCAAAGTCGCCGGCGGCGATGGCCTCGGATCCAACCGGTGCAGCCGCGGACTCGTCCATGTTCGCAATCAGGTAGAGCGCGTCGCCGGCAATCCGCCTCTTGTTCTCGCTCATGGGAGTTAGCATGTCGTCGATCTTTTCCAGCGCGTCGATCGCGAACTTCAGCTTGCGTTCCGTCATGCTCGTCATGGCTGTTTCCCCATCTCTGAAATGTTGCAGCGGTGAACGGTAAAGGTGTAGGCGGCGACCCAAGGGTTCGAAGACCAGGCGTCAGGGCCGTTGATCTCATTCCAGAGCTTTTCGTATTCCCAGATGCAGGCGTGCAGATAGATCGCGTCGCGACCCGCCTGATCCGCCCCGAAAAGCCACATCTGGCGAACCAATTTGCTGCGTCGTTCAACGCCCTCGTCGCGCGCATCCTCAGGGCTGATATCCTGCAACCGCTCGACCTTGACGCCGGTCACGACGAGAGTGAGGCGGGAAGCCCAACGCGGCATGTGGATGGACGGGCGCCAGCGGACATGAGGAACGTCGTCGGAGTTCGCTTTGTAGAGCACGAAGATCGGATTCGACGGCGTGATGGCCTCGACCGTCCCGTTCTTTTGTTTGACCTCGCCGTGCTCTACCCGGAGGCCGCGACCGCCGAAGCGATCGCCCCACGTCGCAATGAAGTTCTCGCGGGCATAGAGGCGGTCGCCGACGCGGTAGCGTGGGCGAAAACCGGACGTTGAATAAGCGAGGATGCCGTTGACCGCAGTTTTGCCAGCGATCAGGTCATCCGGAACGGATTTTGCGCTTGGCTGCGGCTTGTAGGGTTCAATTACCCGCCGCGTTTGCGTCTTGTTGCCGGCGAGCAGCGCGCGAACCATGGGAGCCGAGAAGATGATGGGAAGGTCTCTCATCGCGCACCCATGTCGGGGTCGTGGAACCATGAAGCGTCTCCTTGATCGTCAATGTCGCGGAGATGGTCAGGTTCGTCGCTGCCATCCGGAAGCGGCGAGACCTTCGGCTTCCCCATGTTGATGAGATCTTCGCGGGCCGCATCGCGCTCTCGAGTCAGGCGCTCGATCTCGTGCTCTTTTCTGAAGGCCGTTGCCTCGAGCCGGCGCATAAACTCAAAACCGTCGATATTCCACGCGGGTTCAACGATCCCGACTTTCGGACGGGGGCCGCCTACCTCCACCATGATCCGGTGAAGGTCGGATAGGGCGATGACCCTTTCGTCGCTCATTTTGTTCGGCACAAATTTTCCTTTCAGTTGTCCCGCATCCAGCAGGCGGGTTTGCCGTCAATCGGGCGGCCACAGGGTGCGGCGCAGCCGGTCAGGATGAGCGCGAGGATCAGGGCGGCGATCCAAAACCAACCGACCGAGAAGTTCACCTCGTCGCCGCAAACGGAGAAGTGCAGCTTCCCCGCGTCCTTGATCCAATCGCGAACCCTCACGAAACCTCCTTCAGCGCCTCGTCTCGAGCGCGGTTTAGTTCGGACATCTTTTCGTGAGTGCCACCGTTGTCGGGGTGGCATTCCTTGGTGAGTTTTCGATATCGCGTCTGGATATCCTGCATGTCTGGAACGTGGCTCTGTCGCCAACCAAGAACCTCCCGCCACGGCCGTTGTCCAGCCGGTGCCGGGAGCGCTGCGAATCCCGCAAACATCTCTTTGATCGAGGCCACGCCGTACCGCTCGATCGCACGAGTCGCTTCGATGTGCTTCGCAATTGCCGCGATGTTGTCAGCGACCCGAAGGAATGTGTCACACGGCAGGCAATGCGGGACGTTCTTCAGAGAAAAGTAAAGCGCAACACCAGGGTCGGAGGGCGTCGCCTGATCCGACCTCGGAAGGCCGTCCAGGCGCAGCGCCAGGTTGGACGAAAGGATGTAGTCGCGGGCGCCAAGTCGATCGAGTTCCAACTGCAATCGCCTCGTCGCGTCTGCAACCGACAACTCCTTGGAGGCAGACCATCCTTTCCCGGTGTCGACCCTCTTGTTGAAAGAGGCCGTCTTCCGATTGATGGTCCTCGGGCGAGCCAAGGGCCAAGAGAGGGGATATGCCGTCGTCATTTAGACCTCGTAGGGTAGGAGGAAATGGGTTTTAGAACGGGATGTCGTCGTCGATGTCGCCGTACCGAGATCCGCCGCCGGAAAAGCCGGGCGCCGGACGGCGTTCCATAGGTGATGAGCTTCCGAAGTCACCGCCGCGGCTGGATCCTCGGTCATAGCCACGATCGTCATCGCGATCGCGCGAGCCGCCGCCGTTTTCATCCCGGCCGCTGAGCAGAAGCAAAGTGCCCCCGAAGTTTTCGATCACAACCTCGGACGAGTAATGCTTCTGGCCGTCCTTTTCCCATTTGCGGGTTTTGAACTTTCCTCGGATGAAGGCTTTCGATCCCTTCCGAAGATACTGCTCAGCCACGCGCGCTATGTTCTCGTTGTAGATGACGACGTTGATCCATTCGGTCGCCTCCTTGCGCTCTCCGGTTTGCTTGTCCTTCCACGACTCGGTGCAGGCGACCGAAAAGCTTACGACAGGATTCCCGTTTCCAAGCCGCCGGACTTCGGGGTCTCTCCCCAGGTTTCCGATGATCGAAACTTCGTTGAGTGTGCCGGCCATGTTGCGTTTCCTAAACTACGATCGTGATCTGCTCGGCCGCACGCGTGAGGCCCGTGTAGAGGTGATTGCTCTGGTGCTCGCCGAACGAACCGCTCTCGTCGAAGAGATAGACGTTGTCCCATTGCGAGCCCTGGGACTTGTGGACGGTGAGCGCGTAGCCAAAATCGAACTCGTCGAACTTGCGCTTTTCCTTCCAATCCAATTCGGTCTCTCGACCCTCGAAGAGGTACGGGTGGATTCGGACGTCTGTGGCTCGAACCGCCATGCCGGCGTCGTCCGGCTCAACGATGAGATTGATGCCCTTGGCGGTCGCTGAGACCCGTTTTGCCACCTTCCAGAGGCCGCCGTTCAAGAGGCCCTTTTCCTTGTTGTTGCGCAGGCACACGAGGCGCTCCCCAACGACCGGGTAGGTGCCTTTGAAGTTCTGCAGTTCGCGCATCCGGCCGTTGTATGTCCGGCGCGTGAGGTTCTTTCCGACGAGCACCTGGTCAGCCTTCATGACCTCGGCCTGGTCGACCTGACCGCGGCGGATGACCTTGCTGTTGCCGTAGGATCCGATGTCGAGCGACCGTCCTTCGCGCACATCCATTGAGAGACGAATGATCGGATTGTCGCGCGCCTGGCGGTGGACCTCTGTGAGCATCACGTCCGGCTCGCCGCTCGTGAAGTACCCGGTCCCTCGGACCGGCGGCAACTGCGCCGGATCTCCGAGCACGAGGACTCGAGTACCGAACGAGAGCAGATCTCGTGCCAGTTCTTCCGAGACCATCGAGACCTCGTCGATGATGACGAGGGCCGCACCGTTCACCGGGCTATCAACGTTCAGAACAAATTCGGCGATACCGCCCTTCCCTCTCTGCACGGTGTAGATCATCGAGTGGATCGTCGACGCTCCAACGCAGCCTTTCCGCTGCAGCACGAGCGCCGCCTTGCCCGTGAACGCGCCGTAGAGAACGCATCCAGCAACGCCTTCCGCCATCTCCTTCGCGAGCGTCGTCTTTCCCGTCCCGGCGAAGCCAGCCAGGTAGAAGAATTGCCTGCCGCCCTTGTCCGCGAGCCACCGGCGAACGTCCTTTAGGGCGGACTCCTGTTGTGGCGACCAATCCGGCATTACCGCCGCACTCCCACCTCGAGCGCCCGCTGGACGGACAGGGCGAGAGCCTGTTGGGCCCGGTGGAGCGTGCGGTTGATCTTGTCTTCGTTGTGATCGCCGGCGAGAGCCACAGCCGCCATCGCCGTCCCGGCCTCTGTCAGGAGGACAGTGAGGATGATGCTTCCGGCATCCGACGCGCTCCTGGGCGACCGCTCCATGTAGCGAGCCGTCGCTGCAGTGATTGCGTCGCGGAGGTGCCTGATGGCTGGATCTTCACTCATGGGAGCCGACCTTGCGCGGTGCGAGCATGGTGGCGATCGAGTTGATGTCCGCCACGTCGTCGTTGCTCAAGGTGATGCTCTCGCCTTTCCGCTTGGCTTCAGCTTCCTCGATCAGGAAGATGCCATCGTGGGCGCCGATGGCCGCAACAGCTTCGGTAAGGACCCTGCCCGGATCCGTCGTGAACAGAATGTCGATCGACGCCTGGGCAAGGGCCAACGCGACAGAGACTCGAGGGTCAATGAACGTCACCTCGCCACGTTTCGAGGCGGTCTCGAGCACAAGGTTCTGCGCTGTGATTACCCGCGCCGTGTGGATAGCGAGTTGACCGTACTGATTGCCGAGGTCGTCGAGCACTTCGGTGCCGAGTTCGATTGCCGTGGGGCGGGAATAGACCATGAGATGTGCCTTCCGTTGACTTGGATCTTTGGGTTGACGCGCGGCGGCCGACTGCGCCGGCGGAGAATGAGCGCGAGGATCATGTCGCCGTGGCCTCCCGGACCTCCTTCGCCTTCGTCCTGCGGTCCTGTCGGCGAAGCTTGATCAATCCGAGCCGCGTCTGCTCGTCGGCCCACCAGGTCCATGCGCGCTCGGTGACTGTCACCTCGTCGACACCGGCGACGACGAGTGGAAGACGTTTTTCACCGGGCCCTTTGACGTCGTGTTGGTAGAAGAACCCAATCCACCGCTCGGACTCCGGAGCATCGACGCTGGAAAACGTCACGAGGCGAACTGCCATTACCGTCCCCTCAGTTTGAGATGGTGGCGGGCATTGGCTTTGACTGCGGGGTCCATGTCCTCGGTCCCGATGATCCAGTTGAGGTAGCCGATATCGACATCCTCCCATCGCTTTCCGAAGTGCTTACCGAATCCGATCTTCGGGAAGAGAGGATGGCCTTTGGACCATCGCAGCATGTCCTCGATCGAGGCGCCGTCATCGAACATCCTGTGAAGCAGATGAGCAGTGACGTATGCATCGGCACCGGCTCGGTGCGGAGGGTCCGCAAGGACGCGGTCGACATCGAGGCCCAACTCGTATCGAAGATACTGGTTGGTGTGCCGCTCTGAGTCCGGGTAGAGCCGGAGCGCCGCCTTCCATGTGCAGATGATCGTCGCGCCACCGGCGCCGAAGAATTGTTCGTCGAACTCCGCCTTGTGAGCGAAGAAATAATCCGGATTGCCCTCCATGAGCATTTTCAATCCAGCGTCGATCGGCGGCGCATTCTCCACGTCATCGTCGGTGATGTGATGGGTTGCCATTGCGCCGACCGAGATTGGACGCCGAGGGTTTACGAGCATCGATCGAGGCGTTCCGACGACGCCGTCGACGATGTCGCAACAGCCGACCTCCACCAGCGCGTGACCGTCATCCTCATCGGGAATGCCTGTCGTTTCCGTGTCGATGACTCTAAGCAGCATCGGGGTTCTCCGGCGGAAGGAGGTCGCACTCCAAGATCGTGGCGGCGTACCCATCTGGATCAACGACGAAGAACTGCCGGATCCTCTCCTTATCGGGGTCGTTGATGGCGAGGATCTTGCCGAAGTGGTTCTTGCTCGCGACTTGGTCGCCGATGGCGTAGTGACGGCGATCGACCTTCACGATCTCGTCTGGCTTCAGATAAACGGGGGTGCCGTTAACGGTGAGGCCGACCTCCTTGGTCTCGCCGAGGCCGGTGAGCGTCACCGTCCCCCGCACGAGCACGACGTCGCCTTCCCGAACATAGATCGCCATCACCGTTCCCCCTTCCCAGGACCGGCCTTGTGACCGGCCTGCCAGGCGGCGCGCTCCACTTCGTCGAGGTCTCGCGGTACGGCACCGATCGCCCTGCCCTTGCCCTTCGCCGCCATGCCGGAGACGTAAGCGCGAAGCTGATGCAAATCGCTCGTGTCGATGCCCTTGGGCGAGTGATCGAGTTGGTTGGTGAGAATGTTCTCGATCTCGTTGTCGATCGCGGTCTGCTCACCGTCTTCGGACGGGTGCTCAGTAGTTTCTGCCGCGTCCTGTTGTGCAGGACGGGTATCCCGCACAGGCTCGGGCTGATCCTGCTCGGATCGCTCATCCTCGCGCTGCCGTTCGCGGGTGTCGGCCATCTCCACGTCCTTGATGACACGCCCGTCTTCGGCCACCACGCGATCGGCTTCGGCGAATTCGGCGGTGTGGCCTCGGACCCTCCCCGTCTCGGCCTCATGGTCGATAGTTTGGTTCGTCCGCCTGGTCGATGCGATGCGATCGAGCTTCTGGGCAGTCGAGAGCGACGGCGGGTTGATCTCCCGCACATCATCTTGGTAGTCGTCGCGGGCCGGCTCAAGCTCGTCGCGAGCGTAGACGCCGAGGATCACGTCGGGGAAATGGCGACGGCACCACGCGCGAACCGAATAGTAGTGAAGCTGTTGGTCGGGATCGTTCTTCCAGAGCGGAGAGTTCTTCGGCTGGATCTTCCCGAACAGCGGCGACTCGTAATCGACGATTTCACCCGACCCATCGCTCAACTCGGCCCAGACGCGGAGGGTGCGGCTGTCGCCCTCACCCTTGTATTCCGATTTCACACGACCCTTGATAGGCGCGCGCTGCAGGATCACCGCGTGGATCAACTGCGCCTCAAAGGCGAGTTGGTCGTTCACCGCGTAGCTCTTGTTCGCGACGGCGTATGGCGACATGCGCCACTCGATCGCCTGGATGCACACGGCCAGGCACGCGCCCGGGTTGCCGCGAAGGTGCTTCCTGACGGCGACCTGAGAGATCGACATGAGTTTGCCGAACTCCATCACCTCGTTCATGTTGGCGAAGACCATGCCGCCGAGACGGTCCGAGATCGCCAACTGGCCGGTCGTCTCGCGGTCGACCTTGCCTTCAATGCGTTGTTCGATGGTTTGAACTTCCTGGCTCACAGCTTTTCCACTTCTTCGATTGCGTTCTTGAGTTCGGCGGCCAGCATTCGGACTGTGCCGAGTCGGGCCGGAGGTGCGAGTGCCAGAGCGTCGGACAGAGCCTCGAAAAACTCCTTCGCCTCGCGGTAGGTGAGTTGAACGTTGACCATCCGACGTTCGAGCGGAATGCGGCCCGCTCGTTCGGCCTCCTGCTTCTCTCTGTCCGCAGACGAGAGCATCTGGAATCGCTCTTGCCGGATCTTTGGGTGGGAGAGCATGACCACCTGCTCGACCATCTCGCCCCAACAAAGTTGCTCCGAAGACTTTCCGTCTTGTGAGACGGCGAAGTGACCGTTGTCGACGTAGACCAGAATCGGGTGCATGCGCGGCGCGTCGCTCATCGGAAGTTTGCCTTCACGTCCTCGAATATCCTGGCGCCGGTGAGCGTGCGATTTCCCATGCGGACGTATGTGTTGAGCGCCTTCTGGACGTCCTCGCGCTTGAGGAACGGACGAAGCTTGTCGAGGTCGATCTCGTCCATGGACAGGATCTCGCCCTTCCATTCGGTGCGAGATCCGACGACTGTTCCGGACTCGGACCGGACGCGGGTGAGGTCGGCGTTGCTCACGGTCGCCGCGGCTTCTGCAATCTCGGCTCGCTCCCCAAGATCCTCCGCTTTGTTTACGTGCTTCAAGGCTGCATTCGGGCGGTTCCGTTCCGCCTCCTGCCGAGCGATCTCGCGCTGCCGATCCTCTTCCTCGCGGAGGCGCCGGGACTCGGCCTCTTGTGCAGCGCGTGCTTCGGCGAGCTTCCTGCGCTGGTAAGCAGTCGCCCTCGCTTCGAGGACATCCATCATGTGGCTCAAACGCTCGAGGTGAACCTTGAAGAACCCGTCGATCTCGCGCTTGGCGGTGAGGTGGGGACGCCCCTCATTGTCGCGGTGCTTGTCCAACTCTTTGAACAGTTTGCGCGCATCTTTCGCGATATCGCCAACGGTCGCGACATCCGCGTCGCTCTTGACCTCTTTAGGCGCTTCATCGGCGCGCTTGGCGACCTCGTCTAGCTCCTTGATCTCATCGACATAGGTTTCGCCGAGTTGCTCGATTAACGAGGGCGGTTTGTTGTGGCCGATCCCGGCCTCCATTGCGGCGGTCATGGGTTCGCCCTCGCGAGACGGCGCGCCAACTGCCGCTCGTGACGCGTCGCTTCGCGGTTGCCGACGTGCGGCATCCAGCGGGATTGATCGCGGACCCCGATTAGGTCCCGAACTTCGCCGGTCACCGTCGTGATCGCGCTGCGGAAGATGACCCAGACGTAGCCCCTACCCTCAACGTGGTGAGGGTTCTTGCCAGGGTGAGCATCCAGCGTCGCTTGGTTGTAGGCGGAGTCGTGATACGGCAACGTGGTCTCCTAGCTGTTGAGGGCTTTGACGGTGAGTTGGCGATAGGTGGTGGGCTGGACCGTGTATCCGCGCCGCTCGATTGTCGGCCGGCGCACGCTGAATCCGGGGACGTAGGCCCGCTCGTGAGGACCGAGTTTCTGGACGATCTCTTCGTTGATCTCCTTCACCCGGCCCTCTTGCTCCTTGATTTCGGCCTTGAGGATCGTGCGCTCGTGGAGCAACTCGACGAGACGGTTGTCGCCCGACAGGTTGACCTCGGTTCCGTTGTCGGTTTTGCCGAGACGATTCAGGAGCGCGTCGTCCTTGTTCCAATCAGGCTCCGGTTCGCGGCCTTCCGCGATCATCTGCCAGAAGTCGACGACCGCCTCCCGAACGCGCTCCATCGCGCCCTTGTTGATCGGGATGTGGCAAAGCGGCATATCCAGACCGAAGCCGACGACCAGAGGCGCGACCGCCGCCCATTCGGCGCCGGCGAGGTCCGCTTCGGTGAGTGCCTGAAGCACCACACCGATAGGGGCTTCAAGCTCGCCCGCCTCGTTGTGCCACTTCGATTTGAACACTTGCGGCGCGACGCTCTTGATCTGGACGACGCCGGGACTGCCGAGATTGTCGACCGCAAAGACGTCGATCGTCGCGCCGAGACGTATAGCCGGGTCGCGGAGGTAGACTTGGTCGGCGCCTGTGTTGTGGGTGATCTTCCAATCCGTCGTCTCTCGCATGAGTTGGACGGCGACAGGTTCCAGCAGGCGACCGCGCTGCATCTCCGGTGTCTCTTCCGGATCCTCGTGGATGACTCCTGTCTTCAGAGCCCAAAGTTCATAGCCGGTAATGAAGGGATGGACGTCGAGCAGTGCCGCTACGGCCGAGGCCGTGACGTCCTTCTGTCGAAGCTCGAGCCAGGTGTTGCGGTCGCCCGCTGGAATGCGCTGGATGCTCATGACCGGCTCGCTTTCCACGACCCGAACACCGCTGCCGGCTCGAACCAATGATCATCGCTAGTGATGTGACCGATAGCGACGATCTCGCCGGTCTCATCGCGCTTAAATCGAACGGCGCGCCCTCGGAGATCAGACCACCGGACGGCCTCGGCGGCTGACATGATGCTCACGATCCACTCGGCGCATGAGTTCGGCGACGTTTCGTGTCCGCCAGCTTTGGAACCCGGAGTTCCACCGAGGATGAAGCCACCGAAAAGTTGCGTACTCGTGCCGTCGTTTATGGCGATCGTGCTCTCGAGGATAAATCCGCGAGCGATGTTGATTTCGGCGGAGTCAATCGTGCCGTTCGTTGGATCGGTATTTGTCACCGATGCCTCCTGGTTGGGGTGTGCGGTTCAGAGAAAGCGGGAAAGTCGGTGCGCGCGGATCTGATCGTCCACAGCAGCCATTCGGGCCTCAAAGGCCGGGTCGCTATCGAGGAACCTCACGCGTGGGAGGCTGACGACAACGTGGGTGTCGTCGATGCTCTCGTTTTTGGCGCGGAAGGTAGTTGTGGTCGGCACGATGCGCCGCACGATTTCGCCGAGCGCCTCGAAGTTATCGCTCATGCGAAGAACACGAGGCTGATTGCCACGATGCAGCCGACCACGAGGGTTCCACCGGCGACGAGGTCGAAGGATTTTAAGCGGGTTTCGGCGGGGGTCGACAGGGAGAACGTTGGAAGCTTTTTGGTGCGGCGCATGTGCGTCTCTCGCTTGTGATGACGAGAGATTATGCGAGCAAGAATATTCATGCAAGAGAAATTATTGCCTTCACGAATATTATTTTTCGAGCAAGCAACAAATTATAGATGGCGAATGAGGTTATAGGGGCGCTTAAGGCGCCCTACCTCGTCCAAACGATCCGTGACCGACTAATCGAATGATATCTATTTTAAGTTTGATCTCTTACGCGCGTGCCCGCGTAGTTAATATCCTCGCGCGCAGGATTGGTTGCTGCCGAGAGCCAGCAGCCGCGCCCTGACGGAGGCGCTCTGTGGACAACCTGTGGAAAATACTCACAGGCGCATCTTCGACTCGACTCGCTCGTCTCCCTTTCCGTAACGTGAACATTAACGGAACATTACCGACCGGTTGGGTGAGAGCGTGAGTGCGAGAAGATGGGATGGCAGGCTGGATCGAGCCGTGTCGATCGAAATCACATGCGATGACTGCGGGCGATCGAAGGAGATCCATCGGCATGGACTGGACGACCTCAAAGATCGTGGTCTCACAACGATCGATGACCTCTATCGACGCCTATATTGCCGGACGTGCAAACAGGACGGAGGTCTTGCCGACAACTTCGTCATTCGGGCGTCCTGGCCTAGTCCTCCGACATACCGACGATCCGGTGCACGGAATGAACCCGCTCCTGTGGAAAGCGCATTAGCCGGTCCTGTCCCTCGGGCGGATTCAGCTGCTCGAGGATAAGCTCGTGGCCCTCTCGCTTCACCAGGCGCTTGATGAATCCGAGAGGTGGGTCGCCTTCGACTTCCGGCAGTATTTGAACGAGGACATCGTGCCCAGGTCGGGCAGGCTTTACCGGGTTCACGTGCACGACTTCGCCTTCGTTGTACCGAGGATACATCGACGTGCCTCGAACATAGACCCCATAGGCGGATTTCACGCTCGCCAGGTTAGGCGGCCGGCCGATCGTATCTATTACCTGCCCGTTGAACTCAAACATCCCGTCGTCGCCTGCTACGGCCTCTCCAAAAATCGGCAAACGCTCTGGGGCAAAGCGGACGGCGCCGGCGAATACGCCGTTCGGCTCCGGCTCGGGATCGCGCGGGTGTGGTGGGGTTGGCTCGATCCGATCCCCATTGCCCAAGATCTTTTCCTCGAACACTCGTAGTGCGCGGTCCATCTTCACGGCGTTCTCATAGGTCATCTTCGGTTTCTCGAGGTTCAGCCACTTCGAGATGGTCGGCTGTGAGATATCAGCCGCGGTCCCCAGCGTAGTTTGTGTGACGCCACGGCTCATGAGGAATTTCATCCGCCTGACGATCGCCTCCGCGGCGCCCTCTTCTGTTTCATTCATGTTTTCGATCAACCTCCTGTCGCAAGCCGCTTTCCTGGTTATGCGGAGTTATACCAAAAAGAATAATTTCGTGCTCGAATATTTTTAGTTGCCTGGGTATTCGTAGTCCTATACTAATGAGGGATCACTTCGGAGATCCCCGTGTCTGACATGACGATCATTGAGCGTTTCCGCCATCACCTCTTCCGGACTGACCAAGCCGACATGGCGGCGATTATGCGGGTTTCGCAGGCGACGGTTTGCAAGTGGGAAAAGAGCGGCGCGCCAGAGCCGCGCATCGACAAACTTCGCCTCCTTCGTGATTGCGCCATTTCTCGCTCTCTGCCGTGGAAGGACGAGTGGCTGCTCGACGGTCCCCCGATTCCCCCGGACATCCAGGCCCGCGAAGCCGCCTAGCGACCCGGCTCGGCGCTGCGGTCGAGCCTTCTCCCCAACCTGACGCAAACCGCGGCCGTTCGCACGCAACGGGCACGCACGCCACGACCAGGAGAAGACCATGGCCCGTAAGCCACGCGCTGCGAAAAAGCAGGCAAGCACGAACGGATTCGACGCGACCGTGCTGAATGACATCGTCCATCGCTTCGATGAACTGAACGACGAGTTAGCGTCCGCCAAGGGCGTCTACATGAAGCGCGCTCGCGACATTGCGGACAGTAAGCGCGGACTCATCGAAGAGGCTAAGTCCCGCGGAATCGCGACCAAGCCGCTGAAGGCCGTCCTGAAAGAGATCGACCTCTCGCGGAAGATTGCCGCAACGCGCTCCGAACTTGAGGCCGACGACGCCGACCAGGCGGAGTTGATGCGGAGCGCCCTCGGCGACTTCGCTGATCTTCCGCTCGGCGCGGCCGCCGTCACCGCTGCCGATAAGCGAAAGGAAGATGAGAACGCCTTCGACTCGATGGGCAAGGACGAGGGTTGATCGTGGCGCCTGTCGTTATCCTCGGTCTCGACGTGGCGAGCGCCATGGGCGTCTGTGATTGGGAGGTCGGCAACAGGCCGACCTTCTACACCATCAAACTCGGCGGCGATGACGAGCAAGGCTTCGATGCATGGACGAGGAAGTGCAAACGCGCGACCCGGTGGATCGTCGATCGTCTGAAGGCCTCGCACGTCGACCAGATCATTATCGAAGCTCCGATCGAGGCCGGGAACACCGGCAACACGAACGCCAATACGACGGCGATCAAATATCTCCTTCTCGGCGCGCTGCTTGGTCCTATCGGTCTCAAGAGCAGCGTCACGGTCCGAGGCGCGAGAGTCCAGACTGTACGGAAACATTTCATCGGTCACGGCAACTTGAAGGGACCGGAGGCGAAGCGCCTCGTCCGGAACGTCTGCCGGGAGATCGGCTGGGATCCCAACAATAACGACGAGAGCGACGCCGCGGCGGTCGCTCACTGGCGAGCGAATGAACTCGGGCTCTTGGTGCCCGACGTGAAACCTTTTCATCGCGGGAAGTTCTGATGCCAGAGCCGGCTCTCCCTCCACAACCTCTCACCGGAGCTTTGGGCGAGATCTGGTCGTGGCAACGCCAATTCGAGATCACGTTCAAGGTGCTGAGGGAGACGGGTGTCCAGCCCCTCGAGTCCGAGGTTAGGCGCCACCGGCTACTCGGATCCATGGAGAACCTGTTGCTCGCGATCGAGCCGCATTGGGACACGACCATTCGTCCAATGCTCGAAGCTCGCGCTGCGGAACAAGCGCGCATTGCAGTGATCGCTGAGAAGGAGCCTGAGGGGAAAGATGGCTGACAAGGTCGAGAAAAACGCACACATTTTCGAGCGCGATGAACTCGATTGGTATGTCGAGCCTGAGGCATCGACACGCGCGTTGCTCGCCGCCGAAGGTTTCTTTGGCGACGGAATCTATGACCCCTGTTGCGGTGGCGGAAACATCGTCAGGGCGGCTCTTGCGGAGGGCTACGGGGATTCTGTCGGCACGGACATCGTGCGACGGGTGCCGGTGGATACGTCATGGTTTCTAGGCGAAAGCGATTTTCTCAAGGCTGATCCTGCTTTCGCGCCGGCGCGCTACAGATCCGTGATGATGAACCCACCGTTCTTCCGTGGAAAAGGGACAGAGGCGTTTATCCGTCGTGGCTTGGAACTTTGCAGCGGCAAGCTTGCGGTGTTCACAGACCTCAAGTTCCTCGCCGGGTCAGGCCGCGCAAATAGTCTCTGGGCAGAGCACCCCCCAACGAGAGTCTGGATGATAACGCCCCGCCCTTCCTGCCCTCCTGGCGAGTGGCTTGAAGCTGGAAATAAGGCCGGCGGCGGAACTGCAGATTGGATCTGGCTCGTCTTCGACCAGACCGCTCCACGTACGGCGACGACATTTCACTGGTTGAGGACGAGGCAGTGAAGACGCCGCGCCACAAGTGGTCGCTCCCCGCGCGTACTCAATACGAAACCGAACGCTGGTGTGACGTGTGCGATCTCAAGCGGATCACACGGCACGACGGCGACGGCCTCCCTTGGACTGAATGGTTCCGAGACGGCCAGCGAATCCATTCCGAACGAACACCGAAATGCGTTGGGGTGAGCGCGTCATGACAGAAAAAAAGATGGCGAAGAAGCCGAAGGGCAAGCCGCGGCCGCGGCAGAAATACACCCCGACGCGGAAATACCTGGGTCACGAACTCAAGCGCGCGATCTACATGGCGGGGGAAGGTATGTCAGCAAGCGAGATCGCGATCGCCCTCGGCGGCACAACCGCGGTGAAGATCCGCTCTCTCTTGAGCAAGCACGGCATCAGCTTGAAACGCCGCGGCGGCTACGACGATCGCATTGTCGTCCGCTGCACCACGCCGGAGCGCGAAGCGATCACCGCTTTCGCCGAACGCTTCGACATGGAAGCCGGACCTTTCATGCTCCGCCTGGCGATGGAAGCTACCGCCAAACACATTCACGACGTCTTTGAAGACGGCGGTGACGCATGAGGAAGCCAGTTGTCATCTGGCCTGAGCCATACCCGCGGGACAGCACGATCGTCGACCTTGGGGTCGACCATCGCCGGCTTGATATCCTCCGGCCTGAGCGGTGGGAGAATTTTAGAAAGCTGTCAGGTCTCTCAAAAGATCTCGCCCTCCTAGATCCGTTCAACGTGGGAAGCCGCTCCGGCGAGATCGGAATGATGGTTCGCGAGGCCCATAATCGCGGGTTCCGGCTGGTTATCGGGATGGCCGCCTGCCGCGAGGAACTCAACGCGCAAGGTCTCATCCAATGAGCGACCGCATTTCATGCTGCGTCCCGTTCTGCCGGCGAACTCGCAAGAACGACCTCGGATTCCTCGAATGGATTTGCGGCGACCACTGGCGCGGTGTGCCGAAGCCGATGCGTCAGGCCTACGGCCGCGTCACACGCCGCTTCCGGCGCGGTCTCGGTGAGTACGGCTCTCGAGGTGACCGACTCTGGCGACGTGTGAAGCGGGCCGCGATTGAGCGGGCGGTGGGAATATCATGAGCGGCCTCGACGAACTCGAATCCAAGATGGCCGACATCGCCGCGGTAGTGTGGGGCCCGCCGCGCAAGGGCGAGGGCAACGCGTCGGAGATCCGGTATGGCGGAGGCCGGACCGTTAATCCGAAGATCGGCCGCTATTTTGTTCATGGCAATGATGTCGGCGGAGGCCCGATCAAGTTCCTGCAGGAGGAAGCCGGCCTTCAGGGCAAGGAGATTTTCGAGTGGCTCGAGGAACACAAGTTCCCCGTTCCGGAGCGTCGGGATGCGACCTCCCCGGCGGTCAAGAAAAACGACATGCCAAAGGAGAGCAAGCCGAAGCCGGCGGCTCGTGCGCCGAAGGTCGTCACCGAGAAAAAGATCACCGCCACCTTCCCCTATGTCGACGAGAACAACGTCGAGATCTACCAAGTCGTGAAGTTCGAGTGGGAGGAGGACGGCAAGCGGAAAAAGAGCTACGCGCAACGGCGGAAGCCGCGCGACGACGACGATCCGGAGACGATCAAGCGTGGGTGGGTCTGGAATCTGGACGGCGTTCGGATCGTCCCTTACCGCCTTCCCGAGTATCTCGCAGATGTCGCCGATGGCGTGACAATCTTTTTCGTGGAGGGCGAGAAGGTCGTCGACCGGCTTCGGTCCGTAGGCGTGCCCGCGACGTGCAACCCCATGGGCGCCGGCAAGTGGTGGGACGAACTCACCAACTACTTTGACGACGTGGACCTGGTCGTCCTGCCGGATAATGACCGGCAGGCGAAACGGAAAGATGGCGCTCTCAAGTTTTACGAGGACGGCGCGCCGGTATTCGTCGGACAGGACCACGCGAAGCGCGTCGCGTTTGAAACGTCGGCAGTCGCTCGAAGCGTCCGAATCCTCGAGTTGCCGGGACTGCCGGAAAAGGGCGACGGGTTCGATTGGATCGAGGCAGGAGGAACGCCGGACGCGCTGTACGAACTCGTCGACTCGAGTGCGGTCGCGTGGAACGCCTACACCGGCCCGAAGGCGGAGGGCTCCAACCCGAACCTCGACCCCGAGACGCTGAAGCTCAACTTCAAGGCCGTTTGGTTTCACCAGATCAGCGGCAAGAAGCCTGTTCGGAATTGGCTGCTCAAGAACCTCCTGCTCGCGTCCGTTTTCGGGATTGTCTACGGGCCGCCTGGATGCGGGAAAAGCTTTCTCCTTTCGGACCTGTGCTTGACCATGGCCGCGGGGAAGGCCCTCAACCGCGATCGGCCCGAGTGGTTCGGATACAAAGGCCGGGTGTTCGGAGTGGTCTATGTCGTGGCCGAAGGCAGCGACGATTTCGAGATCCGGCTTCACGCATGGCGGGAGAACAACAACGTTCCGCCTGATGCCGTCATCCCGTTCGTGTTTCTGCCGACGACGGTGGACATGCGAAGCAGCGATGCCGATACGCAGAAACTCGCGTCCGATGTGAAAGCGATCTCCGCCTCAATGCTCGCCCTATGTGGCGTCCCTACCGAACTCGTTGTCCTCGACACGGTGGCGCGATCGCTCGCCGGCGGCAATGAGAATGACAGCGCCGTGATGTCCACGTTCGTCAAGAACTGCGGGCTCCTTCAGGAAAGCTTGAAGGTGGCGGTGATCGGCGTCCATCACGGCGGGAAGGAAGGCGGGCGCGGTCCGCGCGGACACGAGTCCCTTCATGGCGCCGCCGATCTTGAAATCGAGGTGGCAAGCGCCACGGAGGACACTCCCAACGCATTCGTCATCCGGAAAATGAAGGCTGGACCGGGCGGCAAGACTGAGAAGTTCCGGTTGAAACAAGTGACGGTCGGCAGCGATGGCGATGGCGATCCGGTCACGTCATGCGTCGTGGTCAAGCAGACCGGCGATCTCTCGGGCAAGAGAGAAAAGGCCAGGGGCTTCAAGGTCAATCCGACCGAGTTGGAGTTCCTGCAGGCGCTTGCCGAGACGATCGAGAAGCGCGGCATCATGCCCCCGGCCGGTGTCGAAGTACCGGGACGAGTGAACCTCGTGGCGAACGTGAGGGACGTGCGCGACGCCTTCATGGAGAAGTTCGCGGCCACCGAAACCGGAGACGAGGTCGCGGTCGAGAACCGACTGAAGGCCAGGTGGTCGAGGGCGACCAAGGCGCTGATCCGCTGGAAGATCATCGGTTCGAACAAGGTCTATCTCTGGATGACCGGCAAGCCGGTCCAGAACTTCCACCTTCGCGGTGTGACGGAGCAAGGCCAGCCACCGATCGGTGGCGGCAACGCGGCGCCTGTCGATGAAGACAAGCCGTTCGAGGCTTCTCGCACCGTCCCCGAAACCGACGATCTCACGAAGTTCTAGGAGGCTCGCATGGCACGACGTTCAAAGACAGAGAAAGCCGCCATTGCCGAGTCGGCTTACGACAACCTCGGCGACGACCGGGATGGTGACGGTTGGAACCGCCGCTCGGTCTCGACGATCCGGGATCCCGACGATGACGTGGACGAGGGCGAAGGCTGGACGAAGCGCAAGGTCGAAAACCGTCTCGCCGAGGCGATCAAGGTCGTCCAGTGGACGACGGGCAGGGTCGGCCCCGCCAGCGTCAAAGGCTTCTGGCCCGAGGTCGTCCGCAACTTCGGTGAACTCGTCGGCGCCGCCGGCGAGAACACCCTGCTCGTCGACGGCAACCGGATCCGGTTCCAGGCAACATCCGCCCAGGTGACCCGAGCCGAAGAGGCGATGATGTGGCCGGCCCGGTACGTCACAGACCGGCGGATCCTCGAAGTCCTGAATACCTGGCTGGCCTGCAAGGCCTATCGCCGCCCATGGCGTCGGATCGTCGAACAGAGGGGTTGGGCGCTGGCCACCGCGGACAGGGCGCGTGCGCGGGCCGTCTATCAGATCATCACCGGGCTCGAGGCGGCAAAGGTGAACATCCAATGATCCGCTGCTCAGGATGTGGCTCAGGAAGCAAGGTCGCCTCAACCCGGATGCTGGGCGGCGACCCCGTCAGGGTGCGGGAGTGCATGAAGTGCGGGCGCCGATGGATGACCAAAGAGGTCAAAATTAGAAACCTTCCCCGCCGTATCGCCGGGAGGGTCAAGCTGCCAGAGGAAGGGGAAGTCCTTCTGTGAGCCGAGAGCGACGCGACGTCCTGCCCATCAGTTGCCCGCCCCGCGGGCTCTCTCGCGTGGAGGCGGCCGCCTATGTCGGCGTGTCGCCAACGACATTCGACCGAATGATCTCGGAGGGAGTAATGCCCAAGGCTAAGAGGTATGGCTCTCGAGTGATCTGGGATCGGCTGGCCCTTGACAGCGCGTTCATGGACCTTCCCGATGAGGCGGGAGCGTATGGACATCCAAGCGACGAGCCTAATCCGTGGGATCTGGGCACGTCATGAGCGAGCTTATGGTTGGGATCAAAAACCTTCGCTACCTGATCGAGGACAGGGATCGGCACGGGAACCCGCGCCTCTATGTGAGGGCGCCTGGGCAGAAGAAGATCAGGATCCGGGAGATACCCGGCACGCCGGAGTTCAATGCCGCCTATGAAGACGCCATGGCCGGCATCGCTCGGACCAAGCCTGACAAGGCCGCGCCGGCAGCGCCCGCGGTCGTGAAGGGCTCGTTCCGCGCCCTGTGCATCGCCTACTACGCGAGCGGAGAGTTCAAAGGGCTCGACCAGAGCACGCGGAACTGGCGCCAGCGGGCGCTCGACAAAATCGCTGAGAAGCGGGGCGACGACAAGGTCTCGGTCATTGAGCCCAAGCACATCCGGATTCTTCGAGACGAACTCGTCGACACGCCGGGAGCCGCCAACGCTCGGCTGAAAGCCCTCAAAGCCTTGTTCGTTTGGGCAGTCGGCGCCGGCGAGTCCCGCTTCAACCCGGCTCGCGAGATCAAGCTGATCCGGTACTCGTCCAGCGGGCATCACTCATGGACGCTGGACGAGGTCACCAAGTTTGAGGAAAGGCATCCGATCGGCAGCAAGGCTCGCCTCGCGTGTGCCATCATGCTCTATACCGCCTGCCGGCGGGAGGACGTCGTTCGGTTAGGCAAGCAGCATATCCGAGGCGGCAGAATCCGGTTCATCCAGGCGAAGAACGAGGACCGTGAGCCGATCCAGATCGACATCCCTGTTCACCCCGACCTCGCGGAGGTGATCGACAAGACGCCCTCTGGCCACCTCACGTTCATGGTCACCGAATATGGGAAGCCATTCACCGCGAACGGGTTCGGCAACTGGTTTCGGGATCGATGTGATGAGGCCGGACTGCCGAATTGTTCGGCTCACGGGCTCCGGAAGGCGACTGCAGCGAGGCTCGCGGAGCGGGGCGCCGGACCTTACGAGATCATGTCCATCACCGGCCACCAAAGCCTCGAAGAGGTCGAGCGGTATACGAAAGCGGCGGAGAAAATCGCCCTCTCGAATCGGGCTATGGCACGTCTCGGGAAGGCGAAACCGAGAACAAAATAGTCCCACTTTTCTCGGGGGTGGTGTGGAATAAGTGTCCCACCCATTGAAAATATTGAGAAAAATAGGCCACTTGGCGCTCCCTAGGGGAATCGAACCCCTGTTTTCGCCGTGAGAGGGCGACGTCCTGGACCGCTAGACGAAGGGAGCTAGCAAGGTGGAGGCCGCTCGTATAACCAGCCTTGTGAACCCCCACAAGCCCTTGCGCTGAAAAAAGCCGCTTGGGAATGCGCCGCGCTGGCGCAGCACAGGAATGAGGCCACGGTGAGCGGCGAAACGCACAGAGAATGGACGGTGGAAGCCGAGCACCCAGCCGAACGCCTCGACCGGGTGGCTGCGCGGATTTGGCCCGACCTTTCCCGCTCCCGGCTGCAGGCGCTCATTCGCGATGGCCGCATGGCGGTCAACGGGGCCGAGGTTCACGACCCGAATCTCAAGGTCGGGCCAGGCGCGCATCTCGGCCTCGTCGTTCCGGCGCCTGTGGCTGCGGAGCCGCAAGCGGAATCGATCGGTCTCGAGGTCGTTTATGAGGACGACGACCTCATCGTCATCGACAAGCCCGCGGGACTGGTGGTTCATCCCGCTGCGGGGCATGCCTCGGGAACTCTCGTCAATGCACTCATCGCCCATTGCGGCGAAAGCCTGTCGGGCATCGGCGGCGTGAAGCGGCCGGGGATCGTGCATCGGCTCGACAAGGACACGTCGGGCCTGCTCGTGGTGGCCAAGAACGACCGCGCGCATAAAGGTCTTGCCGATCAGTTCGCCGACCATGGTCGCACCGGACCGCTCGAACGGGCCTATCTGGCGATCGTGTGGGGCGTACCGGAACGCGCGAAAGGCACCGTCGAGGCGGCTTTGGCCCGCGGCGCCCATAACCGCGAGAAGATCGTCGTCGTGACCGGCGAAAGCGGGCGGTTTGCGCTGACACATTACGCGGTCGCGGAGCCGCTGCCACCGGGCAATCCCGTCGCGGCGCTTGTGCGTTGCGAGCTGGAAACGGGGCGCACCCACCAGATCCGCGTGCACATGGCGCATATCGGCCATCCGCTTTTGGGCGACCAGCTTTACGGGTCCGGCTTCAAAACCAAAGCCAATCGGCTCGGAGAGGACCAGCAATCGGCTTTGGCGGCCCTGCGCCGACAGGCGCTGCATGCGACCATCCTTGGCTTCGAACACCCGCGAACAGGCGATTTCCTGCGTTTCGAGAGCCCTCTGCCGGCCGACATGGCGAGGCTCCTCGACAGCCTGCGCGCCTGACCTCTTCAGCGTCATTGCGTCGCAAACCGGCTTGCCCGGGCACCTCTTTCCGGGTCGTGCGTTCTTCCTTTCTTGGGCGGGGCGCCTCTATTCGGACACGGTCTGGCGGAGTATAGGTGGCTTAGCGACCTGCCTCACACGGGGGTCGCCTGGGGCTTGCCTCATGCAGAGAGGAAGCCAGAGGAGGAGTTGACCATGGCTGCAGCACTTCCGGTGCTTGCTACCGAAGGGGGGCTGTCACGATATCTCGACGAGATTCGTAAGTTCCCGATGCTCGAACCGAGCGAAGAATTCATGCTCGCCAAGCGCTGGCGCGAGCAGGGCGACCGCGATGCGGCGCATAAACTCGTGACATCGCACCTGAGGCTCGTGGCGAAGATCGCCATGGGTTATCGCGGCTACGGCCTGCCGATCGGCGAAGTCGTGTCGGAAGGTAATGTGGGGCTCATGCAGGCGGTCAAGCGCTTCGAGCCCGACAAAGGTTTCCGTCTTGCCACCTACGCGATGTGGTGGATCAAGGCCGCCATCCAGGAATACATCCTGCGTTCGTGGTCGCTCGTCAAAATGGGCACGACCGCGAACCAGAAGAAGCTGTTCTTCAACCTGCGCAAGGCGAAGGGCCGCATCTCCGCGCTGGAGGAAGGCGACCTTCACCCCGATCACGTGAAGACCATCGCCAAGCAGCTCGGCGTCAACGAGCAGGATGTGGTCGACATGAACCGTCGCCTCGGCGGCGATTCCTCGCTGAATTCGCCGTTGCGCGAGGAAGGCGAAGGCGAGTGGCAGGATTGGCTGGTCGACACGAGCGAAAGCCAGGAGCAATTGCTGGTCAAGGAAGAGGAAGGCCAGAACCGCCTCTCCGCCCTGCGCAACGCCCTGTCGGTGCTCAATCCGCGTGAGCGCCGCATTTTCGAGGCGCGTCGCCTGTCGGATAATCCGATTACGCTGGAAGACCTCTCGACAGAATTCGGCGTGTCGCGGGAGCGCGTGCGGCAGATCGAGGTCCGCGCATTCGAGAAAATCCAGGAGGCCGTGAAGAAGAACCTGGCCGAGATCGAAGAGCCGGAAGAGCAGCCGGCTCACTAGCCCGATCCTCAAGCGATCATTCGATACGCGGCGGACGTTAAACACGTCACGCCCGTTCTCTATTGCCGTTCTTGCGCTCCAGGGGCGTTGGCCAAGGTTGGAACGGCGATCACGAACAGGAGTGCGGCAAGGGGCAGCGCAAAGAGGAACCCGAGGTGGCTGAAGCCGAGCGCACCGATGATGCCGCCGACGAAGAACGACCCAAGCAAGAGCGACAGGAGTCTCATCTTCGGGCGGTCGGCGATGACGGGGCTGCCATATCGCTCATCTCGGCTGCGGTTCCAGAAAAGCAGCTTTCCAAATTCAATCCCGAGGTCCGTCACCAGGCCGGTGACGTGCGTCGTCCGTATTCTGGCGCCGGAAAGCTTTGTAACCGTGGCATTCTGCAGGCCCATGATGAAGCAGAGCAGCGGAACCGCCGACAGGACCAGGCCAGGCGAGGGATAGAAAAGGGCGCCGATCACGCCGAACAGGCAGAGCAGCAACGCCTCAAGCATGATCGGCAGTGCGTATTGAATTCCAGAATGGTGCCGCCGTCCCCAATTGATCAGAACCGCCGAACAGGCAGCGCCCGCGATGAAGGGAAGAAACGCTCCCAATCCGAGGCCGACAAGTCCGAAGGCACCGAGCGCCGCATTGTCCGCCATCGCCGAAAAGATCCCCGACATATGGGATGTATATTGTCCGACCGCCAAAAACCCTCCGGCATTGATGGCTCCCGCGATGAACGTCAGAACCATGCCGAGTTGCGCGTCGGATTCCCCGGTCCGATCGGCATCCACGATCCGCCGCATCGAGGCGAAATAGCCGCCGCCAGAACGTTCCGCAGGAGAAGGTGACCGAAGATCCATGGTTCGACGGTTATAGCCGCACGGCCCCACCGGGTCGATCCACGTCGGCGGTTCCCCGCCATACCAGCCCGAGAAGCCGCGCTCCTTGCGCGGCCTTACGTCAGCGCCAGTGACCGAAGGCGCGCGTCAGGACCTGCTCACCCGACGCACCTTTCTCGAAACTGAGAATGGCGCGCTGTCCGGATGCCATGCGCACCGGCAGGTCGATCCAGTTGCGGCGCACCAGGAGTTCGGTGTTGCGCTCGACGTCGCTGGAGAGGTTGGACAAGCCGATCAGAAACAGGTTCTCACGCACCGGCACTGGCAATCCGGCGATCGGAGTGCCGCGCGCGGCTTCCTCGTCCTTGAACTGCAGCAATCCCACGTCGCGGATGACGCGTCCGCTGTCGCCGGCGCGGGTGGTGAACGACAACTCGACCGTATGGGAGGCAGGCAGCGTCGAATCAAGGTTGCGGCGCAGAACCATCTTCATGGTCAGCCCGGCATCCGGAATGTCCACGTTGGCGCTCACGGCCCGGTCGAGCGGCTGTCCCTGGCCGGCATTGACATCCTCAAGACGCCAGATCACGCGTCCCGTCTGGGCCTTCGGGGTCGATGGCGATGCGGGGTCTTCCTCGTAGAAGACGGCGCGTTGGGCAACGCCAACTTCCTGCCGGGCAGCCGGCGCCGCGACGGGAGCGGCCGGGCCGCCGACTCGCTCGTTGGATTTCGCGGCATCGGGTGCTGCCTGAGGCGCCTGGGCGACGCCTGCTGCCGGCGCAAGATCTTCCGGCTTGTCGCGCTGCCAGAATGCCAGTCCGCCGATGGCCGCAATCACGAGCGCCAGAACGGTTCCGAGCAGGATCGTGCGGCCTCGCGCGCCCGTCTTAATGCCGGGATGAGGGCGGCTCTCGACCCGCGGCCGCTCCGTCGGCTCCATTTCCGGTGCCAAGTCGGCGGCGACCGCAGGATCACGCGCAGGCTCATGGGGTGCCGGATCGGTCCGCGCCGCCGCAAGCGAAGCGGCGAGCAGGTCAGCCATATCGGAAGCAGGCGTAAAATCGGCCTCGACGCGCGCGATCGCATCGTCGAGCGACACACGCTCATTCTCGATGTCTCGCTCGGAGAGAGGCGGGTCGATCGAACCCAACTGAGCCACGAGTGCCGTCCGCGCGCGCTCATAGACCGCGCGACGCGTTTCGGGTGAAGTGTCGGCCAAGCCTTCGACGGCTCGGGCGATTAGGGGATAGTAATCAGCCATTTGGTTTGGGATGGCCCGCGACGATGCCGCCGTCAACCCTCAAACGGGTTCTTCATGAGGATTGTGTCGTCCCGCTCCGGCGAGGTGGACAGAACCGCCACAGGCGCGCCGATCAACTCCTCGACGCGGCGCACATACTTGATGGCCTGTGCCGGAAGATCGGCCCATGACCGTGCGCCGGCGGTCGAGCCGCTCCAGCCTTCCATCTCCTCGTAGATCGGCTCCACCCGTGCCTGCGCACCTTGGCTCGCGGGAAAATAATCGATCGTCTCGCCATCGAGTTTATAACCGACGCCGATCTTGAGCGTCTCGAAGCCGTCGAGAATATCGAGCTTGGTGAGCGCGATCCCGTCGATGCCGGAGGTGCTGACGGTCTGGCGCACCAACGTCGCGTCGAACCAGCCGCAGCGGCGCTTGCGCCCGGTGACGACGCCAAATTCCTTGCCCTTCTGGCCGATCAACTCGCCGGTCTCGTCGAACAATTCGGTGGGAAAAGGCCCCTCGCCCACCCGGGTCGTGTAGGCCTTGGCAATCCCCAGCACATAGCCCACTGCACCCGGGCCGAGGCCCGATCCGGTGGCGGCCTGCCCCGCGACGGTGTTGGAGGAGGTCACGAACGGATAGGTGCCATGATCGACGTCGAGCAACGCACCCTGCGCGCCTTCGAACAGGATGCGCTTGCCGGCCCGGCGCTCGCCATCGAGCAGCCGCCAAACGGCGTCCATATAGGGCAGAACCTTCGGCGCGACGGAGGAGAGTTCCTCGTAGATGGCTGCTGGCTCGAATTCGGGAAGGCCGAAACCGCGACGCAGCGCATTGTGGTGCGTCAGCAATCGGTCGATCTTTTCCGGCAGGGTCTGCAGGTCGGCGAGATCCATCAACCGAATGGCGCGCCGGCCCGCCTTGTCCTCGTAAGCCGGCCCGATGCCGCGCTTGGTGGTGCCGATTTTTGTGCCCGCGCTGCCGCTTTCGCGCAAGGCGTCGAGTTCACGGTGGATGGAGAGGATCAAGGTCGCGTTTTCGGCAACCCGCAGGTTGTCCCGGGTGATGGAGACACCCTGCTCGCCGAGGCGCTCCACCTCCGACGCCAGAGCGTGCGGATCGAGCACGACACCGTTGCCGATGACCGAGAGCTTGTTGGGACGAACGACGCCGGAGGGCAGGAGCGAGAGTTTATAGACCTTGTCGCCGATGACGAGCGTATGGCCGGCATTGTGCCCACCCTGGAACCGAACGACGACATCCGCCTGTTCGGACAGCCAATCGACGATCTTGCCCTTGCCCTCGTCGCCCCACTGGGCGCCCACGACAACCACATTCGCCATCGCTCAAGCCTCGCATAAAAAAACCCCGGCGCAAGGCCAGGGTTGGGGTGGAAAAACCTTGCAAAGTCTCATGGTGGATGATGCGCGGGAGGTCAAGCCGGAATGACCTCCTGTTGCCGCCACGGCTGCGGCCAGAGGTCTCAAGCCCTTCCGCGTGAACTCTTTTCCGGCTTCACCCGGTGCGCCACGAAGTTCGCGATTTCCCGTGTCCGGCGAGCAGAATCTAGCACCTCCATGTCGATTCCATGGCGCCAGGCGAGATCGGCCCGGTGGCGATTCTGCTGCAAAGCCGCGAGATCGGCCACATAGGCCGCGGCATCCGCTTCACTCCGGCAGAAGCCCTCGTCCACGAGCAGGGTCTTGCGCCGATCGAGAATGACGGCGAGTTCGCCGAGGCTGAATTCCGGATGATATTGCACGCCCCAGAAGACACCGCCGTCGAGCCGGATCTCCGCGGCTTGCACAGGCGAGACGCTGTTGGACGACAGGATGGTGCAATCGGCTGGGAGCACGGTCACCATATCGAGATGGATCGCTGGCGCATCATAGACATCCGGGCGACCCGCGAGCATCGGATGTGCCCTGCCGGCCTCCGTCGGCAGAAGGCGCCGGGCAAAGCCGACCTCGCGACCGAGCGGGTTCTTCTGCACGTCCCCATCGGCCGCGACAGCCGCGACCTGAAGGCCCCAGCAGGAGCCGAAAGACGGCGTCCCGGACGCATAAATCGCCCGCATGAGATCGATCTGACGAAGGATGTCCGGCGTGCGGTCGTAGATGCTGAGATGCGAGCCGGTCAGCACAATGCCATCGTAGGATTGCAAGCCCGCCGCATCGGGCAAGTTCGCGCCCTCATCGGCCGGGAACGCCAGATCGCAGACGATGTCCGGCTCGATCCCCTGCAGCACGGCCGCATAGGATTCGGATGGTATCAATCCATAGGCCGCCTTGTGGTTCTGCCTTGCGTCACGCGTATTGCCCTCGACCACCAGAAATCTTAAGGCCATAAGCTGTTCCTGCCTTCGCTCGACGCCGGTTAGACCGAACCGCGCGCCGCGGCAAGCGCCCTGAGGTCTGAAAAACTCCATGAGATTCGTGAATTCGCTCTGGAACGGCCTCTTCGGGCAAGCCTTCCTGCTGCTCGCCCTGGCGATGCTCATGTGGGGCGGCAACGCCGTCGCAGGTCGGCTTGCCGTTGGTGAGATCTCGCCGATGGCGCTTACGTGCCTGCGATGGGTGATGGTCCTCATCGTGCTGCTGCCCATCGTCGGGCGCCAGATGGTCGCCGAATGGTCGATCCTGAAGACCGGGTGGCGCATCATCGTCCTGTCCGGCATCTTCGGCTTTACGGCTTTCAACGCGTTGTTCTACACGGCCGCGCACTACACCACCGCCGTCAACCTGACGCTTTTTCAGGGGGCGATCCCCGTATTGGTGCTGCTGGCTTCGGTCCTGTTCCTGCATGTGCGCGTGGCGCGGGTGCAGGTTTTCGGGATGCTCATGACCATCGCCGGCGTGGTCCTGGTTTCGGTGAAGGGCGATCTGGAGATTCTGCGAACGCTGGCGCTCAACATCGGCGACGTCTTCACGCTGATCGCCTGCGTGTTCTACGCCGCCTACACGCTGGGCCTGAGACGCAAACCACCGGTATCGGGTCTCGTCTTCTTCACGTCCCTCGCGATGGTTGCGTTCATGACATCGCTTCCGCTGCTCGCCATCGAGATGGCGAGCGGGAGCGTGCAATGGCCGACGCCGGCGGGATGGGTCATCATGCTCTATATCGGCCTGCTGCCGTCGCTGGTGGCGCAGGTCTTCTTCATCCGCGGCGTGGAGCTGATCGGCCCGGCCCGCGCCGGCCTTTTCGTCAATCTGGTGCCGGTCTTCGGCGCGTTGCTGGCCGTTCTGATTCTGGGCGAGCCCTTTGCGCTTTATCACGCGGTTGGGCTGGCCCTCGTTCTCGGCGGAATCTGGCTCGCTGAAAGACGCGCCTGATCCCGCCGGAGGAAGGTCGTTAGAACCGCACCGAGCGCGCGCGCTTGACCTGCGGAATCGCCTCGATCTTGCGCAGCAGATCATCCGTCACGGGCTGATCGACCGACACGAAGCAGATCGCATCGCCGCCGGCGCGGTCACGGCCGAGCGCGAAGGTGGCGACATTGACGCCGGACTCCCCAAGCAACGTGCCGAAGCGTCCGATGAAACCCGGCTTGTCGTCGTTACGCACGTATATCATGTGCGGCGCAAATTCCGCGTCCACCGCGATGTCGCGGATCTCGATCACCCGCGGCTTGCCATCCTGGAACACCGTGCCGCCCGCATGGCGCGCCATGTCTTCGGCCTGGACGACGATGCGGACGAAGCTTTCGTAATCGCGCACGGCGTTCTCGCGCTTCACCTCTTCGATCGTAATGCCGCGCTCGCGCGCCACGACCGGCGCGGACACCATGTTGATGTCCTGCAGGAACGGACGCAGCACGCCGGTCACCGCAGCCGACGTCAGCGCGCGGGTGTTCATGTCCGCGACCGCGCCTTCATATTCGATGCGGATGCCCTTGATCGGCGCTTCGGTGAGCTGGCCCAGGAACGAGCCGAGCTTCTCGGCCAATGCCACGAAAGGCTTGAGACGCGGTGCTTCCTCGGCCGAGATGGACGGGAAGTTGACGGCGTTCTGGATCGCGCCCTGCAGCAGGTAATCCGACATCTGCTCGGCAACCTGCAACGCCACGTTCTCCTGCGCCTCCGTGGTGGCGGCGCCCAGATGAGGGGTGCAGACCACGTTGGGGTGTCCAAACAGCGGGTTGCTGGTCGCCGGCTCCTCGATGAACACATCGAAGGCCGCGCCCGCGACGTGGCCGGAATCGAGCGCTGCCCGCAACGCCGTCTCGTCGACCAATCCGCCGCGCGCGCAATTGATGATGCGCACGCCCTTCTTGGTCTTGGCGATGTTCTCGGCCGACAGAATATTTTTTGTCTTCTCGGTCATCGGCACGTGCAGCGTGATGATGTCGGCACGGCGGAGCAGTTCCTCCAACTCCACCTTCTCGACTCCGATCTCGATAGCGCGCTCGGGTGAGAGGAACGGATCGTAGGCGATGACCTTCATACGCAGGCCGATGCCGCGTTCAGCCACGATCGACCCGATGTTGCCGCAACCGATCACCCCAAGTGTCTTGGCGGTGAGTTCGACGCCCATGAAGCGGTTCTTCTCCCACTTGCCGGCCTGGGTCGACGTGTCGGCCTGCGGGATCTGGCGGGCGAGCGCGAACATCATCGCGATGGCGTGTTCAGCGGTGGTGATGGAATTGCCGAACGGCGTGTTCATGACGATCACGCCCTTGGCGGTGGCGGCCGGGATTTCGACATTGTCGACCCCGATGCCGGCGCGGCCGATCACCTTCAGGTTCTTCGCCTGTTCCAGGATCTTGGCCGTCACCTTGGTGGCGGAGCGGATCGCCAGGCCGTCATAATCGCCGATGACGGCGGCAAGCTTATCCTTGTCCTTGCCGAGGTCGGGCTGGAAATCCACGTCGATGCCGCGATCCTTGAAAATCTGCACGGCGGCGGGCGAGAGGGCGTCGGAAATGAGAACGCGGGGTTTGGTCATGGGGCACCTCGTGCTCCCCTCCCCCTTGCGGGGAGGGGCTGGGGGTGGGGGTCGTCCCACCGGTGAATGGTCTGAATTAAATCTGCGGGGACAGGCTGCCTCAGGCCCGCCGCCAGAACGGTGTTCGGTCGCGCTACGGGTTTGCGACCCCCACCCTGGCCCTCCCCGCAAGGGGGAGGGAAACGGACGCCTATGCTGCTTTCGCGAGCTTCGCTTTTTCCTGCGCAAACGCCCAGTCGAGCCACGGCGTCAGAGCCTCAAGATCGGAGGCTTCCACCGTCGCGCCGCACCAGATGCGCAGGCCCGGAGGAGCATCGCGGTAGGCGCCGATATCGAGAGCCACGCCCTCCTTCTCCAGCGCCGCCGTAATACCCTTGGCGACTTGCGACACGGCATCCGGTCCCTTCGCCACCACGTCGGGATCGGCGATGACGAGGCAGACGCTGGTGTTCGACGCGGTCGCCGGAACCTTTGCCAGATTGGCGATCCAGGGTGTGCGCGCGACCCAATCGTGAATCACGCGGGCATTCGCATCGGCTTTCGCCAGAAGACCTTTCAGACCACCGATGCCCTGCGCCCATTCCAGCGCGTCGATGTAATCTTCGACGCAGAGCATGGACGGGGTGTTGATGGTCTCGCCTTCGAAGATGCCTTCGATGAGCTTGCCGCCTTTGGTCATGCGGAAGATCTTCGGCAGCGGCCACGCGGGCTTGTAGGTCTCGAGCCGTTCGACCGCGCGGGGGGAGAGGATCAGCATGCCGTGCGCGGCTTCGCCGCCGAGCACCTTCTGCCACGAGAAGGTCACTACATCGAGCTTCGCGAAGTCGAGTTTCTGGGCGAATGCCGCCGAGGTGGCATCGCAGATGGTGAGACCTTCGCGGTCGGCAGCAATCCACTCGGCGTTCTCGACACGAACACCCGACGTCGTACCGTTCCACGTGAACACCACGTCGCGCGCCTTGGTATCCACCTTGGACAGGTCGGGTAGCAGCCCGTAATCGGCCGTCGTGATGCGGACATCATCGAGCTTGAGCTGCTTTGCCACATCGGTGACCCAGCCTTCGCCGAAGCTTTCCCAGGCGAGCATTTCCACTGGGCGGGCGCCGAGCATCGACCACAAGGCCATCTCGACCGCGCCGGTGTCGGATGCAGGCACAATCCCGATGCGGTAATCGGCCGGAACCTCAAGCACCTCGCGGGTGAGGTCGATGGCACGCTTCAGGCGCGCCTTGCCGAGCTTCGCCCGATGCGAGCGGCCCAACGTGTCGGTTTTGAGGTTTTCGAGAGACCATCCGGGGCGCTTCGCGCACGGGCCGGAGGAAAAGAAAGGCGAGCGCGGACGCGCTGCGGGCAGATCGGTCATGGCTATCCATCCTTCCAGATGGTTGCCCCTCGTTGGGGAGGGGTATCCCGCCGCCGGATATGCCGGATGCTGCCCTCTCCGTCAAGATCATCGCTTAAGTCTATTTCTCCAGCATCATATTACGAAATCGTAATACAAAATGTCGTGTCTGCTGCGGTATGGTCGCTTTTGCTGGCACATCTTGTGCTAGGAGCAGTACAATATTCCGATTTCAAGGAGCGAGCATGCGTGTGTCCGGTCAGCTCGCCGTCATTGTCGTGCTGGGGGCAGCAGGCTTTGGTGGCTGGTACGCCTATCAGGGCGGCCATTTGGCGAAAGCGCCAGTCATTGGCAGCTATTTCGCCGGGTCGGCCCAGCAGGCGACTGCGCCGGGACAAGGCAGACGTGGGGGCGCGACGGCCCCGGCGACCGTGGAAGTCGACACCGTCAAGACCGGGCGCGTCGTCGAGGTGCGGGAATCGGTCGGCACCGTCCGTGCCTTCGAATCCATCACCGTGACTGCCCGAATTGCAGGCATCATCAACGAAATCCGTTTCGAGGAAGGCCAGAACGTCAAATCCGGCGACGTGCTGGTGCAACTGGACGCGGATGAACGCCGGGCCGAGATCGAACAAGCGATCGCCGAAGCAAACCGGGCCCTGGCGCTGAAAAACGAAATCTCCATCAAGCTCGACCGTGCAATGACACTCAACCGCACCGGGGCCGGAACCGGCGCCCAGGTGGAAGACCTGACGGCGCAGGTCAAATCCCTCGATGGGTCGCTTGCATCCGCCCATGCACAGCGCAAGGCCGCGGAAGCACGGCTTGAGGAACTGACGATCCGTGCGCCCTTTGCAGGCCGCGTCGGCACCCGCTCGGTGTCGCTCGGGGCCTATATCTCCCCCGGCACGCGCATCACCTCGCTGGACGACCTGTCGCGCATCAGGCTGGATTTCTCCGTCCCCGAGAATCTTCTCGGGCGTCTGAAGACGGGTCAGACCGTCAATGCCACCTCGGCCGCGTATCAGGGCCGCACCTTCAAGGGTATCGTGTCCACGCTCGACACCCGCGTCGACCAGGCGACCCGCACCATTCGGCTTACCGCTGAGTTCCAGAATCCCGACGAAGCGCTCAAGCCCGGCATGTTCCTGTCGGTGGGCCTCGAAGTCACCACCAAGGACGATGCGATCCTCATCCCCGAGGAGGCGATCGTCAGCGAAGGTCTCCGGCAGATCGTCTACCCGGTCAAGGACAACAAGATCGAACGGCGGGTGATCCGCATCGGCCAGCGCCAGGGCGGCAAGGTCGAGGTGCTGGAAGGCTTGCAGCCGGGCGAGTCGATTGTGGTGCTCGGCGTCCAGCGGGTCCGCGCAGGCGCCGAAGTAGTGGCGCGGCCGGTGGGCTCGCCGCCACCCGCGCCGCCCGTTCCCGCGGCGAACCGAGAACAGCCGTCGCGAAGTTCGCTGAACGTGCCGCAGGCGATTGGCAGCGCCCTTGCGGCCGAGCGTCGATGACGCGTTGGGCGCGAACCTGATCTTTTGCCGCGCGGGCGGACAGCCGCCGTCCGTTTGTGCGGCTCGTACGTCGCCCTGAACCGGATAACAGAACCATGCAGGTTTCCGACCTCTTCATCCGCCGCCCTGTTTTTGCAGTCGTCGTCAGCCTGTTGCTGATCGTCGGCGGGCTCTCGTCGCTCATCAATCTTCCGGTGCGTGAATATCCGAGCGTCGACCGGCCGGTCGTCTCCGTCTCCACCGTCTATCGCGGCGCATCGAACGAGGTTATCGAGAGTCGCGTAACGGAGATTATTGAAGGGGCCGTCGCGGGCATCGAGGGTATCCGGCAGGTCAATTCACAAAGCCAGAACGACCGGTCGTCTGTCTCGATCGAGTTCGAAGTCAGCCGTGCTCCTGAAGGCGCCACTTCCGACGTGCGCGATGCGGTCTCGCGCGTTATCGGCCGTCTGCCCGATGGCGCCGACACCCCGGTGATCCGCAAGGTCGACGCAAATGCGCAGGCGATCATGTGGGTCGGCATTACTTCGAACAGCCTCGACTCGCTCGAACTCAGCGATTACCTGAAACGCGTCTACGTAGACCGACTCTCGACGGTCCCCGGCGTCGCCAATGTCTATCTGGGTGGTGAGCGGCGTTATGCCATGCGGATCTGGATCGACCGGCCGGCGCTGGCGGCCCGCGGCTTGACCGTTCAGGATGTTGAGAACGCAATCAAACGGCAGAATGTGGAATTGCCTGGTGGGCGCATCGAATCCGCCCAGCGCGAGTTCACCGTCAAGACGGATTCGCGCCTCGCAACGCCGGAAGAATTCCAACAGGTGATCGTCACCAACAAGAACGGCTATCTGGTGCGGCTCGGCGAGGTCGCCCGCGTCGAGGTTGGCGCCGAAGACACCCGGTTCGAATTCTATCAATCCGGCCAGACCGCGATCGGCATGGGCATCGTGCGCCAGTCAACAGCCAATACGTTGTCGGTTGCGGACGCGGTCCGCAAGGAGGTGGAGGCACTCAGACCGTCGCTTCCGCCAGAGACCACCGCCGAAATCCTCTACGACGAGAGTCAGTTCATCCGCGCGTCGATCGACGGCGTGCTGCACACGTTGATCGAGGGTCTGGCTCTCGTCATTCTGGTGATCCTGCTGTTTCTGCGCGACTGGCGTTCGACTATCGTCGCCATGGTTGCGATCCCGGTTTCGGTGATCGCCGCCTTCATGGTGATGTCCTTCTTCAACGCCTCCATCAACGTGCTCACGCTACTGGCCATCGTTCTCGCCATCGGCATCGTGGTGGACGACGCAATCGTGGAGATCGAGAACATCCATCGCCGCATTGAGGAAGGGCAGCCGCCGCTGCTCGCCTCCTTCGACGGTGCGCGCGAGATCGGCTTCGCAGTGATCGCGACCACGGCGACCCTGATGGCGGTATTCATTCCTCTCGCATTCATGACGGGCAATACAGGCAAGCTCTTTCGCGAGTTTGCAATCACGCTGGCGGCCGCCATTTTCTTCTCCGGCGTCGTGGCCCGCACGCTCACGCCGATGCTGTGCTCGAAGCTGATGGTGCCGGCTCATGGCCGCATCCAGCGTATGACGGAGCCGCTCTTCGAGGGCATGAACAACGGTTATCGCTGGCTCCTCTCGCGCGCATTGCGGGCACCGATCATCATTCTCTTCTTCGGCGCAATCGTATCGCTCGCGGCCTATGGCCTGTTTCAATCCCTGCCGAAGGAATTCGCTCCGACAGAGGATCGCGGCGCAATCATCGTGCGCATCCAGGCTCCGGAAGGCGCCAGCCTCGACTACACTCGGAACCGGGTGAAGGAGGTGGAGCGTATCCTTATGCCGCTGCATGAACAGGGCATCGTCTCGTCCATGCTGAGTCAGGTGGCGCCGGGCTTTGCGCGCCCCTCGCCCGTGAACGAAGGTATCGTGATCGTGCGTCTCGTGCCTTGGGAAAACCGTAACATCAAACAGCAGGAACTTGTCCAGCAGCTAACGCCCAAGGTGTCGAACTTCCCGGGAGCGCGCGCTTTTCCGCTTAACCCGCCGTCCTTCGGCGGCGCGGGTGGCTTCGGTCAGCCGATCCAGTTTGTGCTCGGTGGGCCGGATTACGAGACTTTGCGGGGTTGGCGTGACCTCGTTATGCAAAAGGCGCAGGAGACGGGCAAATTCGTCAACATCGACTCCAACTACCGCGAGTCGCAACCGGACATCCGCATCCAGATCGATCGTCAGCGCGCCGCCGATCTCGGCGTATCGGTTGAGGATATCGGCCGCACGCTTGAACTCATGTTCGGGGAGCGCGAGGTCTCCACCTTCGTCAATCGCGGTGACGAATACCCGGTGATCATGCGCGCTCGCGCGGAGGATCGCGCAACGCCCAACGATCTTACCAACACGTTCGTTCGTGCAGCGAACGGTGATCTCATCCCCCTTTCGTCCTTCGTGAGCCTTTCGGAATCAGCAGCGCCGCAGGCACTGAATCGGTTTGACCGTCTACGCTCGATCACGATCCAATCGGCGCTCGCCCCCGGCGTATCTATCGGGGAGGGTCTCGGAGAATTGGAGCAGATTGCGCGCGATAATCTGCCAGCCGAGGCACGGATCGGCTATTCAGGCCAGTCCCGCGATTTCCGCGAATCCTCGAACGCCATCTATGTGACCTTCGGCATGGCGCTGCTCGTCGTCTTCCTGGTGCTGGCGGCGCAGTTCGAGAGCTGGATCAACCCGTTCATCATCATGCTGACGGTCCCGCTTGCGGTCACCGGCGGCCTCGCAGCGCTCGCGCTCACGGGGCAATCGCTCAATATCTACAGTCAGATCGGCATGATCCTGCTGATCGGCCTGATGACCAAGAACGGCATCCTCATCGTCGAGTTCTCGAACCAACTGCGCGAGCGCGGCTACTCGGTCCGCGACGCCGTCATCGAGGCTTCGGTCATGCGCCTTCGCCCCATCCTCATGACGTCGATCGCCATGATCGGCGGCGCGATCCCGCTCGCATGGTCATCCGGCGCAGGTGCTGAATCCCGCAATGCCATCGGCACCGTCATCGTCGGCGGCGTCACGCTCTCGACCCTGCTGACAATCCTCGTGGTGCCGGCGATCTATCTGCTTCTCGGCGGCTACACCAAACCCGCGACCTATGTGGGCGAGATGCTCGACAAGCTGCGGGCGCAGACCGGCTTGCGGCCGCATGGCGAGGCACCGACAAAGGTGCATCCGGCCGAGTAATCGACGATCGCGCTCAGTCGAGCATGTAGCGCGCGCCAACGCGAAATTCGTGCGCGCTCACGTGGCGCGGACGAATTGGCGCGTTCCAGCGGTCGAACCCGCCGCCGTCGAGGCGGCTGTAGCGGTAGCCGAGATCGATCTTGAGATTGGTTGTCAGCTCGAACGCGATACCGCCCATCACCGCCCAGGCAAGCAGCGTTTCTTCGCGCGAGGGCACTATCGGCACGTCGAGGGATGGGCCCACAACGTCAAGGTTGCGACCGCCGAAGCGGGATTGCGCGAGCCCGATGCCGACGCCGAGATAGGGCGTGATGCCGTGCCAGAGCGGCAGATCCACATAGCCGTTGATCAGAAACGTGGTGGCGTCGAACTCGGCGCGATCGAGCGCGTAAACGGTGCCCGTGGAAAAGCGAGTGCCCCGGAATCTCGCCTCGAACCGGTGGTCGACGGTGACGTCCGCGCGAAACCAGGCAGAGAACTGGTAACCGACGCCGACGCCGACGATGCCCGTGCGATCGAGCTTGCCATTGACGAGAGCCGAGAGGCTGTCTGCACCGATATCGCGCGAGCGCCGCGAAATCGTTGGGTCGAGAAGGCCCACATCGCCGCGAAGATACCAGCCGGACCCGATCGCCTCATCGTCGTCATCGAGAATGGGTGCGGGGGGAAGGTCCGCGCCCTGGGCGGACAAGCTGGTGAAGCCGAGGGCAAGGGCTGCCAGGGCAAAAATCGGCAGGCGCAAGACAGCTGCTCCTCGGTGGCGAATCGACAGAGGCCGCTTGCGCGACATCATTCGCCATAACCGTAGAGCGTCGAGGTTAAGTGGCTCTTAACCGTGTTTGGGGCGGCGGAGGAAGCATTGGTTTACCGCTGGTTACCGGGTGGGGTTCACGCCGCGCCCTGGGCCGACGCTCCGGTCGAAACCTGGCTTGCGGCCTTCGTCACCGCATCGACCACGTCGTCCACCACGCTGTTGACGAGATCGCCGTTGTCGCCTTCCGCCATCACGCGGATCACCGGTTCGGTGCCCGACGCACGAATGACGAGGCGGCCATTGGCGCCGAGACGTTCCTTGCCCGCCTCGATCGCCTTGATGACGATGTTTTCGAGCAGCGGCTTGCCCGCCTTGTAGCGCACATTCTTCAGGATCTGCGGCAGGGGCTCGAAGCAATGGCAGACCTCCGAGACCGGCTTGTCGAGCCGCTTGACGACAGCAAGAAGCTGGAGCGCGGCGATCAGACCGTCGCCGGTCGTGGTGTAGTCCGACATGATGATGTGGCCGGATTGCTCGCCGCCGAGGTTGAAGCCGTGGGCGCGCATGTGTTCGAGCACGTAACGGTCGCCAACGGCCGTACGGACGAGGTCGAGCCCGAGGCCGCCGAGGAAGCGCTCGAGGCCGAGATTGGACATGATCGTGGCGACGATGCCGTCCCGCGTGAGGCGGCCATCTTCCTGCCAGGAGCGCGCGACCACGCCCATCAGCTGGTCGCCATCGACCTTCTGGCCCTTCTCGTCGACGATGAGGACGCGGTCGGCGTCGCCGTCGAGGGCGATGCCTACATCGGCGCGCAGCTCCCGCACCTTGCTGATGAGCGCATCCGGCGCAGTCGAGCCGACCTCATGGTTGATGTTGAAGCCGTTGGGCTCGACGCCCACCGACACCACTTCGGCACCAAGTTCCCAAAGGGCCGCCGGCGCGACCTTGTAGCCGGCGCCGTTGGCGCAATCGACGACGACCCGCATGCCTTCCAGGTCGAGTTGGCGTGGCAGGGTGCGCTTGGCAAATTCGATATAGCGCGCATCGGCGCTGTCGATACGCTTGGCGCGGCCCAACGTTGCGGAGCTGGCAAGGCGCTGCGACAGGTCCGAATCCATCAGGGCTTCGATCTCGAGTTCGAGGTCGTCGCTGAGCTTGAAACCGTCCGGCCCGAACAGCTTGATGCCATTGTCTTCGTAAGCGTTGTGCGAGGCGGAAATCATGACGCCGAGATCGCAGCGCATGGAGCGGGTCAGCATGGCGACCGCGGGCGTCGGCATGGGGCCGAGCAGCAACACATCCATGCCGACGGAGGTGAATCCGGCAACGAGCGCATTCTCGATCATGTAGCCGGAGAGCCGCGTATCCTTGCCGATGATGACCCGGTGGCGATAATCACCGCGCAAGAATGCGAGGCCGGCCGCCTGGCCGACACGCAAGGCGAGGTCCGGCGTGATGACGCCGTTGGCCCGTCCGCGAATGCCGTCCGTTCCGAAGTATTTGCGCACGTGTGTGTCTCCGCATTCGGTTGCGCCGCTCAGCGCCGTAAGGTCTCAAAGCAACCCGCAAGATCCGGGTCAAGGCTTCGGCAGCCAATCTGCTCGCTTCGGCAGGCAGTAAGCCATCACAAGTGATAAGCGATTGTTACATCGGCGGGCAATTGCGGCCATGGAGAAAAAGAGATCTTGCTCGTCGCAAGGCAGAACCTGCCAGCCAATAAAAACGCCCGCCTTGTCGGGCGAGCGTTCTTGAAGCTGTCGGTTTTAAGCTTGGCCGATCAAGCCTGCGGTTGCGGCTCCATGCCGCCGCCCGTCTCGCGCGGCTTGCCGCGGCCCGCCGTCGGGACCGCGGAACCGCGTGCGGTCGAGACCGTATCGCCGCTGTCGCGGATCGGCGGCTGCCCGTCGAGCAGGTTCTTGATCTCGTCGCCGCTCAGGGTCTCGTATTCGAGCAGGCCTTTGGCCAGCGCTTCGAGGTCCTGTTCCTTCTCGGTGAGGATGCGGCGCGCGTCGATCAGGCCGTCTTCGACAAGGCGACGGACTTCCGAGTCGATCTTCTGCGCAGTCGATTCGGAAATGTTCTGCTGGCGTCCCATGGACATGCCGAGGAACACTTCCTCTTGGTTCTCGCCGTACGCGACCGTGCCGAGTTCCGGCGAGAAGCCCCAGCGCGTCACCATCATGCGGGCAAGACGGGTCGCCTGCTCGATGTCGGATTGCGCGCCGGACGTGACCTTGTCTTTGCCGAAGATCATTTCCTCGGCGATGCGGCCGCCCATCATGATGGCGAGACGCGACGTCATCTGCTCGTAGCTCATGGACAATTTGTCCCGCTCGGGCAACTGCATGACCATGCCGAGCGCACGTCCGCGCGGGATGATCGTCGCCTTGTGCACCGGATCGGTGGCGGGAACGTTCAGCGCGACGATGGCGTGGCCTGCTTCGTGATAAGCGGTCAGGCGCTTCTCGTCGTCGGTCATCACAAGCGTGCGACGTTCCGCACCCATCATGACCTTGTCCTTGGCGTCCTCGAACTCGCTCATGGTGACGATGCGCTTGCCGCGGCGGGCCGCCAGAAGCGCTGCCTCGTTGACGAGGTTCATCAGGTCGGCGCCGGAGAAGCCGGGCGTGCCGCGGGCGATCACCTTCAGGTCGACGTCGGGCGCCAGCGGCACCTTGCGGACGTGGACACGCAAGATCTTCTCACGACCGACCACATCGGGGTTCGGCACCACGATCTGCCGGTCAAAGCGGCCGGGCCGCATCAACGCCGGATCGAGCACGTCGGGCCGGTTGGTGGCAGCGATGATGATCACGCCCTCATTGGCCTCGAAGCCGTCCATCTCGACCAGGAGCTGGTTGAGGGTCTGCTCGCGCTCGTCGTTGCCGCCGCCGAGGCCGGCGCCGCGATGGCGGCCGACAGCGTCGATTTCGTCGATGAAGATGATGCAGGGTGCGTTCTTCTTGGCCTGGTCGAACATGTCGCGCACCCGGCTTGCGCCGACGCCCACGAACATCTCGACGAAATCCGAACCCGCGATGGTGAAGAACGGAACGTTCGCCTCGCCGGCGACAGCCCGCGCCGTCAGCGTCTTACCGGTACCGGGAGGGCCGACGAGCAGCACGCCGCGGGGAATGCGGCCGCCGAGGCGCTGGAATTTCTGAGGATCGCGCAGGAATTCGACGATCTCCTGCAGGTCTTCCTTGGCCTCGTCGACACCCGCCACATCATCAAACGTGACGCGCCCGTGAGCCTCGGTCAGCAGCTTCGCCTTCGACTTGCCGAAGCCCATAGCCCGACCGGCGCCGTTCTGCATCTGGCGCGACATGAAGACCCAGGCGCCGATGAACAGGGCGATCGGCAGGATGTTCATGAGAAATGCGATGAACCAGGGGGTGCTGTCGGATTGCGGCCGGGCCGTGATCTGAACGCCCTTCTGCTGCAGCTTCGTCACCAGGTTCGGGTCGTTCGGCGCGTAGGACGTGAAGGTGCGCCCGTCCGAATAGGTGCCACTGATCTCCGGACCCGAAATCACCACATTGGTGATGCGACCCGCATCGGCTTCGCTCAGAAGCTGGCTGTAGGCGATATCGCCGCCGCCCCCACGCTGGCCGGGGCTCTGGAAAAGGGTCACGAGCGCCAACACCAGCAGGAAGATGACAACCCACAAGGCGAAGTTGCGGAAATTTGAATTCATTTGATCAGGTTCTGCCCCAGAGGGAGATGATGCGCCAAGGACCACATGTCCCTGCGCGGCTAAACGCTATTGAAACTCAATGTAGGCATGGAGGCTTCCCTTGCCAAGGGAATGCGGCGCCCGTGGGGCGCTATCTCCCCGACAAGGATAAGAGAAATGCCTAACGCCCGCGCCGGCGGGGGGTCTCGGGCGCGATCCTCAACGATCCATCCCGGCCGAGATCGAGAAGCGCCCCCGCGATGGTCATCCGGAGAGCCTGCCGGCGAAGGACAGCGTCGCGCAGCCGTGCGGTGCACGTTTCCAGCCGCTGCAGCCTGCTGTGATCGAGGGCGAGCCCCGCCTGCGAGAGCGATTTCATCAGAACCCTCAAGGCAATCTCGAAAGGCTCGATGCCAAGAACCGCAGCGTCGATCGTCAGTCCGGTGTCGTCCGGAACGGGCTTGGCGCGGAGGAAGGCCTCCCCGGTTTTCAGGTCCAGCGCTTCCTCGGCCTGTCGTACCCGACGCGCCAGTTCGGCGAGGCGTTCGGCCGTCAACCCTTCGGCGGCGAGCACCGGCATCACCTTGCGCCAGCGGACCCGGGTAAACCGATCGTCGGTGTTGGAAGGGTCGGTGACAAAGGGCCACCCCTCTGCTTGGCAGAGATCAAGCAGGGCTGATTTCGGGTAGTCCAGCAGGGGACGGTGGTGGCGGATCCCGTCCCTGTCCCGCTCCGCCCGCATGCCGCCGAGGCCGGCAAGACCGGAACCCTTCGAGATGCGCATGAGGATCGTCTCGGCCTGATCGTCGAGCGTATGGGCGGTGACGAGATGAGACGCGCCGGTTTCGTGGGCGAGGCCGACAAGAAGCGCATACCGTGCGGCGCGGGCGCGTTCCTGCAGCCGGCTTGCGGGTTTCGTGCCGGTCCAGACAAGGGTACGGTGTGCCAGACCCAGCGAACTTGCTTCACCCGCCACGAAAACCGCCTCTTCGGCTGCCTCCGGACGTAGGCCATGATCGATTGTGGCGACAAGAATGGTGCAGGGATCAGATCGTTGGTTCCATCGGGCCAACAGGTGCATCATGGCAATGGAATCGGGCCCACCGGAAACCGCGGCGATAATCGCGGCGGCTTTGTCCAACCCGGAAAAGAGACGATTCAACGTCGGGCCGCTGAATGCGGTGTCGGCCATGTGATGGAAGGGGGGAACGGCTTTTACCGTTCAGGCGCAGCGGGCGCGTTTCTGTTCGCGCTCGGAGCCCTGCCGAATTCCGGGGGACGCCTGCGGATATTTGCGATCCAGTTCGGCAAAGACCGCGCAAGCCCGGTCGCGGGCACCAAGGCCATTCAACGCGACGCCCAGCTTCAAAAGCGCATCGGGCGCTTTCGCGGCGCTCGGGTGTTCGGTCGAGATCGTGAGGAATTGCTCGGCTGCCTCGCGGAAGCGGCTGCGCTGGAGATAGGTCTCGCCGAGCCAGTAGGACGCCTCGGGAACCAGACGATCACGGGGGTTGGATTGCAGAAAACGCCGGAAGCCCATCTCGGCCTGCTCGTATTGCTGCTGGGTCAGGTAGGAATAGGCGAGCTCGTATTCGGCACGCGGGTCGCCCACGCTGGTGGCGGCGACGCTTGGGCTCGGCCGTTCGATGGGAGCACTTCGCGGGGCCGCAATGGAAGCGGGTTGCCGGCCCATCGGGTTGAGATCGAGCGGGGCGCCAAGCTCGGTCTCTTCCTCCTCGATCAGATCACCGATCTCCGCCACCTGTCCGTTCGGAACCGGACGGCCGAGATCCTGTGCGGTGTTCAAGGGAGCCGATGCCGGGGTCGACCCGAGCGGGAGCGGTGCGCCGGGAGCATCCGGAGCGCTTGACGGGTCGAAGACGTCGCTGCGCTTCTGCGGTTGCGTGGGAACCGGGCGCGAAGGCGTGGTGGTCGGTGTGGATTTCGACCCGCCGCGACCCTCCTGGAACCGGAATTCCACGTCTTCCTGGAACTTCCGCACCTGTTCTTTGAGCTGCCGGTTCTCGTGCTGCAATTGTTCGAGCTGCCCCGACATCTGCCGGAACTGGCCTTCGAGGCGGTTGAGGCGAACAATGGCCTCGGCGGCGTCCTGCGCAAATGCAGGGGCGGCCAATGCAGCCATAAAGGCAAAAGTGGCGATCAGGCGACGAAGCATGTGGGATCCTGTGTAGGTCCTAAAGCCGTGCCGATAACACATAAGCGCCGTCACGGCGACATTGAGGCGGAGTTCCTTATATGAATTCCGCGAAAAGCGAGGCAAGACCGGCCGCTATGGCCGGTCCTGCAAAGGTTACGTTCAGGCTCCGGCGCCCGCATCCAGCACCGTCACGGCACGGCGATTCTGCGACCAGCAGGAGATGTCGTTGCAAACCGCGACGGGACGCTCTTTCCCGTAGGAGACGACGCGGAAGCGGGAAGCCTGGATGCCGCGCGAGGTCAGGTAATCCCGCACGTTCTGCGCCCGGCGGGCGCTGAGCGAGAAGTTGTATTCGCGGGTGCCGCGCTCGTCCGCGTGTCCCTCGATCAGGAACGTGTAGCTCGGATAGCGGGAGAGCCACTGCGCCTGCTTGTCCAGGGTGGCGATGGCAGTGGGGGTGAGGTCGGTCTGGTCCGTCTCGAAGAACACCCGGTCGCCGACATTCACGACGAAATCCTGAGCACTGCCAGGCGTCGCCGCACCGGCTCCGAAACCTCCGGCTCCGCCGGCCATCCCATCTTTGTTGGACGAACACGCCGCCGCCCCGAGGGCGAGGACAATGGCAGCGGCGAACTTGACGGCGCGCAACGTCATCATGGCAATACTCCTTACACAAATACATACGTCTGCCGAACGTTGTGTCGTGTATAGCTGTCGATCGTTAAGGGAGGGTTCCGTCAACCTTGATGGAAGGTTGACGAGCAAGGTGAATCGGCGACTCGTCCTGAAAGTTGAGCTTAGGGTTAATCGAGAGTGAATGCGGCAAAGAGGTGGCGATACGGCCACGCTTGTTTGGCGATCCGCGAAGACCCCCCATATTGGGAAGGGAATACAGGTTCGCGCGTTGTGAGGTCATGAACACGCCCCTCCCCCCAATTGCAAAGACCCGTAATCTCGCCCTGCCCGGAGAGTCACGCATTGAACGGGCGTTCGCACGCATTGCCGACAGCGACCTGCGGACCGGCAACGCCGTCGCACTCCTCAAGGATGCAGGCGAGAACTATCCGGCCTGGCTCGCGGCCATCCATTCCGCGACGCGCGTCGTGCATTTCGAGAACTTCATCATCGCCGACGACGACACCGGCCGCGCCTTCGGCGAAGCGCTGATGGAGCGCGCGCGTGCCGGGGTCACCGTGCGTGTGCTCTACGACTGGCTCGGCACGTCCTGGCGCGCCCTGCCGTCGTTCTGGAACCGCCTCCGGAAGGCGGGCGTCGAGGTGCGCGTTTCCAATCCGCCGCGGCTTACCGACCCGTTCTGGATCCGCCGCAACCACCGCAAGGTCATCACCGTCGACGGAAGCCGGGGCTTTGTCGCCGGCCTCTGCATCTCCAATAGCTGGCGCGGCAGCGACATTGCCGAACCCTGGCGCGATACCGGCCTGTCGATCGAAGGGCCTGTGGTGGCTGATCTCGACGCCGCGTTTGCGGAGAGCTGGGCGCGGGCGGGCGATCCCATCGACCGCGGCGAATTTCTGAACCCGCAGGGCATCCCGCCTGCCGGAGATGTGGCGGCACGCGTGATCTGCGGCGAGCCCGGCATGTTCCGCACCTACCGCTTCGACCAGTTCATCGCCTCGATGGCGCAACGGAATCTGTGGCTGACGGATGCGTATTTCGTCGCCACCACCTCCTACGTTCAGGCGCTGGGCGAGGCGGCCCGCGACGGCGTGGATGTGCGGTTGCTGGTGCCGGGGTCGAGCGACGTTCCGGTGCTCCAGCCCATCGTGCGCGCCGGCTACCGCTCGCTCATCGAGGCCGGCATCCGGGTCTTCGAGTGGAACGGCTCGATGATGCACGCCAAGACCGCCGTGGCGGACGGCCGCTGGGCGCGCGTCGGTTCGACCAACCTTAATGTGGCAAGCTGGGCGACCAATTGGGAGCTCGACGTCGCCGTCGAGGATACGGGCATCGCCGAGGCCATGGAGGCCATGTACCTGGAGGACCTTGCCAACGCGACCGAGATTGTCCCCGGCACGCTCACGCGCCGGCGTCAGGCCACCAACATGCGGTCGCGCAGATTGGGCAGCCGTCTCAAGCGCGGCGGCGTCCGCCGGCTCGCCGCCGGCGCTCTCGCGCTGAGCAATTCCGTCGGCAAGACCATGGGTTCGCGCTCGCTGACCGCAACCGAGGCCAGCAGCATCGCGATTATCGGACTGGCCCTGCTGGCGCTGGCGATCGTCCTGATCCTGTTTCCCGCGCTCATCGTTGCGCCCATTGTGATCGCCCTCGTCTGGCTCGGGATGGCCCTGCTGATTCGATCATTTCGCCTCAAGAGACGGGTCCAGTTGCGTCACCGAAAGCTCAAGCTCAGGCGCAGGATCAACAAGGAAAAGATGGCGGAACGGAAGGATGGGGCTGTTTCCGCAGGGGAATAAACAGAAATTCACTGTCAAGGTGTTGGGTAGGATGTATACTTTTTCCTAAGGACAGGTGCGAAACACGCCGCCGGGTCCCTCACAGGAGATCAACATGGCAACCGGGACTTCAGATACTTTTCCGACCTTGGATCGCGCCCATGCGATGAGCATGCTTCTCGCCCAGAACTGGTGGGCGGTGGCGCTGCGGGGCGTCTTTGCCATCGTTTTCGGGTTGATCGCGCTGTTCATGCCGGGCGTCACGATGCTGTCGCTCGTGCTGTTCTTCTCGGCCTACATGCTCGTCGACGGTGTTTTCAGCATCGTGTCGGCCGTCAGGGCGGCGTCCAATCACCAGCGTTGGGGGCTTCTGGTGCTCGAGGGCATCGTCGACATCGCCGTGGGTGTCATCGCGTTTGCGTGGCCGGGCCTGACGGTGATCTTCTTCGTGACCCTGGTGGCGGTCTGGTCACTGATCACGGGCGTTCTGGAGATCGTCGCCGCGTTCAAGCTGAACCCGGCCTTTGGCCGCGGCTGGCTGATCTTCAGCGGCATCGTGTCGGTGCTGTTCGGCATCGCACTTCTGGTCGGGCCGCTGGTCGGCGCGGTCGTCCTCACGTGGTGGATCGGCGCCTATGCGTTGGTCTTCGGCATCACCCTGCTGGCGCTCGCCTTCAAGCTCAAGAGCCGCAAGGACAACCCACCGATCCCGGCGGCTGGCCAGCGCGCCTGAATCGGGCCAAAACCCGAACGGGGATGCCTCACGACACCCCGTTCGGGACTATCGATCTCTTATCCCCGGTTCTCGCTGAGCAGCGGGGACCAGGTCGGGTCCGAGGCGAATGATGGCGTTTGGATCGGCTGCTCGACCCGGCCGGTGATATCCACCATGTAGAGCTTGCCCCCCGATTGCCCGCCGGGATCGCGGAAGAACAGGATGTACTGGCCGTTGGGCGCCCAGGTCGGGCTCTCGTTGTGGAAGCCCTCGGTGAGAATACGCTCACCCGATCCGTCCGGCTTCATGATGCCGATGGAGAAGCCCCCGGCCCGGCGCTTCGTGAACGCAATGTAATCGCCCCGCGGGGACCATGCGGGCTGCGAATACGAACCGTCGCCGAACGAGATCCGGCGCTGGTTCGAGCCGTCCGCCGCCATGGCGTAGACCTGTTGCTGGCCGCCACGATCGCTCTCGAACACGATCTCCTTCCCGTCGGGCGAGAAGGACGGTGATGTATCGATCGCCGCCGTCGAGGTGAGCCGCGTGGTGGCGCGCGAATTCAGGTCCATCATGAAGATGTTGGCGTTGCCGCCCTGCTGCAGGCTCATGACGATCCGTCGACCATCGGGCGAGAAGCGCGGCGACGAGGTCATGTCGGGGAAGTTGCCCACCACCTGACGCGCGCCGGTCTCCAGATTGATCACCTGAACGCGCGGCTGCTGGCCATCGGCCTGCGACATGTAGGTGATGTCCTGGGTCGCGGGCGAATAGCGCGGCGTCACCACCAGATTGTCGCCTTGCGTCAGGAAGCGCACATTGGCGCCGTCCTGGTCCATGATGGCGAGCCGCTTGCGGCGGTTTTCCTTGGGACCGGATTCATCCACGAACACCATGCGCGTGTCGAAGAAGCCGCCGAACCCTGTGATCTTGGTGTAGACCGCATCCGAAATAATGTGGCCGATGCGACGCCAGAAATTCGGATCGGTCGCGTATTGCTGCCCCGTCAGCTGCTGGCCCGTCTCCACGTCCCACAGGCGGAATTCTGCCTTGAGCCGACCGGACGGGTCGCGCGTGACGCGGCCGGTGACGAGGGCCTGCGCGCCCGCAAGCTTCCATGCCTCGAAACGCGGCGCGGCATCGAAGGCGGGCCGTTCCGGAAACCGCGATTTGTCGAGCGGCGTGAAATAGCCCGAGCGCTGCAGGTTCTTGGCGATGATGCCCGACACCTGCTGCCCGAGATCCCCCTCACCCTGGAAATCCGCGATGGCGATCGGCATGGGTTGGAACTGGCTGCCGGGGCTGATGCGGAGCTGGAGTTGCGCCTGCGAAGGAATCGTCGAGACAACAAGCGCGAAGAGGAAGCAGAACGCCGTGAAGATGACGCGATCGATAGAGCGAACTGACATGGCTTTGGTGATTTCCATCCTGGACACGAGCGGTATTGAAGGGCCTAAACGGAAGGGGGCTCGAAGTGCATATTCCAATGCTTCCACGAGCTGTAATAAGGCGCGAATTTGGCCGGAATATTATAAGGCGCGCAGCGTCTCAATGCGCGCAAGGCCGCGTCCGCAACGGCACGGTCGAGGCTGGACGAACCGGCTTTGAGGACGCGCGGCTCCGCCGCTAACGTGCCGTCGGTATTGAATTTCACTTCCAGCACGGGAATCTCGGAGGTTGTCATCGCGCCGGGAGGAGGGTTGTAGCACTTTGTGATCTGCTCCTTGAGAAGTCCGCCGAGCGCATCTTCCATGCTCGGAGACAGCTTCGCCGCGTTCCCGGTCTGCGTCCCGAGTGAGGCGGTCTTCTGCACTTCGGTCCCGGTCGCGCCGGTCGATTGGTGCTTCTCTTTGTTTTGCAACAGTTGTTTGATATCGCCGAAATCGAGTTTCTTCGCCGCTTCGGCTTCCTTGCGGGCCTTGGCCTCGGCTTCGGTTTTGGCTTTTGCTTCCGCGACCTTCTTGGCTTCCGCGTCGGCCTTTGCCTTCGCGTCGGCCTCGGCTTTCAGCTTTGCCTTTGCGTCCGCCTCAGCCTTCGCCTGCGCATCGGCTTCCGCTTTCGCCTTGGCCTCGGCAACTTTCTGGGCCACCGCTTCCGCCTCGGCTTTCTCGATCAGCTTCTTTTCTTCCTCGGCCTGCGTGTCGACCTTCGTCTCGGCCGGCTTTGCGGGTGGCGGAGGAGCAGGCGGTTGGGCAGCGACCGGCTCTTCCTTGTCGGCGACCTTCATTTCCTCGGGGCGCTTCGGCGGTGCGGGCGCATCGCGCTTGTCCTCGCCGGGATCACGCTGCTCGATCTTTTCCGCTACGCGGTCGGCGCGGGGCTTCGGCGTCGCCTGGACTTCCTTGGCGGTCTTCTCGCCCTTGGTGATCTGCGAAAACTGGTTGTCGGTGATGATTTCGACCGGGATCCCTTCCTGCGCGTCGGGGAATTCGGCGACGGTCGACAGCGTCAGCATCGCGGCGCCGAGGATCACCACGTGCGACACGCCCGAGACCCAGAAGCCCGGTTCCGAAGGGTTGAATTTCAGCCGCAACGCCACGCTTTCGATCCTCGCCCTATTCTGCCTAGCGCTGGTCAGGTTCGGTCACGAGCGCAACGCGGCTGTAACCGGCACCTGTGACGATCGACATGATCTGCGCGACCCGCCCGTAATCAACCTTCTTGTCGGCCCGGAAAAAAATGCGCTCTTCGAAGCCCTTTTTCGAGACCTCGGAAAGCTTGCCAAGAATGGTCTGGTCAGTGACTTCGGCATCGCCCATGAAGACCTGACCGCTCGCCCTGATCGAAAGCGTCACCGGTTTCGCGTCCATGTTCAGCGGCGCGGCCTTGGTCTGGGGCAGATCGAGCGGAACACCCGTGCTCATCATCGGTGCTGCCACCATGAAGATGATGAGCAACACCAGCATGACGTCGATGAACGGCGTCATGTTGATTTCGTTGATCGCCCCGCCGCGACGCGCGCGCCTGCGGCGTCGCGAGTTGCCTCCTGCCGAACCTGCCATGGCCATCGTCAATCTCCCTTTACGCTGCGTGCGCGATGCGCTCGTCGATCTGACGCGAGAGAATGGCGGAGAATTCGTCGGCAAAGCCTTCGAGCCGCGATTGCAGCTTGCCGACTTCCGATTGCAGCTTGTTGTAGGCGATGACCGCCGGAATGGCCGCGAACAGGCCGATGGCGGTGGCAAACAACGCCTCGGCGATGCCGGGCGCCACGACCGCAAGGCTCGTGTTGCTGGAGGCGGCAATCGACGTGAACGAATTCATGATGCCGATCACAGTGCCGAACAGGCCGATATACGGGCCGGCCGAGCCAATGGAGGCGAGGATCATCAGCTTGGAATCGAGCCGTTCGACCTCGCGCTGGATGGTCACGTCGAGCACCTTGTCGATGCGCTGCCCGAGGCTCTGGAACGTCCGGCTCGATCCCTCGAACGAGCGCTTCCATTCGCGCATGGCGGCGACGAACACGGCGGACAGGCCCGTCGCAGGCCGGTTCTGAAGCGAGCGATAGAGTTCCTCGAGCGATTGACCCGACCAGAACACCTCCTCGAAGCGGTCCATCGCCCGCTTCGTGCGCGAATAGAGCAGCGTCTTGTCGACGATGACGGCCCAGGACCAGATCGACGCGCCGAGCAACCCCACCATCACCAGCTTGACGGTGAAATGCGCTTGCCAGAACAGGCTGAACAGGGACAAGTCGTGTACCGCAGGAGCAGCCTGGGCAACATCAACCGGATTCATGGGCAAGACCTCGCGCTTCGGGTGGTCCCGAGGGCGGGATCCACGGCGTTCTTAAAAGTTGTCGCATGACCCTGACGGCGAAGGGGCAGCCCCATCGCCGGACCATGATCGAGGAGAGAATTTTTCCGCGTACCCTCGCTCGTTCGCGCTACAATCTGTCAAAAGTATGGGCGCGCCCGGGGGCCTTGCAGATACGCTCCCTCTGTTACCTGTTAGGCACAGAGTAAGGTTAAGGCTTGGTTTATGGGCGGCGCCCGGAAGGCCGCATCACCTGCAGTTGATCGATTTCGCAGTTGATCGATTTCGGCCGGTCAGGAGCGTTGGCCCGCCGCCCGGGCCTCGTCCAGCACCCAGTTCCGAAACTCGACGATCGACGGCCTATCGGCGGTCGTCTCCGGGCACACCACGTAATACTGATAAACGCCCTTGACCTCGTGCGGGAATGGCCGCGCGAGGCGGCCGGCATCGAGATAATCGCCGATCAGGACATTGGTGGCGAGCGCGACGCCTTGACCGGAGGCCGCCGCCTGCAGGCTCAGATAGGTGTGCGGGAAAGACGGCCCGCGAGACGTGTCGATGCCCTCGACTCCGATCGCGGCAAGCCACTTGTCCCAAGTGATATAGTCCGGAATGGTGTCGACGATCTCATGCAGCAGCGTGTGGTAGCGCAGATCGGCGGGCTCTTTGAGCGGATGAACCGGATCGTTGACGAGGGCCGCGCTGCACACGGCAAAGAACGTCTCCTCCATCAGCAGATCGGTTCGCAGGCCGGGATAGAAGCCCCGACCCATCCGAATCGCCACATCCACATCCTCACGGGCGAAATCGGTGCGGCCCTGTCCGACCGAGATACGCACATCGAGGTCGGGATGCCGCTCCCGCAGAGAACCCAAACGCGGAATGAGCCATCCGGAGGCGAAGCTCGGCACGGTGGCGACGGTCAAGGTGCGTGAGGCCTCGGGTTTCAGCGCCCGCGCCGTCGCCTCGTCGAGCCGGTCGAGCACTTCGGAGATCGCGGCGGCGTAGCGCTCGCCGACAACGGTCAGCGCCACGCCCTTGCTCGGCAGACGCACGAAAAGGGGGAGCCCCAGCCACGCCTCCAGCGACTTCACCTGCTGGCCGACCGCGCTCGCCGTGACGGCAAGCTCGTCCCCCGCCCGCTCGAAGTTGAGGTGACGGGACGCCGCCTCGAAAGCGCGCAAGGATTTGAGGGGCGGGAGACGGCGACGGGACATGATCTGACCAAGATTTGCTTGGGCTGAAGCGAAAGTCTTCGCGTTTGCTTCGGCCCCTGTGCGGGAGCACCCTACACCTAGCAAAACGCTATCGGAAGAGGCCCGTCATGATCACCGCAACCGCCCCAGGAAATCTTTGCTCTTTCGCTCCCACCCACCGCACGATGCCATCGTTCCTGCCGCTCCTGCTGCGGCTCGAGGCATGGCTCGACCGCCGGGCGAGCCGGAACGCGCTCTACAGTCTGGACGAACGCGCGCTTCACGACATCGGGCTGACTTCCGCCGACATGGGCGGCGTCGATCGCACCGCGACCTGGCAGAATTGCCTGCTGGGCCCCTCAGGGCACCGGTAAGCTCAGGAAAGACCGGCCGACAGGGCGGATCTCAGGTGGTCCGGGATGCGCACGGCGCGGCCCTCCCGGACCGCCGCCACGGTGACATCGGCCTTGACCAGCACATCGGCACCGCGACGGACCTCCTGCGCCAGAATCATTGACGCCCCGCGCATCTCCTTTGGCCGCGTGACCACCGTCAGGACGTCATCCATCAGGGCCGCGCCGAGGAAATCGATGGTCATTTTCCGCACCACGAAGGCAAGCCCGCCCATCTCCGCATGAAGGTCGGATTGGGCGACTTCCAGCGCCCGCAGAAGCTCCGTCCGTCCGCGCTCAAGGAATCGCAGGTAGCTCGCGTGATAGACCCGCGCAGAGAAATCCGTGTCCTCGTAGTAGACGCGGATCGGCAGAATATGCGTGTCGCCCTCGAGGCGGCCGGAGAGGTGGGGGAAAGTCTCGACGCGCTCTCCTCCCCCTTTCCGGGAGGAGTTGGAGGTGGGGGTGCTGGCGCCGGCGTCGGATGGGTCTGGAGCCGGCACCCCGACCCGGGCCCTCCCCACAAGGGGGAGGGAATCGCCGCCGCGCTTCTCACGCATCCTCGTCTCCCGCAAACAGCCCGAACTGCGCCGCCTCGCGGCTCGGCTCCGCCAACCCAAGATGGCGGAAGGCGTGCGTGGTCAGCATTCGGCCGCGGGGGGTGCGCTGCACGAAGCCCTTCTGGAGAAGGTAAGGCTCGATGATGTCCTCGATGGCATCGCGGGGCTCCGACAACGCCGCCGCAATGGTCTCGATGCCGACCGGGCCGCCGCCGAAGGAGAGCGCCACCAGGGTGAGGTATTTGCGGTCCATCTGGTCGAGCCCGATCGGATCCACGTCGAGCAGGCGCAAAGCCGCATCCGCGTGCTCCCGCGTCACCGTATCGACGCCGTCCACGATCGCGAAATCCCGCACCCGGCGCAGCAGCCTTCCGGCAATGCGAGGGGTGCCACGGGCGCGGCGGGCGATCTCGTTGGCGCCGTCCGCGCTCATGCCCATGCCGAGCACCCGCGCGCCGCGCCGGACAATGAGTTCAAGCTCCTCAACCGTATAGAATTCGAGCCGGATCGGGATGCCGAAGCGGTCGCGCAACGGGGTGGTAAGAAGGCCCGCGCGGGTCGTCGCGCCCACCAGCGTGAATTTCGGCAGCTCGATCTTGACCGAACGCGCGGCCGGACCCTCGCCGATGATCAGGTCGAGCTGATAATCCTCCATGGCCGGATAGAGGATTTCCTCGACGGCCGGGTTGAGGCGGTGAATCTCGTCGATGAAGAGCACGTCGCGCTCTTCCAGATTGGTGAGCTGCGCCGCAAGGTCGCCCGCCTTGGCGATAACCGGGCCGGAGGTCGAGCGGAAATTCACCCCGAGCTCCCGCGCCACGATCTGCGCCAGCGTGGTCTTGCCGAGGCCTGGCGGGCCGACGAACAACACATGGTCGAGGGCATCGCCGCGTGACTTTGCGGCATTGATGAAGACCTGCAGATTCGCCCGCGCCGCCTTCTGGCCCGTGAAATCAACGAGCGAGAGCGGACGCAGCGACAGGTCGGCATCGTCCTCGCGCTTTTCGGGGGTCAACAGGCGGGAATCGGTCAAAGAATCGCAATCCTTCAAAGGCTTCGTATAGACGAAGCTCTTCTACCGCGCCAACTCGCGCAGGCCCAGCCGGATCAGCGTCTTGGCTTCCGGCTCCTCGCCCGCACTCTTCATCGCCGCCGCAATCGCGGCCGATGCCTGGGCCTGCGGGTAGCCGAGATTGACCAGGGCCGAGACAGCATCGGAGACGGGCGCGGGCGCGGTTTTGTCGTCGAGCGATCCCGACAGGCGGATCAGCGCCGGATCGATGGCGGAAAAGGCCGGGGCCTTGTCCTTCAGTTCCGAGACGATGCGCTGGGCGAGCTTCGGGCCGACGCCGGGGCCACGCGCCACGGACGCCTTGTCGCCGGTGGCGATGGCGGTTGCCAGCGTGCCGGGATCGAGCACCGAGAGGATGCCGAGCGCCACCTTGGCGCCGACCCCCTGCACCGATTGCAGCAGCTTGAACCATTCGCGCTCCGCATCCGAGCGGAAGCCGAAGAGCCGGATCATGTCCTCGCGCACATGCGTCTCGATGGAGAGCGAGGCCGCCTCGCCCACCGGCGGCAGGTTCTGCAGCGTCCGCGACGAGCAATGCACCACGTAGCCGACGCCCTGAACGTCGAGGATCACGAAGTCGTCGCCATAGGCGTCGATGATCCCTTTAAGTTTGCCGATCAATCGTTTTCCCCCTTGCGCCCTAAGCCCCTCACCCTCGCTTCGCTCGACCTCTCCCCACCGGGGAGAGGTGGGGGTTGGCGCTCGTTCCTCACCTCTCCCTCGAGGGAGAGGTCGGACCAAGGGTCCGGGTGAGGGTGCTGCGCCCTGGCCGGACAACCCTCAGGACGCTCGACTTTTCCCCGCCAGGGCCGTTGAGCCTCTGTAACACCCTAAAAGCTCGCCGCCAAAGCCCGCGCCTTGCGCTGGTGTGCATGACAGATCGCAATCGCAAGCGCATCGGCCGCGTCGGCTTTTTTCGGGTCGGCCCTGGGCAGCAGGATCTTCACCATCGCCAGCACCTGGTTCTTGTCCGCATGGCCCACGCCGACGACGGTCTTCTTGACCTGATTGGCGCCGTATTCGGCGACCGGCAGGTTGTGCATGGCGGGGACCAGCAGCGACATGGCGCGGGCCTGGCCGAGTTTCAGGGTCGCCTGCGCGTCCTTGTTGACGAAGGTTTCCTCCACCGCGACCTCGTGGGGCGTCCAGGTGGCGACGACGTCCGTCAGCCGGTCGTGAAGCTGCTTCAGGCGGAGCGCCAAGTCGAGCTCCGCATCCGACGTCACCACGCCGCAGGCGACGAAGGAGAGCTTCGAGCCCTCGATCGTGATGATGCCCCAGCCGGTGTTGCGCAGGCCGGGATCGAGACCGAGGATTCGGATGGGGTCCATGAAAGTCCTGCGAGTCCCGTAGCAGAAGCACCACGCGCTCTCCTCCCCCTTGCGGGGAGGAGTTGGAGGTGGGGGTGTAAGCGCCAATCATTAAGTCAGCTTGCGCCGACACCCCCACCCTAGCCCTCCCCCCAAGGGGGAGGGAACAAGCTCGAGCTTATTCCGACATCTTCTGCATCAGCGCATCCGACAATTCGAAATTGCCGTAGACGTTCTGCACATCGTCATGCTCTTCGAGCGTCTCCATCAGGCGCATGAGCTTTTCGCCGGCTTCGTCATCCACCAGAATCGGCGTCTGCGGCTTCCAGACCAGCTTGGAGGCCTTCGGCTCGCCGAACTTTTCCTCCAGCGCCTTGGTGACCTCGTTGAGCGAGGTGCTGTCGCAATAGATCTCGTGGCCATCCTCGGAGGACGTTACGTCATCGGCGCCCGCATCGATCGCGGCTTCGAGCATCGTGTCGGCATCTGCCACCTCGGGCTTGAATTCCACGAGACCCACATGGTCGAACATGAACGAAACGGCGCCCGTTTCGGCCAGATTGCCGCCGCTCTTGGTGAAGTACGAGCGGATATCCGAGGCGGTGCGGTTGCGGTTGTCGGTCATGGCCTCGATGATCAGCGCGACGCCGCCAGGGCCGTAGCCCTCGTAGCGGATCTCGTCGTAATTATCGCCCTCGCCGCCGACCGCCTTGTTGATGGCGCGCTGGATATTGTCCTTGGGCATGTTCTCGGCCCGCGCCGCCAGAATTGCCGACCGCAGGCGCGGGTTCATGTTGGGGTCGGGCATGCCCATCTTGGCCGCCACGGTGATTTCGCGGGCGAGCTTCGAGAACACCTTGGAGCGCACCGCATCCACGCGCCCCTTGCGATGCATGATATTCTTGAACTGTGAATGTCCGGCCATAGGGCCTCCGGAGAGACGGCCGAAGGCTCCCCTCGCTTAAAGGAACCCGTCAGGCCGCGGCTGTTGACGATAGCGGGCTTATAAAACGCCGTACGCTCCGACGCAAAGCCCCTCTCGATGACGAAAGGACTGGGACCGGATCAGGCGCTAGAACCAGTTGGTGATCGCCGCGTGGATCAAGTGATAGGAGGCGCCAAGAATGGTGATCGTATAGGCAAGCCCCGCAAAGCCGATGAGATAGCCGCCGATCAGCAGATAGCCGTCCTCCTCCATCACCGCGATGGAGATGACCACGAGCGCGATGGAAGGCGGAAAGTTGGTGCCCGGAAAGGGGATCAGCACCGATAGCGCGACCAGAACGGCAAAGAGGCCGATCATCCGGTCGCCGAAAACGCTGAACAATTGCGTCAAGCGCGGGCGGCAATAGCTCTCGAGCTTCTGAAGCTTCGGCTCGGTCAGGTCGATCAGGCGCTTGAATTTCGATACCGACACCGTCCGACGCCGGATGAAGCCCGGCAGCCAGGGATGTTTGTGGCCGAGCAGCATCTGAATGCCGAAGATCAGCACCGGCGTGCCGACGATGCCCGCAATGCCCGGAGGGGCGGGAACACAATTGGGGAGGCTGAACAGGATCAGCATGAAGCCGAAGGCGCGTTCGCCGAATGCGCCGATGATCGCGCCGATCGAAATCGTCTCGCCCTGCGCGTTGTCGATGACGCCGCGGAGGACGGCGGAGGCGCTTTTGTGTTCCAGAGCCTCGGGGGCGGTGCCGTTTTCCCTCACCGAGTAGGGGTCCGTTCTAAGTTTGGCGTCCACCTGGTTCCTCCGTGAGAGACAGATGGGCATCCATTGTGGCAAGCCAAGGGAGGGTTTGTGGAAAGGCTGGGCTAATCCCAGAACCGCGGCCAGCTTTCCTCGAGGTGCGGGCCGAGCCTCAGCGCCGCAACCCGCAGTGCCAGGCCGGTGCGGTCGTCGGTTTCGACCGCGATCCCCGAGAGCGTGCCCTCCCCGAGGCCGGGCTCCATGCGCGGACCCGGCGTCTTCTGGAGAAACCGCCGGATCGATTCCTCCTTCTGCATGCCGAGCACGGTGTCGTAATCGCCGCACATGCCGGCATCCGACATGTAGGCGGTGCCGCCGGATAGGACCCGGTGGTCGGCTGTCGGCACATGGGTGTGGGTCCCCACCACCAGCGAGGCGCGGCCATCCAGATGGTGCCCCATCGCCTCCTTCTCGCTGGTCGCCTCGGCGTGCATGTCGACGATCACCGCGTCAGCCACCCGGCCGAGGGGGCAGGCATCGAGTTCCCGGTCCACCGCCGTGAACGGGTCATCGAGCGAGTCCATATAGAGCCGGCCCATGACGTTGATGACAAGCACACGCTTGCCCGAGGCGGTGTCAATGAGATTGGCGCCCCGTCCCGGCGTGCCGGGCGGGAAGTTCACCGGCCGCAGCAGCCGCGTCTGGCGCTCGATGAACACGAGGGTTTCACGCTGGTCCCAGCTGTGGTTTCCGAGGGTCACCGCATCGGCGCCGGCATTGAGCAGGTCGTCGCAGAGCGCCTCGGTGATGCCGAAACCGCCCGCCGAATTCTCCCCATTGATTACCACGCAATCGAGGCGCCATCTGTCGCGCAATCCCGGAAGCCGTTCGGCCACCGCATTGCGGCCGGGCCGACCGACGATATCGCCGAGGAAGAGGAGACGCATGGTTCTGGTTCCTTGGAGGCCTCAGGGCCTTGCTCTGATCAGCTCGGTTTCGGTGATGACGATATCAAGCAAACGATCGTGCGGTTCAAGCGGCACCTGCTCGATCTCCTGAACCGCCCAGGCCAATCCCACGGTCAGGATCGGATGCTGCTTTTCCAGCGCAGCGATCGCCCGGTCGAAATGACCTTTGCCATAGCCGATGCGCCCGCCGCGGCGGTCGAAGGCCGCGAGAGGGACGAGAAGCGCCGCCGGGAAGACTTCCGGCGCGTCAGGCCCCGGCTCCCGCACGCCGAAGCCGCCCTTGATCAACGGATCTCCCGGCTGCCACAGCCGGAAACTCAGATGCGGATGCAGAACCTGGGAGAGCGCGACCTCCTGGCCGCGGGCCACGAGATCTTCCATCAGCGGCCGAGGATCGACCTCGCTCCGGATCGGCCAGTAGCTGCCGACAACGTTCGGCTGTCGAAGCTCAGGAATTTCGAGGGCTCTTTCGCAGATGCGACGCGAGGCCTGCTGGCGAAAATCCTCATCGAGCCCGTCGCGGCGAAAAAGCGCCTGCCGGCGGAGTGTTTCCTTGAGATCGGCGAGAGGGGGTGAGGTCATCAATTTTGATGTGGAGTGCGGAGCCGCGAAAGTCGTCAGAGAAGCGATCCCGGGAACCTACTTATGTAGGTGGGCGCCGTGTATCCCGGTCCAGGGACCGGGTCAGGGACAGCTCCCTTGGGATCGTTAAGGCCCCGGGGAAATGATCTCCAAACGTGCCCCGCAGCCCCGCCTTCCGTATGTAGGGACGATAGAGGTGCGGGGAAAGGGGAAAATTGGAGCTATCTGAGGAGGTGCGTGCTTCGTGACGCTGCCCTGCGCGCCACTCCTCAGCATGAGGTGGGTGTCATTTCGACGATCGCAACGATCCCTCATGCTGAGGAGCGAAGCGTCTCGAAGCACGCAAAGCGTCGTTCAGCGGCTCCGATCAGGCCGGTGCGTTCAGCCCTCGCGCCAGTCGCTCGATGCGGTCGGCGGCTTTCTGGATGCCGTCGGCAAGGCGGGCCTCGATCATCTGGCTGCGCTCGTCGCCCGTGGAGGCGAAGGAGCGCAATTCGTTCAGCTCCGCCTCCATGGCGGCGATGCGTTTTCTGGTCTCGTGCAATTCGTCCGCCATGGTGATCGCCGCCATGACGTGCAGGCGCATCTCGCCGATTTCGCCAAAGGCGACGCGCATGTCCTCGATCTTGGCGTCGAGCGAGGCCGCGAGGCCGCCCAGATGTTCCTCTTCGCCGTCGGCACAGGCGATGCGGTAGGTCTTGCCGGCAATGATGACGGATACCTGGGACATCTCAGCCCTCCTCGGGTTCGAGTTCGCCGGCCTGATGGAGCACGCTCTGGATCGTGCCGATGGCGACGCGGACCCGCTGACTGACATCGTCCGTCGCCGCCTCATAACGCTGGAGACGCGTCAGCGCGCCATCCAACTCGCCAGCGAGCCGGGCGCGGTCGTCCTGCATGAGCTGGAGTTCCGTTTCCAGATCGCCGCGCCGCTTCTCCGCCTCCAGCCGCCGTGAAACCGAAGCCTCGAGAAGACCGAGGGCAACGTCGAGTCGTTTCAATGCGTCATCGAGAATGGGGGTCATCGCAACTCCGGGAATCGTCCCCGACACTAGGCCGGTCATTACCGAGGGGCAACGGCCTTCAAGGATTTGGCGAAGCCTGAGACTTTGCTCCACTGCAATCGCCTCGAGCCTGAAGTCTTTGACTCGCTTCGCCCCCGTGTTAAGGAGCCCCGGCCCCTCCAGAGTGGTTTCCTCGCCAAGAATCCTGTTTGCGAGAACCCCGCCAAGACCTGTGGATTACGAGCCGTGTCAGATACTGTCCTCGCCGATCGCGTCACCCATTCCGATCTGGCGAACGCCGTGCGCGTTCTAGCCATGGACGCAGTCGAACAAGCCAAGTCCGGCCATCCGGGCCTGCCGATGGGCGCCGCCGACATGGCGACGGTTCTGTTTACGAAATTCCTGAAATACGACGCAACCGACCCGACCTGGGCCGACCGCGATCGTTTCGTGCTCTCGGCCGGCCACGGCTCGATGCTGCTCTATGCGCTGCTTCACCTGACGGGCGTGAGCGGCATGACGATCGATGAGCTGAAGCGCTTCCGCAAACTCGATTCGAAGACGCCCGGCCATCCCGAAAACTTCATGACGCCCGGCGTCGAGACCACCACCGGCCCCCTCGGGCAGGGCCTCGCCACCGCGGTCGGCATGGCCATCGCCGAGCGGATGCTGAATGCCGAATATGGGGACGATCTCGTCGATCACCGCACCTATGTGATCGCCTCCGACGGCGACCTCATGGAGGGCATCAGCCACGAGGCGATTTCGCTCGCCGGCCACCTGAAGCTCAACCGTCTCATCGTGCTTTTCGACGATAACGGCATCTCCATCGACGGCCCGCTCTCGCTCTCCGAATCGGGCGATCAGGTAAAGCGCTTCGAGGCTGCCGGCTGGCGCGCGGTTCGCGTCGACGGCCACGATCCGCAGGCCATCGCCCGCGCCCTGTCGCGCGCCCAGAAATCCGACCGCCCGACGATGATCGCCTGCAAGACCACCATCGGCTACGGCGCACCCAAGAAGGCCGGCACCTCGAAAGCCCACGGCGAGCCGCTGGGGCCTGAGGAACTGGCCGGCGCCAAGACCTCCTATGGCTGGAATTCGGCTCCGTTCGAGCTGCCCGACACGATCCGCGATGCCTGGGCGAAAGCCGGCCGCAAGGGCCGCCGCCAGCGCAAGGCCTGGACGGACCGCCTCAAGGCGGCGCCCGCCGCAACCCGCAGCGAATTCGAACGCCGCATGAAGGGCGTGCGTCCCGAAGGCCTATCCGAGGCCGTCGCCAAGCTGAAAGCGCGCCTGCTGGCCGAACCGCAGAACGTGGCCACGCGGAAGGCGAGCGAGATCGCCCTCGAGGTCATCACCGAGGCGGTGCCCGAGCTGATCCTCGGCTCGGCCGATCTGACGCCGTCGAACAACACCAAGACCAAGAACCTCACCGCCATCTCGCCGGGTGAATATGCGGGCCGCTATATCCATTACGGCATCCGCGAGCACGGGATGGCGGCGGCCATGAACGGCATGTCGCTGCACGGGGGCTTCCTGCCCGCCGGCGCGACCTTCCTGGTCTTTGCCGATTACGCCCGTCCCGCCATGCGGATCGCGGCGCTCGCCGGCATCCCGGTCGTTTATGTGATGACGCACGATTCCATCGGCCTTGGCGAGGACGGCCCGACGCACCAGCCGGTCGAGCATCTCGCCTCATTGCGCGCCATGCCGAAGATGCGCGTCTACCGCCCGGCTGATGCGATCGAGACCGCCGAATGCTGGCAGCTCGCCGTCGAGCGCACCGACGGGCCGAGCCTGCTCGCCCTGACTCGCCAGAACCTGCCGCAGGTCCGCAAGGAAGCAGGCGACAAGAATGCGTCGGCGGTCGGCGCCTACGAGCTGTCGCCCGCCCCCGGCAAGGCCCGGGCAACGATCTTCGCGTCAGGCAGCGAGGTCGAGATTGCGCTGGCGGCCCAGAAAATTCTTGCCGAACAGAGCTTCGCGGTTCGCGTTGTGTCGGTACCCTCGCTCGACCTGTTCCTGGCCCAGCCGGAGTCGGTGCGCGCCCGCATCATTAGCGACGCACCAGTCAAGGTCGCGATCGAGGCGGCTGTGCGTTTCGGCTGGGACGCGGTCATCGGATCCGATGGCATTTTCGTCGGCATGAGCGGGTTCGGTGCCAGCGCGCCGTACAAGGATCTCTACCAGCATTTCGGCATCACTGCCGAAGCGGTGGCCGAGAAGGTCCTGAGGACCCATAATCTATGAGGCTTTGGAGCGATGAGCCTCGTCGCAAAAGGGAGCTTAAGAAATGACGGTGAAGGTCGCGATCAACGGCTTCGGTCGTATCGGGCGCAACATCCTGCGCGCTATCGTGGAGAGTGGTCGTACGGACATTCAGGTGGTGTCGATCAACGACCTCGGTCCGGTTGAGACCAATGCTCACCTGCTGCGCTACGATTCGGTGCACGGCAAGTTTCCGGCCGAAGTGAAGGTCGAGGGCGACTTCATCGTCGTCAACGGCCAGCGCATCAAGGTCACGGCGATTAAGGACCCGGCCGAGCTGCCCCACAAAGAGCTCGGCGTCGACATCGCGCTCGAATGCACGGGTTTCTTCACCTCGAAGGAAAAGGCCTCGGCCCATCTCAAGGCCGGCGCCAAGCGCGTCATCGTGTCGGCTCCGGCCGACGGCGCCGATTTGACCGTCGTCTACGGCGTCAATCACGACAAGCTGACGAAGGATCACATCGTCATCTCGAATGCCTCCTGCACCACCAACTGCCTCGCCCCTATGGCGAAGGTGTTGAATGACGCAGTCGGCATCGAAAAAGGCTTCATGACGACGATCCATTCCTACACCAACGATCAGCCGTCCCTCGACCAGATGCACAAGGATCTCTATCGCGCCCGCGCCGCGGCCGTGTCGATGATCCCGACCTCGACCGGCGCCGCCAAGGCCGTCGGCCTCGTGCTGCCCGAGCTCAACGGCAAGCTCGACGGAACCTCGATCCGCGTGCCGACTCCGAATGTCTCGGTGGTCGATTTCAAGTTCGTTTCCAAGCGGCCGACTTCGGTCGAGGAAATCAACAAGGCCATCACGGCGGCCGCTGATGGGCCGCTCAAGGGCATCCTTGCCTATACGCACGAGCCCAAGGTCTCGATCGACTTCAACCACGATCCGGCTTCGTCCACCTTCCACATGGACCAGACCAAGGTGCTGGACGGCAACCTCGTTCGCGTCCTGGCGTGGTACGATAACGAGTGGGGCTTTTCCAACCGCATGGCGGACACCGCCGTCGCCATGGCGAAGCTGATCTGACGGAGCTTGTCGATGACCGCTTTCCGAACGCTCGATCAGGCTGAGGTCAAAGGGAAGCGCGTTCTCGTCCGCGTCGACCTCAACGTTCCCATGGAGAACGGCCGGATCACCGATGCGACCCGCATCGAGCGCATCCTGCCGACCCTCCGGGAAATCTCCGACAAGGGCGGAAAGGTCATTCTCCTCGCTCATTTCGGCCGCCCGAAAGGACGTGATCCGAAAGAATCGCTCAAGCCGGTCGCGGAAGCGCTCGCGCAGCACCTCAAGAAGGGTGTGGCCTTCGCCGATGACTGCATCGGCGAAGCGGCCGCCACGGCCGTCGGCGCTCTCAAGGACGGCGGCGTCCTTCTCCTTGAAAACACCCGCTTTCATGCGGGCGAGGAGAAGAACGACCCGGCTTTCGTGCAGGAACTGGCGAAGCTCGGCGATCTCTATGTCAACGATGCCTTCTCTACGGCTCATCGGGCGCACGCCTCGACCGAAGGCCTGGCGCATGTGCTCCCGTCCTTCGCCGGCCGCACCATGCAGGCGGAACTCGATGCGCTGGCCAAGGGGCTGGAATCGCCCAAACGGCCGCTCGTCGCCATCGTCGGCGGCGCGAAGGTTTCGACCAAAATCGACCTGCTCGAAAATCTCGTACAGAAGGTCGATGCGCTGGTGATCGGCGGCGGCATGGCCAATACGTTTCTGCACGCCATGGGCCTCGGCATCGGCAAATCACTGGCCGAGAAGGATCTGGCCGATACCGCCTTGCGCATCCTCGACAGGGCGCGCGAGACCAATTGCGCCATCATCCTGCCGGTAGACGGCGTCTGCGCCTATGATTTCAAGGCCGGCGCCTACAACCAGACCTTCGGCATCGATGCCATCCCTGACGACCAGATGATCCTCGATGTGGGCTCGCAATCGGTCGAACGGGTGAATGCGGCCATCAACGACGCGAAAACGCTGGTTTGGAACGGCCCGCTCGGTGCCTTCGAGATCACGCCGTTCGATCAGGGGACGGTTGCCACGGCCCGCCACGCAGCGGAACGCACCAGGGCCGGCAAGCTGGTCTCGGTGGCAGGCGGCGGCGATACGGTGTCGGCGCTCAACCATGCGGGCGCGGCGGACGGCTTTTCCTATGTGTCGACAGCGGGCGGCGCTTTCCTCGAATGGCTCGAAGGCAAGCCCCTCCCCGGCGTCGACGCACTGAAGGCTTAAGGCGCAGTTCAGCTTCGTCAGGCTCTAAGACATAAAATCAGGAGGAACATGATGGCGCGCATCACCTTGAGACAGCTACTCGACCACGCCGCCGAGCACGGCTACGGCGTACCGGCGTTCAACATCAACAATATGGAACAGGCGCTCGCCATCATGGAGGCGGCGAACGCCCTCGAGGCGCCGGTGATCATCCAGGCGAGCCGCGGCGCGCGATCCTACGCAAACGACATCATGCTCAAGCACATGATGGACGCGGTCACCGAGATCTATCCGCATATCCCCGTCTGCGTGCATCTCGATCACGGCAACGAGCCAGCCACCTGCATGACGGCGATCCAGTCCGGCTTCACGTCGGTGATGATGGACGGATCGCTCAAGGCCGACGGCAAGACCCCGGGTGATTGGGACTACAATGTCGGCGTCACCCGGAAGGTGGTCGAGATGGCGCATCTCGGCGGCATCTCGGTGGAAGGCGAACTCGGCGTGCTCGGTTCCCTCGAGACCGGCATGGGCGACAAGGAGGATGGCCACGGGGCCGAGGGCAAGCTCAGTCACGATCAGCTGCTCACCGATCCCGACGAGGCCGTGAAGTTCGTGGCCGAGACCCGGGTGGACGCGCTCGCCATCGCCATGGGCACCTCGCACGGGGCCTACAAGTTCACCCGCAAGCCGGATGGCGCGATCCTCGCGATGCATGTCATCGAGGAAATCCACCGCCGCCTGCCCAACACCCATCTGGTCATGCACGGCTCGTCCTCGGTGCCGCAGGACCTGCAGGACATCATCAACCAGTACGGCGGCAAGATGCCCCAGACCTGGGGCGTGCCGGTCGAGGAGATCCAGCGGGGCATCAAGCACGGCGTCCGCAAGATCAACATCGACACCGACAACCGCATGGCGATGACCGGCCAGATCCGCCGCATCCTCACCGAGAATCCGGGCGAGTTCGACCCGCGCAAGTATCTCAAGCCCGCCATGGAAGCCATGACGAAGCTCTGCAAGCTGCGCTTCGAGGAATTCGGCACGGCGGGCCAGGCGGGCAAGATCAAGATTCTGTCCACCGCCGCCATGGCCAAGCGCTATGCGTCCGGCGAGCTCGACCCGACATACGGCGCCGGCCGGAAGGCTGCCGAGTGAGGCCGACCGGGCTTTCGCCTTAATTTTCGGAATAACGGGGCCTCGCAAGATGGCCCCGTTTTCGTTATGGCGTAGCTCTCTGAAATTTTCTCGTCGATCGTGGATCATGGCTGAACCTGCTGCCCGCCTCTATCTCATCACCCCGGTCGTGGAAGACGCCGCCGCTTTTGCGCCGCGTCTTGCGGAGGCTTGCGCAACCGGTGATGTCGCGGCCCTGCTGCTCCGGCTCCCGAAGGCCGACGAGCGGACCCTCGTCAACCAGATTAAGATCCTGGCGCCTCCCGTGCAGGACCATGGAACGGCGCTCATCATCGCCTCGGCGGGCGAAGCCGATCTGGCGCTCGTTGCCGGACGTGCCGGCGCGGACGGGGTTCATGTCACCAGCGGCCAGACCGACCTGAAAGACCTGCGCCAGCACCTCAAATCGGAGCGGGCCATGGGTGTGGGCGCCATCCGCTCGAAGGACGAGGCGATGACGGCCGGCGAAGCGGGGGCCGATTATCTCCTTTTCGGCGAGCCCCGCGCGGACGACAGCCTGCCCTCTCTCGAGAGCGTCGTGGAGCGAGCGACCTGGTGGGCCGAGATCTTCGAGACCCCTTGCGTCGTCTATGCGCCGAGCCTTGAAGTGATCCCGGAACTGGTGGCGACCCGCGCCGAGTTCATCGCGCTCGGCGATGCGGTCTGGTCCCATGCGGACGGCCCCGCCAAGGCGATCCCCGCCGCCATCGCGCTGATCGGCGAGCGCGAGGCACTCGATTGATGCACCGGACCCGCCTGTTCGCCGCCGCTTTCGCATGCGTGCTGTCCATCGGGACGGCTTACGCCGCGACCGACCTCGCCTTCGGGGCCTATCAGCGCGGCCACTATAACGAGGCCTTCCGCGAAGCGACCATGCGGCTGGAGAAAAACCAGTCGGATTCGGCCGCCATGACGCTTCTGGGCGAATTGTACAACCAAGGCCTCGGCGTGCCGGTGAGCCCCGTCAAGGCCGCCGAATGGTATCGGCTGGCCGCACAGCGCGGCGACGCGCAGGCCCTCGCCTCACTCGGCCTGATGGCGCTGGAAGGCCGGGGGATGGCCAAGAACCCCGCCCAAGGGCGCGCCTGGCTCGAAGAGGCCGCCGCAAAGGGCCATCCGGTCGCGAGCTACAATCTGGCGCTCATCCTGCTCCCGAGCAGCGCCGATGCCGATGTCCGACGCACCATCGAATTGTTGCGTGTCGCAGCCAACGCCGAACTGCCCGATGCGCAACACGCGCTCGGGGTGCTGTATCTCAAGGGACGCGGCCTCACACGCAATCCCACCGAGGCCGCCGCCCTGTTCGAGCGGGCGGCGCAGAACGGGTCTTCGGTCGGGGATGTGGAATACGCCATTCTGCTCTTCAACGGCGACGGCGTGGTGAAGAACGAGAGCAAGGCGGCGCAATATTTTCGCCGCGCCGCCGCCAAGGGCAACGCCATCGCGCAGAACCGCCTCGCGCGCCTCCTCGCCGCCGGGCGCGGCGTGCCTGTCAACAAGATCGACGCCGCCGCATGGCACATCCTGGCGGTCGGCCAAGGCCTTGCCGATCCGTGGCTTGACGATGCGCTCAAGGACCTGACTCCGGACGAGAAGAAAAAGTCGGAGAAACTGGCGGGCGAGCGTCTCGGCATGCGTTAGTCTGCCGGGGCGGTTCCGGTCGCCCTGGACAATTACGAACCCGAGCTATCGCTTGACCTTCGCTGCCCGCCGTGGTCCACCCGGCCTCATCCCATTTCCCGCCCCTTGTTCAGGACTGCCCGCCGATGATCCGCTCGCCCCTCATGACCGTCATGACCGATGCCGTGATGAAGGCCTCGCGCTCCCTGAAACGGGATTTCGGCGAGGTGGAAAACCTGCAGGTCTCGCGCAAGGGCCCCGGCGACTTCGTTTCCGCGGCCGACCGCAAGGCCGAGCAGATCCTGCGCGATGCGCTTGAGAAAGCACGGCCCGGTTATGGGTTCGTCATGGAGGAAAGCGGCGTCGTAAAAGGCACCGACCCAAACCATCGCTGGCACATCGATCCGCTCGACGGCACCACCAACTTCCTTCACGGCCTGCCGCAATTCGCGATCTCCGTCGGCCTCGAGCGCGATGGACAGATCGTTGCGGGCATCATCTACGATCCGGTGAAGGACGAATTGTTCATCGCCGAGAAGGGCAAGGGCGCCTATCTCAACAACCGCCGCATCCGCGTGGCGGCTCGCACCGAGATGGCCGACGCGGTCGTTGCCTGCGGCCTGCCGCACATCGCCAAGGGTGACCACGGGGTGTTCCTGAAGGAGCTCTCCGCAGTGATGGGCCATGTGGGCGGCATGCGGCGCTTCGGCGCGGCGGCACTCGACCTTGCCTATGTGGCCTGCGGCCGTCTCGATGCCTATTGGGAACGCGGCCTCAACAGCTGGGATATTTCGGCCGGCATGTTGCTGATCCGCGAGGCCGGCGGCTACCTGTCCGATGCCGATGGCGGCAGCGACCCCCTCGTCACCGGCACGATCGCGTGCGGAAACGAGACCTTGCACCGTGAGTTGCTCAAGCTTTTGAAGACCGCGAAGCGCTGATCCGAGCCGAGATTTCTGTTCGTCCAGCCTTCGCACGCCTCCGCTACGCTTGATCCCGCGCGGCCAGCCGGTCACATTGATACGGCTTCGAAGGCACCAGAGAGCAGGATAACGATGGACGAACAACCCCTTACCCCACCGCGGATCTACCTGATCCGGATGGCGGTCTTCCTGATTCTGGCAGGGTTTGTCGCGTTCATCCTCTACAAGCAGATCGTCGACGCGTTCATGGCGAATCCAGGCCTGAACGGCCTCATCATCGGCGTCATGATGATCGGCATCGTGCTGGCTATCCGGCAGGTCATGCGCCTGTTCCCGGAGGTCCGCTGGGTCAACACCTTCCGGCACAACGAGGAAGGCGTCCTGCCCCCCAATCCGCCGATCCTGCTCGCACCGATGGCGTCCTTCATCAGCGGCCGCTCGGCGCAATCGACCCTCTCCGTCGCCGCGACTCGCTCGCTCCTCGATTCCGTCGGCGCGCGCCTCGATGAAAGCCGGGAGATCGTTCGCTATCTCGCCGGCCTCCTGGTGTTTCTCGGATTGCTCGGGACGTTCTGGGGCCTCATCGACACGGTCGGCTCGGTCGGCCGCATCATCTCGTCGTTGCGGACCGGGCAGGATTCGGCGGTCCTGTTCGACGAATTGAAGAACTCGCTGGCGGGCCCGCTGCAGGGCATGGGCCTGTCCTTCTCGGCCTCGCTCTTCGGTCTTGCCGGCTCGCTTGTGCTGAGCTTCCTCGATCTGCAGGCCGGGCAGGCGCAAAGCCGATTCTACACCGAGCTCGAGGACTGGCTTGCCATGTCGACCATGGATACGGTCGGTCCGGAACTGGGTGCCCGCCCCGGCACCTCGAACGATCTCGCCATTGCGCTCCATCGGCTGACCGCCGCCGTCAATGACGGCGCCGGCGGACGGGCCTCGACTCAGGCCATGGCCAATCTTGCCGAAGGCGTTCAGGGGTTGGTGCAGCATATGCGCGCCGAGCAGCAGATGATCCGCGACTGGGTCGAGGCGCAGGCTGCCCGCGAGAAGGAACTGAAGCAGGTGCTCGATCGCCTGTCGCAAGAAAGACTGCCCTGATGCCGGTTGCAAGTTCGGGCAGGCGGCGGCGCGGTCCCCGGGGAGAACTCAATTACTGGCCGGCCTTCGTGGACGCCCTGTCGACGCTGTTGCTCGCGATCGTGTTTCTCATCTCGGTGTTCATGGTCGGGCAGTTCTTCCTGTCCCGCGAACTCTCGACCCGCGACACGGTGCTGGACCGCCTTAACCGTCAGATCTCGGAACTCACCGATCTCCTGTCGCTCGAACGCTCAAACCGCCGGACGCTCGAGGAAAATCTCAACTCGCTTCAGACGACCCTGCAATCGGCCGAAGCCGATCGGGAGCGGCTGCAGAGCATGGTCGAGAGCGGCGGCGAAGCGCAGAGCCGCGCCAGCGAGCTGAATACCGCTCTCGAAAGCGAGAAACAGGCCACAGGCCGCGCCCTCAGCCAGATCGAGATCCTCAACCAGCAGATCGCCGCCATGCGGCGCCAGCTGGCGGCCCTCGAAGAGGCTCTCGACGCGTCCGAAACGCGCGACAAGGACAGTCAGGCGCGGATCGCGGATCTGGGTAGCAGGCTCAATGTGGCGCTCGCCCAAAGGGTGCAGGAACTCGCCCGCTTCCGGTCCGATTTCTTCGGCCGCTTGCGCCAGATCCTCGGCAATCGGCAGGATGTCCGGATCGTCGGCGACCGCTTCGTCTTCCAGTCTGAAGTGCTGTTTCCCGTCGGTCAGGCAACGTTGCGTCCCGAGGCCTCGGGCGAGCTGGACCGTATCGCGAGCGCGCTGGTGGAATTGGAAAAGCAGATCCCGCCCGATATCCCATGGGTGATCCGGGTCGACGGCCATACGGATGCCCGACCGATCGCCACCGCACAGTTCCCGTCGAACTGGGCCTTGTCGGCGGCTCGCGCGATCGCGGTGGTCCAGGCTTTCGCTGCCCGCGGGGTGTCGCCGCAGCATCTGCTCGCGGCGGGCTTCGGCGAATATCAGCCCATCGACGTGGGCACGTCGGAAGAAGCCTATTCGCGCAACCGGCGCATCGAGCTGAAACTCACCGAACGCTAACACGGCGAACTCATTCCAGCCGCTGCCGGAATGCTGTTGCCCTAACGCCATCGCCTATCTAAACCTAACGTTCGGAATTTTAGCCCATGCGTTTTCCGGAGGAACAAACTTGACCATTCGCGCTGCGAAACCAGCCTTCTGTGCCGCCGTCATTGGACTGACGGTCATCCTCTCGGGCTGCCAGACGGCCGATATCGGGCCGATCGACACCACTGCGCAGGCGATGATCACCACCTCCGCGCCAGCTTCGACGATCAGGAACGTCCTCGTCTATCAGGCGGTGAACAAGAACAATCTTGTGGTTTCGGATACGCCCAAAATCCTCGTGGTGGACATGCGCTCGAACGATTTCCTGTACAGCGTTGTCCTCAAGCATCGCTGGGATCCGACGGCGCGGGCCCGCATCACCTATGTGTTTGACGAAACAGGCGGAAAGACGACCGTATCCGCCGCCGCGACACTTGTGGCGAACAGAAGCGGAAAGCCGCAACAAGTCACCGATTTCGAGGGCAATCCGGACGTGAAGGCAGCACTCCAGCGCCTCCTCGAGGAGGCGGCCGCGAAAGCCCAGTGAGCTTTCAATCCAGACGATGGATCTGGCCACGTTCCATGGCTTCGGGCCGATAATCATCTGGCTGGAACCCGCTCTCACGCCGACTTTCCCAAGGCGCGCGCCACGTCCGAGACCTGCACGCCGACACGCTTGACGGTGTCCATGAGTTGATCCCGTGATACCCGCCACCGCCCGGCCCAGTAACGAACCTCCCATTCCTCATGGAGGTTGATGCGGGGAGAATCCTGCGGGTGCCGTCTACTGCACGTCTCGATCATGCTCGCTCTCCCTGACGAGGCTCAAACCGGGCGCAAGGGCCGGCTGTGACTTAACCGCCAGAGTGGGAATCGGTTCGGATCGGTTACTCGGCCGCTTCCACGTGGCCGTCGGGATCGGTGAATTGCAGCCGGGCCAGTCTCGCATACAGACCCCCTTCGGCAAGCAGCGCCTCATGCGTGCCCTCCTCGACGATGCGGCCCTGGTCCATCACGAGGATCCGGTCGGCCGAGCGCACGGTTGCGAGCCGGTGCGCGATGACGAGGGTGGTCCGGCCCTGCATCAATCGGTCGAGGGCGGTCTGGACCTTGCGCTCGCTCTCGGCGTCGAGGGCGGACGTAGCCTCGTCGAGAAGCAGGATCGGGGCATCCTTCAGGATGGCCCGGGCGATGGCAAGGCGCTGGCGCTGGCCGCCCGAGAGGGTAACGCCGCGCTCGCCGATGAGAGTGTCGTAGCCCTGCGGCATCGCGCGGATGAAGCCGTCGGCCGCCGCCAGCGTCGCCGCGCGACGGACCTCTTCGTCGGTCGCATCAGGGCGGCCATAGCGGATGTTGTCGTTGACGCTGGCCCCGAACACCGTCGGGTCCTGCGGCACCAGCGCCATGCGGGCGCGAAGTGCAACCGGGTCCGCCTTCGAGATCGGCACGCCATCAACGAGGATCTCGCCCTCCTGCGGATCGTAAAACCGCAGGAGCAATTGCAGAACCGTGCTTTTGCCTGCTCCCGACGGGCCGACGAGCGCCACCCGTTCGCCCGAAGCCAGCCGCACGTCGAAGCCCTTGAGCGAAGGCTGCTCGCTGCGCATCGGATAGGCGAACCAGACGTCGTTGAACGCCACCGTACCCGGCGAGGGCTCCGGCAGAGACACCGGATTTTTCGGCGCCCGGATGGCGGGCTCCGCCGCAAGGATTTCACCGAGCCGCTCGGCCGCCCCCGCGGCTTGCGCCAATTCACCGTAGACTTCCGACAGCTGGCCCAGCGAGCTCGCGGCAAAAACCGCGTAGAGGACGAATTGCGACAATTGCCCGGGTGTCATGGTGCCGTTCATGACATCCTGCGCGCCGTACCACAGCACGCCCACCACGCTGGCCGAGACCATGAAGATGCCGATGCCGGTCAGGAACGCCCGCATGGTCGTCGACAGGCGCGCCGCATCGAAGGCATGTTCGGCGGCCGCGGCAAACCGCGAGGCCGTGGCCGCTTCCATCCCGAAGGCCTGCATGGTGCGAACCGCGCCGACGGCTTCGGCCGCATAGGCGGAGGCATCCGCGAGCCGGTCCTGCGCGGCGCGCGAGCGGCGCTGGACGGCGCGCCCGGAAATCACCAACGGCAGCACGATGGCGGGGATGGCTAATAGCACCAGGGCCGAGAGCTTCGGGCTGGTCACGATCATCAGCACGACGGCGCCGGCAAACAGGAACGCATTGCGCAGGGCAATCGAGATGCTGACCCCGAAGGCCGCCTTCACCTGGGTGGTATCGGCGGTCAACCGGGAAACGATCTCGCCGCTTTTGGTCTGGTCGAAAAAGGCGGGATCGAGCGACGTGAGATGGCCGAACACCGCCGAGCGCAGATCCGCCACCACCCGCTCGCCCAGTGTAATGACCAGATAGAAGCGGGCGGCGCTGGCGGCCGACAGGATACCCACCACCAGCAGCAGCATGGCGAAATAGGCGTTGATGAGCGTGCGGTCGTCGGCCGAGAAGCCGAAATCCACCACCCGGCGCAGGGCGATCGGCATGACCAGCGTCGCGGCGGACGCCACGATCAGCGCCAGCAACGCGGCCGCGATCCGTCCCTTGTAGGCGATCGCATAGGGCACCAGGGGCCGCAATGCGCTCAAGGCGGCTTTCGGGCGAGGAGATCCGGCAGGTATGGAGGCCATTCTGTCTGTCAGCTTTCGCGACGGAGCCGGCACGGTCGACGACGACCTTGCGCTGCCCGGCGGGTTTCGAGGACCACATGTCCTGTTTCAAGGTCACAAGTCTTGTTTCGGGTCTTCAAGTACGGTATAGGCCGGCAACCTTTCAAGACAGGCTCGACTTTTCAGGCTGCAGGCTGGCCCATCGGTTAGCCGCACGAGGATATGGCAATGGCGCGCACATCAACCGAACACCCGGACTATCATTTCATCAAGGTCGTGATGACCAACGGCACCGAGTTCACCACCCGGTCGACCTACGGCAAAGAGGGCGACAGCATCAACCTCGATATCGACCCGAGCACCCATCCGGCCTGGACCGGCGGTACGCAGCAACTGCTCGACCGTGGTGGTCGCCTGTCGCGCTTCAACTCGAAGTTCGGCAACATGGCTTTCAAGAAGTAATCTTCGCAAGAAGCAATCTTCGCAAGAACCGGGGTTGTCGCACCCTGACGAAAAGCCCCGCTCGAGCGGGGCTTTTTTGTTTCAGTCGACGAGGCTGGGTAGGCGGGGGGCCGTGCCGAATGCCCGCTCGATCATCCCCCTCTGGGTGGCGACGGGATTGAGGCCTGTGGCGGGCGGGCCCTCTTCGGCCTCCGCGATGATCTGTTCGAGATGCATGATCCGCGCGTGAAGCCGCGCCGCGAGCCCGACGAGTTGCCGCAGGCGCGCCGGCAGGGCCTCGAATTCCGAGATTGTCGCGGTGGCGCCGGGGGATGCGAGCCGGACGCGGTTTTTTTCAACCTGGCCCTGACCGGCCGTCATTTCGCCTTCGGCGACCGCACGCTGAACCAGGAGCCAGGACGCGATCTGCATCAATCGCGTCGTCAGGCGCATGCTTTCGCTCGCATACGCAACGGTGATGTGGCGGGGCAGCATCCGCGAATCCTCTCGGCCCGGCCCGTCGAGATAGGCGGCAGTCTCTTCCACAAGCTCCATGCCCTCCTGAAAAAGCGCCTTGAACGCTTCCGAATGCACGAAGCTGTGGCCGAACCGCACAGGCCCGTCTTTTAGTTTGATCACGTCCGGTTCTCTCACCGACCGTCTCCCGAAGCTTTGCCGCCTGCTCCGGTGTCCCGGGCAAGGTTTTTTCTTGGATGTCAGGAGATCAGTATAGAGCGCCTCGGCGCCAGATGCTGCGCTAACCGTTTCTTAAGGTTAAGCAGCGCGCTCCCGGTCGCAAAAGGAGAGCCGCCTTGCAGCGGCTCGAAGTGATAACAGGGAGGCGTCAACAGAGTGAACAGGAGCCACTCGATATCCAGCGAGAGAGAGAACTGGATAGCGTCATTAAAATCCCTAAACCTTAAAGATTGGTTAATCGCACCAACCCATGGTCGCAAATGCCTCTTCAGGCCGAGCCAAGATTGAAGAAGGCGCTGGCGGCATCCAGTGATCTTTGCTTGCCGGACTTTGCCTCCCTCAGGCGTGCGATCTCCCTCTCGAGCAATCCAACTCGCTCATCGATCTCGTCGATCGACAGCAAGGAGAGATCCTGACCGATCTCGTGCCCGCCGCGACGGGGCGCCGGTTCCTCGGCAAAGGGATCGAAAGCCATATCGTTCTCCTTCCAAAGGTTTTTTCCGCCAAAGGTTTTTCCGCCAAAGGTTTTCCCGCATTAGGTTAGGACGTGCTGCGCGCATTGCCAACATCGCCTATATGAATCGGCCTTGGCCGAAGGAGGACAGAATGGCGGCAATTTCGGACAGCATGAGGGCAGTCATCGCCGATGGGAAAGGCGGGCCCGAGGTCCTGAAGGTCGTGCAAATTCCGGTCCCCCGCCCGGCCGAGGGCGAAATTCTGGTCAAGGTCGAGGCCGCGGGCGTCAATCGGCCGGATGTCGCCCAGCGCGAAGGACGCTACCCGCCGCCGCCCGGCGCGCCCACGACCCTGGGGCTGGAAATTGCCGGCACGGTCGTTGCCGTCGGCCCTCGTGTCTCGCGCTTTGCCGTCGGTGAGCCGGTGATGGCCCTGGTCCCCGGCGGCGGTTATGCGGATTTCGCCGTGGTGCACGAGACCAATGCGCTCCGTATTCCGGAGGGCCTCTCCATGGTGGAGGCCGGGGCCGTCCCCGAGACGTATTTCACCGTCTGGACCAACGTTTTCGAGCGTGGCGCCCTAAAAACTGGCGAAACTTTCCTGGTCCATGGCGGTACGTCCGGCATCGGCACCACGGCGATCCAGCTCGCAAAGGCTTTCGGCGCCACGGTCATCGCAACCGCCGGCAGCGAGGAGAAATGCGCCGCCTGCCTCGCGCTCGGCGCCGATCTGGCGATCAATTACCGCGAAGAGGATTTCGTCGCGGCCGTGAAAGCGTTCACGGATGGTCGCGGCGCCAACCTGATCCTCGACATGGTCGGCGGCGACTACATTCCGCGAAACTACGAGGCCGCCGCCCAGGATGGCCGCATCGTGCAAATCGCGTTCCTGCACGGCAGCAGGATCGAGATGGATTTCGGCCGCCTGATGGTCAAGCGCCTGACCCACACGGGATCGACCCTGCGTTCGCGTGCCGTTTCGGAAAAGGCCGCCATTGCCCGGGCGCTGGCTGACCGGGTGCTGCCGCTTCTGGCGCAGGGCCGGGTCAAGCCACTGATCGATTCGGAGTTTTCCCTCGAGGAGGTCGCCCGTGCGCATGCCCGCATGGACGGGGGCGAGCATATCGGCAAGATCGTCCTGCGCCCGTAGGCGCCAGTCAGGCGAGGCAGGAAAAGCAGGGCCCGTCCAGATTCAAACTGGGCAAAACGCATCTGGAATTGCAACATCGGGGCGCGATCCGTATAATAACCCCGTTTCCCTCACATCGTGAGACGAGATGCTCCGGTCCGACCGGGTCGGAGCGCAGGAGAGTTTTTGCCGTGCGGCGCCGACATATCGGCACCCGGCTTTGAGGAGAAAAGCCCATGTCCCAAGGACCGCTGATGCCGAAGGCGACAGCCGTGTGGCTCGTCGAGAATACGTCTTTGTCGTTCGAACAGATCGCTGATTTCTGCAAACTGCACCCGCTCGAGGTCAAGGGTATCGCCGATGGCGAGGTCGCCGCCGGCATCAAGGGGCTCGACCCGATCACCTCCGGTCAGCTCACTCGCGAGGAAATCGAGACCGCGCAGGCCGACAGCACGCACCACCTGCGCATGGCGGAATCCCGCGTCAAACTGCCCGAGCCCAAGCGTACCAAGAAGGGCCCGCGCTACACGCCGGTGTCGCGCCGCCACGACCGTCCGAATGCGATCCTGTGGCTGGTGCGCAACCATCCCGAGTTGAAGGACGCGCAGATCATGCGCCTCGTCGGCACCACCAAGACCACGATCCAGCAGGTTCGCGAGCGCACCCACTGGAATTCGGCCAGTCTTTCGCCCATGGATCCCGTGACCCTGGGCCTCGCCTCGCAGATCGACCTCGATTTCGAGGTCCAGCGCGCCGCCAAGGATCGCCCGCACGTGGAAGCACCCGATGCCGGCGGAACCCTGATGCCGGCCGAGGTCTCGACCGCCCAGCCCGCGCGCGACGAACCCTTCGCCGACATGAGCCGGCCGAAGCCAGTCCAGGAAGACGCCATCGACGTCAATTCGGTCTTTGCGAAGCTCAAGCAGCTCAAGCAAGAGAACGACGAAGGCGAAGAGTAAGGATTTCAGCAAAAAGGCCCGGAGCGTTCCGGGCCTTTTTGTTGAGGCGCCCCCTCACCCGGACCTGCGGTCCGACCTCTCCCTCCAGGGAGAGGTGAAGATGGGCGCCGACCCTTACCTCTCCCCAGCGGGGAGAGGTCGAGCGAAGCGAGGGTGAGGGCTTTAGGCGTTTCCGGGCAGAGCGCAGCACTCTCACCCGGACCTAAGGTCCGACCTCTCCCCTCCAGGGAGAGGTGAAGATGGACACCGACCCTTACCTCTCCCCAACGGGGAGAGGTCGAGCGAAGCGAGGGTGAGGGGCTCTGTACCTACCCTCCGAGCCCCCGCCCTTTCAGCGCATCGCCGATTTCGTCCAGGATCGCCGGATCGTCGATGGTGGCCGGCACCGACCAAGTGTCGCCGTCGGCGATCTTCTTCATGGTTCCCCGGAGGATCTTGCCGGAGCGGGTTTTCGGGAGGCGGCCGACCGTGATGGCGAGCTTGAAAGCGGCCACCGGGCCGATCTTCTCGCGCACCAGCCCGACCAGTTCCGCCTCGATCTCGGTCGGCGCACGCGCAATGCCGGATTTCAGCACCACCAGGCCGCACGGGACTTCGCCCTTGAGCGAATCCCTGACGCCGATCACCGCGCATTCGGCGACCGCCGGATGGGAGGCCAGCACCTCCTCCATGCCACCGGTGGAGAGCCGGTGCCCCGCGACGTTGATGATGTCGTCGGTGCGGCCCATGATGTAGAGGTATCCGTCCCCGTCGATGAAGCCGGCATCGGACGTGTTGTAGTAACCCGGATAGGTGGTGAGATAGGCCTCGCGGAAGCGGTCGTCCGCGTGCCAGAGCGTCGGCAGGCAGCCGGGCGGGAGCGGCAGCTTGATGGCGATGGAGCCCATCGTGTCCGCCGGGAGCGGCTTTCCGGCCTCATCGAGAACCTGCACCTCGTAGCCGGGCATCGGCACCGTGGGCGAACCATATTTGATCGGCAGCGCCCCGAGGCCGAGGGGATTTCCGGCGATCGGCCAGCCGGTTTCCGTCTGCCACCAATGGTCGATGATCGGGACCCCGAGAATCCGCTCCGCCCATTGCACCGTGTCGGGGTCCGCGCGTTCGCCCGCCAGGAAAAGGGCGCGGAAGCCCGCAAGATCGTGATGCTTCAGATGCGCCGCCTCCGGATCCTCCTTCTTGATCGCCCGGAAGGCGGTGGGCGCCGTGAACAGCACCACCGCCTTGTGCTCGGCCACCACGCGCCAGAACGCGCCGGCATCGGGTGTCCCGACCGGCTTGCCCTCGTAGAGCACCGTCGTGCAGCCATGCAGGAGCGGCCCGTAGACGATGTACGAATGGCCCACCACCCAGCCCACATCGGAGGCACACCAATAGACCTCGCCCGGCGCGACGCCATAGAGGTTGCCCATCGACCATTTCAGCGCCACCAGATAGCCGCCGGTATCGCGCACGACGCCTTTCGGCCGGCCGGTCGTGCCGGAGGTGTAGAGAATGTAGAGCGGGTCGGTCGCCGCAACCGGCACGCAGGGCGCGCGACGACCGGTCGCGCGCGCCTCCGACACGGCCTCATCCCAGTCGCGGTCGCGGCCATCGACAAGCGCGGCGCGATATTGCGGGCGCTGAAAAACCAGGCAGGCCTGCGGCTTGTGACGGCTCAATCCGATCGCCTCGTCGAGCAGCGGTTTATAGGCAACGACCCGCGTCGTCTCGATGCCGCATGAGGCCGAGAGAATGACCTTGGGCGTCGCATCCTCGAGCCGTGTGGCCAGTTCGGTCGCGGCAAATCCGCCGAACACCACCGAATGCACCGCGCCGATACGCGCGCAGGCGAGCATGCCGAACACCGCCTGCGGGATCATTGGCATGTACAGAACGACGCGGTCGCCCTTTTCAACGCCGAGATCCTGCAGCACTGCGGCAAGCGTTGCGATTTCGTCCTGCAATTCGGCGTAGGTATAGGTGCGCTTGGCGCCGGTGACGGGGCTGTCGTAGATGAGCGCCGCCTGGTCCGCCCGGCCGCGTTCCACATGGCGGTCGACAGCGTTATAGCAAGCATTGCATTCCCCGCCGACGAACCAACTCCCGAAGACGCCGACATCGGCGTCGAGCACCTTAACGGCGGGCTTCACCCAATCGATTTCCCGCGCGGCCTCGCGCCAAAAACCTTCCGGGTCGACGCGCCAATCTGCGTAAACCTGCGGATAGCGGCTCGGGGTCGAGGTCATGGTCGTGGTCATGGCGTTCCCTTTCGTCGGTATCGCTGGCGTGCTTTTCAGCCGGACTTGGCAACCCTGTCGTGTTAGCAGGCAGCAAGGCCGTGGTCAGCGGCGACTTTCGGCGAGCGTGCGATGATCACCGACCCAATTTTCTACCTCGGAGCCGTTCCGGCGGTCATCCTGATGGGCCTTGCAAAGGGCGGATTGTCCGGTCTCAGCCTGTTGTCGCTTCCGCTGATGGCCCTTGTGGTCTCGCCCGTGCAGGCAGCCGCCATCATGCTGCCGATCCTGATGGTGCAGGACGTGGTCACGGTCTGGGTCTATCGCCACACCTGGGACCGGCGAAACGTGCTCATCATCCTGCCGGCTGCCGTCGTGGGCATCCTTATCGGCTACCTCTGGGCGGCCGAGGTTTCGGACGCGGCGGTGCGGCTCTCGCTCGGCATCATATCGGTGACGTTCGCCGTCCGGCGGCTCGTGCTGGAGCGCGGGTCAAACGAGGTCGCGCCGACAAAGGCGGATCTCCCGCGAGGCCTGTTCTGGGGCGCCGTCTGCGGCTTCACCAGCATGATCGCCCATGCGGGCGGTCCACCCTTTCAGATCTACGTGATGCCGCAGCGTCTGCCGCAGACCATCTTCGTGGGAACGGGCGCGGTCGTCTTCGGAATCATCAACTGGATGAAGGTGCCGCCCTACATCGCGCTCGGCCAAATCAGCGCGGAAAACCTGACAACCGCCGCGGCCCTCTTCCCGGTCGGGATCGCCGCGACCTATGCGGGCGTATGGCTGGTGCGCCGCATTTCAGGGCGAGTCTTTTATACGAGCGTCTACGCGCTGCTGGTTCTCGTCGGCGCGAAACTCGTGTTCGACGGCGTCAGCGGGCTTCTGTAAGGCCAGACGACAAAACAGGCGCCGCCCCTTCGGAGCCGCGCCTGTCGAAACTCGGGATTCTTGGATGCGATAAATGGATAGGGCGGCTTAGTGAACCGCCGAATGGCTGTTTCGCAGCCTGTTGATCTCGTCTTTCAGGTGGAGCTTCTTACGCTTGAGTTCCGCCAGTCGCGTATCGTCCATGGATGGGTGGTGAATGGCACTTTGCAGCTCTCTCTCGAGCGCCTGATGTTTGCGTTCGAGTTCCGTGAGATGGTTCTGCAGCGGCATTTCTGTACCTCCTGTTCGATCCTCTAACGTCACGAATGTGACATACACAAAGTGGCGAGTCGAAGGCAAAACGTGCTGCATTGCGAAGCAGGCGGGCTTATCGTTGCCAAGGTTCCGCTCAGTCCTCTAGCCTCCGCGGCGACCGGAACGGTCTTGCCGAAGATGGCGGTCAAGCGCATACTTTTCAGGCGCGCCGGTTGCCGGAGGCGAATGGGCAATCTGGAACGTCTTAATGATCGATGTGGCTGAACTGGAAGCGGATCTTGCCCGTTTGAAGCAGGAGCATCGCGATCTCGACATGGCCATCGACGCACTGGAGCAGATCATCACCGGAGATCAGCTTCAGGTGCAGCGGCTGAAGAAGCGCAAGCTTGCCCTCAAGGACCAGATCATCCGGATCGAGGACCAGCTGACCCCTGACATCAGCGCCTAGAAATTTAGCGCTTTCCCGGCCCCGGCCTTGCGAGGCCCTACCCGCTTCGTTATTGCCTCAGCCTTGAGAGGCCTCGTGCCGAAGCCTCAAGCCGGAGCCGTCTCCATGGCAGGAATTCCCGTCGCCATCATCATGGGCAGTCAATCCGATTGGGCGACCATGCGGCACGCCGCCGAGGCTCTGGATGCGCTCGGCATCCCCTACGATGCCCGCATCGTCTCCGCCCATCGCACGCCGGACCGGCTGGTCGCATTCGCCAAAGGCGCCAAGGCGGCAGGATTTCAGGTCGTGATCGCGGGCGCCGGAGGCGCGGCCCACCTGCCGGGCATGACGGCGGCCATGACCCCCCTGCCGGTCTTCGGCGTCCCGGTCGAGTCGAAATCCCTGTCCGGTCAGGACAGTTTGCTGTCCATCGTGCAGATGCCGGCCGGCATTCCGGTCGGAACGCTCGCCATCGGCCGCGCCGGGGCGGTCAATGCGGCGCTTCTTGCGGCAGCGGTCCTCGCCCTCCACGACGAAAAACTGGCCGAGCGCCTCGACGCGTGGCGTCAGCGCCAGACCGACAGCGTCACCGAGCGCCCGGCACAGGAGGCGTGAGGCCGATGATCGTTCCGGGCAACACCCTCGGCATTCTCGGCGGCGGCCAGCTCGGCCGGATGATCGCCATGGCGGCGGCCCAACTCGGGCTTCGCACGCATATCTACGCGCCGGAGGCCAACAGCCCGGCATTCGACGTCAGCGCGGAATACACCGTCGCCTCCTATGAGGACGAAGAGGCCCTCGCCCGCTTCGCCCGATCGGTCGATGTGATCACCTACGAATTCGAGAACGTGCCGGGCGCGACCGCCGCCATCCTGGGCGCGCACGCGCCTCTCGCGCCCAACGCGCGGGCCCTCGCCGTCACGCAGGACCGGCTCGAAGAAAAGAATTTTATCGCCAAGCTCGGCATTCCGACCGCGCCTTACGCCGCGGTCGCCACTGAAGCCGAACTGGCGGAGGCGGTCGACCGGATCGGCCGCCCTGCGGTGCTCAAGACCCGCCGTTTTGGCTATGACGGCAAGGGCCAGGCGATGATCCGTCCCGATAGCGACCTCGGCGCGGCCTTCAAGGCGGTCGGCGAAGCGGCCTCGATCCTCGAGGGATTCGTGCCGTTCGAGCGGGAGCTCTCGGTCGTCGCCGCTCGGACCGCCGCGGGGGATTTCGCCGCCTATGATCTTTGCGCCAACGAGCATCGCGACCACATTCTGGACGTCACCCGCGTGCCGGCGGGCGTCTCCGACGCAACAGGCAAGCGAGCGGTGATGATCGCCCGCGCCATTGCGGATGCGCTTGATTATGTGGGCGTTCTGGCGGTCGAGCTGTTTCTCGTGCAGACCGAAGAGGGCGAGAGCCTAGTGGTCAACGAGATCGCGCCGAGGGTGCACAATTCCGGCCATTGGACCCTGGGCGGCGCCCGCACCTCCCAGTTCGAGCAGCATGTGCGTGCCGTCTGCGGCTGGCCGCTCGGCTCGCCGGCCCGTCTCGGCCGGGTCGAGATGCACAACCTGATCGGCGAGGAGGCGAACACCTGGGAGCGTATCCTTGCGGAACCCGACGCCCAGCTTCATCTTTATGGCAAGGCTCAGGCCCGGGCCGGGCGGAAGATGGGGCACGTGACGCGCGTTTTCCCCGAGGCGCCCTGAAACTTTTCCGGACGCGCGCCGTTAACCCTCCTGACCGGCGCTTTTGTTGGGACGAAGTCTGGACAGTCCGGCCTTCGTCTGATAGTCACGCCGGCCAGAGAGAGGTGCGCAAGACGCGCCTCATTTATTTTTGCCACCATCGATTACGGCACAAAACGAGGAAATCGCGTGCAGGTTCTTGTCCGGGATAACAATGTCGATCAGGCGCTCCGCGCGCTCAAGAAGAAGATGCAGCGCGAAGGCATCTTCCGCGAGATGAAGCTCCGCGGCCACTACGAGAAGCCCTCTGAGAAGAAGGCTCGCGAGAAGGCTGAAGCCGTCCGCCGCGCCCGCAAGCTCATCCGCAAGCGCATGCAGCGCGAAGGCCTTCTGCCCTCGAAGCCCCGTCCGGTGACGGCGGGTGCAGGTCGTCCGGGCGGACCGCGCTAAGCTGCTCCAGCAGCTGAGTGATCGATTGATCTGATAGTGAATCGGCGCCCGTCTGCGCAAGCGGGGCGCTGTTTGCGTTTTTGGCGCCAGTTCCCTCCCGGCGTTTTGCCCCCGTTAAGATTTGTCCCGCAGAGTGTCCCTTCCCCGTTCATGTTGGAGACGAAGGTGTTCGCCTCATCGATTCGCCGTTTCGCACCCTTGACCCTCACCGCCCTCGCACTTGGTCTCGCAGGCTGCGATGCCACCAGCGGAGGTTCGGTTCGGCGCATTGCCGTGGTCGAGGAGGACACGCAAGGGACCAGCAGCGTCAACATCGCGTCCCTGTCGGACGTGATCCAGCGCAATCCGAGCGACCCGGGCGCCTACAACACCCGCGGCGCCGCCTATGCACGGGTCGGCCGCTATAGCGACGCCATCTCGGACTTCAACCGGGCCGTCCAGATCGACCCGAACTATGCGCCCGCCTATACCAACCGGGCGCTGGCCTTCCGCCAGACCAACCGCAACGACCAGGCTCTGGCTGATTTTTCCCGCGCCATTCAATCCGACCCGAATTATGGACCGGCCTATATCGGGCGCGGCAACCTGCTCCGCACCCAGGGGCAATACGAGGAAGCCCTGAGCGACCTGACCATCGCCATCCGCCTCGTGCCCGAATCGGCCGAGGCTCTCCACGCGCGCGGATTGCTCTACCAGAAGCAGGGCATGCACCCCCAGGCGATCCTCGATTTCGACTCCACCATCGACCGCAACGCCTTTGTGGCCGCGCCTTATGCGGCGCGGGGCCAGAGTCTCGTCGCCACGCAGCAATACGACAAGGCGATCGAGGACTTCAACGCTGCGCTCAACGTCAACAACCGCGATGCCGATTCGTGGGCCTGGCGCGGCGTCGCCTATGAGCGCATGGGCAACCGCCAGATGGCGCAGGAGAGCTACCAGCGCGCACTTGCCGTCGATAGCGGCAATACAGTCGCGCGGCAGGGGAATTCGCGGCTTTAACGAGGGTTGATTTCTGCCTCTGCGTGCTTCGAGACGCTTCGCTCGTCAGCATGAGGAATGCTCAGCCGCAAGCCACCGGCTGCCTCATCCTTGGAGTGTCGAACAGGCCAAACGGCCTCACACCGACTTCACCAAGATCGTCACATAAGGCTCGAACCCGAACTCCCGATAGGTCCGCTCGGCCCTCTCATTCGCCACCAGCGCCCCGATGCTCAATCGCTTCAGGCCTGCCTCGCGGGTCAGGCGCTCGGCCTCGGTGAGCAGCATCTGGCCGATGCCGCGGCCACGCATACGGGCATCCACCACCAGATCCGTGACGACGGCGTAGTCGCGCACATCCTCGACCATGTAGGCGGCGTCGGTCTGGACGACGAAACCCATCGCGGCGATCACCTCGCCGGCCTCGACCGCCACGACGATCCGTCCATTGCGCTTGGCGACGCGCTGGCTGAGTTCGCCGTGATAGGCGAGCGCCGCCGCGTGGTCGCACAGGCGATCGCCGGTCAACTCGGCCTCGAACACGTTGAGCTGCAGGATCAGCGCCACGACCGCGTCGCGATCCTCGGGTAAAGCCGTCCGAAGGGTGATGGACATCATGAACTCCCGAAAAAAGAAAAAGGCCGGTTCGACCCGACCTTCTTGAATGCGAAAGCGTCAGGCAGCCATCGCCTCAGCCGAGGTTCTTGAGGATCTGGTCGACCATCTTCTTGGCGTCGCCGAAGAGCATCATGGTGTTGTCGCGGAAGAACAGCTCGTTCTCGACGCCGGCATAGCCCGAGCCCATGCCGCGCTTGATGAACAGCACGGTCTTGGCCTTTTCCACGTCGAGGATCGGCATGCCGAAGATCGGCGAGGACGGGTCGGTCTTGGCCGACGGATTGGTGACGTCGTTGGCGCCGATCACGAAGGCGACGTCGGCTTGGGCGAACTCGCTGTTGATGTCGTCGAGCTCGAAGACCTCGTCATAAGGCACGCTCGCTTCGGCCAGCAGCACGTTCATGTGGCCCGGCATGCGGCCCGCCACCGGATGGATGGCGTATTTCACGTCGACGCCGTGGCTTTTGAGCATGTCGGACATCTCGCGCAGGGCGTGCTGCGCCTGCGCCACTGCCATGCCGTAACCGGGCACGATGATGACCCGCTCGGCGTTCTTCATGATGAAGGCGGCATCATCCGCCGAGCCTTGCTTGACGGGTCGCGTTTCGACCGCACCCGCTGCGGCACCCGTGGTTTCGCCCCCAAAGCCGCCGAGGATGACCGAGATGAACGAGCGGTTCATGCCCTTGCACATGATGTAGGACAGGATCGCACCCGAGGAGCCGACGAGCGCGCCGGTGATGATCAGCGCGAGGTTGCCCAGGGTGAAGCCGATGCCGGCTGCCGCCCATCCCGAATAGGAGTTGAGCATCGATACCACCACCGGCATGTCGGCGCCGCCGATGGGCACGATGAGGGTGACGCCGAGCACGAACGCCACCAGCACGATGAGCCAGAACGCCGCGTGGCCCTCGGTGGTGATGAAGAGCACCAGCAGCACCAGCATGAGCGCGCCGAGGCCGATATTGAGAAGGTGCCGCTGCGGCAGCAGGATCGGCTTGCCCGACATCCGGCCATCGAGCTTCAGGAACGCGATGACCGAGCCCGTGAACGTGATGGCGCCGATGGCGGCGCCGAGCGCCATCTCGAACAGGGACCCGCCATGGATGGTGCCGATCGTGCCGATGCCGAAGGCCTGCGGCGCATAGAGCGCGCCCGCCGCCACCAGCACCGCCGCCAGCCCGACGAGCGAGTGGAAGGCGGCCACAAGCTGCGGCATCGCCGTCATGGGCACACGCTTGGCCACCACCGCGCCGATTGTGCCGCCGATGGCGAGGCCGGCGATCATCAGCGCCCAGCCGCCGAAATCGGCCGGCGGCTGCACCAGGATGGTGGTGAGGATCGCGATCCCCATGCCGACCATGCCGTAGAGATTGCCCTTGCGCGAGGTGGTCGGATGCGACAGGCCGCGCAAGGCCAGAATGAAGAGAACGCCCGAGACCAGATAGAGCAGGGAGGCAAGGTTTACCGACATCGCCTCAACCCTTCCGGCGGTACATGGCAAGCATGCGCTGGGTCACCAGGAAGCCGCCAAAGATGTTGATCGAAGCGAGAATGATGCCGATGAACCCGAGCGCGCGCGCCCAGATCGGGCCTTCGCCCAAGGCCGGGGCCACATTGACGCCCACCGCCAGCAGCGCGCCGACGACGATCACCGACGAGATCGCGTTGGTGACCGACATGAGCGGCGTGTGCAAGGCCGGCGTCACCTGCCAGACCACGTAATAGCCGACGAAGATCGCCAGCACGAAGATGGCGAGGCGAAAGACCGTCGGGTCGACCGCACCGTGCGTCGCCACCGCGGCCGCAACCGCGACCTGATCGGCAATCGCCTGCGCCGCGTCGGCCGCGCGCTGCGCCAGTTCGGCTGCGGCGCGAGATTGCTCGACGGCCTGTTCGGGCGTGAGTGTCGCCATGACGTCCCCCTGGTTTTCTAAGCGGTCGGCTGAAAGGCGGTGTGAACGATCGCGCCGTCGCGGGTGAGGCAGGTGGCCCGGACGAGTTCGTCATCCCATTTCACCGCGACGCTCTTCGTCTCCCGGTCGATCAGCGTCTCGACGAAGGCATAGAGGTTGCGGGCGTAGAGCGCCGAGGCGCTGGCCGCGAGGCGGCCCGGCACGTTGAGGTGCCCGACGATCTTCACGCCGTGATGATCCACCACCTGTCCGGGCACGGCGATTTCGCAATTGCCGCCCCGCTCGACCGCCAGATCGATCACCACCGAACCCGGCTTCATGGATTCGACCATCGCGCGGCTCACCAGCTTCGGCGCCGGACGGCCGGGGATCAGCGCCGTGGTGATGACAATGTCCTGCTTGGCGATATGGGCGGCGACGAGCGCCGCCTGCTTGGCCTGATATTCGGCCGACATCTCCTTGGCGTAGCCGCCGGCGGTCTCGGCCTGCTTGAATTCCTCGTCCTCGACCGCCACGAACTTGGCCCCGAGGCTCTCGACCTGCTCCTTGGCGGCCGGCCGCACGTCGGTCGCGGTCACCACCGCGCCGAGGCGGCGCGCGGTCGCGATCGCCTGAAGGCCGGCAACGCCCGCGCCCATAATGAAAACGCGCGCAGCCGGCACCGTGCCGGCGGCGGTCATCATCATCGGCATCGCACGGCCATATTCGCCGGTGGCGTCAATCACCGCGCGGTAGCCGGCGAGGTTCGCCTGCGAGGACAGCACGTCCATGACCTGCGCGCGGGTGATGCGCGGCATCAATTCCATCGAGAAGGCCGAAACTTTCGCCGCAGCCAGCGCCTTGAGCGCGGCGTCCTGCCCATAAGGGTCCATGATGCCGATGAGGATGGCGCCGGGCTTGTAGCCCAACAGCTCGGTCTTGGCCGGTCGGCGCACCTTGAGGACGATATCGGCGTCCTTCACCGCATCGGTGGCGGTCGGCGCGATGACCGCGCCCGCCGCCTCATAATCCGCATCGGAGATGCCGGCTCCCTGGCCGGCGCCGGATTGGACCACCGCGTCGGCGCCCAGAGCGATGTATTTCTTGACGGTTTCGGGGGTGGCCGCGACGCGCGTCTCCACCTTGTCGGTCTCGGACAGAACGGCGACCCGCATACAACACCCCCGTGCCGGGCAACCAGGCGGCGCCCATAGAAGTCTGCGTGAGCCGGGCGGGAAGCCCGGCTCCTAGTCTTTTTAGTAGAGGACCAGCGCCAGAAGCAGCAAGATCGCGACGCCGGCGGGCGCCTTGACGCCGATCGAAGGCGACATCGCCCCCACTGCGCCGGCGGCGAGAGACAGGATGACGCCGAAGATGGCCGTGAGCCAGGCATGCCTGACGCCGCCCACTGCAAGTGCCAACACATGGCAGATCACCACGACGCTGCCGATTTCCACGAACCGGAGGAAACCGTGATAAGTCGCTTCGTGCGAGCGAGCGTCCATATCCGGGCTGTAGCCCGCATATGGCGCGTGTTTGGTATCGGCCATGATCGATGCCCCGTTCAGCAAGACGTATTTGTGCTGCGTTTACCGCATGCAGTAAGGGGCCGCAATCTTATCGGCTGCTTTTCCGGCAAATTATGGCCAAGGCTGCCCTACCTTACGTTCAGGAAGCTGCGCCATTGCGGCAGGCAGACCGTCTCGAAGTCGTATTTTTCCAGCGCCGCCTGGCGCGCGGCCTTCGCCATCGTGGCCGATTGATCTTTGTTCTCAATCGCCTCGCGGACTTTTCCAGCCAGCGCCCTATGGTCGAAGAAGGGAAAGAGCCGGCCGTTCACGCCATCCTGGATGACCTCCCGAACGGGGGCGGTATCCGACGCCACGATCCGGCATTCGAGCGCCATCGACTCGATCAGCGACCAGGACAGCACGAACGGGTAGGTCAGATAGACGTGGGCCGACGAGATCTGCAGCACCTTGACGAATTGCTCATACGGCAAGTGGCCGACGAGGTGCACCCGCGACCAGTCGACCGGGCGCTCGATCTTCTCGCGGAACACGTCGAACCACGTTTTCCCGCCCGGCGCATTGCCCGAATAGCTTTTGCCTTTCCCGCCAATGATGACGACCTGGAGCTTCGGATCGATATCGAGGATGTCCGGCAGGCTGCGCAGCATGATGTGGGAGCCACGCATGGGCTCGATGTTGCGGCTCACATAGGTGACCACCGGGACGTCCCGGCTGAGGCTGGGCCCGTTCTTGCCGATCCGGATGGACATGGCGGGGTTCGGCTTCAGCCGTTTTGCGTCGATGCCGTCGTGAATGACCGCGATCTGCTCGCGCAGATAGGGCGGAAAGGTATCGCGCTGGAAGCGGGTCGGGGCGACCGACACGTCGGCCGCGTCGAAGGCTCCCAGCTGCATGGCGTTCTTGGCCCGAAGGCGCCAGACCGTCTCGAGATTTTCGACCGGATATTCCGGATCGAAATCGAGGTCCTGCCCTTTGGCCGCATAGTAATACTCGAAATATGCCACATGACGGGCATCGGGCCAGACATCCTTGAGGAAGAGGTTTTCGCCCCAGCCGGTATTCACCACCACCACGTCGGGGTGAAATCCCTGCTCGGCCATCTGGCGTGCGCAATGCGCCGCCCCGTAGGCGCGGCGCAGCCGCGGGATGACGGGCGAATAGCGGTTATGAAACGGCTCGTCCTCCGGCCCGGCGACCGGCGTATAGGAGAAATACTTCACGCCCGGAACGGAGCATTGCTTCAGCGTTCCGAGGCCGACCACCTCATGGCCGTCCTTCAGCAGCGCGGTTGCCAGCCGGCCGAACTGGCCCGGAAAGTTCTGGTGAACGAAGACGAATTTCATTGGAATGCCTGTGCCCCACCCAACGCCGTTTACGGTGAGACCGCCGATCGTGCAACCTGATTACGTCGGCGACGGCAATCCCGCTGCCGCCAACACGATCTGCTGCTGGCGCGCCAGCGCATCGAGCGAGAAGCGCTCGATCTCCGCCTCGAAGAGCTGGTGATAGTTCAACTCGGCCCTGAGGTGCAGGAACACCGCACCGAGCCCGATCGCGGCGCGGTCCATGAAGACGAATTCGCGCGGAACCGTCACGGGTCCCTTTTCCTTCAGGGCCTTGTGGACCTCGAACGCCTGCCGCCTTCCATAGGCCGCCGGCTCCACCCCATCCGCCACCGTACGGACGCGGTCATCGAGCAACGGCGCGTAGATGAAGCGCGCCCAGATATTGAGAATGTCGATCAACTCGGCCGAAAGATTCTTGAACCCCCAGGTCTCGTAGGCGTGGACGACGCGGTCCCGATCGCCGGTCTGAAGACCGCGATAGAGATCGACTACGCCGCCGACGAAGCGCGGATGAAAGATGCGCACGCAGCCGTAATCGAGCAGGTTGATTCCCTGCGCCTCGCCGTGCTCGGAGAACACCGTGTAGTTGCCGAGATGCGGATCGCCATGGATCACCGCCGCATGGCTGAAAGGATGCCACCACGCCCTGAACATGGCGACGGCGAGCCGGTTTCGGATGGCGATATCGGCGTCGGCGAAACTCAGAATTTTCTCGCCATCGAGCCATTCGAGACACAACAGGCGCTGCGTCGACAGGTCGAGGTGAATGCGCGGCACGCGGACTTCCGCCACATCGCCGAGAGCGTGCGCGTAGAGGGCCGCATGCTTCGCCTCGCGGCCGTAATCCAGCTCCTCGCGCACCCGCTCGCCGATCTCCTTGGCGATCTCGCGCGTATCGATGGCCGGGTTCATCCGGCGATGCAGCGAGAACACGAATTCGAGCTGCTGGAGATCGGCCTCCACGGCCGATTGCATGTCGGGATATTGCAGCTTGCAGGCAAGCGCCGCGCCGTCCTTCGTCGTCGCCCGGTGGACCTGGCCGAGCGATGCGGCGGCGGCCGGGCTGAGATCGAAGGAGCCAAACCGGCCGCGCCAATCGGCGCCGAGTTCGGCCTGCATCCGTCGCTTCACGAAAGCCGCCCCCATCGGCGGCGCCTCGCTCTGAAGTTTCTGCAACTCGGCCGCGTATTCGGGGGGCACCAGATCGGGAATGGTGGCAAGAAGCTGTGCCACCTTCATGATCGGCCCCTTCAGGCCGCCGAGCGCCTGGGCGAGCGCCATCGCATTGGAGGCATCCTGTCCATCCCGATTGAACAGCCGCGCACCTGCCATCCGCGCCGCGACGCCGCCCATATTGGCGCCGACGCGGGCGTAGCGCGCCGCTCGCGCCGAAAAACGGTTCGCCTCGCGATCGGGGCCGGCCATCTAGGACGTCTGCTCCATCGATTCGAGTTCGATGATCAATCCCTCGATCATCGACAGGCCGATCTGCCAGAATTTCGGATCGCTCGCATCGAGTCCGAAAGGCGCCAGCAGTTCCGAATAATGCTTCGTGCCGCCGGCTGACAGCAGCGCAAAATACTTGTCGACGAAACCCTCGTTGGAGCGCTCGTAAACGCCATAGAGCGAGTTCACCAGGCAATCGCCGAACGCGTACGCATAGACATAGAACGGCGAATGGACGAAGTGCGGGATGTAGGTCCAGAAGGATTCGTAGCCCGGCCCAAGGCGGATCGCCGGACCGAGGCTCTCATCCTGCACCGACATCCACAATTCGCAGAGCTTATCGGCGGTCAATTCGCCGTTGCGCCGCTCGAGATGGACCTTGCGCTCGAACGCATAGAAGGCGATCTGGCGCACCACCGTATTGATCATGTCCTCCACTTTCGCCGCCAGCATCGCCTTGCGCTGGATGGGGTCGGTGGTCTGGTCGAGGAGACGGCGGAAGGTCAGCATCTCGCCGAAGACACTTGCGGTTTCAGCCAAAGTCAGCGGTGTCGGCGCCATCAGCGCGCCGTTGGGCGCCGCCAACACCTGATGAACGCCGTGCCCGAGTTCGTGCGCCAACGTCATCACGTCGCGCGGCTTGCCCTGATAGTTCAGCAGCACATAGGGATGCGCCGACGGCACGGTCGGATGCGCGAAGGCGCCAGGCGATTTTCCCGGCCTTGTGGGCGCATCGATCCAGCGTTCGTCGAAAAAGCGCTGCGCAATGTCGGCCAAACGCGGAGAGAAGGCCGCATAGGCCAATAGGACCGTCTGTTTCGCCTCGTCCCAGGGGATGCTGCGCTGATCCACCTTCGGCAGGGGCGCGTTGCGATCCCAATGATCGAGCTGATCCTTGCCGAACCAGCGGGCCTTCAGCTTGTAATAGCGGTGCGACAGGCGCGGATAGGCCTCCTGTACGGCTGTCACGAGCGCCTCGACCACCTCGCGCTCGACGCGGTTGGCGAGGTGGCGCGAATCCGCCACATCCTCGAAACCACGCCACCGATCGGAGATTTCCTTGTCCTTCGCCAGCGTGTTGGTGATGAGCGTGAAGCCGCGCAGATTGGCCTTCAGGGTCTTGGCAAGCGCGTTGGACGCGTCCTTGCGCACGGTCTCGTCCGTGTCCTGCAGCTTGTTCAGGGTCGGCTCGATGGCGAGTTCCTCGCCGCGGACATCGAATTTGAGCGACGCGATGGTCTCGTCGAACAGCCGGTTCCACGCGCCGCGCCCGGTCACCGATTTTTCGTGAAAAAGCTGCTCGATCTTGTCGTCGAGCTGATACGGCTTGTCCTTGCGCAGATCCTCGATCCACGGCCGGTAATAATGAAGCGGCTCCCGCGCGACAGTGGCATCGAGAACCGCGTCATCGATGCGGTTCATCTCGAGGCCGAAGAACAGCAATTCGCTGGAGGCGGCGGTGAGGCGTTCCTGAACGTCGCCGTAGAATTTCGCCCTAACCGGGTCGGTGGTGTCGCCCGCATAAACGAGGCCCGCATAGGACATGAGCCGGCCGAGAAGATCCTCCACGGCCTCGTAGCGTTTGAGAGCGGCGAACATCGCATCCGCTCCGGCGTCGCTGCGCGCCATCGCGTCGAGCGTCCCGCGATAGGTATCGGCGAACGCCTTGCATTCGGCTTCCGCCCTGGCGAGATCGGCTTTGAGAGCCTCGCTGTCGAGGCCCGGATAAAGATCCGCGAGGTTCCATTCGGGCAACGAGCCGAGTTCGACTTGCTGGGATACAGTTGCGGAAGCTTGGTGCAAGGGTCTGTCTTTCAGGAGCCTGGAGGGCAATTTCGAAAAGCAAGAGCGGTCAGATCACCATATTGGCCGTCGGGCCCACCGGATCAACCCGATCGCTGTCGCGAGGACAGCTCCGGACTTTGTTAAGCGCCGGTTTACTCTTTCGACGGAGCATCGCGGTTCACTTCGCCTTGTCCGACGCTCCCTCCTCCCGTCTTTACCGTAAATTGATGGAGTCGGGCTAGAGCAAGCGAGCCGTATCGCCGGTTCGTGCGTTAGCTTGACGGGTCGCGTAGATTTTAAGGAATGACGATGATTCGCAGCCTTCGCAAAACCGTTCCCGTGCTGGGGCTGATCGGATCCGTTTCGCTCTTTTCACTGACGGCCGTCGTGGCGGACGAGTATCCCGTGCTGCCCGATCAGCTGCCGATCCTCGTTGAGCCCGCCCAGCCCTCATTCGACGACATCGCGTCGATGCCATTGCCGGCCCCGCAAGACGTCGCGATCCTGCCCGAACCGGAGCCGCCCGCACCGGTGATGATCAATGCCGACGACCTGTCGGCGCCTGCGCCGCCTATCGAGATTCCCCTCCCCGACAGCGATTCGGCGCTCGCCGCCATCAAGGCCGACTGGCTGCGCCTCGCGGTGGAGGACCGGCTTGCAGACGACGCGGCGATGCGTGAATTGCGCCTCACCGGAGCGGATCGGGAATCACTATCGGCGTTCTACGCGGCGAGTGAGCAGCCGCTTGTCTGGGTTCGCGACGGTGTCTGGACGCCGGCCGCGAAAGCGATTGTGGCGCGCCTGAAGGCGGCCAACGAGGACGGACTCGTCAGCACCGATTACACCCTTCCCGATCCGGGCCTTGCGAAGGATGCCGCCCCGGCGCAATGGGCCCATGCGGATTTGCGCCTCAGCGCATCGGCCATCCTCTACGCCCGCGACGCACGTGGCGGTCGCATCGAACTGTCGCGCATCTCACCGCTGATCACCGCCAAACTCGACCTGCCGCAGGCGGGTGACGTACTGGCTCGCCTTTCCGCCGCCAAGGATGCGGGGGCGGTGCTCGTGGCCTACAACCCCCCGCATCCCACCTACCAAGCGCTGCGCGCCGAATTGGCGAAGTTGCGATCCAACCAGCCTTCGCAACCGACGGTGCGCGTTCCCAAGGGCCCGATCCTTCGCGTCGGCATGCAGGATCCGCGCGTGCCGTTGATCCGTGCGCACTTCAAAATCAAACAGAACGGCAAGGATCAGAATCTTTACGACGAGCGCGTCGCGACGGCGGTGGCGGAGTTCCAGAAGGCCAAGGGCCTGCCGACCAACGGCGTGCTCAACGCCCGCACCATTGCGGCCCTGTCGAGCCAGCCGCGCGCGGTGCTGGAGAGCGAACTGATCTCCAATATGGAGCGCTGGCGCTGGCTCCCGGCTGATCTCGGCGCGCGGCACATCATGGTCAACGTGCCGGAATATCGCCTGCGGCTCGTCGAGCGCGGCGACGTGGTGCACGAGACGCGCGTGATTGTCGGCAAGGAGCAGACGCAGACGCCGATTTTCTCCGAGAACATGAAATATCTGGTGGTCAATCCGTCGTGGACGCTGCCGCCCTCGATCATCAAGAAGGAGTTCCTGCCGGCGCTTGCCGCCGATCCGGATTACGCGGCGCGCAAGGGCTATCGGGTGATCCGCAAAGGCAATCGCATTTCCGTGCAACAGCCGCCCGGCGCACGCAATGCGCTCGGCCTGATCAAGTTCATGTTCCCGAACGATCACGCGGTGTATCTGCACGACACGCCCAACCGCAATCTGTTCTCGGCCGGCAAGCGCGCATTCAGCCACGGATGCGTGCGCGTCGATCAACCGTTCCAGCTGGCCGAAGAGATTCTCGGCCAGGATGACAAATGGTCCGAGAAGACACTGAGAGGACTGGTGGGCAAGGGCGAGCGGTACGTGCATCTGAAGCGCCCCCTGCCGGTTCATCTCACTTACTTCACGCTTTCCGTCGACGAGAACGGCGCGCTCAAATCCTTCGACGATCTCTACGGCTTCGACCGCAAGGTTCGGGCGGCCTTGGGTCTCCCTTCCTGAATTTCCAGCCGGCATCCTGGAGGAATGGGGAAAGTTTCAGCTTTCCGCTTTTCACTTAACCGGGAAGTAACCGTCTTCGGCAAATATCCCTCAACCATAAGGGATGCCGCCCCACAGCGGCACGCATAAACGAGTATCACAGTGAGAGTATTGCGTTCGGGCCGCGCTGCGGTCGCGTCGAACATCCTCCGTCGCACGGGGCTCTGTCTCGCGGCCATCGCAGCTGTGTTTGTCGGCGGCACACGCGCGACGCAGGACGCCATCGCCAATGGCGATACGCGGACGTTGAGTTTCTACCACAACAACACCAAGGAGACGCTGACCGTCACCTTCCGCCGCAATGGCCAGTACGATCCGCGCGCCCTCGAGCAGCTCAACTGGTTCCTGCGCGATTGGCGGCGCGAGGAAAAAACCCGCATGGACCCGCGCCTGTTCGACACTGTGTGGGAGGTCTATCGCGAAGTCGGCTCCGAGGCGCCCGTGCACGTGAATTCCGCCTATCGCTCGCCGAACACCAATTCGATGTTGCGCCGCCGCTCGAGCGCCGTCGCCAAGAACAGCCAGCACATGCTCGGAAAGGCGCTCGATTTCTATCTGCCGGACGTTCCGACCGAGCGGCTGCGCGCCATCGGCATGCGCCTGCAGAATGGCGGCGTCGGCTACTATCCCAATGCCTATACGCCGTTTGTTCATCTCGATGTGGGCAGCGTGCGCGCGTGGCCGCGCATGACGCGCGGCCAGCTCGCGCGCATCTTCCCGGATGGCAAGACCGTGCACGTGCCCGCCGACGGCACCCCGCTGGCGCGCTACGAGGAAGCGCGCGCGGAAGTGCTCGCCAAGGGGGGCACGGTCGCGGGCTACTCGGCGTTCGCGGATGCGGGCGAAGTCGTGCCGACACGGCGCAAGAGCTTCTGGGCGACCCTGTTCGGCGGCAGCGACGAGGACGAGGATGCGGAGGAAATCCGCGCCGCCTCCCGGCCCGGCCGCAACCTTCTCGCCGGTCGCCGCGATACGTCGCCGCAGGAATATTACGCCAGCGATTCCAACTCGAGCGTCTATGCGGCTCTGCAGCAGACCAACTCGCCGCCGCCTTCGCGCCAGTTGACCCGCACCGCCGCGATCCCGCAGCCGCGTGTCGAGCAGCCGCCGGCTCCGGCCGTCGTCGCCGCCGTCGCGCCGGCCCTGCGCGAGGACATCGCCTCCCCACCACCCCTGCCTCCGACGAGGATCGCCGGCCTGCCACAGACGGTCGAGACCGCCACCGGGCCCTCGCTGGCCTGGCAGCAGGGGCCCGCCGGCGGAGAGACGGGATCGTCGCGAGATGTGGCATTCGCGCCGATGCCGCCGCGCCGCCCGGATGATGTTTCGGTGACGTCCGGCCCGGTGATCGCCTATGCGCCCGTGCCGCCGGCGCGCCCCAGCGCGTTGGCGCAATCCAATCCGATCCCAGCCGCAAGCGCGCCTGAATTGCGCGGCCTCACCGGCGTCGTGGCAAGCCTTGAGGCGGTCGAACATCCCCTGCCGCCGCGGCGGCCCGCCGCGTCGATCGCCGTGGCGTCGGCAGCGGTCCTCGACATGCCGGTCACAGGCTCGACGGCGCCCGGACGGGTGGCTTCGAAGGACGAGAAAGCTCCGCCGCCAGCCCCCGTCCCAGCGATTGCGGTCCCGGCGAAAGCCAAGGCCCCGCCTGCGACGGCGCGGGCTCTCATGACGGCGGGCCCGAGCCTCGACATGGGATTCTCGGCAAAGCCCATGGGCGATCTGGCGACGAACCGGTTCACCGGACCCGCCGTCAAACCCCTGGCGGTGGTGCGCTGAAGCCCCGAGGCCGAGCATCGTTCAAAATGAAAAAGGCGGGGTCGATGCCCCGCCTTCTTGCATTGTCAGTGTCGAAAATGCCTTAGCCGGCCATTCCGAGCGCCTGCATGTAGAGTTCGAGGATCGCCTCTTCCTCCTGCCGCTCCGCGTAGTCGCGCTTGCGGATCGAAATGATCTTGCGGATCACCTTGGTGTCGAAGCCATTGCCCTTGGCCTCGGCGTACACGTCCTTGATGTCACCCGCGATGCCCGCCTTCTCTTCCTCGAGGCGCTCGAGGCGCTCGATGAAGGCCTTGAGCTGATCGCCGGCAACCGATTCGGTTTGAAATGCTGCGTCGTCCATAAAAATAGCCTTTGATTGATGGCGCTTCGGCCGGGATCGGGAAACGGGTTGGGGCCACGTTTAATGCCTCGGCTTCGATTCCTCAAAGCCCTTAAGTTGCGCAGCGCTGGCCTCCGCCTGATGGCGCTCTTTCCATGTCTCGTAGGGCATGCCGTAGATCTGCGTCCGGCTTTCCTCCTTGGACAGCGGCACGCCGCGCTCGTCCGCGGCCTCTTTGAGCCAGTTCGCCAGACAGTTGCGGCAGAAACCGGCCAGATTCATCAAATCGATGTTCTGCACGTCCGGGCGCGCGTTCAAATGGGCCAGCAGCTTTCGAAAGGCGGCGGCCTCCAGCGCGGTTCGGGTCTCGTCATCCATGGCACTTATCCCCGTAATCCTCAGCGACGGCGCAACCGAGCGCCCGTTCGGGTGGGCTGAAGCGCCGGCATTCGCAGTTCCTGGCGCTCCGCGGGAGCCCGAGCATCCGCGCGAATCGTTCCACCCACACTTCCGCGCCCTCACCCGGGGCGATCAGGTCCTGCCGGATCTCGATAAGCGCTTTGGCTAGGCCCCGGCCGGTGGCGTGACGGTGGATCGTATCGCCCGCAAGCGCGCCATCATACGGCTCGTTGTCGCCGACGACGAGCCTTCGAGCGAAATATCGGAATGCGCGCGCACGAGGTGCGGACATGATCAGGGATGAAGCCGGTGGAAGGGGTTGTGGAAGGGCCTTAACCTGACCTAGGACAACTGACAGCGCGACCGCATTTCCTTTGCCGGCCGCGCCTTCGGACCCGGCCGCTCCTGGCAGCCCGAATCTTGGCATTTCGAAAAAACCCGATGTCCGCCACACCGACGACCGATCGACTGGAATCGAGCCTCGCGCCGGCCTTTGTGGCTTTGTGCGTGGGCGCCGTCGCCATGGGGATCTCGCCGATTTTCGTGCGCTTCGCCGCGGCCGATGTCGGACCCTTCGCCAGCGCGTTCTGGCGTGTCGCGCTTTCTCTTCCCGTGGTCTACGCCTGGATGGTGATCGAGGAGAAGCGGGCGCCGGTTGATGCGCCCCGGCGCTCCTATACCCGCGCGACGGTGCTGGCGGGCCTTGCATTCTCGGGCGACCTGTTCTTCTGGCACCTTTCGATCCTCAACACGACGGTCGCCAACGCCACCTTTTTTGCGACGACCGCCCCCCTCTTCGTGATCCTGATCGTCTGGTTCGTGCTGAAGCAACGAATCTCACGGGGCACCATCGTGGGGCTCCTGTTCTGCCTTCTCGGCGGCGGCGCGCTGATCGGTCAGAGCCTTCAGGTCGATCCCGCCCGCATTCGCGGCGATCTCTTCGGCGTCGCCACCGCGTTCTTCTTCGGCCTCTATTTTCTGGCGGTCGGGCGGGCGCGCGACAACGCGGGCGCCGCTCGGGTGACGTTCGAGGCCGGAATGGTCACATCGGCGGTCCTGCTGGTCATCGCCCTCCTGTTCGACACGCGGGTGATCCCGCACACCTGGCAGGGGACCGCCGCCCTCACCGCCATGGCGTTCATCAGCCAGGCGGGCGGCCAGGGCCTCCTGGCGATCGCGCTCGGCCGGCTTCCGCCGGTATTCTCGTCGCTGGTGATTTTCCTTGAAGCCATTGCGGCTGCGGTCTTCGGCTGGCTGATCCTGAACGAGGCGCTGACGCTGATTCAAAGCCTCGGCGGCGCGTTGATTCTCATCGGCATCTGGGCGGCACGGCCACGATCGCATGCGCCGGTCGGATGATGCCGGGTAAAGCAGGGCATCGCCATCCTCTTCAAACAAGGGGTTTTGTCTCGGCGGACCGGCAAAAATCTCACTTTTCGCGGATCCGGTCGGGATGATTTGCGGCGGGGGCCTTGATGCGGCACCGCTTCTGCCCGACAACGATTCGACATACTTTCCGAAGCATTGTGCGATTTCTTCATCCGAAGCGACTGAACATATATCCATGACCGCCGCATTTTTCCTATCGGCTCCTCGCTGGCGGCGAAGTCTTGGCGTTGCCCATTCTCGCGGCGCCGCTCTGGGCTTCGCATTCTTCCTCGCAGCCGGATCGCTTCTCGCCGCAACGCCTGCGCGGGCGGATCTGCGTCTCTGCAACATGACCTCGAGCCGGGTTGGAATCGCGCTTGGTTATCGCGATGCGCAGGGCTGGGTCACGGAGGGCTGGTGGAACCTGAATTCGCGCGGCTGCGAGACCCTTCTCAAGGGCCAGTTGTCCGGCCGCTTCTACTATGTGTACGCCCTCGATTACGACCGTGGCGGCGAGTGGAGCGGGCGATCCTTCATGTGCACGCGGGAACGCGAATTCACCGTGCGCGGAACGGAAGATTGCCTTGCCCGGGGCTTTGATCGCAGCGGCTTTTTTGAAGTCGACACGGGTGAACAGAAAAGCTGGACGATCCAGCTCACGGAAACGAACCGCCCAGGGGGGCAATAAGATGAGACGCGGACGGCGCACGAAAATTCTGGCCACTTTGGGACCCGCTTCCGAAAATCCGGAAATGGTCGCAAAATTGTTCGAGGCAGGCGCCGACGTCTTCCGCCTCAACATGAGCCACCTGCCGCGCGAAAAGCTGCGCGAGCGCGTGGCGATGATCCGTGCGGTGGAGACGCAATTCAAGCGCCCGATCGCCATCCTGGCCGATCTCCAGGGGCCGAAGCTGCGCGTCGACATGTTCGAGAATGATGGCGCGACGCTGGTCAAGGGCCAGGCGTTTACCCTCGATGCCGACAAGACGCTTGGGACCTCGAAGCGCGTGCACCTGCCGCATCCGGAAATCCTGTCCTCGCTCGAGCCCGGCCACACGATCCTGATCGACGACGGCAAGCTTCGCCTGCGGGTAAAGAGCGTCGAGGAAGGCTCAGCCGTGACCGAGGTCGAGGTCGCCGGTCGCATCTCGAACCGCAAGGGCGTCAGCCTCCCCGACACGGTCATCCCGGTCGCGGCGATGACCGAGAAGGACCGCTCCGATCTCGAGGCGGCGCTCGATGCGGGCGTCGACTGGATCGCGCTCTCCTTCGTGCAGCGTCCCGAAGATGTCGCCGAAGTGAAAAAGGTCGCGCAGGGCCGCGCTCTCGTCATGTCGAAGCTGGAAAAGCCACAGGCCATCACCCGCCTCGACGAGATCATGGAAATTTCCGACGCCGTGATGGTCGCCCGCGGCGATCTCGGGGTCGAGATGCCGCTGGAGAAGGTGCCGGGCATCCAGAAGCTCATCGTCCGCACCGCGCGCCGGCTCGGCAAGCCGGTCGTGGTGGCGACCCAGATGCTGGAATCGATGATCGTCGCCCCCGTTCCCACGCGCGCCGAAGTGTCGGACGTGGCGACGGCCGTCTATGACGGCGCGGACGCGGTCATGTTGTCGGCCGAAAGCGCCTCCGGCCAGTATCCGGTCGAGGCGGTCGCCACCATGAGCCGGATCGCCGAGGAGGTGGAGCAGGACCAGAGCTACTGGACGATCATGAGAAGTCAGTCCACGCCGCCCGAACAGACGGGATCGGACGCGATCGCGGCGGGCGCGCACCAGATCGCCGACACGCTCGCGCTCAAGACCATCGCGGCCTGGACCTCCTCCGGCTCGACCGCGTTCCGCATCGCCCGCGAGCGCCCCAACTCGACGGTGGTCGCGCTCACGCCGAACGACAACACCGCCCGCCGCCTGTCGCTGGTCTGGGGCGTGCATCCGATCCGCACCAAGGATGCGAGCGACGTCGACGATATGGCGTTCCGCGCCTGCAAATTTGCCGTTCGCGAGGGCTTTTCGCAGGTCGGCGACCGCATCATCATCGTGGCGGGCATGCCGTTCGGAACGCCGGGCGCCACCAACATGGTGCGCATCGCCTTCATCAGCCCGGAACACGCCGCCCAGGCGTGATCCTCATTTGACCAGCCGCGGCCCGGCCATCCGTGCCGTCAGGGCATCGACCCGGGCGCGGACCAGGTCGCCCCTGGCGTAATGGGGCATGTGGCCGATCCCGGGCAAAATCACCAGTTCGGTGCCCGGCACATCCCGCGCAAACGAACGGCTGTGGAGATCCGTCCAGACCACATCATCCGCATCGCCGCCGATGACCGTCGCCGGAACGTCGATCTCCCCGTAACGTCGGCTCTGCCGCTCGACCGCCTCATGCAGCACCGCCACGTCGCGGCCGTTCGCCAGCATGGTCTCCGGCCGCAGCAGAAGGCCCAGATGGGCGCGCTCGATGAAATCCGACGGCATGATCTGGGGAGCGAAGCTTTGCTCGGCGACGGCCCGGAAGATCAGGAGCGCCAAGGGGGTGGCGATCGTCGCCGCAACCGCACGCCCGGCAGGCGAGCCCGCAAGACGATGATACCAGGAGATCTCCCCGCCCGGCCACGGATAGGTCGCGCCGGAGAGAACCAGGATGCCGCCGGTCACGTCCTTATGATCGAGGGCGAGGTGAGGCAGGATCGCGCCCGCCCACGAATGACCGATGACCAGCGCATGCTGGACTCCCAGCTGGCGCAGGCCTTCGGCGATCACCCGCGCCTGGTCGGCGGGTTCCGCGGCGCCGATTCCCGGACCCCGCTCGCTCCAGCCATGGCCAGGGCGATCGAAGGCGATGACTCGGTAGCGCGCGGAGAGCGCATCGCCGAGGCCCAGCATGGCTTCGACGAGATTGGATGAGGCGCCGTGCAGGAGCACGATGGTGGCGCGCGGCACGCCTGCGCCAAGCGAACGATCGACGTAGTGCAGGCGACGACCGTCGACCTCAAGAAAGCGTCCGGTCGGAGGATAGCGGGCTTCCATGACGCGGGCATAAACCGCCGTGAAGAGCGCGCTCCCGGCAAGAAGCATTGCCACGGCGCCGACGATGATCACGAGGACCTTCATGCTTCGATCTGGAGCACGATTCCGAAGAGTGGGAAGCGGGTTTCGGCTGCCATCGTGCTCCAACGATTCGAATCGATCACGTCTTGGGAATGCTGTTCTAGAGATCCTGCCCGTCGATCTCCTGCCCCAGCTTCTCGACGATCGGCTGCAGGTTCGGGATCTGCGGATTGATCTTCAGCGCCCGGCGAAAAGCCTCGAGCGCGCGTCCTTTGTCGTCGGAGGCCATGAAGATCTGGCCTAGGCCCGCCCAGGCGGCGTAGTGACGGGGCTCGATCGTCAAGGCGCGGTGGAGGTCCGCCATCGCGCCCACGGGGTCGTCGAGCTGGTAGAAGACCGTCGCGCGGGTGTACCAGGCTGAAGCCCAGCCCGGCTGCAGGGTGACGACCCGGTCGAGAAGCTCGACGGCGAGGTCGAGATTTTTCTTTTCGGCGGCCTCGGAGGCCCGGCTCAACAGGAGATCGGCGGTGTCGGACCCGGAGCGCGCCCAGCGCCGCTCGATCAGGTTCGAGATGCCTTCCGCCTCGCGCTCGTTTTCCGCCTTGGCCAACCGGTCGAACAGGCTGTCGAGGGTGACGGCGCGAGACGCGTCCGGCTTGGAAGCCGGACGGGATTGGTTTCGCCCGGGCTCAGGCCGACCCGCATCCTGCGCCCAGGCGGCCGGCGCTGCGAGGCCCAAGGATGCGATGACGGCGAGCACAAAAAGGCGCATGCCGGGATCTTTGGGGATCCCGGCATGCGCCGTCAATTCATAAAACCGTGCGGCCGAAAGTCGCCTGGCCGCGGCGCGACTTAACCCTGGCGGGCCTTGTAGCGCTTCTGGGTCTTGTTGATGATGTAGACGCGACCCTTGCGACGAACCAACTGGTTGTCACGGTGACGGCCGCGGAGCGACTTCAACGAGTTGCGGATCTTCATGTCCGGTCTCCAGCAGCCTCTCGGGAAGGCCGACAATAAGCAAATGGTGGGCGCGACAGGGATTGAACCTGTGACCCCTACGATGTCAACGTAGTGCTCTCCCGCTGAGCTACGCGCCCGAGAAACGGCGATCTTGCGCCCCGTTTCGGGTGTGGAGCGCGATATACCGGCTCGCGCGCGGGGACGCAAGCCGTGGCGGCGAACCTTTTTCAGGCGGCCATCATTTTGTCGACCTCGTCCACCAAATCGCGCAGGTGGAACGGCTTCGACAGCACCTTCGCGTCGCGCGGGGCCTGCGAATCCGGGTTCAGGGCGACGGCCGCAAAACCCGTAATGAACATGACCTTGATCTCGGGATCGAGTTCGGTCGCGCGGCGCGCGAGCTCGATGCCGTCCATTTCGGGCATCACGATGTCCGTCAGGAGGAGTTCGAAGGGCTCTTCCCGCAGCCGGTTATAGGCCGAAAGACCGTTATCGAACGAAGCTACGTCGTAGCCGGCGTTCTGCAGGGCCTTCACGAGAAAGCGCCGCATGTCGTTGTCGTCTTCGGCAAGAAGGATCTTCATCAGCCGCCAGCCCCAAATCGTCTCGATGTATCGCCTCTTCATGACGCGTGCGGGTAAATAACCCGTGAAAAATGGCGACCTTTCCAAATCATATAGCCGTGGACAGATCAGGCCGCTGCCGTAAACTGGTTGACGCTACGTTTGTGAAGCCAGCAAAGCCAGTGTCCGGAATGCGTTCAACCCTGACCGACGAGTTCGACCCCGCTTTCGTTGTCGTCGAACCTCCGGCGCAAATTTTGCCCCTCGTGTTCAACATCCCCCATGCGGGCGCGGTCTATCCGGCCTCCTTCCTCGCTCAGTCTCGCCTCGATGCGCTGGCCCTGCGCCGGTCCGAGGACGCCTATGTGGATGCGTTGTTCACGCCAGCGGCGGAACTCGGTGCTCCGCTCATGACGGCGCATTTTCCGCGCGCCTATCTGGATCTCAACCGGGAGCCCTACGAGCTCGACTCGCGGATGTTCGACGGCAGGATCCCGACTTTCGCCAATACCCGGTCCATGCGCGTCGCAGGAGGACTCGGCACAATCCCGCGGATCGTGTCCGATGGGCAGGAAATCTATGCCGGCCGCCTCCCGGTGGAGGAGGCGCTGCGGCGCATCGAGTGGCTCTACAAGCCCTACCATCGGACGCTGCGACAGCTGGTCAGGCGCACGGCGCAGACCTTCGGCGAGGCCATTCTCATCGACGGGCATTCGATGCCGTCGAGCAGCGTCAATCGCGATGACGGCGCGAAGGCGGATATGGTGTTGGGCGATCGCTATGGCACCAGCTGCGCGCCAGTGCTCACCGAATTGATGGAGGCGGCACTTCGGGAGCGTGGCTATACGGTGATCCGCAACAAGCCCTATGCGGGCGGTTTCATCACCGAGCATTACGGCGAACCGGCCCTCGGCCGACACGCATTGCAGATCGAGATCAACCGCGCGCTCTACATGGAGGAGCGCACGCTCGAAAAAAAGCCCGCCTTCGCGACCCTCGCGGCCGACCTCAGGCATGCATTCCGTCAGGTGATGGACGACCTCGGCGGCGAGATCACGCCTCGCAGCATCGCCGCCGAATAGCGGTTTGGGCAAGAAAAAAGGCCGCCCTTGCGAGCGGCCCGAAGTTTAGGGAGGAAACGCCCAAGAAGGGCACGATAAGGCGACGCCAATCGCCATACCGCAATGCACAATTTAATGTGCGGCGCACAAAACGCAACACAATTTTCGTTGTTTTCTATGCGCATGGCGCATGCCTGCTAGGATGCGGATCGACCGCACCTGCATAAAATACCAAGCTCAGGAGCATCCAGCCGGCCAGCGCGGCAAAGACCAGCCGGTAGCCTTCCGGCAGATAGATGCCCGCCGATGACCGCCCCACCGCATCCATCAGCACCCCGGTGACACTTTGGGATAGAAACGCGCCGCCCATGGTGCCGATATTCATGAGCGTGATCCCCCGCCCGGTGATTTCCGGTGGAAAAAGCGACTTTCCGTGAGCCGTCAGGATGGGCGTGAACGCGACCGCAAGGCCGAAGAGGGCGAACCAGACGGTCGCGGACGTTCGGTCGATGGGGAATACCGCCAGAAAGATAAGGAGCAGCGCCGTCATCAGTCCGCCCGCCATAACCGGGCGCTTGTAGCTGCCCCAGAAGCGATCCATGGCGCCCCAGCCGAACAACCCGACCGTCTGGGCGGCGGCACCCACCAGCAGGATGTTGCCGCGGGCGCTGAGATCGGCTCCGTGCACGTCGCTGAGAAACGGGCCGCCCCAGAGGCCGATGGTCGAGGCGAAACACGAATAGGCCGTCAGGTGAACGAAGAAAACCCGCCAGAACGACCGCACCCTGAGCGCGGCCCCAACGCCCCGAAAGGCCGAAACCCAGCTTTCGCGCCCCGATTCCACCCGCGCGTCCCGGGGCACCGCGAAGATCAGAGCCACCGACAGGATAGCGGTCAGGGCGACCACTCCGAGGAACGTTCCGCGCCAGCCGACCGCAGCCGCCGACGCGGCCAAAGGCGCGGTCGCGGCCAATGTGCCGAAATTGGCAAATCCCAATTGCAGGCTCGCCAGCGCGGCGAAGCGCTCGGGCGGAAAGCGCCGGGCATAGATCACGAGCGGCGCCATCAGGAAGGTCGAGCAGCCGAGACCCATGAGCGCCCGCGCGGCGATCAACATGCCGGCCGAAGGTGCAATCGAGAACAGCAGGGTGCCCACCATGGTCAGAACGGCCATCGTCAGCATGACCTTTTTCGGCCCGTAACGGTCGATTGCAATGCCGACAGGGATCTGGGCAGCCGCAAACGAAAGAAAGAACGTGCTGGACAACATCGCGATCTGGGTCGCCGAAAGGCTGAGCTCCCGCGCGAGATCGTTGGCGATCACGCCGACGGAATTGCGCAGGAACTGACTGATCGAATAAATCGCCACCAGCGACGCAATGAGGAAGAAAGCGGTTTCCCGGTGCCGCGGGACCGTCGGAGAGGCGTAATTCATTCTCGTTATTGTCCGGTAAGGTGCCAGGGTCTCTTGCCCCGGGAGAAGCGCTTGATAAAACCGGAAGGCGAACGGCACGCCAAGCCGGTTCCTGTTTAAACAAGCCTGTTCCCGTTTAAAATGGCCCGCACAGAGGATTTCAACGCATCATGGCGCTCATCGACTTCACGCAGTTCGTCAATGAGCTTGCGACCGTCTCGGGCCAGGCAATCCTGCCGTTCTTCCGAACCGCCATCACGATGGACGACAAATCCCGCGGTGGCGATTTCGACCCGGTGACCGAGGCCGACCGGGCCGGCGAGTCGACTTTGCGCCAGATCATCAAGCGGTCGTTTCCGACCCACGGCATCGTGGGCGAGGAATTCGGGACCGAGCGGGAAGAGGCCGAATACGTATGGGTCCTCGACCCGATCGACGGCACCCGCGCCTTCGTTGCCGGATTGCCCACCTGGGGCACCCTGATTGGCCTCACCCGCAACGGGAGCCCGGCTTTCGGGATGATGCACCAGCCGTTCACCGGTGAGCGCTTCTTCGGCGATTGCGGCCGGACGACCTATCAGGGGCCGGGCGGCGAGCGCAAGCTCAGGACCCGCCGCTGCTCGTCCCTGAAGGACGCCATCATCTCCACCACCAACCCGAAGCTCTTTGCCGGCGACGATCTGCGCGCCTATGACCGGGTCGAGAGCGTCGCCAAGCTCGCCCGTTACGGCTGCGATTGTTATGCCTATTGCATGCTCGCTGCAGGGCATATCGACCTCGTGGTCGAATCGGGCCTCAAGCCCTATGACATCGTCGCGCTGATCCCCATCATCGAGGGCGCCGGCGGCATCGTGACCTCCTGGGATGGAGGCTCAGCCGCTCAGGGCGGCCGTATCGTGGCTGCCGGCGACAGCCGGGTCCATGCCGCCGCCATCGAGTTGCTGAGCCGCTAGCCTCACGGGGGCGCTCGACGCAATTGCGATCGCTTCCGGCGTGCCCGGAATGAAGGCATCGAACGCGGCCCAAAATTGCTCGCGGATCTCGTCGCGTTCCATCAGGATTTCATGGCGGGCGCCGGGAATCACGATGGCGTGTCCCGCTTTGAGCCGGGCAGCGAAGCGTTCGGTGGCTGGCGTCGCGCAAACCGGGTCGGCTCCCGCGGCGATGATCAGCGTGGGCAGGCGGATCTTTGGCGCGTAACGCGGATCGATGAAACGCTTCATGAAGCGGTAGGCCGAATCGAGCCACGAGACGGTCGGCGCCCCGATGGCGCCGTCGCCGATCGCCTGCGCCGCTTGGGCGTTGCGGCCATACCGGACCGGATCGCTCGTCAGCCGGTTGCCCGTGAACGGCTTGGTCGAGATGGAGGTGGCACCGCCGCCCGGCACGAACGCCTTGCCGAAGCCGAGCCAGTTCAGCACCCGGACCAGGATCGCCGCGAGGCGCGAATACTTGACCATCGAGAGCGCGATCATCGGGGTCGTCGTCACCAGGCGGCGGAAGGGCAGCCAACTGTCATGGGCGGCGGCGAGCGCAATCGCACCACCCATCGAGTGAGCGAGCGCGAAATGCGGCTCCGGCATGAACGGCACCAGAACCTGATCGCGGACCGCCTCGATATCGCGGCGGAAATCAGCGAAGCGCCTCACATGACCCTTGCGGGCATTCTTGACCTGCCGGCCAGACATGCCCTGTCCGCGCCAATCGAAGGCGACGACAGCAAAACCCCGCTGCCGTAAGTCACCGATAACCTCGTAGTATTTTTCGATGAACTCCGCCCTGCCCTGCATCAGGCAGACGGTGCCTTTCACGGCATCGCCCTCCGGCATCCAATAGGCGGCGCGCAGCCGGAGACCATCGCTCGTCGTCACCTCGACGAGGTGCGGATTGTGCGGAACCGGATTGTCGGGGGTGGCCAGGAGCTGAAGCACGGCGCGCATTCTCAAGCGGGAACTGTCGCCTTTATAGGAGGATTTTTTGCTTTGCCTATCCGCCTCTTGACAGCCGACATGGCGATTCCCAGATCACAATCGTGCTGGCCATCCAGGCGGCACGTCCCTCGGCCCAGCCCGTTGTGGTGGTCCGGATTTCTGCATGTTGCTTCTAATGGAGGATATGCCATGCGACAGTTTGATCTTGCTCCCCTCTACCGTAATACGGTCGGTTTCGACCGCTTGTTCGCGCTGCTCGACCAGTCGGTCGGCCTCGACGCGGCCCCGACCTATCCGCCTTATAACATCGAGCGCACCGGCGAGAATGCGTACCGCATCACCGTCGCGGTCGCCGGCTTCACCGATCAGGATCTCTCGATCGAAGTGAAGGAAAACACCCTCTCGGTGCGCGGCGAGCAGAAGGCCTCTGAAGGCCGAAAGGCCGAAGTGCTCTACCAGGGCATCGCGGCCCGCACCTTCGAGCGGCGCTTCCAGATCGCCGACGGTGTGCAGGTGACCGGCGCCAGCCTTGAGAACGGCTTGCTTCACCTGGATCTCGTCCGCGAAATCCCGGAATCGAAGAAGCCGAAGCGGATCCCGATTGCGACGCGCACCGCCACGCCCACCATCGAGGCGAAGCAGGCGGCCTAATCGCCAATCGACGAGCTGTTTTGAAGCGTCCCGGCCGGTCCGGGGCGCTTTTTTTGCGGCCTATTCGGCTGCCTGTCTGGCCGATCCGGCGCGCGCTAGGTCGAGAAAGGACGCAATTTCATTCTCAGTCGTGGCAAATGACAGGACGAGACGGATCAGCTCCTCGTCCGCGCTGATCTGCTCACCCTGCGGAAGGCTGATCTCCGTCCATGTGAGATAGCGGGCGCCCGCCTCCTGCAGCGCTTTATGGACGCGCTTCGGCACGACAGGGAAGACCTCGTTCGCCTCGGTCGGCCAGGCGAGCCGCACCCCCGGCAATTGCGTCAGCCCTTCCGCGAGGCGCCTGGCCATCAGATTGGCGTGACGGGCATTGGCGAGCCAATGGTCGTCGTCAAAATACCCTTGCAGCTGAGCTGCGATCAGGCGGCCCTTCGAGATGATCTGTCCGGCACGCTTGGCGCGGTAATCCATGGCCTCGGCGAGATCTCTGTTGAACACCACGATCGCTTCCGCCATCAGGCAGCCATTCTTGGTCGCGCCGAAGGACAGAATGTCTATACCCTGCTTCCACGTCATCTCGGCGGGGGTGCAGCCGAGCGACACGAGTGCGTTGGCGAAGCGCGCCCCATCCATGTGGAAGAAAAGGCCGCGCTCCCGGCACACCGCGCCCAGCGCCGCGATCTCGGCCGGCGAATAGACGATGCCGCACTCGGTCACCTGCGAGATCGAAAGCGCCTTGGGCGGCATCTGCTTGACGGCCTTCGGGAGGCTGTCGAGATAGGACGACACGGCTGCGGGCGCGAGTTTGCCGCCGACGCCCGGCAGCCCCTTGAGCTTCGCGCCATGCATGAAGAACTCGGGTGCGCCGCATTCGTCGTCGATCACGTGCGCCTCCTCGTGGCAGATGCACAATCCCCACGGCGGCACGGCAGACGAGAGGGCCAGCGCGTTGGCGGCCGTGCCGGTCGTGACCAGAAACACCGCAACCTCATGGTCGAAAATTTCGGCGAAGCGTCGCTTGATGCCCGCGGTGAGTTCGTCGTTGCCATAGGCGGGCATTGCCCCTGCATTGGCCTGCACGAGGGCCTGCATGACCGGGGCGCTGGCGCCCACGATGTTGTCGCTGGCGAAATTCATCGAATGGTCTCCTTCGGCGGAGCAGACTGCCGACCGGCGACCTCATGTCAAGAACCTTGACCTATCGGTGCAGTCTTTCGCTGGGACTCGGAAAAAAGTGGCTTTGTTGCAATCCTCAGCCCCGGCTTGAAATTTTTGTCTAAAACTTTTCCACCGCCTCTTGTGCGGCGTGGTGAAGTCTGCCAATTTGCCTGTATTAGGACAGCCATGCTGTCCCATCTGGAGCGCTTGCGCTCTCGCCCTTGGGATATTGTTAATGCTTCGCCAGACGCGAACGAAACGAGACACCACCAATGCCGCCCGCAAAACGTGGGCGGAACGGGCGAATCTCGGCTGACATCAGCCCGGTGAGCCCGCGAGGAGCGGGCACCACGCGACAGGACCCGGCCCTCCAAAGACGAAGAAGACGGCGGGCGAAGGGCGATCCAATCCTCCCCAGACCCCAGCCGCCTCAAGACTTCTATGACGTGCCTGAGCGGATATGTAGATCTGGTATGAGCGAGGCCCCGGAATGAGCGAACCATCGATGAAGAGCCTGGAAGCCGCCGTCCCGTCGCGGACAGCCGATGCCGCCAGCACCGCCCCGTTTGGCCGCGACCCCGCGTTTCCGCCCGCTCAGGGACTCTACGATCCCGCCCGCGAAAAGGATGCCTGCGGCGTCGGCTTCATCGCCGACATGAAAAACCGCCGGACGCACACCATCGTCGAACAGGGCCTCGCCATCCTCGAGAACATGGACCATCGCGGCGCCGTCGGTGCCGACCCGAAGAGCGGCGACGGCTGCGGCATTCTCGTCCAGATCCCCCACCGTTTCTTCGCCGCCGAATGCGCCAAGCTCGGCATCTGGCTGCCGGAGGAAGGGCAGTACGGCGTCGGGCATCTCTTCATGCCGCGCGACCTCGAAGGCATCGCGCTCGTCGAGGAGATCGTCGCCAAGGCCATCGTCGCCGAGGGATTGCAGGTTCTGGGATGGCGCGACGTGCCGGTCGATTCGCGCGATCTCGGTGAGAGCATCAAGGCGGGCGAGCCGCTGCACCGGCAGATCTTCGTCGGCAAGGGCAAGGCGCCCGACGACGAGGATGCATTCGAGCGCAAGCTGTTCCTCGCCCGCAAGGTGATTTCGAACGCCGTCTACGACATGAAGGACGCGCGCACCTCCGGTTACTATCCCGTCAGCCTGTCGTCCCGCACCATCGTCTACAAGGGCATGGTGCTGGTGCATCAGCTCGGCAAATACTACCTCGATCTGCAGGACCCGCGTTTCGAGAGCGCGATCGCGCTCGTCCACCAGCGTTTCGCCACCAACACCTTCCCGACCTGGCAGCTCGCGCATCCCTACCGCATGGTCGCCCATAACGGCGAGATCAACACGCTGCGCGGCAACGTGAACTGGATGGCGGCAAGACAGGCATCCGTCGATTCGGATCTCTTCGCCAACGACATCTCGAAAATCTGGCCGATCTCCTATGAGGGTCAGTCCGACACGGCCTGCTTCGACAACGCGCTCGAATTCCTGGTGCGCGGCGGCTACTCGCTGACCCACGCCATGATGATGCTGATCCCCGAAGCGTGGGCCGGCAATCCGCTCATGGGCGATGACCGGCGTGCTTTCTATGAATATCACGCCGCCCTGATGGAACCGTGGGACGGCCCCGCCGCCGTGTGCTTCACCGACGGCAAGCAGATCGGCGCGACGCTCGACCGCAACGGCCTTCGTCCGGCGCGCTATCTCGTGACCGATGACGGCCTCGTGGTGCTTGCGTCCGAGATGGGCGTGCTGCCGATTCCCGAGGAGAAGATCGTCGAGAAGTGGCGGCTGCAGCCGGGCAAGATGCTGCTCATCGATCTCGAGGAAGGCCGCATCGTCTCTGACGACGAAATCAAGCAGCAGCTTTCCACCGCCCACCCTTACAAGGAGTGGTTGAAGCGCACGCAGATCGTGCTGGAAGATCTCAAGCCCGTGCAGGCGCGCGAATCGCGCACGGACGTGTCTCTGCTCGATCGCCAGCAGGCCTTCGGCTACACACAGGAAGATCTCAAGTTGCTGATGCAGCCGATGGCCGTGACCGGCCAGGAAGCGGTTGGCTCCATGGGTTCCGACACGCCGATCTCTGCGCTGTCGGACAAGCCGAAGCTGCTCTACACCTATTTCAAGCAGAACTTCGCCCAGGTCACCAATCCGCCGATTGATCCGATCCGCGAGGAGCTCGTCATGAGCCTCGTGTCGTTCATCGGCCCGCGCCCGAACATCCTCGATCTCGAAGGCACTTCGCGCCGCAAGCGGCTGGAGGTGCGCCAGCCAATCCTCACTAACGAGGATCTCGAGAAGATCCGCTGCATCGGGCATTTCGAAGATCGTTTCGACACCAAGACCCTGGACATCACCTACCCGTCCGAACTCGGCGCAGAAGCGCTCGACGGTGCGCTCGACCGGCTTTGCGACCGCGCCGAGGCGGCTGTCCACGGCGGCTACAACATCATCATCCTGTCGGACCGCATGGTCGGGCCGGACCGCATTCCGATCCCGGCACTGCTCGCCACCGCTGCCGTGCACAACTATCTCATCCGCAAGGGCTTGCGGACCTCGGTCGGGCTTGTGGTGGAATCGGGCGAGCCGCGCGAGATCCACCACTTTGCGTGCCTTGCCGGCTACGGCGCCGAGGCCATCAACCCGTATCTCGCCTTCGACACGCTCCTCGGCATGAAGGACGAGATGCCGAAGGAAGTGGACGAGGACGAAATCGTTTCGCGCTACATCAAGGCGATCGACAAGGGTTTGCTAAAAGTGATGTCCAAGATGGGCATCTCCACTTATCAATCCTATTGCGGCGCGCAGATCTTCGATGCGGTCGGCCTGAAATCGGACTTCGTCAACCGGGACTTCTTCGGCACCGCGACGATGATCGAAGGCATCGGGATGGACGAGGTGGCGGTCGAGAATGTGCAGCGCCATCGCGATGCTTTCGGCGACGCGCCGATCTATCGCCACGCGCTCGATGTGGGCGGCGAATACGCCTACCGCCTGCGCGGCGAGGAGCATGCGTGGAATCCCGACACGGTCGCGACCCTGCAACACGCCGTTCGTCTCAACGCGCAGGATCACTATCGCGAATTCGCCCGTCTGGTGAACGAGCAGGAGAACCATCTCAAGACGATCCGCGGCATGTTCAAGATCAAGCTCGCAGAGGAGAGCGGACGCAAACCCGTTCCGCTCGAATCCGTCGAGCCCGCCAAGGAGATCGTGAAGCGCTTCGCCACCGGCGCCATGTCGTTCGGCTCGATCTCGCGCGAGGCGCACGAGACGCTGGCGCTCGCCATGAACTCGATCGGCGGCAAGTCCAATACCGGCGAGGGCGGCGAGGAACCGGACCGGTTCCGGGTGCTCAGCGACGGCCGTTCCAAGCGGTCGGCCATCAAGCAGGTGGCGTCCGGCCGCTTCGGCGTCACGACCGAGTATCTGGTCAATGCCGACATGATGCAGATCAAGGTTGCGCAGGGCGCCAAACCCGGCGAAGGCGGACAATTGCCCGGCCACAAGGTCGACGCCAAGATCGCACGCGTACGTCACTCCACGCCTGGCGTCGGGCTGATTTCGCCGCCGCCGCATCACGACATCTATTCGATCGAGGATCTGGCGCAGCTGATCTTCGACCTGAAGAACGTCAACCCGGCTGCCGACGTGTCGGTGAAGCTGGTGTCGGAAGTGGGCGTCGGCACGGTGGCGGCCGGTGTCGCCAAGGCCCGCGCCGACCACATCACGATCTCAGGTTTTGAGGGCGGCACGGGCGCTTCTCCCCTCACTTCGCTGAAGCACGCGGGCTCGCCGTGGGAGCTCGGCCTCGCCGAGACCCAGCAGACGCTGGTGCTGAACCGCCTGCGCGGCCGCGTCGCCATTCAGGCCGATGGCGGCTTGCGCACCGGGCGCGACGTGGTGATTGCGGCCTTGCTCGGTGCCGACGAGTTCGGTTTCTCGACCGCGCCTCTGATCGCCGCCGGCTGCATCATGATGCGCAAGTGCCATCTCAACACCTGCCCGGTCGGCGTCGCCACGCAGGATCCCGTGCTGCGCAAGCGCTTCAAGGGCCTGCCCGAACACGTCGTCAACTACTTCTTTTTCGTCGCCGAAGAAGTGCGCGAGATGATGGCCGCGATGGGATTCACCTCGCTCGACGAGATGATCGGCCAGTCGGATCTTCTCGACAAGAACGAGGCGATCCACCACTGGAAGGCGAAGGGTCTCGACTTCTCGCGCATCTTCCACAAGCCCGATGCCGGTCCGCATGTTGCGATCCGGCACAGCGAGCAGCAGGCTCACCCGATCGCAAACGTGCTCGACCGCGACCTGATCGCCAAAGCGCATGCAGCGCTTGAGACCGGCGAGGCTGTCGTGATCGACGCGAAGGTCCGCAGTTCCGACCGGACAATCGGCGCGATGCTGTCGGGAGAAGTCGCCATGCGCTACGGCCATGAGGGCCTTCCCGACGACACCATCACGGTGAACCTCGAAGGCACGGCCGGACAGAGCTTCGGCGCCTGGCTTGCGGCGGGCGTCACCCTGTCGCTGACGGGCGAGGCCAACGACTATGTGGGCAAGGGGTTATCGGGCGGCAAACTGATCATCCGGCCATCCGCCCAGAGCCGGGCCGTTCCGGAGCATTCCATCGTTGTCGGCAATACGGTGATGTATGGCGCGATCGCGGGCGAGGCATATTTCCGCGGCATCGCGGGCGAGCGCTTCGCGGTCCGCAATTCCGGCGCCATCGCGGTGGTCGAGGGAACCGGCGACCACGGTTGCGAATACATGACGGGCGGCCTCGTCGTCGTGCTCGGCCAGACCGGCCGCAACTTCGCGGCGGGCATGTCCGGCGGCATCGCCTATGTGCTCGACGAGGATGGCAGCTTTGCCAAGCGCTGCAATCTCTCGATGGTCGATCTCGAACCCGTCGAGGAAGAAGAGGAACTGATGCGGCGGATCCACCACCACGGCGGCGATCTCGAAACCAAGGGCCGCATCGACATCCTCGGCAACATGTCGGGTTCCGATGAGGAGCGCCTGATGCAACTCATCTCGAACCACGCCACCTATACGGGTTCGGAGCGTGCCAAACACATCCTTGACGAATGGGCGACCTACCGCACGAAATTTGTGAAGGTCATGCCGGTGGAATACCGCAGGGCACTGCAGGAAATGGATCGGCTGCGCAATCTGCAGGCGGCAGAATAAGGACGAAGGGGCAGATCCATGGGCAAGGTCACGGGCTTTCTCGAATACGACAGGCAGGAGCAGAAATATCAGCTCGCCGGCGAACGCATTCGCCACTTCCGCGAATTCACGCTGCCGCTGGACGAAGGCGATCTGAAGAAGCAGGCCGCACGCTGCATGGATTGCGGCATTCCGTTCTGCCACGGGCCCACAGGCTGCCCGGTGCATAACGAGATCCCGGACTGGAACGATCTCGTGTTCCAGAACGACTGGGAGGAAGCCGCGCGCAACCTGCATTCCACCAACAACTTCCCCGAATTCACCGGCCGCATCTGCCCGGCGCCGTGCGAGGAAGCCTGCACGCTCAACCTCGAGAACCAGCCCGTCGCCATCAAGACCATCGAGCAGGCCATCGCCGACAAGGCTTGGGAGATGGGTTGGGTCAAACCGGAGGTTCCATCGGTCACGACCGGCAAGCGCATCGCGATCATCGGATCGGGACCAGCGGGACTTGCCGCCGCCCAGCAACTCGGCCGCGCAGGTCATGAGGTTCACGTGTTCGAGCGCGAGGCGAAGCCCGGCGGATTGCTGCGCTACGGCATTCCCGACTTCAAGATGGAAAAGCACCATATCGACCGTCGGGTAAAGCAGATGGAAGCCGAGGGCGTCGTGTTCCATTGCGGCGTCAATGTGGGCGTGACGAAAACTTTCGCGTCGCTGCACAACGAGTTCGATTGCGTGCTGTTTGCAGCCGGCGCCGAGGATCCGCGCGATCCGAAACTGCCGGGGCAGGATTTCGCCGGCGTGCATTTCGCGATGCCGTTCCTGACGCAATCCAACAAGCGCGTGAACGGCGAGAGCGTCGACGGCGAGCCGGTCGTCGCGTCGGGCAAGCATGTGGTGGTGATCGGCGGCGGCGATACGGCGTCGGATTGCGTCGGAACATCGTTCCGCCAAGGTGCCCTCTCGGTTACCCAGCTCGACATCCGCCCGCGGCCGCCGGAGCGCGAGGACAAGCTCACCGTCTGGCCGTACTGGCCGACCAAGATGCGAACCTCGTCAAGTCAGGCGGAGGGCGCCGACCGGGAGTTTCAGGCCGCGACATTGAGCATCGAAGGAAAGAACGGCCGCGTTACCGGCGTGAAATGCGCGCGCGTGGACGAGAAGCGCCAGCCGATCGCCGGCAGCGAGTTCATCCTGAAGGCCGATCTCGTGTTCCTCGCCATTGGTTTTGCGGGCACCGCCAAGACAGATCTTCTGGCGGAATCGGCAATCGAACTCGATCGGCGCGGAAACGTACTCGCCAACGACGTGGATTACAGGACGTCAGGCGAGAAGGTCTTTGCCGCCGGCGACATGCGGCGCGGCCAATCGCTGGTGGTCTGGGCCATTCGCGAGGGACGGCAGGCGGCGCATTCCATCGACAAATTCCTGATGGGATCAAGCGACCTGCCGCGCTAGCAGCAATCTGGCACTCGCCAGATTCTAGAAAGAGCCTACGAGGGCGGCCAGCGGAAATCGTCGGCTCGCCCCGGACGTGAGGCGGGTGCGATGCCGTTCCGGAGCGCGCGGCGGAGCGAATAGGCGTGGTCGCCATTCAATTTCGGCGCCCCGGTCACGAGCGTCCCGCCCGGGGCTACCACGGGCTGATTGAGCGGCAACACCGGCCCGATCAAGGGCTTCGTTGGCAGCGACACCGGTGCCACGTCGTCCGGAAGCGCGGGAAGCGCTGCCTCGAGTGAATCGGGCGCTGTTCCCGCATCGGCTGGCGGTGCGGACCCGATGGCGGCGGGTTGCCCCGATTCGATCAGCCGCTTGATCTCGGTGTCGGCGAAATGGGCGATCTTGCGGGAGCCGGCTTTGGTGAAAAACGCGCCGTCATTGGTACGGAGCTTGGCGGGCTGGCCGTCGACATCGGGGCCGGTCATCGCATAGCGGTTTTCCTCGTCCACGAAACCCGGCCAGACGTCCACATAGGTGCCGCCATTGCGCTGCACGCTTTCGCGATAGATCTCGTTCATGGCGAGGAAGTCTTCGGATGTCTTGGCGTTTCGGGCTGGCGGAAGGCCGATCCAGACGACCGGCAGGCCTCGCTCATTGAACGCGCGCATCGCGGCATCCACGCGTCCACGATAGATTTCGCGCCATTTATCCGTCAACGGCTCGTAGCTTGCGGCATCCTGCTTCAGAGACTGCCGATCCTGCGTGCCGAGCATGATGACTGCGACATTGGTTTTCTTGCCGGGTCCGAGCGCCTCATCGATCGCCTTGGTCCAGTCCGCTCCGTCCATCTCAACGAGTCCGCCATCCGCCTTGGCCTTGCGGATGACGGCCACATCCTCGGAATCGGAGAAGAGTTCGCCAAGGCCCTGTCCGGCGAACTCCGCCAGAGCATCGCCGAAAACGATGACTTGAGTGGTCGGGTCGGCCTTGGGTTTTTCCTGCCGCACTACGGTGGAACGCGGCGCCGGCGCACGGCGGGGGCGAACGACAGGCGGGGTCATCGGCGGCGGCGCTTCCTGGACGCCGAACAAGCGCCGCAGGCTGAAACCAGGTGCCGGCTGCACCAGTTTGCCGGGATAGTAGCCGGGCGGATAGGCGTTGCGGGGCGGCGGCCGTCTTTGCTGCGGATAGGGGGCATTCGGAGCGTAGCCGTAATATTGCGCATAAGCCGAGGGCCCGCTGCCGACAATCAGCGGCAAACCCGTCAGCAGCACGCGCAGAAGCGACCTTGGACGCATGGGTGGTTCCGTTCCTTCCGAGCCCGCACCCGTTATAGCGCCCCAACGGGGCTCCGTCAGCGGGCCGTGCGCAATTCACGCAACGCGGCAACATCCGCGTAGCCGTCGGGAATCAAGCCGCGCCGCATCTGGAAGTTCCGGAGGGCATCACGGGTTTTCGAGCCGAGTTTGCCATCGGCATCGCCGGTATAGAGCCCAAGCCCCGCGAGGCGCTTCTGCAGCTCTTCGCGCTCGTCCTTGTCCAGCATCGGCTCGTGCTTCGGCCAGGCGCCGGCAATCGCCGGGCCGCCCACGAGACGGTCGCCCAGATGGGCCACGCCCATGGCGTAGGCGTCCGAGGAGTTGTAGCTCTTGATCACGTCGAAATTGTCGGTGACGAGGAAGGCCGGCCCGCGTGCGCCGCCGGGCAGAAACAGCGTCGCCTCGCCGGCGCGCGGCATTCCCTTGCCGTCCACGCGGCTGAACCCGAGCGACGCCCACTGGCTAAAGCCACGGCGCAGGTGCCGGTAGTCGAAGCCTGGCGGCAGCTTGACCTCGAACCCCCACGGAAGGCCCGGCTTCCAGCCATTCTGGCGCAGATAATTTGCCGTGGAGGCCAACGCGTCGGGAACCGAGGCCCAGATATCGCGCACCCCGTCCCGGTTGCCGTCGACGGCAAATTTCATGAAGCTCGAGGGCATGAACTGGGTCTGCCCCATGGCGCCCGCCCAGGAGCCCAGCATCTTGTCCCGGTCGATATGATCGGCCTCGAGGATCTGCAGCGCCGTGAGCAGTTCCTCTTTGAAGAACTCCCCGCGATACCCCGTGTAAGCCAGTGTGGAGAGCGCGCGCACCACATAGATCGACCCGGTGAAACTGCCGAAATTGGTCTCCATGCCCCAAACGCCGAGGACGACCTCCTTCGGGACTCCATAGGTCCGCTCGACCGCGGCGAGCGTGTGTGACCATTCGCCAACCATCTTGCGGCCGCGATCGAGGCGCTGAGCTGAAATCGCGCCGTTGATGTAGTCCCAGATGGGGCGCACGAATTCCGACTGCTTGCGGGTGAGCGCGATGATCTTCGCATCGGGTTCGACGCCCCGGAAGGCGTCGTCGAAGGTGGCGCGCGAGACCCCCCGCGCCTTAGCGGCCGGCCAGAGGTTCTGCACGAAGGCGCGGAAGTCGGCTTGTTGGCCGTCCTGCGCCTGTGACGGGGTCGCCGCCAAGCCGATGACGAGACTCACACAGACAATGCCGATCCCGCCGAACCGGCGAGCCCATCGAATCAGCGCGTTCATGAACGTGGCTCCCCCTCAAGCAGGCTTCTCCGTCCCGCCATACCGACATTAAGGGGGTTAACAATCGGTTGAAAGAGGCCGCCTATGCGGCTTTACGCTCCGTCAGAAGCCTCTCCCAACGGAGAGCCTGAGACACGATTTTCTCAAGATCGTCGTATCGCGGCGTCCATCCGAGCGCCCGCAGACGGTCGACCTTGGCGACAAGACGCGCAGGATCTCCGCTCCGCCGTTGGCCAGGCCTGATCTCGAAATCGACGCCCGACACCTTCTTCACCACCTCGGCCACCTCGAGCACCGAGGCACCGTGGCCGTAGCCGCAATTCATGATCGCGCTGTCGCCGCCTTTGCGCAGGTGCTCCAGCACCACCAGATGAGCACGCGCCACATCCGTGACCTGGACATAGTCGCGGATGCAGGTTCCGTCGGGGGTCTCGTAATCCGTGCCGAACACGTCGAGATGTGGCCGGAGACCGAGCGCCACCTGTGCGGCCACCTTGATGATGTGGGTCGCTTGCGGGGAGGATTGCCCGGCCCGGCCCTTCGGATCGGCGCCCGCCACGTTGAAGTAGCGCAGCACGCCGTAGCGCAGGCCGTAGGCGTGGTGAGCGTCCTCCAGCATCCACTCCGTGGTGACCTTGGTGCGGCCGTAAGGGTTGATGGGTGCGACCGGAAGATCCTCGGAGAGGACATCATCGTTCACATTGCCGTAGACTGTCGCGGTTGAGGAAAAGACGAAATTCGGAACGCCTCCGGCAATCGCCGCCTCGATGAGCGCGCGCGACTTGACGGTATTGTTGAGGTAATAAGCCAAGGGGTCGGCGACCGATTCCGGCACGATCGCCTTGGCGGCACAATGCAGGATACTGTCGATCTTATGGCGGGAGATCAGCTGGTGCAGAAGCTTGGAATCTCCCACATCTCCGGTGACCAGGATCGCGTTCTCCTGAGGAACAGCCCACGAGAAGCCAGTCGACAGGTCGTCGAGCACGACGACCGTCTCGCCCGCATCCACAAGCTCCAGGACCATGTGGCTGCCGATATATCCAGCGCCCCCGGTGACCAAAACAGCCATTCGGCGTCTCCTTGCTTTTGCGATCTTGTAGCAGCGCTTTAACCAGAATGCTTCAGGTACGCTTCAGGTTCGCCCCCTCAAGAATGGGGGGACTCCGATGAAACAAGGCGGGTGGGCCGGCGTTGTCTGGTGATCGAAACTTGACAGTTTGCCCGCATCGCCTTGTTTTCTCCTCCGTTCACTGCTCACCATGGTCCGATAATGAAGCGTATCCGCAAAGCCGTCCTCCCCGTTGCCGGTCTCGGCACCCGTTTCCTGCCCGCCACGAAGGCGGTGCCCAAGGAGATGATGTGCGTGGTGGATCGCCCCGTCGTGCAGCACGTAGTGGACGAGGCGCGCGCGGCCGGCATCGAGCAGTTCATTTTCGTGACAGGCCGCAACAAGGCGGTGATCGAGGACCATTTCGACATTGCCTACGAGCTGAACCGGACATTGGCCGAGCGCGGAAAGACCAAGGAGTTGGAGGCGCTCGCGAAGGACCAGCCGAAAGCGGGCGAGACCAGTTTCACCCGTCAGCAGGAGCCTCTCGGGCTGGGGCATGCCGTGTGGTGCGCGCGGGAACTGGTGGGCGACGAGCCCTTCGCGGTCATTCTGCCCGACATGCTGAGCCGAGGCTCGATGGAGCAGATGATCGCGGCTTATGACAAGCATGGCGGCAACATCATCGCCGTCGAGGAAGTGCCGGCCGACCAGACCCACCAATACGGCATCGTGTCGGTCGGGCAGGAATTCGGCCAGACGTTTGAAATCACCGGCATGGTGGAAAAGCCGCCGCAGGGCACCGCACCCTCGAATTACATCATTTCCGGCCGCTACATCCTGCAGCCCCAGGTGTTCGACCTGCTGTCCAACCAAGAGCGCGGCGCCGGAAACGAGATCCAGCTGACGGATTCGATGATCCGGCTCATGAAGGATCAGGCTTTCTTCGGCATGAAGTATGAGGGGCGGACCTACGATACGGGGTCCAAGATCGGCTTCCTGATGGCGAACGTGGCCTATGCCCTCGAGCGCGAAGAGCTCGGCCCCGCATTCCGCAAGGAGCTCGAGGACTTCCTGCGCCAGAAATAGGCGCTCGGCCAAAAGGGTTCCGCCGAGCGGTCGCTCCGTGCTAGAGGGGCCGCCATGGCAAACGCAAAAACGGTCTCCCCTCCCTCCGAACAGGCTGTCTCCTCGGCCCTGCGTACGCTCGGGACCGAGCGCGACGGCCTGATTGCGCTCATGGATGCCATCGGGAACGGCCTCGGTCCGATCTTCACGGCGGCGGTCGAGACCATCGCCGGGTCGTCCGGGCGGGTCATTGTCAGCGGCATGGGCAAATCCGGCCATGTGGCCCGCAAGATCGCCGCGACCTTGGCGTCCACCGGCACGCCCTCGCATTACGTGCACCCGGCCGAGGCAAGCCACGGCGATCTCGGCATGATCCAGCAGGACGACGTGATCATCGCTCTGTCGTGGTCCGGCGAAACGAGCGAGTTGGCGGACCTGATCGGCTATTCCAAACGCTTCCGCGTACCGCTGATTGCGCTGACATCGAACGCTGAATCGACCCTCGGACGTGCCGCCGATCTCTGTCTCGCGCTACCCAAGGCCGACGAGGCCTGCCCCAACGGCCTTGCTCCCACCACCTCGACCACCATGCAGCTCGCCCTTGGCGATGCGCTGGCGATCGCGCTTCTGGAAAAACGGGGCTTCACCGCCGAACATTTCCGCGTCTTCCACCCGGGCGGCAAGCTGGGGGCGCGACTCAAGCTCGTGCGCGACGTGATGCACAAGAACGAACGCCTGCCGATCGTTTCGCTCGATGCGTTGATGAGCGAAGCGATCGAGGAAATCGGCCGCAAGGGCTTCGGCTCGGTGATCGTCGTTCATCCGGACGGCGTGCTCGCGGGGATCGTCACCGACGGCGATCTGCGCCGCAATCTGAGGCCCGATCTCGGCTCGCTCAGCGTCGCATCCATCATGACCCGCAAACCGCGCACCATCGCGCCCGATGATCTGCTGGCGACAGCGCTCGAAATTCAGGAAACGTCGAAGATCACGGCCTTGATCGTGGTCGAGAACGAGCGGCCCGTCGGCCTCGTTCACTACCTCGATCTGCTGCGCGTCGGCGCCGCATAAGACGTCGAGCTACGCGTCATCCACCACCAAAGTCGTGCCTTCGATCCGCACGACGCGGACTTGCGCACCGACTGGTCTTTCCGGTCCGGTCACCCGCCACGAACTGTCATCCACGCGAATACGCCCGGCTCCGTCGACGATGCCGGTTTCGAGCGTGAATACGCGTCCCACGAGCGACTCGCCGCGATGATTGAGAGACGCCGCTTCCGTGTCGTGCTGCGCGCTTGGCCGCGCAAGGGTGCGGCCGAAACCGACCGCCGCCACCGCCAACACCGCGAAAATCAGCGCCGCAAGCTGCCATGACAGGTCGAATGCCGCGTCGAGCACACCCGTCGCGATCGCCGCAAGGCCGAGCCAGATAAAGAACACGCCGGGCGCGAGAAGCTCGATGCCGATGAGTACGATCCCGACGATGATCCACGCCCACGGGCCGAGACTGACGATGGCGTTCGCGATCATGAGCGCGCCTGCCCGCCGACGGCTGGCACGGTGCGAGCCGGACGGGAGCTGGCGCCGCCTTCGCCGAAGACGGCTCTCGTCAATTCGGCGATGCCGCCGAGCGTGCCCGCCAGACCGGCGGCCTCGATCGGCACGATCACCACCTTCTGGTTCGGCGCCGTCGCCATGGCGCGCAAAGCTTCGATGTATTTCTCGGCGACGATGAAGTTCGCGGCCGACAGATCGCCGCGCGTGATCGCATCGCTGACCATGGTGGTCGCCTTCGCTTCAGCTTCCGCCTGTCGCTCGCGCGCCTCCGCATCGCGGAAGGCTGCTTCCTTCCGGCCTTCGGCGGAGAGGATTTGCGCCTGCTTGTCGCCCTCAGCGCGCAGGATCTCGGCCTGCCGCAAACCCTCGGCTTCGAGCACGGCAGCGCGCTTCTCCCGTTCGGCCTTCATCTGGCGCGCCATGGCACCGGCAAGATCGGCTGGCGGCAGGATATCCTTGATCTCGACGCGGGTGACCTTGGCGCCCCACGGCGAGGCCGCAGCATCGAGGACGCGCAGGAGCTTCTCGTTGATCTCGTCGCGGTGAGACAGCAACTGGTCGAGATCCATGGAGCCGACCACCGTGCGGATATTGGTCATTGTGAGGACCAGAAGCGCCTGATTGAGGTTGGAGACCTCATAGGACGCGCGCGCCGCATCGAGGATCTGGTAGAAGGCCGCGGCATCGATGGTGACGCCCGCATTGTCTCGCGTGAAGGCCTCCTGGCTCGGAACATCGAGCACCTGCTCCATGACATTCACGCGCTTGCCGATCTTCTCCACGTAAGGAACGATGAGGCCGAGACCGGGGCCGAGCGTACGGGAATAACGCCCGAAGCGTTCAACCGTGTAGGCATAACCTTGGGGCACCGTGCGCACGCCCATGGCGATCGTCAGCACGATCAGGATGACGAACGCCACGACGAAGATATCGAAACCCATCAGAAACGGCATGAGGCCTCCTGGCAACCGCTCGTTGCGCGAGCCTCAAAGCAATATCCGAAAGCGCTGGATCCGCCTAGATCGCCACGGCTTGGAGCATCATGCGCTAGAGTCGGATTCAGAATCTGATCCGGCTCTATCGCCTTGTTGGGCGCATGATCTTTCGGCGAACCGGAATCCACTTCGCCGGATCAGGCTCTAGATCCAGCCCTGAAGCTCGCGTTCCGCAACGTGCCGGATCACACGCATGCCCTCCTCGCTGTCGTTGAGGCAGGGAAGATACGCGAATTGCTCACCACCGTGATGCATGAAGATCTCGCGATTTTCCACGTCGAGTTCTTCCAGGGTTTCGAGGCAATCCGCGGTGAACCCGGGCGCGACGATCGCCATGCGCTTGACGCCGCTTTCGGCCAGCGCCTGCACGGTCTTGTCGGTGTAGGGCTGCAGCCATTCGGCTTTCCCGAAGCGGGATTGAAAGCTCATGCGGAATCGATCGGCCGGCCAGCCAAACGCTTCCCGCATCAACCGCCATGTCTTGACGCATTGGCAATGATAGGGATCGCCCTTCAACAGATATTCCTTCGGCACCCCGTGAAACGACACGAGCACCACTTCGGGCTCGAACGGTAGTTTCGCGAGATCGCGCTTCATGGACGTGACAAGGGCATCGATATAGACCGGGTCGTCATGATAAGGCGGCGACACGCGGATCGATGGTTGCCAGCGCATGTCCATCAAGGCTCGGAACGCATGATCGCAAACGGTCGCCGAGGTGGCGGCGGCGTATTGCGGATAAAGCGGCACGAGCAGGATGCGATCGCAGCCCTCGTCCATCAGCGCCTGGATGCGCTCGCGCATCGCCGGTTTGCCGTACCGCATCGCCCAGTCGACCGACACCTTGTCGCCTGCCACAGCTTGGAGGTGACCGGCGAGATCTTCGGCCTGCGCGCGGGTGATGGTCTTGAGCGGCCCCTCGTTGCGCTCGTTGTTCCAGATCGACGCGTAATCACGGCCCTTGGGACCCGGGCGCTTGGTCAAAATGATCAGATTGAGGATCGGCCACCACAGCAGGCGCGAGGTTTCGATGACGCGCTTGTCGGATAGAAACTCCTTCAGGTAGCGCCGCATGGACCAGTAATCGGTCCCCTCGGGCGTTCCGAGATTGACCAGCAGCACGCCGACCCGGCCCGCCTTGACGGTCGGGTGATCCACCGGGCAGACACCCTGGCGCATGCCGCTCAACTTGACACTTTCATTCATCGACGGGGCCCCTCGGCAGCGAACCTGCGAGTGGTCGCGCGCTTTGATGTCGCTTTAAATAAGGGATCCGGGCTCGAGAGCAACGCGATGGCGTGTCGCGTCTCCAAAAACCGGCACCTGCGTGAGAAAAGGATCCCGATCAGGCGACCGGGTTCAGGAATCCGCCCTGTCTCAGCACCATGGCGAGGGACACACGCAGGCCGGTCTCATCGAAATCCATCTCCACATGGGCATTGAGCTGGGTCGTCAGCACCCGGTGCAGCAGCCGCGACCCGAAGCCCTGCCGGGTGGGCGCGGTGACCGGGGGGCCGTTGCGCTCGATCCAGGTCAGCTTGAGGCGTATGCTGTCCCCTTCGGGTTCTGACGTCCAATGGACCGAGACCCGCCCCGTATCGACCGACAATGCGCCATACTTGGCGGCGTTGGTGGTCAGCTCATGGACCGCCATTCCGATTGGCACCGCGGCCTCGGATGGCAATTCCACCATCGGTCCTTCGATTTTGATGCGCTCGCCGCTGTCGTCGTAATAAGGTGTCAGTTCCTTCTCGAGAATCTCGCGAAGGGACGCGGTCTGCCACACGGCTTCGGTCAGGAGCGAATGGGTGTTGGCGAGTGATATGATGCGGCCGACGAAGGCCTCGTAGAAATCATCGATGTTGGTGGTCGAGCGCGCTGTCGCCCCCACAACGGCTTGAACGGTGGCCAGCGTGTTCTTCACCCGGTGATGGAGCTCGCGGATGAGCAGCGATTGCTGGGCCTGGGATTGCTTGCGTTCCTCGATCTCGTACTGCGCCGCCTGATAGAGCCGACCATTCTCGAGCGCGATGGCGGCCTGCGCGGCCAGCCCCTGCATCAGTCGCTCGCTGCGCTCGGTGAAAACGCGCGTCCTTTCATGCCCGAACACCAGCACGCCATTGATATTGCCCGTTCGCGAGACAACCGGCACCGCCATGTAGCTGCGCATGGGGGAACGTCCTGCGGGCATGGGCCGGAAGGGCGATGCCTGGTTCTCATCGGCTTCCGCCAGAATGTCATTGGAGCGTACGATCTTTCCCATGGAAAGCGATGGCGAAAACACGTTGGTATCGCGCAAACTCGAGGTTTCGCGGAACGCCTCCTGAGCGGTCCCCGACAGCGCATACAATTCAAAACCATCGTCGCTGCCGTCCGTATCGTCGATTGCGCTCGCCCGGTAGAAGAATGCGCCGACCTGCGCGCCCGTCAGCTCCACCGCTGCATCGACGACGTTGCGCATGATGTGGTCGATCTCGAGCTCCCCCGCGAGCGTCGTCCCGGTCCGGTTGAGAACTTCGAGCGCGGCCGTCTCGGACTGCAACTCGCCCGTGCGCAATGCGACCTCGTCCGACAGCAATCTGGTATTTGCGGCCTGCTCGCGAAACTGCCATCCCGCAAGGGTCGTCAGTGCCACGAGCGCAATAAATGCAATGAGCGCAAAGACGCCATAAAGGCGCGTCTGCGCGATCCAGGGATTCCAGTATGAATCCTGCGGAATGCTGATGCCGATATAGAGCGGCAACTCGGATACCTTGTGATAGGCGGCTTCCCGCGCGATTCCGCTGTCGTCGTACAAGAACGTCCCCGACTGTGGATTCGCCGCGACCGCTCTTTGAAATGCTGCCTTGTCGTTTGCGGCGAACGATATCCTGTCGGCAGGTGGAGGATATTGCGCCAGAATGGTCCCGTCGCCACCGCGCATCAGCGTGACGCGGCTTCGCTTGGGAAGTCGCAACTTGGCCCAGTAAGCGTCGAAATAGCTCAGCGCCACCGTCACCGAGACAATGCCGCGAAACGTGGCGTTCGGATATTCGAGCCGCCGGCTCACCATGAAGGTCGGCTGCCGTGTGACCCGTCCGGTGATGGGTTCCCCGACAAACAGGCCCTTGTCCGATTTGGACTGCTCGCGGAACGCGTCCCGGTCCGATGCGTCGGAAGCGGGGGTGGGAAACTTCGCCGAGGTCAGACGAAGCCGGCCGCTCGAATCATTGAGCCAGATATCCTCGATATAGGGGAGCGCTTCCTTGATGGCGTTGATCTGTTCCCACAAACGCCGCGACGGCTCGATCGTGTACCAGCTCTCATCCTCGACGAGCGCGGCGGTCTGCCGCAAGGTGAGATCGGTCACCTCGAAAAGCCGCGCGGCATGATCCGCCATAAAGAAGGCGTTGCTGGCGATTTCCTCAGCGTTGCGCTGAATGAGGCGGCCGCGTTGTTCGAGAGCGATGTAGCCGAAGGTGGTGACAATGAAGGCCACCCCGAACAATCCCATGATGAACGCCACCCGGCCCCGGGTGAAAGACCGGCGCAGCGCCTTGCGGAGAAAACTCGAGGTTGCCGTGCGCGGGTAGGCCTTCAAGGGGGAGATCGCTCCGCTTTGCTGATCGTTCGGTGTGGGCGAGGCGATGCGGCCTCGGCAATCGTCACATCGATAATGCGGGCGCGAGGATTCATAAAGCCTTTTCATCCTCTTGGCGGTCGGACGGCGAACGAACCCGGGGGCGGATGCCAATCCCGGGTTCATTCATAGGCAATCAGCGCAGGACGACGCGGCCCTCGACCTTCGGCGCGACCTTGCCCGCCTTGGCGACGTAATTGATGACCTGCGTCGCCATGAGTTGGCTCGCGGCGACGTCGACCAGCGGCTTTCCGTCGATGAAGGCCCGATAGCCGTCGCCTCCGCGCGCCATGAAGTCGTTGGTGGCGAGCTTGTAGGTCCTTGCCGGATCGAGCGGCTCGCCGTTGACCTTGACCGACTTGATGCGGCTGCCCACCGGCTCCTTGAGGTCCACCTCGATCATCAGGCCGGAGACCTGCGGGAAGCGGCCGCCGAGTTCGCGCACCTGACTGACCCCGTTCTCGAGAGCCGCCTTGAGCTTCTCGCCGCTCAATTCCATCAGCACGGTGGTGTTGCCGAACGGCAATTCGGAGAGAATATCGCGGCGGGTCAGCTTCTGGCCCGCCTCATATTGCTTGTCGGCGCGCAGCCCCCCGCCATTGGTGACCGCCACGTCCGCGCCCACGGCCGCTTTCAGGGCATCAGCGACAAGGTTTCCGATGGCGGCTTCGCCTCCGCGGACGGTCGCGCGGCGGCTGTCGAGCGGGGTTTCGGTGAGGCCGATTTCAATGTCGAGCTCCTTGGACAACTTATCCTCATAGCCCTTCACCACCGCCTCGATTTCCGGATCCGGTTTGACATTGGCGCTGTCGATGATGCGAAAGCCGGGCGTCCACGTCACCGTCGTCTTTCCGTCTTTCTGCGCCTTCATGACCGACAGGTCGGTGATGACGACGTAGTTTCCTTGCGATTCCGATTCGGTGAGGACGACCTTGCCGTCATAGAAGGCCAAGAGGTGCTCGTCGTGGCCGCCGATGATGACATCGACGCCCGCCGAACGCGCGATGATCATGTCGACTTCCAGCGGCGTATGGGCAATGGCGACCACGATGTCGGCACCCTTTTCGCGGAGCTCTTTTGCCTTGGCGCGGGCGGTGTTGATCGTCGAGCTGAACTTGATGTCGCCCGGGCTCGACGCAATCGGCGTGTCTTCCGTGGTCAGGCCGAAAAACGCGACCTTGATGCCCTGAACGTCGACGACCTTATCGGGCTTCGTGTTGGCCGGGAGACCGTTGCCGTCGATGATGTTGGTGGCCAGCACGTCGAATTTCGCCTCGGCCATGCGGGCGCGGAACGCCTCCGGTCCGAGGTCGAATTCATGGTTGCCAGGCGCCATCGCGTCGACCCCGATCTTGTTCAGGATGTCGATGATATGCGCGCCCTTGTCGAAGCCCGAAAGCAGCGAGGGCGAGATGGTGTCGCCCGCATGCACGAAGAAAGCGTTTCCCTTGGCGCGCTCCTCCTTGACGACCGTCGCGAGCCGGGCAAAGCCCCCGCGTCCCTTCTCGGCACCCATCCGATCGATGTCGTTGGTCTGGACGAAACGAAGGGTCACCGCCTCCTGTGCCAGCACCGAGCCGGACATGAGGAGCGACAATCCGAAAAGGCCGGCGCGGATGGCGGAAAGGGGACGGCTTGGGCGCATGTTGGCGAGTCCTTCATAGGGTTGATTCACAGGCAATGCTGTGGAACCTAGGGCGCTAGCGTGTCACACATGCAACAATCTGTCGACGGGTTCGCTAGCGGAACCGCGCACATGCTTGTGGCAGGTTTTGCCCGCCCATCGGACCGCTCGTTGCCCGTCCCGCAAATCGATGGTTCGTTCGAAAAACGATGGTCTTGCCGGGAGAAACGAAGCTGCTTCCCCGCCCGAAAGGTTATGACGCCATGAATGGCCTCGTCTCGCAGGCGCTCGCCGAATTCAAGGCCGGTGGGCGGGTCGGCGATTGGCAGGATCTCGCCTTTTTCAAGGACGGCAGCGCCGAGGCTGTCGCGGCCAAAGTCGACGCGATGGTCGCCACTGGCGCGCAGGTCCTTCCCGGCCCGGCGCAGATCTTCAACGCGCTTCGGCTCACCCCCCTCGACACGGTCAAAGTCGTAATTCTCGGGCAGGACCCCTACCCCACCCCGGGCGACGCCCACGGCCTGGCCTTCTCGTATCGCGGCAACCGCCGTCTGCCGGCCTCGTTGCGTACCATTCTGGCAGAGATGGCGGACGACCTGGAGCTTCCGATGCCCCGGGCCGGCGATCTCAGCGATTGGGCGCGGCAGGGGGTGCTCCTGCTCAACACGGCGTTGACGGTGGAGGCCGGACAGGCCGGCGCGCACCTTAAATTCGGGTGGTCGGCGCTGGTCGATCAGGCCGTCGCGGCTGTCTCGGACCGACAATCCGCGGTGGTCTTTCTTCTATGGGGTGGCCCAGCGCGGCAGCGCGCGACGCTTGTCGATCGCACGAGGCACCTAGTGATCGAATCCGGACACCCCTCGCCGCTCAACCGCCTGCGCGATTTCCGCGGTACGCGCCCCTTCAGCCGCGCGAATGACTGGCTGGAAGCGCGCGGCCTGAAGCCGATTGATTGGCGGCTGGAATAGACGATGCTATTCCGCGGCGACCGGCAGCGACAAGTCAGGGCCTCGGAAACGTGCCAGCAGCTTCGCCTCTTCGAGCTTGGCGGCTGTGAAGTTGCGCTCCTTGATATGCCCGAAGCCGCGGATCTTCTGCGGGATAGCCGCAAGACCAATGGCGGTCGCGTGATTGGCCGGTGACAGCTGCTCGATGATCTCGCCGACCAGCACCTCGAAATCCCGGATCGACCGGCGTTCCGTGCGGCGCTCATGCGTGTAGCCGAAGATGTCGAGGGGCGTCCCGCGCAGCCCCTTCATGCGGCGCAGCACGCCGAAGGCTTTCAGCATCCACGGCCCGAAGCTCATCTTGCGCGGCACACCGGTGGTCGGATCCTTGCGTGCCAGAAGCGGTGGCGCGAGGTGAAATTCGTAGCGCAGATCCTCGCCCTCGAATGTGGTTTCCACCTGCCTGGCGAAACTGCCATCGGTATAGAGTCGCGCGATCTCGTACTCATCCTTGTAAGCCATGAGCTTGAACAGCGAGCGCGCAACCGCATCGGCCAAAGAATCCGCGCCAGGCACGATCTCGGCCTCCCGCGCGCGGACTTTCTCCACCAGCGCGCGATAACGTCCCGCATATCGGGCGTTCTGGTAAGCGGTGAGAAATTCCACGCGGCGCGCGACGAGCTGATCGAGGTTTTCGGAGAGAACGCGTGACGGCGTCGGTGCTTTCAGGTCGCTCATCGTCGCGGCGATCACGCCCGGCTCCGCTGCCGCGCGACGACCCCAGGTGAACGCCGCAAGGTTCATCGCCACCGCTTCGCCATTGAGCGCGATGGCCTTTTCGAGCGCGGCGCCGGAGAGCGGGACCTTGCCAATCTGATAGGCGTAGCCGAGCATGAACATGTTAGCGGCGATCGCATTCCCGAGAAGGGCGGTCGCAATGCTGGTGGCGTCCACAAAGGACACCGCATCGGTTCCGCCCTTTTTGCCGATGGTGCGTTTCAGGCGCTCGACCGGCAGGGAGAAATCCGCATTGCGGGTGAAATCACCCGGCATCACTTCGGCCGTGTTGACGATCAGTGCGGTCTGGCCTTGCTTCACCGCGCTCAGAACCTTCTTGGTCCCGGTCACCACGAGATCGCAGCCGAGAACCAGGTGGGCGGCTTCCGCGGTCACCCGAATCGCGTGGATATCGTCCTGGGAGTTGGCGAGCCGCACGTGGCTGTAGACGGCGCCGCCCTTCTGCGCGAGGCCCGCCATGTCGATCATGCCGAGCCCCTTGCCTTCGAGATGCGCCGCCATGCCGAGGATCGCCCCGATAGTGACGACGCCGGTCCCGCCGACGCCGGTCACGATCACGTTGAAGGTGCGCTCAATGGCGGGAATGACAGGGTCCGGCAGCGGTTTGAACGTCATGCCGTCGCTCGATGCGGTCTCCGGAACAGCCTTCCTGATTTTTGCTCCATGCACTGTCACGAAAGACGGGCAGAAGCCGTTCACACAAGAAAAGTCCTTGTTGCAATTGGATTGATCGATCTGCCGCTTGCGTCCGAACTCGGTCTCGACGGGCTGCACGGCGACGCAGTTCGATTGCACCGAACAATCGCCGCACGCCTCGCAGACGAGGTCGTTGATGATGACGCGCTTGTCCGGGTCCGGATATTCGCCGCGCTTGCGGCGGCGGCGCTTCTCCGACGCGCAGGTCTGATCGTAGATCAGGACGGTCGTGCCGGGGATCGCCGCAAGTTCGCGCTGCACCGATTCGAGCGCGTCGCGGTGATGGATCGTCATGCCCGACGGCCAACGGATCGTCTTTGAGTATTTGTGGGGCTCGTCGGTCACCAGCGCGATGCGCTCGACGCCTTCTTCGCGGACCTGGCGGGCGATCATATCGACGGTCAAACCGCCTTCGTGCTTCTGCCCTCCGGTCATCGCAACCGCGTCGTTGAAGAGAATCTTGTAGGTGACGTTGGTCTTCGTATCGACCGCCCAGCGCAGGGCGAGAACGCCCGAATGATTGTACGTGCCGTCGCCGAGATTCTGAAACACGTGGTTACGCGTGGAGAACGGCGCTTCGCCGATCCAGTTCGCGCCTTCGCCACCCATCTGTGTGAAGCCGTCGGTTTCGCGATCCATCCATTGGACCATGTAGTGGCAGCCGATACCCGCATAGGCGCGCATGCCGTCCGGCACCTTGGTGGAGGTGTTGTGCGGGCAGCCGGAGCAGAAATGCGGAGTGCGCGTCGCCACGTCCATAGTGACCGCCAGCACATCTTGGGCCTGCCGCAGCCGCGCGACGCGTCCGCGCAGGTCGTCGTTGTTGTGATACTTGAGAAGACGTTCGCCGAGCGTGATGGCGATGTCGTTCGGATCGAGCGCGCCTTTCACCGGGAACAGCCAGTGGCCGCTCTCATCTTTCTTGCCGATGCAGACCGGCTGGTTGGCGGTGCCGTAGAGCTCCTCGCGCAACTGCACCTCGATCAGCGAGCGTTTCTCCTCGACGACGATGACAAGATCGAGGCCGCGCGCGAAATCGATCAATTCCGCCTGTGAGATGGGCCATGGGCAGGCGATCTTGTAGAGGCGAAGGCCCATGTCGTTGGCCTTGACTTCGTCGAGACCGAGTTCATCCAGCGCCTGCCGCACGTCGAGATAGGATTTCCCGACCGTGATCACACCGATCTTCGGCTGCCGGCCGCCTGACAGGATCATGCGGTTGAGATTGTTGGCGCGCACGAACGCCATCATGGCGTCGCGCTTGTAATCCTGAAGCCGTGCCTCCTGGTCGAGCACGCCGTCGCGCGGGCGGATGTTGAGACCGCCCGGCGGCATGGCGAAATCATCCGGCAGGACGATCTTCACCCGGTCGAGGGATCCGTCGATCGAGGCCGTCGACTCGATATTCTCCTTCACGCATTTGAACGCCACCCAAGAGCCGCAGAAGCGGCTCATCGCGTAACCGTAAAGGCCGTAATCGATGATCTCCTGCACGCCCGCAGGGTTCAGGATCGGGATCATCACATCGACGAAATGGAATTCCGATTGGTGCGCGACGGTGGAGGATTCCGCCGTGTGGTCATCGCCCATCAGCGCCAGCACGCCGCCATGGGGTGAAGAGCCGGCCATATTGGCATGGCGGAAGACGTCGCCCGACCGGTCGACGCCCGGGCCCTTGCCATACCACAGGCCGAACACGCCATCGTGCTTGCCGTCACGACGCATTTCCGCCTGCTGCGAGCCCCACACCGCTGTGGCGGCCAGTTCCTCGTTAAGACCGGGCTGAAACACAAGCTGGGACTGTTCGAGCCATTTCCTGGCGCGCCAGAGGTTCTGGTCGAGCCCGCCGATGGGAGAGCCGCGGTAACCGGAGACGAACCCGGCAGTGTCCAGGCCGGCGAGCCGGTCCCGCTCGCGCTGCATCAGCAGCATGCGGATCACCGCCTGGGTCCCGGTGATAAACACACGGTCACGGGTCAGATCGTATTTGTCGTCCAGCGATACATCGCGGAAAGTCGCCTGACCTGCGGCCATTGTCCGTTTTCTCCCGGGGATGCCTCATCGCCGGCTGAACCGGTCTCGTTTTGATGATTTTAAGTCAGCAATGCTGACATATCTACCATGCGACGTCAACGAAGTGGCGCCACCGTTTTGCCTCCATTAACCACGATGCCTTACCGTCGCCTCCAGTTCGCGACCGCCGCTGCAATTTAGAGATCGATGCATGATATCTCGCCCTCGTCTCCAATGGCTTCTTGCCGCCCTCTTCACGGGTTGCGTTTCCACCGCCATGGCACATCCCCATGTGTGGGTGACCGCGCGGGCGGAGATGGTCTATGAGGCGGATGGCAGGATCGCCGGCATTCGCCACGCCTGGACGTTCGACAAGGGCTATTCGGCCTATGTCATCCAGGGTCTCGACACGAACGGCGATGGGAAATTTTCGTCCGACGAGCTGCAGGATCTGGCCAAGGAGAATACGGAGTCGCTGGCAGAGTTCGATTTTTTCACCGTGCTCAAGGCGAACGGCAAGAAACAGGAATTCGGCTCGCCGCGCGACTACCGCATGGTCTACGAGGCCGAGGCGGCGACGTTGTCGTATTTCCTGCCACTCAAGAGCCCGTCCCCCACGAGAACCATGTCGCTCGAAGTCTACGATCCGACCTTTTTTATCTCCTTCAGCCTGGCGGATGGCGACGATGCGGTGAAGCTCGCCGGCGCACCGCAGGGCTGCGCCACCAATATCTCGCGCCCGAAACCGCTTGAGGCCAATCAGCAAAAGGATATGTCCGAATCGTTTTTCGAGACCCTGACCGCAGCCTCGAACTTCGGCACGCAGTTTGCCAACAAAGCCATCGTCGCATGTCCGTAAGCGCTGATCCCGTCGGCCTTCTGTTGCCCTCGCGAGCGCGCCTCTGGCAGCGCCTCGGCCTCGCGGCTGTCGCGGTGGCACTGGTGGCGGCAGGCGTTGCGCTTCTCGTCTGGTGGCTGGCGCCTGCGACAGCGCCTCCGGTCCGCAATCCGTTCGGTATGGGTCTGCGCGAAGCCGCACCGAGCGGCGATCTCGGCTCCTACATTCTTGCGGTCCAGAGCGGTTTTTATAAGAGCCTGCAGCAGGCTCTCTCCGCCGTGAAGGAGCACGGGACCGCAATCTGGTCGCTGCTCGCCATCGGCTTTGCGTACGGTGTCTTCCACGCCGCCGGGCCGGGCCATGGCAAGGGGGTGATCGCCGCCTATCTGGTCGCCGATGAACGGGCGCTGGCAAAGGGGTTCGCCTTGAGCCTTGCCGCCGCACTGGTGCAGGCGCTCGTCGCCATTCTGCTGGTCAGCGCCGTCGCCATCGCGTTCCGCGCCACTGCCGCCACCATGGGACAGGTCACCATCGGCGTCGAAACCATGAGCTTTGCCGTCGTGGTTCTGCTCGGCATCGTGCTCACATGGCGTAAGAGCGGCAAGTTCCTTGGAACCTGGACGTTGTCCCGCAATCCGCTAGCCAAATCCCAGTCTGAGGATTGCGACCACGTTCATATCCCGCCACCGGAGGCGCTGAACCGCATGACGAAATGGCGCGACATGGCGGGCGTCGCCATCGCGGCCGGCATCCGCCCCTGCGCGGGCGCCCTCGTGATTCTCGTGTTCGCGCTTTCGCAGGGTCTGTTCGCCGCCGGCATCGCCGCCACCTTCGCCATGGCGCTCGGCACCGCCCTGACCACGGGTGCGATCGCCGCATTGGCGGTTTTCGCCAAAGTGCTCGCGCTCAGGATCGCCGGAGGCCGTGGGGCTTCGGGCGCAGTGGCGGTTGCGGGTCTTGAACTTCTGGCAGCTGCCTTCGTGCTGGTGCTGGGTTCCAGCCTGCTGTTCGGCCTGTGGGCGTCAGGTCCGGCAAGCTGATTCAGAGCCCCGTCGCGCCGCCCTCACCGCGCGGATCGTGCATGGCCGCGACCCGGCCGTTGCGCGCATGCCGGACGATCATTCCGGCTTGGCCGACCGCATCGGGATAGGGCGGCCCGATTTCCTCGACCGGATGCCCGAGCTGTGCCAAGGCGCGCATCAGGCTTGGGTCGAAACCATCCTCGATCCGCAGCACGGTGCCGCCATCCCCGCTTCGCGCAGCGTCCAGCGCGGCGCATCGACCGCACCGGCAAGGCTCATTCCGAGATCGGCGTAGCGCGAGAAGATCTGCGCCTGAATCTGTGTGGGGGCGCCGTAGGCGAGCACACGATGATCGGCGAAAACCGCGAGCGCCGGATTGAGCGTGTGGGGCGGCTTGCGGCCCGGCACCAACGGATTTGTGCTCGCCGAATCAAGCGAGAAGGCCGCGCCACGATTGTGCCAGTGGATGCCGGTCGTCGGCAGCACGCAGCCAGACCCGAAGGGTCCGTGCACGGATTGCGCGTAGGAGACGGCCAGTCCGCCCTTGTCGATGCAGCCGATCCACACGCCGCTCCCTTCGACGCGGCGCGGGAACGAATAGGCAGCCGCACGGCGGCGATCGATCTGCAGCGCCTCGCGCTCAAGAGCGCTACCCGTGAGATAATCGCCCAGTTCGCCCTCGACCTCCCGTGGATCAGTGATGAGCCGGTCGCGCAACGCAAGCGCGCGTTTCGCCGCCTCGATCATCCCGTGATGGTATTCTGCGGTCTCGCCCGGGCGAATGCCTGGACGGTCTGCAATTCCGAGCGCAAGCAGCGACGCCAGCCCTTCGGTCGGCGCAGGTAAACTGTAAACATCCGCCTGACGGAGCCGCACGGTCAGAGGGTTGGCGACACGGGCGCGGTAGGACTCGAGGTCGCGCCGCACGATCGGGCTTTCGATGCGCTCCAGGTCGAGAGCGATCTCTCGCCCCACGTCACCGCGGTAAAAATCCAGCAGTCCCGCATGCGACAAGCGCTCGAGCGTGTCCGCGAGCTTCGGCTGCCGGCGGAGAGCGCCTGCCTCCGGCTGCTTGCCTTCCACGAGGAACGTGCCGGAAAAATGTGGCGCATCGAGCAGACCGGAATCGACCCCCGCATGCGCCTCCGAGGGGGAGACCGCATATCCATCGCGAGCGAGGCGGATCGCATCCGCCAGTAGCATGTCGAGCGGCAATTGACCGCCGAGCGCCTTTGCGAGCTCGAGGCCGAGCGACCAGCCTGCGACGACCCCCGCCACCGTCAGGGCGGCGTCCGGACCATGCGGCGGGACGGCGTCGTATTCCTTTTGGCGGTAGCGATCGATTGTCGCGAGGGCTCCGGCCGGGCCGGAGGCATCGATGGCGTGAACCCGCCCGCGCGGCTCCCGCACGAGAAGGAAGCCGTCGCCGCCAACGCCGTTGAGATGCGGCAGAACGACCGCGCAGGTCGCCGCCATGGCGATGGCGGCCTCGATGGCATTGCCGCCGGAGGCCAGAATGGTCTGGCCGATCTCGGCCGCACGCGCATGGGGAGCCGCAACCGCGGCTGTGGAGAAGACTGGAGTTTCAGGCATCCGGCGACCCTATGCGAGAATCGTGGAACTTGCACGCGGGGGTGCATTCAGGCTACCTCGTGCTTCGCGAACGGAGAATTCGACCTTGGCCCAGCCGAAGCGCGTCAACTGGCGCAATCTGATCACCATCCTGAGCATCATGGTTCTCATTGCCACGGAAGTGTTCGGCGTCGCCCTTGCGGGTGGATGGGCGATTGCCGGCCTGTTCGAACTCGGCAGCACCGTCGGCTACATTCTGATGGGCCTCTTCAGCCTCTTCGCAGCCTACGTGATGACGATGGTCTGGCGGGTCTGCACGCGGGTGGAGCCCATCACCCAGCGCGCCTGAGCTATCCTTCGCAGACCTTCATGACCACCGGGTCGGCATCGGCCGGCACGTAGCTGTCCATGGTGCGGCACTGGCCGGCGATGCAAATCCGCCAATCCGCCGTGGCGCCTGACCGGCGCATGACAATCTCCGACTGGGGCGCAAGATCCGGCCGCCACCGCCACGTCCCATCGACCAGGCGTGCCCCCGGCGGCGGGTCCATGCCCGCGCCGGAGCCCTGGACTCGCGCTTCCACTAGTTCGAGGCCCGCAGGGGTGGCGCGCCAATCCTCTTCCCAGGTGGTTTTCTCGACCGAATGGGTCCACGCGAGGGTGATCGCGCCCGCCAGCAGGGGCGCGATCTTGGAACCCGCAAGCAGGCAGATCATCCGCTCACGGTGGTGACAGTCGCGCGCGTCCGCCAGACGTGGAGACCAATGAACGCGATGGCGAGAACGAACCCGGCCTCGTCGGTGATGGGAACGGCAAGGACCAGCAAGGCGGCGGCAGCGGCCGCCCAGAGCCGTTCCCACCAAGTCAGCGGCGCCCGGAAATAGCCGACGGCAGCAACGCCCCAAAGCCCGAGTGCGAGGCAGGCTTTAACCACGACATAGACGACAGCGAGCCAGTAACCCGTACCTTCAAGTCCCGCCACCGGCTGCAGCATGAGCGCCGGATCGTAGACCGCCATGTAGGGCACGATGAAGCCCGGCAGGGCGATCTTGATCGCCTGGACGCCGATTTTCATGCCCGACACCTTCGCCATCGGGGCCGCCGCGAAAGCCGCCAGCGCCACCGGGGGAGTGAGATCCGCCATGATGCCGAAATAGAACACGAACATGTGCGAGACGATGAGCGGCACGTCGAGATTGAGCAGGATCGGCGCCGCGAGCGACGAGGTAATGATGTAGTTGGGGATCGTGGGAATCCCCATGCCGAGGATCAGGCTGAAGATCATCGTCAATACGAGGGCTAAGAACATGTTGTCCTTGCCGATCGAAATCATCCAGGTGCCGATGATGGTGCCGAGCCCGGTGAGCGTCATGGTGCCGATGACGATGCCGACGACCGCGCAGGCGAGGCCGACCGGAAGCGCCTGGCGCGCACCATCCGCCATGGCATCGACGCAGGCTTGGAGGGTCAGGCGTCCCCGCCCGGAGAACGAGTTCCAGATCGCCAGCACCGCAACGACTGCGACCACGAGGGAGACGCTGGAGGCGAGCGAATACGCCGACACCAGGGCAAGGCCGATCCAGAACGCGACGCGCAAGGCCGGCACCGCCAACCCCGCCACGATGGCGATCCCCATGATGAGCGCAACCGTCAGGGAAAGACCCACCGCGCCGGCGAAAAGCGGCGTGTAGCCTGCAAACAGCAGATAGACGAGCACGCCGAGCGGGGTGATCAGGTACCAGCTCTTCTTGATCTCCGTCCAGGCTTTCGGCAATTCATCCCTTGGCAGGCCTTTGAGGCCCCGCTTGCCGGCTTCCAGATGCACCGCCAGATAGCAGGCGGTGAAGTAGAGGACGGCCGGGACGATGGCCGCCTCGACGATCTTCGCGTAAGGAACGTCGATCGTCTCGGCCATGATGAACGCGACCGCGCCCATGACCGGCGGCATGATCTGGCCGCCCATCGACGAAGTCGCCTCGACGCCGCCGGCAAAGGCCGAAGGGAAGCCGAACCGCTTCATCAACGGGATGGTGAACTGGCCCGACGCCACCACATTGGCGACGCCCGATCCCGATACGGTGCCCATCAGGGCCGATGAGGCGACACAGACCTTGCCGGGGCCACCCTGCTTGCTTCCGAAGGCCGCCATCGAAATATCGTTGAAGAAGTCAATGACCCCGGCCTTCTCCATGAAGGCGCCGAAGAGAATGAACAGGAAGATGTAAGTGGCCGAAACAAGGGTCGGGACGGCATAGATCCCCTCCGTTCCGAACGACATGTGCTCGATCACCTGCTCCAGCGTGTAGCCACGATGATCGAGCGGGGCCGGCAGCCAGTTGCCGATGAGGCAATAGGCGAGGAAGACCGTCGCGACGATCGGCAGCGCGATGCCCATCACCTGCCAGACGAGATAGATCAGGATCATCAGAGCGGCGATGCCCACCACCATATCGAGGTGGGTCAGTTCGCCGGCGCGCACGACGAGATCGTTATAGAGCGCCCATTGATAGAGACCGACCGCAAAGCCGGCGATACCGATGCCCCAGCCAAGAACCCGGGTCGGCGACGAGGTGGCGCGGTGGTTGGCGACCATTGCGCCTGACACGAGGCACAGGAAGCCCACGTGCATGGCCCGAACCACCTGGCTCGGCAGCGACCCGCCAAACCTGATGATGAGCCCGAACGCAACCGCGATGGCGACCCACGCCAGCGCACCGTCAAGAACTCGGTATCCGCGCATCACCTGCAGGACGAGCCATGCGGCCCAAGCCGCCATGGCGACTGCCAGGAAATGGTTGAGGGTGATGGTGGACATGAAGGGGGCATCGAGCGGAATGCCGAAGGAGGTGACGACCTGAAAGGTCGAGAACGAGACCGCGATCCAGAACAGGATGCGTCCGGTAAGCCCCTCGCCGAAGCTTTCGGGCAGGCCATGCTCCGGATTGATCACGACAGCGGGCGCTTCCATCTGCGCGATTTCGGGTGCGTTCACGCCCTGGCTCATATGCGCCATCTCCTGACGATTATTGTTCTGGTCTAAAACTGAAAAAGCCGGAGCAGTTCACCTGCCCCGGCTTGAATGTCAAATGAGTCGAAGGGTTTAGGAACCCTGTTTCTTGACACCCTTCTCGTCGAAATACTTCTGCGCACCGGGATGCATCGGGACCGGCATCCCGGTCAGCGCGCTCTCGAGCTTGATATCGCGCGCCGCCGCATGGGCGGCCGTCAGATCCGGCAGGCTCTCATAGATCGCCTTGGTCATCTGGTAGACCTTCTCGTCGGACATGCCCGAATGGGTCACCAGATAGTTCACGACGGCGGCCGCCGGCACGGGCGTCGTCTGGCCCTCATAAGTGTTGGCCGGGATCGTGACCTTCACGTAAGGGGAGCCGACCTTGTCGACCACCGCTGCCGGGATCTCCACGACGACGATCGGCACGGAGCTTGCCAGATCGCGGATCGATGACACGCCGAGGCCGGCCGATTGCAGGGTCGCATCGAGTTGGCGGTTCTTCATCAGTTCGACCGACTCGCCGAAGGGCAGGTACTCGACCTTGCCGAGGTCCTTGTAGGTCAGCCCTGCGCCCGAGAGAATGGCCCGTGCGTTGAGTTCCGTGCCGGATTTGGGCGCGCCCACCGACAGGCGCTTGCCCTTGAGATCTGCCAGGGTCTTGATGCCCGAATCCTTGGAGGCGACGATCTGGATATAGTTGGGGTAGATCGCCGTGATGCCGCGCAGCTTGTCGAGCTTGCCCTTGAATCCGGCCTCCTCGTCGCCGGCCCAGCCGAGCGCGAGGCTGTCGCCGAGCGTAAAGCCGATTTCACCCTTGCCCTGCTGCAGCAGGTTGAGATTCTCGACCGAGGCCTTGGTGGCCTGTACCGAGGGGCGGCTTCCGGGCACCTTGTCCGAAAAAACCTTCGAGAGAGCAACGCCAAGCGGATAATACACGCCCGAGGTGCCCCCGGTGAGGATATTGACGAAATCCTGCGCCTGAGCCGGGATGCTGGCCCCTCCCAGGGCAAAAGCTGCCGCTGCGCCCAGAAGGCGGCGGGTGATACGTGATGGCATATGTCGGCTCCCAGAATGACGGCGCCCTTCGACGGCGCCTGTGTGTGGCGCCAGTTTGACGGCTGACGCGGAATTCTCAAGAGGATATGAGTGACTTAATCCTGCCACCTTGGTCGGGTGGGGCTTTCCCCATCAAAAAAAGCAGATGCCAGTTTTCATGTTCGATCGTCGTCAATTCTTCCAGTTCGCCGCCGCCACAGCAGGCCTTGCCGCTACGGGTTTTTCGAGCGCAGCGCTCGCCCAGCAGGGCCTCAAGATGGGCCCGGCCGCCCCTTTTTCCTATGAGGCGCTGAAAAAGCGGGCGCGCGATTTGGCCGCCATGGCCTATATCCCGCCGTCGCGCCCCTCACCCGAGGTGCTGGAGCAAATCGATTACGATGCTCACGGCAAGATCAAGTTCAAGACGGATCTGGCGCTCTGGGCCACCGGGCCGAGCGAATTTCCCGTTACGTTCTTTCATCTTGGGCGCTATTTCCAGAAGCCCGTGCGGATGCATGCCACTGACAAGGGCCAGACGCGGGAGATCATTTACGACAACGCCTATTTCGAGATGCCGGAGGACTCGCCCGCTCACAAACTGCCCGATAACTCGGGTTTTGCGGGGTTCCGCTTCCAAGAGGCGCGCAACGGCAAGCTCGACTGGCGCAAGAACGATTGGGTGGCGTTTCTCGGTGCGTCCTATTTCCGCGCCATCGGCGAACTCTATCAATATGGCCTGTCGGCGCGCGGGCTTGCGGTCGATGTCGCGGTGTTCGGCAAGAACGAGGAATTCCCGGACTTCACGCACGTTTATTTCGAGACGCCGGAGCCGGGCTCGGACACCGTCACCGTGTATGCGCTTCTTGATGGCCCGAGCGTCTCCGGCGCCTACCGCTTCGTGATGCAGCGCTCCAAGGCTGTGATCATGGACATCGAATGTGCGGTCTTCCTGCGCCAGGAGGTCAGCCGCCTCGGCGTCGCGCCGCTCACCTCGATGTACTGGTATTCCGAAAAATCCAAGAACACGGCGATCGATTGGCGGCCGGAAATCCACGATTCCGACGGCCTCGCCATGTGGACCGGAACGGGGGAGCGCATCTGGCGTCCCCTCAACAATCCGCCACGCATCATGACGTCGTCGTTCAGCGACGCAAACCCGAAGGGCTTCGGACTGCTTCAGCGCGACCGGAACTTCGACCACTATCTCGACGGCGTCTACTACGACCGCCGCCCCTCCCTCTGGATCGAACCACAGGGCGGATGGAACAACGGGTCGATCCAGCTCGTCGAAATTCCGACCGACGACGAGATCCACGACAACATCGTGGTCATGTGGGTCCCGGCCGAGCCGGCACTCGCGGGAAAATCCTTTGAGTTCAAATATCGGATGTATTGGGCCGCCGGCGAGCCGTATCCGACCCCGCTCGCGCGCGTGGTCGCGACCCGCTTCGGCAATGGCGGGCAGGCTGGCACGGCGCGCCCAAAAGGCGTCCGGAAATTCCTGGTGGAATTCATGGGCGAGCCCCTCACCCGCCTGCCAAAGGGCGTCATTCCGCAGCCCGTGCTCACGGCCTCGCGAGGAAGCTTCGCCAATATTCTCACCGAGGCCGTGCCGGATGATGTGCCGGGCCACTGGCGCACCCAGTTCGACCTCAACGCTCCCGGTTCGGATCCCGTGGAGCTGCGCTGCTATCTGCGGCAAGGCGATGAAGTTCTGAGCGAAACCTGGCTCTACCAGTACCATCCGGTCGCCTGACCGAGGCGCCGCGAGGGCCGTGAAAAATCGGGGCGTATAAAATACTGTACCCCCCTAGAAAGTGGGGCCGCGGCACGCTAATACTAACTTATGCCGCACAGCCATCACCCACATCATGACGCAGGCTCGAACACGCATCACGCGGTTGCGGGGCAGCCGACATTCTCGCTTCTGCGCCTTTCGGCCTGGGAGCGGTTGGCGGGCTCCGCGATGCTTCTGGGCGGCCTGTGGCTGCTCGTTTTCCTGGTTCTGGCGTGAGGGTCGAGATGAACGCTGCACCCTCCGCGATTCGGTTCGACGAGGTGACATTGGGATATGGCCGCCATCCGGCCGTCCATCACCTCAGTGGCGAATTCCCGGCCGGGAGCCTGACGGCTGTGGTCGGCCCCAATGGGGCCGGAAAATCGACCCTGCTCAAGGGGATCGTCGGGACCTTGCGCCCGCTCGAGGGACATATCCGCCTCCACCTCCCGGCACAGGCGTCGGTGGCCTACCTGCCGCAGGCCGCCGAGATCGACCGGACATTTCCGCTTTCCGTCTACGATCTCGTCTCCATGGGCCTCTGGTCCCGGTCCGGCGTGCTTGGCGGCATCGGCCGGGGGGACAGGACCCGCATTGAGGACGCGCTCGCCGCTGTCGGCCTGACCGGGTTCGAGCGGCGCCCGATCGGCACCCTCTCCGGTGGCCAGATGCAACGGACGCTGTTCGCGCGGCTGTTGCTGCAGGACGCAGCCCTCATCCTTCTCGACGAGCCCTTCACCGCCATCGACGCCAAGACCACCGCCGACCTGCTCGATCTGGTTCGCCGCTGGCATACGGAATCCCGCACGGTGGTGGCGGTTCTGCACGACATCGACGTGGTCAGGCGCGTTTTCCCAGAAACGCTCCTGATTGCCCGCGAGTCGGTGGCTTGGGGCACGACCGCGCAGGTGCTGAGCGCTGAGAACCTGCTGAAGGCCCGCCAGATGGTCGAGGCCTACGACCCTCATGCGAGCGCATGCCATCGGAGCGCCGCGTGATCGTCATTTCAACCTCGGGGCGCAGGCACTAGCATGTACGCATCCCTCATCGGCCCGTTTGCCGAATTCGAGTTCATGCAGCGCGCCCTCGTGGGCGTCATCGCCATCGCGCTCGGCGGCGGGCCCGTCGGCGTGTTCCTCATGCTGCGGCGCATGAGCCTGACTGGCGATGCCATGGCCCACGCCATCCTGCCCGGCGCCGCCATCGGCTATCTCTTCGCCGGCTTGTCCCTCCCCGCCATGACCATCGGCGGCCTTGCAGCGGGCGTCATCGTGGCGGTGGCCGCGGGCCTCGTCTCCCGGTTCACCGCCCTGAAGGAGGATGCGTCCCTGGCAGCGTTTTATCTCCTGTCGCTAGCGCTCGGCGTCACCATCGTGTCCTTGCGCGGATCCAATGTGGATCTGCTCCATGTCCTGTTCGGCACGGTGCTCGCCCTCGACGACAACACGCTGCTGCTGCTGGCCGCCATTTCCACCATCACCGTGATGGCGCTGGCGGTGCTCTATCGGCCGCTGGTGCTTGAATGCGTCGATCCGATCTTCCTGCGCTCCGTCAGCCGCGCCGGAACGCCGACGCATCTCGCGTTCCTTGGTCTCGTGGTTCTCAATCTGGTCGGGGGCTTTCATGCGCTCGGCACTTTGCTCGCCGTGGGCATGATGATGCTGCCCGCGGCTGCCGCGCGCTTCTGGGCGAGCGACATCACCGCGATGATGATCGGCTCGATCGTGATCGGGATGCTGTCGGGCCTCGGCGGCCTGCTTTTGTCCTTTCATCTCGAATTGCCTGCCGGTCCGGCCGTCATCCTGACCGCCGGCGGGGCCTACGTGTTTTCCCTCATGTTCGGTCGTGAGGGCGGTTTGCTGTGGCTGATGTGGCCCGGCAAGCATCTGGAAGCCTGATTTCCGAAGGAACCCCGTATGCTGACGAGAAGAAGTGCCGTTTTCCTGATAGCCGGTTGCGTTGCGTTGGCGGGCACGTCGTTTGCGGCGCTTGCGCAGTCGCCGGCGAAGCTCAAGGCCGTCGCGACGTTCTCGATCCTGGGCGACATGGTGGCGAATGTGGGCGGCGAACGCATCGAAGTCGCGACGCTTGTCGGGCCCAATGGGGACGCGCACGTCTACTCGCCGAGCCCGGCTGATGCCCGCCGCCTGGGCGAGGCGAAAGTCGTCTTTACCAACGGATTGAAGCTCGAAGGCTGGATCAACCGGCTGGTGAAGTCCTCCGGAACGAAGGCACCCGTGATCGAGGCCGCCAAGGCCGTGACCGCGCTGAAAGGCGAGGATGATCATGGCCGTGCGCATAACCACGACGACATGGATCCGCACGCCTGGCAGAACGTTGCCAACGCCAAGGGCTACGTCGCGGCGATCCGCGATGGGCTGATTGCGGCCGACCCGGAGGGTAAGTCTGCGTACGAGGCCAATGCCACCGCGTATCTTGCAAAGCTCGACCGATTGGATGCGGATATCAAGGCGCTCGTCGCCAGCATCCCGAAGGATCGCCGCCGAATCATCACGTCGCATGACGCGTTCCGGTATTTCGAGGCGGCTTACGGCGTGGAATTCGTGGCACCGCAGGGGGTCTCCACCGACGCCGAGGCCTCGGCCAAGGACGTGGCCAGAATCATCCAGCAGATCAGGCGCGAGAAGATCAAGGCGATCTTCGTCGAGAACGTCTCCGATCCGCGCCTCATGCAGCGCATCGTCAGCGAGACCGGGGCAGCCCTTGGCGACCGGGTCTATTCGGACGCGCTGTCCGAGCCGACCGGCCCTGCCGGCACTTACATTGACATGATGAGACACAATATAAGGGCGTTCAGCACGGCCCTGTCGAGCTGAACCGTCTTTCCATCGTCCCCGACATGGTTCGGGGACGATTTCTTGCAATCAGGCTCTGGAACCTCCGATGTCCGACAAGATCCCCATCACGGTCCTCACCGGCTATCTCGGCGCCGGCAAAACCACCCTCCTCAACCGAATCCTGACCGAGCCGCACGGCAAGAAGTACGCCGTGATCGTCAATGAATTCGGCGAGATCGGCATCGATAACGAACTCGTCGTCGGTGCCGACGAGGAAGTGTTCGAGATGAATAACGGCTGCATCTGCTGCACCGTGCGCGGCGATCTCATCCGCATTCTCGACGGCCTGATGAAACGCAAGGGCAAGTTCGACGCCATCATCGTCGAGACCACAGGCCTCGCCGATCCGGCGCCCGTCGCCCAGACGTTCTTCATGGATCAGGACGTCTCTGACACCGCGCGCCTCGATGCCGTCGTCACGGTGGCGGACGCGAAATGGCTCTCCGATCGGCTGAAGGACGCGCCCGAGGCGAAGAACCAGATCGCGTTTGCCGATGTGATCATCCTCAACAAGATCGATCTGGTGTCGGCCGAGGAACTGGACGAGGTCGAAGCCCGCATTCGCGCCATCAATCCTTACGCGAAACTCCACCGCACGCAGAATTGCGCGCTCCCGATCAGCGAAGTGCTCGATCGCAACGCGTTCGATCTCGACCGCATCATGGAGATCGAGCCGGACTTTCTCGAGCAGGGACATCACCATCATCACGACGAGGACATGCAATCCATCGCCATGCAGGTAGACGGTGAAGTGGATCCCGAGCGCTTCATGCCCTGGATCTCGAACCTGACTCAAGTTCAGGGCGCGAACATCCTGCGCTGCAAGGGCATCGTGGCCTTCCCGGACGAGCCGAAACGCTTCGTCTTCCAGGGCATCCATATGATCCTCGACGGCGACGTGCAGGGCGATTGGAAACCGGGCCAGAAGCGCAGTTCGAAGGTCGTGTTCATCGGCCGCGACCTGAACGAGAAGGCGATCCGCGAAGAATTTCTCGCCTGCGCGGTGTGAGCGGGGCACGCAGGGTCGGAGCTGCCTTGCGCTGCGAGCCTCATCTTGAGAGTCTGGCCGAAGAAAACTCGTGGCGACTTAGGTGTATCTTCGCCTCATCCTGAGGAGCCGCGTAGCGGCGTCTCGAAGGATCCTCCAGTGGTCTCTTGAGACGCTTCGTGCTTCGAGACAGGCCTGCGGCCTTCCTCAGCATGAGGTTGGGAAGTAGCCAGACCTCAGGATGACGCCCCCGATCATTTCCGGGTGAGGTTCACGGAACGCCATGCTATTGGCTTCCCCGACAATGGAAGTGCCTGAATGACCGCTGGACCTGCTCCGTCTCTTTCGCAAAACGTCGCCGCGCTCGATGCGGGAGCTCACGTGACGGCCATCGGCTGGCTGAAGGGCACGCTCGCCCTCGGTCTCGGGGACGGCGCGGTGTTGCTGGCAAAGGACGGGGAGAGGCACCGGATCGAGGGGCATCCGGGCGCGGGCGTCCTCACGGGCATCAGCGACGGCGAACGGTTCGTCACCGGCGGCGACGACGGCCGGGTCGCCGCGACGCTCGCCGATGGCTCGACCGTCACGCTTGCCGAAACCAAGGGTGCGTGGATCGATTCGATTGCGGTCAGCAAGGGCGGCGCCTTTGCCTATGGGGCCGGCAAGCGCGTGATCGCGCACGACGAGAAGGGCCGCGAGAAGGTTCTCGAACTCGCCTCGACCGCGCGAGGCATCGCGTTCGCGCCGAAGGGTTACCGGCTCGCGATCGCCCATTACAACGGCGCGACGCTCTGGTTTCCCAACACCGAGGCAAAGCCCGAACTTCTCGAATGGAAGGGTTCGCATCTCGATATTACCTGGGCGCCGGATGCGCGCTTCATCGTGACCTCGATGCAGGAGAACGCCCTTCACGGCTGGCGGCTCGTTCCCGACAAGGGCAACATGCGCATGAGCGGCTACCCGTCCAAAACCCGCTCCCTGTCATGGTCGAGCGACGGCAAGTGGCTCGCTACGTCGGGGGCAGAGGCCGCCATCCTGTGGCCCTTCGACTCGAAGGAAGGCCCGATGGGCAAGCAGCCGCGGGAGTGCGGGGTGCGGCCGGCCAAAGTCAGCCGCGTCGCTTTCCATCCCAACACCTTCGTGCTCGCCGTTGCCTATGAGGACGGCTGCATTCTGCTGATCCGGCTCACGGACGCCGCCGAATTGCTGGTGCGTCCCGCCCTCAAGGACAGCGGCGTCACGGCGCTGGCCTGGGATCAGGGCGGCAAACGCCTTGCATTCGGCTGCGAAGACGGCCAGGCCGGCATTCTCACACTTCCAACGTGAGGCCCACATGGCGCGTTTCGGAGCTTTCATCAGGAACGCGCTCGGTGCGCCCAAGGCCGACCCGGACGCGACCCGGCGCGTGAAGGCTTGGGCGCGGGCGGCTCTTCGGGCAAGCGACGATACCGCGTTCGCCGTCAACGAGATTGTCTGCACCGACCCTGCCTGCCCCGGGCTCGAAACGGTGATCCTCGTCATGGAGCCGGGCATCAAGACCCGCGCGTGCAAGGTCGCCAAAGGCCTCTCGGACGTGACCGAACAGGACATCGTCGCGGCGCTTGGAACCTGAGGAGAAACGATGTCCCGCATTGTCCGTATCGTTGCCGTCGGCTGCGGCCTCATCGGCGGAGTCGTCGCTTCGCAGGGGCCGGAGTTCTCGCAGCAATATCGCCAGCGCCTCGGTGGCGGCATCGATGAGTTGAAACAGGTCTTGGCCCGCTTCGACGCGGATGCCCGCGCCCATGGAGAGACGCCGCAGAGCGCCATCGCGCGGCTGCGCAGCAACGCCGACGATCTCGCAGGCCGGCAAGGGGCGGCGATGCAGGGCAATCTCGACCGCCTCGCCAGGCTTGAAACGCATCGGCAACAGATGGTCGATGCCGGCCCATTCGGCCGCGTCGCGCTGATGGTTCGCGACGGCGATGTGGACATCATGAACGCGGCCTACGGCGATTTCGAACCGGCGGTCCCGGTCACGCAGGAAGGCCTGCTCTCCACAGCCTTCGGCTTTGTGGTGGTCTGGGGTGGCATTCTGGTGCTCGCCGGATTTGTCCGCAGCCTTTTCCGGCGGCGTGCGCCCGCTTCTGCCAACCGGGCGTAATCAGGCGCCGGCGGGCTTCCCGGAAAGCGCCACGTAGAACCCCAAACCGTCCTGCGCCGGCAGGGTCTGGAGGCGCTCGATCCAGCCGCGCTTCTTCGCTTCGAGAAGGGCCTTGCCGATCGGCTGGAACAGCGTCTCACCCCCACCTTGCGGCGGCGGCGAAAGGCGGATCGCGACCGTCTTGGCGTCCCCGAACCGGCTGCGCTCCAGCATGTCCTGAATGGCTGCGGCGGCGCCCTCTCGGGAAGTCTCGCGCAGATCCAGCACCGCATCGGCATCTGCGACGCCCAAGGCGCCCCGAAGCTTGTCCGCGTAGAAATCTTCGAAATGCGGCATATATTTCCTTTCGTCGTCGTGGCCGGCACGCAGCCGGCCACGAGAGAAATTCTTATCGCACCAGCACGTTCCGGAACTGCCACGGGTCGGAGGTGTCGATATCCTCGGCGAAGAAGCCGGGCCGGCCTTCCAGCGGCGTCCAATCCGTGTAGACGCCAACGACCGGGCCGAGATAGGGCCGTTGCACCTCGAGGCACCGACGGAAGTCGATGTCGTCTGCCTCGACGATCCCGGCTTGCGGATTTTCCAGCGCCCACACCATTCCGGCGAGCACCGCCGACGTCACCTGGAGTCCGGTGGCGTTCTGATACGGCGCAAGCTTACGCGTCTCCTCGATGGAAAGTTGCGAGCCGTACCAATACGCGTTTTTGGCGTGGCCGTAGAGAAGCACGCCGAGTTCGTCGATGCCGTCGACGATCTCGTCCTCAGTAAGGATGTGGAACGTCTCCTGCGGCTTGCCCGCATTGCCGAACATCTCGTGCAGCGAGAGCACGGCCTCGTTGCAGGGATGATACGCGTAGTGGCATGTCGGCCTGAAGACGACCTTCTCGCCCTCGCGCATGGTGAAATAATCAGCGATCGAAATCGCCTCGTTGTGGGTTACCAGAAACGCACGCTGCGACCCGGCGATCGGGGTCCAGGAACGCACCCGGGTGTCGGCTCCGGGCTGGAGCAGATAAATCGCCGACTGGTTGCCGGTCGTGTGCGTGCGCCCGTTGTCGGGCATCCACTTTTCGTGCGTCCCCCAGCCCAGTTCGGCCGGCTGCATGCCCTCGGACACGAAGCCTTCGACCGACCACGTGTTGACGAACACGCCCATCGGCTTCTCGGATGTGGCGCGCTGCGTGTCGCGCTCGGCAACATGAATTCCCTTCACACCCACACGGCTCATCAGGGCGGCCCAATCCTCGCGGGATTTCGGCTCGTCATGCTTGATGCCGATATCCTTCGCCAGGTTGAGCAGGGCCTGCTTGACGAGCCACGACACCATGCCGGGATTGGCGCCGCAGCAATTGACCGCCGTCGGGCCGCCGGGATTGCGCCGGCGTGCGTCGAGAATGATTTCACGCAATGCATAATTGGTGCGCGCTTCCGGGCCGGCATTCTTGTCGAAATAGAATCCGAGCCAGGGCTCCGCCACCGTGTCGATGTACAGCGCGCCGAGTTCGCGTGACAATTCGAGGATGTCGCGCGAGGACGTATCGACCGACAGGTTCACGCAGAAGCCCTGCCCGCCGCCCTCGGTGAGCAGCGGCTTCAGGATCTCGCGATAATTGTCCGGCGTCAGGCCTTTGTGAATGAAACGAATGCCGCGCTCGTCGAGAAGACGGCGATCCTTGTCGTCAGGATCGATGACCACGAGCCGGCTCCGGTCGAACTCGAAGTGACGCTCGATCAACGGCAGCATGCCTTTGCCGATCGAACCAAATCCGATCATGACGATCGGGCCGGTGATGCGGCCATGGATGGGCGGGTTGGTCATCGTCAAGTCTCCTTCGTATGGCTTCGGGGTCTTAAAACGCATACGGGCCGCACCATCGGTTCCGGTGCGGCCCGCGTCAATTGTCGAAAAATTATCAGGCCGCGCGTGAAAATGCGCCAAGCTTGCCCTGCGAGGCCGCCGCAACAAGGGCTGCCAGATCAGGCTTCGGTTCGATTTCGCCGGTCGCCGACACAAGGCCCCGTGCGCCGTCGAGCGCACCAGCCTTGAGTGCCAGGCCGAGAAAACGCTCGCGCTCGAACGGACCCGGCATCCACAATCCGCGGGTGCTTTCCGCCGAGAAACCGAAGCGCTCGTAATATGGAGCATCCCCCACCAGCACGACCGCCTGATGACCAAGCGCCTCGCTGCGGGCGAGCGCCTCGCGCATCAGCTTCGCGCCGAGGCCGAGGCCCTGACATGACGGATCAATGGCGATCGGGCCCAGCATCAGCGCGGGGCGGTTTGCACCGGCGGAGACATGCCACAGGCGCACGGTTCCGAGAACCGCACCGTCGCGCTCGATCAGGAGCGACAAATCTCGCGCCGGAACGCGACCCTCGCGCAGGCGTTCGCAGGTCTTCTGGAACCTGCCTGCACCGAAGCATGAATCGAGCAATGCCTCGCGCGCCTCGACATCGCGCATCGTTTCGTGGCGGATCTTGATCATGGCCGTGGCCTCCCGGGTTGGGGTGAGCGACAGCCCTCGCACCTGCTCGATTCGAGCAGGCCGTCCGGGACAAACTTGGTGAAGTTGGTGCCTGCCTCATGTCCTGAGGCAGGCGGGACGTGATCTAGATCACGTAGGACTTCAAGGGCGGGAAGCCGTTGAACGCGACCGCCGAGTAGGTGGTCGTGTAGGCGCCCGTGCCTTCGATCAGCACCTTGTCGCCGATCTCCAGCGAGACGGGGAGCGGATAAGGCTCCTTCTCGTAGAGAACGTCCGCCGAATCGCAGGTCGGGCCGGCAAGCACGCACGGCACCTTGCGGTCGTGATCGTGCTCGGTCCGGATCGGGTAGCGGATCGACTCGTCCATCGTCTCGGCGAGACCGCCGAATTTGCCGATGTCGAGATAGACCCAACGCACCTCGTCCTCGTCCTGGCTCTTCTTCGAGACGAGAACGACCTCGGCCTCGATGATGCCCGCATTGCCGACCATGCCGCGACCCGGCTCGATGATCGTCTCGGGAAGCCGGTTGCCGAAATGCTTCGAGAGCGCCCGGAAGATCGACTCGCCGTAGAGCTTCACGGCCGGAACCGACTTCAGGTACTTGGTCGGGAACCCGCCGCCGAGATTGACCATCGACAGGTGGATGCCGCGCGTGGCGCATTCGCGGAAGATCGCGGAGGCCGAGGCAAGCGCCTGGTCCCAGGCTTCCGTGTTGCGCTGCTGCGAACCCACGTGGAACGAGACGCCATAGGCCTCAAGTCCCTGACGGAAGGCGTGCTCGAGCACATCGACTGCCATTTCGGGCACGCAGCCGAACTTGCGCGACAAAGGCCATTCCGCGCCGGCGCCGTCGCACAGGATGCGGCAGAACACCTTCACGTCGGAAGCAGCCACGCCGACGACAGCCGCAGCGCGCGAGACCTTCTCGACCTCGGCTTCGCAATCGACCGCGAAGAGGCGCACGCCCAGCGCAAGGCCGCGGACGATGTCGCGTTCCTTCTTGATCGTGTTGCCGAACGAGATCCGCTCAGGCGTCGCGCCAGCGGCCAGTGCCAGCTCGATCTCCACCACCGAAGCGGTGTCGAAGCACGAGCCGAGATCGGCCAGCAGCTTGAGGACCGCCGGATCCGGGTTCGCCTTCACGGCGTAGAACACGCGCGTGTCGGGGAGAGCACGGGAAAATTTGGAGTAGTTGTCGCGCACGACATCGAGGTCGACGACGACGCAAGGTCCGTCCTCGCGTCGGTTGCGCAAAAATTCGCGAATACGCTGTGTCACCGGCGTTCTCCCCACAAAGGCTCAATGGAGGCTCGCAGCCTCCGGATTGAAGTTCAGACGGCGCGGGGCTTGAAGAGCCCTGGACGTCCGGCGTCAGCGGGAAAAGATGGCATTGCGCGATCGTGCGATGGAGACACGAGGGTGCAATGGGCTCTTCACCCGACGATGCTGCCTTGGTTTGGAGAGGGAAATTCCCTGTCCGCACGCGCGGCAATGATAAACAAGCCTCTTCGGTGTTGACCTTTGGAGGGCCAACGAGACCAAAAAAGCCCGTTCGTCGTTGCTTTAAGTCACGTCCCCCGTTGAGAACGAGGTACGCCGGTTTCGCCTCCGGCTGCCGGTTAGGGGTATCGAGAACTAGGACGCTCTCGGGCGGCTGTCCGGCCTCTTGTCCGGATGCCCACCAACCGGCACGCGACCACGGGCACGTGCGAAATTGGGCAGAACGGGAGATAGGCGCCTCGCCCTCAGATCACAAGCCTTTTTTGACCCTCCGGGAGAATTTTTTGCGGATTGTCCCCGCCTGTCGCCGCAAGGCCGCCTATTCAGCCTTTATTAAGCGGGACCGGTAGACGGAGAAGCAGGCTGATCCCATTTCCTGAGATCGCCCGATTCCTTGTTTCAGCCGTGAAAAGAGCAACTCCGCCTCCATGATGACCCTGTCCCGCCGAATCATCCTGCAAGGCCTGCTGGCCAGCGTCGCCACCACCGCTTGGGCGCAGCCGTCGCAGAACGGAGTTCCTGCGCCAAATCCCTTTCGATTCGAGGAGGTGGTTCGCCGCGCACGGGAATTGGCAGGCGCCCCCTATGAGGTAGCACCCGGTCAGCTCCCCGAGCCGCTCAACACACTGAGCTTCGACGATTACCGGGACATCCGGTTCCGCCCCGAACGAGCCCTTCTCGGGTCCGGCGGAGGCCAGTACCGGATGCAGTTGTTCCACCTCGGCTTTCTCTATCAGCGCCCCGTAACGGTGAACATCCTGCGCGACGGGGTGCCGACCCCGGTGCCGTATCAGCGCGAATTGTTCAATTACGGTCGCAACAAGATCGAGAGGCCCCTGCCGGTCAATCTCGGTTTCGCGGGCTTCCGCCTGCACTACCCGATCAATTCGCCCAAGGTCTTCGACGAGATCATCGCTTTTCTCGGCGCGAGCTATTTCCGGTTCCTTGGCTCCGATCAGAAATACGGCCTCTCGGCGCGGGGCCTCGCGATCAACGTGGAAGGCGGCGATGCCGAGGAATTTCCCAATTTCCGGGAATTCTGGATCCAGATGCCCACCGCAGGAGCGGACCGGGTCACCATCTACGCCTTGCTGGACAGTCCTTCGGTGGCGGGCGCCTACCGGTTCGTCCTCTATCCCTCCAGGGAGACCACCCTGGAGGTGACCGCCACGTTGTTTCCGCGCCAGACCATCGCCAGTCTGGGCCTCGCCCCGCTCACATCCATGTTCTACCAGGGCGAGAACGATCAGAAGCGGACCGACGACTTCAGGCCCGAATTGCACGATTCGGACGGCCTGCTCATGCATTCGGGCGCGGGCGAGTGGATCTGGCGGCCCTTGCGCAACCCGACGAAGAAGACGATCTCGTCCTTCAGCGACAACAATCCGCGCGGCTTCGGGCTGATGCAGCGGGACCGGGTTTTCGAGAACTACCAGGATTTGGAGGCCCATTATCACCAGCGGCCCGGCTATTGGGTCGAGCCAATCGGCGATTGGGGCGAGGGGCGGATCGAGCTTGCGGAAATCCCCACCAAGGACGAGACCCACGACAACATCGTGGCCTATTGGGAGCCCAACCGCGCCTTCGAGGCGGGTCAGGAGATCAACGTCTCGTACCGGCTGCGCTCCGTCGCGGCGATCAGCGGCATGCACCCGGGCGGCAAGGTCATCAACACGTATCAGGCGCCTCCCCGGGCCAGTGGCTCGAACGCGCCGAGCGACCCCACCCATCGCCGCTTCATCATCGATTTCGCAGGCGGCGATCTTGGCTATTACCAGGCCGACCCCGATCAGGTTCAGCTTGTCCCCAGTCTCTCGAACGGCAAGATCACCCACAGCTTCATCATGCCGAACGAGCACACGGACGGCTTTCGCGTCGCTATGGACGTCAAGCTCGAACCCGGGCAATCGACGGACTTGCGGGCGTTTTTGCGCGCGGGCAATCGCACGCTGACCGAGACATGGACATATCCCTGGTCCGTGGAATGATGCCATGAGGTCTCACGCTGGAGCTTGCCAAGCTGGGCCGGAACCCTCAGAAGCGGGTTTGATCCGGAGCGTGGCGCATCGGTGACGGAGGACCTGCCGATGAAGCGATACGCACGTCTGATCTGGCTGCTGGCCGGCATTGGCACCGGCATCGGAGGCATGGCTTCAGCCGCGCCTCTGACGGAGGTCACGTTCGGCACCAATTGGATCGCGCAGGCCGAACACGGCGGCTACTACCAGGCCGTCGCCGACGGGACGTTCGAGAAATACGGGCTCAAGGTCACCATCGTCCCAGGGGGGCCGCGAGCCGCCAACCGCATGCTGATGACGGTCGGAAAGCTCGACTTCTATATGGGCGGCAGCATGATTCAGGCGTTCTCGGCGGTTGAAAAGGACATTCCGACGATCGTCGTGGCAGCCCATTTCCAGAAAGAACCGCAGATCCTGATGAGCCATCCGGGCCAGGGACTGGATCGTTTCGAGGATCTCAAGAAATCCAACGACATTCTGCTGTCGAAAGATGGCGTGGCGACCTTCTTCCAGTGGATGAAGGCTGAGTACGGGTTTCGCGACGAGCAGGTGAAACCGTTCGGGTTCAACCCGGCGCCGTTCATCGCCAACAAGAAGTCCGTTCAGCAGGGATACGTGACCGCGGAGCCTCTGACGATCGAGAAAGCCGCGGGCTTCAAGCCGAATGTGTTCCTTCTCGCGGATTACGGATTCAGCACTTATTCCACCACGGTCGAGACGCGTCGCGACGTCGTCGAGAAGACGCCCGATCTTGTGCAGCGCTTCGTCGATGCATCGACCGTCGGCTGGCACAATTATCTCTATGGCGACAATGCCGCGGCCAACGTGTTGATCAAACGCGATAATCCTGAGATGACCGACGAGTTGCTCGCTTATTCGGTGGTCAAGATGAAGCAATACGGCATCGTCGATTCCGGCGACGCCGCAACGCTTGGCATCGGCGCCATGACGGATGCTCGCATGAAGGACTTCTTCGACAAGATGGTGAAGTCGGGGTTGTTCAAGACGGATCTCGATTATCGCAAGGCCTATACGCTCCGGTTCGTGAACAAGGGCGTTGGGCTCAACCTCAAAAAATAGCGGATGGCGGCGTCTCATGCGGGGTTGCAGATCGTGACACCCTTCACGCCCTCTCCCATCCTCGTGGCGCTCGACAGCGTCGGCAAGACTTTCGCCAATGGCGTGACGGCGCTTGCGAACGTGTCGATCGGAATAGCCAGCGGTGAATTCCTGTCCCTGCTCGGGCCTTCCGGATGCGGCAAGTCGACAGCCCTGCGCATCATCGCGGGATTGATCGAGCCCACGGCGGGCCGGGTCACATGGGCGGATTCAACGGATGCCGATCACCGCAGCCAGATCGGCTTCGTGTTTCAGGAGCCGACGCTCATGCCCTGGGCCACCGTCGCCGAAAATGTGTGGCTGCCGTTGCGGCTTCGCGGGCTGACTAAACGCGACGCCCGGGATCGCATTGCCGAAAGCCTCGCCCTCGTCGGCATGTCCGACTTCGCGCGCGCCTATCCGCATGAGCTCTCCGGCGGGATGAAAATGCGCGTCTCGATCGCGCGTGCGCTGACCCTGCGACCCAGACTGCTTCTCATGGACGAACCCTTCGCGGCGCTCGACGAACTGACGCGCTTCCGCCTCAACGACGACCTGCAGAAACTTCGGCGGCAGCTCGGTTGCACGGTGGTGTTCGTCACCCATTCGGTGTTCGAAAGCGTCTATTTGTCCGACCGGATCGCCGTCATGTCCGCACGCCCCGGCTGCATCGTCGCGGAAGTCAGGATCGAGGAGACCGGCGACCGGGACGTCAATTTTCGCACCAGCGCGCTCTATGCTCAATTGTGCCGCGACGTCTCCCGCCTTCTGGCGGGCAGCGACGCAATGGAACCGTTGTGATGATGAGCGCGCAGCCGAGCAAGCTCGCGTCGTCGCGCTCGCGTGGCCAGACGGTGCTTCGGATTGCCATGCCGCTCGGCATCCTGTTGCTCGCTATCGCGGGCTGGGAAGCCTATGTGCAGATAGCAGCCGTGCCGCCCTACATTCTCCCGGCACCGGTCCTGGTCGCCCGAACCATGATGGCGGATTGGCCGCTCCTTTGGGCCTCCTTGCTCGTCACATTGGAGACCACGATCCTCGGCCTCTGCCTCGCGGTCATCGGAGGGGTTGCGCTCGCGATCCTTTTCAGCCTGTCGCGCGTGGTCGAGTACTCGCTCTATCCGCTTGCGGTCGTCCTGCAGGTTACGCCGGTGATCGCCATTGCGCCTCTGTTGCTGATCTACCTGCCGCAGGATGTGGCAGTGCTCGCCTGCGCCTGGATCGTCGCGTTTTTTCCTGTCTTGTCGAACACGATGCTGGGGTTGCAATCCGTCGACCGGAACTTGCTCGGACTCTTCGAGCTCTATGGAACCACTCCCGCGCCCGGCGCTTTCGCCCAGCTGCGCTCCCGCGCGCGGGCACTCTGGATTCTGCGCCGTCCGGCGGCGCTGCCCGCTTTCATGGCAGGTCTCAGGATCGCTACCGGCCTTTCGTTGATCGGCGCGGTCGTGGCTGAAATGGCGGCGGGTTCTGCCGGCGCCGGGTCGGGACTCGCCTATCGCATGATCGAGAGCCAATATCGCCTCAACATCCCGCGTCTGTTTGCGGCGCTGGTCCTGCTGGCCATCGTCGGCGTTATATTGTTCCTGGTCATGGCCGCTATCTCGCATCTGGCATTGAGGCGCTGGCACGAAAGCGAATCCGGCCGCGAGAGGTAACTGCCGACCAGTTTATGTCGCTCTGTCATCGAACCGTCATGAGTCCGTGCTGATGGTGTCTGCACGAAGAATAGCAAAGGTGGGGACGCGATGGACAACGAGATCAGGCACCCGGGCACCAAGAGCGTCGGTTGGGCGCTGGTTCAGGCGGCCCGCCTCCATCGCAGCCGCACCGGCGACAAGCTGTCTGATCTCGGTCTGTTCGCCGGCCAGGAGCAGGTGCTGCAAGCACTGGCGACTTCCGGCCCCATGACGATGGGCGACCTTGCGACGATGCTCCGCGTTCGCCCTCCCACCGCCTCGAAGACAATCTCCCGCCTCTCCACGCTCAAACTGGTCGAGCGGCACACCGAACCCGGCGATGCCCGGATCGTGCGCGTGAAGCTGACCAAAGAAGGGAAGCGCAAGGCGGAGGCCATCAATGCGCTTTGGGACGAGGTCGAGGCCGAATTGCTCGCCGACTTCGACAACAAGGACCGCAAGCGGCTCCGGAAATTGCTGCGGAAGGCCGCCAAGAACCTGGCCGGCCTGACCGGCGCCGATCAATCGGGCTTTGCCGATGACGATCTCGAAGAAGCAAGCGCGCTCGAAGAGCCTCTGGCGGCAAGCGCCTGATCCTCGCGTGAGGCGACCCCTGCCTCTCACGCACGAGGGCTGTGCGCGATCGGCGGTCGTCTTCCGCCCGGTGGCCTTGTAACGTCGGTGCATGGCTCTCTCCGAACCCACCATTGCGATCGCATCCAACCCTCAGCGCGAGCGCGCCATCGGCATCGGATTGATGTTCCTGGCGGTCGCCTGCTTCTCCTGCCTTGACGCCACAGCCAAATATGTAAGCCAATCCGTCGACCCGCTCGTCGCCGTCTGGGCGCGCTATGTGGTCAGCGTGTCTCTCACGTTTCTGATCATCAACCCGTGGACGCAGTCCGGCGTCATGCGCACCCAACGTCCGGGGCTGCAACTCGTCCGTTCCGCCCTCATGCTCTTCACCACGATCTGTTCGTTCACCGCGCTGAAATACCTTCAGCTCGTCGAGAACATGTCGATTCAATTCGCCACGCCTCTGATCGTGGCGCTGCTCGCCGGCCCGATGCTCGGTGAGTGGGTGGGGCCGCGACGGCTGATTGCCATCGGGATCGGTCTCGTGGGCGTTCTGATCATCACCCGCCCGGGTCTCGGCATCATGCACCCGGCAGCCCTGCTGACGCTGGCGGGCACCATCGGCTACTCGTTCTTCGGCATCATCACGCGCCTCCTGGCCGGGCACGATTCATCCGCAACCACCACCTTCTATTCGGGCCTCGTGGGCCTTGTCGGGATGACGGCGATCCTGCCCTGGATCTGGACCGAGACTCCGTCGCTGACGACTGTGGCTCTGCTCCTCCTGATGGGGACGTTCGCGGCGCTGGGCCACTGGCTCCTGGTAATCGCGCATGCGCGCGTTCCCGCCGCCACTCTGTCGCCATTCATGTATTCGCAGATTATCTGGATGCTCGCCCTCGGCTATGTCCTGTTCGGCGACTGGCCGGACACCTTGACCTTCATCGGCGCCGCGGTGGTGATCGCATCCGGTCTTTATCTGCTCTATCGTGGACAAGTCGCACGGCAGGAACCGAAGCGCGTCGCGTGAACAGGCGGTGCGTAGGATAACGAACAGGTACGAATTTCCATGACTGACATCCTCATGACGAAGCCGATGCTGCCGAGCATCGCGGACGCGCTCGACGCCCATTTCACGCTGCATCGCCTGTGGGAGGCTAAAGATCCGGACGCCTACCTTCGTGAAATCGGCCCGCGCATCCGCGGCCTTGCGACCGGTGCGAGCCATGGTGGAACCGGAGCGGCGCTGCTCGATCGCCTGCCGAATATGGAGATCATCGCCACATACGGCGTGGGCTACGACAATGTCGACGTCACCGATGCGGCACGCCGCGGCATCGTCGTAACCAACACGCCCGGCGTGCTGAACGACGAGGTCGCGGACCTCACCCTCGGGCTTCTCATTGCGACGTTGCGCCAAATCCCGCAGGCGGATCGGTATCTCCGGGAAGGCCGTTGGCCTGCGGCCCCTTTCCCGCTTTCCCCGACTTTGCGCGGAAGGCGTATCGGCATCGTCGGTCTCGGACGCATCGGCAAGGCGATCGCCAAACGTCTCGAAGGCTTCGGCGTGGATATCGCCTATCATGGGCGAAGCCGGCAGCATGACGTCGCCTACCCCTATTACCCGACGCTTATCGGCTTGGCGGAGGCATCCGACGTCCTGATCGCCATCACTCCCGGCGGCGCCGGAACGAAGCACCTGATCGATGCGGCCGTCATGAAAGCATTGGGACCCGATGGCGTATTGATCAATGTGGCCCGCGGCAGCGTGGTCGACGAGCAGGCGCTGATCGAGGCTCTGCGGAACGGGACGATTCTCGCCGCCGGCCTCGACGTCTTCGAGGACGAACCCCGGGTTCCACAGGAGCTTATCGAACTCGACAACGCGGTGCTCCTGCCACACATCGCCTCCGCGTCGGTTCACACGCGCAAGGCGATGGGGCAGCTTCTGGTCGACAACCTCATCGCATGGTTCGACGGCAAAGGCCCGCTCTCACCCGTCGCGGAAACACCGTGGCGCCCCGCCGGGGAAACCTGAAGGAGCGGGAGTTTGGGCCTGCGAGGTCGAACTCAATGTCGCGCCGACTGACTGGTACGGCGCCAGGGACTTCTCTGTAAGCTGGGCGGTTGCGCTATTCCTGCGCAATTTCGACAAGTCTTGCGGTATTCCGATTTCGGCAACAGGGCGCTCGATGTCAAATGACGTATGACATTCATGCCGCAAACCCTCTCCCAGAGCGACATCCGCCGGCGCGGCAGCCGGGAGCCCGGCTTTGCGCCACTGGGTGCTGGTGGACCGGCTCAACGTCCAACCCTTTCTATTGTCTCGCAAATCCTGTCACGCATCTTCCCGGGACGGAGCGCTGACCGCGCTGTCTCCGGTGTCCAGCCAATGATTGCCGCCTCGCCTGATCTCTTTCCGTTCTATCTGGAGCGCGGTATCGCGTTTTTTGAACTCGGTCATTATCACAAGGCGCTAGCCGATTTTCGGACAGCCTTGCGTTTGAACTGGCGTGACGAGGAAGCCACGATCTGGATCGGCCGCGCGGAAGCCGCCCGCGAGCGCCTCACAAAAAAATCCCGATTCCATTTCTTTGCACATTCGTCCTGATCGGATTCCATATTCCGATCAGGCGGCGAGAGCCGCCGATCTCAAGATCCACGCCATGTCGCAACGGGGCCTGTCCGTTCACGTCCTCTAGCGCCTGATCCGGCGAAGTGGATATCGGTTCGCCGAAAGATCATGCGCCAAAACAAAGAGATAGAGCCGGATCAGATTCGAAGAAACTGAATCCGACTCTAATGGTTGTCGCGGGGCATGGAGCCTTGCGCGACTTTCTGGTATTTGACCGCCGGCTTCAAAACCATGCCTTCGGAAAGCTGATCGACCATGCTGCGCTGGATCTCCTGCCAGGGAGTCTGGCTTGCCGGATAGGGATATCCGCCCTTCGCCTTGAGCTCCTCGCGCCTGCGCTGCAATTCCTCTTCGGGCAGCAGGATATCGGCTCGCCGCTTATTGAGATCGACGCGGATGCGGTCGCCTGTCTGCAACAGGGCGAGACCTCCACCGAGAGCGGCCTCCGGCGATGCGTTGAGAATAGAGGGCGTTGCCGAGGTGCCGGATTGCCGTCCGTCGCCGATGCAGGGAAGCGAGAGCACGCCCTTGCGGATCAGGGCGGCTGGGGGCTGCATGTTGACGACCTCCGCCGCGCCCGGATAGCCGATGGGTCCTGCTCCGCGCATGATCAGGACCGTCTGGTCGTCGATCTCAAGGGACGGGTCGTCGATGCGGTGGTGGTAATCCTCGGGCCCATCGAACACCACGACGCGACCCTCGAAAGCATTGGGATCTTTCGGGTTGTTGAGATAGCGCTCCTGAAATTCCGGGCTGATCACACTTGTCTTCATGATCGCGGAATCGAACAGCGTGCCCTTCAGATTCAGGAAGCCGGCTTTCTCCTTCAACGGGTTGTCGTAGGATCGAATCACATCGTGATCCCACGTGAACTTGCCGCGGCAATCCTCGCCGATCGTGCGGCCCGTGCAGGTCAACGCATCTTCGTGGATCTTGCCGGCGCCAATCAGTTCGGCAAGCACGGCCGGCAGACCACCCGCCCTGAAATATTCCTCGCCGAGATAGGCACCGGCTGGCTGCATATTCACAAGCAGCGGGATCTCGAAACCGATCCGCTCCCAATCGTCGCAATCCAGTTCGACGCCGACATGCTTGGCGATGGCATTGATGTGGACCGGTGCGTTGGTCGATCCGCCGATGGCCGCATTCACCACGATGGCGTTCTCGAAGGCCTCCCGCGTGAGAAGGTCGGAGGGCTTCAGGTCCTCCCACACCATATCGACGATGCGCTTGCCTGTCTCATAGGCCATCTGTCCACGTTCGCGGTAAGGCGCTGGAATGGCCGCGGAACCCGTCAAAGCCATCCCGAGCGCCTCCGCCAGCGCGTTCATGGTCGATGCGGTGCCCATGGTATTGCAATGCCCGACGGACGGGGCGGAGGATCCGACGATATCGATGAATTGCTGATAGTCGATATCGCCCGCCGCGTGCCGCTCGCGCGCTTTCCAGACGACTGTGCCCGAGCCCGTGCGTTCCCCGTGATGCCATCCGTTCAGCATCGGCCCGACATTGAGGGAGATCGCCGGAATGTTCACGGTCGCGGCGGCCATCAGACACGCCGGCATGGTCTTGTCGCAACCGGTCAGAAGGACCACGCCATCGAGCGGATAACCGTAGAGGACCTCCACCAGAGACAGATAGGCGAGGTTCCGGTCGAGCGCTGCCGTCGGCCGCTTTCCGGTTTCCTGGATCGGATGGCACGGGAACTCGAACGCCACACCACCCGCAGCCGTAATTCCCTCCCGAACGCGCTTGGCCAGTTCGAGATGGTGACGATTGCAAGGGGCAAGGTCGGAGCCGGTTTGAGCGATGCCGATGATCGGCTTCTTGCCCTGCAGTTCCTTGCTGGTGAGGCCGTAATTCAGATAGCGCTCAAGGTAGAGGGCCGTCATGCCCGGATTGTCCGGGTTGTCGAACCAGAGTCGGGAACGAAGCTGATCTGGCGTACGTTTGAGGAGCCTGTCAGCCATTCGTCGTTCCTTTCAATTCGCCGCTCGTGGAGTCCTGTCGATTTCACTCGCTCAGGCCGCGTAAATCAACCGTGTTGCTGGAAGATAGAGGCGTGCCGATCGCAAAGGCAATAAAGTTGCTTTTGTAATTCAGTTCGATTATGATGAACGCTTAGATAAAAACTTTGATGAACGGCCTCGCAGAATGCTCCGCTTTTCTCTTCTCCTATCTGTCAGCTGCGGCATCCTGCAGCCCGCGCTTGCCGCCGATTGCCCCGACGCACGGGCAGCCAGGGCCGGTTTCGTGCTGGAACGGAAAGGCACCAAGGCGGAGGTCCGACCGGCTTCTGACCATTTCGTGCACGTGACAAATGTCTATCCGGGCGGGAAAAAGCAGGATGTGATCTATTTTCGCGGCCTCTTTCCCGTCAGCCGGTTCGACGACAGCGCACGAAGCATCAATATCCCGCTGTCGGACCTTCGCACGATCTTCCCGCTCGCCGTCAAAACGCGTCGGGCGCTGACCTACGCTCCCTCTCAACCCGGAAAGGGTGGGCGCTTCCGTTTCCCTCGAGCTCACCGTCACGGGGCAGGAGCACATCCGGATCGGATCGTGTTCGTATGAGGTTCTGGTCATTCGCAATCGCTTCATGAATGCGGAAGGGCGCGTCACCGATCAGGACACCGACCTCTACTCCCCCGAGCTTGGGTTCCTGCTCGGAAAGCGATACGATGAGCGCGACGGGGGACAGACCACCATCCTCTACGAGAGGATCAAATCGATGGGCGGCGACGAGGCCCGTTAATTCGTGCGCGACGAAGCGCCTCGCTCTGCTGGTCAATCGGCGGAGCGCGTCGTCAATGCTTTCGAAGTGCCGCCACCGCGGCATCGATCTCCCTCAGCAGAGGCTCGTCGAGGTCGAGCGCCTCCGCCAGCCGCCGTAGGAATTCACGTTCCTGGAGCGTGTCCGGATCGATGGTAATGCGCGCCGCCGCATAGACCTGCGAGGCTGTCTCGCGATCGTTTACCGGTTCCGCAAGGGTGTCGACATCGGCCGGGGATGCCATCTCGTCCTCAAGCCACTGACTCGACTGAGGATCGATTCCCGCCTCGGCCATTCCCTTGACGATCCGTGCGCGCTCCAGTTCGTCAATCTTGCCGTCCGCCGAGGCGGCCGCGATCATTGTGCGCAGGAGAAGAAGCGCATCATCCTCGGTCTGCGACACCGGATGGAAACGCGTGCCGGCGGCGGCCTCGAAATCGTCGGCGTCCAACCCTTGGGATGGCGCACCACCGGCTGTCACCGGCGCCGTGCGGCTCTGGATCGCCTTGTAAGCAAGCGCACCAATCACCGCGAGACCGCCGAGCTTCACAAGCCCGCTCGACAAACCGCCCTTGCGGTTCTTGAACATGAGGCCCGCGAGACCCACAAGAGCCGCCTGCGTCAAGCCCGGGTGCTGCGCGACGAGGTTCTTGGCCTTCTGGAGAAGCTGGTCGGGAGACTGTCCCTTGACGCGATCAACCGCCTGATCGACCTGTTTGCCAAAGCCGGCTGCCGCATCGCCGATGGATCCGGAAGGATCGGTCCGGCCGATCGAGCCCAGCACCGCATCCAGAAGTTTCTTATAATTGACCATCCTGCCCTCCCGTTCAGACCCGTGCGCGGCTTCCTGAACACAACGAGAGGAACGGCGAATGGTTCAGCTTTGAGGGCGCAGGGTCGCTGCTTCGGAGGCGAGCTTTCCGATCCGCACAAAGTCCGCCGCGCGTAACGCATCCATCGGCGTGATCCAGGTTCCGCCGACGCAAACAACATTCGCGAGCGTCAGATAGGATGGGGCGCTCGCCAGATCGATCCCGCCCGTCGGACAGAATGAAATTGTCTGCAGCGGCCCATGGACGGATTTCAGCCAAGCTGCGCCGCCGGATATCGCGGCCGGAAAGAACTTGAGGATCTCGAACCCCATCGCCGCAAGCGTCAGGGCTTCCGACACTGTCGAGCACCCGGGCATCACCGGAATCGACGCAGCCGCAAGATCTTCGGCCAGTTGCACCGGCGTGCCCGGCGTCACAATGAACTTCGCCCCCGCGTCGATGACTTCAGTGATCTGGCTCTTGTGCAACACCGTCCCGGCGGCCACCACCGCATCGGGCACAGCTTTGGCGATGGCAGCGATCGCGTCAAGTGCCGCCGGGGTCCGAAGCGTGATTTCGATTACAGGCAGCCCGGCCGCCACAAGGGTGTGGGCGAGGTCGATGCTCAGACGGGCATCCTCGATCGTGACGACAGGAATGACAGGCGCAAGCCGCGCATAAGCGCGAAGTGAGGCGGTATGAGCGTTCATGGCCGGATCCTACCGATTTTATCTCGGGAGACTAGAGCCTTTCTGGCACTTGCTCATGCCACTTGCGCACGCGGGGACGAGACGTTCTACCCGATCACCCGAATGGGCGCTCCTCGCAGGTACGCGGCAGCGTTCTCCAGCGATTGCTCGAAAAAGACGCGATAATTCTCGCTTGTGACGAAACCTATATGCGGCGTCGCGAGGACGTTCGGCAGCCAGCGGTACGGGTGGTTCTGCGGCAGCGGCTCAATATCGAACACATCGACCCCGGCGCCGGCAATGCGGCCGTGAAGCAATGCGTCGATCAACGCATTCTGATCGACGAGGTTCGGCCGCGACGTGTTGATGAAATAGGCGGAGCTTCGCATGGCGGCGATCTCGGTCGCGCCGACGATCCCCTGGGTTGCATCCGTGTCCGGCATGTGGAGCGTCACCACATCGGACCCTGCGAAGAGATCCGCCTTCGACACGCATGCGACCTGGTGTCCGGCGGTCCGCTCTGGTGTGAGATTGGGGCTCCACGCCGCGACCTTCATGCCAAGCGCGTGCCCGACCCGAGAGACCGGCACTCCCATCGAACCAAGACCGACGATTCCCAGCCTCTTGCCCTGAAGACCGGTTCCCAGACCGACCTGCCATCCGCCGGCGCGCAAGGAGCCAGCCTCCTGTGGAATGCGCCGGAAAAGCGAAAGGATCATCCCCCAGACAAGCTCCACCGTCGTATGCGGGTGCACCTCGGTCCCGCACACGGTGATGCCGAGTTCCTTCGCTGCCGCCATGTCGATCGATCTGGCATTGCGCATGCCGGTGGCGAGAAGGAGCTTCAGCCGCGGCAATCGTTCAAGAACAGAGCGGGGAAATTCGGTGCGTTCGCGAATTCGCATGACGACGTCGAAATCGCTCAGGCGCGCGACAAGTCCGTCCTCATCATGAACGTGATCCGTGAACGGAACCACCGTCACGTCACCGAGTGGCGACCAATCGACAATCTGTGTCGTGGCGGCCTGATAGTCGTCGAGCACGGCGAGACGCATTTCCATTCCTCCAGGTGCTGTGGCGGCGGGGTTACATCCTCGCACGCGATCTTTTCGTCGATCCGCACCGGCCTTAAGGAACCCAGGTTGTTTCAGGCGCTTCCTGTTCGCCTCGCGGCGCGAACACGACTTTTTTTGCCGGCGCCTCGTGCAATACGCTGACCTCAAGCAATCGGGTTACCTGCGCGATCGAACTGACGGATTCAAGGGTCTCGAGACGTTCGAACAGCGGGGCAATCTGTTCCCGCGGAAGCGAACGGGACGCGCAATCGCTGAACTTCTCCCACAATTCGTCGGTGGTCATTGGATTGTCGCCGCCACGCCCGACAAGATTGTCGACACGTCGAGAGACGCGGCGGCCGTCCGTGAGCGTCACGATGACTTCGGCGCCCCATTGCTCTTCTGCATCGTCCGCCATGTCGGGATGAGGTTTCGCCTCGGTCAGGTCGAGAAGGCGCCGGATCACCGGATCGAAATGGGCGTCTCCCTCGAAATCCTTGAGCCGGACGGCGCCGTCCTTGAGCGCGCGCGCGACCACGTATTGAACGCTGAACTTGGCATCGAGCGACGTCTGCGGCTGAGGCGTATCGGTGTGGCGCAGGCGCCGGCCATGCGGCAGGATTTCGATGCGTGCAATCTGTTCGGTGTTGATCGTCTCCTCACGTCGGAGTTGAAGAGCCATCATGATCGCCGGATGCGTGCTTCCGCAGCAGGGGAACTGCTTGAGCCCGATGGAGGTCGCCTCGATCTCCCACGGTTCGCCCCAGTTCGTGAAGAGCTTCTCGATATCGAACGTGCCGGGACCGTTGAACACATTCAGGAAACCTTGATGGTGCTCGAACACGTCATCAGCTGCTTCGAAGCCGCCCTCGGCCAACAATGCGGCGAGCAATCCGTTGCGCGCGCTGTGGCCGATATGCAGCGGCTTTGTCATGGTGCCGAAATTGGCCTTGATGCCGCTAGCCAGAGACGCTGCGATCGACAGCGCCATGGCGGTCTTGCTCGGATCGAGATCGAGCAGTCGGGCGGCCGCCGCAGCGGCGCCGAATGTGCCGAGCGTCGCAGTGGGGTGCCAACCCTTGTCGTAATGGTGAAAGTTCACCGCCCGCGCTAGCCTGATCTCGGTTTCGACCCCGACCACGTAGGCACAGATGAACGCCTCGCCCGTGGACCCTCTTTCTTCGGCGAGAGCAAACAGCATGGCCACAAGCGGCACCGAGTGATGGCCGCCAAGCGCGCCGCTGAAGTCGTCGAAATCAAGCGCGTGCGAAGCGGTCCCATTGATCAGCGTCGCATCGAGGGCGCTTGTGCGACGCGCGCTTCCGAAGATCAGCGACGAGCCAGGGGCCGCCGCAATCCCTGGCGTTTTCAGCAGGATCTGCGTGCACGGTTCGGGAATTCCCGCGAGCGTCACGCCGACCGTATCAAGTATGCACGTTCTCGCCTGCGCGATCGATCGTTTCGTGAGGCTGCGCGCGTCGAACGCGCAGATCTTTTCCGCCAAAAGCTGGACGATGGTGCCGGCCGTCGATGACAGGGTCATCTCGCTTCTCCTAGATCTTTGACGATCAATTCATCGTGGCCGCATTGCGGCCTGCGATCCGGCCGAACGTGGCGCCCGATACCAGTCCCGTTCCCGCCGGATAGTTGTCGTAAAACAAACCGCCAACCATCTCGCCGCAACAGAACAGCCCTTTGATCGGACGCCAATCGGTGCCGACGACCTGTGCGTTCTCATTCACTTTCAGTCCGCCGAACGTAAATGTAATCCCGCCTGTGGCGCTGTAGGCGTAGTAAGGCGCCTTATCGATCCGGAGGCCCCAGTTGGTTTTCTCCAGCGCCAGCCCCTGGGTGGAAAGGCCGTCCTTTACGGTCGGATCGTAACCGTCTTCCGGTGCCCGCGCCGCGGCGTTGTATTCCCGCAGCGTCTTCAGGGCTTGTACCTTGTTGTCGAAATCGAGTTGATCGACGAGATCCTCCAGCGTGTCGGCGACGATCGGCTTGCTGGTCTGATATCGTGGCTCCAGAAGGTGCACCACCTTGGAGTCAAAAATCTGCCATGCCTTGGCGCCCGGTTCTGCGAGGATCGCCCGGCCAAATTTCGCATAGGTGAACAGCGCACCGTCCTCGCCCTCGTCGACGAAGCGGAGACCCTTGCGGTTGAGCATGACGGCGTAGACGTAACTCAGGCGATTGCTGCGATCGGTCATTTCGCGGGGCGCAAAATCGCCCCAATCCGCGCTGATCGGCGTCGCGTGGCAGCCGCTCCATTGACCCCACGGCATGGCGCCGATATTCATTGCCATGCGCAAACCGTCGCCTTGATTGTGCGGTGTGCCGCGAACTTTGGCCGCGCCCACAAGCGGACCGATATGTTGCGTGCGCATCTGAACGTTGGCTTCAAAACCGCCGCAACCGAGAACGACGGCTCGGGCATTCAAGGTCGAGATGCCCTCGTCGTCCTTGACCTTCACTCCGCTGATGCGGCCATCCTCTCCCACCAGCAGCTCCACGGCGGCGGAGCCATAGCGCACCTCGATGCCGAGGCGTTCGGCGGTGGCGAACCAACTCCGGGAGAGGCCAACACCCTCATGCTCGGCACGCACAACGAGGCCGCGCGCCCAGACCATGACATTGCCCTTCTTCACCGCTGAAAGTGAAATCGCCGGCTCCATTTTGACGCCGCCGGTGTTCTTCATCCACTTCACCGTCTCCTGGGAATTGGCGACGAGGAGTTTCGAGAGCACCGGGTCAGTGCGCCCGCTGGTGACGCGCATCAAGTCTCCGTGGAAATCATCCTTGGTGTAGGGCGAGATGCCGTCATAGAAGTTGTCGTACTCATTCTCGATGCCCGGCAGCAAATCGCCGATCTCACGCGGATCGTCATAGGCAAAGCGCAGCACGCCGCCGCTCCAATGGGTGTTACCGCCCCGCATATCCCGCGGCGCCTTCTCAAGAACGACAACGCGCTCCGCGCCGTTTTCCTTGGCGGACACAGCTGCCGCTAGGGCGGCGTTCCCTGCTCCCACGACAATGACGTCGTAAGCCTTTGCTTTTTCATCCTTCATGGCGGCGTCCCCTCGATCCTGCGGTTTTTGGCGCGAGCACGATCTGGCCCGCGAGATGCATTCCTTTCCATACCTATGTATACAATTATATGCAAGAGGGGGACCCGAGGCGTCGTGACTTAAGCGAGATAGCCGCTTGATGCCTGCTTTGGTCCCAGGGTGGAGGCGTTCAGAGGCGAACGATGCGCTGCTTCGAGGGCGGTGTCTCCGCGCGAGCCCCCTGCCGCTTTGGAGCCGGAATCACCGGCTCCTCCGTGACCATGCGCGTCGCCACGTGCATTCGCGCGTTGCGGACATGCAGGCGCATCGCGGCCTCGGCTTTGTCAGGATCGCGGGATTTGAGCGCAGCTACGACCGCCTTGTGCTCCTGGAAGGCTTTCGCGGCGCGGCCATCGAGTGTGCTGGATTTATAGCGATAGACGCGCAGGAGATCGTAAAGGTCGCCCGTGAGCATTTGTATGAGCTGGGCATTGCCGCTGGCTTTTACGATGCGGAAGTGGAAATCGAAATCCCTTCCCTCTTGGTAATAGCCGGTGCCGGCGCGCACGCTCTCCTGCTCGCCGTGCTCCTCGAGCAGTTGGTCCAGGCCCGACAGCTCTTCGTCGGTCATCCGCTCTGCGGCAAGCCGGCAGGCCATTCCCTCCAACGCCTCGCGGACAATGAGGAGGTCCGCCAGATCCTTGAGCGACAGAACCGCAATGTGGACGCCGATATTGGGCGTGCGTTCGACCAGCTTGCGGCCTTCAAGACGGCGGATGGCCTCCCGAAGCGGCCCGCGGCTAACACCCAACGAGGTCGCGAGCGCATGCTCGCTGAGCCGGCTGCCGGGGGCGAATTCGCCGCTCATGATCGCCTCTTCCAGACGCTGAGTCACGACGTCGACCAACGATTGGGCACGGACACGACCGGAAAGGAGTTGCGACATGACTAAACCAAATGTTGGCCGCCTCCGGTATGGGCGTGATCATGTTGCTAGCGCGAAATCACGCCGCGCGGAAGATGCTGTCCTCCAGGCCAACTTAGCCAAGATGTAAACTGTTGACAATAGAGATCGGTCGTGGCTGCTTTCTGTCACCGAAAGACGTCCGGAGGAACCTATGGTCGCAACGTCGCAAGCCCCTGAATTCACGATCGCTTCGCCGCCCGCTGAAAGCGTGGCCCGATTTGCGTCTCGACTTGTCTTTGACGATGTTCCGGTGGCGGCGACCGAAAGAGCGAAATTGCTCATCCTTGACGCACTCGGCGTCGGGCTCGCGTCGAATGCCTATTCGTTTTCCGAGCGCGCCATGGCGGGGATCGTAGCGCTCGCCGAGCGGGACGGCACGTGCAGCGTGCTGGGCCGCCGCGAGCGTCTCCCGGTGCGCGACGCGGCGCTGGCCAACGGGATCCTGATCCACGGCCTCGATTTCGACGATACGCATCTCGCCAGCATCATTCACGCCAGCGCTGCCTGTCTTCCGTGTGCGTTGTCCCTGTCGGAATCCCTCGACGTCGACGGTCGGCAGTTTCTCCTCGCCTACATGGCCGGGATGGAAACCGCCGTCAGAGTCGGTGCGGCCGTGAAAGGCGGGTTCCACCACGTTGGATTCCACGCCACCGGCGTCGTCGCTCATTTCAGTTCGGCCATCATCGCCTCAAAACTCTTAGACCTCGACGCGGATCAGATGATTTCCGCCCAGGGCATCGCCGCAAGTACGGCATCCGGCGTGCAGGTCTTCCTCGAGGAGGGAGCGTGGACCAAACGCTTTCACCCCGGCTGGGCCGCCGTCGCGGGTATCACGGCCGCTCGCCTCGCCCAAGCGGGTTTCAAGGGTCCTTCGCGTCCCTATGAAGGCAGATTCGGTCTTCTTCATGCCTATCTGCAAAGCTATGCGGAACACGCCGATCTGGGCTTGATCGCCGAAGGACTTGGTGAAACGTGGAACTTCGCCGACACCGCGATCAAGCCCTATCCGGTCTGCCATTTCATTCATGGCTGCGCTGACGCAGCAATCGAATTGAACCGCATCGTCGACGCTGCCGAGATCGCGGACGTGGAAGCTTTTCTGCCGAAGGACACCATGCCCATCGTGGCAGAGCCCACTGCGGCCAAACAAAACCCGACCACCGACTATGAGGCAAAGTTCAGCGCGCCATTCGTGGTGGCCACCTGCCTCATCAAAGGAGGGTTCGGTCTTCCGGAACTACAGCCCGAGGCGCTTGCGGATGCGGATGTTCTCGCCCTCACCCGGCGTGTTCGATGCTCGGTCGACAGCAATTCGGCTTTCCCGACGTTTTTCTCCGGCGGGGTCGAGGTCACCTTGCGCGACGGCAGCAAGGTCATGCGCCACGTGCGGATCAATAGCGGTGCCGGCGAGCGCGCTCTCGATCGCGACGGCGTGTCGGAAAAGTTCTTTGCCTCGGCGTCGCTCGCTATTCCGCTCGAACAGGCGCAGGAGATTCGGGACATCGTACTCGATATCGAGAACCGTCCGCTTCGGCAATTGGCTCAGGCATTGCGAGCGCGTTGACAGCAGCGCCTGCCAGGCCCTTGCGCCTGGTAGGCTACCGCTCCGACGCGGTCATGCAAAAAGCATCGGCTCGCACTGAATCACGCCTTCAGCCGCGCGCGTCCTCGTGAATGGCGCGGGGCGCAACCAGAATGCCATCGTCATCGGCATAGACCCAATGGCCGGGGGTGAAATCGACGTTGCCGAACGTTACCACGCCGCCTTCGGTGCCGATTCTCAGCTTGGTGCTCTTCTTCGGTGAATGGCCTAGAGCGAAGATGCCGAATTCCATTGCGCCGATCTCCGCGACATCGCGCAAGGCCCCGTTGACGATGATCCCAGCCCAGCGATTTTTGTGCCCGATCGCAGCAATCTGATCGCCGATGATCGCGCAGCGCGTCGAGCCCCCACCATCGACGACGAGAACCTGCCCCTCGCCGTCCTGTTCCAGGCGCCGCTTCAGAATCACGTTGTCCTCGAATGTCCGCAAGGTTGCGATCCGTCCGTGGAAAAATCGGCGGCGGCCGAAGAGGCGCAGCGGCAGATGGCAAAAGCGTGTTTCGGCGTCGTGCGTATCGACAAGATCAGCAGTCTTGATTGGCATTGGTTCTCTCTTTCAACGAATGTCTAGAACGTCTCCGTCACCACCGGAAACAACTCGGCCATGTCTTCCACCTGCATCAGATGAAAGACGTTGAAACGGTACGCTGCTCCAATTGTGACTTCGGGTGGCGTAAAGGGGAACGCCAGATTGCCCGCGGTAGAGACGCGGCCCTCATAACCGTAATGCAGCAGATATTGCTTGGTGGTGCGCACCACTTCCTCCGCCCGCTCAAGCGTCGGCGCGATGCATTCGCCCATGACAAGCACCTCGCGAGGCAGCACCGCAGTCTGATCCGACCAGGCCCTCACACCGTCTATTCCATAGACGCGGAAGGAAAGGTTGTAGTCCTCAGCGGTGTCCTCGCAGACGAGATCGCGCACAACGCGCTGGACGCCGGCAAAAATCGTCTCATGTTGCGCGATAAAGTTGGGATCGGCTGCTCCCGCGAGAAGGAGAGCCCTGAAGCCGACCCGCGATGCCCCTTCGAGCTTGAGCGTCTGGCGTTCCGCGGGCACGAAAACCGCTCCCGTGACGCGGGTTCGCCGCTCGTCCAACGCACGATAGGTAACGGCACGCAAATCCGTGTGCCCGGCAGGCTCCCGAATGTCGTACGGATCGGCCTGTTCGTAGAGACTGTGAGCGGCCACCGAGGTGGGGGTTGCGGCGCGCTGCGACGACATGCTTTCGAGATCGAACCCCTCATCGTCAAGAACGGCGAGGATCGTGTCGCGCCCGCCCGGCACGCAGCAAAGAGACGCGCATTCGACGATCTTTGCCATATGGGTCGCTAGTCCCAGCGGGAAGCCCAACATCGCCGGAATGCTGGCGAAGATGCCCGTATCGCAGGCACGGCCCGTCACGACCACATCGGCGCCTGTTTCCAACGCCCGCCGAAAAGCCTCCAGCCCCATCTGGCCGACAAGGTTCTCCGCTTCGTCGACATCCTGCTCGGTCAATGCCGGCATCGTGTCCATGGGCAATGTCTTGCCTGCCCGCACCGCGCGCTTCACCACATCGCGTGGAATGTCGGCCGGCACATAAGCAAGCTTGAACTTCAGACCGTCCGCCGCCGCAATCTCGCGGATCATCGAGAGCGTCTGATCGAGATGCGGCTTTGCGCCAGCCGAACCGGCCGAGCCGATGATGAGCGGAATGTCGTGGCGGCGCGCGGCGTTCAGCACTTTCCGCAGGTCGCGTTTCGCTCCCACGCGAGTCGGCGCCATTTCCCCACTGCCGAGGTAATGTGGCCCAATATCGATCGAGCCCATGTCGCAGCCGATCATGTCCGGCGATCGTCGCAGGCCTTCCTCCAATGCGGGTGTGGGGATGCCATAACCGAGTTGCCCGGAGGCGCCGAGAATGCGCAGTGGCCTGCGTTCTCTGGCGAATGACTCGATGAGCCGTTCGCTCGCGCTCATCGGCCGGTCTCCGAAAGTTCGATATCGAGAAGCGGTGCGTGCTGCTGGGCCCCGTAGACGTCACGGTCTCCGATATCGCCGGAAACGACGTCCCGCGGAATCGTGATTTTGACGGCGAGAGCCGGTGCAAAATCGATGACGCTGACGTTTTCCTCGGAACGCCCGTAACGAAGGGCAACTTCGCGCTTGAGATGCGCAAGTTGTTGTCGCGCCAGCTCAAAATCCGCCACGTTGGTGAATATCAAGTCGAATGTGACGAGGCAGGGTCCAGCATTTTTGCTGCGGATGACCTTGGCGATCTGTTGCAGTTGCATATCAGGTTTCTGACAGGAAAGCAGGAAGCGCGAGATCCAGGATTTCGGCTTCGGCGATAAGGGCAGCGCGGTCCTCCGTCGAGAGCGGGATGCCGTCCCGGCGTCTCGCTGCCTCGATCAACGCCTCCGGTTCCCCCGGCATCAGAATCGGCTGAGCCGCATCCATCCGGGGCGTCGCCTTGGCACGCTCGACCAAAGCATCGAGGCGATCGCGATATTCATCGGCCGACACCGCCAGTTCAGGTCGCAAGGCGATGAAGCAGTGTCCGACATTCTGAGGGCTGCTCTTGTCCAGATATTGATTGCCAACCTCGCCACCGAATGCGGAGCCGGACATGACGCCGGCCAGCACCTCCATCATGAGCGAAAGGCCGGATCCCTTTGGACCGCCGAGCGGCAGAATGAGGCCTTCATAAGCCTCGCGTGCATTCGTCGTGGGCCGCCCTTCCGAATCGAGCGCCCACCCTTCCGGAATCGGCTGGTTTTGCGCGACCGCGCGCCGGATCTTCCCGCGTGCCACGACCGAGGTCGCCATGTCGAGAACAAGCGGGCCGCTTCGGGTTCCGCCGGGCGTGCCAAAGGCGAACGGGCTCGTTCCAAGAAAAGGCGTGCGACCGCCCCATACCGGCATGGCCGGCGACGCGTTGGTGAAGACGAAGGCCGCCATACCGGCCTCGATCGCCTGTCGCAGATAGCTCGCCGCCATCCCGAAATGGTTGCTGTGATAGGCGAGAACGAGGCCGATACCGAAATTTCGTGCCCGCTCGATCGCTTCAGCCATCGCTCGGTGCGCGACGAGGAAACCCAGACCATTGTCGCCATCGAGCCGCGCTGCAGCCGGCGCCAGTTCATCGAGCACGAACATCGGACGCGGCTTTACGACGCCAAGGCGGAGCCGCTCCAGGTAGATCGGTACGCGGCCAACCCCGTGCGAGACGACGCCGCGCGCATCCGCCTCCACCAGGCAGCGCGCAACAATGAAGGCATCGTGTGTGGCGAGCCCCTGGGTCGCGAACAGCTCAGCGACAAAATTTTCGAGTGCCTTGACCGGAACTCCGTCGGGCTTCGCCCCAACCTCGCCCAAAGCTGTTCGCGCCATCACTTGCCGGTTCCAGCGGGCGACGACACGAGCCGGCAATTCTCTGGAGAGAAGCGGAGCATCACCGGCGAACCGACGTCGAAATCGCGCTTGGAATGCACCTTCACTTTCGCACCTCCCGCATCGACCACATATTCGGTGTAAGCGCCGAGATAGTGGCTGTCGCTGATGGTCCCGGGCAGACTTCGACCGGGTTTTCCAGCGTTCGCATCTTCCATGATGTCGATCCCTTCAGGCCGCAGCATGGCTTGATACGTCCCTGCTCCGTTGAAGGAGCTGTCATCGACATCGATGAGCGCGCCGCTCGGCGTTCTCCAACCAGCACCTCCCTCGACGCGCACCACATCGATGAAGCTCGCGCGGCCGACAAAGTCGGCGACGAAGCGGTTGACCGGGCTGCGGTAGAGTTCCTTTGGTGTCCCCGCCTGCTCGATCCGGCCACCGTCCATGACGATGACGCGATCCGACATGGAGAGCGCTTCCTCCTGATCATGGGTGACGTAGACCGCAGCCACATCGAGCTTGCGCTGCAATCGCTTGATTTCAACGCGCGTCCCCTCTCGCAACTTCGCGTCGAGGTTCGAGAGCGGCTCATCGAACAGGAGCACTTTCGGCCGGCCGACGATGGCACGCGCCAGAGCGACGCGTTGCTGCTGGCCGCCGGACAACTGCGATGGATGACGGTCCTTGAAGGGACCGAGACCCACGATGCCGAGCGCCTCGTCGACCTGCTTTGCGACATCCGCCGCGGAGACTTTCCGGATCGACAGCGGAAAGCCGACATTTTCGCCGACCGTCATGTGCGGCCAGATCGCGTAGCTCTGGAACACCATGCCGACTTGACGCTCGTGGGGCGGAATGAGGATGTCCTGATCTGGCGCGGAGACAATCCGATCGCCGATGCGGATGATGCCGCCTGCCGCATCCTCGAGACCCGCGATGCAGCGCAGCGTTGTTGTTTTGCCGCAGCCGGACGGGCCGAGAAGACTGACGAACTCGCCGCGACCGACCTCGAAGGAAATGCCATGTACGACGGTCATGGCGCCATAGCGTTTGACCAGGTTTTCGACGGTGATGCTCATGATGGTCTCCGGGTCAGCCTTGCCGCGCCGCCGGCACGAGCCGGCTGATCAGCCCCATGGCCACGAAAATGATCAAGGTTGCGACGACCGAAAGTGCGCTCGCCAAACCCCAGTTCGCTTGTTCGAAAAACGACCAGATCGAGATCGACACAACGGCGGTCGATGCCGTGTAGAGCAGGATGGCCGACGAGATTTCTCGGAAGAACGCCATGAAGAGAAGAAAATAGGCGCCCTGGACCGAAGGCCGCACGAGCGGCAGCAGGATCTTGGACACGCCTTCCAGCGGCGTGGCGCCATTGACCCAGGCGGCCTCTTCGAGGCTCTTGTCGATTTGGACCATCTGGCCTCCGATGGTCTCGGTCGCGTAGGGAAGAAAACGGGTCACGAAGGCGATGATCATGAGCGCCAGCGTTCCGTAAAGCGGCAGGGGCAGGTAGGCGTAGGCCCACAACAATCCGAGGCCGAGCACGATTCCCGGCACGCCAAACGGCAAGCTGACGAAGAAATCGAGGATCCGGTAGCCCCGCGGCTGGAGCCGCAGCGTGAAATACGCGCACATCAAACCCAGCAGCACGCCGGCCGCCGCACCGACGCCGGACACGAGAAGCGTGTTCCAGAAGCTGCGAATGGTCGATGCACTTTCGATGATGTAGGCGTAGTTGCGGATCGTATACAGGCCATCGAAAGGATTGGCGGTGAACCATTTCAGCACGGATGTGTAAATGAGGATCGTCATTGGAAGGATGAGCGCGAGAAATCCGAAGCCGAAGCAAAGAATATACGCCAACCATTTCCAGCGGCCGAGCGGAATGGGCTTCAGCCGGCTGGCTTTTCCGGTGACCGTGGTGAGACGCCCGGCGCTGGACACACGACGCTGAGCCCAGATCGCCGCGCCTGTCATGGCGCTGAGCGCAACGCCGATCGCGGCGGCGAGCCCGTAATCGGTGGGAGAGAAGCGCACCAAGAGATAGAGCTGTGTCGCCAGCATATTCACCTGACCGGGAATCCCGATCAGCGCTGGAATCGCGAATTGCTCGATGGTGATAATGAAGGTGAGGATGAAGCTTGAAATGAGCGAATAGCTGAGAAGCGGCAGCGTTATGCGCGTGATCACCCGGGACGGTGTTGCGCCGGCGGTGCGCGCGGCCTCCTCGTAAATGCCATCCATGCCCATGATGGGGCCGCGCATCGTCAGATAGACGAACGGCACCTGATGAAGCACCATCACAAGGACAATGCCCATTGTGGTGTAAATGTCGATGCGAAGCCACGAGAGACCCAGCATGTCGTCGACGACGGCGTTGAAGATTCCGCCGGGCGCGCCAATGATGATCCACGCCATCGCAAGGATGAAGGACGGAAAATAGAATGCGAGTCCCACCAGCATGGTGACGACTTTGCCGTATTTGAAATCAGTGCGATGGACCAAAAGAGCGATCGCGGTTCCGATGACGATGCACAGCGCAGAAGACAGCAAGCCGATCCACAGCGTCGTCCCGATCGTTGCGATCACACCGGGTGATGCCAGCCCCTCATAGTTGCGCAGCGTCCACTCCGCGGGCATCCCGGGAGCGGCGGTCCTGAAACTGCCATATATCAAGGCCGCGATGGGGATCGTCACCATCGCGACGACGATGATGAAGGTCGCGCCATAGGCGCATTTCAGCAAAGTGTTGCCGGTTCGGCGGGAAGCAGGCTTCCCGATTACAACGTCGCTCAGGCCGATGGTCTGATCGGACATGCCTTCTCCTCTCGCCGGGAGATGCGGGGCGGCACATGCCGCCCTCGCACCGAGCCGTTGTCATTGAATGCCGAAGACGGTTCGCCATTCGTTGATGATCTTGGCCTGACGTTGAGGCGTGAGGATCTTTTCGCCGTCCACCACATTCGGCACCTGCGAGGTCGCCGGCAGGTTGCTCAGCGGGGGCGCACCCTTCCGCGTGACCGAAAGTCCGCAATATTTCTGCAGCGCTTCCTGACCATCCTTCGTCATCAGCCAATTCACAAAGACGCGCGCTGCGTTGGGATGAGGCGCCTTGGCGGCGACGAAAGCCTTGTTGGCGGAGAGCGTGGTGCCTGATGCCGGATAGACGAACCCGACCGGCGCACCGTCTTCCAGAAGCGGGTTGAGGGGCAGATCGGTGAGCTCGGCCACGCTGACATCGCCGCGCAGAACTGCCTGGATGATGCCGCCGGAACCTTCGAAGAAACGAACTTCGTTATCCTTGAGTTTCTGCGCGGGATTAGTGATGCCTTTGTCCTCCCAGAACGCGACGACCTGCTGAATCGAGACGGAACGCCAAGGCGGGTTCATGCCGACCTTGCCTTTCCATTTCGGATCGAAAAGATCAGTCCATTCTTTCGGCGCATCGGCTGGCTTCACCTTCGACTTGTTCCAGATGATGGCTTCGCGCGCGTATTGCAGGGTAAAGACCTTGTTGGCCTCATTGATTTCTGGCGGGAAATTCGGCAGTTCCGGCGGCGTCCACTCTGCCATCCAGCCAGCCTTCATTCCCTCGCTGATGCGTTCGTCCGGGAATGTGATCAACACATCGGCGATGTTGCGTCCGGCATTGAACTCGGTCTGGAAGCGCTCGATCAGTGGATTGCTGCCGAGGCGGATCTGCTCGGGCTGGATATCCGGGTAGGCCTCTTTGAACTTTGCAAGAAGCGGCTCGATGCCGTTGGGCTGCAGGTTGTTGTAGAAGGTCAGAGTTCCTTCCTTCTTCGCTGCGGCGACGACCTGATCCCACGAAGGTGACGGCGCTTGCGCTTGCGCGGCAGGGCCAGCGAGAGTGGCAACGGCGAGCGCTCCGGCAGCAGCCGCAACAAGGCCAAACGACCGCCGGGTCGGTATCCGGTAAGACAGCATTTAAATCCTCCCAAAGACTGCAAACAAAAGCCTCTTCCCGGGCCTCAGACGAAAGAGTAGGAACCAAATTGGAAACTGTCAACAGTTGACGATCCATGTTGTTCGTCGGATATAAGCGAGCCGACACTGCATCGAACTGGACAAAGCGATGACCTTGCAACTCCCAACGAGCCGGGCTTCGGACCGGCCGCTTTCCGGGGATCTCTCCGAGCGCCGCCGCGCGTTTCGCAACCTCGTGGAAGCGCGTGATTCAGTGTTGCTGCCGGGGGCCGCGAACGCACTGACGGCGCGGATTGTGGAAGATCTGGGCTTCCAGGCCGTCTACCTGACCGGCGCCGGCCTCACGAATACACATTTGGGCATGCCCGATCTCGGGCTGATCACCGCAACGGAGATCGCCGAATCTGCGGCGCGGATCAGCGATGTTTGTTCGCTGCCGCTGGTGGTGGATATCGACACCGGGTTCGGAAACGCGCTCAACGCGTACCGGACAGTTCAATTGCTGGAGCGGGCCGGAGCCGCGGCGCTTCAGATCGAGGATCAGGTCTTCCCCAAGAAGTGCGGGCATTTTGCCGGCAAGGGCGTTGTGCCGCTGCCCGAGATCATCGGAAAGCTGAAGGCCTGCCTCGATGCGCGCCGGGATCCCAACACGCTGATTATTGCGCGCACGGATGCGCGCGCCGTCGAGGGTTTCGACAGGGCGCTTGAGCGTGCCCATGCGATGACCGAGGCCGGAGCCGACATCATCTTCGTTGAAGCGCCGGAAAGCGCCGATGAACTACGCCGCATTGGGCAACTGCCTGCGCCGCAACTCGTGAATGTCGTCATTGGCGGCAAGACACCCATGCTGGAACTCGAGGAGTTGAAATCCTGCGGGTTCTCCCTCGCGCTTTATGCGAACGCCGCTCTTCAGGCGTCAGTCAAGGCGATCCAGGATGTGTTGCTCATCCTCAAGAACAACGGGTCGCTAAGAGGCGCAGAGGACCAACTTGCCACTTTCGCCGAGCGCCAACGCATCGTCGGCAAAGATGTCTACGACGCAATCGAGAAGCGCTACGCCGAGGTCTGAAGCGGCGATCGCGCGTCGCTCCACAGACAATGGATTCCTGTCAATACGGGCTGTTGCGCATGGCCCGCCGCAGATCCAGTGCCTTCAGCACATGAGCCCGAGCATCCTGTTCGGCCTGCGCCGCATCCCGTCGCCCGATCGACTCGACGATCATGCGGTGCTCTGCAGCGGCGCCGGCAAGACGCCCCTCGGCGGCCATGGTCGTCGGCCCCAGGAGCGCAATGGCATCGTTGAGCGCATGAAGGCTTTTCATCAGAAAGCGATTATGCGCCGCGGTGTAGATGGCGCCGTGGAACGCCAGATTGTGTCGATACCGCACGATCGGATCCGCCGGCAGCGACGCTTCGGTCTCGACAAGGTTGACCAGCGCCTCGAGATCCCGCGCGCTCGCGTGCCGCGCAGCCATTGCAGCCGCGGCCCCCTCAAGCACGCTCCGCATCTCATACAGTTCGTCCATTGCTTCGTCGTCGAGCGAGGCCACCACAAGGCCGGTCCTCGGCTTGAGATTAAGCAGGCCCTCAATCTCCAGCCGTGATAAAGCCTGGCGGGTCGGAGTGCGGCTGACGCCGAGCCAGGACGCAAGCTCGATCTCCCGCATACGGCGGCCGGGCGCAAATCGTCCCTCAACGATCTCCGATCGCAACGCCGCATAGGCGTAGTCCGCAGCGGAACCATAGCGCTCGCGTTCAGCGGGGTTTCGCGCAGCAAGCGCGGTCTCGATCGTCATTCCGGTCTGTGCCCTCGTTATGCTTGGAGGCGAGCATACTGCAATCACATTGCAAAGTCGGTCGAAATGCTCTTGAATTTTTATGTATACAGTCGTACTCCGTAATCGACAAGTGACGCCGACTCAGGCCGCCGGAGACCCAGGCGCGTATTGGGAGGCACAGGGTCCCAGGGAGGGCAGCGTGGCGCAGAAACGTATTCCCGCCGTGTTCATGCGGGGCGGTACATCAAAGGCCGTCGTCTTCAATCGCTCCGACCTACCGTCCGATCCGGCGGAGTGGAACGACATTTTTCTCGCCGTCATGGGATCGCCGGATCCGAACGGGCGTCAACTGGACGGCATGGGCGGCGGCATCTCGTCCTTGTCGAAGATCTGCATCGTGGGCCCGCCGACTAGACCCGACGCGGATGTGGACTACACCTTCGCGCAGATTTCGGTGAACAGCGACGGCGTCGACTACAGCGGCAATTGCGGCAACATGTCGTCCGCCATCGGCCCCCTCGCGGTGGAGTCCGGACTTGTGCCGGCGCCCATGGACGGTGAGGCGACCGTTCGCATCCACAACACCAATACGTCCAAGATCATCATATCCCGCTTTCCCGTGCTCGACGGTCTTCCTGATACGGGCGGCGATCTTGCAATCGACGGCGTCGCTGGCACCGGTGCGCCGGTTCGGCTCGAATTCACTGATCCCGGCGGCGCTAAAACAGGTCGGCTCCTGCCGACCGGCCGGGTCCGGGACCAGCTTGATGTTCCGAACCTTGGCACGGTGACAGTCACGATGGTCGATGCGGCCAACCCCTGCGTCTTCGTTGAAGCGGCTATTCTGGGGAAAGACGGCACCGACCTGCCGGAAAAGCTGGAAAGCGATGCTGCGTTTCTGGCGCAGATGGAGGCCATCCGCTGCGCTGCATCCGTTGCCATGGGGATCGCGCCGGACCTCGCAACCGCTCGCGCAATTCCAAGCGTGCCCAAGGTCGCGATGGTGGCCGCGCCACGCCCTTCCCCCACGCTTTCGGGCCGTCTGCTCGGTAGTGCCGAGATGTCGATCATGATCCGGATGATCTCCATCGGTCGGCCCCATCGCGCCGTTCCGATCACTGGCGCGATTTGTCTCGGAATTGCGTCCCGCATCGAAGGTTCCGTACCCCATGGGTTGTCGACGGCGGGCGATGGCCCGATCTCGGTCGCCCATCCGTCCGGTGTTACCGTCGTGGATGCAAAAATCGAAAACGCCGGCGATCCTTCACGCGCCAAGGCACTCCATGGTGCGGTTTACCGCACAACCCGTCGCCTGTTCGAAGGTCACGTTCTCTACAGGCCGGCGCCCCTCTCTTCAGAAATTGGAACGCCGCAGGCGGCTGAATGAATCTCACGAACGCGTTCGCCCAAGAGTTACAAACCTTTGCCGCCAGGCCTTTGGATGCGTCGTCACGAGACGCAGCGATTGCACTCTTCGTCGATGGTCTGGCTGTATCGGCGCTCGGAGCAAGAGATCCCGGTCCAGGTCTGATCGCCGACCTCGCCATCGAATCAGGAGCCGGTCCGCAGGCGACCTTGATCGGGCACGGGACGAAAAGCTCCGTGGCGGAGGCCGCCCGCGTGAATGGCGCGGCGATGCATGCGCTCGATTTCGAACCCATGTGGAATCCCGCCAATCACGCGTTGTCGACGACCCTCCCGGCTGTTCTCGCATTGGCCGAACGCGAGGCCAACGACGTCCATAGCGCGACCACGCTCTCCCTCGGAAGCCGGATCTTGTCGGCTCTGGCCACCGGAATCGAGGCGCAAGCCCGACTCCGTCTCTCGTCCGGTCAGTTCGAGCCCGCCGATCTGGTCTTTCACCCCCCGGGTGCGGTCGGACCCATCGGCAGTGCTGTCGCGTGCGCGGTGTTCCTCGGCCTCGACGGCGATCACCTGACACACGCGATCGGCATCGCGGCATCGCGTGCGGGCGGCATTCTTGCGAATGTCGGCAGCATGACCAAGGCTCTGCATTGCGGCCAAGCCGCTTCCAGCGGGCTCGAGGCCGCGCTTCTCGCCGCCAAAGGCTTCACCGCCGACGGCGATGCGCTGGCCGGGCCACGCGGGTTTGGCGCAGCCTTCTTCAGAGATGGCTTTGCGCCCGAGGAGCTGACAAAAGCCCGCAGCGCGCCGCACATCACAGAACCTGGTCCAGCCTTCAAGCTTTACCCAAGCCAGTATGGAACGCATTTCGTTATTTGTGCGGCCCGCGAGGCGCATGCAAAACTTCCGGCCGGCGCCTCCATCCGCAATGTGCGCATCATATGTCCGCTCATGCCCTATGTGGACCGACCAACGCCCGTGAGCGGTCTTGCCGGGAAATTCAGCTTCCAATACACCGCCGCGGTAGCGCTCCTCGACGGCGATGTGACCGATCGGAGTTTTACCGATGAGCGCCGTTTTGCGCCGGATTTGGTCACTCTCCTGAAGTGCATCGAGGTTGTGCCGGATCCCTCGCGAGAAGGTCGCTTCGACAGGATGCATGTCGATCTCATGATCGAATGCAGTGACGGAACCATCGTGGAAACGCGTTGCGATGGTCCACCCGGCATCTGGGGACGGCCGGCCGGCGCGGATCTGCTGCGGCACAAGGCCCACGGCTGTCTTGCTGCCGCGTTCGGCAACACGGATGCTGAACGTATTTTGCCGCTCGCGCAGGACATTGAGGGTCTCAACAATCAGCAATTTGTCACGCTGATGGGGCTGATGGGCGGCCGCACGGATCAACCGGCGAGCGCGTCCAGTGCAGGACAAAACCCCACATGAGCACCGAGGCTGAAGAGGGTGAAGTCATATCAGCTCTGCCAAACAGAGCAACGCCGCTCGAACTTTTCATCGGGTTTGCGTCGATTGCGGTTGTCGGCTTCGGCGGGGTCATGCCCTGGGTGCGATGGCTTCTGGTCGAAAAGCGCGGCTGGTGCACCGAAGACGAGTTCATCAATCTCTTCGCGCTCAGCAATTTTCTGCCCGGCGGCAACGTCGTCAACATTGCGGTGCTCATCGGTTCGCGTCTTGGAGGCTTTGGCGGCTCTGTTGCGGCTTTGGCCGGACTCGTGGCACCGCCGGCGATCATTGTCTGCCTTGTCGGCGGATTATACAGGAGCTTTGGTCATCTCCCGGCGGCTCAGTCCATGATACACGCGGCCGCCGCATCGGCTGCCGGACTTATCGTGGCGATGGGGATTCGCATGGTCTACCCCATGCGCAAGAGCCCGCGCGCTCTCGCCGTCGTGGCAATCGTTCTTGTTGCATCCGTCGGTTTTCGCGTCCCGCTCGTCTGGATGCTCTGCCTTATCCTGCCTGCAAGTCTCGCCGCGGCTCATTGGACCAGAAAGTAATGGACCGCCCCATTACACTTCTGGTTCTCCAGATTCTGTTTTTGTCCTCCGTGGCGGTCGGCGGCTTCATCACCACCGTACCAGAGCTGCATCGCTTCGTCGTCGACGTCCACGGTTGGCTGAACGACGGAACGTTCGTGGCGCTGTTCGCTCTTGCCCAAGCGGCGCCGGGGCCGAACATGATCGTGGTGACGTTGGTCGGTTGGGAAATAGCAGGCGCCACGGGCGCAGCACTTGCCACCGCAGCCGCCTGTTTACCGACGCTCGTGATCGCCTACACCGTCTCTCGCTTCTGGTCTCGCTACAACAATGTGGGCTGGTACCGCACTTTCGAACGCGGCGTGGCACCGTTCGCGGTCGGGCTTATTCTGGCAACCGGAGTGATCCTGACGGACGGCGCGGCGGATGACTGGAAGAGTTACGCGCTCACCGGAAGCACCATTGCGTTCATGCTCTTCTCGCGCCGAAGTCCTCTCATCCCGCTTGCCATTGCGGCGGCCGCGGGACTGGTGGGGTTTGTTTGACCTTGCGCCGTCCGCTTGACCAAACACCCGTCGCAAAACGAACTTAACGCCCGGAGAATGAACATGCGCCTTGCCGTGCTCGACGACTACCAGGCGATCACGCTCAAGATTGTGGACTGGTCCAAGGCGCCGAACGTGACGGTCGTCCCGTTTACGGACCACGTCCATGATGAAGCCCAGTTGGTGGCTCGGCTCTCCGAATTCGATGCCGTGATGCGCATCCGGGAGCGCACTGTCTTTCCGCGCTCAGTCCTGTCGCGCTTGCCGCGGCTAAAACTTCTGCTGGCGACGGGCATGCGCAACGGTCGGTCGATTGATCTCGCGGCCGCGAAGGAACTGGGGGTTACAGTCTGCGCAACGGATGCCCTGCACCAGACAACTGTCGAACTGACCTGGGCGATGATCCTCTCGTTGTTCAGGCGCATTCCCCAAGAAACGGCGTCGCTCCGCGCCGGCGGCTGGCAAATCGGCCTCGGGCGCGGTCTTGCGGGAAAGACCCTCGGTGTTCTCGGACTCGGCGCAATGGGAGTGCCGGTGGCGCGCATCGGTCAGGCGTTTGGGATGAAGGTGGTGGCCTGGAGCCCCAACCTGACGCCCGAGCGAACGGCCGAACATGGTGTCGAGTGTGTGTCAAAGGCCGATCTGTTCGCCCGATCGGACGTCGTCACGATCCATATTCCCCATTCGAACACCACGGAAGGTATCGTCGGCGCGGGCGAAATCGCATCGATGAAGCGCTCTGCCTATCTCATCAACACATCGCGGCCCGGGTTGGTTGATCAGACGGCCCTCATACGAGCCCTCGAGAACGGGAAAATCGCCGGCGCCGGAACGATGTCTTCGAGATCGAACCTCTGCCGGTGGAACACCCCTTTCGGGTTCTCCCGAATGTCGTCGCCACACCACACATTGGTTTCGTCACGGAGGAGAATTATCGACTGTTCTTCGAGCAGTCGCTGGAAAATCTCATCGCCTTTCAGAGTGATCGCCCGATCAGAACCATTTCGGCCGAGCGGCCTTTCCTGCCTGACTCACAGGTGGCAGCGCGCATGCACGGTGACCGCTACGGAATCTAAATGAAGGCAGCGTGGTGCTCGCAACCTCCTGCGCGGTTGGCCACGGTCACTGGACTTTTTCAGGACATGCGGTAGGCAGGCCGCAACATCTCTCCTGAACCGAAGCCTCATCATGGATCCTGCAACAGTCGCCTTCCTTGCCGCTTCCGGCCTCGCGGCGGGCCTCGTCAATGCGATCGCAGGAGGCGGAACATTTTTTACGTTCTCGGCGCTGCTTGCGGCGGGACTTCCTCCGATCGTCGCCAATGCAACGAGCGCGGTCGCCGTAACTCCGGCCAATCTTGCAAGTGCCTGGGCCTATCGCCGTGAGCTGGCCGCGAATGCAAGGCGCTTCACGGCCCTCGGTGTGGTCAGCCTGTTCGGCGGTGTGGGCGGGGCATACGTGCTCACCACCACCGATAACGCGTCATTCCGCCAACTCGTGCCGTGGCTCTTGCTCTTCGCCACGGTTCTGTTCGCCGCGAGTCCAAAAATTGTGGCGCTCGCACGGTCGATCGCACGGCACGAGGGCCACCATCCATCGACCAAGGCGTGGCTCGGCGGCCTTGTTTTTCAGTTCGCGGTTGCGGTCTATGGCGGATTTTTCGGCGCCGGCATGGGCATCGTCATGCTGGCGTCTCTCGCTATCACCGAGGGTGACGACTTTCACCTGATCAATTCGGCGAAGCATCTGTGTTCGACGCTGATCCAGCTCGTCGCCGTCATCCTGTTCATTGCCGCCGGCATCGTGGCTTGGCGAGAAACCATGATCGTCGGCGCGGCATCTGTCATTGGCGGATATCTCGGCGTGGTGTTCGGCCGGCGCCTGCCGCCACATGCCATCCGCTGGCTGGTGATCGGTGTCGGCGCATCGCTGACGCTTTACTTCTTCGTGCGCTGATCGGATCAGCATCGATCCATCAGCCGGCGGCCGCCCATAGGCAGGAATGTTACGTTTCGGTTAGAATTCCTATCTAGACCAGCGCAAAATCGATTTGTGCGACCGTTTCCTGATCGACGGCCGCCATCTGCACCGCATCCACGTCCATATCGATCTCGCCGTTGGCGTAGGCCACATCGATGGCGGCATCCTGATCGGCATCGACCTCCTGGATCACGTCGATATCCACCTTGATGGCGTAGCGCTCTTCCAGATCGTCCTCGATCTGGATGTCGATGTCGACATCCTGTTCGAGTTCAATGTCCTGGTGAACCTGAACCGTCCCGCCAGGGGGACCGTCAGTAATCCACATGTCCAGCTTTGTGTCCTGTTCGATTTCGATCGAGTCGCTCACATAAAGATCCACATAGAGCACGCCGTCGGCACCGAAGATTTCGAGGTCGATATCGATCTCCTGCTCGATGCGCATGTCCTGATCGAGCCGAATGACGAAATGTCCGTCTCCATCGATGATGAAGCCGAAGTCGACGTCCTGATCCATCATGATATCTTGGTCGATATGCAGGCGCGCGACGACCTCCCCCGCATAGCCGCGGACGACGATGCTCGCGTCCTGGTCGACTTCTGCAATCTGCGTCAGGTTGATGCTGTGAGCATCATCGGTCTCGCCCGCCGCGCTGCCGGCCGTGGGCCATTCCGCGGTGCCATCGCCCCTGGCAGTGATGGGGGAACTGTGTCCAACGGTACGTGGATCGTGATCGCCTGTCCCTTCGGTGGATTCTTTCCCGGATGGCTGCGACACGGAGATCGCCTGGATTGCTGGCGCGGGCATCAGGTGAAGACCCGTAGCCTCACCCTGAATCGCCTCTGGAGCATCGAAGACAGGGTGAGATGACGGGATGGCCGCGAACGGCGTGGGTGTGCCGCTGTGCTCTTCCTCGCTGTCGCCCGCAGCATCGGAAATTCGGTGAAGCCCAGGGGCGTCAAACGCAGCACCATCTTCCGGGACGGGACCTCGACAGACCTCACTCTCAGCCGCGGCGATTGTGGTCGGAGCAGCCGCCATGAGCGGCAGCAGATCGCGGGTGTCCTTGTCGGCAGGAAGCATCTCGACCTCGGCGCTCAATCGCACGTAACCCCATCATGCGCGCGCGCTCTCCCACTTCCAGAGGCCTCTTTCGGTAGGGTGGGTTAATCCGCTCGGGCGAGCCTTCGCGTTAATCGCGACTGTGCCGACGGCACTCGTGCAGGCGTCGCAATCTATCCGAAGGAAAGGACATTCCTCCGGGCTACCCACGGGTGATAACGAAACGAGATAGTATTCATATACAATAGCCCTTTTTAGTTCATTTATTCCCTACCATGGATTACGCAAGAAATGTTTGGCAATGCACAACTTGTGTTAACGTAGACTTGCTCAGTTCAGGGCAAGCATAGCGTGACGTGCCGTCGAGTCAGCGCATCGGACGGTGCTCCTGGAATATCATGGTGGCGAATTACTCTGAAAGATGTACGACTTAGCTCCTGATTTTTGATCTCATTGTTCAAGGCAAAGCAGTTGCTCTTAAGCTGGTGCGGCGCTTTGCCTGAGACGATCTCTTTGACCTGTCAAAGGGGGGTCGTTATGCCAGCATATCGTGCAGACGAGGGAATGGGTGAGGCGATCATTGTCGTTGACGATGAGCCATTTTCCCAGGAATGCGTCGTCGAGGCCCTGCGGGGGTCGTTCCCTGGTGCGATGGTCGACGGAGTGGCGTCGGTCGAGGATCTCTATCGCCCCGATGGAATGACCGTTGCGCTCGTGCTGCTGAAGGCCGCGGGTTTTCCGACGTGGGACGCCATCTCGAGAGCCGTCAAGACTCTTGAGCGTTACTCCCCTAAAGCACCCGTTGTGCTGATCTCCGCGAATGACGCCATCGACGTCTTCAAGGCGATCGCTGCGGGCGTGCAAGGCGTGGTGCCCGTGACGGCTTCTCTCAGGGTCGGAGTGGCTGCACTCCGGTTGGTCATGGCCGGTGGAACCTATTATCCACGGCCAGGCTTAAACGATCTTGCTTCACCAAACGGCGCGACGAGGAACGGCCATTCGGATCCCTTCCAACCGTCTCATTCGTCCCCGGTAGCGCCGGGGCCGATCGCGGTAAGCGAAAAAATTTCACCCTCCAGTTTCGACGAGGACCCACCGCCCCTGCTTCGCACGAACGGCGCGCGCGTCACCTTCACGACGCGCGAAGCCGATGTTCTGGCCTTGCTCCAGAAGGGGCACTCCAACAAATGGATCGCCGATCACCTCAAGCTCTCGGAGAATACGATCAAGGTTCATATCCAGCACATCATGCGCAAATTGCACGCGACGAACCGGACCGAGGCGGTGGTTCTCTCCGTCTCCCAACTCGGCACCTATTGAAGCGGGACGCCTCCTATCTCAAGGGTTCCAAACAATGCCGCGGCGGTTTCGGAGCGTGCGTAGAGCTTGGCGCTACCGTGTCCGAGACCCGCAACCTCGACCAGAGACCAGTTGAAATCCGAACCATCGGCCGCAGCACTCGCCCGCGCCACCTCGAACACCGCCCGGCCACGGGCGTATCGCGTCGGCCCCTGCCGTTCCGCGCCCGGGCTTTTGTCCAACCCTTCCCGCTGCAAATCCCCGTTCGCCAGAAGGATGACGATGGGCGAGCCGAGATAGCGTCTGCGATCCGCCTCATCGACGATGGCGAGCCCTCCGAGACCATACGGATATTTTCGCTCCCAGAGTGGAACGACGTAGCTGCCCGGATTCGCGAGCACGATCCTTTGCGCCTCGTTCTTGACGAACGCTGCGAACCGGCTGAGAAACTGCGCTCCGGCCGAGTGGCCGATGAGGGAGTAAGGCAGCGTTCGCGATCCCTCGCGTTCGCGCAGCGCCTCGATCAGATCAAGGAGCAACTGGCCGGTGCGGCGGCCTTTTGGTTTCAGCCGAAACTTCCTGGTGCCGTTTTCTTCGACAACGTTGCCGATGCCGCCGAACTGGTATGCCCAGCGAGGAAACCGTCCCTCGTCGAAGAGGGGCGCCACCACCAGAGCACAGCCGGCCTCCGCCAACGGAACAGCGTTGTCGCGGGCGAGCCGAGGATTACGATCCGAGCCGTGGAACACCACGATGAGAAGGCCATTGCCATAACAGGACGGTTTGTAGGCATAGACCTGCCAGATCGCCTCGCCGGCTTGGATGTCCCGTTCCGACTTGCCCACCGCGAAAGGCTCGCTCCGCAGAGCCGGCGAGACGAATATCAGGGCGATCGCGAGGACCAGCCCCCATCCGTGACGATTCCGCTTCATCACCAGATCAATCCTCCCGGAAGGCACGGTTGAAGCTGTCGAGGAAGGGGCGCAGCACATAATGCGCGACCGTGAACTGCCCGGTCTTGATTAACACCTCGACCGGCATGCCGGGGATGATTTTTACCTCCGGCAGCCCGCGCAGCGACGTTGGGTCGATCCGGATCTGAGCGGTGTAATAGGCGCGCTCGGTCTGCTTATCAACGAGGCGGTCGGCTGAGACATAAGTGAGGACGCCGTCAACAGGGGGCACGCGCCGGTGCTTGTAGGACAGGAGGCGGATACGGGCCTCGAGGCCCGGCCGCACAAGATCAATGTCCTCGGGCTTGACCTGCGCTCTTACGATGAGACGATCCTGCCGAGGAACGAGGTCCAACAATGGCTCACCGGCGGCCACAACTCCCCCAGGGGTGTGGATGCGCAGATCTGTGATGATACCAGCCTCGGGAGCGCGAATTTTGGTTCGGGCAAGCACGTCCTGCGCTGCTTGAAGGCGTTCGAGGAGTTGGAAGATTTGGCCCTGCGTATCGCGAAGGCCCTGGGCGATCTCGGAGTAATAATCGCTCTCCAGTTTGAGGATCATCGCCTGGGATTCGCCGATCGATTGCTCTGCCCGCGAAATTTGGGCCTGTGTCCCGCCGAGCCGCCCGTCTATCTCAGCCTGCTCGCGTTCCAATTGAAGGAGACGTGGACGCGTCTGTAGGCCCTTGGTGACGAGGGGCGCCACCACCGCGATCTCCTCCTTGATAATCGACGCGCGCTTGGCGGCCGCTTGTTCCTGGAAACGCAATCCGACGATTTCCCGCTCGGTCTGGGCCTTGCGCTGCTCGATGACCTCGATCCGGGAGGCCTGCAACTTTCTGCGCGTCTCGAAGATCTTGATTTGGCCGTTCATGATGCTCGCGAGATCGGGATCGTTCGGCTTCCGCTGCATGAACACGAACGGAAATTCGACTTCATTCCGGGCGTCACGCTCCGCCAGCAGGCGCGCTTCCTGGGCTTGCGCATTCCAGAGTTGGCCCTGCAGCACTTGGACGGTCGCATGAGCCCCCGTGTCGTCGAGGTGGATGAGCGCCTGCCCCGCGGCCACTTCGTCCCCGTCGGCGACGAGAATGCGCCCGATGATCCCGCCTTCCAGATGCTGAATCGTCTTGCGGCTCGACTCGGCCTCGATCGCCCCTCCCGCCACAGCAGCGCTCTCGAGGGGAGCCTGCGTCGCCCAGACGCCAAAACCGACGACGAAGACACCGACAATTGCGAAGGCGCTCGCCGCAAGAAAGCGCAGGCGCTGGAGCGGCGTGCCGGACGGGGATTGCAGAATGGCCGCGAGATCGTGGGCAATGCTGCCGCTCGAACTTTTCATGACGCAGCCCTCTCGGTTGCCGCGCCGGGATTGGCCCTCTTCGTTCTACCCGGCGGCGAGCCCGCGAAGCCGTCATCGGCTGGCGGCCTCATACTCCGTTGAGTCAGCACGACCTGCTGGCTCCGCGCCGGAATGACCGTGCGTCCACTCCTGATCTTCTCGGCAACATCGCGGCGCGTCCCGAAGGCATTCATCACGCCGTTATCCAGCACCAGGAGCTTGTCCGACATATTCAGAACGCCGAAGCGCTGGGCGATGATGATGATGGTCGACCCGCGCTCTCGCATCGCCTGAATGGCATGGCGCAAAGCCTCCTCACCTTCAGCATCGAGGCTCGCATTGGGCTCGTCGAGCACGATGAGGCGCGGAAAGCCGAAGAGCGCCCGCGCGAGGCCGAGACGCTGCCGCTGCCCGCCGGAGAGCCGCATGCCGCCCTCGCCGATATCGGTCTCATAGCCCAGAGGAAGACGCATGATCATCTTGTGCAGCCCCACCATGGCGGCGGCAGCGATCACATGTTCGGACGGGGCGTCCTGCAGGCGGGAGATGTTCTCCCGAACGGTGCCGCCGAAGAGTTCGATCTCCTGCGGAAGATAACCCAGATAGCGGTGGCCACCGGAGGCGAGCCAAATCCGCATGTCGGCGCCGTCGAGGCGCACATGCCCGACAGAGGGAGAGATGGTGCCGGCGATCAGGCGTCCGAGCGTCGATTTGCCCGCACCGGACGGCCCGACCACCCCAAGGATTTCTCCCGGCTCGACCGAGAAGGTCAGCCGGCGGACGGCGGGCATATCGGCGCCCGGCATCATGAACGTCACCTGCTCGACGGAGACGGCTCCGTTAGGGCGCGGCAGATACATGGTTTTGCGGGATTGAGGCAGGCCGCCCATGATCTTGTGCAGGCGGTGATAGCCGAGGCGCACGCCGGTGACCGCGCGCCATGTGCTGATCGATCCTTCCACGGGCCCCAATGACCGTCCCAGCAGGATTGAACTTGCGAAAATGGCCGCGGGACTGACCGTGTCCAGGATCACGAGCCATGCGGCGCAGGCCATGACGATGACCTGGGTCAGGAGCCGGACAAAACGGGCGAGGGCCTGGATGGCGGCGGCGCGCCCGGAGGCGGAGAGTTGGGCCTCTTTCGCGTTCGACTGATCGTCATGCAGGAGGCGGGCCACGCCGGGCAGCATTCCCATCGCGCTGATGGCCTCGACGTTGCGCAGGAGAGTTTCAAACCGGTGCTGGCTCTCGACCGCAGCCGCGCTCGAACGGGCAATGGGTTTGCGCGTCACCACCTCGTTGAGCATCGCCATCCCGAACAGAACGATCGACGCCACAAGGCCGATCCCGCCAAGCAAAGGATGAATAATGATCAGTGCCAAGATGAAAATCGGCGTCCAGGGAAGATCGAACAGAGCCGTGCATGCGGTGCCGCCGAAGAACGTGCGGAGGCCGCTGAGATCGCGCCAGGCTTGTGCGGCGGCGGCTTGTTCATTGCGCAAGGCTGACTGTACGGCGGCGATCAGAACGGATGCCCGCAAGCGGTCGTCCAACCAGGTGCCGACCCGCGCGAGCATCTCGCGGCGGAGAGCTTCGAGGCATGCATGCGCCGCCAGGGCGACGACGACGATGAAGGTTAGCATCATGAGCGTGTCGAGACTGCGGCTCGACAGGACATGATCGTAAACCTGCAGCAGATAAAGCGGCACGGTGAGCGCCAGAAGATTGACGAAGAAGCTGAGCGCAAACACCACAAGCAGGGACGTCTTGCACAACTCGAAGGCGCGCTCGATCTCGGTTCGTGATCGCGTCTTCATCCAGGTGACAACCATGGAGCTTTAACTCCCGTGCGAGGATTCATTTCGAGTGATGGAGCAGAGGATCGCCGGTGTGGACCGGCACCGCATCGTCCGGCGTCGGCCCAAGGCGCGGTGAAAGTCCACCGGCGTCCGATCAGCGATCAGAAATCGAAGTCGATATCGATCGTTGCGTCCTGGTCAGCATCCTGATCCTGGCTGACGTCCACGTCGACGTCCTGATCCTGGTCGACGTCGGCGTCGTTGTCGTTCTTCTGATCGACATCCACGTCGGTGTCGTTGTCGTTGTCGGCATCCGCGTCGGCGTCGGCGTCGCTGTGATCATCGGCATCAGCATCGGCGTCGGCATCCGCGTCCTGATCGGTGTCGTTGTCGACGTCCGAGTCATTCGAGTTATCCTGATCGACATCCGAATCCTGGTCGGTATCGACATCCACGTCCTGATCTTGATCCTGATCGAGGTCCTGATCGATATCGGCATCAATATCGAAGTCGAAATCATTGTCTTTAAAGTCGGCCATGATGCACTCTCCCCGTGCGTGAAAGCCGCCCCGGCAAGCGTATCATCCAGAGCGGATCGGCGGGTCGGGCGATCCGGTTGGATCACTGCAACGCCCGGTCGATGAACGATTTTCCCAGCTTCGGTTTTTAGAGAATAGTTGCCAATTTGAATTCGGCCGAAAAGGTGGTGAGCGCAGAAACGACTCACCCGCTTGGGTGACGCCGGTCAAAGAGGCCGCTTGATGACAACCTAAAAAAGAGCCGCAACGAGCGGCTCGATTCGGATCGAAAGGCGAGCAAGCGTCAGAGATCAGCGGTGTCGCCCACATCCACGATGATGTCGACATCTCCATCCACCGCGGCGTCCTCGTCGAAATCGACGCCGATCTCGGTGTCTTCATCATCCTCGTCCACGTCTACGGCAGCCTGCGCGGCCGCTTTGATGAGGGAATCGATGTCGACGAGGACATCGGCGTCGATGTCGTCACGGATCTCCACGTCGGCATCCACATTGCTGTCGCTTTCCGTATCCTGATCAATCTCACCATGGATGCTGGTTTCGTCGTCGTCGCTCACATCGATATCCGCGTCGCTCTCGATCTCGACATCGTCCTCGATATCGACGTCAATCTCGACGGTAACGGTGCCATCATCACCTTCGCTGACTTCGACATCGACCTCAATCCGCTGATCGACCTCGGGCCGTTGCACGCCCGCAACATCGATTGCCCAGCTACCCGCGCCGCCACCATCGCTGGCGACGTCCGCATCCTGATCGACTTCACCTTGTTGGTCGATCTCCGTGTCGATCTCCACGGTGGTGGGTTGCGAACCGATGATCGCTACGCCAATGTCGGCGTCATCGTCCGTGCCGGAATCCTGATCCAGATTGATATCGAGATTAGCCGCATCGGCCTCTTCGGAGGGCGAACCCTCGTCGGTGTCTTCGATCTCGTCGTCCTCCTGGTCGAGGTCCTGCAGATCCAGTGTCCCGTCGCTCTCGTCCGCCTCATCGGGTTCCATCGCGCGTCTCCATGGTACCTGCGCCCGGCGCCGGCGCTGATCCATCATCCCGTGTTTGACGACGCGCGGGTAGACGCCAAGTCTGGTGGGGTTCCCGGCCGAGGACCTGCGAAGGAATCCGGCGCGCTAGCCCGGCGGTGGTAGGAAAGGCGCCACTCTCGTCGCAGTCTCACTCAATCCGACTAATCCCGCATCGCCCGATAAGGCTATTCGTCGTGACCGGCGTCCAGAGCGGCCTCCGGATCAGCGTTCTGCCGCGCAATCGTGCGCCGGGCCTTTCGAGCGGCGACCCGCTTATTGTCCCAGCGTCGCTTTGATCTGACCGGCGGCGCGCAGGCTGAGCGCCGCGATCGTGAGAGTCGGGTTCGCCGTCGCCGCCGTCGGAAACACGGCGGAGCCGAGGAGGAAAAGGTTTTGATGGTCGTGGCTGCGCAGGTCGCGATCAACGACCGACGTGCGGGGATCGGCACCCATTCGCGCCGTGCCGATGATGTGTCCCGCGCCCTCGGGGGCCGGTTGATGCTGCACCTGCGTGGTCCCCAGCCTGGCAAAGATCTCCGCGTGAGCGGCGCGCGTTGCCGCAAGTCCGGCATGAATATAATCGTCGAGGCGGTAGGAGAGTTGCGGCAGGGGAACGCCGTACATGTCACGCTCCCTCGGCGCCAGCGTGACCCGGTTATCCGCATCCGCAATTGCTCGACGAGTGACGCCAGTCTCACATGCCGTGACGCATGATGCTTCAACGCCGCGTCCAAGGCACCGCCCTTCAATCCCGTGCGAGCCAGATCGGCTGCGGTGCTGATCGGCGCGCCGATGAGCCAGGACCAACCATCGTTGCCAATCTCGATGCGGAAAGCCGGTCGTTCCCGGCGGAAGCATTCTCTTCAAGAAACGCGAGGCCAGGGTCCGCGGCCGACCGAAATCAGGCCTGGGAGAATTTTGCCGGCCGCATCCCGATCGAGGTCGGATGAGCCGGCGCACGCCTCGGCCAAGGTGTGCAAGCTGAAGTTCCCGGCGAACCAACCCGGCGCGCCTGCTGTATCCTCCTTGGACTCCGAACCTGCTTGAGCGCATTCACAAACGGCGATCGACGATGCTACCGTGTGTCTGGAACGCAAAGCATCTGCACACCTCCGGTCTGACGGACCGGAGGTGTTAGTGGACGTCCTATCCAGACGCCCTCGTCGATCGAACGCAAGAAACGAGGTACCAGATGAGCCAGCCCGCAATTAGCCGTTTCTCGGTTCCCGAATTGACCGACCTTCCACAAGACATCCGCGGCCGAATTCTCGAGGTGCAGGAAAAGTCCGGGTTCGTCCCGAACGTCTTTATGATACTCGCCCGCCGCCCGGACGAGTTCAGGGCCTTTTTTGCCTACCATGATGCACTCATGGACAAGCCGGGCAACCTGACGAAGGCGGAGCGTGAAATGATCGTCGTGGGGACCAGCAGCGCCAATCAGTGCCAATATTGCGTCGTCGCCCACGGCGCCATTCTTCGCATCCGTGCGAAGGACCCGTTGATCGCCGACCAGATTGCGGTCAATTATCGGAAAGCCGACATCACGGACCGGCAGAAGGCGATGCTCGATTTCGCCATGAAGGTTGCGTTCGAAGCCTATGCCGTAGGCGACACGGACTTCGCCGCCTTGAACGCCCATGGCTTCAGCGATGAAGACGTTTGGGACATCAGCGCCATCGCGGCGTTTTTCGGCATGTCAAACCGTATCGCCAATGTCGTCAACATGCGGGCGAACGACGAATTCTATACACTTGGCCGGACGTGACCGCATAGCGCGAGGATCCCGGTAGACAGGCGAGCACAAGCTCATTCGGTCTTGTCTCGAAGCGATTCCTTTATGCGTTCTTTATTTCTTTCGGCAAGGTTCCCAATCGAAATTTGATACGCCTCCCGCGTACCTTCGGCACTCACATGATGGGTGCTGCCATGTCTGACTTCCTCTATCTCCTGACCGGCCTCGGGTTTTTCGCCCTGATGGCACTTTATGCCCGCGCAGCCGAACGGCTGTGAGGGAGATCCGCTCATGACTCTCGATCTCCTTCTCGGCGGCAGTGTCGCCTTGGCTCTTGCTCTCTATCTGGTCCTGGCACTGCTCAGGCCGGAACGCTTCTAGGAGGCTCGCGCATGACGCTCAACGGCTGGCTCCAGATCGCCATTATTCTCGCAACCGTCCTGCTAACGGCTTTTCCGCTCGGTGCCTTCATGGCCAGGGTCTATGGGGGCAAACACAACCTTCTCTCGCCCGTGCTCGGTCCTGTCGAACGCGGTTTCTATACTGTTGCCGGCGTCGATCCCACCCGTGAGCAGGGGTGGCGTTCATACGCGCTTGCGATGCTCCTGTTCAACGCGGCAGGCTTTTTCCTGCTTTACGCTATCCTCAGACTGCAGGGTTTTCTGCCTTTGAACCCGCAGGGTTTTGCGGGCATCGCTCCCGATCTTGCGTTCAACACCGCCGTGTCGTTCGTCACAAATACGAATTGGCAATCGTATGGCGGCGAAACCACCATGAGCCATTTCTCGCAGATGGCCGGACTGACGGTGCAGAATTTTCTCTCCGCAGCCACCGGCCTCGCCCTGGCGATGGCACTCGTTCGCGGATTTGCCCGCTCGAAGGCCGCCACCGTCGGGAACTTCTGGGTCGATATGACCCGTTCGGTTCTCTATGTCCTTCTGCCGCTGTCCCTCGTCACCGCCGTTCTTCTCGTTGCACTCGGCTTGCCGCAGACTCTCCTCTCCTCCGTCGATGCGACAACGCTCGAAGGCGCGAAGCAGACTCTTGCGCTGGGACCCGTTGCAAGCCAGGTGGCGATCAAGCAACTTGGCACCAACGGTGGCGGCTTCTTCAACGTGAACGCTGCGCATCCGTTCGAAAATCCGACCGCGCTCACGAACTTCCTTGAGATCTGGCAGATGCTGGTGATTTCGGTCGCGGTCGTGTTTGCGTTCGGCCGCATGGTCGGCGACCGCCGCCAGGCGCGAGCGCTGCTGTCGGTCATGGGAATCCTGCTGCTTGCAGGAATCGCCATCACCTATGCGGCCGAGGCCGCGGGAACGCCCACGCTTCAGGCGGCCAGCATCAATGCGGATGACGGCAACATGGAGGGCAAGGAGGTTCGCTTCGGGCTCGCTCTGTCTGCTCTGTGGGCCGCCGTGACGACCGGCCTGTCTACGGGCGCGGTCAATGCCATGCATGCCAGCTTCACCCCCATCGGCGGACTGATTCCGATGTTCCTGATGCAACTCGGCGAAATCCTGCCGGGCGGCGTCGGGTCGGGGCTCTACGGCATTCTCGTCATGGCTATCATCGCGGTTTTCGTGGCAGGTCTCATGGTGGGGCGGACGCCCGAATATCTCGGAAAGAAGATCGAAGCGAGAGAGGTCAAGATGGCGATGCTGGCCGTCCTGATCCTGCCGACGGCGATCCTCGGCTTCTCGGCGGTCGCCGCCGTCATCCCGCAAGGGCTTGCCGGCTTGCTCAATGCCGGACCGCACGGTCTCTCGGAAATCCTCTACGCCTATTCGTCAGCAGCGGGGAACAACGGTTCGGCCTTTGCCGGGCTCTCCGCAAACTCGCCCTGGTACAACACGACGCTTGGCTTGGCGATGCTGCTCGGTCGTTTCGCCTACATTGTGCCGATGCTCGCCATCGCCGGCTCCCTGGCGGCGAAGACGAAGCTTGAAAATTCGACCGGGACATTCCCCACGCACGGACCTCTCTTCATCGGCCTTATGGTCGGCGTGATCCTGATCCTCGGCGGTCTCCAGTTCTTCCCGGCTCTCGCCCTCGGTCCCATCGCCGAGCAGGTGCTGATGCTTGCCGGCAAGACGTTCTGACAGGTGCTCAATGACCAAACACGTTCAGACGCAGATTTCGATGTTCGACGGAGCGATCCTGCGTCAGGCCGGTGTCGATGCTGTCAAAAAGCTCAATCCCGGCGAGCTCATCCGCAATCCGGTCATCTTCGTTACCGAAGTGGTGGCGCTTCTCGTCACGATCCTCTTCATCCGCGATCTGATCACGGGAGCTTCCGTTTTCTTTACAGGGCAGATTGCAGCCTGGCTGTGGTTCACGGTGATCTTTGCCAACCTGGCCGAAGCCATTGCTGAGGGGAGAGGGCGCGCGCAGGCCGACACCTTGCGCCAAGCCCGCACCGAGACGCTCGCCAAGCGACTCTACGATCCCGAGCGCAAGGAGCTGTTTTCCAGGGTGTCTGCTGCCGAACTGGAGATCGGCGACCTCGTGCTCGTCGAAGCCGGAGACCTCATCCCAGGTGATGGCGAGGTCCTGGAAGGCATCGCGTCGGTCAACGAGGCGGCGATTACCGGCGAGTCCGCGCCCGTCATAAGGGAATCGGGCGGCGACCGCTCCGCCGTCACGGGCGGAACGGCCGTTATCTCGGACTGGCTCGTCGTGCGGATCACTGCGGCATCCGGCTCCTCGTTCCTGGACCGGATGATCGCCCTCGTGGAAGGAGCCGAGCGCCGGAAGACGCCGAACGAGATTGCGCTGAATGTCCTCCTCGCCGGCATGACGATCATCTTTCTGATCGCCGTCGTGACGCTCTCGGGCCCCGGACGTTACTCGGGCGCCGATGTGCCGGTGCCGGTGCTGGTCGCGCTGCTCGTGACGCTGATTCCGACGACTATTGGCGGCCTTCTCTCCGCCATCGGCATCGCGGGCATGAACCGCCTCATGCGGTTCAATGTGCTGGCCATGTCCGGACGGGCCGTAGAGGCCGCGGGCGACGTCGACACGTTGCTGCTGGACAAGACCGGGACGATCACCTTCGGCAACCGCATGGCGTCCGAGATCATTCCGGTTTCAGGCGTGACAGAACGGGAAGCGGCCGAGGCTGCTCTCCTGGCAAGTCTTGCCGACGAGACAGCCGAAGGTCGCTCCATCGTGGCACTGGCCCAAGAGAAATATGGTCTGCGCGTCCCCGGCGAGCCGCCTGTGGATGCCCGTTTCATCGAATTCTCGGCGACAACGCGGCTGTCCGGCGTCGATCTCGGCAGCCGGCGTTTGCGCAAGGGAGCGGTCGACGCCGTGCTCCGTTTCGTCCGGAACGTCGACAACCATGGTGTTTCCGATCACGGCTTTGCGGCCTCCGTGGACCGCATCGCCCGCTCGGGCGGGACACCGCTCGGCCTGGCCGATGGCGGACGACTTCTGGGCGTCATCCATCTCAAGGACGTGGTCAAGCCGGACATCAAGGAACGCTTCTCGGAATTGCGCCGCATGGGCATCCGCACCGTCATGGTGACCGGTGACAATCCGGTGACGGCGGCGGCCATTGCGTCGGAAGCGGGTGTCGATGATTTCATCGCCGAGGCGACGCCGGAGGATAAGCTCAACTATATCCGCCGGGCTCAAACGGAGGGTCGCCTCGTCGCCATGTGCGGCGACGGCACCAACGATGCGCCGGCGCTGGCTCAGGCCGATGTGGGCGTCGCGATGCAATCCGGCACGCAGGCCGCACGCGAGGCCGGCAACATGGTGGATCTCGACTCCGATCCGACAAAGCTCATCGAGATCGTGGGCATCGGCAAGCAACTTCTCATGACGCGCGGATCGCTGACGACGTTCTCGATCTCCAATGACGTGGCGAAATACTTTGCCATCATCCCGGCGTTGTTCGTCACGGCGATCCCCGAACTCCGCGCGCTCAACGTCATGGGATTGTCGACGCCGCAAAGCGCAATCCTGTCGGCGGTGATCTTCAATGCGGTCATCATCATCGCGCTCATCCCGCTGGCCTTGCGGGGCATTCCTTATCGTCCGCTCGGCGCCGCGAGCCTGCTGCGCCGCAATCTCCTCATCTATGGCTTCGGCGGGCTCCTCGTGCCCTTCATCGGCATCAAGATCATCGACCTCGCCGTTACGGCGATGGGTTGGGCCTGAAGGAGGCCGACATGTCTTATCTTCGCCCCGCTTTCGTTCTTCTCTTGCTCTTCACCGTCCTGACAGGGCTTGCCTATCCGCTCGCCGTCACCGGGCTGGGACAGGCCTTCCTTTCCGCGCAGGCCAATGGAAGCCTCATCACGCAACAGGATGGTCTTATCGCGGGCTCCGATCTGATTGGACAACGCTTCACATCCGGCCGCTATCTCTGGGCACGGCCCTCGGCCACAAGCGCTGCCGATCCGGCGGATCAATCGAGGAGTGTCGATGCGCCCTACAACGCAGCCGCCTCCTCCGGCTCTAACCTGGGACCCACCTCACGGAAGCTCGCGGACCGCCTGACCGCCTCCGCGCAAGCTTGGAACAGTTCCGCAATGGGCGCGCCCATCCCGGGCGATGCCCTCACCACGTCGGGCAGCGGCCTCGATCCTCATATCTCGCCGGCCTTCGCAATGGCGCAGGCTGGGCGCATCGCCGCCGCCCGGGGCCTTGCTGAACCGCGAGTCAGGCAGTTGATCGACGCTTCGACGGAGGAGCGAACCTTCGGGGTCTTCGGGCAACCACGTGTGAATGTGCTTCGGGTCAATCGGGCGCTCGACGCAACAGGACCTTAACGACGCGCGCACGAGGCTCTAATCTAACGGGAAGGAGACTCAAGCCTCATGGCCCTGCCCAACGTCCCGCGCGCATCTCCGGATGCCCTTCTCGCCCTGGCCAATCGGGAAGGACGCGGCCGTCTCAAGATTTTTCTTGGGGCGGCGCCCGGCGTTGGAAAGACATACGCCATGCTGCTGGCGGGCAAAACGGCGCAGGAAGACGGCCCCGGTGTGGTCGTCGGCTTGGTGGAAACCCATGGGCGCCGGGAAACAGACGAGCTTCTCCAGGGTTTCGAGATCCTGCCCCGTCTCCCGGTCCTCCACCGGGGCAAAATGATTCAGGAATTCGATATCGATGCCGCCCTCAAGCGGCATCCGCGATTGATCATCGTCGACGAATACGCGCATTCGAATCCGCCGGGGAGCCGCCATCCGAAGCGGTGGCAGGACATCGAAGAATTGCTGTCGGCCGGAATTGATGTGTGGACCACACTCAACATCCAGCACCTCGAGAGCCTCAACGATGTCGTTCAGCGTATCTCGAGGGTTCGCGTGCGCGAGACTGTACCCGACACGGTGTTCGACAAGGCCGACGAACTTGTCCTGGTCGATCTGCCTCCCGACGAACTTCTCAAGCGCCTGGCCGAAGGAAAGGTCTACGTTCAAGATACGGCTGCACGAGCCGTCGACAATTTCTTCCGCCCGAACAACCTCGTCGCCTTACGCGAACTTGCGCTGCGCCGTGCCGCCTCGCGCATCGACAGCGATCTCCTTGAGCGCATGCAGAGCGGCGGCGTCGAGGGACCATGGGCGGCGGGCGAACGCATCCTTGTCTGCATCGGTCCGGATGACACCTCGCCGATGGTGGTGCGTCACGCGAAGCGCTTGGCCGAATCGATTGGAGCCCCATGGCTGGCGGTGACGGTGGAGCGCCCGTTCAAGCAACTCCGCGACGCGGAACGCCGGAAGGTGGAAGAGCACCTGCGGCTTGCGGAGAGTCTCGGTGCCGACGAGGTCAAGACCTTGCTTGGATCAGATCTGGTGCAAGAACTCCTGCGCTATGCCAAATTCGAGAACATCACGCAGATCGTGGTCGGGCGATCCCGCGGTGGATGGTTGGCGGAGGCGCTCGGGCGTTCTCTGCCGCATCAGCTTGTTCGGTGCGCCGAGGATATCGCCATCCATGTGGTGACCGTCCCTGAGCCCAAACGTTCGCCCTCGCGGCTCCGATTGGTTCTGCCCTCCTCTCTTCGGCAGCGTGGCCTGCACCCTCTGCACTTTCTGTGGTCGGCGGCCGGTGTCGTATGCGCGATCGCGGTCGGACGCCTCATGACGGCGCTCGTGTCGTTGCCGAACGTCTCCATGATCTTTCTTCTGGCCGTCCTTTTCGCGGCGGTCCGCTTTGGGATCTGGCCTGCGGTCTTCACCTCCTTTCTGGCCTTCCTCGGTTACAATTTCTTTTTCATCGAGCCGTTCTACACCCTGACCGTCGCGCGGCCGCATGAGCTTCTTGCGCTTTTCATCTTTCTTGGATTTGCCGTGCTTTTCTCGGCGATTGCGGGGCGCATCCGGGAGCAGGCCCAAATCGCTGTCACCCGTGCTCAGGCGACCAGGCGGCTGTTCGAGTTCGCCCGTCACCTTTCGAGTCTTGCCGAGCCTCAGATGGTGGCGGAGGGCGCGGTTGCCGAAGTCCAGAGGTCGCTTGGCGCTCCGGCCATCCTTCTCTTGCCACGGGATGACGATCTGGCCGTCGCTGCGGCCTGGCCGCCCGAGGATGAACTCGACACCGCTTCCATGACGGCCGCACGCTGGGCGTTCGAGCGGGACGAACCGGCAGGCCTGGGAACGGGCACGCTCCCAAATGTGCCCTGGTACTTTTTCCCCCTTCGGGCTTCTCACGGATGCGTGGGCGTCATCGGCATTGCCGATCGATTCGCGAGTCATGCCGGAGATGGCACGAAGTTGGATTCCGAAGTCCGGACCTTGTTCGAAACATTGGCCGAGCTGACGGCGACCGCGCTCGAGCGTTCCCGGCTTGCGCGCGAGATCGCCGCTGCGAAGACCGCAACCGACACCGAACGGGTGCGCAATACATTCCTGGCTTCCATCAGTCATGATTTTCGCACGCCTCTGGCGTCCATCTTGGGAGCGGCGACGAGCCTGATCTATTTTGGTTCGAAGTTGTCCGATGCGTCACGTCAAGACCTTCTTGGCCAGGTGAAGGACGAAGCCGAGCAACTGGACAATATGGTCCGCAATCTGCTCGCGATGACCCGGGTTGAAGCGGGCGCGCTTGAGATGCGGCCGGATTGGGTAGACCTGAGCGAGGCATTTGACCGAGTGGTGGCACTCGCCAAGCGCAGGGGTGCCGCGCAGACATTTGAAACCATCGTCGCGCCCGGAATGCCGTTTGTTCCGGTCGATCCATCGTTGCTCGATCAAGCTTTGACGAACATCGTCGGCAATGCCGTTCGCTACGCGGGATCCAACGCCCGAATCACGCTCGAGGCCAGCTGTGATGACGATGAAGTTTTGCTTTCCGTCATGGACGATGGACCGGGCATCGCGCCGGACATGCTTGCAACGGTCTTTGAGAAGTTCGCACGGGGTCGCGGGCCGGGCGGCGACGGCGGTGAAGGCGCGGGCCTCGGCCTTGCCATTGCGAAGGGCATCGTCGATGCACATGGGGGATCGATCACGGCGGAAAGCCCCCCGGCGGGAAGCCCCGCGGCGGACGGCCACGGGACCCGCATCGTGATACGATTGCCCCTTCGGGAGAAAATTTCATGACTCGCGCAACCCGCGTCCTTGTGGTTGACGACGAACACGCGATCCATCGCTTTCTCAAGCCGGCGCTTGAGGTAAACGACTACGAAGTCCTGAGCGCGGGTACCGCCGCAGAGGGGTTGAAGCGCATTGCGGCCGATGCGCCCGATGTGGTCGTGCTGGATCTCGGCCTGCCCGACATGGACGGCAAGGACGTGATCGCCCGCGTTCGGCAGTGGTCGGACGTGCCGATCATTGTGCTGTCGGCGCGGGATCGGGAGGCCGAGAAGATCGCGGCCCTCGACTTCGGCGCCGACGACTTCGTCAACAAACCCTTTGGCATGGGCGAGTTGATGGCCCGCCTGCGAACCGCCTTGCGCCATCGCATGCAGCGCAAGGGCGAGACGCCGGTCGTCAACATCGATGGCCTGGTGATCGATGTTGCGCGCCGCCGGGTGACCTGGGAGGGCACCGAGGTGAGCCTGAGCCCGAAGGAATTCGAGCTTCTCGCCTTCCTGGCGCGCCATTCCGGCCGCGTGGTGACCCACAAGCAGATCCTGACCGCCGTCTGGGGACCAGCCCACGAGCACGACACGCAATATCTGCGCGTCTATATCGGTCAACTCAGGCAGAAGATCGAACCGAAACCCGCCGATCCGCGCTTCATCCTGACGGAGCCGGGCATCGGCTATCGCTTGCTCGATGCGGCTTGAGAGACGGACTCGTAGACCTTTCGGCCTGCGAGGCTGTATTCTCATGACGACGGAGGAACGGGATCAGGCGGCCGGCACCATCCCGCCGCAGCCAAGGAGGGCTTCCCGATGGCAGGCCACGCGATACACATCAAGCTGGACGGGAGAACGTATTCGGGGACTTTTGTGGTTGACAGGAAAGTTCTTACGGTCACCACGACCTACGGCACGAAAGCCGCCGAGATATCTCCGAAGATCTCGCACCAACTCCTTGCACATCAACTGCTGGAGGAGATCATTCGAGAGGAGAAGGCACGCAAAGGTTCGACGCTTTGATGGACGTGCGCGAATACTCGACGGGATCGGCCTGATGCCAAGTCCCCGATCCCGCATGGCTCTGGCGATCTCAGCGGCTGCTTGGGTTCTGAGCTCATCGGCGCTCAGCGCGCATGACTGGTATCCCGCATGGTGTTGCAGCGACAAGGATTGTCGGGCGCTTTCGGAAGAAAAGGGCGAGACGGCCCTGGAGGGACCCGACGGTTGGCGCTTGTGGGATGGCCGACTTGCCTCGCGTGGATCTGCCAAACAATCACCAGACAAAAAATTTCACCTGTGCGAGGAACCGACGACCAAGGCCATCATCTGCTTCTTCGCGCCGCCCGGATCATCGTAAGTGCTGCCGTCCCGTTCGGAGCCGTGCCGACTGGGCGTCCTACCTCTTTTTGCGGAACATGTGACTTGCATCCTCGTCCTCATTCATCAGTCTTGCTGCCAGGATACGAATCGCCGCGCCGCTCAGGATATCCTGAACGTCTGCCTGCACGAGAGGGTCGACCGTCATCATCGTTTGCGGCCGAACAGACGAGAGTAGAGAACACCGCATGTCTGCACGTGAAACCATCCTCGATCTGCAAGCCCGCATAAACCAGCCGATCATCGCGCTCCTGGCCAATGGCAACGTCCTGCTCGAGGGGTCACTCTCATGAGACATTCCACCGTCACTCACAAATCGTCGGAAAACGATGGCATGACCTGGATACCTGCGGGGACGTTCGCCATGGGTTCCGACGATCACTATCCGGAGGAAGCGCCCGTCCATCGGGTGACCGTGGATGGGTTCTGGATCGACGCGACGCCTGTCACCAATCGCCAGTTCAAGGCTTTCGTTCAGGCGACGGGCCATGTCACGACGGCGGAGAAAATCCCCGATGCCAGGGACTATCCCGGCGCCCGCCGCGAAATGCTGAAGGCAGGGTCGATGCTGTTTGTTCCGCCGGACCACCCGGTGGACCTTCGCGATTGGAGCCAGTGGTGGACCTTCGCCTTCGGGGTCAGTTGGAAGCGTCCCTTCGGCCCGAACAGCAAGCTGACGGGCTTGGAGGACCATCCGGTCGTCCATGTCAGTTACACCGATGCCCTCGCCTACGCGCGATGGGCCGGTAAGGAACTTCCAACCGAGGCCGAGTGGGAATTTGCCGCCCGAGGCGGCACGGATGGCACCGAGTTCGCCTGGGGTGACGCCTTCGCGCCCGACGGCCGGCAGATGGCCAATACATGGCAGGGACAGTTTCCGTTCGAGAACACGCGGCTTGACGGCTATGAGCGCACCTCTCCGGTGGGCTCGTTCCCCGCCAACGGATACGGCTTGTCCGATATGGTCGGAAACGTCTGGGAATGGACCGACGATTGGTATGCTCCCAAGCATGTCGAAGACGCGCCGAAGAGCTGCTGCATCCCGATGAACCCGCGCGGCGGGCCCGAGGATCAAAGTTACGATTCCCGTCAGCCCGAGATCAGGATCCCGCGCAAGGTCGTGAAGGGCGGGTCGTTTCTGTGCGCCCCGAATTATTGCCGTCGCTATCGCCCCGCCGCGCGCCATCCGCACCCCGTCGACACGTCGACCAGCCATATCGGCTTTCGCTGCGTCCGACGCGCATAAAGCGTGCGATCGGAACCTGGAGCTGACAATCCCGATTGCGCAAGATCGATTCATCCGCCCGCAGGATCGACCGTCGCTCGGCGTGCCTTAGCGGCGGCCGAACGGCCGACCATCAGCCACCCGGCAACCCCAGCCGCACCGCATAGGCGGCGAGTTCCGCCGCATTGTGAAGATCGAGCTTGCGCATCAGGTTTTCCCGATGTTTGCGCGCCGTGAGCGGGCTGATGCCCAGCCGCTCGGCGATATCGCGTGTCACCGCTCCTCGAGCGATGAGGGCGAGCAGTTCGCGCTCCCGCGGCGTGAGGGGGACCGGCGAGAGAGCGTCGAAATCGACTCCGCTGCGACTGACACTCTCGGTGAGCGCTGCACCGAGGGCGTTATCGATATACGTTTCGCCGCGACGCATGGCGTCGAGTGCTGCTTTCAGCTCCTGGAGGTCTCCGCTCTTGACAAGGTAGCCGCTTGCTCCGGCATCGAAGGCGGCTCTCACGGTTCGCGCTTCGGTATTGGCCGTGAGAATCAGAATTCGCAAGCCTGGGTAAGCGTCCCGCAGCTCACGAATGAAATTCAAGCCCGTCAGACCAGGCATCCCGAGGTCGAGTACAAGGATGTCTACGGGCTGCCGCTTCAGAACCTCGACGAGGCTGGCGGCGTTCGCAACTTCGCCCAAGACCGTGTAGCCATCGATCAGGGAAATCAGACGTTTCAGTCCTTCGCGGATGAGGGCATGGTCGTCGGCGAGGACAACGCTGGTTGTGAGCATGATCAAGGGCACAGGTGAGAGCGATCGCCATCAGGCGGTGGAGGAGGAGTTTTTCTCCGGGCAGCCTGATAGCACAATCGGAAAGGCCGGCAGGCGAGAAAAGGCGGCTCTGGTCGATCTTCTGTTCCGCCAGTCGCGCGCCGTGCTGTTCGCCAATCTCATCATTCCTATTCCGGTCGCATACGTCCTTTGGGAAGTCGCCGCCGAGCGATGGCTCTTGCTCTGGATTGCAACGATCTGGCTGTTGACGGGAGTGCGCATTCTGCTCTCGCACCGCTATTTTGCCGATTCTGAAAAGGCGAGCCGCGCGGGTTCATGGGCGCGGCACTTCACGGTGCTCTCGATTTTTTCGAGCCTGCTTTGGGGTGCCATCGGTTGGATTGGATTCGTTCCGCAGGAGCCGCATTTCATCGCTTTCGTCTGCATCGTTTTGACGGGAATGTCCGGCGGCGCGATTCCCTCGCTGTCCGCCTATCCGCCGGCCTATATTGGTCTGCTGCTTGCCATGCAGATCCCCTTCGCTCTGCGGTGCATCGGGCAAGGCGATTCCATCGCGCTGACATATTTGGCTTTCCAGGCCTGCCTCGTCGGCGTGTATCTCTATTACTGCCGCGAGACTTACATCGCTCTGATGACGACGGTCCGGCTTCGGTTCGAGAACCTTTCGCTGATCGAGGGACTGGAGCACGAGCGCGACCGTGCGACTGCCGCCGACCAGGCAAAGACTCGCTTTCTCGCCGCAGCCGGTCATGATCTTCGTCAGCCGATCCACGCCATCGGGCTTTTCACCGCGACGTTGGCGGCGCTTGCGAAGAACGGCGATGTGTCCGGCGCCGAAGCGCGTGATATCGCTGGTCGCCTTCAGTTGTCGGTTGGTGCACTCGGTCGGCTGCTGCATGGGCTTCTCGATATCTCTCGCATCGAGGCCGGACTTGTTTCTGTCGAGAGACAACCCGTTTCGCTTTCGCAACTCCTCGCACAGCTCTGCAATGAATTCACGCCTCGCGCCGAAGCGCGGGGAATCCGGTTGCGCGTCGTCAATTCGGGCGAATGGGCCTGCAGCGACCCGGCCTTGCTCAAGCGCATATTGGACAACTTTGTCACCAACGCCCTGAAATACACGCCTGCCGGCGGCGTTCTCATCGGCTGCCGGCGTCGGGGCCAAGAAATCGCGATCCAGGTTGTCGACACCGGCTTCGGCATCCCAGCAGATCGGCAGGTCGCGGCCTTCGACGAGTTCACGCGGCTTCACGAGAGTGAAGGAGAGGCCGAACAGGGGCTCGGTCTCGGCTTGGCCATCGTGCGTCGGTTGGCGACCCTGCTCGAACACCCCGTCACGCTCGCGTCGATCCCTGGCAGGGGATCGGTTTTCTCGATTCGCGTTCCTGTGATCGAACGTCCTGTTCTGTCCGCCGCGACCACCAAGGGCTCATTGGGCGACTTGCGACCTGCGGGCATCATGATCGTCGATGACGATCCGCAACTGGTCGAGGGCTTGAAGACACTCCTCTCCCTCTGGGGGCACCAAGTCTATGCCGGCACCACTGCCGCCGATGTTCACCGACACCATAAGGCTGCCGGCCGCCCTCGCGTCGACCTGATCATCGCAGACTATCGCCTGTCCGGCGGCCTAACGGGTACGAGCGCGATCGCGGATCTGGCAGAGTATCTTGGATATGCCGTTCCGGCGTTGATTGTCACAGGCGATACGTCGCCCGAACGATTGCGAAAACTCACCGAAACCGGACACGCCCTGCTGCACAAGCCTGTCGATCCGGATGTTCTGTATGAGGCGATTGACCGAACACTGAGCGAGGGAAGCCCAATCCGACCCGAAGAGGCGTTGGCGACAGATTAACACCTCGCGGGCGGCGAGCTGTCGCCTGTTCGCCGAACTTGTGAACTGCACCCTCTGCCCCATCCAACGGCCGCGGATCACAACGACGGCCTAGCAGGCCCGCGGCACGCACAATGCTGCAGAAACTACGGCATTTGCCGTATTTTCCCTCAATCTGCCCTAGCGTAAGGCCACTCCTTGCGATGGATTCGGTGCTTGAAAGCCGACGATTCCTTGGGGGAACCATGAACCGTTCGGCACCACGACTGCGCCTTGTCCTGTTGGCTTCGACGGCGATGGCGGCGGGGGTCTTCGTCGGACGTCCGGCTTTAGCGATAGATTATTATTATACCGGCGCCTCCGGCCTCGCCTGGTCGAATCCGGCCGGGTGGAACAGCGGAGCGGTGCCTCAATCCGGCATCGACACCGAAATTATGTTCGTTTCCCCGAGCGGGAATTTCACCACGATCAACGACCGGGGCGCGCTCGTCCTGCGCTTAATTGAGATGATCGGCGACCCCTCGACCACGACGTTCGGCCAAACGGGCAACGGCAGCCTGGTCTTCGACGGTGTAAACCCCGTTTTCAACGCCTGGGCCGGACCTGTCATCGTCAATCAGGCCGTCCAGTTGAACCAGCCCCTCTCCATGCAGGGCACAATCATCTTCAATCAGCCGATCTCGGGGTCCGGCGGCTTGCGGAATTCGGGTAATATCACCTTGAACGCCGTTAACACCTATTCCGGGACCACGTTCATCTTTTCCCCCGTCACGATTTCGAGCGACGCCAATCTGGGCCAATTCGATGCTCCCGTCGAAATGTGGGGAGGAACCCTGATTTTCAGCGGGCCGATGACGCTCGGGCCCCCCCGCCCCCTCAGGCTCGTTACCTATCTGGGCAAGAGCAACGTCTTCCAGTCCGACAGCGCCGTGACAATCGCCTCCGCCATGGGCGGGAACGCTGGGTTTCACAAAGAAGGGGCCGGAACGCTCACCCTGACCGGAGCCAACACCTATACCGGGACGACAGCGATTCAGGCCGGCACGTTGCGGATCGGCGATGGCGGCACGATCGGATCGGTGATCGGAAACATCGCGAACAACAGCGACCTCGTCTTCGATCGAGCGGACGATCCGACCTATGGCGGCGTGATCTCTGGCGCCGGCACTATTACCAAGACAGGCGCGGGAACGCTCACCCTGACCGGCGACAGCCCGCAGACCGGACTGGTCACCGTCGCCGCCGGTGCGCTCCAGATCGGCAATGGCGGCACATCGGGATCCTTGGCCGGAAACATCGCGAACAGCGCATCGCTCGCGTTCGACCGCTCCGACGATTTCACTTATAGCGGCAGGATCTCCGGCGCTGGCGTCGTGGCCAAAAGCGGAGCCGGCATGCTGACCCTGACCGGCGACAGCACCCATACCGGAACGACGACGGTGAGCGCAGGAACGCTGCGGATCGGCGCGGGCGGGACCACCGGATGGGTCCCAGGCGACATCTCGCTCGCCGGCGGCGCCTCCCTCATCTTCAACCGCTCCGACGATGTCGTCTATGGCGGCGATATTCTCGGCCGGGGGACCGTGGTGAAGGACGGCCCCGGCACGGTCGTCCTAGAGACGAACCGTATGACCCACACGCTTGCGGGTCTTGCATTGAAGGACGGCGTCCTCGAGTTCGATCCGCTATACATCATGGCCGACCTGTCTTTCGACGGCGGCACGCTTCGCTTCAAAAACTCCAGCATGTGGACGGGTCTCGCCTCGAGCTACGCCATTCCGGTCTCCAGCCGCGGCGGGACGGTCGAAATCGACATCAGCCAGTTTGGAGCGAGGTGGAACATCTCCGGCCCGGGCGATCTTCGCATCAAGGCCGGCACGAACAAATTTTTCTTGGGCGGCAGCGATACGCGCACCGGCGCGACCTTCCTCGATTCGGGAACGCTCGCCACCACGAACGCCAACAGCCTGAGCGCCGCCTCCGCCTACACCCTCGGCGATCTCGCCACGCTCGATCTGGATTCCTACAATCAGACCGTCGGCTCGCTGGCGGGAGCGGGCCGCGTCACTCTCGGCTCCGCGACGCTGACGACGGGCGGCAACGACGCCAGCACCACTTTTTCCGGCGTGATGTCGGGCACGGGCGGCCTCGTCAAGAATGGCAGCGGCACTTTCACCCTCACCGGCGCGAACACTTATACCGGCGGCACCACCATCAGCGCCGGCGCGTTGCAGATCGGCGACGGCGGCGCGTCGGGATCGGTGTTGGGCCCGATCGTCAACGACGCCGCGCTGATCCTCAACCATTCCGATGACGTGGTTTTCGCCAACGCGATCTCCGGCACCGGCACGCTCACCAAAAAGGGAGGCGGGCGCGCCGAGCTCACCGGCGCGAGCGCGATGTCCGGGGCGACGCATGTGAAGGCAGGCGAGCTTGCGGTGAACGGCTCTCTGGCCCGATCGGCGGTGACGATCCACAACGGCGCGACCTTGTCCGGCACCGGCACCGTCGGCGGAATCGACGCCGCGGCGGGCGCCATCGTTGCGCCGGGCAATTCCATCGGCACCCTCAATGTCGCCGGCAATGTCGCCTTCGGCGCGAACGCCACCTACAAGCTCGAGATCGACGGGGCCGGGAATTCCGACCGCATCGCCGCCGTCGGCAACGCGACCTTGTCGGGCAGCACCGTTGCTATCCTGCCCGACCGGGGCGCCTATTCCCTCAACCCCTACACCATTCTCACGGCGCAGAGCGTCACCGGCACGTTTTCCGGCACCGGCGGCGATTTCGCCTTCGTCATTCCGACCCTCGGCTACACCAAGGACGTGGTCACCCTGACCCTTGTGCGAAAGAGCGGGCCGCCTGAGCCGCCCACGCCGCCCGCACCGCTCGCCTTCCACACGGCGGCGACAACCGCCAACCAATACGCCACCGCCGACGCGCTCGAGGCTTTGGGGGAGGGCAACCGCCTGTTCGACACCCTGATCGGCGCCAGCACGGGCGGCGCCCGCCAAGCCTTCGACGCTCTCTCCGGCGAGGCGCACGCCTCCGTTATCGCCACGTCGTATGGTGATGCGGCCCTGGTGCAGAGCACCCTGCTCGGCCGGATGCGCAAGGAGCTGACCGGCCAAACAATCCACGCCGCCTATGCGGCGGATCGTCCCGAGACTACGCTGCCGGTCGCGATCATGCTCCCGTCGTCCGAGCGCTTCGCCCTGTGGGGCGAGGGCTTCGGTTCCTTCGGCCGGACCCGCTCCAACGGCAACGCCGCCGCCCTCGACACCTCCACCGGCGGCTTCGTCATCGGTGCGGAAACCCACCTTGCACCCGGCACCATGTTGGGCATCGCCGGCGGCTTCAGCCGCACCACTTTCGACGTTGATGCACGACTTTCCTCGAGCGCAGTCGAATCCACGTTCGGTGCAGTCTACGGTTCGACCACATGGGGCAACATCCGCCTGCGCCTCGGCGGCGCCTATGCGTTCAACGATCTCGACACCACCCGCAGCGTGGCCCTCCCCGGCTTCGCCGACCGGCTCACGGCAGATTACGATGGCTCGACCTTGCAGGCCTTCGGCGAACTCGGCTACCGGATCGATTGGGGCGGGATCGAGATCGAGCCCTTCCTCGGCGGGGCGGTTCTGCGCGTCCACCGCGGCGGTTTTGCCGAGAATGGCGGCGCCGCGGCTTTGACCGGCTTCGCCCAGGCCCAGAACCTCACGACGGCCACCCTCGGCATGCGGGCGCAGGTTGAGGTCGGCGACGCGCTTCGCCTGCGGGGCCTCGTCGGCTGGCGCCATGCCTTCGGCGACATCGATCCGATCTCCCGCGCCGCCTTCGCCGGGAGCGCGTCCGCTTTCCTGGTCTCTGGTGCACCCATCGACCAGGACGCCCTCATTGCCGAAGCCGGCCTCGAGTGGCAGGCCAGCAAGGCGATAACCGTCGGTGCGTCTTATCAGGGACAGATCGGCAGCCATGCGCAGGAGCACGCGCTCAAGGGTGATCTCACCTGGCGGTTTTGAATTCTCTCCCAGAGAGGCGAGCCACCGGGATCCACATCAGTGGCCGCCGAACACGAGGGCCTGGATCGGCAGCACCATCGCCTGCATCCGAAGGATCATCGCATGCACAATCCCGACCGCATCCACGCCGTGCAGCGCCAGAGAACGGACATTGCCGATCTCGCCCGAGGCGATGAGGTCGTGGTTACTCGAATAGGCATTGGCAATGCAGGAACTGCCGGGCGTCACGCCCTTGAGCCCGCCTTGATAGAGAGGTTCCAGAAACACCAGGATGGTTCCCGGCCGCATCACCTGCTGCGCGTCGATCAGTTGCTCGCCGCTGCGGAACTGGCCAGCGGCGATGAAATCCTGCACCCCCGTCACCACCATGGGGATCACGGTCCAGGGCTTCGAAATGCACGTGACCTCCGCCAACATTCCGACTTTCATGACCTGCGCCTCGATCTGCCCGAAGCCGGCTTGGAGGCGTCCTCGGCCGGCGCCCTCTGGAATCAGGATCCCGGCTGGGCGCATGAACGGGTTGACGATGTCCCCGACGCGCAATGCGAACTGCTCCACGCGCCCGCTCACGCCAGCGCGAACGACGGTCTTCGCCAGTTCGACATCGGCCTGAGCGAGGGCTGCTTCGGCGCTCGCCTTTTGGGCCGGCAGGAGCGTGGAGATCTGCACCTCGGCGGAATCCTTGGCGGCGGTCGCCGCCGCAACGGCCCCCCGGCGCCCGTCGACAACATTCTGGAGTCGCTCGATCTCGCGGGCCGCCACAATGGCGGCGTTGCGCTGGTTCAGCTCCTGTTTCGTCTGCAATTCGTCCAGGGCCTGCTGATAGGCACTCCGGGCCTCCTGGATCCTTCCTTCGGCCGCCACGATATCGGTCCGCGCCGCCACCATCGCGGCCTCGACCTCGGCGATCTTCCGACGGGCGGCTTCCGCCGCCGCCGCTTGCGTCGCGCTGTCCAGCCGGAAGATCGGCGCTCCTTGTTTGACGTCTCCGGTGAAGCCCACATAGACCTCCGCAACACGCCCGTTGGTTTCAGGCAGAATCGGGACGGTCCGGTAGAACAGCGTCGCGCTTGTCGTGGAGGGGTGATTGTAGAAGATCACCGTGATCAGCCCGACGGTCAGCATCAGGCAGGCCGTGATGCCCCACCGCAGCTCGTACCAGACCGAGTAGAATGTGATTTCCCGGCCCAACCGCTTGCCCTGCGCATAGCGGCGATAAAGATAATCCGGGATGATCGTGAGCAGGGAGCAGAGAAGAAGCTCAAGCATCGATCAGCTCCCTGCGCTCGCTGGTGCGAGCGCCGGGATCGTCCGGCCCTTCCGGGTGCGCGTCTTCGTGCAGCCGATCGAGGCCGTTCTCGTCCGGCACGTCGTCAGCACCCTTGCCCGGCTGGATGCCCGCGAGTTTCTCGAGCGATCCCGCCATTCGCCCCAACGTGCCGCCAAAATCCGGGATGTCGATCAAGGCGAGCAACAGGCCGATGACCCAGAAGAGATGAACATGAGTGAACAGTGCCAACAGGCCTAGCACGGCCACGATCTCGAACTGAAGTTTCTGGGATTTGTGCGCAATGCGCTCCGGCAGGGTGTGCACCGTCAGGAACAGGTTGCCAATCGCCAGCACGGCAACCACCAGAAGCACGGCCATCACGGCCATGAGGACGTCGGTTTCGCCGGGAGCGGTAATGAACGCCGGCAGGTGATGGGGCGCAGCGGGGTGAAGCGACACGGTCATGCAGGCCCTCTTACCGGAAAGATTCTCGAAAGGCAGCGCGCCAGTTCCTGGCTGGGCCGACCTCAGATGGACGCAGAGCCCACATTGTGGCTCATCCTTCCCCGCGGCGCCATGGCTCAAACGCAGGTCCAACGCCGTTGCGTCAGCGTTGGTCGGTTCAGTTCACGGCACGGTTGGGAGGCCACGCCCGAGCTGTGCACCAGCTGCAAAATAGCACAGGCGCTCCCGCCAGACGAGAGCCGCGCATTCGCATCAAGAAGCGCCGGCAACGCCCGATCAGGTTCGACATCTCGACGTGCGTGCCCCTCGGCGCGCGGCGGCAATCGTCAATGAGGGCAACTTAGCGAGAGAAAGCCATAGCTTCATGTCTTTTCACCATTGCGGACTTTTGCTCGCGTCCCCCCAGCCGCCTTCTTCTTCAATTTGGCCCGATTGTAATCAACAGCAGCGCGGATAAGGTTTTTTAGAGCACCCTCGTTGATCGTATCGTCCTCGAAAAAATCGATCGCTCGCCTCGCGTTGCCTTCGAGGCCCGCGTTGAAGAGCTTGTCGGGGTCCGGGAGGCTCGCCCCGTGCATAAAGGTAAGCTTCACCTTCCCTTTGTGAGCGTTGGCGACCGCGATTATTCCGTTGTGAGACCACACCGGGCTTCCCATCCACTTCCACTCCTCGATGATCCCCCGGTCGGCCTCAAGGATGCTCTTGCGGAGGCTGGCGAACGTTTCGCGACGCCAGTCCGTGAGTCCTGCGATCAGTTGGTCGATCCGTTCCGATGGGGCCGCTCCGGTCGCGGGTTTGCTCATTGTTCCGTCCTTTTGAAGATCTTCAAGTCCTCGAACCGGCTTTGCCAGAAGCCGGCCATTTGTTGCCTTGCTACGGAATCCAGCCGGGCAACGCAGCCGCCTGTCTCATCCAGTCCGCCATTTGCGCCTCGTCGAGCGCGTCACCTTCGCGGATGTCGATCCAACGCACGTCCTTGCTGCGCGCCGTGCCACCGGGCGGGACCGGCCGCAGCGACGTGCCGCGGAAGAAGGTCACTTTGACGTAGTGGGTGAAGACATGGAACGACAGGAACCAACCTTGGCCCTCGATGCCGTAAAATGGCGAGTTCCATTTCACGGCCTTGCGCACGTTGGGCACGGTCCGCACGATGAGCGCGTCGAGACGCTTCCCGAGATCGCGCTTCCAGCCTGGCATCGCGGCGATGTACGCCTGCACCGGCACGTCGCCGTCCGCCTTCGCGATTTGCGGGTTGCCGCCCGAAAGGAGGACGGGAACCTTCTGGTCTTTTCGCATTTTGATCGGCTTGGCCTCACACGCGCCTGGCTTGCCCTTCGCGGATGCCTTGCTGTTGGTGGTTGGCTTTTGAACCGGCATGCTTCTCCGCTCCTTCCTCGGCACGCTTCATGTTGCGGCGATCCGCAGATACCCACACCATGCAACGTCGTAGACAGCGTGTTGCTTTGTTGGACCGGCGGAGCTCAATCTATCCGCGCCAGGACCTGCTCCAGGTTTGCAAAGAACTGCTGCCATCCGCCCTTGGCGCCATTGTAGGCCTGCTGCTGATCCGGCCGGAAGCCCGACTGCTCCATGCGCAGATGGGTCCCGGTGCTCGTCGCGGTGAGAGTCCAGGTGACGACACTCTCGAGACCATAGGCCGCCCACGTGTAAGACAGCGTTTTGTTCGGCTCGATTGCGAGGACCTGACAATCGACGGCGCCCCAATCTGCGCGAAGATTGAAACGGTGGTCAACGACGGGCATGAAATCGTTCTTCATGAGCCACTCCTCGATCAGGTGTGGTTGCGTGAGCGCGCGCCAGATCTTTTCCGGCGGAAAAGATATCTGGCGCTCGACAACGACGGAGAGCGCTTCGGTCGCAGTATTGGTCATTGGTCCATCCTTTTCAGCAAATCTTCGAGGTCGTCGAACCGACTCTGCCAGAACCCGGCCATCTGGCTGGTCCAGTCAATCAGCGGAGCCAGCGCGCCGAGTTGCGCGCTATAATGGGTCTGTCGTCCTTCATGACGGTCGCGTACCAGCCCGGCCTGCCTCAAAATGCCGAGATGCTTTGAGACAGCCGGTTGCGAGACGCCGGCCCGCGCCGTCAGGGCGCCCACCGTCTGCTCTCCTTCGCGGCACAGCCGTTCGAAGAGAGCCCGCCGAGTTGGGTCGGCTAACGTTCTGAAGAGCATATCGGGAGCGTGCGTCATCTGGGTTCGATAACCTATTGGTTATTGATTGACGCATAACCACTGAGATATATGTGAGTCAAGCTGGAACGTGGGAAGCGATGATGAGCCGTAGCGAAAAAGACAAGATGCTGGCAGGCGAGCTCTACAATGCGGGATCCCCGGAGATCCAAGCCGACCTGCTCGCCACAGGCGCTTGGCTGAAGCGATACAATGAGGCGCTCGGCCAGTCGCCGGATCATTGGCATGCTCTTCTCTCGGAGCGGTTCGCCGAGGTCGGCCAAGGAGCGGTCATCCGACCTCCCTTCTTTTGCGACTATGGCTTCAACATCCGGATTGGAGCTCACGCCTTCCTCAACTTCAACTGCGTCATCCTCGACGTGGTGGAGGTAACGATTGGCGACGGAGCGCAAATCGGACCAGCAGTCCAAATCTACACCGCCGATCACCCGCGAGATCCTGAACAGCGTCGGGCTGGTCTTGAGTTCGGACGTCCTGTCCACATTGGCCGTCATGTCTGGATCGGAGGCGGAGCGATCATCCTCCCCGGCATCACGATTGGCGACTATGCCGTCGTGGGTGCCGGAAGCGTGGTGACGCGAGATGTCTCCGAGGGCGCAACGGTGATCGGCAATCCCGCGCGCAACGCGCGGTCATCGACGGCAAGTTGAACACACTCATGATGATCATCAACGGCGCCGCTTGCTAGGCCGGCGGCCGAGGCCTACTCTCTTCATCCTGCGCTTTTGATCGGCAGCTTTGGCCGATCTCGTTCCTGAACCGAGTGGTTGCGTAACCCGACGGAGGAGGACCTGCTCGCAAGAGCCGCAGCCTCCATCGACGTAATGAGAGGCGGGTCTAGCGCTGCGGGGGCTTTGCACAAAGCTGGGAATCGGGCGTTGCCCGCTCCCCTCGACGCTCGCCACTTGCGGCGACCTCAACGTATGGAGAAGGTCGATGTCGGAGCCATTATCACTCCCGAACCGACGCGACTTCCTGGTTGTGTCGGCCGCGGCAGGTGCTTTGAATGTGCTTCCCGTAGGCGTGACCAAAGCAGCAGAAGGCGATGCGATCCGTCCCTTCCGCGTCAATATTCCCGAAGAGCAACTCGTCGACCTCCGACGCCGGATCGCGGCGACACGGTGGCCCGACCGAGAGACGGTCGATGACCAGTCGCAAGGCATACAGCTCGCGAAGATCAAGCCGCTCGTCGCGTATTGGGGCACCGGCTACGACTGGCGGAAGGCGGAAGCGAAGCTGAATAACCTACCGCAGTTCGTCACCAAGATCGACGGCGTCGACATTCACTTCGTTCACGTTCGCTCGAAGCATCCCAATGCGCTGCCGCTGATCATGACCCATGGCTGGCCCGGCTCCGTGTTTGAACTGCTCAAGACAGTCGGCCCGCTGAGCGATCCGCCAGCTCATGGAGGGCGCGCGGAGGACGCTTTCGACCTCGTTCTCCCTTCGATGCCTGGCTACGGCTTCTCTGACAAGCCGACGGATACCGGTTGGGGGCCCGACCGCATCGCGCGATCCTGGGCGGAGCTGATGAAGCGCCTCGGCTACACCCGCTATGTCGCCCAGGGCGGTGACTGGGGCTCTCCCGTCTCCGGCGCGATGGCGCGTCAGGCGCCGGCCGGCTTGGTGGGCATCCATATCAACCTGCCGGCGATCATACCGCCCGAGATCGCGGCAGTGCTCGCCACCGGTGGGCCGGCGCCGGCGGGACTGTCCGAGAAGGAACGCGCAACGTTCGACGAGCTCAGCGCCGCCGGCAAAATGGGGAACCGGTCGTATGCTGTAATGATGGGCACGCGGCCGCAGACGATCGGCTACGCCATAACGGACTCCCCTGCCGGCCTTGCGGCGTGGATGCTCGGGCATCCAGGCTTTGCGACGTGGACCTACAGCAGCAGTGATCCGGAAAAGTCGCCCGATGAGATATTGGACGACATCTCGCTGTATTGGCTGACGAACACCCCGACCTCCTCGGGGCGGCTGTACTGGGAATACGGCGGACGCAGTCCCGCTTTTGCGGCCCCGGAGAGGACCGCCGAGATCGCGCTCCCGGTGGCCATCACGGTCTTTCCGGGGGAGAGCTATCGAGCCCCGGAGACATGGGCCCGGCGCGCCTATCGCAACCTGATCTATTTCCACGAGGTCGACAGGGGCGGACACTTCGCTGCGTGGGAACAGCCTGCGCTTTTCAGTGCCGAGCTCCGGGAGGCGTTCAGCCCCCTGCGCAAATCGATCTGAAACTTCGGGCGCGATGCGCCGGAATTCGCGACGGCACGGTGACCGAACAGCGGTTGTACCAGTTGATCCGACAACCGGAACTCGTCAGCGCTCGCCAGTTCGAGATCGAGTTGGAGGTTTTTTCGTTCACGTTCGGCTAATCCGCTGCGCTAAGGAGTCCACACATGAAAATCCTGATGGTGCTTACCTCGCATGACCAACTCGGCAATACGGGCCGGCCGACCGGCTTCTGGCTCGAGGAATTCGCCGCACCCTATTATGTCTTCAAGGACGCCGGCGCCGACATCACCGTCGCCTCGCCGAAGGGCGGCCAGCCACCAATCGATCCCAAGAGCGATGAACCCGGCAACCAGACTGACGCGATGGCGCGGTTCAAGAACGATCCGGCCGCGCAAAAGGTTCTGGCGAACACCGTCAAGCTCAGTGACATCAAGGCCGACGATTACGACACCGTCTTCTATCCGGGCGGTCACGGCCCGATGTGGGATCTGGTCGACAATCCAATTTCGATCGCCCTGATCGAGGCCGTCTACAACGCCGGCAAGCCTGTTGCCGCCGTGTGTCATGCGCCAGCCGTACTGCAGCGCGTCAAGTATCAAGGTCAGCCGATCGTCAAGGGCAAGCGCGTCACGGGCTTCACCAATTCCGAGGAGGAAGCCGTCCAGCTCACCGACGTCGTGCCGTTTCTCGTCGAGGACGAACTGAAGCGGCTCGGAGGACGCTATGAGAAGGCTGCTGACTGGGAGAGCTTCGCTATCGTCGATGGCCGCTTGGTCACCGGCCAGAACCCCGCCTCGTCGACGGCAGCCGCTCAGGAACTGATCAAGCTCCTTAGCTAGCCATCGCGAGCCGCTCCCCAGCCAAAGTCCTGCAAAGCCGCAGCATCAATTCAGAGGCTTCAGGTCTGCCAGAACGGTGGGGATCAGTTCCGAGACGGTCGGGTGAATGGGCACCGCCCATTTCAGGACCGGATAGGTCGCTCCGGCATTCATCATGTCCAGGATGCCGTGGATTGCCTCGTCGCCACCCACTCCCAAGATAGCGGCCCCCAGGATTTGCTTCGTCTCGGCGTCGGCGACCACCTTCATGAAGCCCTTGGTCTCACCCTTCTCGATCGCGCGCCCGACCCGGGTCATCGGGCGTTTGGATACCAGCAGCTTCCGGCCCATGCGCCTCGCTTCCGTCTCCGACATGCCGACACGCCCGAGCGGCGGGTCGACGTAGAGCGCGTAGGCGGAAATCCGGTCGCTCACCCGGCGCTTCTCGCCGTCGAGAAGGTTGGCGGCGACAATCTCGTAATCGTTATAGGACGTGTGGGTGAAGGCTCCGCGGCCGTTGCAGTCGCCCATGGCCCAGATGCCCGACACATTGGTGGCCAGACTGTCATCCACCCCGATGTAGCCCCGGGCATCGAGCGCGACTCCGGCCTTCTCGAGGCCGAGGTCGTCCGTGTTGGGCCGACGTCCCACCGCAAGCAGCACATGCGAACCCACCGTGGACGGCTCTCCGGAGGTGCAATCGACGTCGACCACCACGCCGTCCGCATGCGGCTTGAAGCCAATGCAGGTGGCGCTGGTGCGCACCGTTATCCCCTCGTCGATGAGGATCTCCCGAACCGTCTCCGATACGTCCTCGTCCTCGCGGGCGATCAGCCGCGGTGACATCTCGACGACCGTGACCTGCGCGCCGAAGCGTCGATACATCTGAGCGAACTCAAGCCCGATGTAGCTTCCGCCGACGACGACGAGGTGTCGCGGGACCTTCTCGAGCTTGAGGATCGACGTGTTGGTGAGATAGTCGACCGTGCCGATGCCCGGCATGTCAGGCACGCTCGCGCGGCCGCCGACATTGATGAAAATGCGGGGCGCCTTCAGCAGGCTCTCGCCTACCCGGACGACGTCGGGGCCCTCGAACCGGGCATGCCCTTCGATGACCGTCAGGCCGTCCATGCCGCGCAGCCATGTTTCGACGTTCTGGCGGGCATTCATTGAGACGGTTTCGGCCCGAGCCTTGACTCGTTTCATGTCGATCTTGATTGGACTCTCGATCGTGATCCCATATTCGCTGCTTCGCCGCGCGAGATGGGCCGCGTAGGCGCTGGCGACCAGCGTCTTGGTCGGTATGCAGCCGGTGTTGACGCAGGTTCCGCCGACCAATTTGCGTTCGACGAGCGCGACCTGCATTCCAGCGGCGGTGAGACGCCCGGCCAGGGATGGTCCCGCCTGTCCAGCGCCGATGACGATGGCGTCAAAGAATTGGTTCATGATACGGCTCACGATGAGTTCTGCGCCGAGATGGCGGAAAGTCGATCCTTCCGAAAGCCAAAGCTAAGCCCACCGCTCATGACGGCAGCGGCTTACCGGTCTGCTCCCGGACGATGTACTCGGCGTACCAGTCCGGCCAGCCCTCATCGTGGTGGCCGATCAGCTTCTCGTGCTCGCCGTGTGCCGCCGCCGCACGTCGGAGCGCGGTTGCGAGGTCAGTCGAAGAGGTGAAGGTCGTGTCGTCCGTGTCCACCCGTCCGGGCAAGCGCGCGGTGACCTCCTGCACGAGCCAGCCGTTACCATCCGGATCGTTGAACGTGGCGTATGAGCCGTAACTGCGCCGCGCCGGATCCGGACCGCGCAAGGGGTCCTCCCCGACCGCACGGTGGAACACTTCGCTCACGTCGACACCGCGACCGACGAGCTCGGCGCGCGCTGCCTCGATGTCGGACACGACGAGGAAAAGTCCGGATGCCGAGCCCGGCGCAGCCGACGTGACCCCCGTACCGAAGTGGATCGAGCACGACGAGCCGGGAGGCGTGACCTGCACGACCCGAAACGCATCGCCCTTGACGAAGTCAGCGTCGAGCCTCCAACCCAGATCGTCGTAGAAGCGCTTGGCGCGATCGACATCCGCGACCGGGATGGCGACAACCTCGAGCTTCATATCAACCGCCGGCGCTCTCGGGGCATCGATCGCAGTTTCGCTGCGCGCCTGAGTACTGCTCATATCCAGCTCCTTGGGAATAGGGTGCCGTGCGAGTGCCGGTCACCGGACGTTTCCACTAGTCAGCGGCAATCGGGTATGGAGGGCCGACCGCCTTGTCGCCCGCGACGGCAGTTGACACGATGCATTGAGCGGCTTCGTTGGCGGTGTCTGCACGCGATCTTGGTATGATGCATTGGCATTGACACCTCCTGGGTGGTCGAGCCTGAGCACGCGCGCAACTCTACCATACGGACGGGGGATTCGCTTGCGCCAAAAGGCGACTCGTCTTCGTCACCGCGGGCAGATGTCCCAAAAGCCCTGGGTTCGCTGGGGATTGGTGTAGTACCAGCAGTAGCCTGCGGCCGGTGGCGAACCGGCATACGAGGCGGCGGCTGCCGCGGTGACGAACCCGACCGCGGCGCCGGCGGCAATGGCTCCGCCGGGGCGCCACCAATAGGCTGCCGGCCTCCGCCACCCGGGCGCTACCACAACCGGACGGCGGACGACACCCCGAGGCGCCGCCGCGACGTTCCCGCGGGGGCCACTGACCGCCGCACCGGATCGTCCGCGAACCGCAACCCCACCACGGGGACCGCGCGCAACCGCTCCCCCGCGGACGTGCCCGCCACGCGCCTGCACCGTTTCGATGAGCCCTGGCGCGGCATCCACAAGCGACCGAGTGGACATCAAGGGACTAGCCATTGCGGTATCCGGTATAGCTAGCGCTGTCAGCACAGCCAGCGAAATCCAATGACTCCGAGCCGGCTCTGGATGAATCTGCACGCGTGCATGACAACCTCCCATGCGTTGGTAAATGGACAATCCGTGGACCGGCATCAGCCTTAACCTACCACGTCACCTGCAAGCCGAGGTTACCCTTGATGGTCTCCCGATGGGATCCGCCAAGGTTGGTCTCGTAGGAAGCCGTCGCATAGAGGCTGATCTGTTCGTTGACCGCGGCCGCGACGCCGCCGCCGATCTCAAACGAAGTTGCCTCGAACTGTCGAGCGGGATGCTGCCGCTTCGCGCCCGCAATTGCCCGATGGCGAAGCCGCCGCGATACGTCCGATCGCCACCCAGCTATCGGTGATCGAGGTCTCAACGATGTCGGCGGCGAGCTGAAAGGTCAGGGCCGCCACCAGCCAGCGCCCGTATCGAAGGCAGATCTCCCGCGTTTCATGGCCCGACGGCGAGGAGAGCATCGCGCGCAGGCCTTTGACGAACGCCTCGGCCGTGCCGACGATGATCAGGATCAACGCCAGCGCATCGATGATCACGATGGTCGGCTCGGTAACTGCGATCAGCCATTGCTTGATTTCGACCATCTCCGCTCGGTTCCCTCACACTTGCCAAGGGGTGACGTCTCGGTCTCATGCCGTTGTCCTCAATCGAACGGGCCAACCTCGAAGACCATGCTGACGATGGCCATGATGCCGATCAACAGCAGGATCACCGCGGTAATCAGCGTAAGTGAGACGGGGAAATGGCTTTGACCGTGGATGAGCCCAGCCTCAGTCATGCTCCGGCGCTCCGTGCGCAAGCCGATCATGAACTGCACGTGATAAACGATGCCGATCGTCAGCATGGCGATGCCGAGTGCCACGAGGGAGATGCCGAAATTGCGCGGCGCGGCCGCACTTGCGAGCGTTCCCGCATCGCGCAGCTTCTGGAAGAACTGGAAGATCGTGAATCCAAAGCCGATCAGCGACAACGACGTGCGGATCACCGACATCAGCGTGCGGTCGGCGCTCATGCGGGTACGCTGGAACGACATGCCGGTCCGCCGCGACGACAGCTCGACGGAAACCTGATCCGAACCGGATTGTCTGGTGATATTCTCAACCATTGTGGGTCATCCCAGTTCAGGAGAACGGGCATCATGCTATCCCAAGCCGGTATGGGAACTGGCCAGTCCTTGGACGCGGTGGCCTCCTCGGCCACCGCGCTTCCGGGTGCTTTCTTGCCGCTAGTTGCCCGTCGGCAGCCCGATGTTGAAACCATCCTTTGCAAGCTGCTCTCGCAGGTACTGGAATCTCTGATATTGCGTGATGGTGACCGGACCCGAATAGCCCTCGCTTTGGAGCTTGCGCGGCGGGTACTTGAGATAGGTCTGCATCAACTCCTTGATTGCCGCGTTGATCGTGACCAACGTCCAGGTGTGCTCCGTGTAGTTGTTCATGAAGACGTCATAGCGTTCCTGCGGGTCCTGCCAGAGATCGAACACCTGGGGAACGGTCGCGACGTAAGACTGCGCCCCTTTCCAACCGAGGTTCGAGTCGACAGCCAGGCCGCCCGTGCTCGCGCCATCGTCGCCACGCAGATTGAAGACCGCCTTGTAGTGTCCGACCCGGGCGTCAGTTCGTTCTCGGTGAAGTAGAACCAGCTTTTGCGTTCAGACTGACCCTTCCCGAACAGGATCGGCGACCTGTCGTAGCTATCGAAGATGATGGGTTGGCCCTCACGATCGTTCTCGGGCAGCTTTACGCCGGCAAGCGAAGCGAAGGTCGCCATGTAGTCGCGACCGCC
>NZ_VCMV01000038.1 GCF_008757455.1 Microvirga brassicacearum | reverse complement strand
GATCAACAAGGTCGGCGGATCGTTGCTGATCGGCGCAGGCGTGGCGACGGTGGGGTTGCGGGCGGGGCAGGGGTAAGATCGCGCCAGGAGATTGCGTTCAGAGGCTTTTGACACCGATGGGACAAGCCGGAAATCCGAATCAGGTCGAAATCGACCTACGCGTCGAACCGCCCAACAGCGCGGACGCCCGCTGGTGCGTCGAGCAATATTTCGCAGAACTGGCCGGGCGCTTTGAGACCGGTTTTGACCCGAGCCGAAGCAATCCCGCTCGCGACCAGGAGCTTACGCCGCCGACGGGTTTCTTCGTTGTCGCCAGGCTTGATGGGGCCCCCGTCGGCTGCGGCGCCCTGAAACGCGTGGATGCAGCTACGGGCGAGATCAAGCGCATGTGGACCGCGCCGGTGGCGCGGGGCCACGGGATCGCGCGCAAAATCCTTCGGGTGCTGGAAACGACCGCGCGCGACGTGGGGCTTCGGAGGCTCCGTCTCGAAACCAACCGCACGCTCACGGAGGCTCAGGCACTCTATCGGAGCGAGGGATATCAGGAGGTGCCCCGCTTCAACGATGAGCCCTATGCCCATCATTGGTTCGAGAAGCGGCTTGATATCGACTGAGGTAGGTTACTCCGCCGCCTGCTTGGGCCCATAACCCAGCCGCTGGTTCAACTCCTCGATCAGCCCGATCGCCGCCTGCGCGATCACCGTTCCGGGCGGGAAGATCGCCGAGGCGCCGGCTTTGCGGAGCGCCTCGAAATCCTGCTGCGGAATGACGCCGCCGACGACGATCATGATGTCGTCGCGGCCGAATTTCGCGAGTTCGCTTTTCAGTTCCGGCACGAGGCTGAGATGGCCTGCGGCGAGCGACGAGACGCCGATGATGTGCACGTCATTCTCCACCGCCTGGCGGGCTGCCTCGCCGGGCGTGGCGAAAAGCGGCCCGATATCCACGTCGAAGCCAAGATCGGCGAAGGCGGAGGCGATGACTTTCTGGCCGCGGTCGTGGCCGTCCTGGCCCATCTTGGCCACGAGGATGCGCGGGCGGCGGCCGTCTTGATCGGCGAATTCCTCGACGAGCCGATGCACTTCGTCCAAGGCCGGCTGGTCCATGCCCATCTCCCGCTTGTAGACGCCCGAGATCGCCTTGATCGACGCCACGTGCCGGCCCCAGACTTTTTCGAGCGCGTCGGAAATTTCGCCCACCGTCGCTTTCGCGCGTGCGGCTTTCACCGCGAGGTCGAGCAGGTTGTCGTTGCCCGCCGCACCCTTCGACAAGGCCGCCAGCGCCGCATCGACGTCGCTCTGGTTGCGCTCCGCGCGTAGGCGACGCAGCTTCTCGATCTGCTGGTTGCGCACGGAGGCGTTATCGACCTGCCGGATATCGATCGACGCCTCGTCGCCGGACCTGAAGCAATTGACGCCAATGATCTTCTGATGGCCGGAATCGATGCGCGCCTGCGTGCGCGCGGCCGCTTCCTCGATGCGCAATTTCGGAATGCCGGCCTCGATCGCCTTCGCCATGCCCCCAAGGCTCTCGACCTCCTGAATATGCGCCCACGCCTTCTGGCTGAGTTCCTGCGTCAGCTTCTCCACGTAATAGGAACCGCCCCAAGGGTCGATGATCCGCGTGGTGCCGCTTTCCTGTTGCAGAAAGAGCTGCGTGTTGCGGGCGATGCGAGCGGAAAAGTCGGTCGGCAGCGCCAGCGCCTCGTCGAGCGCGTTGGTGTGCAGCGATTGCGTGTGCCCTTGCGTTGCCGCCATTGCCTCGATGCAGGTGCGGATGACATTGTTGAACACGTCCTGCGCCGCCAGCGACCAGCCCGAGGTTTGCGAATGGGTGCGCAGCGGCAGCGATTTCTCGCTCTTCGGATCGAATTCGCGCACCAGCTTCGCCCAGATCAGGCGCGCGGCGCGCATCTTGGCGACTTCCATGAAGAAGTTCATGCCGACCGCCCAGAAGAACGACAGGCGCGGCGCGAATTGATCGATGGTCAGGCCCGCGGCGAGGCCGGCGCGGATGTATTCGACGCCGTCCGCGAGCGTGTAGGCGAGTTCGAGATCCTGCGTCGCACCGGCTTCCTGCATGTGGTAGCCGGAAATCGAGATCGAGTTGAACTTCGGCATATGCTGCGACGTGTAGGCGAAGATATCCGAGATGATGCGCATCGACCCTTTGGGCGGGTAGATGTAGGTGTTGCGCACCATGAATTCCTTCAGGATGTCGTTCTGGATCGTGCCCGATAATTTCTCATGCGGCACGCCCTGTTCCTCCGCCGCCACGATGTAGAGCGCGAGGATCGGCAGCACCGCGCCGTTCATGGTCATCGACACGCTCATCCGGTCGAGCGGAATGCCGGAAAACAGCGTGCGCATGTCATAGATCGAGTCGATGGCGACCCCCGCCATGCCCACATCGCCGGACACACGCGGATGATCGCTGTCGTAGCCGCGATGGGTGGCAAGATCGAACGCGACGGACAGGCCCTTCTGCCCGGCCGCGAGATTGCGGCGATAGAAGGCGTTGGAATCCTCGGCCGTCGAAAACCCCGCATACTGGCGCACGGTCCAGGGCTGGTTTACGTACATGGTGGGGTAGGGCCCGCGCAGATAGGGCGCGATGCCGGGATAGGTATCGAGGAAGTCGATGCCGGCGCGATCCTGCGGCCCATAGACAGGTTTCACCGGGATGCCCTCGGGCGTCAGCCAGGGGGACGCGACATCGGCCGCAGCCGTCGGCATCGGAACATCCGCAAAGGCAACGGCTGAGAAATCCGGAATGCGGCTCATAGGCTTTTTGTCACGCTTTCGACGATTGCACGAAGATCGGCCTGCATTTTAAGGCCCTCACAATGGGGAAGCTATCCTTAAAACACGGCGCCCCTCGACCACCGGCTAAGCTCGGCCAAAAGCCTCGCGCAGCACCAAAATCGCGTCGCAGCCGGCGTAGATGAAGCCCGTGGCGCCGGCATCCGTCAGGCCTGTCTCGAATCCCGCCGGTCGCCCGGCTACGTAAATGGGCGCGCCGCTGTCCCGCCGCAAAGCCGCGATCGCGGCAACGCCCTCGGTTCGATAAATCTCGTCGGAGGAGCAAAGGCAGATCAGAGCGGCGCCGCTGGCCCGGTAGGCAGGCAGCATGTCGCCGGAAGCCGCCATGACGGCCTCGATGCCGCCCGCCTCGAAAAAGTTCTTCGCGAAGCCTGCCCGCGCGGTGAAGGCGGCGGCATTGCCAAGCGTTGCCAGAAACACCTTCGGACGCGCTCCGGTCCGCGCCAGGACGGCGTCGGATGCATCGCGCAGGCGCTCGAACGGCTCGGCTGCCCGGAGCGACGGAAGCGGCGCGATCGCCACAGGAGCAGGACCGATCGCCGAATGGGCAAGCTCGGACAATCCGGCGCCCTTTGCTGCCCTGTCCACGAGGGACGAGAAGGTCGAAGGTGCAACAGGACGCGACGATGCCGCGGCGGAACCGGTCTCGTCGGTGCGGGTCGGCTCGTTCCACAGGGGCGACGGCATCAGGACCGAGACATCGCCTTCGTGGAGGTTGGGAAATTCGCTCGTGCCGGTGATCGGCTCCTTCCGCGTGGCGATGGCTTTCTCCCGCTGCGCCTGGGTCCCGGCGATATCCCGCTGCACGGTGCCGCGCTTCAGGCTCTCGACGATGCCGCCATCGCGCTCGATTGCCTGAAACAGCGCCCAGGCGTTGTCGCACAGGGCCTCCGTCAGGGCCTCGAAACCGCCTGCGCCGGAGGCGGGATCCGCGACGCGGGCGAGGTTGGCCTCCTCCAGCAGGATCAGATGCGTATTGCGCGCGATCCGGCGGGCAAAGGCATCCGGCAAGCCAAGCGCGGTGGTGAAGGGCAGGATGGTGATGGCATCGGCCCCGCCAAGCCCGGCCGAGAAGGTCGCAACCGTGGTCCGCAAGAGATTGACCCACGGATCGCGCCGGGTCGTCATGCGCCATGCGGTCTCCGCATGGAGACGGATGGGCCGCGGGTCGAGGCCGGAGGCCTGCTCCACCCGCGCCCAAAGGCGGCGCAAAGCCCTGAACTTCGCCACGGTGAGAAACTCGTCCGCATCCGCCACGAGCAGGAAAGCGAGGGCATTCCCTGCCGCGTCGAGCGAAATCCCACCCGCTTCGAGCGCCCGCAGATAAGCGATTCCGGTCGCGAGCACAGCCGCCAGTTCTTGCGCCTCGCTGGCGCCGGCTTCGTGATAGGGCCGGCCATCGCTCAGGAAGATGCGGCCGGCAAATCCACGCTCCGACAGGCCCGCCTGCGTCTCGAACATCCGCCCCGCCACCTCGTCCCACGAGGCCGAGAGCTTGCCCATGGCGGCCATGGCGCCAAGAGGATCGAGCCCCAGATCGACCGAGAGACCGGAAAGGGCGTGGCCGCGGCGATCGGCCAGGGCAACGAGGAGGGCGGCGATCTGACGCCCGTGCCCGCCCGCATCGAGGCGAAGATGGACGAGGTCGAGCATCACGTCGGCAAGGGCGCGATCGAGGTCATCGAGCGTCGCAATGGCAACACCGAAGCCGCGGGAAGCCGGCGCCTTGCGGACGACCAGCGTCAGCGCATCGGCGCCGCCCGAGAGATCGGCCAGTGCGAGTTCGTTCGCGGTCGCGGGGTCCGGATGATCCACGCGCTGGGAAACGCGCCATGCACCCGGCTCGTTGCGGACGATCGGATCTCCCGCTTCCGCTTTCGCGTAGAGCGGCTGGATCTCGATGCCGTCATGGGTTCGCGCGACCAGCTTCCGGTTGAAATCCGCCCCCTTCAGGACGCCCTCGACGCGCTTGCGCCATTCCGCTTCCGTGGCCGGCGGGAAGTCGTTGGTGAGGGCGGGGTCTGTCATGGCGGCTCTGTGCGAATGGCGAGTGGCGAGTGGCGAATGGTGAGTGGTGAGTAGTGAGTGGTGAGTGGCGAGTGGCGAGTGGCGAGTGGTGAGAGTAGCAGTTGTCGCGGCGATGGCCCCTTCCATTCGCCATTCGCCACTCACCATTCGCCTCTTCGCCTCAAACGAATTGCGACAATCCAGGGATCGCCCCGACGATGGGCCCGATCACGTCCTCGCCGGCCTTTTCACGGCCGTAGGCCAGAAGCTCGTGGCCGAGGGGCTGCATCTGGCCCATGGAGACCCCCGCGCCCATCAATCGGGTGCCGAGCGCCATGACCCCGCCGCCCATCGATCCCACCATGCCCATAATGCCGCCACCACCGCCGGATCCTGCCTTCGCGATGGCATCCTCGGCGCCCGGAAGAGCCGCGATGAGCTGGTTGACCTCGGCCGCGGGGCCATCCTTCTGGAGAAAGGCCAGAATGATGCCGATCGCCGTCTCGGCGGTCGCAGCGTCGAGGCCGGTCTTTTGCGTCACCCGTGCGATGAGCTCTTCCACGTGATTCTCCTTCAGGTTTTCCAGGTTGAGACGATAGTTCGCTGTGCGAGCCCGTTAAATCAAGTGAGCCGGGCAGTAGAATCGGACGGGGCCTTTCCTTAAAGTCGAGTCCGGTACCGGAGATAAACGATGCTCGAAGACGGCAAGATCCTTATCGGCAAAAGCACCAAACCCGAATATCTCGATCTGACGCTCGCCAACCGGCACGGCCTCATCACGGGCGCGACCGGCACCGGCAAGACGGTATCCCTGCAGGTCTTGGCCGAGGGCTTCTCCAATGCCGGCGTCCCCGTCTTTGCCGCCGACATCAAGGGCGATCTCTCCGGTGTGGCCGCGCCCGGCAACAGCAAGGACGCGTTCGTGAAGCGCGCCAAGGATATCGGCGTCGATTACGTGTCGGACCGTTTTCCGGTCGTGTTCTGGGACCTGTTCGGCGAGCAGGGTCACCGGGTGCGCGCCACGGTGTCCGAAATGGGGCCGCTGCTCCTGTCGCGCCTGCTCGATCTCAACGACACGCAGGAAGGCGTTCTCAACATCGCCTTTCGCATCGCCGACGAACAGGGTCTCCTGCTCATGGATCTCAAGGATTTGCGGGCGCTGCTGCAACTCGTCGCGGAAAATGCGCAAACGCTCACCACGACCTACGGCAATGTCTCCAAGGCGACGATCGGCACCATTCAACGACAGCTGCTGGTGCTTGAAAACCAGCAGGGCGAGGAATTCCTCGGCGAACCGGCGCTCGACATCAAGGACCTGATGCGCAAGGACCGGGATGGTCGCGGCGTCATCAACATTCTGGCCGCCGACAAGCTCATGAACAATCCGCGTCTCTACGCGACGTTCCTGCTCTGGCTCATGTCGGAATTGTTCGAGGAACTGCCCGAAGTCGGCGATCTCGATCAGCCGAAACTCGTGTTCTTCTTCGACGAAGCGCATCTTCTTTTCAGCGACGCGCCGAAGGTTCTGGTCGAGACGGTCGAGCGCGTCGTGCGCCTCATCCGCTCGAAAGGCGTTGGCGTCTATTTCATCACGCAGAACCCGGTCGACGTGCCGGAATCGGTGCTGGCGCAGCTCGGCAATCGCGTGCAGCACGCGCTTCGCGCCTACACGCCGCGGGAGCAGAAAGCGGTGCGCGTGGCGGCGCAGACCTTCCGCCAGAACCCGGCCTTCGACACCGAGAAAGCCATCACCGAACTTGGCGTCGGCGAGGCTTTGGTGTCGACGCTCGAGGGCAAGGGCTCGCCCTCGATGGTGGAGCGCACGCTGATCGCGCCGCCGATGGCGCAGGTCGGGCCGATCAGCGATGCGGAGCGTCAGGCCATCATCGCCGCGAGCGTGCTCCGGGGCAAATACGAACAGACGATCGATTCGGATTCGGCTTACGAAATGCTGGCGAAGCGCGCCGAAAAAGCCGCCACCGACGCACAGGCGGCGGAGGGCGGCGGTAGCATTCTGGACATGCTCGGCGGCCTGTTCGGCACCGCCGGCGCGCGCAAGGGCTCGATGACGGTGACCCAGCGCGTGACGCGCGAGGTCACCCGCACCGTCGTCAACCAGACGGTCGGATCGCTGGCGGCGCAGATCGGCAAATCGCTCGGCGGCCGTCAGGGCAGCTCCATCGGCCGCGCCATCGTGCGCGGAACCCTTGGTGGGCTGCTGCGACGGTAGACGTCCGCGGGCGATCTTTCCCGCTCAGTAGGGCGAGCCGACGATCACCCGCCCGTAGCCCGGCCGATAGAAGGTCCGATAGCCGCCTCGAATCTCATGAGGTGCAGCGTACGGGTCGGCCGGGTAAACCACGCCCCCACCGTAATACGGGGCAGGGCTGTAGCCATAATACGGCCTGGCAACAGGAGCCGGATAGTAATAGCCACCATAGGATGGCTGGTACCCATACCCGTATGGATAACCATAGCCATACGGATAGGAATAGGCCGGCGTGGCGGCGGCTGCCGCAAGCCCGCCGAGCACGAGCCCGCCGACAAGGCCTGCGGCTACGGCGCCGCCGTTCCACCTTGAGCCGCGGTAGACGTAGGGGCTTCCCCAGCGAGCGCCATAGTAGCCGTAGCGCTGGCGGACCTGAGCATCAGCGGATTCAACACTGCCAAGGACGACGAGGGCAGCACCGGCACAGAGCGCGAGCTTTCTCATTTCGACCTCCAAAACCAGCAGCCAACATGCTGCAGCGCCTACAATATCTCACTCCCCGAGAAGGCTCACAAATGGTTTTCGACGGGGAGGCTTGCGGCTGCGGCCATCCTGGGGCTACCTGTTCGCCCGCGAACTCATCAGGCTCCCGCATCATGTCCCAGCTCGACCAAGTCCTCGCCAAGATCGATGCCGATCTCGACACCTCCCTCGATCGGCTTTTCCACTGGCTGAAGATTCCCTCGATCTCGACCGATCCGGCCTACAAGGACGATTGCCGAAAGGCGGGGCAGTGGCTGGTCGATGAGCTGAAGGGTTTTGGCATCGACGCGACCTTACGCGAGACCGGCGGCCATCCTGCGGTGGTCGGGCATGTGAAGGGCGAAGCAAAGCCGCATGTGCTGTTCTACGGCCATTATGACGTGCAGCCCGTCGACCCGCTCGATCAATGGCAGACGCCGCCATTCGAGCCGAAGATGGCGACGCTGCCGGATGGCCGAAAGGTCATTTCCGCGCGCGGCGCCTCGGACGACAAGGGCCAGGTGCTGACCTTCGTCGAAGCCTGCCGGGCCTGGAAGGCCGTGACCGGCTCGCTGCCCATCAACATCACATTCCTGATCGAGGGCGCCGAGGAAGACGGGTCGAAATTCCTGCCCGAATTCGTCGAGGCCAACAAGCAGGAGTTGAAGGCCGATGTGGCCCTCGTCTGCGATACCGGCATGTGGGATCAGAACACCCCCGCCATCACTTCATCGCTGCGCGGCATGGTGTATGAGGAGGTGATCGTGCGCTGTGCCGATCGCGACTTGCATTCCGGCTCGTTCGGGGGTGCGGCCCGCAATCCGATCCACGTCCTGTCGAAGATCATCGCGGCGGTTCACGACGAGAACGGCCGGATCACCATCAAGGACTTCTACGACGGCGTGCCTGAAACGCCCACGCAGGTATTGGAACAGTGGAAGAAGCTGAACCTCACCGAAGAGGAATTTCTGGGCCAGATCGGCCTCAGGCATTCGGCCGGCGAAAAAGGCCGCATGCTGATCGAGCAGATCCAGTCGCGGCCGACCTGCGACGTCAACGGGATCATCGGCGGCTATACGGGCGAGGGCACCAAGACGGTGATTGCGGCCGAGGCACGCTGCAAGATCTCGTTCCGCCTCGTCGGCGATCAGGATCCGGCTGCGATCTCGAAGAATTTTCAGGCCTTCGTCGAAGAGCGCATCCCATCCGATTGCTCGGTGGAGTTCATTCGGCACAAGGGTTCGCGCGCGCAGATGCTGCCGCACGACTTTCCGGCGCTGACCGCCGCCAAGGGTGCGTTGCGCGACGAGTGGCAGGCGGATCCGATCGTCATCGGCATGGGCGGCTCGATCCCGATCGGCGGGGATTTCAAGCGCATTCTCGGCCTCGACACCCTGTTCGTCGGTTTCGGCCTGGATGACGACCGCATCCACTCGCCCAACGAAAAATACGACCTCAAGAGCTTCCACAAGGGCACCCGCTCCTGGGCGCGCATTCTGGCAACTCTTGCAAAGTAACCCGATCGATCAGCGTTGCGCGTGCGACCGATCACAAGACTTCATGAACCGGCGCGTCTCGCGCAATTGACGCGCTCGCCGACAGGGCCTTCGATACGGCCGTCATTATCGACCGACAGGGATGAAACAAGTGGCTTGGCATTCGCAGACGTGGAACTGGTTCAATGGCGCCTGGCATGAGGGCAACCCGCCGCTCATCGGGCCGCGCTCGCATGTGTCCTGGCTCGGTTCCTCCGTCTTCGACGGCGCGCGGTTCTTCGAAGGCGTCATGCCGGATATCGACCGGCACGCCGAGCGGGTGAATCGCTCCGCCAGGGTCATCGGGCTCGAGCCGACCATGGATCCTAAGCGCATCGTCGAACTCGTGCGGGAGGGCGTGAAGAAATTCGCACCCGATACGGCGCTTTACCTGAAGCCGATGTATTGGGGCGAGGCCGAGGGCCTTGCGACCATCGTGCCCGATCCGGATTCGACACAGTTCTGCCTGTCGCTCTTCGAGGCGCCCATGCCGGTGCCAGGCGGCCTGTCGGTGATGAAATCGAGCTTCCGGCGGCCGACGCTGGAATCCATGCCGACCGATTCCAAGGCCGGCTGCCTCTATCCGAACAACGCCCGCGTCATCCGCGAGGCGAAGGAGAAGGGATTCGATAATGCACTCGTTTGCGATGCGCTTGGCAATGTCGCCGAAACCGGAACGTCGAACGTCTTCATGGCGAAAGACGGTGTCGTTCATACGCCTTATGCAAATGGCAGCTTCCTGAACGGGATCACCCGCCAGCGCGTGATCCAGCTTCTGCGCGACGACAACATCGAGGTTGTCGAGTCGACCTTGCGCTACGAGGATTTCGCGGGGGCGGACGAGATCTTCATCTCGGGCAATTATTCGAAGGTCATGCCGATCCTGCGCATCGACGACCGCAACCTGCAGCCGGGCCGCTTCTATCGCCGGGCGCGCGAATTGTACTGGGCGTTCGCGCACGACAAGAGCGCCGCATGATCCGTTAGCGAAGCGAGCCGGAGGGCGCCCCCTCACCCTCGCTTCGCTCGACCTCTCCCCGGCGGGGAGAGGTGGGCGGTTCCCGCGCCATTGTGCGGATCGGAGCGTTATGTGTCGATCCGGGCGGATCGGGACGTTATTGCAATAAAGTATCACTTCTCTTAACCTCTCCCCAGTGGGGAGAGGTCGCGCCGTAGGCGCGGGTGAGGGAATGCGGCGGTTCGTGCAGCGCGCAAGACAGCTTCGCAAGCAGCAAACGGACGCCGAGGCCGTTCTTTGGCGCGCGGTGCGGAACCGGAGCCTCGCCCGCTGGAAGTTTCGTCGTCAGCATGTCGTCGACCGGTTCATTGTCGATTTCATCTGCCTGGATGCTCGGTTGATTGTTGAAGTCGATGGCGCGACTCATTCGATGGATTCCGAGTTGGCTTACGATGCCGAGAGGACGCATATCCTCGAATCCTGTGGCTTCCATGTTCTGCGGATCACGAATGCAGAAATCTTGGCCAATATCGATGACGTCATGGAGACCATCCTGGCTGAGCTGGAACATCGCGCTTTTCTGTGATGCGCCAACCCCTCACCCTCGCTTCGCTCGACCTCTCCCCGGAGAGGTGGGCGGTTCCCGCGCCATTTGTGCGCCTCCTCTCACCTCTCCCCTGTGGGGAGAGGTCGCGCCGCAGGCGCGGGTGAGGGGAGCGCGTCGGTTCGCACGAACTAGCGCCGCGCGAGTTTCACCCCGGCGAGCTTCAGCCCCGTGAGCAGACTCGCGCCATAGACGATGGAGCCGCCGGCTCCCACGATGACGAGCAGAATTTCGCTGCGCCACCGCGGCAACGCCGCGGCAAAAGCGGAAAGCGGCGCTGGCGCGAACCAGGCGAAAAGCGCCAGCAAGATCGTTGCCCCGGCGATGGCTGCGAGGATGCGTCCGAGCTGCGCGCTCGGCGCCATCCAGTTACGCCGCGTTGCCAGAATGACGAGCAGCGCCAGATTGATCCAGATCCCCGCCGCGGTGCCCAGCGCGAGGCCGACGACGCCATAGGTGTCCATCAGCGTGATCTTGATGACGACATTCACCGCCACGGCTGCCAGCGATGCGATGAGCGGTGTCAGGGTATCGGAGCGCGCATAGAAACTTGCCACCGCCGAACGGATCAGCACCGCGGCCGGAAGGCCGATGGCGTAGGCTGCGAGCACCGCGCCTGAGCGGGCGGCCGCTGTCGCATCGAACGCGCCGCGCTGGAACAGGGCCGACATGATGAGTTCCGGCAGGGTGATGAAGGCGACGACGAAGGGCGCGGCGAGCGCCAGGGTCAGGCCGATGGCGCGGTTCTGCGAACGATGTGCCGCGTCGGGATCCCCCGCCGCAATGCGCCGGCTCATCTCCGGCAGCAGCACCGTGCCGGCCGCGATGCCGATGACGCCGAGCGGAAGCTGATAGATGCGATCTGCGTAATAGAGTGCCGACACGGCACCGGTCGGGAGGAAGGACGCGATGATGGTATCGGCGAACAATGCGAGCTGCACGCCGGCTGAGCCGATCACCGCAGGCCCGAGCGTTTTGAAGAAGCGTCGCATGGCGGGATCGAGGCGAGGTTTCTCGATCTCCGGCACTGCCTTCAAGCGCTTCGCCGCGAGCCAGACCAGCAGCAATTCGAGGATGCCCGCGAGAGCAACGCCCCAGGCCGCCGCGTGTCCGGCGGTCGGAAACAGGAACGCCAGCGTCAGCGCGGCGATGAGCGACACGTTGAGCAGGACGGGAGCCGCCGCCGCCGCCGCGAACCGATCATGGGCATTGAGGATGGCGGAGAGGATCGTCACCAGCGTGATGAATAGGAGATACGGGAAGGTGATCCGCGTGAGCGTCACCGCCAGGTCGAATTTGGCCGGGTCGGCCGGGAAGCCCGGCGCCAGCAGCGTGACGACAACCGGCATCGCCACGAGGGCGATGGCCAGCAGCCCGATCTGCACGATGAGCATCAGCGTCGTGACGCGGCTGGCAAACGAGCGCGCACGCGTCTCACCGTCCGTCTCCAGCACTTGCGCGTAGGTCGGCAGGAAGGCGCTGTTGAAAGCGCCCTCGCTGAAAATGGCGCGGAAATGGTTGGGAATTCGGAAGGCGACGAGGAAGGCGTCGGCGATCGGCCCGGCGCCCATCACGGCGGCCAGGATGACGTCGCGGATGAAGCCGGTGAGGCGGGAGACGAGCGTCCATCCGCCCACCGAGACGAATTTTTTGAGCATCGATCAGGCCCGGCGTAACCGAGGATCGTCCTGGACCAGCGAGGTGCTGACTTCGGCAGCGGTGCCGACCCGTTCGGCCACCACGTAGAGCGGTCGGCGCTTCACCTCGGCAAAGATGCGGCCGACATATTCGCCGATGATGCCGAGCGACAGCAATTGGACGCCGGAAAAGAAAGTCAGCGAAACGATCAGGCTTGGAAAGCCCGGCAGATCGGTGCCGAACAGCAGCGTGCTGACGAGAAAGTAGGTTGCGGTGGCGATCGAGCAGATCGAGATCAGCGTCCCGAGATAGGTCCACACCCGCAGCGGGACGGTGGAAAACGACGCGATGCCGTCAAAGGCGAAACGGAAGAGCTTGCGGAAGCTCCACTGGGTAGTGCCGTGAAGCCGGTCCTCGACCACGAACGGGACGCCGGTACTCTTGAAGCCGATCCAGGCATAAAGCCCCTTCGAGAAGCGGGCCTTTTCGCCCAAAGTCCGCAGAACCTCGACGCCCTTGCGGTCGATGAGCCGGAAATCGCCGGCGCCTTCGGGCAGGCTGATTTCGCCGAAGCGGGAGAACAGGCGATAGAACAGGTGGGCGAAACCGCGCTTGACCCGCGTTTCGTCGGACCGGTCGGTGCGTTGGCCATAGACCATCAGATAGCCTTCGCGCCATTTCGCCACGAAAGCCTCGATCATCTCCGGCGGGTGCTGAAGATCCGCATCCATGATGACCACCGCGTCACCCCTGACATGATCGAGACCGGCGGCGATGGCGACCTCCTTGCCGAAATTGCGGCTGAAGGAGACAGCCCCGATGCGAGGCTCGCGCAGGCTTTGCACCTTGATGAGCGCGAGGGTGTCGTCCGGACTGCCGTCGTCGACGAAAATAATCTCCCATACCGGGGTGAGGCGGTTGAGCACCGGTAAAAGCCGTGCGCAGAGCGGCGCGATATTGGCGCTCTCGTTATGGACCGGAATGATGACGCTGAGTTCAGGCGACGCCAAGCGATTTTCCTCTCGATGGTGGGCGCATTGAGAGCCGAGTTTCCTTTTGGGCTCAAGAGGCTTAGAGCAATTTTCCGGCCATGTGGCTATTGGTCATGACGAAGTCCGAATCCCGGCTAGGCTGGGTTGAGGGCGTTTTTTGGGGAAATTCATGGCCGCGACGCGCAAAGTCGTGCTCTGCGCCGACGATTTCGGCCTCACCGACGGCGTCAGCCGGGGCATCCTCGAACTGGCCGAGAGCGGCCGGATCTCGGCGACGGGCGCGATGACGAACATGCCCGGCTGGCGGCGATCGGCGCAGGCTCTCAAGCCGCTGATCGGCCGCATCGGGATCGGGCTGCACCTGAACCTGACGGTCGGCTCGCCCGTCGGACCGATGCCGATCCTGGCGCCGGATGGCCGGTTTCCGCCTCTGAAAAATCTGTTGGTGAAGTCCCTGACCGGGCGCCTCTCGCTCAGCGAGGTGAGGGCCGAGATCGCCCGGCAATTCATAGCCTTCGAGATCGTCCACGGTGAAATTCCCACCTTTGTCGATGGCCACCAGCATGTCCATGTGCTGCCGGTCGTCCGGCTGGCGCTTCTGGCCGTGTTGACCGAGCGCGGGTACCAGGGCCGGCTCTGGCTGCGCGATCCGTCGGAGCCGGTCCGCCCCGTGCTGCGCAGATCAGTCGGGCGCGGAAAGGCGCTTCTCGTCGGCGCCCTTGCGTCCGGTTTCCGAGCCCGCGCCCGGGCCGCCGGGTTTCCGACAAATGACGGCTTCTCGGGCTATGCGCCGTTCGACCTCTCGGTGCCGCCGGAGCGGATTTTCAGCGACGCCTTCACGGCGCTCGGGCCGCGACCGCTCGTCATGTGCCATCCCGGTTACGTCGACGACGAGTTGCGCGGTCTCGATCCGGCCGTGGAAAGCAGGCCCGCCGAACTGGCGTTCTTGAGGTCCGAGGCTTTCGACCGGTTGCTTCAGGAGCGGGCGATCACGCTCACAAAAGGCGTGACGCCGTAGGGATCCCTTACGTTGCGTCGTGGAAAATGATGCCGACGGTGTGGCGGCGCCCCGAACGCAGCCGGCTGACGCCGTGCCGCAGGTTGACCCGATAGGTGCCACGGGTCCCGTTCACCGGGCGATGATGAACCGCGAAAGCGACCGCATCGCCCTGACGCAGCGGCACCACCTCCGGGCGGGACTGCATGCGCGGACGCTGCTCCGTGAGCACGAATTCGCCGCCGGTGAAATCCTTCCCCGGCTCGGAGAGCAGGATGGCGACCTGGAGCGGGAAGGCCAGTTCCCCGTAGAGATCCTGATGCAGGCAATTGTAGTCGCCGGGACCGTATTGCAGCAGGAGCGGCGTCGGGCGGAGCTGGCCGGCTTCATGGCACAGGGCGAGAAAATCCGCGTGTTCCGCCGGATAGCGCACGGCGATACCCATGCGCTCGTTCCACTCATTGGCAACGGGGGCAAGGCGCGCATAGAGCGCCGAGCGCAAACCGCCGATGAGCGGGGGCAGCGGGTAGTTGAAATATTTGTACTCGCCACGGCCGAAGCCGTGGCGGCTCATGACGATGCGGCTGCGGAAATGGTCGTCATCCGCATAGAGCGCCGAGATCGCCGCGCATTCCTGCGGCGAGAGCAATTGCTTCAGGACCGTGGAGCCCTGCTCGCCGAGCCCCGCAACGACGCCCTGCCAATCGATGCGGGCTACGCGGTCGGCGGCGGAATCTGCCACCGAGGCGGCCGCGTGATGGTTCAATTGCGCGGTCATGCGGCATTCTCCCGATCGAGGAGCGCCCGTTTCCGTTCGACGCCCCAGCGATAGCCCGAGAGAGCGCCATCGCTCCTGACGACCCGGTGGCACGGGATCGCCACCGCCAGCGCGTTGGCGGCGCAGGCTTGGGCGACGCCCCTGACGGCTTTCGGCGAACCGATCCGCCGGGCGATATCGGCGTAGCTGGCGGTCTTGCCGGCCGGGATCTCACGAAGCGCCAGCCACACCCGCTGCTGGAAGGCGGTGCCACGCAGATCGAGGGGAAGTTCGAGGCCGATGGCGGGCGCCTCCACGAAGCCCACCACACGGGCGACCAGTTGCTCGAATTCGGCGTCTCCGCCGATCAGGTTGGCGCGGGGGAAGCGATCCTGAAGATTGCGCACCAGGACGTCCGGATCGTCGCCCATCAAAATCGCGCAGATCCCCTTGGCGCTCGTCGCCACCAGGATCGAGCCCAGCGAGCATTCGCCAACGGCGAAGCGGATGTCGTTATTCGCCCCGCCAGCGCGAAAATCGCTCGGTGTCATGCCCAGCATGTGGTCGGATTTCTCATAGAACCGGCTGTTCGAGTTAAAACCCGAATCATAGATCGCCTCGGTCACCGAGGCGCTGCGCGAAAGCTGATCCCGGACCCGGCTCGCCCGATGCGCCATGGCGTATTCCTTCGGCGTCACGCCGGTGACGGCCTTGAACACCCGGTGGAAATGGAACGTGCTGAGGCCCGCAGCCTCGGCCAGCTCGGCCAGAGAGGGGGCTTCCTCGGCGGTCTCGATCGTCCGGCAAGCCTCGGCGATCGTCGCGGCATATTGCTCGTCCCGTGAGGATTGGTCGGGCTTGCAACGCTTGCAGGGCCGAAATCCCGCCGCCTCCGCCTCCGCCGCGGTCGCGTGGAAGCCGACATTCTTCGGGTTGGCGAGACGCGAGGCGCAGGACGGACGGCAATAAACACCGGTCGTCCTGACCGAATAGAAGAATTCACCGTCGGCCGACCGATCCCGCGCGGCGACGCGAGCCCAACGGGGATCGAGTTCGGTGGGAAGTTCCATCTTCAGGTCCATTTCGACGAGAGCACTCATGGCTCGCTCCTTACCAATACCTCATGTCGTGAACCCAATCTGCCATTCCCAGCCCGGCGCCTCACTCCGGCTCTTGCTTTCGAATCCAAAAAGCCGCCGGGCGTGTGCGATAAAAACAAAACGGGCCCCGAAAAGGGGCCCGCTCTAGGTCGGCTCGGTCGGTTTAGCGCGACGCGCTGGCATACATCTCCGCGACGTAGTCCCAGTTCACGAGATCGTCGAGGAAGGCCTTGAGGTAATCGGGGCGACGGTTGCGATAATCGATGTAGTAGGAATGCTCCCACACGTCGCAGCCGAGGATCGGCTGGGCGCCGTGAACCAGCGGGTTCTCGCCGTTCGGGGTCTTCATGATGGTGATCTTGCCGTCCTTGACCGCAAGCCAAGCCCAGCCCGAGCCGAACTGGCCGACGCCGGCCTGGACGAAATCCTCTTTCATCTTCTCGACCGAGCCGAGATCCTCGATGATCTTCTTCTCGAGCGCGCCCGGCAATGCGCCGCCGCCATTCGGCTTCATCCACTTCCAGAAATGCAGATGGTTATAATGTTGGCCCGCGTTGTTGAAGAGCGGCTGGTTCTTGCCGTAGGTGCCCTTGACGACTTCCTCGACGCTCTTGCCCTCGAACTCGGTCCCCTTCATCAGGTTGTTGCCGGTATTCACATAAGCGGCGTGGTGCTTGTCGTGATGGTATTCCAGCGTTTCCTTCGACATGTAGGGCTGCAAAGCGTCATAGGCGTAAGGCAGTTCGGGAAGAGTGAACGACATCGACGTCTCCTTTGGAATTGAGCGACCTTTAGGCCGGAGCGCTTCGACCGGGCGACATCACCCGGCCGACAAGAATTCGCTCAAAATCATAAATCTGAGCATGTCCCACGGCGGAAAGGTCCGTCAACGTTTGCGGGACATGCTGTAGTTAAAGCGCGGCAGGCTTGAGGGCAACGGCGAAGCTCTTGTCTTTTTTTCGCCAAGCTTTCCATGATTTAACCTTTGCCCTATAAAAATGGGGCCTTGCCTTGCGGCAACCTTTGTTTGCGTCACGGAGATTGCATGATCATCGCTCTTTACGCCCTCGCTTTGGCGATGATCGTCGGTGGTCTGTTCGCGGCCATCCTGGGGTGGGACATCGTGCTGGTCGAACGGGGCTGGACGATGGTCATTTCGGGCATCATCGGCGCTTCGAGCGGCGCGCTTCTGATCGGCATCACCGCCGTCGTATCGAGGCTGGCACGCATCCAGGAAGAGCTTGCCCGCGTCCAGCTCAGTCTCGAGGATGAGATCGAGACAGTGGTCGTTCCGACCCCTGCGGCGCAGGCACGAGGCCGCATCCTCGAGGACGTGGCGAGCGCGGCGGCGGGTGCGCTTGCCGGCGGGTTGTTCGGATCGCGCGGCGCTGCGGCCACCGAGCCGACGGCCGAGACCCGTCAGGATGATACGGCGCCGTTGGACGAGCAGGAGCCGGACGAGAAGGCTCGGCAGGAGGAGGCCGAGGCGAGCGCGCCGTTCGAGCCGCGCCCGGCGGCGGCCGAAGAGCAGGCGGAGCCGACTTTCGCGCGTGAGCGGGACGACGTGTCCGAGGGCAAGGTGCCCGATTTCCTGTTCGCCGAGCGGTATCGCGAAACCGTCGTCACCGAGGTTCATTTTCCCGAACGGGAACCATCCTTCTCCGACGAACAGCCGCCGGCCGAAGAACCGGCGGTCGATCACGAAGACGTCTTCGAGCCCGAGGAAGAACCGCTTGTGGAAGCGGCGGCTGCGGATGAAAGCGAACCGACGGAGCCGAGCGAAGGACCCGCGACCGTCATCGGCACCTACAATTCCGGCGACAACAAATACGTGATGTTCTCCGACGGATCGATCGAGGCGGAAACGCCGCAAGGCTTCTTCCGCTTCGGCTCGCTCGATGAGTTGAAGGAGTTCATCGCCGCCGGCGGCGAAGGCAATTCCTCCGCCTCTACTTGATGAGAGCCGACAGCGCGCGAAAATCGTCCGTTCCGGCCTGCGCGAGCCATTCGAAGATCACCATCTCGGTGGTCACCCACTGACAGCCCGCATGAATCAGCCGCGCGCAGGCGGCGCTCACGCTCGCGGACGCGCGGCTGGACACCGCGTCGGAAACCACCGCAACCTCGAAGCCTGACGCTCGAAAGCCGAGGGCGGTTTGCAAGACGCAGACATGCGCCTCGGTACCGCAGATCACGAGTTGATCGCGTCCTTGCGATTCCAGCCGTTCGACAATCGCGCTGTCGCGGGCAGCCGAGAAACTCAATTTCGGCAGCACCACGGCGTCGGGCGGAAGCGCCTCGACAACCGCGCCGACGGTGGGACCAAGGCCCTTGGGATATTGCTCCGTCACGGTCACCGGAACGTTGAGCCGCTGTGCGCCCTGCAACAGCACCGCGATGCGCCGAAGCAGGTGTTCGCCGTCGAGAATGGCCGGCAGCAGACGCTGCTGCACGTCGACAACGATCAGATGCGAGCGGGAGGCATCGAGCAGCATGGCGCTTATGGTTCCGTCGTCAGAAGCGGAGGATTGCGGGGGATCGGCATGATCATCGTGAAACGAAGGCCGTCTTCGCGGAAATCCACATTCACATCCGCGTTGAGCTGCGTTGTCAGAACGCGCTGCAGCAACCTTGAGCCGAACCCTTGTCGCGAGGGCGTGGCGACGGGCGGACCATCCTGCTCGATCCACGAGAAATTCAACCGTGGGCCGCCATCGCGCTCCTCCACGCTCCACCGCACTTCGACCTTGCCGCCGAAATTCGAAAGCGCTCCGTGTTTGGCGGCGTTGGTGGTGAGTTCGTGAATCGCCATGCCGACGGGCACCGCCGCTTCAGACGGAAGTTCGACCGGCGGACCGGACACGAACACGCGCCTCTGCGCTTCATCATCGTAGGGGCCGAGCTCGGTGCGGATCAGATCCTCGAGCGCCGCCTTCTGCCAGTAATCCTCCGTGAGAAGATTGTGGGTGCGCGACAGGGACACGATGCGGCCCACGAAGCTCTGATAGAATTCGTCGATGCTCGAGGTCGAGCGCGCGGTCGATCCGACGATCGCCTGCACGGTTGCGAGCGTGTTCTTGACGCGGTGATGAAGCTCGCGGATCAAGAGATGCTGGCGTTGTTCGGCCTGCTTGTAGCGCGTCACGTCGATGTTCACGCCGACCATGCGCAGCGGCTTGCCGTCGGCGTCGTAGAAAAACTTCGCATTGACTTCGATGTACCGAAGGGACCCGTCGGGAAGCACGATGCGATGCGAGAAGGTGATTTCTGGATCCCGGCGCTCCATCGCCGCCTGGATGGCTTTTTTCGTCGGCGCCAGGTCTGGGGGAAGAACGCGCAGCTCCCAGCCGGCAAAATCCTGCGTGAAGGTATTCGGCTCGAACGCGAACAGGCGCTCCTGCTCGGGAGTCCACGTGACCTTGCCTGAGGTGACGTCCCAATCGAACACGCCGATGCCGACAGCCTTTTGTGCCAGCGACAGACGTTCCTCGCTCTCACGCAACGCCGTAGAGGTCTGCTTGAGATCGTGAATGTCCACGCTGGTGCCGCACCAACCAAGGAACTCACCCCCCACATTGTGCAGAGGCGCCGCGCGGATGAGGTGCCAGCGGTATTCGCCATTCGCCGCGCGATAGCGGGCCTCGGTCTCGTAAGGCGACTCGTTCTGACGCACCGGCACGAGTTCTTCTCTCATGCGCTCCATATCGGGCGGATAGATCGTCGTCATCCAGCTATGCCCGAGCGCCCGGTCCTTCGGGAAACCCGAATAGCGCACCCAGCGGTCGTTCGTGAATGTCAGTTCGAGTTCGGGCGTCACGATCCAGACAAGCGCCGGCAGCGACTCGGCGATGATGCGGAAACGCGCTTCGATCTCGCGCAGGCTGATCTCGGCCCGCGCCTTCTGGACCGCCGTCCATGTCCGTTCGGCGACGTCCTGGGCCAGCGCCAGATCGTCGGTCGACCACCGTCGCGGGCGGGCGGCATTCAGATAGAGCAGGGCAACGAGATGCTGATTTTTCAGAAGCGGGACCGCCAGCGCCGTTCTGGCATTGATGGTCTTGTAGATGGCCTGCATCGCCGGAGTGCTGACCCGCGGGTCCGTTTCGACATCGTCCACCGCGATGATGCGGCCTTCCTTGAGTTGAGCCATCATGTCGGGCAGGAAGTCGTTCAGGCGGAACTGCCGGCCCTCGGTGCTCACGACCCAACGGGACCATTCGCGGGCGATGATGTTGACGCCGAGTTCTTCATCGACCTCGCCGTAGCCGGCAAAATCGACTTCGAGGAATTGTCCGAGGCTTTCGGCCGTCGCTTCCATGATGGTGTTCGGGTCTTCAAGATCGCGCAAACGATCGTTCAGGTTGAGCAGGAACGCCTGCCGGCGTTGCGCGACGCTGCCTTCCCGCCTGGCACGCTCCTGCTCGGTGATGTCCTGGATGATGGCGTTCACCTGCACCGGCTTGTCGCCCTCCGAAACGACGCTTCCCCGGAGAATGATGCGCCCGGTGCGGCCATCCGGCCTGATGATCCGGCTTTCGGTGTTGAAATCGGTTTTGGTCTTCAGCGCGTATCCCATCGCCTGCTCGATCCGTTCCCGGTCGGCGGGATGGAAGAGCAGTTGGAAGCGTGGGCAGAAGAGTGGCTCCCCGGTGGGCAGCCCCAACGCCTCCCGGGTCGGCGCGGCCATGACGATCTCATCGGTCAGGACGTTCCACTCGAATGAGCCGAGCTTTCCGATCTCGAGCGCCATGCGCAGCTTGGCGTTGCTGTCCCGGAGCCGCGCTTCGGCCTCGCGAAGCCTTGCCTCCAACGCGGCCACGTCCCGGCGGTCCTCGCTTGCGAGGGTGGTGGCGTTCTCCGCCGCCGACAGCTTGCTCGGTTTCGTCATCGACGCACACTCTTCGTCCGAGGTCTTCGAACCTTTTTCGGCCTCTGGAATATCAACGGATGAATCGGATGATGTTTCAACCCCCAAATCCGTCGATGCTCCGGAGGGCGAAAAGATAGGTGAGGGCGACCTCTTCGAGGCGGTCGAAACGCCCGGCCGCGCCGCCATGACCCGCCTCCATGTTCAGCTTGAGCATGACCGGCCCGCCGCCGGTCTTTTTCTGACGGAGCCTGGCGATCCACTTGGCCGGTTCCCAATAGGTCACCCGCGGATCGGTCAGGCCGCCGAGCGCCAGGACGGCCGGATAGGCTTGAGGCCCGATATTTTCATAGGGCGAGTAGGACAGGATGGTGCGGAAGGCGGCCTCATCGGCTGCCGGGTTGCCCCATTCGGGCCATTCCGGCGGCGTCAGCGGCAATTCCCCGTCCAGCATCGTGTTGAGCACATCGACGAACGGAACCTCGGAGACGATGCCGGCAAAAAGATCCGGCGCGAGGTTGGCGACCGCCCCCATGAGCATCCCGCCCGCGCTGCCGCCATGGGCCACGATGCGACCGCGCGCGGTGTAGCCGGCGGCTGCCAGCTTCTCGCCGCAGGCGATGAAATCCGTGAAGGTGTTGGGCTTGTTCTCGCGCTTGCCGTCGAGATACCAGCGCCAGCCTTTCTCGGTGCCGCCGCGGACATGGGCAATCGCATAGACGAACCCGCGATCGACGAGCGACAGGATGTTGGTGCGAAAGCCGGCGGGAATCGAAACGCCGTAGGATCCGTAGCCGTAGAGCAGGCAGGGAGCCGAACCATCGAGCGCCACGTCGCGCCGGTGAACGATCGAGATCGGCACCTGTGCGCCATCCGGCGCCGTCGCGAAAAGGCGACGGGTCACATAATCTTCCGGATGATGGCCGCTGGGCACGACCTGCCGTTTCCGGAGCGTTCGCGTGCCGGTGGCGAGATCGAGATCGCGCACTTCGCTCGGTGTCGTGAGCGACGAATAGCGATAGCGGATGACATTGGTGTCGTGTTCGTAGCCGGGATCGACGCCCAGCGCATACGTGTCCTCGTCGAACGCGATGATGTCCTCGCGGCCGGACGCGAATTCGCGCACCACGATACGGGGCTTCGCATCCTCCCGTTCGAGACGGACGAGGTGGCGCGCCAGGCACATGACGAACAGGATCATGGTGCCGGCCCGATACGGCACCAGATCCTTCCATTGCGCGCGGCCGGGATTGGAGACCGGCGCGGTCATGATCTTGAAATCCTCGGCGCCGTCGGCGTTGGTGAGGATGATGATCTGGCGCCCGTGATGCTCCACATCATATTGCAGCGCGACCGTTCGCGGCTCGACGAGTCGCGGTTTGGCGAGCGGATCGGCGCGGTCGAGAAGGTGCACTTCCGAGGTCTCGTGATCGCTCGCCTCGATCAGCACGAACGCGCCGGATTGCGTCAGCCCGAGTTTGACGAAGAAGCCGGAATCCGGCTCCTCGTAGATCACGATGTCGCGATCCGCGGAGGTGCCGATCAGGTGGCGCTTCACGCGGACCGGGCGATGATTGTCGTCGAGTTCGACATAATAGAAGCCGGCGGAATTTCCGAGCCAGACAACGCCGCCGGAGGTGCGGGGGATTTCGTCGGTGAGGTCGTGGCCAGTTTCCAGATCGCGGACCTTGATGGTAAAAAATTCGGAGCCTTTCCGATCGGCGCTCCACGCCATCAGGCGGTGGTCCGGGGAGTGATCGGCGCCGCCGAGGTCGAAGAAGGCGTGACCCGAGGCCTCCTTGTCGCTGTCGAGGAGAATGGTTTCCACGTGGCCGTCCCGGGGGATGCGGCAGACCAGGGGGTGCTGGCCGCCTTCCCGATAGCGCGTGAAATAGGAGAACGGGCCGTCAGGCTCGGGAACGGAGGAATCATCCTCCTTGATGCGGCCGCGCATTTCCGCGACGAGCGCTTTTTGAAACGCTTCCGTTCCGGCAAAGACGCCCTCCGTATAGGCGTTCTCCCGTTCGAGGACGGTGCGGATCGACGGGTCGAGCGCCGCCGGGTCGGTGAGCACCTCGCGCCAGTTTTCCGCCTTGAGCCACGCGAAATCATCGCTGAGCTGCGTTCCGTGAACCTCGAAACTGTGCTTTTTCGACGGGATTGCTGGCGCCTCGGGCAGAGGCGAGGGGGGCGGCATCGCAGATTTCATCACGGGTCCGGGTTGGGTGGAGGATCAGCGGGAGTAACGTTCGGCCCTCGGGACAGGTCCCCGGCGCCGCCCGACGACCATGCGGCGTCGGCGCATCGGAGGAAAGCTGATTTTCGCCGACGGCCAATTCGTTAACGAATCGACATTACCTATCGTGAGGATTTTAGCGCTCGTGGGCGGAGATATATTGCAAGCGCCAAGATGATACAAAGTTTTCCGAGGTTTTCCCGCCGAACATCTTGCCACCGCAAGCAAACTGACATACCTGAACTAGCAAGCGTGAGTTCTGTTTGATTACGGTGCGTGACAAGGTGAGGCAAGCATTGCTTCGCTCAAGACAGCCCGTCGATGCGCAGAAATGCCCGATGGATTGCTTGCCAGGGCCGGAAAGGAAGAAAAGTACAATGAGCGACACAATCGCTACCTCCAACTATATTGAGCTGGCTGCGGACATCGTCTCTGCATACGTGAGCAACAATTCGGTTCCTTCGGCTGAACTGCCTTCGCTGATCGGCGATATCCATGCCGCGCTGCTTCGCGTCGGCGGCGGCGCCGCCGAGGCCCCTGCGGAGGCGCCGAAACCTGCGGTGTCCCTCAAGAAATCGGTCACCCCGGACTACATCATCTGCCTGGAAGACGGCAAGAAGTTCAAATCGCTGAAGCGCCATCTGCGGACGCAATACAACATGACGCCCGAGCAATATCGCGAGAAATGGGGTCTTCCGGTCGATTACCCGATGGTGGCACCGAATTATGCCAAAGCCCGCTCCGATCTCGCCAAGGAGATGGGACTCGGCCAGCAGCGGCGCAAGCGCCGCACCGCCCGGGGCTGAGGCCTCGGTTTGCAACGACAAAGCCGCCCTGTGGGGCGGCTTTTTTGTTGTCGGAACCATCGTGGGACGGGAGAACGCGGCCTCGGAGATCCTCGACCGCGGCCGTGTCCAACTCGTGGGAAGGCCCGCTCTCGGGTCGAGACGGAAGGTGCGTAGACAACGCATCCGGCGGCTACCTGTCAACACAACCGCGAGCTGTAGTTGCGGGCGATGCCGCCGAGGCATCGGGAGCGGGTCTGTACTCTTGTCTCCTCTCCGGAGATGCAGTTTTGTTGTTTTTCCTCCCCATTGAGAGAACTACCACAAGTTTATCCTCGCAATTCACAGGCTCTCCGGACGGCTTGACACATAGGAATATTGCCTCAGAATGGGCGCATAGCAAGCGTCCCTCAGTGCGTTCAATTTTTAGGAACAAAACATGAACAAAAACGATCATATTTCAAAGCCGTCTGGAATTTCAAATCGCCGCACCAGCACGGGCGGAAGGCCGATCGAGTCCCGCTCCGCAGAAGCCGGCGCGGGCAGCCGGACCGTTCTTGGCAAGGAGGCCAAGCGGCTGCTCGCCTGCCTAGCGCAACCGGATGCGTGGGCGTTCATCGATCCGACCGACCATAGTGGCATCATTCTGGGCAGGAAAAGCGCCGCGGTATCCGTCAGCGCGGGCCGGTTTTCCCAGCTGCATGCAGAAGCCTTGGTCGGACATGATCTGGCGCGCTGGGAAAAGGCGAGGCGCGTCGCCCTGCAGATCACGGAAGCGGGGAGGGCCTATCTGCGCCGCGACGCCGCTCAGGCGGGCGGCGATGCTTTTTTCGACCAGCATCGCGAGACCGCCTCCATCGGGATTGCCACCGACGAGGGAACAAAACGAGTACGAATCGATCTCGACGAAAGTCCGCTCGACTGGCTGCGCCGCCGCAAGGGCCGGGACGGCCAGCGCCTCATCGGCACGGCAGCCTATGCGGCGGGGGAGCGCCTGCGCGTCGATCTCATGCAGGCCGGCTTGCTTCCGAGCGTGACGGCGCGCTGGGACGCCATGCCGACCGCGACCGGCCCTGCTTCCCCGTCCGACGCCACCGACCGGATGGTCGCGGCGCGGCAGCGGGTGCGGAACGCTTTCGATGCCATCGGCGGCGATTTCAGCGACCTGCTGCTGGATCTCTGCGGCTTTCTCAAAGGTCTCGAGCTGATCGAGCGGGAGCGGCACTGGCCGCCGCGTTCGGCCAAGGTCGTGGTGCGGCTCGCGCTCACGAGGCTGGCCGATCATTACGGGATCGAGACCTCCGCCCGCGGGCCCGCCGCCTCACGCGGCATTCGCGCCTGGCAGGCGGTGGTGATCGAAGGAGGCTTGCGATAAGGCCCGGCGATTGCACTCTGGCTGGGAGCGTGGATCGCTCCCGGCCGCCTTATGAGGCGGCCAAAGCCGCCTGCGCGTCCTGACGAATGCGCTCGACCATGGATCTGAGGCCGTTGGAGCGCTGCGGCGTGAGATGCGATTCCAGATCGAGTTCGCGAAACAGCGCCAGCGCGTCGGTGGACACGGCGTCCGCCGGCGTCTTGCCGTTATAGAGCGCGATCAGCAACGCCACGAGGCCGCGCACGATATGGGCGTCGCTGTCGCCGACGAGATGCAGCCGGGGGGCTCCATGCGCGTCATCGAGCCGCGTGATGAGCCAGACCTGACTGGCGCAGCCGCGCACCTTGTTCTCGTCCGTGTAGGCGTCCTCGGGCAGCTTTTCCATGAGGCGGCCGAGTTCGATGAGATAGCGGTAGCGCTCATCCCAATCGTCGAGCAACTCGAAGTTCGAAACAATTTCGTCGATCGGCGGCAGCATGACGGTCCATATTCGTGATGTCTCGCCATCATATAGGGACTGGCACCGGATTTGGCGATGGAACGCCTACGCGCCCGGTTTCTTTCCCGCGCCGACCCAGGCAGGGCGATGGTCCTCGGGCTGGAGCGTGTCCGTCTGCGGAAGCTGCCGCGCTTCCATTGTTCGCGCGGCCGGGCCGGCTTTGATCCTGTCGAGCACCGCCTGCTTGGCGCTTTCCGGCAGGGCGTTCCAGACCGCCTCGAGGCGCTCCGGGGTACCGCTCGCCGATTGTTGGAGTTTGTCGGCCGGGTTGCTGACGGCATTGATGAGGCCATCGAGCGACAGGCTCCCCTCCGAGCTGTGCCGGACGGGCGAGAAATAGAAGATCGCGCCGATCACAAGGGCTGCTCGCAGCAGGGAAAACATGACGGCTCCTCCTCGGCGCGGATGGACCGGGTTGTGCGCCATCATAACGTCTCGTCGGCGGGCCGCGTAGGTTGCCCCCAGGGTCACTTGCAAACAGCATTAACAAAAGGTTGACGACCTCGCGGCGCCGGTCGCCACGGATGAAATGGCTGATTTGGCGGCGAAAAAATGGCCGCGGGCGGCGCGCGGGCACGGGGCTTGCGGCGCCGATGCCTGTCGATGACCTCCCGTTCGCCCAGCGGCCTTAGGGTTCGCTTAAGCGGCCTCTGCCACGGTTGCGCCTGGCATCAAGAGGCACGGTCGCTTGCAGACGAATCCCCGGTGGCACTGGATCGACGAATGGCTCGGCGGGCTCGTTCACCCGTCGGCGCGCGCGCGGCTGACCGAGCAGGTTCGGCACGAACGTTTCGTCGTCGCCGCCATCGTCACGGCGCTGCTGTCGGTCGTCACGCTGCCTTTGGCCCTCGTGGCGGAGGCGCCGGCGAGCCTCCTGGCAATCTGGAGCGGACTGATCCTGACGCCGTTGCTAGCCGTGTTCGTGCTCTCGCGCTCAGGTCACCTCGATGTGGCGCAAGCCATCATGTCCGCCTCTCTCACCGTATTCATCGTGGTCGCCGGCGCGACCATGGGCTTGCCGTTTTCCGGACTCTGCCTCGCGCTGTTGAGCGTACCGCTGGAAGCGGCGGCGACGGGATCGCGGCGAGGGTTCCTTTCCGCCTGCGGATCGATGCTCATCGGCATGGCGATCGCAAGTCAGGCCGAGTTGGCTGATCCTTCGGCATTGCCGGCCTTCGGAATCATGATGGTCGCCGCGGTGATCGTCCTGGCGCATGTGGTGGCACGCGTGCTGATGGAGGCCAGGCTCGATGTGCTTGCCGCGCGCGCTCGTCCAGTCGGGCTCGCGCACCAGCAGGAGACGTTGAACGCGCTCGACGATCTCGTCACCTGGCATGATCGCAACGGCGCGATCCTGCGCTCCAACGGCGCATCGACGAAACTCCTCGGCGCACCGTCTTCGGCGATCCACGGCAGCGGATTGTTCACGCGGATCCTGATTGGCGACAGGCCGGCTTTTCTGAAGGCCGTGAGCGACGCCGCCCGCGGCGCAACGACCGCCATCGTCCAGTTCCGCGTCAAGACGGATCATGCGGCCGAGGGCAATGGATTCATCTGGGTGGAAATGCGCGTGCATGGGGTGCGGCTGAGCAACGACCTCACCTGCGCGGCCGTTGCCGTCACGCGAGATATTTCGGCGCATCGCCGTTATGCGGAAGAACGGGACGCGCTTCGGCGCGAAGCCGTAAACGCAAATGACGTTCGCGCCGAATTGCTCGCGACCGTCAGTCACGAATTGCGCACGCCGCTGAACGCCATCATCGGCTATTCGGAAATCCTCATGGGCCGTGGCAATCTGGTGCTGCTCGAACGGCGCGAGAGTTACGCCGAGATCATCCATCAATCCGGCGAGCACATGCTCGGCGTGGTCAACACGCTGCTCGATCTGTCGGCCATCGAAGCCGGTCATTACAACCTCGCCTTCGAACCTGTGGCGATGGCGGAACTCGTTCGCCAATCCTGCGCGGTCGTCGCACTGCGCGCCGAACAGGCAGGCGTTAAGTTGCTTGCCGATCTCCCGGACGATTTGCCGGAGATCGTTGCCGATCGCCGGGCGTGCCGCCAGATGCTTCTCAATCTCCTGTCGAACGCGGTGAAGTTCACGCCGCGCGGCGGCGAGGTTCGTGTCGAAATCCGGCGGGATCGCGAATGCCTCACGCTCTCCGTCCACGATACGGGCATCGGCGTGACGCAAGAGGATCTTTCGCGGCTCGGCGCGCCGTATTATCGCGGCGCCTCGCGGACCCGGGCCGAGGAAAAAGGGAGCGGACTTGGTCTCTCGGTGGTGCGCGGATTGGTGGCGCTGCATCGCGGCCGCATTCGCATCGGCAGCGCGCCCGGAAATGGCACGATCGTCACCATCAGCCTGCCGATCGACGGCGTCCAGGCGGCCGAGACGAGCAGCGGCATGGCGAGCCTGCCTGCTCCGCTCGCGTTGCCGAATTCTTCCGATATGATTGTTCTTAAGACGGGATGACAAATTTTGCGTGAAGCCCTAGCCGCTCGCCCTGATCGAGACTTCGTGGTGTCTGCGCCTGCGCGTCGGCCCGCCACCCAGCGCAGGGCCGCGCCTTCGCGACGGGCACCCGCGCGCAAAAACAAAGCCGGCTTCATGGCGCGTATCCTCGGCAGCGTTGCGCGCAATCCGCTCCGCGTTTTGGTAACGCTCGTCCTCTCCGGCTGCGCCGGGATGATCGCCTGGAACGCGCTCGTGCTGCAGGAGGCGCGGCATCCCGCGCCGCTGTTCAATCATCCGGGCGTTGCCCCGCAAGCCGTGATGCCGGCGCCGCCGCAGCGATCCCTCGCACCTGCAGCCGCTGCGGTCGCATCGCCGCCGCCCGCGCCGGCATCCATCATCGATCCCACTCCGACAGCAGTCGCCACGCCGCCCGTGCCGCCGGCGCGAACCGCCATCACCGACCTCATCCGCAACAACGGAGAAGTCGCATCGCCGCCGGCGCGTGCGACCACCAGCAACGCGACCACCACCGCCAAACCGGCAGCGGTGCGCGATCCCATCGCCGATATGATCCGGATGGGTGGAGCGGTTCCGACGCCGCCCGCCAATGTCGGTCGTCAGGAGAGCGCCGAGCCGGTCCTTGCCGCGCAGCGTGCTCTTGCCAAGCTTGGCTACAGCGTCAAACCGGATGGGATGATGGGGGGCGAGACGCGCACGGCGATCGAGCGCTTCGAGCAGGATCGCCGGCTTCCGGTGACCGGCGAGTTCAATCCCCGGACCTTGCGCGAATTGAGCGCCGCATCCGGCATCGCGATGCTGCAATGAGCCGGCTGCGTTCCGATTTCTGGGTCTCGGCCTATATCCGGCGCTGCAACGTGGAGGGAGTCGAGGCGGTGTTGCGCAAGCGCGGTGCGGCGGAGGCCGGAGCCGTGTTCGTGAAGGTCGATCGGCTCGATGGAACCGCCAGCCTCTATGGCCCGGCGCCGCAGCTTTTTCTCGACGACAGCGGCGAGCGCCTGTTCTCGGTTGTGCTGGTGGATGCCACGCCGCTCGACGTCGAGGAACGCATGCAGCGCGAACAGAAATTCGATCCGGATCTCTGGCTGGTTGAAGTCGACGACCGCGCCGGCCGACACTTTCTCGATCTTGCGCCAGAGAGCTAGATCCAGCGTTTTCGCATCGGATCCAACGCCTTCATTACATTGCCGCGAACATTCGACGAACCGGCGGCCTCAGTGGTGCGCTGACATCGATGAATTGCGGTGGCCGCATGCGCGCCGAACAGGCAGGCCAGATTTGCGTTGTGCGAATGATCCCATGTGGAACCCTCACAAACGCGAACGGATGGAAGAGCTTACGGGCGTTCTCTTGGCGCCGCTTTAAGTCCGGTCCGGAATGGCTCGAAATAGCCCTGTTGACGGTGGCCCCGTAAGATATGATCGTCCCCATTGAATAATGCGTTGGAAGACGCATGTTCGGTGAAGACACCGATTGGAAACGGTCTGTTAACCATCGACCTATTTGGTGGACCCAGACGCAACAGGAGTTCGAGCGACGGAGGATTGAAATGCGTAGTATTGGGCTTGAGACCGAAGGCGAGGGCGCCAGAGACAGGGTCGTCCCGTTTCCCGAAGCTGCCGTTCGGCCACAACGGCCGGCGCCAGCAGCCGACGAACGCAAGGGCGTCATCCTGCTCTTCACGGGCGTGCGGTATGAGCGGGCGGAGACAGACAACGTTCCGACACCGCCCGTGGCGTCCAACGGCTCACGCCGGCGTCGTTCGTGAGCGTGCCCTAAATCCCGTCCGCCTTCCCGACGCGTGATCGGCGCGCCGGTTCCCCGATTTCGCGCACCATGAACACCGCGCCGCCGCCATAGCTCGAGAGCTTGGTCGCCAGGCCCGCCAATGGTGTGGGCACAAAACCGTGTTTTTCCCAAAAGCCCTGTGAGCCGTTGACGGCGACGAGCGACACGTTGTGAAGCCCGATTGCTGCGGCGACACCCACCAGCCGGTCGACCGCTTGCGCGGCACGCCCACTTCCTCGTCCGTCGGCTGCAATCGCCACGTCGTGCAGATAATAGGTGGTGGGATCCGCGGGCAGTCGTTCGAGTTTGGTGTTGAGCGCAGGCGGCCTGCCGAATTCCCACGGATGGCTGATCGCATATCCCAAAAGCAGGCCATCGCATTCGAGAACCTGACATCCGGGCGGGAAGAGCCGTTGGCGCTCCGCGAGCACGTCTAGATCTTCCGGATGGTCGGGATGAATGCGATCGGCGATGGCGTGAACGGCGTCGAGATCCGCAGGCTTCATAAGCCGCCAGAACATCATTCCTCCCCGCCTTCTCCGTCAACCGTGCAGGAGACGGCTTCTGCTGCGCGGGTGGCGGCGGGACGCAGGCTCCGGACCGGGGCGGCGACCCGGACGATGACGTAGCCCTGCTCTTCCGGCGCGACGATTCTCACATCGCGCGAGGGTTCGTTTTCGTCTTCCTCCGCGCGCGCTTCATCGAGCTGGCGCGGCGTCATGATGACGAGTTCGAGTTCGCCGCGAATGGCCGCGCGATCAGTGACGGCGAAGAACACGCCGCTGGTCTTGGAGTGGAGCGAAAACGACAGGAACGTTTCGCCGGTCTTGGCGGCGATCCGGGCGGGACCCTCGTTCAAATCGAACGCGCATGCGGCGATGGCGAGTGCGGGATCCGGGAGGGGAAGCCAGGTGGCGCCGCCGCCGGGCGGGCTGACGATCTGCGCGGTCTCCGATTCCAAGGTCGATCGAACCCGAGCGATGGCATCGCCCTCCGCAAAACGCGGACTGGCGAGCACCACCACAATGTGAACGGCGATCCCGAGCACGACGCCGCATGCGGTGGCGAACAGAAACCGACTGATCGAGTTCATGTTCCGCATGTGATGCGCTCGATCGTGGGAAGGTCCTCGGCATCGAGGTTGGCGCCCGCGGCACCGGGCGTGTCGTAGAGGCGCAGGACCATGGTGAAAGCCTCCATGGCGGGGATTTGCAGCCAGTTGCCGGCGCTCAGGTCCTTCGACACGACAATCTCGAATCCATCATCCGGCCGCCGGATGATCTCCGAGGAGGCAAAGCCACTGCGTTCGAGCGCGGATGGGCGAAGAGCGCCGGTCCGGTCGTAGAGGGTGAGCGTCCAAAGGCGCGCCGGCGGCATCACCGAGCCGACGCGGTAGGAGCAGGCGCCGTCGAGGCCGCGGCCGCTGTCATCCGCCTCGGCGACCAGCGTCAGCCCTTCGCCGATCGCCAACGGTACGTCGCCGCGCCGCGCCACGATCGCCCGCATATAGGGGTCGGCTTCGGCGGAACCGAGCTTCGGCCATGTGGACCACGGCCCGAACTTGCGGCCGCCGAAGGGCGGATCGCCGTTGAGAACCCAATAGGCCGATCCCAGCCCGAGCCCGAGGGCGAGCAGGAGGGAATAGACGATCAGGATTGCGGTTTGCTGGGTTCTGAAGATCACGGGTTTCTGGTTCGCAGGCTGCGGCATGGAAACGACCGCACGGCCTTTCGTCAATATGCGTGTGCCCGTTTCAACGATGCATGGGAAGGCCAAAGCTGCCCATTATGGCATTGCAACCTGCCGCGGCTGCGTAAAGTCGGATCCGGGCGGGTCTTTGCGGGCCTGCCGTCCGGGCATCGGAGATGCCGTTTCGGCAGCCTTGAAAAGATTGCCGATCGCGCCGAGGACCTCATACGAACGCCGCGACAGCGTTCCGGCAAGATAGCCTTGCGCCGCAGGTGCGGTGGCCTGGTCGGCCGGACGCTCCGTTGCCGCGACCTTGGCGGCGGATTCAGGCCCGATCCCGGGGATCGGCCGGATTTCGAGGTTCTGGTGACCGAAGGTCATGACCTCCTGCCATGTCATGGCCGGCAGCGTGCCGCCCGTCATGTTGTTCATCGCGCTGTGATCGTCATTGCCGTACCACACCCCGGCGACGAGGTTTCCGGTATAGCCGACGAACCAGGCGTCGCGATAAGCGTTGGTGGTTCCGGTTTTTCCGGCCGAGCGGATGCCGGCGAGGGCGGAACGCTTTCCGGTGCCTTCCTCGACCACTTTGTTGAGCATGAAATTCATGTCGTGCACGAGCCGGGTCGGCAGAATCTGCTCGGGCGGCGTGTCGGCGGCACGGCTGTAGATCACGTCGCCTTGCGAGTTCTTCACTTCCCACGCCACATAAGGCGTCGCCTTCTTGCCGCCATTGGCAAAGACCGCATAGGAGGCCGTCATGTCGATGACCGTCACCTCGGCGGCGCCGATGGGCAGCGAGCTCGAATCCGCCAGCGGATGCGACAGGCCCATCTTGCGTGAGATATCGATGATCTGCGCGCGCCCGGCCTTGGCGTTGCCCTTGCCGATCTGCAGCGACATCCAGACCGGAATCGAGTTGATCGAGCGCGCCAGCGCCGAGGTCAGCGGCATGCTGCCGGAGAACGAGCGGCCGTAATTCTGCGGGCACCAGTTGCCGAGACAGATCGGCCTGTCGACCACCGTGGATGTGGGACGAAGCTTCGGGTCCGCCAGCAACGCCGCCGTATAGACGAACGGTTTGAAGGACGAACCCGGCTGGCGCAGGGCGTCGGTGGCGCGGTTGAACTGGCTCAGGCCATAATCCTTGCCGCCGACGATGGCGCGAAGCGCGCCGTCCACGTCCATGATTACGATGCCGCCCTGTCCGGCCTTGTACTGCCGGCCATGCTGGCGAAGCATGTTCTCGAGGGTTTGCTCCGCATGCTGCTGCAAGGCAGTATCGAGGGGCGTCTTGACGGTCAGAATGCGCTCGCCTCCGAGCTTCTTGTCGGCCGCGAGCTGCTTGATCTGCTCATAGGCCCAGTCGAGATAGTAATCCGGCGTGGTTTCGCGGCTGCGGTTGATCGGCGTCGCCGGGTTGCGGCGCGCGGTCTGGATCTGGCCCTCCGTCAGGAACCCCGCCTCCACCATGTTGCGCAGCACATCGTTGGCGCGGGCGCGGGCGGCCGGCAGGTTGATATGCGGCGCGTATTTGGTCGGCGCCTTGAACAGCCCCGCCATCATGGCCGCCTCGGCCAGCGTCACGTCCTTGGCCGACTTGCCGAAATAATAATCGGCCGCCGCCACGACGCCATGGGCGCCGCCGCCCATATAGGCGCGGTCGAGATAGAGTTTCAGGATCTCGTCCTTGGTCAGGTGGAATTCGAGCCAGACCGCCAGGAACGCTTCCTTGATCTTGCGCTCGAGCGAGCGCTCGTTGGAGAGGAAGAGGTTCTTGGCCAGTTGCTGGGTGATGGACGAGCCACCCTGCACCACGCCGCCGCCGCGCACGTTGACGGTCAGTGCCCGGAACGTGCCGATCGGGTCGATGCCCCAATGCTCGTAGAAGCGGCGGTCCTCGGTAGCGAGCGCCGCCTTGACCAGGTAATCAGGGAATTCCTCGAGCTTGTAGGAATCGTCGAGCCGCAATCCCCGCCGGCCGACCTCCTGGCCGTAACGGTCGAGGAAGGTGACGGCGAGATCCTGGGTCTTCAGCCAATCGTCGTTGGTTTCTTCAAAGGCTGGCAGCGCCAGGGCGAGCAGCACCACGCCGCCCACGAGGCCCAGGGTCGTGGCCTCGCTCGTCAGATCGAGGAGGACGCGGACGGGGCCGCGGAACCGGAGATGCTTCGACAGGTCGGAGAAAACCTCCCAGCCGCGCGCAATCCCTCGGCCGGCCTGATAAAGGGACGTGTTCAGCCAGGCATCGGAGGCCAAAGCCGCGCGCTTGATCCGGGTGATCAGGGGAGTCGAAGGAGTCGGGCGCACAACGGTCCTCAGGCAGGTCTAAGACCTGATATAACTTGTTATAGGTCGCAGAAGTCCGTACGCCAGCGCACGAGTCGAACGGGCTACGCGACGACAACTCGGAGAGGCGGATGCCGGTTCGAACAGCCCAGACGCTTTCGTGAGAAAGTTTTGACAGGCTTATAACAGCATCACCTTCAAGTTGCCGTAAAGAAAGGATTTGAGCGCGCCGATGAATAAAGCTGCGACATTCCGGCCCGCCCCTGAAATCCGGCCCTTCTGGCAGGAGAAGACCCTCGATGCCATGAGCGCCGAGGAATGGGAGAGCCTGTGCGATGGCTGCGGCCGCTGCTGCCTCGTGAAGCTCGAAGACGAGGATTCGGGCGAGATCCTCTACACCGATGTGGGCTGCACCTTGCTGGACGGGGAAGCCTGCCGTTGCGCCGATTATGCGAACCGGCAGGCGAAGGTTCCCGATTGCGTGCGCCTGACTCCGGAGGCGGTGCGAAGCCTGTCCTGGCTTCCGCCGACCTGCGCCTATCGGCTGCTGGAAGACGGTCGGGATCTTTACTGGTGGCACCCGCTTGTATCCGGCGATCCTGAAACCGTCCATGCGGCAGGCATTTCCGTTCGGGGACGAGTGGCCGGGCCGGAAGAGGACTTCGCGCTCGCCGAGCTGCTGGAGCACCTGGTCGACTGGCCCAAGGACGACGAAGCTGGGAAGCCGTAGATTTCGACAAAGGTTGTATGCCGATCCCCTCCGGACGAAGAGTTCCGGCCCTCGGCCATGCGGATTATAGGCTAACGAAACGTTAACCTCACATTCCGCAAGGCGCTGGCGATGACGTCGACGGTCTTCTGTTTCCTGCTCGGCACGGTTTTTCCCGTGGCGCTGATCGGATGGGTCATCTACGTCGCTTGACGTGCGCGGTGTGCGCGTTCGCACCTGTCGTCAGTGAGCGCCGTCACCGAACAGGAACGAAATCGTAAACGAAAGGTTAAAGCACCAAGGAGGGTCTTCCGATGACCTCGACGGTGATCTCTTTCGTATTAGGTGCCATTCTTCCGCTTGTGATGGTCGGTTGGCTGTTTGCGCAGGGTATCTAGAACACGATCGCTAGTCTGCGCGTCCTCTTGTTGCCGCGCAAGACTTCACCAAGGTCCACACCCTTCCCTCGCTTTACACTTTTGGACGATCAGCGAGCCGCAATGACTTTGCGACTTCTTCGTTAAGCATCGTGTCGGTAAGCGTCAGCCGTCCTTCTTCTGAACTCTCGCGATCAACTCCTCGCGCAAGGCCCGGGGCAGTTCGATGCCGGTCAAGCGCCATGTGGTGCCGCTGAGCCGCATGGTCAGGCGGAACTGGCGATCCTTCGCCTCCTCCGGCGGAAAGGGGATCGCCACGCTCCTGAATCCATTCGATTCCGAGCCGAAGAACAGCATCACCGCATCGCGGACGGTCCCGAATTCGAGCGGCAGTTTTCCGCTCGCCTGCGCGCCTGCGGGGGCGGCAACCTGTTGTGGCCAGCCATCGTCGAGCAGATCGATAAGGGCTTCGGCGGTGATGAGTTGCTCGACGACCGGATTGACGGCCGCCGCTCCAGCCGTTGTGGCCACGCGGCCATCGAGGTCGCCGAGCTTGGCGCGCCCTTCGGGTGTGTGCAGGTAATCGCCGACGACCTGGCGCGAGACCGCCACCCGCACAGCCGGAAAGTTGACCCGTTCTTCGATGCGCGAAACATCCCGCCGTTCGACCGCCTTGGCGAGATCGTAGAGGGCGACGAACGGCGACACCATGAAGATCGCCCAGGCGAGAAACAGAAGAACGAAGATCCGAACGGTCCAGCGCATGGGCGATACCGGAAAATGGGTCGAGCTCAGGCAGAGCCCGCAAGTGCATTATGCCAGCAGTTGTGGGGAAACAAAAAAGGGCGATCCGATGATCGCCCTTTCGCATTGTTGTGCGCCGAAGTTTAGCCGCGGGCGCGGGCGCGGATCATGTAGGTGTCGTAGGCGTATTCGGCGACTTGGAACCACAGATATTCTTCGTTCCGGAAGCCACGAACGCTCTCGTAGATCTTCTTGAAATCGGCGTTCTTGGCCGAAACCTCGTCGTAGACCTCGACCGCCGCCTTATTGGCCGCATCGAGGATCTCCTGCGAGAACGGGCGAAGCTGAGTGCCGGAGCCGAGCAGGCGGCGCAGGGCGGCCGGGTTGCGGGCATCGTATTTCGCCAGCATGTCGGCATTGGCATAGCCCGCCGCCGCAGTCAGGATCGACTGGTAGGCCTTCGGCAGTTCCTTCCATTTGCCCTGGTTGATGAACAGGTGAATGGCCGGGCCGCCCTCCCAGAAGCCGGGATAATAGTAGTACGGCGCCACCTTGGAGAAGCCGAGTTTCTCGTCGTCGTAAGGGCCGACCCATTCGGCTGCGTCGATCGTGCCGCGCTCGAGCGCCGGATAGATGTCGCCGCCGGGGATCTGCTGCGGCACCACGCCGAGCTTCGCCATGACGTTGCCGGCGAGGCCGGCGATTCGCATCTTGAGGCCCTGCAGGTCCTGCAAGGTTTTGATTTCCTTGCGATACCAGCCGCCCATCTGCACGCCGGTATTGCCGGCCGGCATCCCGAACAGATTGTGCTTGGCGTAGAACTCGTTCATCAGCTCATTGCCCTGGCCATGATAGAACCAGGCATTGATCTGGCGGGCATTGAGGCCGAAGGGCAGGGCCGTGCCGATGGCGAAGGTCGGGTCCTTGCCGAAATAGTAATACGAGCAGGTATGGCCCATCTCGATGGTGCCGTTGCCGACCGCATCCGCCACCTGCGGCGTGCCGACGATTTCACCGGCCGCGAAGGGCTGGATCTGGAATTTGCCGTCGGTGCCTTCGTTGACGAATTTGGCAATGACTTCGGCGGCGCCGTAAATCGTATCGAGCGATTTCGGGAAGCCCGATTGCAGGCGCCACTTGATCTCCGGCATCGCCTGGGCGATCGCCGGGGCGGCAACCGCCGTAGAGGCCGCGCCTACGGTCGCGGCCTGCAAGAATTGACGACGTTTCATATTGTGCGTTCTCCCTGGTCATCGTGACTGCGTCACTTGTCGCGTATTGACACCGAAACGCCGTAACCCCGCAAGGCGATTTCGACCGCCTATCGACCAATGGGTTAGACGCAAGAAGGGGCGAACCGGCGACGAAGAGGCGTGCTGCCTTTGCGGCAGGCAGCCGGATGCGCGGCGCTGGGCCTTCAGGGGGCAGACATCAATTGAAGGCTTCGGCGGCGCAAACAAGCGCAAACAGCGCAGTCACGGCGGTCAATTCAGCCATTCCCGTCAGGAGAGAGGTCAAATCGCTCGCCACGAACGCGGCCAAGGCTGTGATCAGCGCAACGATGGATGCCCAAGTAAGCATGGGCCGTCTCCCCGGCAAGAATTTATGGTGCGGCGTTTAAACACGCAAATGTGACAAGAGTTCCCTAAGGGCAGCGACTTTTTTTGGGAAGTGCGATTCGTGGCTACGGCGGCTTAATATGCGGCAGCGGGAGCGCTTTTTTTAGCGCCTCGCCCCTGCTGGAATATCCGAGGCTCTTTCCATGCGCCCCATCGTGACGGACACCACCCCTGATCTACCGCCCGTCCCCAATGCCGTTTTGCTGGAGGCGCGGACGAAGGCGCCCCGGCCCGAGGACCACGCACGCTACCTGCGGGACCTTGCGCCTTTTCACCTGATAGAGGCCGTGCCGCCGCGATATGTGGCGCCGTGGCCGGCCCGCCTGTCGGTGGCCTCCTTCAACGTGGAGCGCCTGACGGATGTGAAGGCGGTTCGGGCGCTGCTGGATTCGGTTGGCGCCCATGTGGCCCTTCTCACCGAGGTCGACGTGGGCATGGCCCGCTCCGGCAATCGCCACACATTGCGCGACCTCACCGCGGAGACCGGGGAGGGCTTTCTCTACGGGCTCGAATTCCTCGAACTCGATCTCGGCGACGAGAGCGAAATGCGGACCTATGCGGGTGAACGAAATACCCGCAGCTTCCACGGCAACGCCATCGTGTCGAACTTGCGGCTTGAGCGGCCGCACCTGATCCCGCTGGAGGAAAGCGGCTTCTGGTTTCCCGGCCAGGATGGCGCGCAGCGACGGATCGGCGGTCGCATGGGCCTCGCGGCGCGCCTCGTGGATGCGCCGTTTCCGCTGTGGGTCGTGGCGGTTCATCTTGAAAGCAAAACCACGCGCGAGGACCGGCAGGGCCAGATCCAGGCCTTGCTGCGCGGCCTCGATAGTTTTGCGGCGGGCGAGGCCTGCATCATCGGCGGCGACCTCAATACGAAGGAGCTGCCGGCGGGCGACGGCGCGCAGCAGCAAGTGCTGAAAGAGGCCGAGCAATTCGAGCCGCTTTTCGGCGATTTCCGCCGCGAAGGGTTCGCCTGGGCGGCGGCGAACGTCGCCGCGGTCACGCAGCGGACCGGACCATCCGGCAAGCCCCCACCGCCGTTTCGCAAACTCGACTGGTTTCTGGTGCGGGGAATCTCGCCCGAGCACTCGCGGGTGATTCCTGCACTCGACGGCCAGGGGCGCCCCGTTTCCGACCATGACATGCTGGCGCTCGACCTGGTGCCCGATGCCGATGTCTGAAGGGCGAACGCTGCAGTGCCTCGCGATGGCGGCGCCTGGCAGGAACCGATCACGACACGATCAGAAACCGCCTGACAGCCCGTTACATGGTCGCCGCCCGGCCTTTGCGCGGCCCGGTTTGAAGGCAACAGCAGCGGTTTTCTTTGACACTGCGTGTTTAAGGAGCTATATGTTTAAATAGTATCCTGAAGAGGGATAGTCCTTTGAAGTATATGTTCTGTTTATATTGTTGATCCGTTCGATGTTTGATCCGCACTTTGTGTAACTTTATCCCTCTTAGGGATAGTTTTTCGATGCGAATTCGAACGGATCGTGAACGATTTTTCTCCAATAGCCCTTCGCCGCAGATTCCATCGCCTTTGCCCGCCCGCGGTCGCCGTTCCGGGTGAATTGTCGACGCCTGCGTTTTTGGCGCTTGACACCGGAGCGCTCTTAGGGTACAAAACAAGAACACTGACGAAGTGTGATTGCAATTACCTCCCAAGTTTCAATGACTTCAGCACCGCTCCTGCCTCGGCATGGGCGGTTTTTTTGTTGGGTTCTCTTTTTTGAGTTCGCCAGCCTTATCGAGTTTCCCCATGAGCGCAGTCGTCAAGATTTCAGACCGCATGCGGCAGCAGGCCTTCGATTTTTACGCCCACCACGAAAACGTGCCGTTGAATGCCATCGCGACGTTTCTCGGGGTCAGCCGGGACCGATTCTGGCGCCTGCGCCGGCATTGGGGCTGGCCCGCGCGCGGCGAGGCGACCGCCTCGGCCGGCAACATTGAGAGCAGCTGCGAGGTTCGGCCGATCGCGGAGGCGGCGCTGCCCACGCGCACCGGATTGCGCGAGGCCGCGGCCTCGCTCGCGCACGTCACCCATATCCGCCTCGACGCGCTGATCAGGGATCAGGCGGGGAGCGCCGACATCGATCACGATCGCACCGCGCGCACGCTTGCTGCCTACGCCAAGACCTTGACCATCGCGCAATCGCTTCTGGAACAGGACGGGACGGCACTTCATGAACCAGAGGCCGACGAGCCCCAGCCCCGCTCCCTCCACGATCTGCGCGACGAGCTTGCTTCCCACCTTGAGCGCATTGTGGCGGAGGAAGAGGCTCGCGGAAGCGACGGCATCCTGGTCTGAGGCCGATTTCAACCGCGCGCTTCGCCATTGGCCGCTTCTGTGCCGGGTGGAGCAGCGCGTCCCGGGCCTCTGTCGCCTGCGCGATCCGTGGACCATCTGGCTGATGCTCGGCGGCCGCGGCGCGGGCAAGACGCGAACCGGCGCCGAATGGGTTCGCGGCGTGGCATTGGGCCTGCCCGATTTTGCCGAGCCGGCCCTGCGCCGCATCGCGCTTGTCGGCGAGACGTTCGCAGATGCGCGCAACGTGATGATCGAGGGACCGGCGGGCATTCTCAGCGTCCATGCGCGCCGCGAGCGCCCGGTCTGGTCGCCGTCCTTACGGAAACTCGAATGGCAGAACGGCGCGGTGGCGCATGTGTTTTCGGCAGAGGATCCGGATTCGCTGCGCGGGCCGCAATTCGAGGCCGCATGGGCGGATGAACTCGCCAAATGGCGGCATCCGGACGAGGCCTGGGACATGCTGCAATTCGGCCTGCGTCTCGGCACGCATCCGCGCCAGATGGTGACGACGACACCGCGGCCGATCCCGCTGCTGAAACGCTTTCTCGCCGATCCGAGGGTTGCCGTATCGCGTGCGAAAACCGCCGACAACGCCGCCAATCTGGCGCCGGTTTTTCTCGACACGGTGGTGGGCCGCTATGCGGGCTCACGCCTCGGTCGCCAGGAACTCGACGGCGAGATGATCGAGGACCGGCCCGACGCGCTCTGGACGCGCGATGTGGTCGAGGCGAGCCGCGTCGATGCAGCGCCGCTGCTGGCGCGCATCGTCGTGGCGGTCGATCCGCCCGCATCCTCATCGCGACGAGCCGATGCTTGCGGCATCGTCGCGGCGGGTCTGGACGATGGCGGGTTTGCCTATGTGCTGGCGGACGAAACCGCCTCCGCGCTGAAGCCGCGCGAATGGGCCGTGAAGGCCGTCGCGCTGTATCGGCGATTGCAGGCGGACGCCCTGGTGGTCGAGATCAACCAGGGCGGCGAGATGGTTGAAAGCGTCATTCGCGAAGTCGATCCGAGCGTGCCCGTCACCAGCGTGCGCGCGACGCGCGGAAAATATCTGCGCGCCGAGCCTGTCTCGGTGCTCTACACGCAAGGCCGTGTGCGCCACGTGGGCGCGCTGCCGGAACTGGAAGACGAATTGTGTGATTTCGGCCCCGGCGGGCTCACTTCCGGCCGTTCGCCGGATCGCCTCGATGCGCTGGTCTGGGCGGTGACGGAACTGATGCTTCGCGACAAGAAGGAACCGCGGGTGCGCGTTCTCTAGAGTCGGATTCAGTTTCTTCGAATCTGATCCGACTCTACCTCTTTTCTGTGGGCGCATATCTCTCCGTGACCCGGTATCCACTTCGCCGGATCAGGCTCCAAAGCCGCCCCGCGGCTTTTTGAATTTACGAGCGATCGACCGAATAGCGCCCGGCACCCGCGCCGGCGAGCAACAGGAAAGCGCCGGCAAGCGACACGTTCTTCATCGCCATGATCTGGTTCAGCATGCGGGCTTGGTCGGTCATGTTCCAATAGGCGTGGAAGAACGGGATCGTCAGCAGGGCGAACGCCGCGAGCGCAAAGGCCGCGATGCGGGTCTGATAGCCGATGAGGATGGCGAGGCCGAGCCCGAATTCGGCGATCGCCGTGAGGGGCGCCAGCACACTCGGCATCGGAAGACCTGCGGATCCGATATAGGCGGCGGTGCCTTCGAGCGAGAAGAATTTGTCGAAGCCGGATTTGATGAACATCACGACCAGAAGAACGCGGCCGATCAGAAGAAGTGTGTCGCGCATCGTTTGACTTTCATGTGAACGGCTTCGGATCGAGGCCGTCCCCGTTGTAATCAAGTTAAAATTGCAGCGTCAATCCACGTGGCGCAAACGGTTGTTTGCTGTGTTGCCGAGAGGCGGGAGTTTTTCATGTTGAAGACGTTGAGCCGCTTCTTTCTGACGCCGCCCGAAGCCAAGGCTTCGCGCGTCCAATCCTCCGTCGCACTCTATTTCGCCGGCCATCCCGTCTGGACGCCGCGGGATTATGCGGCTTTGTCGCGGGAAGGCTTTCAGAAGAACGCGGTGGTGCATCGCTCCGTCAGGCTCATTGCCGAGGCCGCCGCATCCCTGCCGCTGATCCTGAAGCAAGGCGGCGCAGAGCGTCGCGACCACGCCATCCTGGCGCTGCTGGCACGGCCCAATTCGCGGGAGGGCGGGCAGCGGTTCCTCGAGAGCCTTTATGGTCACCTGATGGTGTCGGGCAACGCCTATCTGGAGGCGGTCAATGTGGATGGGCATCCCCGCGAACTGCATTCGCTTCGGCCCGATCGCATGCGCGTCGTGCCGGGCCCGGACGGATGGCCCGCCGCTTACGACTACACGGTCGGCACTCGGACGATCCGGTTCGCGCAAGGGCAGGGCGATGCGCCGATCCTGCACCTGACGCTGTTTCATCCGGCCGACGATCATTATGGCCTGTCGCCGATGGAAGCAGCCGCCATCGCCCTCGACATTCACAACGCGGCGGGCGCCTGGAACAAGGCGCTGCTCGACAACGCGGCGCGACCCTCCGGCGCGCTGGTCGTCGGCGGCACCTCGCTGACCGAGGCGCAGTTCGACCGTCTGAAGCGCGAACTCGAGACGAATTATCAGGGCGGCGCCAATGCCGGCCGGCCGTTACTGCTGGAAGGCGGCCTCGATTGGAAGCCGCTGTCGATGTCGCCGAAGGACATGGATTTCGTCGAGGCCAAAGCCGCCGCCGCGCGCGAGATCGCGCTCGCCTTCGGCGTGCCGCCCCTGCTGCTCGGCCTGCCGGGCGACAGCACGCACGCCAATTACGCCGAGGCCAACCGCGCCTTCTACCGCCAGACCATCATCCCGCTGGTGAAACGCACCGCCGAGGCGATGGTGCAATGGCTCCAACCCGCCTACGGCGAAACCCTGAGTCTCGAACCCAATCTCGACGCCATCGAAGCGCTGGCGACAGAGCGCGAGAGCCTCTGGCGCCGAGTCTCGGCGGCTGGTTTCCTGAGCGACGACGAGAAGCGCGAGGCGGTGGGGTATGGACGGGTGGGAACCGGATCGTAGAGGCAATCTTTCGCTCCCACCGCTCCCACTGCCGTCACACTCGACACCAATCTCGATCAAGCGCGGGTTTCCCTCCCCCTTGTGGGGAGGGTCAGGGTGTCGGCGCCATGGTGGGTCCAGCGTGGAGCTCACACCCCCACCTCCAACTCCTCCCCACAAGGGGGAGGAGAGCACGTGGGTGCTTCCGCGCTTTTTGCCTGTATCCTTGATCCGGATACCCCCGCCCCGGTTTGCTCGCGTTGCGAACAGAGGTGGGTGGCCGGGTCAAGCCCGGCCATGACGCGGAGATCACGTGTCGCCGGAAGCATGGTGCAACGACGTCGGCGTAGAATCCGTTACTCGGCTCACGCACGACGTGGTCTCGATCAAGCGCGGGTTTCCCTCCCCCTTGCGGGGAGGGCCAGGGTGGGGGTGACGGCGCCATGGTGA
>NZ_VCMV01000037.1:43875-44164 GCF_008757455.1 Microvirga brassicacearum | reverse complement strand
GGAGGCCAAGCGCATCGACGGCGACATCATCCCACAGGCGCGCGCCGATCAGCGGATCTTGGTGCTGAAGCAACCGGTTGGGGTTTGCGCCGCGATTACGCCGTGGAATTTTCCAAACGGCATGATTACGCGCAAGGTCGGCCCCGCGCTTGCAGCTGGCTGCACGATCGTGCTGAAGCCCGCGGCGCAGACGCCTCTTTCGGCTTTCGCACTGGCGGTTCTGGCCGAGCGGGCAGGGGTACCGAAGGGTGCATTCTCGGTCATCACCGGCGACGCAAAACCGATCGGT
>NZ_VCMV01000037.1:43427-43865 GCF_008757455.1 Microvirga brassicacearum | reverse complement strand
GATCGGTCCAGCAATCGGTCTGCCGTGTCACAGGTTAGGACCGCCTCTCGATTAGTCTGACTGCCGTCGATGACGATCCGCTCAGGACGTCCATGCCGCTTAAGTGCCCGCCTCAGGAAGTGCTTGGCGGCAGTCAGATTGCGCCGCTCGCTGAACCAGAACTCGACCGTGTCACCGTTGCTGTCGATGGCACGGTAGAGATACGTCCAACGACCCCGGACTTTGATATATGTCTCGTCTATATGCCACTGGCCGGTGACGGCTCGCTTGCGCCGATTGAACCGCTCTAGCAGTTCCGGCGAATAGCGCACGATCCATCTATGAATGGTCGCGTGATCGACGGAGATGCCTCGTTCAGCCATCATCTCCTCCAGATTTCGGAGGCTGAGATTGTGGGCCAAATACCACCGCACGCAGAGCAGGATTATCGAACAATCA
>NZ_VCMV01000037.1:13125-43417 GCF_008757455.1 Microvirga brassicacearum | reverse complement strand
AATGTCTGCCCTTGAACACCGCGTCCTCCACAACTGGGTCACCGGGCAGGGTAGCTGGAACTTTGAAACAAAGGGTTTGCGACGGAACCGTCGATCATCCGCCACATTTCACTAAACGAAAGGACGCCGAAGCCGACGCCCTTCTTCAGTGTCACTCTGCAGCTTCCTTCGGCGCGAGAATGGTCCAGCCGGGCCACGCGCTTGAACTGGCGCGCTGGTATTGCGGCGGGATCTCGATCGGAGCACCGAGCACGTGGGCGGCTTCCCAGGGCCACCGTGGATTGGCTAATGCGGCGCGTGCAATCGCCACGAGATCGGCCTTGCCGGAGGCGACGATTTCTTCAGCCTGCTCCGGCGCGACGATCAAGCCAACTGCGCGGACCACAAGATTGGTCTTCTGCTTCACGGTATGAGCGAAGGAGACCTGGTAACCGGGACCGACCGCGATTTTCTGGCGCGGGTCGATGCCACCGCTGGTTACATCCACATAATGGCAGCCGGCGGCTTCGAGTTTCTGCGCGAAAGCAACCGCCTCGTCGGGCGTGATGCCGCCGTCGATCCAATCCGATGCCGTCAGGCGCACCCCGAGGGTTACACCAGGAGCCGCGTCGCGCACGGCCTCAAACACGCGCAAGGGTAAGCGCATCCGGTTCTCGAGCGATCCGCCGAACGCATCCGTGCGCTCATTGCTGATCGGCGACAGGAACTGGTGCAGCAGATAGCCGTGTGCCGCATGGAGCTCAATCAGGTCGACGCCCGCGCGCGCGGCCCGGCGGGCGGAATCGGCGAAGGCGGGAACGAGCCGCTCGAGATCCTCCGCATCCGCTGCTTTTGGTGTCGGCCAGGTGCCGAACGGAAGTGCCGAAGGCGCGAGGTTCTCCCAGCCGCCGTCAGCAGTCGAGAGGGGCTGACCACCCAGCCAGTGAAGAGCTGTCGAGCCCTTGCGGCCGCCGTGGCTGAGCTGGATACCGACTTTGACAGGGGTGTAGCGCCGCATGGCCTCGATAACCCGGCAGAGGGCGGCCTCGTTCTCATTGTTATAGAGGCCGGGATCGCCGAGAGAGCAGCGTCCCATCGGCTCCACCGACGTGGCTTCAATCATCACCAGGCCGGCGCCCGAGGTGGCAAGGGCACCGAGATGGATGAGATGCCAGTCGGTCATGCTGCCGTCATCGGCGCTGTATTGCGCCATGGGAGCGATCGCGATGCGATTGGCGTAGGTGTGGGGACCGATGGTGATTGGAGAAAAAAGTTTGGCCATGGCGATGTCTATCCCGGGAAGGCTGAAGCGCTCAGCGCTTCAGAGTTTGGTGATGATGGTTTAAGCGGTGGCCGCAAATGCGTCCGAGGTGGTGGCGGGAAGAAGCCTGATCCGCTGCTCGGTTGCCGCGTCGACGGCATTTCTCGAATACAAGAACGGGACGTAATCGCCTTTCGCCCAGAGCGCCGACAGATCGCGGTAATGCGGCGAGCGACTGTCGCCGGATTGACCGGGTGCGTTCATGCAGACGCTCGCATCCCAGTTGCCGACATCGAGGACGAAGCGGACGGAGGCACCCGTCGTGACGCGGAAATCCTGTGGGCGATAGGCTGCGTGCATGATTGTGGAGGCGCTCCCGCCCTTCGGCAGCGGCCCGACATCAAGCGTCCTACGGCTTTCCTCACCTGCGATTCCGCTGAGAGGATGCTCGAAGTAGCCGTGATGAAGGTCGCCCCATCGCCATTGGGACGAGTCGGCGCCAAAGCGCTCGACCAGATCCCTGTAGGCCGCCGCGAGCGTCTCCGTGAGCAGGCGATCCCGCTCCTTCGCCGCATCGGCGCCGAAGTGGTGATCCGGATTCTCGAGCGAGCGAAGAATTCCCTCGACGTCGCCGGGGGCAAGCAGCGCTCGGAGTTTCGCATCGGGGATGAAAAGCTCGAACAGGGCAGGCTTGAGATGTCTCGTGAACCAAAATTCAGAGAGAGCACCCGGCGCCGAATTCACGTGAAGCGCGTTGTCCCAGTCGAGGAGCATGGTGCGAGCGCGGTTGAAATCCTGATCTTCACCAGGTTCGATCGCGCGAAGGAGGTTCTGCAACCTGCGTCCCGGAAGCGACATGACATCGGTCTGAAGCGCCACAGAGGCTGCAACCGAATGCGACGTTGTCGAACCGAGGACCTCGTGGAGACGCAGCGCCCGGCTTTTCTCAAGCCATTCATAGCCGATCCGCGTTCTCTCGTGGTCCCAGTCTGCAGGCATATTGGCTTCGTTCGCGCTGGCGACGTAACCGCTCGCGGGATTGATCAGGTTCGGCATGTCGTCGATCGCGACGAAGCCGTCCCATTCGAAGCGGCCATCGCCGGGAACCGGCAGGAGGCCGTCCCAGTTCCGCCGGATGGGGGTCATGCCGAAGGGCAGCCAGGCAATGGTGCCGGCGACATCGGCGTAGACATGGTTCAGCGAAGGCGTGGCAAACCGGCGGATGGCCGACTTGAATTCTTCGAGATTCTTCGCGCGCATGGAAGACAAGCCAGCAAGATAGGCGCCGGCACTGGGCTCGAACCAAACGGATCGAATCGCGAAGGCCGTCCGCGCTTCAGGGTCGGCGTAGAGCACCGGGCCGTGGCGGGTAAAGCGCAAGGGACGGATTTGATCGTCTTCGCCTTTGACCGCAAAACGCTCATGCGCAATTTCCATCGCCACCCACTCGCCGCCATAGCGGTAGCGGTCCGGATTGCCGGGCTCCGTCTCGTAGACGTAGATGTCTTCCTGGTCTGAACCGAAGATCGTCTGTGTAAAAGCGATCGTGCCATTATGACCCATCGAAATGCCGGGAACCGCCGGCTCGCCGGCGCCGATCACATCGAATTCCGGGCACGAGAGCTGCACGAGGTAGCGCAGGGATGGCATGGCGTGATTGCGGTGCGGGTCGCCTGCAATCACCGGACGTCCGGTTTCGGTGCGATCCGCGGCGACCGCCCAGTTGTTCGATCCGGTCCAGGTCGATTCACTGACGACCTCCGCGAGGTCGTTCAGCTTTGTCCATTGGTCAGCGTCGGCGAGCGTCGCGTTGAGGCGGTCCTCCGAAAACGTGACGCCGGCTGTCGCGAGCTTGAACAGGTCGAGCACCGCGAGCGGAACGGAGGCGGGATCGATTTTTCCGTCATTGCGGGGGACCACCGCCGGCTCGAGATTCTTGCGCAACAGGTCGGTCGCCTCCTCATGGTGCGCCAGAATGCAGGCGCGCATCACTTCCGACAATGCGTTGCGCGTTAGGGCGTGGCTCCGAATGCGGACCACATCCTCCGGTTGCCACTTTGCCGGCCGCGTGCCGGTCATGCGGAACTCCGACGGGAGACGTGACGGCTCACGTTCGGTGAGTTCCACATAGGCATTGATGCCACTCACGAAGGCGCGGCAGATCTCCCTGGCGTCAGGCGCGTAGCTCGTCCATTCCGCCTCCATGTCGCCGCGAAAGAGGAATGCCCGCGAGGCGCAATCCTGCGCCAGATATCCCGGACCGAAACTGGCGGCGAGCAGTCCCAGGCCGCGCTTGCGCCAAAGATCGATCTGCCACAGCCGATCGCGCGCAGCGTTGAACCCTTGAAGGAAGAACAGATCACCCGAATTGCTGGCGCTGAGATGAGGGATGCCCCAGGTGTCGACGCGAATGTCAGCCGCGTCGGAGAGACCGGCAACAGTCAGCGTTTCGATGGGCGAAGCAGTGGGTGTTTCAAGAGACATGCCAATTCCTAGCAGTGACGACCGGGCAGGGATGCAAGTCCATGGATTGGATTCTACCGTGCCGAGAGAGAGGTGAGGTCCGATGTTGATTGCTCAGGGTTTCGGAAGCGATCGACCCGTTGGCGACAGATGGGTGATCGCGCGGGTGCGTCGGCAAATCTGCTTGGTTCGAGGAGCCGCTGACTCCATCAGGCGGCACCTCTGCGCTTGGTCATGCGGATAAGATCCCATCAGAACGCCCATGCGGCCGAAGTTCCTAAGATTCATCGTATCGAAATGCAATACGTTCGACTTGTTTAAAAAATGATTGTCGTATTTTTGGCTTCAAGGCAAGCGGGTGGATTGCTCCGGACGAGCGGACTTCCCTGTGTGGATCCACAGCGGATGAGGCCTGTTTTATGTGCTTCACCCACAAATCGGATTTGACAGGAGAATTCGTACAGCGCAGATATACGATATTGTCGTATCGGTAAACAATACCAGAGCACAGGGAATAGGAACAATGGCACCGTTTTCTCGTCGTCAGATGCTGGCCATCATCGGAGCGAGCGTCGCCGCTCCGTCGATCGTCAGTGCCCAGGACACATCGCCAATCCGCATCGGCGGGATGCTGCCCCTGTCCGGCCCCGGCGCCATCGAGGGCCACCAGGTGGTGAAGGGCCTCGAATTCGCGGTGAAAGAAGCCAACGAGAAGGGCGGAGTCTTCGGTCGCAAGATCGAACTCGTGATGGAAGACGACGAGAGCAACTCGACCAAAGGCGTGACAGCTGTCCGTCGTCTCATCGAACGCGAGAAGGTGCCATTCATCATCGGAACCTACCCAACCGCGGTTGTTATCGCCGCCTCGAAAGTCGCCGCTGAATACAAGGTGCCGATGCTCTCTGGCGGTTCGACCGGTGCCGGCGCGACCGACGCCAACACACCCGGCGATCCCTGGTTCTTCCGCGCCTGGCCCGACAGCAATGGTCAGGGTGAGGACACCGCTCGCGCCATCGTCAGGCAGTTCAAGGCGAAGCGCGTGGCGATCCTCCACGACGCCACCAATTACGGTGTGACCCTCGCCGATCAGGTGACCAAGGTCGTGACAGCCGAGGGCGGCGAGATCGTCGCGAAGGAAAGCTACAATACCGGCGAGCAGGATTTCTCGTCCATGCTGACCAAGCTTCGGACGTTGAAGCCCGACGTCGTGTATATCGGCGGCTGGGCCGGCGACGGTGCGACCATCGTTCGTCAAGCGGCGGAAGTCGGTCTGCGCGCTCAGTTCGTCGGGTCCGGTTCGATGCTCAGCGATGATTTCATCACCCTGGCCGGCCCAGCATCGGAAGGTTTCGCCGTGGCGACGCTTTATGAAAGCACCACGCCGAACGAGTTCGGCCGCGCCTTCGGCGAACGCTTCAAGGCCGTCTACAAGCACGAGGCGGGCACACTCAACGCGCTCGGCTTTGATTCGACGAACATTGCCATCGAGGCCATGCGTCGCGTCGGCAAGCCCGATAGCGCCGCGATTCAGCAAATGCTGAAATCGGGCATGAAGGACTTTCCCATCGTTCAAGGTCCGAAAGGCGCTACGGCCGCGTTCGATGCCAAAGGCAGCGTGAACTTTCCGATGTTCATCGCAATCGTCAAAAACGGCAAGCGTACACTCGTCGAATCTTGATTTCAGGACCCTTCCGTGGACCTTTTTCTTCAGTATCTCGCCAATGGCGTCGTCATTGGCAGTTCCTACGTGTTGGTGGCGGTCGGCCTGACGCTGATTTTCGGCATTCTTGGCGTGGTGAATTTCGCCCATGGCGAATTCTACATGCTCGGAGCCTATGCGGGTGTCACGGCCGTCACCTTGTTCGGTATGCCGCTCCCTCTCGCACTCGCAGTCGTGCTGGTCTTCTCGGCTCTCCTCGGCTTCGGTGCGGAGGCGATCCTCCACAAGCCCATGAAGAACCGGGACGCGACGAGTTCGATCATCTCGTCCTTCGGGCTTGCAGTCGCGCTGCAAAATGCGGCGCTTCTGACACTTGGGCCGCAACCGCGATTGCTGAAGACGGAGTTCTCCACAATTCCCATTGAACTCGGGCCTGTCTTCATGCCCCTGCAACGTGCGCTAATCCCGGTGGCGATGATGGTTCTCATCGGCGCACTCTATCTCATTCTGCGCTACACCTGGACGGGACGCAGCCTCCGCAGCATGTCGCAACATGCCACGGTGGCCCGTCTTTGCGGCGTGCGCGTGGAGCGGGTTGCCGTTGTCACCTTCATGGTGGGGGCGGCACTTGCGGGTGTTGCGGGCTTTCTGATGTCGTCCGTTTTCATGGTACACCCCATCATCGGAAACATGATCGTGCTCAAGGCCTTCACCGTGGTAATTCTCGGAGGCATGGGCAACATCCTCGGCGCGGCGGTCGCGGGTCTTCTTCTTGGGATCACCGAGTCGATGACGTCAGCGTACCTCGCTAACGGATTGCGCGACATCATCGGCTTCGTGATCGTCATCGCGGTCCTGCTGTTCCGCCCGCAAGGCTTGTTCGGAAAGGCTTTCGAACGGTCATGAAAAAGCTTGCCATCTTACTTGTCGTTGCACTTGTGGCAGCCGCTCCGTTCGTCGTGGGTGGTTATGAGACCAACGTCCTCATGAACGCCTTGCTCTATGTGATCCTGGCGACGGGCCTTAATCTCGTCGCTGGCTATTGCGGGCAATTCTCATTCGCGCAGGGCGCCTTCTACGGGATCGGCGCGTATACGACGGCGATCCTGTCGCGCGATCTTGGAACCGGCTTCTGGTTCAATTTTCCAGTCGGAATCGCGGTGGCGGGTCTGTTCGGCCTTCTCCTCGGCATCCCGGCTCTGCGGCTGAAGGGGCATTTCCTTGCCATCGTGACGATCGCGTTTCAGACGATCGTCTATCTCACGCTCTCGCAATGGACATCCTTTACCGGCGGGCAGACCGGATTGCCGGTTCCATCGATTGGACCAGTCAGCCTTTTTGGTACGACGCTGTTCGAAATCACGAGCCTGCGGTCGTATTTCTGGTTCACTCTGGTCATCGCGGTCATTCTCCTGTTCGCCGTCTGGCGACTTCTTCAATCGCGAATCGGTCGCGAATGGATTGCAATTCGCGACGACGAAACGCTGGCGAGCGCCGTTGGGCTCGACACCACGCGTGGAAAGCTCACGGCCTTCGTCGGCTCGGCCGCACTCGCGGGCGCTGCGGGCGTGATCACGGCGCACGCCATGCGTGGCGTGACACCGGACGACTTCACGATCTGGATATCCGCCACGGTCGTCGCAATGATGATCGTCGGCGGCAAGGGAACCTTCATCGGCCCGATCATCGGCGCCGTACTGCTGACATCCATGCCCGAATTCCTCGGCGGCTTCGCCGAGTACAAGATGTTCCTCTTCGGCGTGCTGCTGGTGATCACCGTCACATTACTTCCCGAGGGTCTCATCGGACGGGTTCGCCGTCTGCGGGAGCGTTTCTCATGACATCTGTGCCCGTTCTCGAGGCGAAGAACCTCACCAGGCGCTTCGGCGGTGTGGTGGCGGTCAATGACGTCAGCCTGAGGGTTGGCAGGAGCGAGATCGTCGGCCTCATCGGACCCAACGGTTCCGGCAAGTCGACGATGGTCAATCTCATCACGGGAGAGTTGCCTGCCGATGGGGGACGGCTGATATTCGACGGGGCGGATATCTCCAGCCAGCCATCCTACCGGCGCGCGCGCCTTGGCATGGCACGCAGCTTCCAGATGTTGCGCCTGTTCCTGTCGTTGAGCGTGGAGGAGAACCTGCTTCTCGCTCACCATATCCGCATGAAGAGCAGCATGTTCGACACGATCATCGCCAGGAGATCGGCGGTCGAGGAGGAGAACAGCGTTCGCAAGCGAGCGCGAGAACTTCTGGCGTGGTTCGATCTCGAAGAATTCGCAGACAATCCCGTCTCTGCGCTCTCCATTGGGCAGCAGCGCATGGTTGAACTCGCCCGCGGCCTCATCAGCGAGCCAAAGCTTTTCGTGCTCGATGAACCGGCGGCCGGCTTGTCGCCCCCCAATGTCGACCGCCTAATCACGCTGATCCACCGCATGCGCGACGAGTTCGGCATGAGCATTCTGCTCGTCGAGCACGACATGCGCGTTGTCCGCGACCTCTGCGACCACGTCGTGGTGCTGGATTCAGGTGTCATGATCGCGAAGGGCATTCCCGAGATGGTGGTGAAAGACCCTGTTGTGGTCGAAGCATATATCGGTTCTGGATGGAAACGCCGTGCTAAAGCTTGACAATATCGTTGCGGGCTACGGCCGTACGCGCATTCTCCATGGTGTCACGCTTGACGTGCCCAAGGGTGGGTTGGTGGCTCTTCTCGGCGGCAACGGCACCGGCAAGTCCACAGTATTGAAGACCATCGTCGGCCTGGTGAAAGCCCAGGAGGGTCAGGTGACGCTCGCCGGCCAGATCATCAATGATGTGCCGACCGAGGATCGCGCGGCGCTCGGTCTGTCGCTCGTCCCGCAGGGCAAGGAAGTCTTTGGCGGCATGAGCGTCGAGGAAAACCTGCTCATGGGCGCGTTTCACCGGCGCCGGCATCGCACGGAGATCGCCGGAGACCTCGAAGGCGTTTACCAGCGCTTCAAGCGCCTCCGCGAACGTCGGAATGTCGCCGCCGGCATGCTGTCGGGCGGCGAGCGGCAAATGTTGTCGATCGGACGTTCGCTGATGGCGCGGCCGACCATGCTGCTGCTCGATGAACCCTCCGCCGCACTCGCGCCTCGGGTCGTCGAGGAGATCGCGGATGCCATTCTCGCCCTGCGGGATCTCGGCCTGACGCTCCTCCTCGTCGAGCAGAATGTCGGCATGGCGCTGGATATTGCCGATTACATCTACGTCATTCGCGGCGGGCGCATCGCGTTCGAGCGCGAGGTTGGCGACGGGGTCGCGATGGACGAGTTGCAGGAATTCTATCTGGGGGGGAAAGAGCATGCGTGATCGCTTTCACGGACGAGTCGCCGCGGTTACCGGCGCCGCTGGTGCGCTGGGCCGGGCGACGGCCATCAAGCTCTCAAGGGAAGGCGCGCGCGTCCTCCTGTTCGATCGCGACGAGAACGGCGTGCGGGAAACGGCCGCGCAATGTCCTGGCTCTGTGACCGTCGTTGGCGACGCTTCGTCGGCGGCTGATGTGCAGCGGGCGGCGGATGTCGCGCGCAAAGAGCTGGGGCCCGTCGAACTCCTCGCCGCCGCAGCCGGCATCCTCGGACCGGCAAAACCCGCCATCGAACTCGATGAGGCGACCTGGGATCATCTCTTTGCGGTGAACGTCAAGGGACCGTGGCTTGCCGCGCGCGCCTTCATCCCGCAGATGCGTGAAGCGGGTCGAGGTTCTGTTGTCCTGTTCTCGTCGACAGCCGGCATCCTGGGATCGCCATTTCTATCCGCCTATTCGGCATCCAAGGGTGCGGTTGTCCTGCTGACTCGCAGCCTGGCGCTCAATCACGCGCAGGAGAACATTCGCGTCAATTGCGTCTGCCCCGGCACGATCGAGGGGCCGATGACCGAGAGCAGTTTCGTGCAGGCGGGCGACGACGCGGCGCAGGAGGAACGGCGCAAGGTCATGAGGGCGAGGCATCCGATGAATCGTTTCGGAACTGCGGAAGAAGTCGCCAACGCTGTTCTGTACTTCATGAGCGATGAGGCGAGCTTCACCACTGGCACGGCGCTTCCCATAGACGGAGGACGTCTTGCATAATCCGCATCGTTTCGCCGGCAAGGTCGCGATCGTCACCGGCGCAGCACGGGGAATTGGCGCCGCAACGGCGCAGCGCTTTGCCGAAGAGGGCGCCGGCGTTCTGCTGGTCGATATCATTCCCGAGGTCATGGAGACTGCAGCGGCTATCGGCGGCACCGGATTCGTTGTCGACATCACCGCCCGCGACGCAGGCCTTCGCATCGAAGAAGCCGCACAGGCTGCCTTCGGCAGGATCGACATCCTCGTCAACAACGCGGGCATCGGCGGGTCCAAGTCCCTGAAGGACACCGACGACACTTTGATGGACAGGATCATCGACACCAATCTCAATGCGATGCTTCGCGTCACCCGCGCCATCGCTCCGCATCTGCCGCGGCCCGGTGGACGGATCATCAATGTGTCGTCGATCTTCGGCTTGATCGGCTATCCCGGCACGACCGCCTACGCGGTCGCAAAGGCGGGCGTCGCGCAATTCACTCGCCAGCTCGCTGTGGAGCTTACGCCGGAAGGCATTCTGGTCAATGCGGTCGCGCCCGGCGTTGTCGAGACGCCCATGACGGCGGAGCGCCTGCGTGACCCTTATTACATCAAGCTTCAGGTGAAACCGACACCGATCGGCCGGGTCGGCACGCCGTCGGAGCAGGCCGCTGTGATCGCCTTCCTGGCGTCCGAGGATGCGGCCTTCGTTTCGGGCGTCGTCATTCCGGTGGATGGCGGCTACACCGCCACCCGCTACACTCCGAACGACGAATAGAGGGAGGAAAGTTCCATGCACGACATGAGCGTTAAATGGCCGAATGGTGCACGTTGCGCCGTCATGTTGACCTTCGATTTCGACGCGGAGACACTTTGGACCTCGCGGGATCCGGAAAACGCCAATCGGCCGGGAATTCTCAGCCAGGGAAAATACGGTGCCAAGGTCGGCGTGCCGAAGATCCTCGAAACGCTCGCGGATGCCGATTTGAAGGGAACGTTCTTCGTCCCCGGCTGGACGGCCGAGAACCACACCGGCCGGCTTGAGATGATCCTCAAGGGCGGCCATGAAATCGCTCATCACAGCTACTCGCATCGTTGGGTCAGCGATGATCCGGCGGCGGAAATCGACGAAATGGAGAAGGGCCTCGAAGCCCTGAAGCGCACCGTCGGCGTCGTCCCCAAGGGCTATCGCTCGCCTGCGGGCGAGGTCAGCCCCGGCCTCTTCAAGCTGCTGCAGAAGCATGATTTTCTCTACAACTCGTCGCTCATGGACGACATCAATCCCTATCGTCACGTTCTCGATGACGGAACCAAGGGACCGATCGAATTGCCCTGGCATTGGAGCCTGGACGATGCGCCCTACGCGCTATTCTCGGTGAAGAGCCCGCGTCCGATCTTCACCAACGAGCACATGTTCAACGTCTTCAAGGAAGAATTCCGCGAGATCTATCGTTGGGGCGGCCTGTTCGACATCATCTTCCATCCTCAGATTGTCGGCCGGCCGAGCCGCATCGCGCTTTTGCGCCAACTCATCGCCTATATCCGCACCTTCCCGGGCGTCTGGTTCGCGACCGGGACGGAGGTCGCACAGGCATGGGCGGCGGAATACGAGCGGGATTGATTGTTATCGCCAGTCGCGCGCACCCGCGATGGTGCGGCGGATTGGTCAGGGAGAGATAGGGCATGAGCGCATCAGCATCGCAGGTCCTTGGCGGGTCTATCCCCGTTCTGGAGATCGATCCTTACACGGACGAGGTTCTCAACGAGCCTTTCGCCATGCATGAAGAGGTCCGGCGGGCCGGGCCGGTCGGCTTCCTTAAGAAATACGGCGTCTACGTCATGGGTCGCCATCGCGACATCCAGCCGGCCCTGAAGGATTGGGAGACGTTTTCATCGACGGGTGGATCGGGGCTGGCCGATATTCGCAAGCCCGATGCCTGGCGGCCGGGGAGCCCGATCGTCGAAGTCGACCCGCCGCAGCATACGAAAGTTCGCACGGCGCTGCAGCGGATCCTCTCGCCAACGGTCATTCGCGCGTGGCGAGAGGAGTTCGAACGTGAGGCGAACCGGCTTGTCGCAGAGCTGGTCAAACGCGGCACGTTCGACGCCGTCGATGATCTCGCAGAAACTTATGTTTCCAAGACCTTTCCGGATGCCCTCGGGTTGAAGTGGTCGCCGGAGAGGCGAGCCAATCTCTTCCTCCTCGGTGAGCTGAACTTCGACGGTCAGGGCCCGCGCAACGCGCGCTATGAGGAGACGCAGAAACGCGCCGACCTGATCATCGACTGGTACAATGACAGCATGACACGCGAGGCGATGATGCCGAGCGGGTTTGGCGAGAAGATATTCGCCGCAGCAGATGCTGGCGACATCGAACCGGAGATAGCACCGCTGCTTATCCGTTCGTTCCTGCGCGGCGGGCTCGACACCACGACGAGCAGCATATCGGCGGCGCTCTATTATCTCGCGCGTGACCCGGCGCAATTCGCGCTTCTGCGGGAGGATACGTCCCGTGCGCGGGCCGCCTTGGAAGAGGCGATGCGGCTTGAAACGCCGATCCAGACCGTGTGTCGTCAAACGATGCGGGAGGTCGAGGTCGACGGGGCGATGATCCCGAACGACAGCAAGGTCCTGATATTGCTTGCCTCCGCCAACCGGGATCCAGACTTCTGGGAACGGCCGGACGCGTTTGATTTGAACCGCTCGACGTTTGGACATCTGGCCCTCGGCAATGGCATCCATATGTGCATCGGGCAGATGATCGCGCGGCTCGAGGGAGAGTTGGCCCTCAAGGCCGTCGCTACGCAAATTCGTGAACTGAGGCTCGAAGGCGAGCCGACCCGCAAGCTCAACAACAACTTGCGGAGCTTGAAGACGGTGCCGCTGAGTGTCGTCGCAGCGTGAGGATTCAATGACAAAGATCGTTTTCATCCGGCCCGATTCGGAGGCTGTCGAAGTCACGGCCAAGGTCGGCGACAGCATCATGCACGCGGCGCTTGCCAATCAGGTGCCGGGCATTCTCGCCGAGTGCGGGGGCTCTATGGCCTGTGCCACCTGTCACATCTATGTGGACGAGGAATGGCTGAGCAAGCTCAACCCGCCCTCTTCGATGGAAAACGAGATGCTCGACGCGACAGCGAGTGAACGCCGCGACAATAGCCGCCTCTGTTGCCAGATCGAGGTGAGTGATCGCCTCGATGGCATACGAGTCAGAATTCCCGAATCCCAGATCTAAACACCGCATTGGGACGAACCGAGAAGGAGATCTCACGTGTGTGCCGGGATGGTGATCGTGGGGGCGGGGCAGGCAGGTTTTCAGACCGCATTCTCGCTTCGGGAAGGTGGCTTTCGCGGGCCGGTAACGCTGATCGGTAACGAGAAGCGGCTCCCCTATCAGCGCCCGCCACTCTCGAAGGCGTTTCTCCATGGTCTGGCAGACGAGGCAAGCCTGCATTTCCGGCCGCAAACGCTGTTCGAAAAGCTCGAGATCGACTTCCTGCCCGATGCCGAGGTGACGGCGATCGATCGCGCCTCGTGTGCAATGGTCTGCGGTGCGGGCCAGACGATTCCGTACGAGCACGCGGTGATCGCGACGGGTTCACGCCCGCGTCGGCTCCTCGTGGAGGGCGCAGGTCTCGGCCACGTGGTCTATCTCCGTACCATCGAGGATGCGATCGGGCTGAAGGAAAAGGTCGCGCGAGCCAACGACATCGTGGTAATCGGCGCCGGCTTCATCGGACTTGAGTTCGCCTCAGTGGCAAGAAAACTGGGGCGCAACGTCCACGTGGTTGAGGCGGGATCGCGGATGATGGCGCGCGCCGTCACCCCGCCGGCTGCGGCCTTTGTTCAACGGCGACACGAAAGCTGGGGCGTCGAATTCAGCTTCGAGACCACCATCGAAGCAATCAAAAGTCGCGACCATGTCGTCACGGGTGTGCGCCTCGGCGATGGCCGGGTCCTGAAGGCCGATCTCGTGGTGGTGGGGATTGGAGCCGTCGCGAATTGTGAACTCGCGGCGGAGGCGGGCCTAGCGACCGATTGCGGGATTCTCGTCGACGATCATCTGCTGACCAGCGATCCGAGGATTTCGGCGATTGGAGATTGCGCCGTCCATCCCAACGTGTTTGCGCGCGCTCCGATCCGTCTCGAATCGGTCCAGAACGCCGCCGATCAAGGACGGGCCGTTGCGGCCCGTCTTCTTGGTGAGGCGCTGCCCTATCGGGCCGTACCGTGGTTCTGGTCCGATCAGGGCGACGTCAAGCTGCAGATCGCGGGCATCACCACCGGCCACGATCATTGCGTTGTCCGCGGATCGGTGGAGGATGGCCGTTTCGCTGTTTTCTGCTTCGCGAACGGTCGCTTTCTGGGGGTGGAATCCATCAACCGGCCCAGCGACAACATGATGGCACGGCGAGTTCTCGCGCTGCCACAACCACCGACCCTCCACGATTTCGAAGCCTTCGACTTCAGCCTCAAGGCAATCCTCGATTGCCCCAGAGACGCCACGCCGAGCGACTTTCTCGTCTCCGCCTGATCGGCCAGGAAGGCGTGGAGGCAGGTGCTTCATGTTGTGTGCGTAATCTCCTGGCCCATATTGACAGGCAATACGGCGCCGTCGCATTTACTTTGCGGTGTTTTGATTTTTGCAACGGGACGGCAGCGAACGACCAGGTGATCCTCGCTTCAACCTCTCATCGGTTCGGGAAATGAATAAAAAGAAACGCTACCCAGTCGTCGACGAGCGGCTATTTCTGCAATCCGTGGCTCGGGCGCTCGATGTTCTCGAAGCGTATGCGGCCGAACCAAAGGCGAAGTCGCTTGGTGAAATTGCCACCGCGGCGGGCATCAACAAGAGCGCCGCGCAGCGCATCGCGCAGACACTCCTGAGCCGCGGATATCTCGAGCAGGCAGATCATGGCGGCCTTACGCTTGGCCGCGTATTTCTCGATCGCTTCTTTGATTATCAGCGCTCCAACCCCTTGATCGAACGGGCAACGCCCGTGCTGACAGACCTGCGCAAGATCACCGGAGAGCGCGTTGATCTCAGTCTCTTCGATGCCAAGCACGACAATCTGTCCATCGTCTACGCCATCCGCCTGCAAAGCAAACGAGAGACGTTCTACGCCACACTGGCGGGACGGCGTCTTCCGACCTTCATCTCCACGGGCGGGCGTTCATGTCTTGCTCAATTGAGCGATGACGTCGTGTCGGATATTCTCGCGCGTTCCGAGCTGCGACCGATCACGCCCAAATCCATCGTCGACAGGGAAGCCGTGTGGGGGAAGATTCATGAAGCCCGTCGCGACGGCTATGCTTTTGCGTCCGAGGAGGCACTTCTCGGTGAAATCGTCCTCGCCGCCTCGATCCGCAACGGCGTCGGCGTGCCGATCGGAGCGGTTCATATCGCCGGATCGATGAGCGACTGGTCTGCGGGAGATTTCAGGAAGCGCTTCGCTCCGTTGGCGATCGAGGCCGCGCGCGCGTTGAGCTCGTGACGGGCGACTCTCCCAGGCCCGCGACGAGAGGCCACGACATGCCACATGTCGGGGCTTCGCCGTGACGGCGCGCCTTCCGTCTCTCGTTGCCCTCAGGGCTTTCGAAGCGGTGGCCCGCACCGGGAGCGTGCGCGCGGCTGCCGAGGAGTTGGCCGTCAGTCCCACGGTGGTTTCCCGCCATCTGCAGAACCTTCAGCTTGATCTCGGTGCCGCTCTGGTCGAGCCGCGTGGCCGGCGTCTCAAGCTGACATCCGCAGGCGAGGCCTTCCAGGCAAAGGTCTCGCGGGCTTTCGATTTACTGCGCCAGGCCACGCGAGACGCACGGCCGGCGCAGCGCCAGAGTCTCGAAATCTGGTGCACGCCCGGTTTGGCAAATCGGCGTCTGCTGTCACGCCTTCCGGAACTGGATGCGCAGTTGCAAGACTGGGACATCCTGCTGCAGCCGACCCTGGCGCATGCCAATTTCGCCACCGGCGAAGCGGATGCGGAGATCGTCTATTTTTACGACTTTGCCCCCGCGGCGGATCTGAGCGCCGAGTTGCTGGCGCCGACTCGGGTTTTTCCCGTGGCGAGCCCCGCCTTCAGAGAGCGTCTGCCTCCGCTCCTGTCGCCAGAAGATCTCCTGAAGGCGCCGCTCCTCCATGAGGAATCGACCGAGAACTGGGAGCGTTGGTTCGAGCAGATGGGCGTAGCAAACCTGCCCGAATTGCGCGGTCCCCGCCTGTGGCATGCCCATGTTGCCATTGAGGCAGCGCGACTGGGGCAGGGGGTGGCGCTGGCGAACAGCTTCCTCATCGAGGAAGACATTGCGGCAGGGCGCCTGGTTGAGATCGGCTCCAGTCGGGGTTACCTCGGCGGCTACTATCTCGTCGTGCCCACGAAACGGCGGCGGGATCCACAGATCACCGCCCTGCGCGGCTGGCTGAAAAGCGTGCTGTCGAGCGAGGGCGGCAATGATGCATTCAATGCATCGTTTGGCAGCCAATAAGCTGATTGTCGACGCCAGCGGATTGCCTCTAGGCTCACGAGCGACAATCACCAAGCGAGTCCATCATGACGACTAACGAAGAACTGCTTTCGCGCCGCAATGCTGCCGTTGTGCGTGGCGTCGGCCACTCAACGCCGATTTCCGCCGCACGCGCCCTGAATGCGGAAATCTGGGACGTTGAGGGAAATCGCTACGTGGATTTCGCCGGTGGCATTGCGGTTCTCAACACCGGCCATTGTCACCCGAAAATCATCTCGGCCGTCCGCGAGCAGATGGAGAAGTTCACCCATACCTGCTTTCAGGTGCTGATGTACGAGTCCTATATCGAATTGGCCGAGCGCCTCAATGCATTGGCCCCCATCACCGGCGCGACGAAGTCGGTATTCTTCACGACCGGGGCAGAAGCCGTCGAGAACGCCGTCAAGGTCGCCCGCGCCGCCACTGGCCGCTCAGGCGTCATCGCCTTCACCGGCGCATTTCATGGACGCACTGCTTTCGCATCCGGCCTGACCGGAAAGGTCATTCCGTACAAGAAGGGCCTCGGCCCGGTGATGCCGGGTATCTGGCACGTTCCGTTCCCGGTGCCGCAACTGGACGTCACGGTCGAGGATTCCCTCAAGTTCCTCAACTTCATCTTCAAGGCCGATATCGACCCCTCGCGCGTTGCCGCAATCATCATCGAGCCCGTGCAGGGAGAAGGCGGCTTCCATCAGGCGCCCCCCGAACTGATGCGCGCCTTGCGCCGCATCTGCAACGAGCACGGCATTGTTCTCATCGCGGATGAAGTGCAGACGGGCTTCGGCCGCACCGGCCGGATGTTCGCGATGGAACATTATGATGTGGAGGCCGACCTCATCTGTGTGGCCAAGAGCCTAGCGGGCGGCTTCCCGCTCTCCGGCCTCATCGGGCGGGCCGCCATCATGGATGCGGCCGAACCGGGTGGCCTCGGCGGCACCTATGCGGGCAATCCCCTTTCGTGCGTGGCAGCGCTGGCCGTCCTCGATATCTTCGAGGAAGAAAAGCTCGTCGAGCGCTCGAATGCCATCGGGGCGCGTTTGAAGGCGAAGCTCTCGGCACTCCAGCAGCGCAACGATCTCCTGCCGATCGCCGCAATTCGCGGTCCCGGCGGCATGGTTGCGTTCGACATCGTCACCGACCGTGCATCCCAGCAGCCCGATGCGGAGGCGACGAAAGCGGTCACCCGGCGTGCCCACGAGAACGGTCTGATCCTGCTGTCGTGCGGAACCAATGCCAATACGATCCGCATTCTCGTGCCGTTGACAGCGTCCGACGAACTCATCGACGAGGGAATGACGGTGCTCGAGCAGGCTCTCGCGGCGTGACCGCGCGGCCCATGTTGAGCTTCTCTTTCCAGTTGAATCGTGGAGAAAACCGATGACTGCACATCAGAAACCCGTCGACCGTCGCGTGCTGGATCTGAAGGATCCGTCGCTGCTGGTGGGCAAGGCTTACGTGGCGGGCGAATGGATCGAGGCTCCCGACGCAAGACGATCGCCGTCACCGATCCTTTCGATGGCGCCATCATCATGGAAGTGCCGGATCTCGGTCCTGAGGTCGCGCGCCGGGCGATCGACAAGGCGCATGAGGTCCAGAAGGATTGGGCGCGCCGTACGGCCAAGGAGCGCAGCCAGATCCTGAAGCGGTGGTACGAACTGATCCTGGCGAATGCCGACGATCTGGCGCTGATTCTGACCACCGAACAGGGCAAGCCGCTGGCGGAGGCGAAGGGTGAGGTGGTGTCCAACGCCGCCTATATCGAGTGGTTCGCCGAGGAGGCCAAGCGCATCGACGGCGACATCATCCCACAGGCGCGCGCCGATCAGCGCATCCTGGTGTTGAAGCAACCGGTGGGGGTTTGCGCCGCGATCACGCCGTGGAATTTTCCAAACGGCATGATTGCGCGCAAGGTCGGCCCCGCGCTTGCAGCTGGCTGCACGATCGTGCTGAAGCCCGCGGCGCAGACGCCGCTTGCGGCTTTCGCACTGGCGGTTCTGGCCGAGCGGGCAGGGGTGCCGAAGGGCGCATTCTCGGTGATCACCGGCGACGCAAAACCGATCGGGCACGAGTTCTGCCACAATCCGAAGGTTGCGAAGATCACCTTCACGGGCTCGACGGCCGTCGGTCGCTGGCTCATGAAGGAAGCGGCGGATGGGATCAAGCGGCTGTCGCTTGAGCTCGGCGGCAACGCACCTTTCATCGTGTTCGATGACGCCGATCTCGATGCCGCCGTCGAGGGCGCGATGATCTCGAAATTCCGCAATGCCGGCCAGACCTGCGTCTGCGCCAACCGCATCTACGTTCAGGACAGCGTGGCCGATGCGTTTGCCGAAAGGCTCGCCGCGAAGGTCCACGATCTCAAACTCGGGCGCGGAACGGAGAGCGGGGTCACGCAGGGCCCGCTGATCGACGACCGCGCGGTGGCCAAGATGGAAGAGCATCTGGCCGATGCCCTGGCCAAGGGCGGTAAGGTCGTTGTGGGCGGTAAGCGCTCGGAACTGGGCGGTACGTTCTTCGAGCCGACGGTGATGACGGGCATCACGCAGAACATGAAATTGGCAAAGGAAGAGACGTTCGCACCGCTCGCGCCGATCATTCGCTTCAAGGACGAGAGCGACGTGATTGCGATGGCCAACGACACGGAATTCGGCCTCGCCTCCTACTTCTATTCGCGGGACATGGCGCGTGTCTGGCGTGTCGCCGAGGCGCTCGAGAGCGGCATGGTCGGCGTCAATACCGGCCTCCTCGCCAACGAGGCCGCACCCTTCGGCGGCGTCAAGCAATCCGGCCTCGGCCGCGAAGGCTCGAAATATGGAATCGAGGGCTTCCTCGAGATCAAATACGTCTGTCTCAGCGGAATCTGACATATCCGAACCTGACCAACTCCACGGTCAGGTTCGATCCTATAGCGGGCGAATGTTGAACTCGACGGCGACCGGCTGATGATCGGACGCCGTCGTTTCCGTATCGACCCGGACGTCAAGAATACTGTGCTGCAGGTTTTCGGTGGCGAAGACGAAGTCTCGGCAATGAGCGCCGCCGGGCCACTGAGCCACATCGGCGATGCCCGCTGTCGGCGCGTGCGGCTCCCGCGGGTGTCGCGCGGCCCAAGCATCGACAAAAGCGGGGACGTCGTCAGCAAACAACGCCTGCATCTCGCCGTAGAGCGGGTCGTGCGGTTCGAAATTGAAGTCCCCGCAAACCAGTGCCGCCACCGCAGGTGCGATGGTCCGATAAGGACCGCTGGTGCGATCGCGGAACGAGAGACGCCCGCGCTTGGCCCGCTCTTCATGCAACCGGCGAAGTTCGCGCACCTGAGCTTCGCGATGCTCGACCGAATGAAACTCCAGATGACAAGTGGTGACGCTGACGGGTCCGAACTCAGTCTCGACGAGTGCCTCGAGGCCCTGACGCTGCATCGTGCGCGCTTCGGTTGCAGGCCACGGCAGCATATGGCTTGTCACCTGCAACACCGGAAAGCGCGAGAGGATCATGTTGCCAAAGACTTGCCGCTTTCCGTCGGGCGACGTGATATCGACCGCAGGGCGAAAGATCGCCGTGTAGTCCGGCAGCAATCTCGCGAGCACCGCCGGCTGATCCTCGCCATGATCGTAGTCCGTGAAGCCGCGAGAAATTTCCTGGAAGCAGAAAATGTCTGCGTCGCAGAAGGCCCGTGCCGTCGAAACGATCCGCGAAAGATCGACTGTTCCGTCGCAGCCGAGACCCCATTGGATATTCCAGGTCAGCAACTTCATGGCGTCTTGCCCTCGTCTAGGCGGTGGTTAGGCGGCGTTCCGGGCGTTCAGCAGAAGGGTCGCCAATTCGGCAAAGCCCTCGCCCGAATGGGCGGCCGTGACAAAGGCCGGTTTGCTTTTAAGGCGGTTCGCAAATGCATGAATGTTGGCGACGCCAACGCTCAACGGGAAAGCCCCGAACATCGGCTCATCGTTGGGTGAATCGCCAACGTAAACCACCGTGTCCCGGGCGCTCTCCCAATTCAGTCCAAAGAGGTCTGCCAGCGCGATTTTTGCCATGCTCAGCTTATTGTAGTCGCCAAACCAGCCGTTGACATGAATCGAACTGACCTTCGCGATCGCATCATGCCGCTCGAAAATCGCGACGATCCGGTCGATGTCGGTTTCGGAGAGGGGCGGCACATCCTCGCAGAAGTCGATGGCGAGATCCGCCACCCGATAAGCCTGATCGCTTGCAAGCGCCGAACCTGGAACCTCGGAAAGGACTTCCCGCTCGATCAATGCGAGCCGCGCTCGGTTCTTTCGCCGCTCTTCGACCGAAGCCCAGAAATGGTGGTGCATTTTTTTTGCGGCGCGATCGTAGTGAAAGTAAAAGGCGCCATTCTCTCCCACCACCGCATCTACCGGCCACATCCGTGCGATGTGATCGCACCAGCCGGCAGGTCGGCCGGTGACGGGCATGACGATGAAACCGGCGCGGTGCAGGTTCTCAAGGGCCATGTAGGCAGCGGCCGTGAGGCTGCCCTCGCTCGTGATCGTGTCGTCGATATCGGCGAGTACGACGCGGACCCTGCGAAGCGTGCCGCGGTCGATTTCGGACAGAGGGCGCATCAGGCGTTCCCGATCGCGGGCGGGCGGACGTTGCGGCAGCTGGAGGGGCGCATGGGATGGTGCTTTCTAAGGCTCGCTAAACATTGCGGACCCTAAGAGGCACGGTCCGCGATTTCAAGCAGCCGGCCGTAGGTTCGAGGCCTGACTTTCACCGCGTACGGCAACGGTGCTATTTTGTGCGTCACGTTGTCTTCTGTGAGCTATCTTTAGCGCGAATCCGTCAAAGGAACCGGTCGATGCCGATCAGGAAACCAGTCTTCGGAATGCCCGATGGACAACCGTGAGCCCATGTCGAACGACCCCGAAATTCTGCGCCTTCTTTTCCAGACGGGGCTCGAGGCCGCTCTACCCGACGGAAAATTCGACGGGCGGCTGCCCGCGCGTCCGAGCGGACGCACCATCGTTCTCGGCGCCGGCAAGGCTTCGGCCCGCATGGCGGCGGCGTTCGAGGAGGCATGGGATCGGGCCGGTGGCTCCTGCGAGGGTTTGGTCGTCACGCGCTACAACCATGGCGCAAAGACACGTCGGATCGAGGTCGTCGAAGCGGCGCATCCAGTCCCCGACCAAGCAGGCGTCGATGCGGCGAAACGGGTTCTCGCGCTCGCGCAATCGGCGACCGCGGATGACCTTGTCGTCTGCCTGATTTCAGGCGGCGCGTCTGCACTGCTCTCACTCCCGGCGGCCGGGATAACGCTTGAGGACAAGCAAACCATCAACCGCGCCCTGTTGCGATCAGGAGCGCCCATTGGTGAAATCAACCTCGTGCGAAAATCGCTCTCTGCCATCAAGGGCGGGAGGCTGGGCGCGAGCGTCGGCGCAGCGCAGCTCGTGACGTATCTGATCTCCGATGTCCCCGGAGACGACCCGTCGAGCATCGGGTCCGGCCCGACATTATCCGACATTGTCGACCCGGAAACGGCGCTTGGCATCCTGCATCGCTATCGTGTCACCGTACCGGATCACGTGATCGCTGCAATCCGGGCAAACACGACGGTGGCGCCAGCGCGCCGGAGCGTCGTTCATATGCTGGCGACACCGAAGATGGCTTTGGATGCGGCCGCCAAACAGGCCAAGGCCTTGGGTCTTACTCCGATGATCCTCGGCGATGCGATCGAAGGCGAGGCGCGGGAGGTCGCGCGGGTATTTGCCGGAATAGCACGGTCGGTTGTCGAGCATGCCGAACCACTTGGACCGCCCTGCGTGCTGCTGTCGGGCGGAGAGACGACGGTGACGGTGCATGGGAACGGCCGTGGCGGCCGCAATGCCGAGTTCCTGCTCGCCCTTGCGTTGGCGGTTGGAAACGGCAGCCGTATTTCGGCAATCGCCGGTGACACCGATGGCATCGACGGATCGGAGTCGAATGCGGGCGCGTGGTTCGACGGCAGTCTTTTTGACGAGGCGGAGAAACGAGGGATCGACCTCGCAGCATGTCTCGAGAACAATGACGCGTACACGGCGTTCGAGGCTCTCGACCGGTTGGTCGTCACGGGGCCGACACTGACGAACGTCAATGACTTCCGCTGCATCCTGATCCGCTCCGCATGAACGTTTGGGAGCGTGTCGTCAGTCCGGTTCGCGAGGCAGTTTGATTCGCACGACGGTGCCTCTGCCCTCCTCGCTTTCGATCAGCAATTTTCCGGAATGCAGGGAAACGATGTGACGAGCGAGGCTGAGGCCGAGGCCGGTCCCGGGGACGTGCTTCGTATTTGCGGCGCGAAAGAATGGCTGACTGATGAATGGCAGGTCGCTTGCTGGAATTCCGATTCCCTCATCAGCAATCGTAACGGCGATGGCTTTCTCGCAGACCGAACCGGTCACGACCACGTGTCTGTCTTCGGGGGAGTAGCGCAGCGCATTGGCGAGCACGATGCCGAGAGCCTGCTCGATCAGAACGGCGTCGCCGCTCAACCGATCCGGCAGAACGTCAATATCGAGTTTGCAGCGACGGAACCCGGACAATTGCTCGTGCTCTCTGCTGATGCGATGAAGCACGGCCTTGATGTCGAAGAGCGTGCGATGAAGCACGATGCCGCCCGCATTGGCACGGGTGAAGTTCATGATCGTGCCGATCAGCTCGTCGAGACGGCGGCTCGCGAGCCAGATTTTTTTGGCTCGCTCGCGGACATCATCGGAGGGCATGCGATGGCCGCGCCGGGCGAGGCTCTGGGCGAGCGCCGAGATGACCGACAGAGGAGCCTTGAGCTGGTGTGCGAGCAGCGTCATGCGATCGAGGCTCGATCCCGGCTTCGTGGGTCGGGTGAGCAGTTTCGCGCGTTTTAGGGTTTTCTTCTGCGGAGGACCGGGCTCTGGCAACGTCATTCTCAATGGAAATTCACGATATAACGTTATTGATATTAGAATAGTTTCGTCCCTTTCGTCGCCATGTGCGCCACGGCACCTCCTGCGACTTTCATCTTACGCATAGGCGCGAAACTCTTTCAGCGTGGCCGCGTTTCAAACTCGCGCTCAATCCGGAAGGAGAATTCAGATGGACAAGGACCGCGTGGAAGGCAGCGCCAAGAACGTCAAGGGATCGGTCAAGGAAAGCGCCGGCAAAGCCATCGGCGACAGCAAGCTTGAAGCCGAGGGCAAGATGGATAAGGCCAAGGGCAAGGTGCAGAATGTGATCGGCGGCATCAAGGACACGCTGCGCGGCAAACGCGCGTGAGATTGACCGCATCTCTGATGCCAGAAACGTATTTGGTGTCCTCCAAATCGACCTGGCTCTAGGGCTCGGCTCTCGCTGGGCCTTTGGGCGTCTCGGGTTTGGCCGAGCGTTGGATCACGAAGTGCAGCTTGCCCTTTTCCTCACCGTGCGCGACCAGGATATTGCCGGTGTCACGGACGAGGTTCGGGATATCGATGATCGTGAGCGGATCCGTGCAGGTCAGTCGGATCCGCTCTCCCGGCCGCATCCGCTGCAGAATTTTGCGCGTTCGGAGGACGGGCAGGGGACATTTCAATCCTGACAGGTCCAGGTCCCGTATTCTCGCCTCGCTCGCCGGATCATCGTTCATCGCTATCCGTCACTCGATCACGATGCGGGGTGCCGCCCGTGTGCCGGCGCCCGCCAATGCGGTCTGGACCTGCTGTGCCATGGATTTGTAAATCGCAGCGTGCGGGCTATCGGGCTCCAAGGCGACGACCGGTCGCCCTGCATCCGACGACTCGCGGATTGACATTGTGAGCGGCACTTCGCCCAGGAACGGCACGCCGAGCCTTTCGGCCTCGTGTCGTGCGCCGCCATGCCCGAAAATGTCAGAGGCCGTCCCGCAATGCGGGCAGATGAACGTCGCCATATTTTCGACGATGCCGAGAATCGGAATCTCCACCCGCCTGAACATCGAGACGCCGCGCCGCGCGTCGATCAGGGCGAGATCCTGCGGTGTTGAAACGATGATGGCTCCCGCAAGGGGCGTCGCCTGCGCCATGGTGAGTTGGGCATCTCCCGTGCCGGGCGGCATATCGACGACCAGCACGTCGAGATCGCCCCATGCGACCTCGCGCAGCATCTGGGTAATCGCCGACATGACCATCGGACCCCGCCAGATCATGGCCGCTTCTTCGTCGACCAGAAAGCCGATCGACATCACCTTGAGGCCATAGGCCTCCATCGGTTCGAGGATGCGGCCCTCGAGGAGTTTGGGCTTGCCATGGATGCCGAGGAGCTTGGGGACGGACGGGCCGTAGATGTCGGCGTCGAGCAGTCCGACGCGCAGCCCGAGCGAATGCAGGCCAAGCGCCAGATTGACGGCCGTCGTCGATTTGCCGACGCCGCCCTTGCCCGATGCCACGGCGATCACATGCCCGACGCCGGGAATGCGCTGGGTCTTTGGTTGCTTCGGTGCATGGGGACGAGGGGGCGGCGGGGTGGCCGGTGCTGTGGTGCCGCCCTCCCGCTCGGCGGTGAGGGTTGCGAACACGCCCGTGACACCGGCGATGGCGCGCACGGCTTTTTCCGCCGCAAGCCGGACGTTTTCCATGACGGGGGCTTCCGGAGGATCGATGAAGATGGAGAACATGACACGCCCGCTTTCATCGACCAGCACCTCGGAGAGGCGGCCGGAATCCGCCAGCGTCGCGCCTCCGGCATCGACGGCGACCTCCGCTAATGCCTGCATCACCCGTTCACGTGTCACCGTCACGATCGAGTCTCCTTCGCTGCCCGCCGCGTGCTCTCGCATCCATGTATACGGCCTTCAGCCGGGAGTTAAGGCACGCTGGTGTCCAGGCAGGCAATTTCCCGAACTAAAGCGACGTTTCAGTGTTGTCCTCACATTCGCCGGGGCGGCGCAGGCCGACCGGCTGCCGAGCCCGGCTTTCGAATTTCTCCAGACGACGAGGAGCCAATAATGCACCAGCATGGGCAAAACGACCCGAATGCCAGCAAGCTCTACGATCTGATCAAGGATGTGAAGATCGCGATGATGACGACGGTCGATAGCAGCGGCAAATTGCACACGCGACCGATGTACAGTCAGGAGGCCGACGAGCATGGCGATCTTTGGTTTTTCACCCGGATCGACGCTCCCAAGGCCCAGGAGATTACGCGCGATACCGACGTGAGCCTCGGTTATGCCGATCCCGGCAGCCAGACCTATGTGTCGGTGAGCGGCAAGGCCGAGGTCGTTGCGGATAAGGCCAAGATCGCAGAGAAATGGTCCGAGCCGATGAGAGCGTGGTTTCCCAACGGCAAGGACGACCCGCAGATCGGCCTGATTCGCGTCCACCCCGAGCGTGGCGAATTCTGGGACAGCCCATCCTCCACCATCGTGCACCTCGCTGGCTACGTGAAGGCCGCGGTCACGGGCGAGGCCGCCAATCCAGGCGACAACGCCAAGGTTGACCTGCACGGTTAGGGTGGCGGTCTCAGGAGGGAGAAACATCCGGCGAAGGGGAAACATCGCCTTTCGCTAGGGCTTAGGCTTCGCTATTGTCCGGGCTTCCCGACGCTGCAAGGAGCTGGCGATGGCGGACATCGCGACCAGGGTTTACAACCACACCTGGAAAATTGACCCGATTGTGCGTTCGGTGCTCGATACGGATTTCTACAAGCTGCTGATGGCGCAGACGATCTTTCGTCGGCATCGCGATGTGCAGGTGACCTTCGGGATTCAAAACCGCACGACGCGCATCCGTCTTGCCGATCTCATTGACGCCCAGGAATTGGGCGAGCAGCTCGACCATGTGCGCTCGCTCTCGCTGACACGCGGCGAATCGACCTGGCTCCGCGGCAACACGTTTTACGGCAAGCGCCAGATGTTCTCGCCGGAATTCATGGACTGGCTCGAGTCCTTCCGCTTTCCCGAATACCTGCTTGAGAAGGAGGACGGTCAATACGTCCTGACGTTCCATGGCCCATGGATCGAGACCACCATGTGGGAGATCCCCGCATTGGCGATCCTGAACGAGCTTCGTTCGCGCGGCGTGTTGAAGGACATGGGCAAGTTCGAGCTCCAGGTGCTCTACGCCCGCGCCATGACGCGCGTGTGGGAGAAGATCAATCACCTGAAGACGCTGCCGGAACTTTCGATCTCCGATTTCGGCACCCGCCGGCGGCACGGCTTCCTATGGCAGGATTGGTGCGTTCAGGCGATGATCGAAGGGCTCGGCTCATCGTTTCTCGGCACGTCAAACTGCCTGATCGCGTTGCGCCGGGAGGTGGAGGCTGTCGGCACGAACGCGCACGAGCTTCCGATGGTCTATACGGCGCTGGCAAAAAGCGACGGTGAAATGGCGAAAGCGCCGTATCGCGTCCTGCAGGATTGGCAGGAAGATTATCAGGGCAATCTTCTGGTCATCCTTCCCGATACATACGGGACCTCGAACTTTCTTGCGAATGCACCCGACTGGGTGCCGAACTGGACCGGCATCCGCATCGACTCGAAGGATCCCATCGAAGGGGGCGAGGAGGCGATTGCGTGGTGGCGCGAGCGCGGGCAAGAACCTAGGGAAAAACTCGCCATTTTCTCGGATGGCCTCGACGTCGACGTGATCGAACGCGTTCATCGGCATTTCAATGGGCGCATGCGGATGGGTTTCGGGTGGGGAACGCTCCTGACCAACGACTTCAGGGGTCTTGCGCCCGATGGTGGCCTCGATCCGATTTCGATTGTCTGCAAGGTGATCTCGGCGAATGGCCGCCCGACAGTGAAGCTCTCGGACAATCCCACCAAGGCGATGGGACCTCCAGCCGAGATCGAGCGCTACAAGCGCGTGTTCCATGTGGGGCGTCAAAAGGCGCAGCCGGTGCTGGTATAATGACAACCACGATCGATCTTAATTGCGACATGGGCGAAGGTTTCGGGCCCTGGCCCATGGGCGATGACGAGGCGATGCTGGACATCGTCTCGTCGGCCAATGTCGCCTGCGGTTTCCACGCCGGCGATCCGTCCATCATGTTTCGCACCGCCGCGATGGCGAAGCAAAAAGGCGTCGCGCTCGGCGCGCATCCCGGTTTCAACGATCTTGCGGGCTTCGGCCGACGCATGATTACCGGCGACAGCCCGGCCGAAATCGAGCGGATGCTCGCCTACCAGATCGGAGCGTTGCAAGGAGTTGCCGCACTTGCGGGTCACCGCGTCACCTATGTGAAGGTTCACGGGGCGCTCAACAACATGGCGAACGAGAACGATGACCTGGCGCTCGCCATTGCCCGTGCGATCAAGGGCGTGGACGCGGCACTCGTCAATGTGTGCATGCCGGGTTTGCTGATGGAGACAGCGTCCGACCGGATCGGCGTTCAGGTGGCGCGCGAGTTTTTTGCGGACCGCGCCTATGAGGATGACGGCACGCTGATGAGTAGGAAAAAGCAAGGGGCCGTCCTGCACGACGCGACCGCTGCCGCGGAGCGGGTGTTGCGCACGTTGCAGAACGGGGAGATCGTGACTCAATCGGGACGCCGCATCCCGCTCAAGATCGACACCATCTGCGTGCATGGGGACGAGGCTAGCGCGGTCGAAATGGCGCGCGCCATTCGTGCGAAACTCGAGGCCAACGGATTCGCCATCGCGCCCTTTGCTGCGCGTTGAACAGGCCGCGGACACGCGCTCCCTTACGACCCATAGGCCTTGGTCAAAAACGCCTGAAGTGCTGCGAGCGTGGCGTCGGGCGCTTCTTCAGCCAGATAGTGACCGCAATCGATTCCCTGCCCTTCGACATCGGTCGCCCAATCCCGCCAGATCGCGCAAACGTCGTACCAGCGCGCGATCGGCCCCTGCAGCCCCCATAGTGCCTGGACCGGGCACGCGATGCGACGACCGGACTTGTGATCGTCGTTGTCGAGTTGCAGATCGATGCCCGCGCCGGCGCGGTAATCCTCGCACATGGCGTGGATCGTCTCGGGATTGGAAAAACTCCGGCGATATTCGGCCAAGGCGTCAGGATCGAACATCGACCGCCCGCGCCTTAGATAGAACGCATCCGGATCCGCACTGATGAGACGCTCCGGAAGATCATAGGGTTGCGCCAGGAAGAACCAATGCCAGTAGCCCATCGCAAACGACATGTCGGTGCGCTGGAAATGCTCCGCCGTCGGTAGAATATCGAGCACCGAAAGAGCAGCGACCACGTCGGGATGGTCGAGCGCCATTCGATAAGCGCAGCGCCCGCCACGATCATGCCCGACGACCGCAAACCGGTCGAAGCCCAGGATCCGCATCACCTCCACCTGGTCGCGCCCCATCGCGCGCTTCGAATAAGGTTCGTGATCCGGGGTCGTCGCGGGCTTGGAACTGTCGCCGTAGCCGCGAAGATCGGCACAGATAACCGTGTGGCTTTTCGCGAGTTCCGGCGCGATCCGGTGCCACATCACATGTGTCTGGGGATGGCCGTGCAGGAGAAGCAGCGGTGGCCCGCTGCCGCCCTGTCGCAGATTGATCACCGCTTCCGAGGTCGCAATCCGGCGATGGATGAAGCCCTCGAACATACTCACTCCACCAACGCCATGTTGTCGACGTCAACGAGGCCGAAATCGGTGATCTTGAGGTGAGGTATGACGGGCAGCGGCAGGAATGCCACCTGCAGGAATGGTTCGGCCAGTGTCACGCCAAGTTGCTTTGCTGCCTTGCGCAGCGGATGCAACGCATCCCGCACATCCTCGTAGGGCAGGTCGCTCATCAGCCCGGCGATGGGAAGCGCGAGTTCGGCGAGCACTTCGCCGTCCGCCACGACAACGAAACCTCCCTGGATCTCGCGCAGACGATTGACGGCTGCTGCCATGTCCGCGTCGGCAACACCCACGACGCAGATGTTATGGCTGTCGTGCCCGACGGAAGACGCGATGGCGCCGCGCTTCATCCCAAATCCTTTGACGAAACCCCGGCCGATATTGCGGTTCAAGCCGTGACGCGCCACCACCACGACCTTCACGATGTCGCGGGCAAGATCGCATGCCGCAAAACCGTCCACTGACGGCAGAATGGCCCGCAAGTTCTCGGTGATGATCTTCCCCGGGATGACGCCGATCACCGGCACGTCATGGGCCGACGCAACGACCCGAAAATCATCGGCGCCGACAGGTTCGAGCCTGACGCTGTTGCGGCCGACAGGTTCGACGGTGTTGCGCGTCGCAAACAGGTCCTGGTCCACGAGGCGTCCCGCGCTCACCACATCCGACACGGCGCAAGTTTCCAAATCGTCGAGCAGCACGATATCCGCGCGCTTGCCCGGCGCGATGATGCCGCGGTCCTTCAATCCGAAAGCCTGCGCGGCGGTGAGCGACGCTGCGCGATAGGCGGCGAGCGGCTCACGGCCAAGGGAAATCAACGTCTGGATCATGTAATCCAGATGACCTTCCTCCGCGATGTCGAGGGGATTACGATCATCCGTGCACAACGCCAGAAATGGCGATGTCTGAACCGACAGGAGAGGCGCCAGCGCGTGCAGGTCCTTCGATACGGAGCCCTCGCGGATCAGCACCGTCATTCCTTTTCGGATTTTCTCCAGCGCTTCCGCGGCGGTTGTCGTCTCGTGGTCCGTTCGAATGCCGGCCGCCAGATAACCATTGAGATCAAGCCCGCGCACCAGCGGTGCATGGCCGTCCATATGACGGTCGGCAAAGGCCGCGATCTTGTCGAGGCAGTCCGGATCGGCAGAAAGCAGGCCGGGAAAGTTCATGAACTCCGCAAGGCCGATGACCTTTGGATGATCGCGATAGCGCGCGAGATCGTCGGCGTCGATCCGCGCGCCTGACGTTTCGAGATGAGTCGCCGGAACGCAGCTCGACAACTGCACGCGCAGGTCCATGATGGTGCATTGGGCAGCAGCCAGAAAATAATCGAAGGCTGCCGTTCCGACGACGTTCGCCATTTCGTGCGGATCGCAGATCGCGGTCGTCACACCGTGCGGAAGGACGCAGCGGTCAAATTCGAAAGGCGTCACAAGCGACGATTCCACATGCAGGTGCGTGTCGATGAAGCCCGGCACGGCGATACGTCCGCGTCCATCGATTGAGCGGTCGCCGCGATAGCGTCCGTAGGTGCCCACGATGGTGTCGCCGCATATGGCGATGTCGGTGCGGGTCAACGTCCCGGTGACGAGATCGAATAATCTGACATCGCGGATCACTAGATCGGCCGGCATCGAGCCTTTGCCCTGGGCGATCCGCCGCGCCAGGGTACTTGCATTCCGATTTTCCATGCGCCTGAAGGTCCTCACCAGCTCCGGCGCTCTCCGTTGTCGATATGGATGATGCCGGTGCGGTAGATCTTAAGACCGCCCACTTCGGGACGCGAGCGCAAATACGCCATCAAGCCGCGCCTCGGGGTGCGCACG
>NZ_VCMV01000037.1:0-13115 GCF_008757455.1 Microvirga brassicacearum | reverse complement strand
GAGCGGCATGGTCGGCGTCAATACCGGCCTCCTCGCCAACGAGGCCGCACCCTTTGGTGGCGTCAAGCAATCCGGCCTCGGCCGCGAAGGCTCGAAATATGGCATCGAGGGCTTCCTCGAAATCAAATACGTCTGCCTCAGCGGAATTTGACGGAGGTCATTTCGACAGGAGAGCCATGGGCGGCGTTGCGCCCATGGCTCTCCTTGCGCAGCCGCATATGAGGTGGTGGTTGCCGGCTGGTGGTCCCAAAAATAAATCGGATGCGTTCTAAGCCCGGTCGGCGACCGGGCTGCAAAGGTTTGCGCTTGACATCGTGCATCAGTGATGGCGCAATTCGAAAGGCAATTAGAGCGTATCGGTATGCAATGCGATGACCACGACGGGGAACTTCTGATCAAAACGCGCGCTTCGAAGCCCCTTGCGGCGCTGCTCGGCGCCCATGGATTGCGGTATGCATATCGCGGCATCCAGGCGGTGCACGACGTTTCAATCACGGTAGGCGAGGGCGAGATCGTCGCATTGCTCGGCGCTAACGGGGCGGGCAAGAGCACGACCGTCAAGATGATCGCGGGTGCATTGCGCCCTGCTGCCGGAGCGGTGTCCTGGGCCGGCAAGAATGTGACGGGTTTTCCCTCCTACGCGATGGTTCAGGAGGGGGTCACGCTTGTGCCGGAAGGCCGTCTCGTCTTTCAGCACATGACGGTTGAGGAGAACCTCCAGGTCGGCGGCCATGTGCGGCGTGCGAGAGCCGAGTTTGCGGTCAATTTCGAGCGCGTCCTCGAAGTTTTTCCGCGTCTCGCCGAGCGGAGACGGCAGAATGCCGGCTCGCTGAGCGGCGGCGAACAGCAGATGGTGGCGATTGCGCGCGGGATGATGAGCTCGCCCCGGCTGATGATCCTCGACGAGCCCTCACTGGGCCTGAGCCCCCTCCTCGTGCAGCACATGTTCGAGCTGATCCGCAGGCTGAACCAGCAGGGCATCAGCATTCTCCTGGTCGAACAGAATGCGCAGCAATCTTTGCGAATTGCGGATCGGGCCTACGTCCTCGAGAAGGGGCGGGTGGTGCTGGCCGGAACAGGCCAGGAAATGCTCGTGAATCCGTTCGTCAAACAAGCCTTCCTGGGGCTTTAGTCATTCATGTGGAAATTTCCGTTGAAAGGGTGAGATCGATGGCGATCACGCGCAGGCAAGTTTTAAGGACTACGGGATCAGGGCTGATCGCGGCGGCAGCGGCGCGGTATCTTCCGGCTGGAAGTGCCCACGCCCAGGCGGGCGCCAAAACTCTAGTCTTCGGCGGCTCGATCCCGATGAGCGGAGCTAGTGCGGAAACCGGGCAGAATGTTCTGTTTGGCTACCGCGCTGCGATTAAGAAGATCAACGAAGATCTGGGTGGCGTCAAAATCGGCAACGAGACCTACAAGCTCGATGTGAAGATGTTCGACGACGCGAGCGACCCGTCGCGTGCAACGACGCTGATTCAGCGTCAGGTCGACGAGGGGATCAACTACTTCCTCGGCTCCTTCGGCAGCAATATCGTGCTTCCCAGCTGTGCGATCACCGAGCGCGCACGCCGGCCGATGGTTCAGGCGGGTGCCGGATCCGATCTGGTATTCACGCAGAAAAGAAAATATGTCTTCGGCGTCTTTCCGCGCGCCTCGCTCCAGTTCGAAACATCCGCCGATTTCCTGAAGAGCCTGACGCCGGCCGTGAAGCGCGTGGCGTTCATCTATACCAACGACGCCTTCTCGAAATTCCAGGCCGAAGGCGGCAAGAAGGCGCTTGAGGACAAGGGCATGTCGGTCGCCGACATGATCCAGCTTCCGGCCCAGGTCAGCGATGTCTCGACCGTCCTTTCGTCTATCCGCGCGAATCCGCCCGACGTCCTCATCTGCTGCGTTCACGATGATGCGGCGATCCTCATCGCGCGCCAGATGGTCTCGACCGGAACGAACGTCAACCTGCTCTATCAAACCCTCGGACCGCAGACGGAGGCCTATCGCCAAGCGCTTGGCAATTACGCCAACGGTGTCGTCACGCAAGCCTATTGGTCCGAAGGTGCGGCCTTCAAGGGCTCCTATTTCGGCACCGCCAAGGACTTCGCGGATTATTACCGGAAGAATTTCGATCGCCCGCTCACCTATCACATGGCAAGCGGAGCGGCCTGTATTCTGGCCTATGTGGAGGCCATGAAGAATGCGGGGTCGATCGCCCCTGAGGACGTCCGGGATGCCCTGGCAAAACTCGACTTCAAGTGCTTCTACGGCCATATCCGCTTTACCGCGGATGGCGACGGCGATCCCAAACTCCTGGGACCGCTGATCGTGCAGAACCAGAGCGGCAAGGTCGAGGTGGTGTTTCCCGAAGAGGCGGCGGCGGCAAAGGCCGTCTACCCGGTCCCGTCCTGGAAAGACCGCGCCTGACGGGTCAGTCTCGATAATCGCCACAGGCGCGCAAGCGGCGAGGGTCGCTTGCGCTGAGAGTATCCGGCCCAGACACACGCATTGTTTCCGCTGGGTGACCAACCGGGAAGGCCTGACAATGCGGTTCGCCGCCAAGTGAGACATGACAACAGCCGGAAAATGAGGAGTAGAATGGCGTGGTTGCATTACAAACCCTGATTGACGGTTTGATACTGGGAGGCGTGTTTTCGCTGGCGGCGGTTGGTTTTTCGCTGATCTTCGGCGTGCTTGGCATCGTCAATCTGACGCACGGCATATTCGTCGTCGCGGGCGCTTACATCGCACTGCTGCTATGGTCCGGCCTCGGCCTCGACCCTCTGGTAGGCATTCCCGTCATCATGGTGGTGCTCTTTGCGACCGGATACGTTTATCAACGCACCATCATCCAATGGGCGACGGAGCGCGCGACGGTGGTTGCGTCCCTGCTCGTCACGTTTGGCGTGGCGCTGGTGATGCGCAATATCCTGCAGCTCATTTTTTCCTCCGACATCCGCTCCATCAGCCCATCCTACAGCTTCGTCAGCTTCAGCCTTGGGGATCTGCGGATCGATGCCGTGCGTGTGGCTGGATTGACGACCAGCCTCGTGCTGCTGACCGTGCTCACCTTGTTCCTGTCTCGCACGTCCTTCGGGCGGATGATCCGCGCGACGGCGCAGCAACCGCTCGCCGCTGGCCTCAGCGGCATCAACGTCCCTCACGTCTACGGTCTGACATTCGCCCTTGGCGCGGCATTCGCCGGCGCCTCCGGAGCGGTCATCGGCATCGTTGCGCCTTTCTCGCCCGCGACGGAGGCGATCTGGACGCTGAACGCCTTTGTGGTGGTTGTGCTTGGCGGTGTCGGCAGCCCGGCCGGTGCACTCCTTGGCGGACTGCTGCTCGGGGTGATCAATACGATGACGGCGCAATATATCGGCCCCTCCTTCACCAACGCCACGATGTTTCTGGTTCTGGTCCTCATGCTCCTGGTGCGCCCGCAAGGATTGATGGGCAATGCTTTCGGGGAATCCAGATGAGGCCGCTGTCGCTGAAGCCGCTGCTCGCCCTCGTCGTGGGCGTTGCGGCCGTGGCCGTTTTCACGGGGCTGCCGGCGATTCTGCCGCCGTTCTACATTCGCGTGCTTCAGGTCTTTTTCTTCTCGGCGGGTCTTGCGCTCAGCTGGGGATTGTTGGGCGGTTTCGCCGGGTACTGGAGCTTTGGCCATACGGCTTTCATCGGGATCGGCGGCTTCACGGCCGCTCTCGTCTCCTCGCATCTGCTCGGCGGTGGCGGGACCGGCTGGGGGATGGTGGTGACGGTCGGTGCTGGAGGGCTGGTCGCGGCTTTGTTTGCCCTAGTCCTCGCGTATCCGCTCCTGCGTTTGCGCGGAATCTATTTCGCCATTGCCATGCTGGGAGTGGGCGAGGTCTTCAGCGAGCTGTCGAGCAGCATCGACTGGATCGGCGGCGGGCTGGGGCTGACTTTGCCGGCGGGAACGGACCTCGATATTGCTCCCGAGGTCTTCTACTATTACGTCTTCCTGGTCCTGATGGTGGCGATCCTGCTGATCTCCGCCGCCACCAAGCTGAGCCGCTTCGGCTACGGGCTCATGAGCATTCGCGAGGACGAGGATACCGCGCGCATGCTCGGAGTTCCGACCGAGCGGTACAAGATTCAAGCCTTCGTCCTGAGTGCATTCCTGGTCGGCACGCTCGGCGCCGTTTACGCCTACAGCCTCGGCTATTTCAGCACGCCGTCCCTCTTCCGGGTCGACTTCAGCCTCAACATGATCGTTCACAACATGATCGGCGGCATCGGCACCATCGCGGGTCCGGTCATCGGCGCCGCCATCATGGTTTTTCTGACGAATGTGGTGCTTGGCTCGTTCCTGAGCGTGCATCTCCTATTGACTGGTGCCCTCGTGGTCCTGATCGTGCTCCTCGCTCCGACTGGGTTGCTTGGTCTCGCCGCTCGGTTGTGGCAACGGGACCCACCGGAGGAGGAGCCGACAAGTCCGACGCGCGAACGCGAACGCCGCCTCACAAACGAGCCAGCGGAGTGATGACGATGGACAGCGACACCATTCTGCGAGGGCGCGGCGTCTCGAAGCAATTCCGCGGATTGCGGGCTCTGTCGGACATCGAATTCGACATTCCGCGTGGCAGCATTTGCGGCCTCATCGGCCCGAATGGCGCCGGCAAGTCGACATTGTTCAATCTCATCACCGGCTATTATCCCCTCACCAGCGGAACGATCGAGTTCAACGGGGCTCGCATTGACGGCCTGGCGACGACGCGCATCAGCCGGATCGGGATTGGACGGGCATTCCAGATCGCCAAGCCATTCCCGGACATGACGGTCTATGAGAATGTCCGTGTCGGCGCGCTCTTCGGGCGCGAAGGACAGCGCGACGTCAAGGAAGTGGTCGAACAGGCGATGAATCTCATGGGCCTCTCGCATCTCGCTCAGCGCAAAGCTTCGAGCCTCACCGTCGGCAGTTTGCGCAAGCTAGAGGTCGCGCGCGCGGTTGCAACACGGCCCGAATTGCTGCTCGCGGACGAGCCCTGTGCGGGGCTCAACGGCACCGAAACGGCCGAGATGATCGAATGTCTCCGCCGGGTCCGCGATCAGGGCACGACCGTCTGGCTCGTCGAGCATGACATGCGGGCGGTCATGAGCATTTCCGAGCGGGTCTTCGTCATCGATGCCGGAACGAAGATCGCCGAGGGAGCGCCCGACGTGATCGTCAACGACCCGCGGGTGATCGCCGCCTATCTCGGCGCCGAGCCGGTGGCATGACGGGAGCGGCGCATCCCGGTCTGGTCGATCCGGCGGAGATCGACCCCGCTCCACACCTCGCCCGGATCGGCGAGTGGGTCGATGTCGAGACCCCCACCGACGATGGCCCCGCTGTAACCCGCCTCGTGGCCAAAATTCATCAGGCCCTCACCGGTGACGGAATCGACGCAGAGCGCATCGCCGGGCAAGACGGACTCGGCGATCATCTGCTGGCGCGAGTTCCAGGGCGAGGCAACGGCCCGGGCGTGCTCGTGATGGCCCATCTCGACACGGTCTGGCCCGTCGGAACGCTCGCTATGCGCCCCTTTCGTCTCGATGGCGACCGTGCCTACGGGCCGGGGATCTACGACATGAAAGCGGGCGGATATCTCGCGCTCGCGGCGCTTCGGTATCTCGCCCGTTCAGGCAGCACACCAGAGCTTCCGGTGACGCTGCTCTTCACCTCCGACGAGGAAATCGGCAGTCCCACATCCCGCGCGTTGATCGAGGCGGAATCGCGTCGCGCCCGCTATGTTCTGGTGCCTGAGCCCAGCATTGGCCCGGACCGCGCCGTCGTGACATCACGCAAAGGGTGGGGGCGCTTTCGCCTGCGCGTCGAGGGACGGCCCGCTCATGCCGGCGGCAATCATCAGGAAGGCCGCAGCGCCGTTCTCGAACTGGCGCGGCAGATCGTGGCCCTCGAGGGACTGACCGACTATGCCCGCGGCGTGACCGTGAATGTCGGCGTGATGCGCGGCGGGACGCGACTGAACGTGGTGCCGGCAGAGGCCGAGGCGGACATCGACGTAAGGATTCCGAGCCTTGCCGAGGCGGAGCGCGTCATGCCGCTCATCTATGGCCGGCAGCCGCTCGGTGCGGATGTGCGAGTGGTGGTCGAAGGCGAACTGAACCGGCCGCCCTTCGAGCGCACGCCCGGCGTCGTCGCCCTCTACAGAACGGCGAAGACCATGGCGCAAGAACTCGGTTTCGACCTGCCGGAGACGAGCCGCGGCGGAGTCAGCGACGGCAATTTCGCGGCCGCTCTGGGAATTCCGACGCTCGATGGCCTCGGATGCGCCGGAGACGGCGCCCACGCCGAACATGAGCACATTCTCATCTCCTCGATCCCGGAGCGCCTCGCCTTGATGATCCGCCTGATGGCAACCTTGGCTTGAGGTGCCGCGAGCTTGTGGTTCGAAACACCGCTTCCCCGCAATTTCGTGAACGAGGACACCCATGAAACAACACGCCGTCTGCCTGACCTTCGACTTCGACGCCATGTCCGTCATGATTGCCCGCGACCTCAAAAGCCCGACGCCGATTTCCCGGGGTGAGTTTGGTGCTGTTGCCGTGGGGCGGATCCTGACCCTGCTCGAAAAATATCGTCTCAAGGCATCGTGGTTCGTTCCCGGAACGATCGTCAAGACCTACCCGGACCATGTCCGCCGTATCGTCGATGCCGGCCACGAAGTCGGCAATCATGGCTGGACCCACGTGCCTCCCGCCAGTCTGTCTCCACAACAGGAGGAGGAAGGCTTGCTGCGGGCCAATGAGGCGATTGCAGAGATTGCAGGGCGAAACCCGCGGGGCTACCGGTCTCCATCCTTCGACCTGAGCCCGGTGACCGTCGGTCTGCTTTTGAAGCATGGCTTCGTGTACGAGAGCAGTATGATGGGCCACGATCACCATCCTTATTTCGCCCGCCACAACGACATCGTCTCGGACCACGAGCCGATCGTCTTCGGCGAGACCACGAACCTGATCGAAATGCCAGTGAGCTGGTCGCTCGACGACTATCCCCATTTCGAATTCATGCGGACGAAGGACTTCGTCCTGCCCGGCCTGCAGAATGCTGGTCTCGTGCTGGAAAACTGGGTTGAGGATTTCGACTACATGAAGCGCACGGAAGAATGGGGAGTGCTGACCTATACGTTCCACCCGTTCGTTTCGGGCCGCGGCCACCGGATGATTCTCCTCGAGCGCCTGATCTGCTCGCTGCTCGAGCGTGGCGCCCACTTCCTTACCATGGAGGAGGCCGCGTTGGAGTTTCGCGCACGCAGCGCGACCAGCGTAACGGGGACCTGACGAACGACCTCTGACGACAGGCCCGCTCGTGCGGAGCGGGCCCGCGTGTCGGTCAGCGCCACTCCCTCATTAGATCCGACAGGGAAACCCGCTGCCGTCCGTCAGCGTCGAAGTTTTCCGGCGAGAGCCATGCCTCGAAAGCCATTTTGCGGCCGGGCCAGTCACGATCCAGCATGGCGAACCAGGCCGTATCGCGATTTTCGCCCTTGACCACCATGTGCTGACGAAACAGACCCTCGGGGGAAAAGCCATAGCGCAGGGCAGCCCTCTTCGACGGCTCGTTGAGATCGTTGCACTTCCACTCCAGCCGCCGGTAGCCGAGGTCGTCGAAGACATGGCGCGCCAGCAGGTAGACCGCCGCCGATGCCACCCGCGTCCCCGCGATGTCTGGTCCGAAGAGAATATTGCCGATTTCGATGACGCCATGCGGCCGGTCGATGCGCATCAGGGCCAGGCGGCCTCCGACGCGACCGGTCGCCTTGTCCACGACCGTGAAGAACAGCGGGTCCTGCGAGGCCGCCGAACGCGTCAACCACGGCTCGAACGAGATTCGATCGGCAAAGGGCCGGTCGCCGAGATAGCGCCATAATCTGTCCACCTCCGGACCCGACCCGGCACGATACAGATCCTCGCCGTGACGAACGGGGTCGAGGGGTTCAAGGCGCGCGTAGCGGCCATCGAGGATGACCGGGCGCGGCCCTTCGCAGCCCGTCCAATGGGCGAGGCGTTGCTGATTGTCTGACATCGGAAACCCTGGTGGCGAGCTGACCTGGAAACGAACACGTGGCGCGACGCCACGGCCATTCTGGGCTTCCCGTGGCGCGACGTCCTCAAAATTCGTAAGGCGAAATAAAAGAGGACCTATGGTCCCAGACCACAGAATACCTGGTATAGGACGATATTCTAAAAAGCGGAGAGACGATCGACCTTTTTTGGATTTGCGTAACTCACCCATGCTAGCAATTCGGTCAATTTATCTTACGACGGCCAGATGCGACGGCGCGGGAGCGTTCGAGGAGTGGATCCGTGCTGACGAACAGATCTTGATGATGTCTTACTTCCGACATCCCGGATCGGAGTGGAGAACCAGATAATCCACGAGTTCGCGCGCGAAACTAGGCAATCCGGGGAGGCTCTGCACGCATATTTTTAGCTCCCGAACAGCCCATGGATCGCGCAGCGCGACGATGTGGATCGCGTGGCTGCCTGCGAGCCGGGCGGCGACAGAGGCGGGCAGAACGCCCACTCCGACATCCGCCTCGACCATGCGGCAGAGCGCCTCGAAGCTCGACACTTTGATGCGGATGTTGATGCTCGCACCCAACCCACTCACGATCTGGTTGACGAACCCATAAATCGCGCTGTCCTGATGAAGCGATACGAAGTTCTGCGACAGGGCGTCGGTGAAGTCGATGTCGTGGCGATCGCTCAGGGGATTGCTGCGGGCGACGGCGAGGACGAGGCGGTCCTTCTGGTACGGTATGACCTCAAGCTCATCGGTCCGCACGTTTCCGGCCAAAATGCCGATATCGACGCTGCCATCCGTGACGGCGCGCGCGATCTCTGGGCTCAATCGTTCCTCAAGATCGATATCGACCTGCGGATGCGTGGCAAGGAAGCTGCTGAGTGCCTCGGGCAGGACTCCTGTCATTGCCGTCGTATTAGCGAAGATCCGCACCTGCCCCTTCAGGCCCCGGGAAAAAAACTGCAGGCTGCCATGCAGCCGCTCCAGCTCCTGCAAGACATTAATGGCGTGGCGAAGAAGCGCCTCACCTGCCGGCGTCAGGATGACGCCCTGGCTGCGACGGATGAACAGCTGGATATCGAGGCTTTCTTCGAGATTCTTGAGACGGGTGCTGGCAGCTCCTACCGACAGACACGACCGCTCCGCCCCGCGCGTGAGGTTCCCAGCCTCGGCAATATTGAGGAACAGCCGCAAATCGACGAGGTCGTATCGCGTGCTTGTCATCCGGCGCGCCTGGAGAGCATCTTCCAAGGGAGCAAAGGCCCACTTTGGCAATAACGAATTGCACGCATGAGCCGCACATGCTGCATTCTGGGCGACTTTGCAACCTCCGGCCCAAGGCCTTTTCTCCAATGCAACATTCTTCCCTATCCCCGAGCGCCGAGCTCGCAGCCTTCGCGGCCGCCCTGCGCTACGAAGACATTCCTGCGGATGTCGTGGCGCGCGCGGAGGACCTTTTCGTCGATTGGGTCGGATCGGCGCTCGCCGGAAAGGGCGCGCGTCCCGTCGAGGCGATTGCAGCCTTCGCGCGTGCCATGGGCCCCACGGACGGCCCCTGCGAGGTTCTGATCGATCGAACATCGACCAATCCGCTGATGGCAGCGCTGGTCAACGGCGCCGCCTCCCACTTTGCCGAGCAGGACGACGTGCATAACGGTTCGGTGTTTCACCCAGCGGCCGTTGTCTTTCCCGCAGCTCTTGCGGTGGCGCAGGCGAACCAGGCTTCGGGCCGGGACTTCATCGTGGCGGCAACCGCTGGTTACGAAGTCGGCATCCGGGTCGGCGAATTTCTGGGGCGCTCGCATTACAAGATCTTCCACACGACCGGCACGGCCGGCGCGCTGGCTGCCGCAGCGGCGGTCGGGCGCCTTCTCAATGTCGATGCCGAGCAGATGCTTCACGCTTTCGGATCGGCGGGCACCCAGGCGGCCGGGCTTTGGGAGTTCCTGCGGGACGCAGCTGATTCCAAGCCCCTCCACACCGGCAAGGCGGCAGCCAACGGCTTGATCGCCGCCTATCTGGCAAAAGAGGGTTTTACGGGCGCACGCCAGATCCTCGAAGGAATGCAAGGCATGGCCGCCGGCATGTCGAGCGATGCCGACCCGACTAGACTCAAGGTCGGTCTGGGCACCCGCTGGGCGCTCGCCGAGACGTCTTTCAAGCTCCACGCCTCCTGCCGCCACACCCATCCGGCGGCCGATGCGCTTCTCAAGGCGATGACCGAAAACAACCTGTCGATCGATCAGATCGGCAGCGTGACAGCGCTCGTGCATCAGGGCGCGATCGATGTCCTCGGGCCGGTCGTCGATCCGGCGACGGTGCATCAGGCGAAGTTCTCCATCGGCACCACCCTCGGCCTCATCGCCGCGTTCGGCCGGGCCGGGATGAACGAATTCGAGCAAGGTTACGCGCGGCCGGATGTGGTCGCGTTCCGCAAGCGGGTCGCGATGCAACTCGATGAGGAGGTGAACACGGTCTATCCGGAGCGCTGGATCGGCAAGGTCAAGGTCGAAACCAGCGACGGCCGTCAGATCGAGGCGCGGGTTGACGAGCCCAAAGGCGATCCCGGAAACACGCTCTCGCGCAGCGAGATCGACGCCAAGGTCTCAGGGCTCGCCGCCTTCAGCGGCGCGTTGAGCGAGGTCGAGATCGGCGCCACCCTGTCGCGCCTGTGGGGGATCACGGAAGCGAACCGCATCGGCCGCCTGATCCCCACGCCTGCAAAAAAACTGATTCGCGCACCAACGACAATCGGGACCGCCAAAAGGGCACCCATGCAATACGGACGAGAGTGATGATTGAAGATCTACCGCAGGGCGACGATGTGAGGCAGATCCGGGAAAACGTGCGCAAGCTCTGTGAGGCTTTTCCCGGCGAGTATTGGCGCAGGCTCGATCGCGAGGCGGCCTACCCGACGGAGTTCGTGACGGCCCTGTCGAAAGGCGGCTATCTCTCGGTGCTGATCCCGGAGGAATATGGCGGCTCGGGCCTTCCCCTCACGGCCGCCGCTGCGATCCTCGAGGAGGTTCAGAAGGCCGGCGCCAATGGCGGGGCCTGTCATGCGCAGATGTACATCATGGGTGCGCTTCTGCGGCACGGCAACGACGTGCAGAAGCAGAAATACCTGCCGCGCATCGCCTCCGGTGAGTTGCGCCTGCAGGCGTTCGGCGTGACGGAGCCGACGAGCGGCACAGATACCACCTCAATCCAAACCTTTGCCCGGCGCGAAGGCGATCACTACGTGGTCAACGGCCAGAAAGTGTGGACCTCGCGGGCCGAGCATTCCGACCTTATGCTGCTCCTCGCCCGCACCAAGCCGAAGGAGCAATCCGCCAAACGCACGGACGGCATGTCAGTGTTCATTCTCGACATGCGGGCGGCAAAGAAGGACGGGCTGACCATCAAGCCAATTCGCACCATGATGAATCATGCTACCACCGAGGTCTTCTTTGACAACGTCAAGGTGCCTGCCGAGAATCTCATTGGCGAGGAGGGCAAGGGCTTTCGCTATGTGCTGTCCGGTATGAACGCCGAACGCATCTTGATCGCCGCCGAATGCGTCGGCGACGCCAAATGGTTCATCGACAAAGCCTCGTCGTATGCCAAGGAACGCCATGTGTTCGGGCGTCCGATTGGCCAGAACCAGGGCGTTCAGTTTCCCATCGCCAAAGCTTATGCGCAGATGCGCGCGGCAGAACTGATGGTGGACCGCGCCGCGAAGCTCTTCGAGGTTGGCGAGAATTGCGGAGCCGAGGCGAACATGGCCAAGATGCTCGCGGCTGACGCGTCATGGGCGGCTGCGGAAGCCTGCGTGCAAACTCACGGCGGTTACGCGTTCGCCGAGGAATACGACGTGGAGCGCAAATTCCGCGAAACGCGTCTCTATCAGGTCGCGCCGATCTCGACCAATCTGGTGCTGAGCTACCTCGCCGAGCATGTGCTCGGGATGCCGCGATCTTACTAGGGATTTTTTAGATGTCCGCTCCCCTGAAGGATCTCCTCGTCGTGGCCATCGAACAGGCGGTGGCGGCTCCGGCCTGCACGGCGCGTCTAGCTGATGCGGGCGCACGCGTGATCAAGATCGAGCGGTCAGAAGGCGAGACCGCGCGCCATTATGACCGCGCCGTCCACGGAACGAGCGCTTATTTCGCGTGGCTCAACCGCGGCAAGGAAAGCGCCGTCCTCGATATCAAGGATCCCCGCGATCGCGCGCTCGTCGAACGCATGGTGAGCTGTGCTGACGTGTTCGTACAGAATCTCGCGCCCGGAGCCGCCTCCCGCATCGGGCTCGGCTCCGCCGATCTCGTTGCCCGTTATCCGCGCCTGATTGCGGCCGACATCGTCGGCTATGCACAGGACTCAAGCTATCGCCACATGCGCGCCTACGACATGCTCATTCAGGCGGAAAGCGGACTGTGCTCCGTCACAGGGACGCCTGATGCCCCGAGCAAAGTCGGCGTCTCCATTGCGGATGTGTGCACCGGCATGAACGCGCATGCGGCTGTCCTGGAGGCTCTCATCGAGCGAGGCCGGACCGGCCGGGGTCGGAGGATCGAAATCGCCATGTTCGACACGATGGCGGATCTCATGAGTGTGCCGCTGCTGCATTACGAATATGCTCACAAGGAAACACCGCGGACGGGCCTCAGCCATGCGGCGATTTATCCTTATGGCACCTTAGCGTGTCAGGACGGCGTGATCATCGTGGTGGTGCAAAATCCCGGGGAGTGGGCGCGCTTCTGCGAAGGGGTTCTCCGCCGCCCCGACCTCGTCACGGATCCGCGCTTCCTGGACAATCCCTCGCGCGTTGCCAATCGCCAGGAGTTGGATGCGATCATCAAGCCGATTTTCGCTCCTCGACCGAAGGCCGAGATGATCGCACGCATCGAAGATCACAAATTGGCCTGGTCCAACGTGTCCACCGTGGCCGACCTCTCGGCGCATCCGGCGCTCCGGCGGGTCGAGATCGACATCCCTGACGGCGTTTTCCGCGCCGTCGGATCACCACTGCACCGCGATCTCGAACCCCGCCCAGTGCCCGCCCTCGGCGCCCATACCGATAGTATCCGTG
>NZ_VCMV01000036.1 GCF_008757455.1 Microvirga brassicacearum | reverse complement strand
GACGCGGGCCGAGGCCCGCGCGGCCGTGACCGAAACCCTGGCGACCGGCGTCCAGACCCTGCAGGTCGAGCCCGACGAGGCCGATATGCGCGTCGACCGCTTTCTGGTGGCGCGCTTCCCGCAACTCGCCTTCACGCATATCCAGCGCATCGTCCGCAAGGGCGAACTGCGCATCGATGGCCGTCGCGCCAAGCCCAACGAGCGGCTGGTCGCGGGGCAGAAAATCCGCATCCCGCCCCTGAAGCTCGATCAGCCGCGGCCGATTTCGCGCCTGCCGGGCAAGGATCAGGACGAGCGCGACTTCCTCAAATCGATCACGCTCTACGAGGACAAGGACGTTCTCGTCATCAACAAGCCGATGGGTCTCGCCGTGCAGGGCGGATCGGGCACCACGCGCCACGTGGACGGCATTCTCGAATCGCTTCGCGACGACGAGGGCCAGAAGCCGCGCCTCGTGCACCGGCTCGACAAGGATACGGCCGGCTGTCTCGTGATCGCCAAGACGCGGTTTGCCGCCTCCACCATGGCGAAGTCCTTCCGCTCGCGTTCGACGCGCAAGATCTATTGGGCGCTGGTGGCGGGCGTCCCGCGGGTTCGGCAGGGCCGCATCTCGACCTATCTCGCCAAGGAAGGCGAGGAGGGCGATTCACGGATGCGCGTCTCCAAGCACGGTGCGGAGGGCGCGAGCCACGCCCTGACCTATTATGCGACCGTGGAAACCGCCGCCACGAAGCTCTCCTGGCTGTCGCTCAAGCCGGTGACCGGGCGCACGCACCAGCTTCGCGCCCATGCGGCGCATATCGGCCATCCGATCGTCGGCGATCCGAAATATTTCGATATCGAAAACTGGGAATTGCCCGGCGGCATCCAGAACAAGCTGCATCTGCTGGCGCGCCGCATCGTCATCGCGCATCCGCGCACCGGAAAACCCCTCGACATCACCGCGCCGCTTCCGCCCCACATGCAGCAGAGTTTCAACCTGCTCGGATTCGACACAAGCCGCTACGACCCGATCGTGGAGGCGCCGGAGGACTGAAATCGTCCTGAGCTCTTCCTGTCGTACTTTCGCCCTCCGGATGCGAGAGAATAGATCCTCCCGGTCGCGCGCCGTGACCGGGGCATCTGCAAGGAGGAGGTCTATGGAACATAAGCTTCTCGATCAGCTCCGTAACGTCGCCGATGTGCAGCCGCGGTCGATGACCCGGCAGGAGCGTCTAAACCGCTGGATCACACTGCTCGAGCGCGATCCGACGCGGCGCCTGAATTCTCTGGGAGAAATCGAATACAAACCACCGGCAGAGCGCGAACTGGTCCGTCAGGACGGCTCGCCTCTATCGGTCGCGTTCGAGGACGCGGTGCTTCGGGCCGAAGGTCTCAAGAGCGACCGGCTCGGCGACGCCATGAACTTCTTCGAACTGACCGACGGCCAAGCTCACTACGCGTTCTGTTCCTGCCTCAGCGGACGCACGATGGAATCGGGCTCCTTTGCCCAACGCCTTCGTAATGCCGTCGCCGAGACGGACCAGCATGCGGTCGTGGGCGCCTGGGCGCTGGCTGGCGTTGCGCTCGCCATTCCGGGCATTCTCTACTTCCTCGGCTGAGAGCGCCTTATCGCCCTCGACCGGACTTTGCGGGGACCTCAGGCGGAAGCGATTCCCCTGAGGTCGCCGTCTTGAAGTCGCGGCCGAAAACCGCTTCACACTTTTCGGCATCCTGCTCTAGAAGGGGGCCAGCCCATCGAAAGGCCCCTGATGCTGACGATCAAGCCGGTCACGCTTTCGACCGATAGACTCACCCTGCGCCCGCTCTCCCTCGATGACGTCCCGGCCCTTGCGGCCGCGGCGAGCGACGGCGCGTTGTGGGAGAAGAAAACCACCACCATCCCGCGGCCGGAAGGTTTTGCGGCGTATGTGGAGAATGCCCTTGCGTTGCAGGAGAAGGGCCTCGTGCTCCCGTTCGCGACGGTGGTACGCGACGGCAACCGGGTGGTCGGCTCCACGCGCTACATGAATATCGATGCGGCAAACCACCGGGTCGAGATCGGCACGACGTGGATCGCCCGCTCCTGGCAACGGACGTTCGTGAACAGCCACGCCAAATTCCTGATGCTCCGCCACGCGTTCGAGACGCTCGGCTGCAACGCCGTCGAGTTGCGCACCCATCGCCTCAACGATCAATCGCGCGCCGCCATCGAGCGCCTGGGCGCAAAGCTCGATGGTGTCTTGCGCCAGCACATGATCATGCCCGACGGGTCTGTGCGCGATACGGCGGTCTACAGCATCCTGCGCGGCGAATGGCCGGCGATCCGCGACCGGATCGAAAGCAATCTGTCTGGATCGGATCAGCCCGCATGAAACTCGTCATCTTCGACGTCGATGGAACCCTGGTCGACAGCCAGAACATCATCGTGGCGTCCCAGCACGCGGCTTTCGCGGCCTTCGGCATTGAGCCGCCGAGCCGGGAGTTGTCCCTGTCGATCGTCGGGCTGTCGCTGGCCGAGGCGTTCATTGTCCTCGCCGGTCCGCACGCGCCGATCGAAGGGCTGGTTACCGCCTACAAGGACGCTTTCGGTGTGCTTCGCACCGATCCGGCGCTCGCAGAACCGCTCTTTCCCGGCGCCGAGGAATGCCTTGCCGGTCTGGAGCGTCGCGACGATGTGCTTCTCGGCATCGCCACGGGAAAGACCCGTCGCGGTGTTTCGCATCTTCTCGACCGGCATCAATGGCACACGCGGTTCGCGACCATCCAGACCGCCGATGGCGCTCCCTCCAAGCCCCACCCGGCCATGATCCTGCAGGCGATGGAAGAGGTTGGGGCGTCGCCCGACGATACCGTGATGATTGGCGATTCCAGCTACGACATGGCCATGGCGCGCGCGGCGGGCGTGCTTCCCATCGGTGTGTCGTGGGGTTTCCAACCGGTCGCGGCCCTGACGGAAGCGGGAGCCGATTGCATCGTCGACAGTTACGAAGATCTGGCGCCGGTCCTCGACGCGTTCCTGTCGCGGCTTTCGCCGGCGGAGGCGTGAACGTGTTTTGCTGCACGCGGGGCTGCAAACCGCTATCCCCTTGGCCCTTTCATGCCCTATCTGTCCGCGCATGAAAGATAAGACAGACTGGTTCCACCTCGACGATGAGCCGCAGCCGATGCGTTCCGCGCAGACGGGCATGAGACAGACCTTGCCGAAGCGCTTCTACAAGCAGGCCGCGGTTGAAGCGCGCGACGGGCAATATGTGCTGACCCTCGATGGTCGTCCGGCGAAGACGCCGACCCGCAAGCCGCTCGCTGTTCCGACCCGCGCGCTGGGCGAGGCGATGGCGGCCGAATGGGCGGCGCAGGGCGACGAGATCGACCCCTCGACGATGCCGATCACCCGGATCGTCAATTCCACCATCGACGGCGTCGAGCCGCGGCAGGCGGAAGTGGTCGACGATCTGGCGCGCTATGCGGGCTCCGATCTGCTCTGCTACCGCGCGGGTGATCCGGAGCGCCTCGCCAAGGCGCAGGAGGCCGCGTGGCGGCCTGTGCTCGATTGGGCCCGGGATACTCACGGCGCGCGGTTCGCGCTTGCCGAGGGCGTCATGCATGTGGAGCAGCCGGCGGAGACGGTCGCGGCGATCCGACGTGCCATCGAGCAGGTGAAATCGCCCTTCGGGCTTGCCGCCTTGCATGTGATGACGACCTTGTCGGGATCGGTCCTGCTGGCCCTTGCCCACGCAGACGGGGTCCTCGATGCGGACGAGGCCTGGAACGCCGCGCATGTGGACGAGATGTTTCAGGAAGGCCTCTGGGGCGAGGATCTCGAGGCGATGGAGCGGCGGCGCCGGCGCAAGGCCGATTTCGACGCGGCCTCGCAGGTGTATCGGCTGGCCTGATCCGGCCAACGGGCGGCTCGGGATTTCTCGACAGCCTCCAGCTATGCTAAGCGAAGGTCGTCCTTTTCGACGGCCAGAGAATCCCCCAGAGAATCCCCATGAAAGACATGCTCGAACGGCTCGAAGACCGGCGCGCCCAGGCGCGGCTCGGCGGCGGTGAAAAGCGGATCGCGGCGCAGCACGCGCGCGGCAAGCTCACCGCCCGCGAGCGCATCGAGCTCCTGCTCGATCATGGCTCGTTCGAGGAATTTGACATGTTCGTCGAGCACCGCTCGACGGATTTCGGCATGGAGAAGAGCAAGATCCCGGGTGACGGCGTCGTCACCGGCTGGGGCACGGTCAATGGCCGCACGGTTTTCGTCTTCGCCAAGGACTTCACGGTGTTCGGCGGCTCGCTCTCCGAGGCGCATGCGAACAAGATCATGAAGGTCCAGGACATGGCCCTCAAGATGCGCGCGCCGATCGTCGGTCTGTTCGATGCGGGTGGTGCCCGCATTCAGGAAGGCGTCGCGGCGCTCGGAGGTTATGGCGAAGTCTTCAAGCGAAACGTCATCGCGTCGGGCGTCATTCCGCAGATCTCCGTGATCATGGGTCCTTGCGCCGGCGGCGACGTCTATTCGCCGGCGATGACCGATTTCATCTTCATGGTGCGCGACCGCTCCTACATGTTCGTCACCGGCCCGGAGGTGGTGAAGACCGTCACCAACGAAACGGTGACCTCGGAGGAGTTGGGCGGCGCGCGGATCCACACCACGAAATCGTCCGTGGCGGATGGCGCTTTCGACAACGATGTCGAGGCGCTGTTGCAGGTGCGGCGGCTCATCGACTTCCTGCCCTCGAACAATCTCGACGGCGTGCCCGAGATCCCGAGTTTCGATGACCCGAGGCGCACTGACGATAGCCTCGATACGCTGATCCCGGATCATCCGAACAAGCCCTATGACATGAAGGAATTGATCCTGAAGGTCGTCGACGAGGGCGACTTCTTCGAGATCCAGGAGGCCTTCGCGCGCAACATCATCACGGGCTTCTGCCGCATCGAGGGGCGTTCTGTCGGGATTGTGGCGAACCAGCCGATGGTGCTGGCGGGCGTGCTCGACTCGGATGCCTCGCGCAAGGCGGCGCGCTTCATCCGCTTTTGCGATGCCTTCAACATCCCGATTGTCACCTTCGAGGATGTGCCCGGTTTCTTGCCCGGCACGTCGCAGGAATATGGCGGCCTGATCAAGCACGGCGCCAAGCTGCTGTTTGCCTATTCGGAAGCGACCGTGCCGCTGGTCACCGTCATCACGCGCAAGGCCTTCGGCGGCGCCTATGACGTGATGGCGTCAAAGCATGTGGGCGGCGACGTGAACTATGCCTGGCCGACGGCGCAGATCGCCGTGATGGGGGCGAAGGGCGCGGTGGAGATCATCTTCCGGCAGGATATCGGCGATGCAGACAAGATCGCAGCCCGGACAAAGGAATACGAGGACCGCTTCATGTCGCCCTTCGTCGCGGCCGAGCGCGGTTATATCGACGAGGTGATCATGCCGCATTCCACGCGCCGCCGCATCGCCCGCGCGCTTGCCATGCTGCGCGCCAAGGAGGTCGAGCGGCCGTGGAAGAAGCACGACAACATCCCGTTGTGATCACAGCGGTTTAGGCTGCGCGTCCTTCGCCATCCACTGCTGCGATAGGCTGACATCCTGCGGCGTCAGGCCGTGACTGGCCGGCAAGGCCTGGGCGTACACTTCGGCGTTTGCCTCGCGCAGGATAGCCGCCAGTCGCCTGGAATTCTCCGGCGGGACGATCGGGTCGACGGCGCCGGAAAGAAGCAGGACCTGCTTGCCCGTGAGATCGACGGCCGGCGGTTCGCTCAACGGCACCATCGCCCGCAGGAAGATGCCGCTGCGGATGGCTTCCGGCCGCAGCAACAGCATCGCGGCCGCGATATTGGCCCCATTGGAGAAGCCGATGGCGGTCAATTCTCCGAGCCCGTAGGCCTCGCGCGCCTCGGCGACGAAATCCGCCAGCTCATTGGCGCGCCGCTTCACGTCCTCCTCGTCGAACACGCCTTCCGCAAGACGCCGGAAGAAGCGCGGCATGCCGTGTTCGAGAACCCTGCCGCGCGGCGAGAGCAGGGCGGAGCCGGGCGAGATCGCGCGCCCGAGCGGCAGCAGATCCTCCTCGCTGCCCCCGGTACCATGCAGAAGCAGGAGGGGCGGGAGCCCTCCGGTTAACGCGGGCTCGTAGCGATGGGTGAACGAGAGCGAGGTCATGCGACAAGACCCTTCCGATCTTAAGATGGCGGATACCGTGAGCCTGCCGTCGCCCATGCGGTCGTCGCGGCAGGAGGCCGTTCTTGCAGATGGGCCTCTCGGACGGAAGGTGAAGCCCGACAAGGCTTTGTCGGCAGAAATGCAAAGCGCCCGCCGCGCGTAAAGAATCCCGCAACCAAACACAGTCAGCTTCGCTTAACCTCAACGGCGATTCAGCATGCGGCGTTAACCGTTTCAGCCCGCCGCCGTGGCAAAGTCGGATCGCACAAGTGATGACCCGGCACGCCGATGGCGGACCGGAAGAGGGCGACAAGATGGTACGGCAAAAGCTGCAGTATTTCGTTGGAAACGTTACGGAAAAGAAGTTCATCTCCGCCTCGGACGTGAAGCTGCTTCAATGCCACGTCCTTGAAGGCGGCGTGTTCAACCGGCACGAGGCAGAGGCGCTCCTCGCACTCGACCGCTCGGTGGACGCGGATGAGAGCTGGGCGCCGGTCTATTCGAGCCTGATCGTCAACTTCGTCGTGCGGCGCACGCTGCCCTCCGGCACGGTCACGGCCGACGATGCGCTCTGGCTGACCTCGGCCCTCGATCTTGCGGGGCCGACCGAGACCTCCATCAACATCGCCTATGCGATCCTCGACGAAGCGCAGCACGTGGATATCGCGGTTCTCGATTTCATCATGCGGTGCCGCCAGCAGGCTCGTCTTCAGAAACTGGCCGCCTGAGGGTCAAACCGGGCCGTTTCCCGCCTGCCGGAGCCGGTTCCGCTTTCCGAACGCGTCCATCTGAAGTAACGAGGACCATCCATCGTCCGGTTCGTTGCGTCCGAGGGCCCATGTTCGACAAGATTCTGATTGCCAACCGTGGCGAGATCGCCTGCCGGGTCATCAAGACGGCAAGGCGCATGGGCATCAAGACCGTTGCGGTCTTCTCGGACGCGGATCGTGACGCGCTCCATGTGGAGATGGCCGACGAGGCGGTCCATATCGGGCCGGCGCCCGCCGCCGAATCCTACCTCGTCATCGACAAGATCATCGCGGCCTGCAAGCAGACGGGCGCGCAAGCCGTCCATCCGGGCTATGGCTTCCTGTCCGAGCGGGAGGCCTTCGCGAAGGCGCTCGCCAAGGCCGGGATCGTGTTCATCGGTCCCAACCCGCACGCCATCGCGGCGATGGGCGACAAGATCGAGTCCAAGAAGGCGGCTTCGGCGGCGAATGTTTCCACGGTGCCGGGTTATCTCGGAGTGATCGAGAGCCCCGCCCAGGCGGTGACGATCGCCGATGAGATCGGCTATCCGGTGATGATCAAGGCATCGGCGGGCGGTGGCGGCAAGGGCATGCGCATCGCGTATTCCGCCGACGAGGTGGCGGAGGGCTTTGCCCGCGCCAAATCGGAAGCCGCGTCCTCGTTCGGCGATGACCGGGTCTTCGTCGAAAAATTCATCACCGACCCGCGTCATATCGAAATCCAGGTGCTGGGCGACAAGCACGGCAACGTCATCTATCTCGGCGAGCGCGAATGCTCGATCCAGCGCCGCAACCAGAAGGTCATCGAAGAGGCGCCGAGCCCGCTCCTCGACGCGGCGACGCGCACTAAAATGGGCGAGCAGGCCGTCGCGCTGGCAAAGGCCGTCGGCTACGATTCGGCCGGCACGGTTGAGTTCGTCGCCGGCCAGGACAAGTCGTTCTTCTTCCTCGAAATGAACACCCGCCTGCAGGTCGAGCATCCGGTCACCGAAATGATCACCGGCATCGATCTGGTCGAAGAGATGATCCGGGTCGCCGCCGGCGAAAAGCTGCGCCTGTCTCAGGCCGACGTGAAGCTTGAGGGTTGGGCGGTCGAGAGCCGGATCTATGCGGAGGATCCGGTCCGCAACTTCCTGCCCTCCACGGGCCGCCTCGTCACCTATCGGCCGCCGCCGGAGGGCACCCGCGATGGCGTCACCCTCCGCAACGACACCGGCGTCTATGAGGGTGGCGAAATCTCGATCTATTACGATCCGATGATCGCCAAGCTGGTGACGCATGCGCCGACCCGCGCCCGGGCGATCGCCGCGCAGGCGGAGGCGCTCGATGCCTTCGCCATCGAGGGCATCCGCCACAACATCCCGTTTCTCTCGGCGTTGATGGATCATCCGCGCTGGAAGGAGGGCGCTCTTTCCACCGGCTTCATCGCCGAGGAATTCCCGCAAGGGTTCAAGACCATCATGCCTCAGGGCGCGGTTGCGCGGCGAATGATGGCGGTGGCGACCGCCGTCGACCATCTGCACAACGAGCGCAAGCGCGCGATCTCGGGCCAGATGCGGCCGGCTGCGGCCGTGAAGTTCGAGCGCGAGCGCGTCGTCATGCTGGCACGCGAGCCGCATCCCATGCTGGTCGAGGACGAGGGTGACGACGTCACCGTGGTGATCGATGGCACGGCGTATCCGGTGGCCTCCGGTTGGCGTCCCGGCCAGCCGGTCTGGAGCGGGACGGTCGACGGCGAAATGATCGCCGTGCAGGTGCGACCGCTGCTCAACGGGTTCCTGCTCGCGCATGCGGGCGCGGTGGCAGAGGCGCGGGTCTATACCAAGCGGGAAGCCGAACTCGCCGCTCTCATGCCCGAAAAACTCGAGGCGGATTCCGGCAAGAAGCTGCTTTGCCCGATGCCCGGTCTGGTGAAATCGATCCTTGTAAAGGCCGGGCAGGAGGTCAAGCTCGGCGAACCCCTGTGCATGGTCGAGGCGATGAAGATGGAGAATGTATTGCGGGCCGAGCGCGACGGTACCATCTCCAAGATACATGCGCGCGAAGGCGACAGCCTCGCGGTGGATGCCGTCATCATGGAATTCGCGTAAAGTCATGCCGCTCTATTTCGCCTATGGCTCGAACATGGATCGCGCCGCCATGGCCGAGCGCTGCCCATCCTCCAAGGCCATCGGCATCGGTCGCCTGATGCGGCACCGGTTCCTGATTTTCTCCGAAGGCTATGCGTCGGTCGCCCGCGATCCCATGAGCACCACCTGGGGTCTGTTGTGGGATCTGTCCTTTTCCGACGTGCCCGCCCTCGACCGCTATGAGAGCCTGTCGACGGGCCTCTACACCAAGGTAATCCAGCCGATCGTGACGGAGAGCGGTGCCCGGCGCGCCATCGTCTATGTTGGCCGCGATGCGGAGGCGGGAATCCCGAAGCCGGGCTACATGGAAGGCGTGGTCGAGGCCGCCGAGGCGCTCGGCCTGCCGCCCAACTACCTCGCCGAACTCAATGCCTGGAACCCAAGCGCTTCCGGCCCAATCGGGGCGAGACCGGCCGTGCGGCCGCTCTGGGCTGCGCCCGCGAGTTCATTGCGCCGGTCAGGCTAGCGCCGAACCTTCACGGTTTGCCCGCGTTGTATCGGTGGCAACCGGCAGAGGAAGGTTATGGCGACGCAATCGATCTGGAGACAATATGGCTATGCCTGGATCACCCTTGGGTTTTTCCTGATATCCTTGGCCGGCCATTGGCTGTTCGGTTGGTTCAGCTACGTGAGCGAACAGCAGGCGCATTCCCAGCCGATCGAGGTCTCGGCCTATGTCGTGCAAATGATGCGGGATACGCTCGAGAACTGGCAGTCGGAGTTCCTCCAGCTGCTTTGGCAGGTCGGCGGCCTGGCGTTGCTCCTCTACGTGGGTTCTCCGCAATCCAAAGAGGGCGACGACCGGATGGAAGCCAAGCTCGACGAGATCCTGCGTCGGGTTGATCCGCACCACGCAGAACAGCTGATCGAGAGGATCGATCAGGATTACGCTCGCCACGCCTCCACCCACCATTCTGCCACATGACGCGGACCGAACATGTTGTCATCCACGGGCGCGTGCAGGGCGTTGGATTCCGCGTCTGGGTCCAGCATCAGGCGCAGTTGCACGGCCTGGACGGCTGGGTGCGCAATCGCCGCGATGGTGCGGTCGAGGCCGTGATCTCCGGCCCTCAAGACGCAGTCGCGGCGATGCTGAAGGCGTTCGCGCAAGGACCCCGCGGAGCGACCGTCGAACATGTGGAGCACCTCACCGACCATGTGACGGTGTCCGATGGGTTCGAGGTTCTGGCGACTCGTTAGATCCGGCGGCTAATGGTCCGGCTTCTCGACCGGTCCGCCGGCCTGCTTCCAGGCCGTGAACCCGCCTTCCACATGGGACACCGGCCGCAGACCCATATCCTGCGCCGTCGCGGCCGACAGCGCGGAGCGCCAGCCCGCCGCGCAGAAGAACACGAACCGCTTGTCTTCGCTGAAAACCGGCTTGTGGTAAGGGCTTTCGGGATCGATCCAGAATTCCAGCATGCCGCGCGGGCAATGGAAGGCGCCGGGAACGACACCCTCCCGTTCGCGCTCGCGCGGGTCGCGGAGATCGACGAAGACCAGGTCGTCGCGGCCATGGAGAGCGATGGCGTCGGCGACCGGCAGAGTTTCGATTCTGGCGTTGGCTTCGTCGAGCATCGCCTTGTAACCCCGCGTAATCGTCTGTGGCATCTGCGCATTCTCCGCTTTAAGGCCTTCAACAAACTGGTCATGATCGGGCGCAAGTTCAACCGGAGGCGCCGATGCTCGGCTTCACGCTCATCGATCTGGCGGCGGCCATCTTCTTCATCGCCGCATGGCTCGGATATCATGCAGCCGTGGAGCTGACGCGTGCCGGAGACACCAGCCTCAACAGGCTGATGAACGATTTTCGCTTCCGCTGGATGGAGCAGATGGTCGACCGGGAAAACCGCATCGTCGACACCACCATCCTGTCGGCCCTGATGAACGGCACCGCATTCTTTGCCTCGACCTCGCTCCTTGCCATCGGCGGCGTGCTCGCGCTGCTGCGATCCTCGGAGGCGGTGCTGCCCGTTTTCGCCGGACTGCCGTTCGGTCAGGGAACCACGGCTCTCATGTGGGAGCTGAAGTCGATCGGGCTCGCGGTGATCTTCGTCTACGCATTCTTCAAATTCGCCTGGTCGTATCGCCTGTTCAACTACATGGCGATCCTCGTCGGCGCCGTGCCGGTCTTGCGCTCCGACAATCGCGACGAGGCCTTTCGCGTTGCCCGTCAGGCAGCGGAAATGAATGCGGTGGCGGGCACGCATTTCAATCGCGGCCAACGGGCGTTCTTCTTCTCGCTCGCGTATCTCGGATGGTTCGTCAGCCCCTATCTGTTTATAGCCGCCACCGCGGGAGTGCTCTATGTGATGTGGCGCCGCCAGTTCATCTCGGGCGCACGCGCGGCGGTGATGGGGAACGATGGCACGAAACGCGACGCCTGAAGAGATCGAGGCGAAGATGCTGGAGCTCGTGACGGAGCGCGGCGCCGGCCGCACCGTCGGCCCGACCGAGATCGCCCGCGCGCTCGGCGGCGACAAGCCCGAAGGCTGGGGGCCGCTGATGCAGCCGGTTCGGCACACCGCCGTCCGCCTCATGAAGGAAGGCCGCCTCACGATCCTGCGCAAGGGCCGACCCGTCGATCCGGAGGATTTCAAGGGCGTCTATCGGCTGACGGTGCCGAGCGGTTCGGAATCCTGAGGCCCGGGCAGGAGGGCGCTGGTGCGCCCGGCTGCATAATAGGCGAGCAGCCCGGCCCATTCCTTTGTCGCCACATCGAGACGGCGCAGGCCTTCCGAGACGTAGATGAACATGCGCTGATCCTCCAATGCGCCGCGCGTCCGGTAATCGACCGGATACGGCACGATCGGAAAGCCGGCCGCGCGAAACACGCCGACGGCGCGCGGCATGTGCCAGGCGGATGTGACCAGGAGCCAGCGCTCGCCCGGCTGCGGATTTGCCAGGGACCGCGAATGCAGGGCGTTCTCGTAGGTGGTCCGCGAACGGTCCTCGACGATGATCCGTGACGATTCGATGCCGATCGTCCGAAGGTAGGCGGCGATGATCGGCGCCTCGGCGGTGCCGTCACTGAACACCATTCCGCCGCCGCCGGAAATCAGCAGGCGCGCCTGGGGATGGCGATAGGCAAGCCCGATGGTGTCGAGCACCCGCTCGGCCGATTCATTGGCCACGAGACTGCCGCGCGCCGCAGAATCGGAGGCCTCGATCGCTCCGCCGAGCAGGATGATTCCATCGATCTGACGGCCATCGTCGCGGTATGCGGGAAAACGATTCTCCAGCGGCAGCATCAGATAGCTGGAGATCGGCAGAAGCCCCAGGGCGAGGATGGCGAGCGTGACGACCAGGACGCTCGCCAACCCGAAGCGGCGAAAGCGCCGGGTCATGGCCAGCAGTGCGCCAATCAGCACGAGGACGATCAGGAGATTGGACGGGGTGGCGAAGAACCACAGGATCTTGGACGCGTAATAGAACATGTGCTCGCTGCCACCCCGGGGATCAAAGCCGTGCCTCAGGCTTTGCCCGTCTCCGCCTCATAACGCAACTTGGTTTCGGCGTTCGGCGGATAAAGGCCGGGGAGGGGGACGCCCTTTTCGACCTCGCGCATGATCCAGAGTTCGAGGCGTTCCTGTTCGACGGCGGCCTTGGCGACCTCTTCCACCATGGCGGCCGGGATCACCACGGCGCCGTCACCATCGGCGACGATCACGTCGTCGGGATAGACCGCGACGCCACCGCAGCCGACCGGCTCCTGCCAGCCGACGAAGGTGAGGCCAGCCACTGACGGCGGCGCGGCAACGCCCGAACACCAGACCGGCAGTTCGGTTCCCTCGACGCCCGCCGCATCGCGCACGACGCCGTCGGTGATGAGGGCGGTCACGCCGCGCTTTTTCATGCGGGCCGTGAGGATGTCGCCGAAAATGCCCGCATCGGTCACGCCCATGGCATCGACCACGACGATGCAATCAGCCGGCATGTCCTCGATGGCAACGCGGGTGGAGCGGGGCGAGGACCACGATTCCGGCGTCGCCAGATCCTCGCGGGCGGGCACGAACCGCATGGTGAAGGCTCGGCCGACAAGCCGCTCGGGTGCATTGAACATGGGCACCGGCCCCTGCATCCAGCAGCGCCGAATGCCCTTCTTGAGGAGCACCGTGGTGAGGGTGGCGGTCGAGGTCGCACGCAGAGCGTCGGCGATGGCTTTGTCGAGGGTCATGGCGGGACTTTCCGATGCGGAAGATGTTCGATGATAGCCAGCCGTCATTAGCGCCGACCGGGACGCCTGTCATCCAAAAGAGCGGCACGCGCCGGCCTCATCAAGGCGTTCACCCTCATTTCGGATCATTGGATTGTGTTTCACGAAAACTCCCGTAAAAGCGCCGAAAGAAGCCATGGTCCGCCGCTCTTGTGGCGGCCGTCCAGAAGAAACCCACTGGCCGTCTTTCGGGCGCCAGAGCGATCGAGGCCCGACGTGACGGCTACGCGAACTATTGGAAGCGCCGCGCAGCTTCCCGTCGAAAGAGCCTTCGAGCGACCCCACACGGTGGCAGCACAGGCTGTCCTCGTGGCAGCGCTGATTATCCTGCCCCTGATCTATACGCTCGTTCCACCTCTTCAGGATTATCCAAATCACCTTGCGCGGATGTTCGCTCTGTCGAGCCTGCCCGGGAACGAGACCCTCGGGCATTTCTACCAAGTCGACTGGGCGGCCATTCCCAATCTCATCATGGATATCGTGGTCCCGCCGCTGGTGCCGTTCTTCGGCGTGTACATGGCGGGGCGCATCTTCATCGGCCTGACTCTGCTGCTGATGCTCCTCGGCCCAATGGCGCTGCAGCGGGCCCTCTACGGCCGATGGTCTGCCTGGCCTCTGATCGGCGGGCTCTTTCTCTATAACGGCTTCCTGTTCGTCGGCCTGATGAACTATCTGTTCGGCGTCGGCGTTGCGGTGTTCGGCCTTTCCGCCTGGATCGGGCTTTCCCGACGCAGTCCCGTTCTGCGGGCCTTCGTGAGCCTGGCTTTTTGCGCGGTCCTCTATACCTGCCATCTCTCGGCACTTGGGCTGTACGGGCTTTCCATCGCCAGTTTCGAGGCCTGGCGCCTATGGAACGAAAAGCGGTGGCGATCCTCCGTCCTTGCCGTCAGCGCCGCGACGCTCGGCATGCCCTTCCTGCCGTTCCTGTACCTTCTGGTCACGAGCCCCACCTGGCGCCTGTCGCATGACATCAGCTGGCAGGCGCAAGGCAAGCTGGAAGGGCTGACGATGATGGTGTCGGTCTACTCGGATCTGACCGACATTCCGCTCCTGCTGATGATCGCCACGGCCCTGTGGTTCGGCATTCACCGGAAGCTCATCCGCATCCACCCGGCGGGGATCGTGGTTGCGGTGGTGCTTTCGCTCGCCTTCCTGGCCATGCCGCGGGTGGCTTTCGGTTCGTGGATGGCGGATCAGCGGCTCGTGGTCGGGATCTTCTTCATGACGCTCGGCTTCGTGTCGGTCGACTTGCGCAAGCTCGAAACCAACCACGCCTTCTTCGCCATCTGTCTGGTATCGGTAGCGTTTCGTGTGGTCGACGTGTCGGTCAACTGGTCGGCCATTTCACAGCCGCTTCTCGAATTGCGCAATTCGATCCGCACCATGCCGCCGGGGTCCCGGCTTCTCGTCGCGGCTGCCGATGAAACCGACGCGGCGGTTGCGATCGAGGCGGCCCTGGCCCATGCGCCCAATCTTGCGGTGATCGAGCGCTCGGCGCTGGTTTCCCGGCTCTTCGTCGTGCCCGGCAAGCAGATCCTGCAGGCGCGCGAAGGCGCGCGGGAGCATGTGGACAACGAGGACGGCGATACGCCTAGCATCAGCCGCATCCTCGCCTCATCGGACGGCCCCGCCGCCTCCGGCCCGGCCTATTGGGACAATTGGCAGGAGACCTACGACTATCTGATCGTGCTGGGGACCGATCCGGATGAATCGGCCAATCCCGATCCGGATCTCCTGCGCATGGTTCATAACGGCCGCGAGTTCCAGCTCTTCAGGATCAAAAAGCCCAAACCTTAGTTCGCGGGCGCCTCGTGGAGAAATCTCACTCGTTGCCGGGCGCTTCGGGTTGGGATTAACTGAGCGTGGGCTCTGCGACCTTACGCAAGTCCCAAAGGGCAAGTTCTCGGCAAAATTCTCAACTGGGAGAGACCTCGATGAATCGCAGTTTGCAATGTCTGACCGCGTGTTTCCTCCTGGCGGCGGCGCCGATCGCCCATGCCGCCGAGAACAAGGCAGCGGCTGCCGCGGAGCAGGTCGCCAAGCTCACCCGCGGAACGACCTGGAAGCAGGTCGAGGCAGTGCCGATCAACTTCCTGACGCACCATCCGCAAGGCATGGTGAAGATCGGCGACAATTTTTTTGTTTCCTCCGTCGAGATCAAGACGCCGACCAAGCGCTTCCCGCAGCCGGTCGACGGCTATGATCGGGATACCGGGGAGGGCGCAGGCCATCTGTTCAAGATCGACCAGAAGGGCAATCTCGTCGGAGAAGTGAAGCTCGGCGAGGGCTCCATCTATCACCCCGGCGGCATTGATTACGACGGCAAATACATCTGGGTGCCGGTCGCCGAATACCGGCCGAACAGCCAGGCGATCATCTACCGGGTCGATCCCGAGACGATGACGGCGACCGAGATGTTTCGCTTCAAGGATCATGTGGGCGGCGTCGTCCACAACACCGACGACAATTCCCTGCATGGGGTCAGCTGGGGCTCGCGCCGCTTCTACCGCTGGCCGCTCGGTGCGGACGGCAAGCCCACCAATGCCGACGCGAAGCCAGAGGCATTGCGGACCCTCAACACGTCCCATTATCTCGATTATCAGGATTGCAAATACGCGGGCGGCAACCGGATGCTCTGCACCGGCGTCACGGAAATCAGGGTAACGCCCGAAGCACAGCCCTTCCGTCTCGGCGGCGTCGACCTGGTCAATCTCGCAGACGGCCGCCCGATCTTCCAGTCGCCGGTGCTCCTGTGGTCTCCGTCGGGCATGGACATGACGCATAACCCGGTCTGGTTCGAGGCGAGCGATGCCGGTCTGCGGGGCTATTTCATGCCCGAGGACGATAAGTCGACACTGTATGTGTACGAGGCCGCGACGAAATAGGATTCTTGCTCCCGTCATTCCGGGTTCCGCTTTGTGACCCCGGAATGACAACTCGTGAGCTGTTACGCCGTCTTGTCGAACAATTCCCGGCCGATCAGCATCCGCCTGATCTCGCTCGTGCCGGCGCCGATCTCGTAGAGCTTCGCGTCGCGCAAAAGGCGACCGGTGGGATAATCGTTAATGTAGCCGTTGCCGCCGAGCAGCTGGATCGCATCGAGCGCGCATTGGGTTGCTTTTTCAGCCGCGAACAGGATCGCGCCGGCCGCGTCCTCGCGGGTGGTCTCGTTGCGGTCGCAGGCCTTGGCCACCGCATACACATAGGCCTTCGCCGAATTCATCGTCACGTACATGTCGGCGAGCTTGCCCTGCACGAGCTGGAACCCGCCGATGGGCTGCCCGAATTGCTTGCGCTCGTGGACATAGGGCATCACCACATCCATGCAGGCCTGCATGATGCCGAGCGGCCCGGCAGCGAGCACCGCGCGCTCGTAGTCGAGCCCTGACATCAACACGTTGGCGCCCTTGCCGACGCGGCCGAGCACGTTTTCCTCCGGCACCTCGCAATCCTCGAAGAGCAACTCGCAGGTATCGGAGCCGCGCATGCCGAGCTTGTCGAGCTTCTGGTGCGTGGAGAAACCCTTGAAGTCCTTTTCGATCAGAAACGCCGTGATCCCCTTTGACCCCGCTTCGGGATCCGTCTTCGCATAGACCACCAGCGTGTCGGCAGTCGGGCCGTTGGTGATCCACATCTTGTTGCCGTTGAGCACATAACGGTCGCCGCGTTTTTCGGCGCGGGTGCGCATCGACACCACATCGGAGCCCGAGCCCGGCTCGGACATGGCGAGCGCGCCGAGGTGCTCGCCCGAGATCAGCTTCGGCAGATAGCGCCGCTTCTGCTCGTCGGTGCCGTTGCGGCTGATCTGGTTGACGCAGAGATTCGAGTGCGCGCCGTAGGACAATCCCACCGACGCGGAGGCGCGCGAGACTTCCTCGACCGCCACCACATGCTCGAGATAGCCGAGGCCGGCGCCCCCATATTCCTCCTCGACGGTGATGCCGTGGAGGCCAAGCTCGCCCATCTGCGGCCAGAGATCGCGCGGGAATTGATTGGTGCGGTCGATTTCCTCCGCCCGCGGCGCAATCTTGTCCTGCGCGAAGTCGCGCACGGTCTCGCGGATCGCATCGGCGGTCTCGCCAAGGTCGAAATTGAAGGCGCGGATGTTCGGGATCATGGGGCTTCCTCCGACTTCAGGGCGACGATGCGTCGGTTTGAGGCGAAGGTTCGGGCAAGGGGCGGGATTTTGCAAGCCATGTCCGTCTGAGGAGCCGCGAAGCGGCGTCTCAAAGGACTCAGCGATGCTGCGTGCTTCGAGACGGGCTTTGCCCTCCTCAGCATGAGGAGGTGGTAACGACCGGCCTGATCAAAGGGGTGATTCAACGGACCTCATCCTGAGGAGCCGCGAAGCGGCGTCTCGAAGGATCCAGCCGCTATTCGGCGCTCGCGTAGACCTCGCTGCTGCCGAGATTGCTGCACACGCCGGTGTTCTTTAGTCGGGCATGGTCGCGCGGGTCGCAATTGCTGGCGAGGAACATCCGCCATTGGTTGTCGGTGCCGTAGAACGTGTTGCGGTCGACGTCGCCGGAGATCCCCGGCACGCGCCCGGTGGTCGTGAACTGCCAGAAGGTCCAGCGGCGCTCATTGTAGCGATGGTGCGGTTCGGCGGCGGTGCTGCGGATCCAGTAGGGGTAGTCGTTGAACGCCCCCTCGAGGATTTCCTGATGGAAGGTGATGTCCGTGTAGATGATGGGACGTTTGCCCGTGTGGGCCTCCATCTCCTTCAGCATCAGGTCGATCATGGCGAGCGCCTGCTCGCGCGGGACCTTGCGCGGGCAATTGAGCGACTCACCGTTCCACTCGACGTCGAGGACCGGGGGGAGGGCCTCCGGGTCCTGCGGCACGTTCTTCTTGAACCACATCGCCTGCTCGTGCGCCGGGCGGCACCAATAGACGAAGTGGTAGGCCCCGCGCGGGACGCCGGCGCGCTTGGCGCCGTACCAGTTCTCCATGAACCGGTTGTCCACGTGGTCGCCGCCTTCCGTGGCCTTGATGAAGGCGAATTTGGTTCCGGCCTGCTGTAGGGCTGCCCAATCGACCTTGCCCTGCCACTTGGAAATATCGACGCCGTGAATGGGCATCCGGTGGGCGGATGCGACGCCCGCGTGAGGACGTGCGTCGCCCTTCGCCGGGTAACGGCTCGATGGTGCAATGGCGCAGGAGGCGAGGCCGACGGCGAGCACCGCGACCGCACCGAAGCGAACCGCGGTCAGGGCCTGGCGCAGCCGGGAAGGAGCTTTCGAGCGGCGGGAGGGACGTCGAGGCTTCATCTGATCAACTATATTGAGCAATATCGATCTGACCAGCCATGACGGAAGCCCATTAACAGGCGCTTACGAAAGAAGCTTAACGGCCTGTCACAGCCCAAACCAGGCGGTCGCAATCCCCAGGAATGCGAAGAAGCCGACGATGTCGGTGATGCTGGTGACGAAGGGTCCGGACGAGACCGCGGGATCGACGCCCAAGCGGTTGAGGGTGAGCGGCACGAAAATCCCGCCGAGCGCTGCGAAGAGCAGCACGGTGATGAGCGCCAGCCCCATCACGACGCCGAGCTCGAAAGCCTGGAACCATACGCCTGCGATCGTTCCCATGATGACGGCGAAGACCAGGCCGTTGAGCAGGCCGACGAGGGCCTCGCGGCGGATGATCCGCCACGCATTGGAACGTCCGAGTTCGCGGGTGGCGAGCGCGCGCACCGCCACCGTCATCGTCTGCGTGCCGGCATTGCCGCCCATGGAGGCGACGACCGGCATCAGGACCGCGAGCGCCACCATGTGCTCGAGCGATTCCGAGAAGGCGCCGATCACGTTGGCGGCGATGATCGCCGTGCACATGTTGGCGAACAGCCACGGGAAGCGGCTGCGTTGGGTCGTGATGACGGTGTCGGACAATTCTTCGTCGGAATGAACGCCGCCGAGCTGCTTGATGTCGGCGTCGGCTTCCTCTTCGAGCACGTCGACGATATCGTCGACCATCATCACGCCCACGAGCCGGCCCGCATCGTCGACGACGGCTGCGGAGACCAGGTTGTAGCGCTCGAACATGCGCGCCACCTCTTCCTGGTTTTCGGTAGCCTCAACGCGGTCGGGCTCGTCGTCCATGAGCTGCTCGATCGTGATCGGACGCTTCGAGCGCAACAGCCGGTCGAGGGCCACGGCTCCGAGCAGGTGGCCCGCCGGGTCGATGACGAAAATTTCGTAGAACGTCTCGGGCAGGTCCGGCGTCTCGCGCATGAAGTCGATGGTCTGGCCGACGGTCCAGAACGGCGGGACGGCGATGAACTCCGTCTGCATGCGCCGGCCGGCGCTGTCTTCCGGATAATCGAGCGAACGCTGGAGCGCGACCCGCTCGATGGCCGGCAGGCGGTCGAGCACCTCCGCCTTGTCCTCGTCGTCGAGGCTTTCGAGAATCGTGACGGCGTCGTCCGATTCGAGGTCTCGGACGCCTTCCGCAACGGTCGCGGTTTCGAGTTCCTCGAGAATCTCCTCGCGAACCGAATCGTCCACCTCGGTCAGCGCGGCAAAGTCGAAATTCGATCCGAGCAGTTCGATCAGGCGCGGGCGGTGATCCGTATCGAGCGCCTCAAGCAGGTCGCCCATTTCGGATTCGTGGAAATCCTCCACCAGCCGAAGCAGGCTCGCGGTATCCGACGCGTCGATCGCGTCCGCGGCGGCGCGGAGGAATGCCGAATTGATCTCGCCTTCATCGTCCCGGAAGGCCAGCGGCTCACCTTCGCCATCGGGCAAACGCGGCGGCGTCAGATTCTCGACGTCCTGCATGAGCTGTTCCTCGATAGCGGATCCGCCGGTCTTTTAGGTGATGCCGAAGCATCAGCGCAATGCGCCCTGCGTCAAAGACGGAAAAGCGCGTTGGGCGCATGTCCTACGAGGCTGGTTGAAGCCCGTCGGAGAATCGCGGCGAAGATGAACGATAGGGTCTAAGTGACGGCCACATATAGCGAAGTGGATTTACGCCAAGGTGACAATCCCGCACAGGCAACAAAAAAGGCCCCGTAAAGGGACCTTTTTGTAACGCGCCGGTGATTGCTCCGCCGGAAGCGCTCTCCAAGTTGGTGCGGCCAAGAGGACTCGAACCTCCACGGGTCTCCCCGCTACCACCTCAAGGTAGTGCGTCTACCAATTCCGCCATGGCCGCAGAACTTGAACCAGGGACGTAAATCCCTAGCGAGGCGGTGGCTATACAAGATGGATTGCGCGACCGCAAGCCCATCGAACGAAGACTTTCCGCAGCGTCCGGCGCGGAGCGAAACCAAGCCGCCAAGCTTGCATCAAAAGCGCCTTGTTTCCACAGAGCGAGCGCATATGTCAGCCTCGGTTGACCACGCGGTCGATCAGGGATCAAAACAGCTCTCCCGCCGCACCGTATCTCAAGGTGGACCCGTCTTGCCGAGCGTTCGCGACAACCTTTCCGATACTTTCCTCGCCATCGACGGCTCCGCGCCCGTGGAGTGGGTGATCGCCGAGGGATTGACCGGTTATGAGGAGGCGGTTGCGTTCATGGAGGCCCGCGCGGCGGCGATCGCCGAGGACTCGGCGCGCGAAATGGTATGGCTCGTGGAGCACCCGCCGCTTTATACCGCCGGAACTTCCGCCCAGGATTCGGACCTCGTGGAACCGGACCGTTTTCCCGTCCACCGGAGCGGGCGAGGGGGGCAATATACCTATCACGGCCCCGGCCAGCGGGTCGCCTATGTGATGCTTGACCTGAGCCGTCGCCAGCAGGACCTGCGCCGGTATGTGGCGGCGCTCGAGGCGTGGCTGATCGCATCTCTCGACCAGTTCAATATCCGCGGCGAGCGCCGCGATGACCGGGTCGGCGTCTGGGTCCGCCGCCCCGACAGGGCCGAGGGCGCGGAGGACAAGATCGCCGCCATCGGCATCCGGGTGCGTCGATGGGTGAGCTTCCACGGCATAAGTCTCAATGTCGAACCCGATCTCGGCCACTTTTCCGGCATCGTGCCCTGCGGCGTCAGCCAGCACGGCGTCACCAGCCTGGTCGATCTAGGCATCCCCGTGAGCATGCCGGAGGTCGATGCGGTCCTGCGCCGGACCTTCGAGACGACCTTCGGAGCGACCGAGCAGCCTTGACGTTACCCGGAAGTCACAAGTGTCGACTTTCCGGCCTTTTCCCACCCGATTTCGGCCGCTCCCGCCACATGGCTTCTCGCCAGCGACGCTTCATGCTCTAAGCTTGGGGGAAGATTAGCTGATCGGCGGATATCGACATGACTCGCGTTCTTCTCGCTTCCCTCATCGCCCTGACCGCTTCGGCCTGCGCCTATCGGCCTGCGCCCACCGACCTCGTTCACATCGTCGATTCGCCCGCCGACGTGCGGGTCTGCACCCGCCTCGCCGAGGTCAGCCCCGCGATCACCACCACCCCCGGGTTCGGACCCGCCACCCAATCCATGCTCGAGGCGACCCTCGCTCTTGGCGGCACACACCTTTATCTCGACAAGCTGTCGCAGGATTGGCTTCTCGTTCGCGGCATCGCCTATCGCTGCGGCCCGGGCGTGGTGCGCGAGCGTGTGGTCATTCGCGCCAAGGGCTGACGTCGACGGCCCCCGGACCATGACCAGCAGGAGCTGACCGAGTGCCCGTTATCGCCACATCCGCCGATCTCGCCTCCGACGCCGCGCGGACCAATCGTGCTGCCTGGGCCGAGCTTGCGGCGGAGCTGCGGGCCAAACGCGCGGCGGTGGCCGAAGGTGGGCCGGAAAAGGCGCGCGAACGGCATTTGGGACGCGGAAAGCTGCTGCCGCGGGACCGGGTCACGCGCCTGCTCGACCCCGGGGCGCCGTTCCTCGAGCTCGGTGCGCTCGCGGCGCATGAGATGTATGACGGCGCCATCCACGGCGCCGGCATCATCACCGGCATCGGCCGGGTCGAAGGCCGCGAGGTGATGATCGTCTGCAACGATTCCACCATCAAGGGCGGCACCTATTATCCGATGACCGTGAAGAAACATCTTCGCGCCCAGGAAGTCGCCCGCGAGAATCGCCTGCCTTGCATCTATCTGGTCGACTCGGGCGGCGCGAACCTGCCGCATCAAACCGAGGTGTTTCCCGACCGGGAGCATTTCGGGCGCATCTTCTATAACCAGGCGACGCTCTCGTCCCTTGGCATTCCGCAGATCGCCTGCGTGATGGGCTCCTGCACCGCCGGCGGCGCCTACGTGCCGGCAATGTCGGACGAGACGGTGATCGTGCGCCGTCAGGGCACCATTTTTCTTGGCGGCCCGCCGCTGGTGAAGGCCGCGACCGGCGAGGTGGTCTCGGCGGAGGACCTCGGCGGAGCCGATGTCCATGCCCGGCAATCGGGCGTTGCCGACCATTATGCGACGGACGACGTCCACGCGCTCGCCATCGTGCGCCGCATCGTCGGGACGCTGAACAGCCGGAAGGTCGTGGATCTCGATCTCGCCGAACCGTCCGAGCCGAAATATTCCCTCGATGATCTCGATGCGATCGTGCCGACCGATCTCAAGAAGCAATACGATATCCGCGAGGTCATCGCGCGGCTGGTCGACGGCTCGGAATTCGACGAGTTCAAGCGGCTTTACGGCACGACCCTGGTCACCGGATTTGCGCGCATCTGGGGGATGCCGGTCGGCATCATCGGCAATAACGGCATCCTGTTTTCCGAGAGCGCCCTGAAAGGTGCCCATTTCATCGAATTGTGCTGCCAGCGACGCATTCCGCTGCTCTTCCTGCAGAACATCTCGGGTTTCATGGTCGGCCGCCAATACGAGGCCGGCGGTATTGCCAAGGATGGCGCAAAGCTCGTCACGGCTGTTGCCTGCGCGCAGGTGCCGAAGATCACGCTGCTGCTGGGCGGCTCGTTCGGGGCGGGCAATTACGGCATGTGCGGCCGGGCCTATTCGCCGCGTTTCCTGTTCACCTGGCCCAATTCCCGCATTTCGGTGATGGGGGGAGAGCAGGCGGCGAGCGTCCTTGCCACCGTCCGCCGCGACAACATCGAGGCCGAGGGCAAGAGCTGGAGCGCGGAGGAGGAAGAGGCCTTCAAGGCGCCGATCCGCGACAATTACGAGGAGGAGGGCAACCCGTATTACGCCACTGCCCGCCTCTGGGACGACGGCATCATCCTGCCGTCGGAAACCCGCCGCGTCCTGGCGCTGGCGTTCTCCGCGACCCTGAATGCGCCGGTTCCCGAGACGAGGTTCGGCGTCTTCCGAATGTGATTGAAGATCGTCGGGAACCGTCAGGGTTCTGAAGCGATTTTCGGTCATGAGCAAGACTGGGCTTGAGAGGGTTCGCCGCCACTACGCGCAAAGCATCCTGCGGCTCGCCGGTGTGACCGACCCCCGCATCGAGGAGGTGTTCGCCACCACTCCCCGTGAAGCCTTCCTGCGCGGTCCGCCCTGGACCCTCATCAGGGCGGGTTTTGCATGGAGCAGCAGCGATCCGGCCGATCTCTACGACGATGTCCTCGTCGCCATCGACCGGCCGCGCGGCATCAACAACGGCGAGCCGGCGCTGCATGCTGCGTGGCTCGCGGCGGTCGATCCGCAGCCGGGCGAGACGGTCATCCATGTGGGAGCGGGGACAGGCTATTACACGGCGATGCTCGCGCGCCTCGTGGACCCCGGCGGGCGGGTCTACGCCTATGAATACGAGCCCGACCTCGCCGCCGAGGCCGCTCGCAACCTCAGCCCCGATGGCAACGTCGAGGTCCGCGCGGAATCGGCCTATGGCCGGCCGTTGCCGCAGGCCGACATCATTTATGTGAATGCCGGCGTCACCGCGCCGGACGACTTCTGGCTTCGGGCACTGAAGTTGCAGGGGCGCCTGCTGTTTCCGTGGCAGCCCCATGGCGGGTGGGGACCCGCACTCCTCGTCACGCGACTGGCCGGGGGGTATGCGGCGCAGCCTCTCATGAGTGTGGGCTTCATCGGGTGCAGTGGCACGATGCCGATCGAGCACGGCCATCCGGCGCCCTCCGGATCCGGTCCACCGGCTCCCAGAGCGATTTGGTTGCGATCCGATCGGGAACCGGACAGCACCGCCATTGCGGTCTATGACGAGGTCTGGTTTTCGAGCGACGGCATTGCTTGAACGTCGCGAAAATTTGTTGCCGCGCCGCAACACCTTCAAACCTTCCTTATCCTGCCGCGCTTGGCCCACGCTCCGCCGCGATCCCGCCATAAACGGCGCGCAACTCAAGAGCCTGGTTAAACTGCTTTAACGGCAACGCTTTAAGGCACGCGAGCTCAAGAAACGTTCGGGCGCGGACGGGTTTTCTGCGCTCCATAGAAGCGTTGCGTCGATGGCGTGGCGCGTGGCAGATCACCAGGGTTCCGTAACCATTCGGAACCCAATGTGAGACGCCAAGCGGGGAAGAGTGAAGTTCATGGATGCGCGCCGGTTCGACAAATCGAAACTCCCAAGTCGCCACGTAACGGAAGGCCCGTCTCGTGCGCCGCACCGTTCCTATCTCTACGCGATGGGTCTGACCCAGGAGCAGATTCATCAGCCTTTCGTCGGCGTCGCCACGTGCTGGAACGAAGCCGCGCCCTGCAACATCTCGCTGATGCGCCAGGCCCAGGCCGTGAAGAAGGGCGTTTCCGCCGCTCACGGCACGCCGCGCGAGTTCTGCACCATCACGGTGACGGACGGCATCGCCATGGGTCACCAGGGTATGAAGTCGTCGCTCCCGTCCCGCGAAGTGATCGCGGATTCGGTCGAGCTCACCATGCGCGGCCATTCCTATGACGCGCTCGTCGGCATGGCCGGTTGCGACAAGTCCCTGCCGGGCATGATGATGGCGATGGTGCGCCTCAACATCCCGTCGATCTTCATCTATGGCGGCTCCATTCTGCCGGGCTCGTTCCGCGGGCGCCCGGTCACGGTGCAGGATCTGTTCGAGGCGGTCGGCAAGCATTCGGTCGGCGAGATGTCGGACGAGGACCTCACCGAACTCGAACAGGTGGCCTGCCCGTCCGCCGGCGCCTGCGGCGCGCAGTTCACCGCCAACACGATGGCGACCGTGTCCGAGGCCATCGGCCTCGCGCTGCCATACTCGGCCGGCGCTCCGGCGCCTTATGAAATCCGCGACCGGTTCTGCTTCACCGCGGGCGAGATGGTGATGCAGCTGCTCGCCAAGAACATCCGCCCGCGCGATATCGTGACCCTCAAGGCGCTGGAGAATGCAGCGACGGTTGTGGCCGCCTCCGGCGGCTCGACCAATGCGGCATTGCACCTGCCGGCCATCGCACACGAGATCGGCATCAAGTTCGACCTGTTCGATGTGGCTGAAATCTTCAAGCGCACGCCCTACATCGCCGATCTCAAGCCCGGTGGACGTTATGTGGCGAAGGACATGTTCGAAGTCGGCGGCATTCCGCTGCTCATGAAGACGCTCCTCGATCATGGCTTCCTGCACGGCGATTGCATGACCGTGACCGGCCGCACGATTGCGGAGAACCTTGCAAACGTGCGCTGGAACGACGATCAGGACGTAGTGCGTCCGGCCAACAATCCGATCACGCCGACTGGCGGCGTCGTCGGCCTGCGCGGCAACCTTGCACCCGAGGGCGCGATCGTGAAGGTCGCCGGCATGCCCCTCGACAAGCAGGTCTTCCGCGGCCCGGCTCGTTGCTTCGACGGCGAGGAAGCCTGTTTCGAGGCCGTCAGCAAGAAGCAGTACAAGGAAGGCGAGGTCCTGGTCATCCGCTATGAGGGACCGCGCGGCGGCCCCGGCATGCGCGAGATGCTGTCCACCACCGCAGCGCTCTACGGCCAGGGCATGGGCGACAAGGTCGCGCTCATCACTGACGGCCGGTTCTCCGGCGCCACACGCGGCTTCTGCATCGGCCATGCGGGTCCCGAAGCGGCCGTTGGCGGTCCGATTGCTCTCGTGCGCGACGGCGACATCATCGCGCTCGACGCCATCAAGGGCACGATCGACGTGGAAGTCTCCGACGAGGAACTCGCCCGCCGCCACGCGGAATGGGCTCCCCGCGAGACCTCCGCGACTTCGGGCTATCTCTGGAAATATACGCAGACGGTCGGACCGGCACGGGACGGAGCCGTGACGCATCCGGGCGGAGCCGCAGAGAAAGAGACCTATGCGGACATCTAGTCTCCTGGCCGCTTGCGGCGTGGCGTTGCTTGGCTCGGGCGCGGCTTTCGCGCTCGACGCCGCTCCGCGCCCGCAGCCTCTCACACCGACCATCAAGTATGGTTCGGTGCGCGAGGCGTTGCGCAATGGCATGAGGGACTACAATGCGGGCGACAAGCAGGGCGCGGCGCTCGCGCTCGAATACGCAGCCGGGCAGGGGCACACGCTGGCGCTGTGGAAGCTCGGACGCATGTATGCGGATGGCGACGGCGTTCAGCATGACGATCTGAAGGCCTTCGAATATTTCTCGAAGCTCGCCGACCAGAATGCGGATGAGAGCCCCGACTCGCCCAACGCGCCCGTGGTTTCCAGCGCCTTCGTCGCCCTGGGCACCTATTTCCTCGACGGGATTCAGGGCTCTTACGTCTCCGCCAATCCGCGACGGGCGGTCGAGATGTTCAACTACGCGGCGACCTATTTCAGTGATTCCAACGCGCAGTACAATCTCGCGCGGCTGTATCTGGAAGGCACCGGCGTCGACAAGAATTCCCGCCTGGCGGCGCGCTGGTTCAACCTGGCGGCCGAGAAAGGGCATCACGCGTCGCAGGCGGTGCTCGGCCACCTGCTCATGACCGGCAACGGCGTGCCGCGGCAGCGCGCCAAAGGGCTGATGTGGCTGACGCTGGCGCGTGAATCCGTGGAGCCGGGCAAGGATCAGTGGATCGGCAAGCTTTACGACGATGCCTTTGCGGCGTCGGGCGATAGCGACCGCAAGCTCGCCCTCGACCTGCTCGAGCAATATATCCAGGCTCGCCGGTAACGGAGACCGCTGGAGGATCCTTCGAGACGAGAGCGTTGCTCGCTCCTCAGGATGAGGTGGTAGTGCTCGCTTGTCAGGATGAGGGAGCAGGACACCGAATGTCCTCATGCTGAGGAGGCCGAAGGCCGTCTCGAAGCACGCGGCTCGGTCCCCGCGATCAACCGTCGATCTTCAGCTCGACCAATACCGGCACGTGATCCGACGGCTTCTCCCAACCGCGGACATCCTTCCGGATGCTGGTCGATTGCAGCTTGTCCTGCGCCTGCGGCGACAGCAGCAGGTGATCGATGCGGATGCCGTTGTTGCGCTGGAACGCGCCGGCCTGATAATCCCAGAACGTATAGAGCCCCGGCTGATCGTTGCAGGCGCGTAGCGCATCCACGAAGCCGAGATCGAGAAGCGCGCGGAAGCGGGCCCGGCTCTCCGGCTGGAACAGTGCGTCGTTGACCCAGAGCGCAGGGTCGGCCGCGTCCTGGGGTTCCGGGATGACATTGAAATCCCCGCACAGGACGAGGTTCTCCTCGAGCTTCAGCAGCTCCCGCGCATGCACGGTCAGCCGGTCGAGCCAGGCGAGCTTGTAGGGAAATTTCGGGGTGCCGACCGGGTTTCCATTCGGCAGGTAGATCGACGCGACTCTCACGACGCCTCGGTCGGTGGAGATCACGCCTTCGATATAGCGCGCATGATCGTCGCCATCGCCGCCCGGCAGGCCGCACCGGACGTCCTCCAACGGGCGTTTGGAGAGGATGGCAACGCCGTTATAGGCCTTCTGACCATGGGTCGCGACGTTGTAGCCAAGCGCCTCGACTTCCAATCGCGGAAAGGCTTCGTCGACGCATTTCAACTCCTGCAGGCAAACGACATCGGGATTGCTGGTCTTCAGGAATTCGCCGAGATGCTCGAGCCTCTGCTTGATCGAGTTCACATTCCACGTGGCGATTCGCATCGGCGTCACTCTCCCCCGGCTGGTTCCGGTTTCATCGGATTTTCGGGAGAGTCTGGCAAGGTCAAAGCCCGACCCGTCCCCACTGTTGGCGACCCATCGATTCTCGCCGATTTCCCAAGGCCACGCTTGATGATAGCATTCCTATCGGGAATCGGGGGGAATGTGATGTCCAGGTTATTGGCGGAAGCTTTCGGGACGGCGGTCCTGGTCTTGTTGGGCTGCGGCGCGGTGGCCATCGGCGGATACGGAGTTGGATTTCCGTTGGGAATTCTACCCGTTGCTTTCGCCTTCGGTCTCGCGGTGACGGCGATGATCTACACCATCGGCCCGATCTCGGGATGCCATATCAATCCCGCCGTGACGTTGGGCGTCCTCTCGGCCGGCCGCATCTCGGTCGGCCAGGCCGCAGGCTACATCGTCGCCCAATTGATCGGCGGCGCCTTGGGCGCTGCTCTCTTGTACGGGATCGTGTCAGGCAAGCTCTCTGGCTACAATCTTGCCGAGAGTGGACTCGGCCATAATGGCTGGGGTCCGGATTATCTCGGCGGCTATGGCACCGCGGCCGCCTTCCTCGTTGAGGTGATTGCCACCTTCATCTTCGTTCTGGCGATCCTGCGGATAACGACCGGCGAACAATTCGGTGCCGTTGCCGGCCTCGTCATCGGCCTGACGCTGCTTCTCCTCCATCTTCCCTTCGTCAACGTGACGGGCCTTTCGGTCAATCCCGCGCGCTCGTTCGGTCCGGCGCTGGTTGTTGGTGGAAACGCCCTCGGGCAGCTGTGGCTCTTCCTGATCGCGCCATCCATCGGCGGTGTTCTGGCCGGAATCGCCAATCGTGCGATACAACCAGATTGACGGACCCGCAGGAGCGATTTTGGCGATCGAGATTCACGGCTACGCGATCATCTCCGAGGATGACCGCATCACCGATGCAAGCGGCGCGACGCCCGAGGCGCTGCGCAACGAGGCCGATTGGAGGTATTTCCAGGCGGAGCTCGACAAATCCGACGTGGTGGTGCTGGGACGGCTGGGACATGAGGCCAACCCCAATGCCAAAGGACGTCGCCGACTCGTGGTGTCGTCGTCCTCCCCGGGGCTCGAACAGCGCGCCGACGCCTGGTGGTGGAATCCCGATCGCTGCAGTTGGGACGAGGCGATCGCAACGATCCTGCCGAATGGCGGCAGGGTGGCGGTGCCGGGTGGACGCCGGGTCTTCGATCTTTTTCTGCGGATCGGCTACGACGTATTTCACCTGTCACGGGCCGAAGGCGTGAAGATCGGTTCGGGCACCGGGCTGTTCTCCGTCTGCGACGAGGGCACCAGCGCCTGCGCCGCGCTCTTCGAGAGAGGCCTCGAGGCCGGGCCACGCAAGGTCCTCGATCCGCAATTGCCCGTCAGCTTGACCCTGTGGCGGCGCTGAGGGGAAACTCCCGCGGGATCTCAACGTTGATAGGCGGCATCAGGATAAGGGAGGAATCAATGCGAACCTTGACATTGACGATGCTGGCGGCCGCAAGCCTGTTGGCCGGCCAAGCTCTCGCGCAATCCGGAACAACCAGTCCCGGCACGTCCACCCCTTCGCCGGGATCAACACCCAGCACGATCACGGCGCCCCGTCCGGCACCGGGCACGGAAGGAAGTTCGGGTGCATCCCCGTCGACAGTGGCCCCCCGTGATTCGTCCACGTCTCAACCCACAGCCCGGGAGCTGGAGATGAGGCGCAAAAGCGAGATGATCGACCGGAAGGTCCGCCGCGGGATTTGCGTCGGCTGCTAGAGCCTGATCCGGCGAAGTGGATACCGGTTCATGGAGAGATCATGCGCCAAAACAAAGAGATAGAGCCGGATCAGATTCGAAGAAACTGAATCCGACTCTAGCACCGGCGCGGCGTGTATTTACGCCGCCTCCTCGAGGGTTGGATAATCGACGTAACCCTCCGCCCCGCCGCCGTAGAGGGTTTCGCGGATGGGCTGCGCCAATGGGGCGCCAATCCGCAGCCTGTCGACCAGGTCGGGATTCGAGACGTACATCCGTCCGAACGCGACCAGGTCGGCACGGCCGTTTGCGACAACCTCCCGCGCCATCTCCGGGCTGTAGCCGTTATTGGCGATGGAGGTGCCGTTGAAAGCCTTGCGAAGGGCGGCGTAGTCGACATCCACGGCATCGCGCGCTCCGCCGGTGGCTCCTTCGATCATGTGAATATAGGCGAGGCCGAGGTCGTTCAATTTTCCCACCACATGCGAAAAGAGCGCAACGGGATTTGAATCGCCCGCGTCGTTGACCTTGGCGGGTGACAGGCGGATCCCGACGCGCTTGCTGTCCCACACCTTGAGAATCGCCTCGGTGACTTCGAGGGTGAGGCGGGTGCGGTTCTCGATCGAGCCGCCATAGGCGTCGCTGCGCCTGTTCGAGCCGTCCTTCATGAACTGGTCGAGGAGATAGCCGTTCGCCGCGTGAATCTCCACGCCATCGAAGCCGGCTTCCTTCGCGTTGCGGGCAGCGCGATCGTAATCGGCGATGATCCCCGGGATTTCGGACAGTTCAAGCGCCCGCGGCTCCGACGTATCGGTAAATCCGGATTCGACGAACGTCTTCGTCACGGCGCGTATCGCCGACGGCGCGACCGGTTTTGCTCCGTCCTTCTGCAGCGATACGTGCGAAACCCGGCCCACATGCCACAATTGGATGAAGATGCGGCCGCCCGCCTGATGGACCGCATGGGTGATCCGGCGCCAGCCGGCGACCTGCTCCGGAGTGTAGATGCCCGGCGTGCGGAGATAGCCCTGGCCCTGCTGCGAAATTTGCGACGCCTCGGAAATGATCAGCCCGGCGCTTGCCCGCTGCTTGTAATAGGTGGCGGCCAGATCGCCCGGAATGTCGCCGGCTCCCGCGCGGTTGCGCGTGAGCGGCGCCATGACGATGCGATTCGGCAGCGACAGGTCGCCGAGTTGGAAGGGCTGGAAGAGAGGATCGTTCGCGCTCATGAATTTACCGACCGTGGTTGTGAATTGCGGGAGATCACATTCACATTCGACATAAGCGCGGCTTCGCTGGACGCAACGACATGCCTGCCATGCGAAAACGTCACCGCAATGCTGTTCGGTTCAAGCCGAGGCGCGATCGAGTTTCTTGATGGTCTCCGCATCCAGCGTCAGCCGGGTTGCGGCGACAAGGTCCTCGAGTTGCGTGACGCTCGTCGCGCTCGCGATCGGGGCGGTGATGCTGGGTCGGGCCATTAACCACGCGATCGCGACTTGAGCCGGGGCGGCGTTCTTCTCGGCCGCGACTTCATCGAGCGCCGCGAGAACGCGGGTGCCGCGCTCGTTGAGGTAGTTGACCATTCGCCCGCCGCGCACGCTCTTGCCGAAATCGCTTTCAGAGCGGTACTTGCCGGTGAGAAAGCCGCTGGCGAGGCTGTGATAGGGGATCACCCCGACTTCCTGCGCGAGGCAGGTGGGTTCGAGGTCGTTCTCGTATTCGGCGCGATCATAAAGATTGTATTTGGGCTGCAGGCTCTCATAGCGGGGCAGGCCGTGCTTGGCGCTGATTTCCAGCGCGGATTTCAGTCGTTCGGCGGTGAAATTCGACGCGCCGATGGCGCGGACTTTCCCGGCCTCGATCAACTCCTGATATGCTCCCAGCGTCTCAGCCTGCGGCGTCGCCTCATCGTCCCGGTGCGACTGATAGAGGTCGATGTAATCCGTCTGCAGCCGCGTGAGCGAATCCTCCACCGCCTGGCGGATATAGGCTCGCGACAGGCCCTTCCGGTCGGGTCCCATCTCGGATCCGACCTTGGTGGCGATGATCACTTTGCTGCGGTTCCCGCGCGCTTTCATCCACCGGCCGATGATCGTTTCCGATTCACCGCCCTGATTGCCGGGCGCCCAGCTTGAATAGACATCGGCGGTGTCGATGAATTCGAGACCGGCATCAATGAAGCCATCGAGAATCCTGAACGATGCTGTCTCGTCTGCCGTCCAGCCGAAGACGTTGCCGCCGAGGCAAAGGGGCGAGACCATCAAGTCCGAGCGTCCGAGCCGACGTTTGTTCATTTTGCGATTTCCTTAGGCGGGTTTGTGCGTCTGTGAGCGGAAGCGGAAATGGGTTCCCGCGCAAGGCATGGGTCGAGGCATGGGTTTTATCCGACCGCAAACCTATATTCGACGATCCTAGCCCCTGCCATCAACACTTGGAAACCTCATGCTGCCGCTTTCGGTTCTCGATCTTTCTTTTGTCATGGCAGGCTCGACGCCGGCCGATGCGTTGCGCAACACGCTCGAGCTTGCGCGCCATGCCGATCGGCTGGGGTTCACGCGGTTCTGGGTCGCCGAGCATCACAACCTGCCCTCCGTCGCCAGCGGCGCACCGGAAATCATGATCGGCCAGATCGCTGCGGTGACCGACAGGATTCGCGTCGGTTCGGGCGGAGTCATGCTGCCCAATCACGCGCCCCTGATGGTCGCGGAGCGATTCAAGCTCCTCGAAGCCCTGTTTCCGGGCCGCATCGATCTCGGGCTCGGTCGTGCGCCCGGCACCGATCCCGTCACGTCCTATGCGTTGCGGCGGCTGCAGCAGGAGCGCGGCGGGGACGACTTTCTCGAACGGCTGCAGGAGCTTTTGCTGCTGGAGACCAGACGTTTCCCGGAAGGGCATCCGTTCCGCCAGATCGAAATCATGCCGTCGGGCATCCCGTTGCCGCCGATCTGGCTTCTCGGTTCGAGCGATTACAGTGCTCATCTGTCGGCGCAACTCGGCCTCGGTTTTGGCTTCGCCCAACATTTTGCCAGCCACGATGCCGTCGATGCCATGCTGAGCTACAGGCGGGGCTTCACGCCGTCCGAATGGCGGAGCGAGCCGCACGCGATCCTGACGGTCGCGATCATCTGCGCCGAAACCGATGCGGAGGCCGAGCGTCTGGCCTCGAGCGCGGATCTCAACGTCCTGCGGCGTGCGCGCGGCGAATACGGCCCGCTGCCGAGCCCCGAGGAAGCGCTTGCGTATGAGTATTCAGCCTCCGAGCGAGAGGCGATCCGACGCAACCGGCAGCGCCTGTTCGTGGGGTCCCGGCAGAGGGTGCGAGAAACACTGCAACCCCTCATCGACGCGACTCGCGCCGACGAACTGATGATCACCGCAGCCATTTTCGATCCCGCCGCGAAGTTGCGCTCCTATGAACTGCTCGTGGATGCGTTCGACGTGAAGGGATAGGGGCTCGTCTCCGGTGCGCGTCGGGCCTAGAATGGGGGCAGTCGTGGCAACGGCATCGGATTGAAATCCTTGAGACCAAGGAGGGACCCATGGGCCGAAAGTTCATCGATTGCCGCGAGATCTCCAGCGACGTGAAATGTTCCGTCGCGATCGTGGCCGATACCGCCGACGAGGTGGTGGATGCCGCCGTCCTGCATGCGGTTGCCGTGCACAGGGAACAGGACACGCCGCAACTTCGCGAGGGGATCAGGAGCATGGTCAAGGACGGGTCGCCGCCGGCGTGAAGGGATTGGCCACCGGGAGCCTCATGCGGAAGGCCGATACGTCGATCTTGCAGCACAAGGCGCTTCCAGAGATTTACTGGACGATCCTTCGAGACGCCGCTTCGCGGCTCCTCAGGATGAGGCGCGGCAGCTATCTGATCCACCGTTGCGGACGCCGGTGAAGCTGCACCCCCACAGCCTCATGCTGAGGAAGGCCGAAGGCCTGTCTCGAAGCACGAGGCGTCTCCAGCGGCCACTGGATGAGCCTTCGAGACGGCCTTTCGGCCTCCTCAGGATGAGGTGGACTTCCGTCGCCAAACGCTGGCCAGCCTCTCAGGAGGAGGCAGATTCCGCACACCCATGAGAATCTTATTCCTCGTCGTCGGGATCCGTCACGTCGACCAGGAACATGATCAGGGGGCTGTCGTCGTCTTCGGCATCCTCCTCGCCTTCCTCGTCCACGTCGGCCTCCTCGAATTCGGTGATCTCGAGGTCGGTGGCGGGTCGCAGGGCGAGGGTGGCGAAGCCGTCCCAGAGCGGTGCGCCCTCGGTTTCGAGCGTCTTGAGATCGTCCTTGAAGTCCTCGCTCATGAAAAGTTCGCGCGCTTCATCCTCAGTGGCATTGGTGACGGCCACAGCCTTGTCGCTGATTGTGAGAGTGAACACAGGATTTCCTTTCAGTGAGATCGCCGGCGGATATATCCAACGCTGAACCCGACCGATCGGGCGCATCGATTTCTTTCCGATGAGGTATAGCTTGCCGGGCAGAGTCAAGGGCAGGGGACGTAACGGTGAGCGACGAAGGCATGTGGCGGGAGGACATCGATTCCCTTGCCTTCCGTCCCGACGGCCATAACGGCCTCTGCGTCGTCCATCGGCTCGCCTTCCGCGCGCTCGTGGGCGCACGGCTGTCGCCCGAAATCTGCCTGGCGTATTTCCGCGAGCATCGCGCGCGGTTCAACGATGCGGCGCGCGCAAAAGCCGGCCGCAAAGGGCTTCCGGCCCATTCCAACTTCCACCTCACGAGCCGGGATCTCAGGCGAGCGCCGACGGAAAGCGCGTAAGCCGCAGAGGCCGGTGCACGAGCCAATCTTTTGGTTGGCGGTGCGAGGGAGGGCATCTATACCTGTGTGGTCGGATCCCTCAAGAATGAAAAGGGAACACGGTACGGGCCTCTCGCCCAAAGCCATGGCTGCCCCCGCAACTGTAGGCGGAGAGCGCTCCTCGATACTGCCACTGGGACTTTTCCTGGGAAGGCAGAGGAGACGCGTCGATCCGTGAGCCAGGAAACCTGCCGACATCGTAAGAACTCTTGATGAGCCCTCGGGTGGAGGGTGAAAGGAACATGATGACGACCAATCCAACGACCTTGCCGCTTGCCGCGGGCGTGACATCGGCCTCGCGATTGACCCAACTGGGGCTCGCCGCATTTTTCGGCCTTTTCATTGTCGGCTTCGCGGGATTCTCGCATATCAGCGCTGTGCACAACGCGGCTCATGATGCGCGGCATTCGCTCGCCTTCCCCTGCCATTGAGGCAGGCGGCATGAGTCTCTTTCGCAACATCGTCTTCGTCTCGGCGCTGGCCGGGCTCGTCGCCGGCCTCGCCATGACCGGCATGCAATATGCCGGTACCGTTCCGCTGATCCTGCAGGCCGAAACCTACGAGAATGCGGCGCCGGCCGCGCACGATCACGGCCCCGCCGTGCAGACCAGCGACGGGGCGGCGGTTGCCGCCCATTCGCATGCGCATGACGAGGAAGCCTGGGCCCCGGCGGACGGGTTCGAGAGATCCGCGTTCACGGCCCTCGCCAACATCGTCACGGCGATCGGCTTCGCGATTCTTCTCGTGACCGCATCCGAGTTTGCCGGGGGATTGGCCGGTTGGCGCCAAGGCGTGTTCTGGGGCCTCGCGGGCTTTGCGGTCTTTACGCTTGCGCCCGGCCTCGGCCTGCCTCCCGAACTGCCGGGTATGCCGGCGGCGGATCTCGAGGCAAGGCAGGTCTGGTGGGTCGCAACCGCCGCGGCGACTGCTGCCGGATTGGCGCTGCTCGCCTTCACGCGTGCCTTGCCGCTGGGAGTTCTGGCGGTGGCGCTGATCGTCGTTCCCCACCTTGTCGGTGCCCCCAAGCCGGCAAGCTTCGATACGGCGGTTCCCGAAACGCTCGCCCATGACTTCGTCGTGATGGCGTCGATGGTCAGCCTCGTGTTCTGGGTGCTGCTGGGTGGCGCTGCCGGATTCATCCGCTCGCGGTTCATGCAGCCCGCATAACGCCGGATCATCGATCGATCGGCCGGGGCCTTCACGGCTCCGGCTTTTTTACTTGCGCTCGTCGCAGGAACGCTGCCGCAACCTCCTCCGGTGAGGGACCCGGCGGCCCTCCTTATCGTTGGAGATAATGATCGACTTCGTCGCGAGGTGCCGGTGATGCGTTCACTTATCTTTTCCGCCGCTTTCGTCGCCTGCCTGCTGAGCGATACTTCCGGAGAAGCGCATGACTGGTATCCGCTGTGGTGCTGCAGCGAACAGGATTGCCACGAACTTCTCGACGAGCGCGGCGAGACAGTTCTGGAGGTGCCGTACGGCTTCAAGCTTTGGGACGGCCGACTCATCAAGCGGGAGACGGCGCAACTCTCTCCCGACGCAAAGTTTCACCTGTGCGAGCGCAAGGACAAGAGCATCATCTGTTTCTTCGCGCCGCCGGGAGCCACATGATCATCCGGCAAGGATGTGAAAGAAGGTCCCCGTCACCTGGCCGTTGCGATGACCCGCAACCCCGAGAGAAACGCCGGTCGCATCAGTGACATCGGCGAAATTGCTCACATCCTGACTGACGATCGACGCGTAATGAAATTCGTGTCCCACGAGCCGCGCGCCCTTCTTGCCAAGCGGGCCATCGTCACGCGGCGTTGCGACCCGGTAGCCGAGATGGAGCCTTCGCTTCGCGTAGCTCGTCGCGACCGGGAGCAGGCCCGCCATCGTGTGGCGCGCACCGCTGCCGTCCTCGATGCTGTGCCCGAGCACCATGTAGCCGCCGCATTCCCCATGGACCGGGTGACGGGCACTGAAAGCGCGCAGGCCCTCGAGAAAGCGGTGCGAGGCGGCAAGGCGTCCGGCGTGAAGTTCGGGATAGCCGCCGGGCAGCCAGCACGCGTCGCAACCCACAGGCGGAGCCTCATCGGCCATGGGCGAGAACGGCACGATTTCGGCGCCGGCCTCCCGCCATCCCTGCAGGATATGCGGATAGACGAACGAGAACGCCTCGTCGCGCGCCAGCGCAATTCTCTGGCCCGGAGGGGCAAGCGCCGGGCAAGGCCCGGTCGCCGGTTCCAAGGTGGTGCGCGCCATCGCCACCACCCGGTCGAGATCGATGGCCTTTTCGATCCTGTCGGCAAGATCGTCGAGCCGCCGTTCGAGGTCGGCGGTCTCACCGGCCTGCACCAATCCGAGATGACGTTCCGGGAGGGCGATGGAGGAATCGCGCGGGAGCGCACCTAGAACCGGAAGCCCGATCCGTTCCATGCCGTCGGTGGCCAGCCGGCGATGACGTTCGCTCGCCACCTGATTGAGCACGACGCCCATGATGGTGATGCGGGGATCGTATTGCGCGCAGCCGAGCGCGATGGCGGCGGCGGACTGCGCCTGTCCCGACACGTCCAAAACGAGCAGCACCGGCCAGCCGAAACGCGCCGCGACATCGGCGCTCGCGCCGGTCCGTCCGATCTCGCCCTCGATGCCGTCGTAGAGACCCATCGACCCCTCGGCGATGACGAGGTCCGCGCCGGTCGCCGAGCGCGCGGCGAGTGCGTGGAACAGCCCGTCGTCCATCGCAAAACTATCGAGATTCAGGCTGATTTCGCCGGTCGCCGCCGCGTGAAAGGCCGGGTCGATGTAGTCCGGCCCGCTCTTGGCCCCGCGCACCCGCACTCCGCGACGCCGAAGCGCCCGCTGGAGACCTAGGGTGACGGTCGTCTTGCCGGAACCCGAACGGGGCGCGGCGACGAGCAAGCCGGGAGCGAGCCTGTCGATCACGCAGCCACTTCCGAGCGAAGGTCGAGGAGATGGCTTTGGATCTGCGACCTGAAGGCCGCAATCGCCCCGATGACGAGAATGGCCGGGGAACGGAGCGCCCCCTCGCCGGAGAGACGCGGGAGTTCGCCGAGGCGCGCTTCCACGATCGCCTCATCCGCCGTCGTCGCCGCACAGACGATCAGGACCGGCGTTGCGGCATCGAGACCGCCTTCGATCAATTCCGCGACGATCGACACCACATTGGTGACCGCCATGTAGAGCACGATCGGGACGCCGGCGCGGGCCAAGGCCGCCCAGTCGGTTCGGTGTCCTTCGGCGCAATGGCCGGTGGCGAGGATGACCGCCTGGTTGGTGTCGCGGGTGGTTGCGGGAATGCCGTGGATGGCAAGCGACGCGAGGCCACTCGAGACGCCGGGAATGATCCGGAAAAAGATGCCTGCTTCGGTCAGCGCCAGCGCCTCTTCGCCGCCGCGTCCGAAGATGAACGGGTCGCCGCCTTTCAGGCGCAGCACGCGCCGCCCGGCTTTCGCCAGCGCGATCAGCCGGTCGGTGATGTCCGTCTGGGCGACGGAGGCGCGACCGCCGCGCTTGCCGGCATTTTCGAGGACCGCGTCGGGGCGGGCGAGGGCGAGAATGCGGGAATCCACCAGCGCGTCGTGGACGATCACATCGGCAGCAGCCAGTGCGTTCGCCCCATGAAGGGTCAACAGGCCGGGATCGCCTGGGCCCGCGCCGACAAGCCAGACCGTGCCTGGTTCGAACGATGGCGAGAGATGGGTCATGCTCACGTCAGATTTTCCTCGGCGCGGCGGGTCTCTGTTTCGGAAAAAGGTATGGACGAAACGGGTCGCCCTGCAAACCTCGGCTCGGTCTTCATGCGCCCGATCCTTCGGCAGCGCCGGGCCGAAAGCGGCGGTCGTATCCGGCCGAATAGAGCGCGCTCTCGCGAAACGCCTTCGCGCCGAGTGCCCGGCCGACGAGGATCAGGGCGGTGCGCTCAAGGTTTGCCGCTTTGACGAGGGCGGCGATCTCGCCCAGCGTCGCCCTCAGCACACGCTCGTCGGGCCACGAGGCGCGCCAGATCACGGCCGCCGGGCAATCTGCGCCGTAGGCGGGGGTCAGTTCGCTCACCACCCGGTCGATCACGTGGATCGACAGGTGGATGGCGAGCGTCGCCCGCGTCGCCGCAAACGCCGCGAGACTTTCCGTTTCCGGCATGGCGGAGGCACGGCCCGAGGTGCGCGTCAGCACGACCGATTGGGCGACCTCCGGCAGCGTCAATTCGCGACCGAGGGCGGCGGCGGCGGCGGCGAAGGCCGGCACGCCCGGGGTCAGCGTGTAGGGAATGTCCAAGGCGTCGAGGCGGCGCAATTGCTCGCCGACAGCGCTCCAGATCGACAGATCGCCGGATTGGAGCCGCGCCACGTCCTGTCCTGCCTCGTGGGCGCGCACCAGCTCCGCGATGATCGCGTCGAGATCGAGCGGCGCGGTATCGATAAGGCGCGCGCCGGGCGGACACCAGGACAGCATCTCGGGCGGGATGATCGAGCCCGCATAGAGGCAGACCGGGCAGCCGGCGATGAGATTGCGCCCGCGCACCGTCACGAGATCGGCCGCACCGGGTCCGGCGCCGATGAAATGAACCGTCATGGAAAAACTCCCTGCGCGAGCGCGCACGTTACGCGCGTGGAAGCAATGCGCCGCAAGAGCAGGCGCGCGTCTTTTCCCGCCGCCGCCAGCGCTGATGCCTCGGCGACCGAGCCGACACCGTGGAGCGCTTCCACGCGGGACGAATGAGTGCGGACGCTCGGCGCAATGGCGCGCATGGCCTCCGCCGGGACCGCGATGGCAGGGAGCTTGAGGTGCCGGGCGGCGGTCGTGAATCCCGCCTCATCGGCGCGGATGTCGAGCGTTGCGAGGCGGTCGATATCGTCGAGGGATAACGCGGCCTTCGTCACGGCGAGCGAGATCAATTCGACCACTTCCTGCCACGACGCGCCAGCCCGCAACCCAATGCCCGCAACGATCATGGCTTCACCACGGACCATTGTGTGACGGGCATTGCGGTGCGCCAGCCATGCATGGAGCCCAACGGCTCGAGATGCGAAAGGGCAATGCGCTTGAGCGAACCGCCACGCCGTGCGTGCCATTCAAAGATTGCGCGCTCGGTCTCGATCGTGACGGCATTGACCACAAGCCGTCCCCCCGGTTTCAGCGCGTTCCAGCAGGCGTCAAAAACGCCGTCTTCCGACCCGCCGCCGCCGATAAAGACGGCATCGGGCTGAGGCAGATCGCGCAGGGCCTTGGGCGCCTTGCCGTTCACGACACTGAGGTTGGGCACGCCAAGATTGCGCGCGTTACGCATGATGCGCGCCGCGCGGTCGGGATGCGACTCGATCGCAATGGCCCGGTTGGCGGCATGACGCAGCATCCACTCGATGGCGATGGACCCGGCGCCCGCGCCCACGTCCCACAACAGCGCGCCCGCGCGCGGCGCCAATGCGGCGAGGGTCACTGCTCGCATATCGGCCTTCGTCAATTGGCCATCGTTCTCGAACCAGCCATCGTCGAGGCCGGGCGAGAGAGTGACGATGCGGGCATCCGGCGCGGCGCTGATGGTGATCGCCACAACATTCAGCGGATCGATGTCGTTCAGACCGAACCCGTCGGCCGTCACATGCCTGATCTGCTCGCGGGGACCTCCCATTGCCTCAAGCACGGTGACGCGGGAGGCGCCGAAACCGCGCTCGCGCAGCAGTGCCGCCAGACGCGCCGGCGTCGAACCGTCCCACGAGAGCGCGAGCATGCGCGTGTCAGGCTGCAGGTGCGGGATGACACGCTCGAAGGCGCGCCCGTGCAGGCTGACGCAGGTGCAATCGGGAAGGGACCAGCCGAGCCGCGCCGCCGCGAGGCTGAATGACGAGGGCTGCGGGAAACAGGTCAGTTCTTCAGGGGAAACGAGCTTTGCCAGTTCCGCCCCGACGCCAAAATGGAACGGGTCTCCGGTTGCGAGAACGCAGACGCGCTGCGGGCGGCGCGCAAGGATGAGCCGGTAGGTTTCCGCGATAGGGTTCGACCACGTCGCGGTTTCGGCGTTGAGCGGCGCCGCCAGCGCGAGATGCCGGGCGCCTCCGACCACGAAATCGGCATTCACGACGGCCGCGAGGGCCGCGGCCGACAATCCGGCACGGCCATCCTCGCCGATCCCGACGATGGAAAGCCAGGGCGCTCCAGCGCTCGACATGGACGCGCGGTTAGGGGACAAGGCACACATGCGCATTCTCATTCTCGGCGGCACGGCGGATGCCGCAGCCTTGGCCGAACGGCTGGCAAACGATGGCGGGACGGACGTGATGCTCTCGCTCGCCGGGCGGACGCAGCACCCGAAAGCCGCGCCCGTTCCCATGCGCGTCGGCGGCTTCGGCGGCGTCGCAGGCTTGACAACGTGGCTCTCGGAGAACCGCACCGATTGCGTGTTCGATGCCACGCATCCCTTCGCGGCGGTCATCTCGCGCAATGCCGCGCAAGCCTGCGGCGCGCTCGGCATTCCGCTTCTCGCCCTCCGCCGGCCGCCGTGGCGGCGCCAGGCGGGCGATGCGTGGATCGAGGCGGCGACGATGGCGGATGTCGTCGCTGCTCTCGGCGATGCCCCGCGCCGCGTCTTCCTGACCATCGGGCGCCTCGAACTCGCGGCTTTCGCCAGCGCGCCGCAGCACCATTATCTGGTGCGAACGATCGAGCCGATCGACGACGCTCTGCCGGTGCCGCACGTCACCACCCTGCAAGCTCGTGGGCCATTCGACGAGGATGCGGAGGCGGCCTTGATGCGCGAGCACGGAATCGAGATTCTGGTGTCCAAGAATTCCGGTGGGGCCGCAACCTACGGCAAGATCATTGCCGCCCGTCGGCTTGCCATTCCGGTCGTGCTGGTATCCCGGCCCGCCGCGCCCGAGGTGCCGTCGACGGACAGCATCGAGGCCGCGCTCTCGTGGATCGGGGCTCATCGCCAGGCTCCGTAATAGCGCGGCGTATAGACGTAAGGCCGCGCATTTGTGCGTGCGATCAGTTTGGTGGTGCTGGCGCCGATCATCACCAGCGTGGACATATCCGCCGGTATTGCGGCAGCCTGATCGAGGGTCGTGACGGTGATGGATTCGTTGGGGCGTCCCACCGCGCGCGCGAAAATCAGCGGCGTGTCTGCCGCCCGGATCGTGCCTGCGAGCGTCAGCGCCTCGCCCAGTTGCCATGGTCGCGCCGACGAGATCGGGTTGTAGAGCGAGATCACGAAATCGGCGCTCAGCGCGGCTGTCAGCCGGTGCACGATCACGTCCCACGGTTTGAGGTTGTCGGAGAGCGAGATCGCGCAGAAATCGCCGCCGAGCGGTGCGCCCAGACGTGCCGCCGCGCCGAGCATCGCGGTGATGCCGGGTTCGACGGTGATGGGAATGCGCTGCCACGCTGCCTTGCCGCCATCGAGCGCCTCGAACACCGCCGCCGCCATGGCGAAAACTCCCGGATCGCCGCCCGACACCACGGCCACGTGCTTGCCCTGTGCCGCAAGATCGAGCGCCAGCGCCGCGCGCTCCACCTCGACGCGGTTGTCCGAGGCGTGCCGGTGCTGGTGAGCGTGCGCAGGCGCGCGGTCGAGATAGGGGCCGTATCCGACGAGATCGGTGGCGCGCGCGAGCGCGTCGGCAGCGGCGGGCGTGAGCCATTCGGCGGTGCCGGGGCCGAGCCCCACGACCACGAGGGAGCCGAGCGCACTCACAACCGACGCCCTTGTCCGGGCACGAGGATCAGCGCGAAATAGGGCGCCGCATCGTCGGTTTTATCCGGCAGCGGACAGATGAATTCATCCGCCATCGTGCCACGCTCTACATAAACCGCGCGGTCATGCAAGCCAGCTTCCTTCAGTGCGTTACGAACTTTTGGCAAGTGCCGTCCGAGCTTCATGATGACCGCGGCGTCCGTGGCGCGGAAGCGTTCCACCAGCGCCGCGTGATCGAGGGTCGCGGGACAGACGGTCAGCACGTCGTCGCCCCAGGTGATGGGAACGCCGGCGCGCGTCCAGCTGCCCGACATGCCCGTGACTCCGGGGACGACCTCGGTCGGAAAACGCGGTGCGAGGCGACGCCAGAGATGCATGAACGAGCCGTAGAAGAACGGGTCGCCTTCGCACAGAACAGCGACCGAATGACCGGCTTCCAGTTCGCTCGCGAGGTTCTCGGCGGCCTCCTCGTAGAACGGCGTGATGGCGGATCCATAGGCCGGGTCGCGCGCCTCGATTTCCGTGGTGACGGGATAGACCAGCGCGATCTCGCGGGCGGCATCCGGCGCCACCACCGCATCGGCGATGGTGCGACCGTGCCCGCGTTTGCCCTTCCGGCAGAAATGCACGAGCCGGTCGGCGCTCTGCAGAATTTTCAGCGCGCGGACGGTCATGTAGTCGGGATTGCCGGGACCGAGGCCGACGCCGTAAAATCGGCCGGAAATGCGGGAATTCGGGTTCATTCGTCCGCACTCGCCAAAGCATTCACGGCCGCCGCCGCCATGGCGGAGCCGCCCCGCCGTCCGTGAACGACGACGAACGGGAGATCGCGCTGCCGAGCGAGGGTCTGTTTCGACTCGATCGCGCCCACGAACCCGACCGGAATGCCGATCACGGCCGCCGGTCGCGGCGCACCCTCATGCACCATTTCCAGCAATCGAAACAACGCCGTGGGGGCGTTTCCGAAGACCACGATGGAACCTGCGAGCCGATCGCGCCAGAACTCCATGGCGGCCGCGCTGCGGGTGTTGTTCAGGTCGCGGGCAAGCGCAGGAACGCGCGGATCGTCGAGGGTGCAAATCACTTTGTTTCCCGCCGGTAAGCGAGCGCGGGTGATCCCGTTCGCCACCATCTTGGAATCGCAGAGGATCGGCGCGCCGTCGCGGAGCGCCTTCACGGCGATCTCGGCAAAATCCGGCGAGAGCTCCACATCGCGCGGCAGGTCCGTCATGCCGCAGGCGTGGATCATGCGCACGACCAGACGTTCCTCGGCACCGCTGAAGCGGGCGAGATCGGCCTCGGCCCGGATCATTGAAAACGAACGCCGGTAAATTTCCGCGCCTTCGCGCACATAATCGAAGGTCGTGCTCATGGCCGTCCCGTTCCAAAAACCCGCATGAGATCCGTCCTGTCTGAAATGCCCGCCAGCCGCTCCGCGACGGCATCGATGCCGGCGCGGGTGAGCGGCTTATCGCGCGCGGTCCCGCCGAGCACAACCTGATAGGCGCCCCCATCGCCCACCAGCGTCAGATCGGCCGGGCCCGGATGCGCGCAACCTTTGGGGCAGCCTGAGATGTGCACTGAAATCCCGGCTGGGAGTGCGGCGGCGATCCGGTTCGAATCCGCGTGCGTGGAAGTCGATCCCCTGGCGCAACCTTCCATTCCCGAGCATGTACTGATGGAAAGGCGCGGGTCGTCCTCGTCCACGATGAACCCCGCATCGCGCGCCAGCGTCGCGCATCCTTCAGCCGAGACAAACGGGATCACCAGCGCCCGGAAGGGCGAGAGGCGGATTTCGCCGCGAGCGAATTGTTGGCTCCACGAAGCTGCCCTCGCGAGAGCATCGGCGGTGCAACGGCCGTAAGGCGGAACGAGGAAAATCGCCGCCTGATCGCCGGTTGGGACGCGACCGGCGCGTGGCGCATGAGCGCGGAAAGGTGGAATTTCGGGCGGATCGATCGGCAGGGCTTTAAGACAATGCGTCAGCTGGTCGTCGTCGATCTCGCGCAGTCGCTGGCCCACGCCGTCCGCTGTGGCGGAGATCATCGCGCCGATTGCCGCCGGCACTGCGGTGGGCGCCAGAGCCCCCACCCATTTGTTGCCGCCGGGGCGCGCCACCCCGACAGCGACGCGGGTTGTGCTCAACGCGACGAGCCTGATGTCGGCCTTGATGCGATCGAGGGTGACCGCGCCGCCGCCATCCACCACGATCGACATCTTGGCGTGAAGCCCAGTGATCGACCGGCCGGTCTCCTCGATGCGCTCGGCGAGAGCCGAGGCATCAATCAGCTCGGAAGGATCGATGCCCGCCAGCGGCGAGATCGTGGTGAGCCGAAAGGGGCTCTCGCTGCGAACGCCGTCCATCAGTCCGGCCGCGATCAGGCTTTCCACGAGGTGCGGGTGCAGATCCGGCGTGACGCCGCGAATCTGGATGTTCCCGCGCGACGAGAGATCGAGAAGGCCATTGCCGAACCGGCGGGCTCCCTCCGCGATCGCCTGCGCCTGGGAGGCGGAAAGAACCGAACCGCGCGGATGAAGGCGAGCGAGCAAGCCGTCCCGGGTCTCCATGGGACGCAGCATGCCCGGGCACCAGCCCCGGCGCAGGTCGTCCGGCGCGCTCATGATGCGTCCTCGCGCAACAGATCGAGCCGTGCATCGACGGAATTGCGGCGGCTCGTCCACAATCCGCGCCGTCGTGCATCGGCGAGTCTCGCAACGATGGCGCGCGCCGCTTCGGGATTGGCGGCGTGAATGCGTGCGTAGAGCGCCTCGTCCGCCAGGTAGGCGCCGTAGACCGCGTCGAGCGACGCATTCGTGACCGCATCGGTGGTCGCGGCAAAGACGAAGAGTGCATCCACCGCCTGTGCGAGTTCTGCGGCGCCACGCCAGCCGTGGCGCATCTGGCCCTCGATCCAGCGGAGATTGACGAGGCGGCCTTGCACGAGGCGCGCGATATCCTCAGTGACGGTGCGGGCCTTCGGCGTCTCAGTGCGGCTGGTGTCGAGGCTGTAGAGTGATGGCTTTCCGCCGAGCATCTGCGCCGCGGCCGCGAACCCGCCCACGGCATCGCCGGTTGAATCGCCGTCGAGAAGATCCCGCTCGGCCACATCGCTCACGTGAACGAACGCATCTGCGCCGGCAACCCGGCGCGAGAAGGACGCGTCGGCACGACCGTTCTCAGTTTCACCGAAGGCGTGGGAGGTGAGCGCCAGATAGGCCCGTCCGAGATCGTCGCGGCTGCCCCAGTCGCCGTCGAGCGCTTCGCTCGAAACACCGGCGCCGAAGCGTCCCGGTTTTGCGCCGAAGACGCGCGTCAGCGGTTCGCCGCGACGGCGCGCGGCCGCAAGCGCGTTCCAGTCGTCCTCCTCGTCGAGTTCGGCGACGGCGCGGGCTGCCCGGTCGAGCAGCACGATCTGATCGGGGAAGGTATCGCGGAAGACGCCGGAGATGCGCAAGGTGACGTCGACACGCGGATGATCGAGATGCGGCGCCGGGATGATGTCGAATCCGGTCACGCGGGTTGAAGCGGTGTCCCAGCGTGGCCGGACGCCCATGAGCGCCATGGCATGCGCCATATCCTCGCCGCCGGAGCGCAAGGTCGGCGATGCCCACAGGTCCATGACGATGCGGCGCGGGGAATCGCCCTCGTCCTGCAAATGACGGCGGATCACTTCGGCGGCCGCGCGTGCGCCCAAGGCCGCGGCGGCGCGGGTCGGGATGGCGCGCGGATCGAGGGTCGCGAGGTTGCGCCCGGTCGGCATCACATCACGCCGTCCGCGCGAGGGCGAACCGGCTGGACCGGGGACGACGAAGCGCCCCTCGAGCGCGCGCAGAAGCCCTTCGCGCTCGCCGGTTCCGCAAGCCGCAAGCTCGCCCGAGCCTTCGCCGAAAATGTGCAGGCCGTCGCGGATCACGACCTCGGCCAGATCGCAGAGATGTGCGTCAAGCGAGGTAAGCGCTTCATCGATGGGTGTGTCGGCATCGACGCCGCAATTCGCGAAGAGCCCCGCGGTTTCGGCGCGGTCCATGATTTCACGCGCCACAAGGCCGGCGCGGCGCGGATCGAGGATCTGCGCGGAGGAATATTCCTCCACGAGTTCGCGGATGACCGCCTTGTCGTCGGACAATTCGGCGGAGGCGATGGCAGGCGTCATATGGCCGATCGTGACACCGCCCAAGCGGCGTTTGGCGGGCGCTGCTTCGCCGGGATCATCGACGATGAACGGATAGATGACCGGCAAGGCGCCAATGATCATGCGGGGTGCGCAATCGCCCGAAAGGGCCACGGCCTTCCCCGGCAGCCACTCGGTGGTGCCGTGCGTGCCCAGATGAATCAGCGCGTCGATGCGCTCGATCTCGCGAAGGCCGAGATAGAACGCCAGATGGGCGTGCGTCGGTGGCGCATCGGGATCGTGGTAGCACGACTTGCGGTCGGCGCCCCGGCCGCGATCCGGCTGCAAGGCCACCAGAACCTTGCCACTGCGCAGAGCCGGAAAACGGAACGCGCCATCGGACAGCAGCGGATCGGATTGCGCAGATCCCCATGCGCTCTCAATGGATTGGCGCTGTGTGTTCGACAAGGTCGAGAACCACGCGGCGTAGCGGTCGAGCGGGACGACAAATGTTTGATCGGCGCTCGTGAGCGCCGGCATGAGTGCATCGGTGTCAAAGGCTCGCGCCGCGTCGTAGCCCGCACCCGCAAGGCAATCGAGAATGCGGCAGACGCTGGCGGGCGTGTCGAGCCCGACCGCAAAACCGGCGCGTCCGCCGCGCGCGGGATAATCCGAGAGGATCAGCGCGAGACGGCGCTCATGGGGTTTGGCGCGGCGGAGATTGACCCAGGCCAGAACCTGATCCGTCGCACGCGCGATGCCGTCAGGGTCAGGATTTTGGCGCCGACCGGCGAACCCGATTTCGGAATCGTGCGCGGCCTCCACCTTGAAGGCGATCGGGCCGATGGCAATGCGTCCGTCGAATTCCGGCAGCACGATCTGCATCGTCATATCCGCCGCCGATAGGCCTCGCGCCGAGGCGAGCCAGGCGTCGCGCGTCGAACTCGCAGCGATGATCTGCATCACCGGGCAATCGGCTTGGTCGAGAACGAAAGACGCGTCTTCGCGCGCCGAGAAGGCGGTGGTGGTGAGGATGATGTCGGGGGAGCGCAAGGCAAAGGCCTGCCGCAGCAACGCCGCGGCTTCATCATCTTTCAGGCTCGCGACCGCGAGCACGAGGGTCGATAGCCCGCGCTCGTGCAGTTCCCGGCAGAAGGCCTCGATGGCTTGTGTGTCGGCGGCGAGAATGGCGGATCGGTAAACGATGAGATAGGCGAGCGGTGCATCGGTCAGTTGCGCGCAGGCTGTCCCGATATCGATCGCGCCACCATCCGGCGACCACGCGAACGCGCGTGGCAAGGAACGCGGTGCCTCGGCGTCGACCGCCGCCCCGATTTCAAAGGTGATGCGTTGCAAGAGCGCGCGCATATTGTCGATGCCGCCTGCGCGGAAATAGGCATCCAGTTCAGCCACCGTCTCGGGCGACACGGTCGAGAAAGCGGCAAGCCGCTCGTCCACCCTGTCGTCGCCGGGCAAAACCGCAAGTCTTACGCCGGCCTGGCAGCAGACTTCGCGCAGGCGCTCGAGCCCGTAGCGCCAATAATCCAGCCCACCGAGGCACCGCACGAGCACGAACTTCGCCCGTGCGGCGGTCTTCTCGGCATAGAGATCCACCGAGAGTGGATGCTTGAGCTGCTTGAGACTGGCGAGGCGCAAGCTCGGGAGTTCCGCCCGATCCTGTCGATAAGCAGCCGCCAGCGCGCTGAGGTCGCTGTCGGTGAACGACAGCGCCACGATATCTCCCGGCGCCTGATCGAGATCGATGGCGCTGTCGCTCTCGTCGAGCGAGATCGAGGTGACCGGAAGGAGGTGCATCGTCAGCCCGCGAGAGCAGCTTCGACCGATGCGCGGTCGAAGCCCTTGAGGCCGATCACCACGAGACGGCCCTGGCGATCTTCGCCATTCGTCCAGGGGCGGTCGTAATGATGCGCGATGCGGCGGCCGACGCCCTGCACGACCAGGCGCATCGGGCGGCCTTCGACCGGCACGAATCCCTTGATGCGAAGCACGCCATCGGCGTCCGCCGCCTTGCCAACCCTGGATGCCAGTGCCTCGGCGGAGGAGACTATGCCGACCGGGATGGCGATGCTTTCGAAATCATCGTGGTCGTGTTCGCCCTCGTCGTGATGCGATGGCCGCGCCGCAAGATCGCCTTCCGCCGCCGCCTTGAGGCCGAGGATGAGGGCGGTATCGACGAAGCTGTGATCGGTCTCGATGATCTTGACCGAGCGCGGCAGGTGCGCGGCGATATCCGCCTTCACGCGCGCCTTGTCGTCGGCAGTCATGAGATCGCTCTTGTTGAGCAGGATCATGTCGGCGCAGAGAAGCTGGTCCTCGAAGACCTCTTCGAGCGGGTTGTCATGATCGACCGAATTGTCCGCGCCGCGCTGGACGGCGAGCGCCTCCGGATCGTCGGCGAAGAAGCCTGCCGCCAGGGCCGGGCCGTCGACGACCGCGATCACGCCATCCACCGTGACGCGCGAGCGAATCGCCGGCCAGTTGAACGCCGTCACCAGCGGCTTCGGCAAAGCGAGGCCGGAGGTTTCGATCAGGATGTGCTCGGGCGGGTTGGGGCGGTCGAGCAGCTTGGTGAGGGCAGGGACGAAGTCGTCCGCCACCGTGCAGCAGATGCAGCCATTGGGCAGTTCGACGATGTCATCCTCGGTGCAGCCGCTGATGCCGCAACCCTCGATGAAGGAACCGTCGAAGCCGATATCGCCGAATTCGTTGACCAGCACCGCAAGACGGCGCCCTTGCGCGTTCTGCAGAAGATTGCGCACGAGGGTCGTTTTGCCCGCGCCGAGGAAGCCGGTCACGATGGTGCAGGGGATCTTGGTGAGGTCGGTCATGAGGTCCTGTCCGATGAGGTGAGGGAGAAGGGGGGAATTCTGGCAAGGGTGCCCTTGCGGAAGGCCTCCGGGCGCTCGCGCCATGGGACCAGTCCGTTTGCGGTCGCGCCGTAGCGGCGCAGACCGTCGAGAATGGAATCGACCGATGTCGCGGGATCGAGATCGCCGTACACGTAGGTCCAGCGGCCGGGACCCGAGATGGCGATGGTGCAGCCACGCTTGCAGCCGCTCAGGCATTCGACAGGTTCCACGCGGATCGCGGGGCCGCCCTTCTCGTCGGTGGCATTGACCGCCGCGCGCAATGCGCGATGCAGCAGCGCGCCGGGGCGCATGTCACCTTCCGGCTCGCCGGCCTTGCGGCAGGTCACGCATACGTAGAGCAGCAATTCGTCTGGCGGGGATCGTCCGTCTTCCATCTGCTCGACCGCTCCAATCGATCCCGCATCCGCCCTGCCTGGAGGGGGATGGAAACCATGAGCTTCCACGGACGAGGCCGAGCCCGGACGGGCTCGGTACAGCCAACAGGACACCCCGCCCGATTGGCCCGAAGGAAGCGACGCGACGGCAGGTCTCCTGGCTCGCAGCACCCGCTCCGCCTTCCCGAACAGGAGTTCAGTGGCTCTTGGAATAGGCCTAGCTGCTTACAGTTGCGGGGGCAGCCGCGGCTTGAACCGCGTTCCCTTTTCACCTCTGACGAGGCACCGTCGCCCCATGCTTAACCTGTTCGGTCCAAGCCCGCAATCTCCGGCGATTGGCTGTTGACGGACTCTGTCGGGCGGGGTCCAACGGGCATGCCGCGACCATGAGGAGCCGAAGCCATGACCATTGCCAACGACGATGCGACCCAGCGCCACAAGGCCAAGATGGCCAAGCGCAAGGAGGTGCAGGATCGCGAAGTCGCCTCCAAGACCATCGAGAAGGGCCTGCTCGTCGTCCATACCGGCCCCGGCAAGGGCAAGAGCACGGCGGCGTTCGGGCTTCTGCTGCGGGCGCTTGGCCATGGCTGGAAGGTCGGGGTCGTGCAGTTCATCAAGGGCGCCTGGAGCACGGGCGAAAAGACCGCGCTCGATCGGTTCGACGATCTTGTCGAATGGCACACCATGGGCGAGGGCTTCACGTGGGAGACGCAGGATCGGGAGCGTGACATCGCGGCGGCCAAGCGCGCCTGGGACAAGGCCAAGGAACTCATGGAGCGCCCCGACATCCGCATGGTCGTGCTCGACGAACTGAATATCGCATTGCGTTACGACTACCTTCCCGTCGATGAGGTCGTGGCGACGCTGCGAGACCGGCGCGCCGATCTTCACGTGGTCGTCACCGGTCGAAACGCCAAGGCGGAGCTGATCGAGGCGGCGGATCTCGTCACCGAGATGACGCTGGTCAAGCATCACTTCGCCGCTGGGGTAAAATCCCAGCAGGGCATTGAATTCTAGGTGCCGGAGTCGTCGATGAAAAAAGTTCTGGTGATCGGCATCGGCGCCGGCAATCCCGACTACATGACCGTGCAGGCGATCAACGCGCTGAACACCGTCGACGTGTTCTTCGTGCTCGACAAGGGTGAAGCGGCCGAAGAGCTCATCGACGTCCGCGAGGAGATCTGCCGGCGGTTTATCACGCATGCGAACTACCGGATCGTGAAGGTGCCGCAGCCCCAGCGCGACAGGGCGTCGGCCGATTACAAGGCGGGCGTGGATGCGTGGCACGCCGACAAGGCGGCGGTTTTCGAGACGTTGATCGGTGAGGAACTGGAAGAGGGCAAAAGCGGCGCCTTCCTCGTCTGGGGCGATCCCGCACTATACGACAGCACGATCCGCATCCTGCATCAGATCCTAGCGCGCGGCGTTACGCTCTTCGACTATGAGGTGATCCCTGGCATCAGCAGCGCTCAGGCGCTGGCGGCCGGCCACAAGATCCCGCTGAACCGAATTGGCGAGCCGGTCCAACTCACGACGGGACGGCGCGTCGCCTCGGGGTTCGACATCGACAGCGTGGTTCTGCTCGATCCCGGCTCGGGCCTGCGTTCGCTGCGCGAGCACGACGCCACGATCTACTGGGGCGCCTATCTCGGCACCGCCGACGAAATGCTGATCTCAGGAAAGCTCAAGGACGTGGCGGACGAAATTCTTCGCGTCCGCGAAGAGATGCGGCGGGCGAAAGGCTGGATCATGGACACCTATCTGCTCCGGCGCGACGGCACGGAGTAGGGCTCTAGAGTCGGATTCAGCATAATCCTTCGGCGAACGGTATCCACTTCGCCGGATCAGGCTCTAGAGGCTCGCCTGCCGCAAGACGGGAAGGGGTTTTACCGCCGGTCCGCTGAACCGCGTGATCGTGAGATCGCCCGGCAGTTGCGGGGCGAATGTCAGATTGAGCGAGGCGGTTCGCGAATCGAACAGAGCTTTGGCCGCCGCCTTCGGCTCGGACCAGTTGGTCGCCTTCCGCACCGGCTCCGGTGCCACGGGCGCAGCCGCCGCGATCGGGAGCGCCATCGGCTCGGCGCTTGCCACCACGATGGCCTGCATGGCCGGACGGCGCGGCGGCAGCGGAGGCGCGATTGCTGTCGGTTCGATGATTTCCGGCTCCACGGCGGCACTTGCCACCTTGACCGGTGTCGGCTCAGGCGCGGCCGGTGCGGGCGCCGGCTTGCCCTTGCCGAACAGCCCCGCCAGCAACCCGCCAACCGAGCCGCCGCCCGCGGAAGCCTGCTTCGCGAGGGCGGCGTTCCGGGCGGGAATCTCCGCCCTGGCGATCTCATATCCGGCGAGCGGCTTGCCATTCGATGGGAGGTGTAGCGTCTTGCCATCCGGGAACAGGCGCGCAAGCTGGTCCTGCGTCATGCGCGGCCAGGCGCGCACGTTGCCGGTATCCACATGCACGAACGCACTCGAACTGTAATAGCCCACGCCGCCATATTGCAGGCGCATGGCGGCGGCTCGCAGGCGGGCGGTGTCCACGTCGGGCAGGCGAATATCCATCGCTTTTCCGAGCATGTGCTGGCTATGCTCGGAGACACCGCTCGATCGCCGTCGCAACATGCCGTTGGTGGCGGGTGACCTGTAAGCCGAAATGATGTTGATGGGCTCGCGCGAACCGACCTCGCGATAGAGTTCCCACAGAATGTCGAAGAGCCGCGGGTCCATCTTCGTCGATTCGTCCGTGCGCCAGTCGCGCAGCAGCCAGTTGAGTTGCGACAGGGCCTGATCGTCGTAGCGCCCGTCGCGCCGGAACGTCACTGTCAAGCTTTCGCGGGAATGCGTGTGGAATATCGTCAAGCTTCGCGTGTCGCCGTTCGCGGTCGCATCCTGTGTGCCGGTGGCGGCGGAAGCGAACGCAAGAGTGGCGACGGCAAGTCCCAGAAACCATGGTCGGAACGATTTCGCGAAAGCGAGCGACAGGTGGCGAACCGCCGGGGCGTGGGGCGGATCAGCCGATGTCATGGGAGGTGTGCCGGACATGCGCCAGTGTGCACCGGGCACTTTAACCGACCGTTAGCAACAATCGAAAGTTTCGCATTCTGGCGATGCATGGTGCTGGCTCGCTGAAAAATGGGAGAGCTGGACGACCGGATCGTGGCCACAGCCTTAAGCCAACAGCGGGGAATCTCAAAATGTCGTTGATGTCGCGGGGGCGTGACGCGTCGCGGATTGCTCCGCTCAATTCAGGTGTTGCTGCAGCCACGCGCGCAGACTTTGCGCATCGCTGGCGCCGGCGCGTTGCGCCACGAGCGCGCCTTTCCGAAACATCATCAGGGTGGGAATGCTGCGGATATTGTAGCGCGCGGCCAACTCCTGTTCCGCATCCGTGTCGACCTTCAAAAAGCGGGCCTGCGGTTCAAGCTCGGCCGTAACGCGCTCGAATACCGGCGCCATGCTCTTGCATGGGCCGCACCATGCGGCCCAGAAATCCACCACCACCGGGATTTCGTTGCGCGTGACATGCGTGTCGAAGTTTTTGGCCGTCGCTTGAAACGCGCTCCCGCTGAAAAGGGGGCGGTGGCACCGGCCGCATTTCGCCTTGGCGGCGTCCTTATCGCCCGGCACGCGGTTCACGCCCGCGCAATGCGGACACACGATATGGCGCGATTCATCGCTCATGATCTTCTCCGAGTCGCGCCGCGGGGGCCGATTTTCCCATCATGGAAGCACGTTGGATGGACCTTCCGCCAGGACCATGAAAACCGCCGACAACACGCCGACAAGAGCCAACGAGCCGATCAGGATCGTGCCGATCGGGATGTGGCGGCTTTTCCAAGACAGCCGCACGGCCTCCCTGTGCTCCGGCTTGGGCCGACGTGATCTTTTGCCTGGCATGATTGTCCTCCCCGGACCCGATGGAGGTCCCCAGAGCGGATCATCCGGTCGCCGAGCGGCGTATACCCGGATAGGCGAAACACCGTCCGGGCCCATTGGTTCGGAGAGCGACGAAAGATTTGCCCACAGGATCGGCGAACCCTGTCGCGCAGGCCTCTTCGCGCCTATAGTGTCGCGAAACCCATTCAAGGAAGCGCGCTCAATGACTGGACCTACCGAGACATTCAAGCGGGCGAAACCGCGACAGCGGACAGCCCCGGCACGACGCGTCGTCCTGTCGCCGGAGGACAAGAAAGCTTACGAGGAACTGGCGCAAAGCAGGGATGAGCGCGAGAAGAATTACACGCGCCATCTTCCGGCGGACAAGAAGGGCCGATAGGTCGACGAGCGAACCGGGAAGGCGGTACATCCGCGCCCGCCCGGTGCTCGTCGCAAGCGCGATCATGTGCGCCTGAAGAGAATCTGATCTCGTTTCGGCGGGAAAGCAAGCGCCCGCAATGATGCTTGGCGCCTCTTTCGGGTAATGTCCTGCCGAGGGATCTGAAGCCTCCAGCGCCTGATCCGGCGAAGTGGCTACCGGTTTGCCGAAGGATCATGCGCCAAAGCAAAGAGATAGAGCCGGATCAGATTCGAAGAAACTGAATCCGACTCTAGGAGGCAGTGTCCTGGTCGTCCGAATGCTGGTCGCGCAGCATCGTTTCGATCTGGCGCAGATAGAGGATCGAATCCTCCGGCAAGTCGAGTTGCTGCGCCTGACCGATGAGATTTCCAAATACCCCCGCCATTGCGGCGAGATCCGACACTCTGTTCGCGTCGAGGATGTGAAAGAACGCCGTGAAGGCCACCATGCCGGCTTGCTCGCGCCGCTCCAGCCGTTCGCAGCGCGTTTTGAGTGCCTGTATCTGACGATCCTGTGTCGCGGCGATTTCGACGAGCGTCAGCATTTGCTGGGTGAGATGCTCGGTCGCGAGATCGGGCGCCACAACGGGTGCGGACTGCATCATCGCGGGAGCCTGCATGGGGGGCCTCTCGATCATAGGCGCGCCGGATGCATGCCCGGCGGAGATGTGATGGGCAAAAGCAATGCCTGCCGCTGGGACGGTGCGCGGGGCCGCGCCTCCGAAGGCACGAAGATGCGACCTCACTGTGTCGGCGAGCCTCAAGACGGTCAGCCCGCTTCCGCGTAAGCCGGCATCCGGTCACGCGTGAGTTTGCGAGCGCGCAGTTCGCAGAGTTGGCCCTCGATCATCGCACGCAACGGAACATGCTTCTCGCCATGTTCGGCAACAAGCGCCGACAGAACCTCCAGCGCCCTTTCGAGCCGCTCTTCGGTGATGCCGTCAGGGTGGCGGGTCTTGCGCTCGGTAAGCATCGGTACCCTCGAAAAGGTCGGTTGCGACGCTCGTAGGATGCAAGAAACCCGTTAACATTTGGTGAGACGGTTATTGTGACAGTATAGCGAAGTCGAGCGCGCTCAACGCTTCTTCGCGACCGAGCCTCTGGCCGCCTTCAGCTCGTTTTCGATCTTGTCGAGCTTGGTCTCGACTTTGTCGAGCTTGGCGAGAACCTGGTAGAGGATGTCGGGAACGACGCGAATATAATCGACGTTCTCGCGGGATGCCTTGGCGGTTGCTTTCGCGGCGTCAAGCAACTCCCGAATTTCCGCAGGCGACATCGCACCGCCAGGCGCCGCGGGGCCGGTCTGGGCATTGGCCTGAACCGACAGGGCGAAGAGGAAAGCTCCGAAAAGGACGGCGCGGCGCATAGGCAATCTCCATCTGGACCGAGTCCTTTGATCGTAAGGACTTCTCTCGTGTGTAACGCGAAGTGGCGGCAGCCGGGATAGAATCGCCAAGCAACGCCATTTCTTCATGCCACATTTTGAAAGGATGCGTACTGCCTTGTCACTTCGGCCGATATGCTAAAGAAACGCAGATCGAAACGGGAGTGCACGCATTGGTAAAACGGATCGGTTCGAAAGCCTGGCGCGTCACGGTTGCGGAAGACGGACGAGTCTTTTCGCTGGCCATCCGCACCGAGGCGGGGCTGGAATACGAAGTTCTTCTCGGCACCGTCGATTCGACGCCGATTCTGACCGATCTTTTATCCGAAGTGGCGCGCGTCTACGCGGCTCTGCCACCGCCGGCGTTCAGCGAGAGCGCGGGTCCGAACCACCCGAAGAGCGTTCCGCTTCGCCCGCTCGGGACGCGGGTCGAACGTCACGACGGCGCGCCCGTTCTTGCCCTCGATTTCGGCGGCACCGTTCTCAAGATCGCGATCGACCCGATGGAATTGCAGCAAGGTCTTTCCGACCTCACCGCACGGGAATGAAACAGCCAGTGCTCGATGGTCCGGCCGAATGCAACGACTGAAGGGCCGGCGCTCAGGATTGGCGAACCGCCACCAACGGTTCGACGAAAGGCAGATCCTGCGCCTGCGCTACCGGCTTGCATGTGAGTTGGCCCCTGCACACGTTTAGCCCCGCGAGCAGATACGGGTCCCGCAATAACGCCTCCCGCCAACCCTGATTTGCCAGCGCTAGGGCAAACGGCAACGTTGCGTTGTTAAGGGCGAAGGTCGAGGTCCGCGCCACGGCGCCGGGCATGTTCGCCACGCAATAATGCACCACGCCGTCGACCACATAGGTGGGGTCTGAATGGGTGGTCGCGTGCGAGGTCTCGAAGCAGCCGCCCTGGTCGATGGCGATATCGACCACCACCGCACCTTTTTTCATGCTGGCGATCATCTCGCGGCTCACCAGTTTCGGCGCCTCTGCGCCGGGAATCAGGACTGCGCCGATGACGAGGTCCGCATCCTTCACCAATTGGGCGATCGCGCTGCGCGTCGAATACACCGTCGAGACGGCGTTGCCGAACTGCGCCGAAAGCCGCTTCAACGCGTCCGCCGATCGATCGACGACCGTGACCTGCGCGCCCATTCCGATCGCGATGGTGGCTGCATGCGTGCCCGAAACACCACCGCCGATGATCACCACCGAAGCCGCGGGCACCCCCGGCACGCCCCCGAGGAGAATCCCGCGCCCGCCCTGCGCTTTCTCGAGCGCATGAGCGCCAACCTGCGGAGCGAGGCGACCCGCCACTTCCGACATGGGCGTCAGCAGCGGAAGTGCGCCGGAGGGCGATGTGACGGTCTCGTAGGCAATGCAGACGGCGCCCGATGCAATGAGATCGCGGGTCTGCTCCGGATCGGGCGCGAGGTGCAGGTAGGTGAACAGGACCTGGCCTGGCCGCAGCTGCTTGCGCTCTCGAGCGAGCGGCTCCTTGACCTTCACGATCATGTCGGCATCGGCAAAAATCCGTTCCGGCCCGTCGACGATCTCGGCGCCTGCCGCAACGTAATCTTCGTTGAAGAGCCCAGCGCCCAGGCCGGCATCGGCCTGCACCATCACCCGATGTCCGTGATGGACCAATTCATGAACCGAACTGGGAATCAGCCCGACGCGGGCTTCGTTGTCTTTGATTTCGGAGGGCACGCCGATCAGCATCAAACACGTCCTTTACGGGCGGACACATGAGTCCCGCGGGGACGGAATGATATCGAGCAAGCGGCGCTGTTGTCACTCGCTCGTTTTCGCCGGCTGCCTCTGGCAAACGGGATGGGATGGGCGCCCCGGCCAGGGGACTGGTGTCCCCAGACCGGGGCGGGGGCAGTGTCGGAAAGGACACTGCCCCTAAAGGTTAGCTGCGCGGCCCTTCCGGTCAACGGAAGTCGACCGCGCGGCTGCACTCATTTTGGACAGAAGCTGCGGGAAAAATAACCGCTTCAAGCATGTCGTGAGCAACCCGCACCTTCACCCCACGCTGTGGGCGGGGAGGGCG
>NZ_VCMV01000035.1:101828-103920 GCF_008757455.1 Microvirga brassicacearum | reverse complement strand
CGGCACCAAACCCTCGAGCGCTGCCACCTCCGACAAGGAAAGCGATACAAGCGGAAAGTCCGATGGTGTATGCCCGCCGGAATCAGCGCTCAGGGAGGACAGTTCCGCCAGCGCGCGAAACCAGCGTTTGCCGATATCGCGCACCGCCTCTTCGGACAGGATCTCGCTCGCCCACGTCCAGTGCGCGACGAGACGCGGACCAGTGGTTTCGTCGAGAACCTGCGCGTCGAGAGTGAGCGTGTGGCCGAGCGCCATCGTGGCGTCGCCTCCGCCGGCAAGACCCTCGGCTTCGGGTGCTGCATGCCATGGACCGGTCTGTGCCGTGAACCGCCCGAGATAATTGAAGGCGACCTGCGGGCGGATTGCATCCCGCAGCACCGCCGCGCTGTTCTGATCAAGGTAGCGCAAGATGCCAAAGCCCAGGCCGTTCCCGGGAATCCGGCGGATCTGTTCCTTCACGCGCTTCAGCGATTGCGCCAGCGACACGTCCCGGCCGGGATCCAGCCGTAGGGGAAAGAGACTGGTGAACCACCCCACGGTACGCGAGAGATCGAAATCATCCTCGCCCTCACGTCCGTGGCCTTCCAGATCGAGCAGAACGGCAGTGTCATCGCTCCAACCGTGATGACGGCGCCAATCCGCGAAAGCCACTGCGAACGCGGTGAGCAGAACGTCGTTGACCCCGCCGTGAAACACCGCCGGAACGCGACCGAGGAGCGGCGCCGTGACGTCTGCAGGCAGGGTGAATGTCAGGTGACCGGCGCTGGCGGCGGTGTCGCGCGTGCCATCCAATGCGCGCGCTCCCACAAGCGGATCGGGAGCAGCCAGCATGTCGCGCCAGAACGGCAGTTCGGCTTGCCGCTCGGCGCTTGCCGCGTCCGTCGCAAGATGCTCGGCCCAGCGGCGCAGCGAGGTGCCGACGGGAGCGAGCCGCGGTTCCCGGGCCTGCAGGACCTCCCGCACAGCATCCCGGAGATCGGGCACTAGTATCCGCCACGAAACGCCGTCGACCACCAGGTGATGCAGCACCAGCAGCAAGCGTCCAGCGCAGTCGGGACCCGCGTCGAACCAGACTACCTGCACCATCGTCCCGCGGGCCGGCGCAAGACGCGCGGCAGCTTCGGTCGTTTCCGCGTCGATGAGCGACACCAGCGCTTCCGGGGTGAGGCCGGTCGTGCCGACCCGTCGCAAACTGGCTGCGGCCGCGACGGAGCCAGCTTCGGCAATATGCAGCGTCCACTCGCCATCAACGAGCGCAAGCGTCGTCCGGAGCGCGTCGTGATGATCGAGCACGGCCTGCAGCGCCGCCGTCAATCCGGCGGCATCGAGTCCCGCTGGAATCTCCAACAGCATCGTCTGGTTGAATTGCTCGATCGGCCCCGATTGCTGTCGCAGCCAGTGCATGATCGGCATCAGCCGCAATGGTCCCGTTCGCACGTCGGCGACTGGGTCGGCGGGGCGCAGCAGATGGGCCACCTCTGCCAACTTCTCCACCGTCTTGTGCTGGAAGATCTCACGGGGCGTGAAGACAAGTCCGGCCGCCCAGGCCCGGCTCACCAATTGAATGGACATGATGCTGTCGCCCCCGAGGGCGAAGAAGCTGTCGTCGATGCCGATTTCGGGCAGGCCAAGGACTTCGGAGAAGAGGCGGCAGAGGAGAAATTCGCGCTCGTTGCGGGGCGCCCGGCCGGCGACAGGGGCGGCATCGGGAGCCGGGAGGGCGGCGCGGTCGAGCTTGCCGTTGGGGGTCAGCGGCAAGGCGTCGAGCATGACGATGGCCTTCGGCACCATCGGCCCGGGCAGGCGCTCGGCGAGATAAAGACGCAGGGTCTCGGCATTGGCACGGCCGACCGCATAGGCGACGAGACGCCGGTGCCCGGGCTGGTCCTCCCGCACCAGTGCGGTACAGGCGGAAACCTCCGGATGGCGGGCGAGCACCGCCTCGATCTCGCCGAGCTCAATCCGGTGGCCGCGGATCTTGACCTGGTGATCACTGCGGCCGAGGAAGTCGAGGTTGCCGTCGGGGCGGTAGCGGGCGCGGTCGCCGGTGCGGTACATGCGGGCACCGGGGAGCCCGAACGGATCGGCGACA
>NZ_VCMV01000035.1:31450-101818 GCF_008757455.1 Microvirga brassicacearum | reverse complement strand
CGACCGGCACCGGCTGCAGGCCGCTGTCGAGCACATAGAGGCGCGTGTTCCAGATCGGACGGCCGATCGGCGGCGCAACGGCGGCTTGCGCGTCGATCGGCGCGCAAGCGGACCAGATGGTCGTCTCTGTCGGCCCATAGAGATTGAGCACGCGGCTGCCCAATCCCGCCATTTGGCCGGCGAGCTCGGCCGGCAACGCCTCGCCGCCCACCAGCAGAATCCGCAAAGGCGGAAGCTCGGTGCCGGCCTCGTTCACGAGCGACCGCCACAATGACGGGGTGGCTTGCATGAGGGTGGCGCCCGTGGCGACCGCCAGGCGCGCCAGCGATCGCGGGTCCTGAACCGTGCCATGTTCCGCGAGCACGACCGATGCGCCGGCGCGGAGCGGACCCATGAGTTCGAGACCCGCGATGTCAAACCCGAGAGTGGTCACGGCGAGCAGGCGGTCAGCCGGCGAAAACACGATCTCGTCCTGCATGGCGGCGAGAAAATTGTTCAGGGACGCGTGCGTCACGACGACGGCTTTTGGCGTTCCGGTGGATCCGGAGGTGTAGATGACATAGGCGGGGTGGCGCGGATCGCGGCGCCGGGGCGGCAGCGGGCCGCTCGCGGGCGCGGCGGCGTCGGGCGGATCGAAGCGCAAAATGCCGGCGGCGCCGATCGCTGCGGCGGTGGCGGCGCTGGCGATCACCGCCTTGGGCGCGGCGTCGCGCAGCATGAAGGCGAGCCGTGCGCGGGGATAATCGGGGTCGAGCGGCAGATAGGCGGCACCGGCGCGCAGGATGCCGATCACCGCCACCACGAGGGCGAATGAGCGCGGCAACGCCACGGCGACGATATCCTCGGGCCCGAGACCCGCCGCCACGAGCCGCTGCGCCAGCGCGGTGGCGCGGGCATCGAGCTCGGCATAGGTCAGGGTCGCGTCGCCGGCGATCAGCGCGACGGCCTGCGGGGTGGCGGCCGCCTGCGCGCCGAACAGCGCCGCAAAGTCCGCCGCCGCGACCGGATGGGCGGTGTCGTTCCACGCCTCGAGCAGCTGCCGACGCGCGGCCGGGGCCAGGATGGCGAGCGCCGCCACCGGCTGGGCCGGATCCTGCGCCATCCCGGCGAGCACCCGGGCCAGTCCCTCCGCCATGGCGGCGGCGGCAGTGCCGTCGACCCGCTCGGGCCGATAATCCAACCGCAGCTCGAGCTGCGGTCCCGGCATCGCCATCAGGCTCACCGGGTAATGGGTGGCGTCATGGGCGGCAAAGCCCGCCAGCCGCAATCCCGGCGCCGGGGTCTCGAGCTGGGCCCGGTCGAGGGGATAGTTCTCGAACACCACCAGGGTGTCGAACAGGGCGCCGAGCCCGGCGCCGGCCTGGATCACGGTCAGCCCGAGATGCTGATGCGGCAGCAATAGCGCCTGCTCCTCCTGCAGCCGGACCAGCAGCGCGCCGACCGGCTCGCCCGGCCGCAGCCGCAGCCGCAGCGGCACCGTGTTGATGAGCAGGCCGACCATGGTCTCGATGCCGGCGATCTCGGCCGGCCGGCCCGACACCGTGACCCCGAACACCACGTCGTCGCGGCCGCTCAGGCGTCCGAGCAGCACCGCCCAGGCCGCCTGCACCACGGTGTTGAGGGTGAGGTCGTGGCGCCGGGCGAGCGCGCCGAGCGCCGCCGTCAGCTCCGCCGGGAGCACCAGCGAGACATGCGGCTGCGCGCCGGCGAGGTCGGCCGCGTCGGGCTGCGCCCGGGGCAGAATCTCGGCAAGCCGGGTCGGCTCGTCGAGGCCGGAGAGGGCGGCGCGCCAGGCACGGCGGGCGGCGTCCTTGTCCTGGCGCGCCAGCCAGGCCAGCCAGGTCCGATAGGGGGTGGCGGGCGCCAGGGTCTCGCCGCGGTAGAGCCGAAACCATTCGTCGAGCAGCACCGGCATCGACCAGCCGTCGAGCAGGATATGATGATTGGTCAGGACCAGCCGGTGACGCTCAGGGCCGAGCCGCAGCAGGCTCACCCGCAACAGCGGCGCCTCCTCCATGGCAAAGCCGCGCGCCCGGTCGGCTGCAAGGAAGGCCGCGAGCTGCGGCTCGTCCGCGCCCGGGAGGTCGACCTCCGTCCAGGGGAGCTCGATCGCGCCGGCGATCACCTGCACCGGATGGGCGAGCCCGCGATGCCGGAACCCGGCGCGCAGGTTGGGGTGGCGCCGCAGCACCCCGGCAAAGGCGCGCTGCAACGCCGCCGGGTCGAGCGCCCCTGCCAGATCCACCGTCACCTGCACGCCGTAGGCATCCGCGTCCGCATCGTAGAGGGCATGAAACAGCAGCCCTTCCTGCAACGGCGACAGCGGCAGGATCTCCGCAAGCCCCGGCACCAAACCCTCGAGCGCTGCCACCTCCGACAAGGAAAGCGATACAAGCGGGCGCTCGGGCGCGGTGGCGACGGCAGGGTCGTTGATCTCGACCACGCGGGCGACCTGGGCCAGGGCCTCGACCGTCTTGAGACGAAAGACGTCACGCGGGCTGAAGGACAGGCCGGCCGCGCGGGCCCGGCTGACCAGCTGGATCGACATGATGCTGTCCCCGCCAAGGGCGAAGAAGCTGTCGGTCACGCCGACTTCATCGAGCCGGAGCACGTCAGCGAACAGGCCGCACAGCAGATCCTCGCGGGAATCTCCAGTTGGCCGGGTTGGTTGTGCGGTCGCCTTCGGCGGCATCGGCAGCGCCCGGCGGTCGAGCTTGCCATTGGAATTGACGGGCAGGCGGTCCATGACGACGAAAACCTGCGGGATCATGTAATCCGGCAGCCGCGCCGCGAGATACTCGCGCAAGGTCGCGTCGTCAGGTGCGATCCCGCCCGAGCCGACCACATAGGCGACGAGGCGCTTCTCGCCCGGACGGTCCTCTCGCACGATCACCGCGCAGGCCCCGACCGACGGCTGGCTCCCGAGCGCCACCTCGATTTCGGCGGGTTCGATCCGGAAGCCCCGGATCTTCACTTGCTGATCGGCGCGGCCGACGAATTCCACCGCGCCGTCGGGCCGCTGCCGCACCAGGTCTCCGGTGCGGTACATCCGGGCGCCAGGCGCTCCCGAGGGGTCGGCGATGAACCGCGTCGCACTCAGTCCGGCGCGGCCGAGGTAGCCCCGGGCCAGGCCCTCGCCGCCGATATACAACTCACCGGCCACGCCGATCGGCACCGGCGCCAGCCAACGGTCAAGGATGTAGATCCGGGTATTGTCCCGCGGCCTGCCGATGGCGATGCCACGCTCGGATCGCTCCCCCGGCGCAGGGCGGTGCGAGGTGGCAAACATCGTGGTCTCGGTCGGCCCGTAGGCATTGACCAGCTCTATGTCGGGGCAATGCCGCATGACCTGCTGGAAGGCGGACGGCGAGGCAGCGTCGCCTCCGGTCCAGGCGGCCTTCAGCCCGGCGAAGCAGTCCGGCTTCTCTTCGGCGAAGAGATTGAACAGGCTGGTGGTGATGAAGACGCCAGTCAGCTGCTCGTCGGCAACGAGGCGTTCCAGCGTCGCATGATCGATCGGCCCCGGCGGCGCGACGACGATGGTGCCGCCTGTGAGCAGCGGCACCCATAACTCGTAGGTGGAGGCGTCAAACGCATAAGGCGAGTGCAGAAGGACGCGATCGTGATGCCCGGGTTGCCAGCGACGATCGAAGGCGAGGCCGAGCACATTGCGGTGCGTGATGGCGATGCCCTTAGGCAGCCCCGCCGAACCCGACGTATACATCACATAGGCCAGATGGTCCGGGTGAGCGAAGACATCCGGCGCTGGATCGTCGGCTCCCGTCAGCCAGAAGGCCGCATTAACGACGAGGCACGGCCGGTCGCCTGTCGTCTCCGGCCCGATCTCCCGGTCCGCGATCAGCAATTGGGCGTCTGTCTCGTCGAGAATCTGGCGCTGCCGCGCTGCCGGGTGGCTGGGATGAAGCGGCACATAGAAGCCGCCGGCTTTCAGGATCGCCACCGTGGCGACAACAAGGTCGGCTGATCGCTCCATCAGCACGCCGATTCCGGTGTCCGGCCTCGCCCCGAGATGGACCAGCCGTGCCGCGAGCTGGTTGGCGCGACGATCGAGCTGGGCGTAGGTGAGGGTCGTGCCGATGTCGCGAATAGCAGCGGCATTGGGGTTCCGCGCCACCTGCTCCGCAAACCGTTGCTGGATCGTGCCGCTGCTGGCAGGGGAGATAATTGCGGTGTCGTTCCATTGGTCCAGCAGGCTGCGTTCCTGATGCGACAGGAGGTCGAGGGCGCCGACTGGCTTGTCGGGGGCAGCCAAAGCTGTCTCGATCAGCCGCACGAAACGTCGCGCCAGAGTCTCGGCCGTGTCCCGCTCGAAAAGTTCGCTGTTATATTCGAGCAGGCCTTCGATGCCCGCCGGTTCGCCACCGATATGCTGCTCCGTCAGGCTGAATGAAAGATCGAACTTCGCGGTCGCGACATCGACGGGCATGGGGCGGGCCGACAATCCCGGCAGGTCCCAGACCGGGTCAGGGCTGTTCTGGACCGCAAGCGCCACCTGGAACAACGGGTGATGGCCGGGCGAGCGCTCTGGATTGAGCATCTCGACGACCCGATCGAAGGGCACGTCCTGATGAGCATAGGCCGACAGGTCCGTCGTCCGGACCCGGTCGAGAAGAGTGCGGAAATCCGGATTGCCCGAGGTGTCGGTCCGCAGCACGAGGGTGTTGACGAAAAACCCGACCAGATCATCCAGCGCCTCGTCGGTGCGCCCGGCGACGGGACTGCCGATCGCCACGTCTTCACCCGCACCGAGACGTGTAAGCAGGGCCGCGAGGGCGGCCTGCATGACCATGAAGACGCTCGCCTGTTCGTCCCGTGCCAAGGCAACAATGGCCTGGTGCAACTGCGCGCCGAGCGCAAGGCTTACGGTGGCGCCCTGTTTCAGCGAAACCGATGGCCGCCGGTGATCGGTCGGAAGCTCGATCTTTTCGGGCAACCCCTCGAGCGTATCGCGCCAATAGGCGAGCTGGCGGGACAACGTGCTTTCCGGATCGTCCTCGCGTCCAAGGAGCGCTTGCTGCCAGAGGGCATAATCGGCGTATTGCACGGCAAGGGGAGACCAGATCGGAGTCCGGCCGTTGCAACGAGCCGCGTAGGCTTTCGCCACATCGCGCCCCAGGGGCTCCAGCGAGGCTCCATCCGCCGCAATGTGATGGACGGTGAGAAGCAGCACCTGTTCGTTCGCGCCAAGGATGAACAGCCGTGCCCGCAACGGCAGATCCCTTGCAAGATCGAAGCTTTGGGCGTGCGCGGCCGCGAGCGCTTCGGAAAGGTTGGCCTCCGACACGCTCTCCACCGCGAGCGTCGGTCGCCCGTCCTCAGGGCGCTGGATGACTTGGCGGGGAACGCCAAGCCGTTCCGGAAAAATCGTGCGCAGGCTCTCGTGGCGGTCGGTCACATCACCCAATGCTGCCCTGAGGGCGTTTTGATCGAGCGTCCCCGAGAGGCGCATGGCGAGCGGAATGTTGTACGCAGCACTTGGCCCGTCGAGGCGGTCCACGACCCATAGCCGCCGCTGGGCGGCCGATAGCGGAAGCATCTCCGGCCGGGGTAGAGCGCGGGGCGCGGGGCGCGCTGGGCTCGCGCCGTCGAGCGCCGCCGCAAGGCCCGCCACTGTCGGGGCTTCAAAGAGCGTGCGGATCGCGATCTCGAAACCGAGCTGAATGCGGATGCGGTTGACCAGTCGGGCGGCGAGCAGGGAATGGCCGCCGAGGGCGAAAAAGCTGTCGTGAATGCCGACACGCCGCATGGCGAGAACCCCTGCGAACAACGCGCAGAGAGTCTCCTCGCGACCGTTGCGCGGTGCTTCCGTGCCCGCGAGGGCCGCAAAATCGGGCGCCGGCAATGCTGCACGATCGAGCTTGCCGTTCGGCGTGAGCGGCAGGGCGTCGAGCGCGATGAACATCTGCGGCAGCATGAAGTCGGGCAGCCGCTGGGCAAGATAGCGATGCAGGATCTCGGATTCGGGTGCTGCACGCTCGGTGCCCACCACGTAGGCGATCAATTGCCTGTCGCCATGTTCGTCATCGTGCCCGATCACGGCGCAGCGCGAAACCGATGGATGTCGATCGAGCAGCGCGGCGACCTCCCCGGGCTCGACACGGTTGCCGCGGATCTTGACCTGATGGTCCGCTCGCCCGACGAAAATCAGCGCTCCGTCGCTCCTGAGCATCGCGACGTCGCCGGTCCGGTACATGCGCGCTCCGGGGCCGACGAAGGGATCGGCGACGAAGCGCTCAGCAGTCAGCCCAGGCCGGTCGAGATAGCCCCGCGCCAGTCCATCCCCCGCCACATAAAGTTCGCCCGGAACGCCGATCGGAACAGCGCGCAAAGCATCATCGAGTACGTAGACCTGGGTATTCCAGATCGGGTGGCCCATCGGAGCCTCGCCATCCTCGCTGACTTCTGCAAACAGGCTGTCGCCGCTTGCCTCGGACGCGCCATAGAAATTGAGCAGGCGCGATGCCGGCAAGGTTTCGGCGAATTGGCGGGCGAGCGCTTCCGGCAGGGCCTCGCCGCTGCTGATCCAGAGGGCGCAGTCCTGGAGCTTTGCCGGATCGGCCTCGTCGAGCATGGCGGCCAGCAGGCTCGGAACAAGCGTCATGCGGGCAACGTTCTGGCGGTCGATTTCATCCACGAGACGATTGACGTCCCGGGCGGCCTCAGCGGCGATCAGCACCAGGGTGCCGCCATATAAAAGAGTGCCGAGCAACTCAGTCGAGCCGTCGATGAAGCTCAGCGAACTTTTTGCGCCCGCCCGGCCACTGGAGCGTGCCGGAAAAAGGCTCTCGAACCAGGCCAGCCGATTGACCATGCCGCAATGCAATCCGACGACGCCTTTCGGGACGCCGGTCGAACCGGATGTATAGACCACATAGGCGGGATGCCGGGGCGTGAGCGGGCGGCGGCGGTCGCGATTTCTTGGCGCATGATCCGGCCGATCGTCGATTGCGCGTCGCGTCTCCGCGTCATCCAGAGCCAATACGGTGATGGCCCCGATTTCCGGCAAGAAGCTCGCCGGTGCCGATCCGATGATCAGGCAGGCGGGTTTTGCATCGGCGACCATGTAGGCGAGGCGCTCAGCCGGATAACCTGGATCGAGGGGCAGGTAGGCGGCGCCGCACTTCAGGACCGCAAGCAGTGCGATGACGCATTCCGGAGACCGCGGCAGGGCGATGCCCACGATTTCTCCGGGGCCGATGCCGAGGGCGATGAGATGATGCGCCAATTGGTTGGCGGCGGCATCGAGTTCAGCGTAGGTGACGGTTTGGCGATCCGCGATCACGGCGATCGCCTCCGGAGTCCGGCAGGCGCTGGCCTCGAACAGGCGCGCCAGGTCCGTATCGGGAACGGGATGGGACGGACCGGCCACGATCGCCGCGGCGGCGGTCGTGGGGGAGTTCGTCGGCTCGGATTGAGGGGGGCTGAATGCATGGAGTGCGCGATTCAATGCATTGCCCCTCTATCCCGACCTTCTGGCGTGGAGGTCCCTAGAGGACTCTTTTCCGAACTCCGCTTATCACGATTACGCAGAGTTTCGGAAGTACTTTATCGACCGCATCGCTCAGGGATGTGCGGTCGTCCTGTCACCAAACGTGGGAAGGCTCAGGCAGATCTAGTGTCGACGCCAATTTCGCTACGGAAACCGTCATGTCGATACTTGGTTCGCATCAATCCACGGCGCTGCAACTCTGGGACCACCGCACGCGTGAATTCCTCGAAACTTCCCGGGAAATGAGTCGGTGTGACGACAAATCCGTCGCAGGCTTCGGAGACGAACAACTGCTCGAGCTGATCGGCGATCTCCGACGCGGTGCCGATGAGGCGCGGCGTGGATGAACTCTGGGACAGTTTGGCCGCAACCTCGCCGAGCGTCCAGGTATGATCGGGCCGCTCGTCCACAACGCGCTGCAGCCATGGTCGCGCCGCGCCCGCATCGACTGCGGTGCGACCGTCCTCTGCTCTCAGCACCTCCTCGATCGGCGTCGCGAGATCATAGGAGGCGAGGTCCATGCCGAGCATGGCGGAGAAAAAGGCGCGCGCCATCTCGGGATGAATCAGGCGATCGAGATAGGCCGCGCGCGCCTGCGCGATTTCCGTCGTCTCGCCGATGATCGGCTGCACGGCAGCGAGAAGCTTGATCGGCGTGTCCGCCCTGCCGAAGCGCGCGGCCCGGGCACGAATATCACGGCGCAACTCCCTCATGCCGTCAGCGTCGCTCTGAATGGCGAAAACCACGTCTGCCCAGCGGGCGGCAAAGTCCCGGCCGCGCGGCGAGACCCCGGCCACCATCAGGACCGGCCCCGCACCGGGTCCGCGCGGCAGGGAGAGCGGCCCGCGAACTTTGAAGTAGGCGCCTTCGTGGTCCAGGCGGTGGATCTTGTCAGGGTGGGCATAGAGGCCGCTCGCCTGATCGCGCACGATCGCGTCCTTGTCCCAGGATGTCCATAACCTGGTGCACACGTCCACGACCTCGTCGGCCCGGTCGTAGAGCTGCGCGTGGTCGAGCACGGGATGATGCCCGAAATTATAGGCGTTGCTTTCACCCGCCGACGTAACGACGTTCCACGCGATGCGGCCTTCGCTGAAGTGGTCGAGCGTCCCGAAGATGCGCGCCAGGTGATACGGCTCCATGTAGGTCGTGGAGAGTGTGATGGTGAATCCCAGATGGCGCGTCGCGGCGATCATGGGGGCGACGAGATGCGAGGGATCGTGCCGCACAGCGCCGACCGCGCCGTATTTGAGCAGCGCGTCGTGGTCGCCCTTCGGACCGGTCGGAACAGAAAGGGATTCGGGCACGAAGGCGACATCGAAGCAGCCCCGTTCGAGGGTTCGCGCCACGTTCTCGTAGACGGCACGATCGCAGAAATCCGTCTCGCTGTACGGATGTCTCCACATCCCGCCAAAATGGCTTCCTGGCACGAGGATGTAACCAGCGAGCATCATGTGGCGCGGCATGTTCATCTCAGGTCCTGTGCGGAAAACGATCGAACGTCGGCGACAGACGCGATCGACGGAGTTGTCGGTATGATGCCGTAGAGGTGCCATGGAGCCGGGTCCCCGGTCCGCCGCGGACTGTAGACGATTTCCGCCTCCAGGCAATTGCCGTGCGGATTGAATTCTTCTCTCCGTGCGCAGGGGAGACCTGACGCATCTGGTCGGTGCGGCCGTGGGCGCTATGTCTGGGCGCTTGCCTGTGGCGGCGTCGCTGCGTGCCTGCTCCTCGCGGGAGGCCTCCCCGCCGTGCAAACGGCAGCGGTGATTGCTGATCTGCCGCTCTCCGTCGTGATGCTCGTCATGTGCTGCGGCATCTAGAAAGCATTACGGGACGAGGTCTCCATGAAGGTCAGCGGGCTGTTGCCGGCGGCGGGCCGAAGTATTTCTGACGCGGGGCGGGCGTGGATATGACATTGACGGTTACGAGGCCGAACAGGTCATCGCCGATGTGATCAACCACTACGACCGCTTCCGGCACTATCTCTATTCGACCACGACCTGATCAGCTCGTGCGCGGCCCAAGCTGCAGGCCTCGGTCCAGCGGGAAGATTGGTCTTTGCACATTGACATAGGGCAGCTTGCTCAGATCCGGTGTACAGAGCGCCCCGCTGTCGCAGACGATGACCTCGCCGGCGATTGGCTCGAACGCGGCGCGGAAATGCTGCATCGACTTCAACGCGACGATCGATTTTTTAACCGGGTCGATCCCGAAGGCACGAAACTGCTGCAGATCGAGCATCTGATTGGGAATCGATACGACCAGGATGTCGATACCGCCAACACGTATCACCGCAGTTGGCCCCCAACTGCTTTTGAGACCGCCAGCCATCGGGCCGTCGCCGATGTACGCGCCATCGCTTAGCAGCATCACCTGGCCAGCCAGATCGAGCGGGCCGCCGCCGAAGCGTGGATCCGTTTTCCCGCCGAGGCGAACAGAGACCGTGTCTCCCACCTTTCCTCGATGGAGCACGGCCGCCGTCTCCGCGTCGACCATCGGTCCAAAGCAGGCATCGGTAACCGCCGCATCGAGCAACGCGCGCAACAATTCCGTCGAGTCGCCATAGCCGCCGCCGCCAGGGTTATCCGCATAGTCGGCGACAATGATCGGGCCTCTGGTCTTCCGGTAGGCCTTGCAGATCGAAGCCGCTTCATCGACCGAATGGTAAGTGTTGAGGCTCTCCAAGCGCCTGTCCCAGATATCATCGGCGATGCTGTCCGCGAAGCGCCGGTGGCGATCCATGTCGCCTTGCGCGGTCACGAGCACCGTCGGCCCCACCTCTGCGATATCGGCATTGCCGAACGCTCCGTTGACGCTGACGGCGAACACATCCGGATCGGCTTCATAGGCGCGTGCCTTGGCGATCCGCTCGATCATCGGCCCGATGTCGGTGCGCCCGCCGTTGATCTCCTCCAGCATCGGGCGATGGACGCGAAGGGTTTTTGGCCTGATCTCCCCGGCCATGGTCCGCCGCAGGATCTCGGCTGCCTGGCGGGCGCAGTCGCGCATGTCCACATGAGGGTAGGTCTTGTAGGTGACGATGATATCGGCAAGTTCGCACATCTGGCGCGTCACGTTCGCGTGCGGATCAAGCGTGATGCCGATCGGCATGTCGGGGCCGACCACCGAACGCAGGCGTCGGAGCAACTCGCCCTCGCCATCCTCGCAGAAGTCGGTCACCATCGCACCGTGGAGACTGAGAAGAATGCCGTCGAGTTGATCCTTGTGAGCCCGGGCGGCGCCGACGATCACATCGGCCACGCGGTCGAACGCATCGCGTGTCACCCGCCCGGCGGGCTGCGCCGCGGTGCTGATGGTATGGATAGTCTTCCAATCGTGTTTCCGCGCCACGTCGAGAAAGCCGGCAATGCCAGTGTTCGAATTCCCGCGCTCATTCTCCGCTTGGCCGCCGAGATACCAATAGCGTTCGCGAAAGGCGGCGTGATCCGTTGGACGACAGCTGAAGGTGTTGGTCTCGTGCGAGAACTCACCGGTCAGGACCGTGAAAGACATGTAAAGCCTCCATTGGGCGGTTAGTCGATGGGGTGATGGCAGGCGATCGCGTGGTCGTGACGATCTTTCGACAATTCAGGCCGCTCCGTGCGGCAGAGGTCCGAAGCGTGCTCGCATCGTGCCGCGAAAGCACATCCTGCCGGAAGATTGAAGGCGCTGGGAATCTCGCCGCTGAGCTTCGTGACCACGCGCCGGAGGGTGGGATCCGGCTCGAAAGTGCTCTCGACGAGGGCCCGCGTGTAAGGGTGCCGCGGCCGGGACTCAGCGCTCGGAAGGATCTCGACGATCCGTCCCAGGTACATCACCACGATGCTGTCGCAGAAATAGCGGACCAGCCCTAGATCGTGCGAGATGAAAAGGTAGGTCAGTCCGAGATCCCGGCGCAACCTCTCAAGCAGTGCGATGATCTGTGCCTGAATCGAGACGTCGAGGGAGGCAGTGGGCTCATCGAGCACCAGGAACGATGGATCGAGCGCCAACGCGCGCGCGATGCCGACGCGTTGCTTCTGACCGCCGGAAAGCTGATGCGGATAATTATCGGCGATCGTGACGCTCAAGCCGACGATGTCCAACAGGTGCTCGACCTTCGTTCCTGCCTCGGCAGCGCTCAGCCCGACGCCCTGGATACGAAAGGGTTCGAGCAGCGCCTCGCGAATCGTGTAACGGGGGTCGATGGCGGAGTAGGGGTCCTGAAACACCATCTGCATGCGGCGACGGAGTTTACGAAGCTGGCCGCCGTTCAGCGACGCGAGATCGACGCCCTCGAACCTGACGGAACCCTCGCTGGCGTCGATGAGACACAGGGCGAGCCGGGCCAATGTCGACTTGCCACAGCCGGATTCCCCGACCACGCCGGTGACCTTTCCTCGCGGAATATCGAGTGAAACGTCGCTGACCGCGCGAAGCACGCGAGGCGACGAGAAAAGTCCGCTTCGACTGCCGAATTCGCGGCTCAATCCACGGATCGAAACGAGCGGTGCGGGTGTGGAGTCAGTCACCGAGCGCCCTCACTGAAATGGCATGCAACCATCGATGCGCCGTCAACCTCCATCTCCGGTGGCTTCTCGGCACAGACCATTTGGGCGAGATCGCAGCGTGGGTTGAACCTGCATCCGGGTGGATAGTCGAGAACTCCCGGAACGTTGCCTCTTATTCCCTTCAGGCTCCCGCGCACCTGTCCCGGGCGGGAAATGCAGCCGATCAGGTCGCGCGTATAAGGATGCCGGGGCGAGGCGAAGATCGGTCCGACCCGGTTGCTCTCGGCGACACGTCCCGCATAGAGGACCACCACCCGGTCGCAGGCCTGCGCGACGACGCTCATGTCATGGGTGATCAAAATCAGGGCGAGGCCCCGATCGCGGACGAGATCGACCATGATCTGGATGATCTGCGCCTGGATCGTGACATCGAGCGCCGTGGTCGGCTCATCTGCGATGATGAGCTCCGGATCGGCAGCAAGCGCCATAGCGATGACGATGCGCTGCTTCATGCCGCCAGACAGCTGATGGGGATACTGGCCGTGCACTGTCGCGGCCTCGGGAACTCGCAGCTGCTGCATCAGCTCGATGCTGTGCTTCTTTGCCTGCGAATCGGAGAACCCGAGATGCATCCGGGACACCTGGTCGATCTGTTCGCCGACCCGCAGAATCGGATCGAGCGAGGTCATTGGATTTTGCGTGATTAGTGCGATCCGGCGTCCCCGCAGACGACGATACTCGTTCTCACCGAGGCCGGCGAGATCGATCCCGTCAAAGTGCAACGTGCCGCCGGTGACACGGCCGCCGATGAGCGGAAGAAGGCCCATGATGGCCATGGCGGTCAACGATTTCCCGGATCCGGATTCACCGACGACTCCAAGAATTTCACCTTTGTCGAGGTCGAAAGAGATGCCGTCCAGCGGTCTAAGGCGGCTGATAGAAACGGCGAGGTCGCGGACCGCGAGGAGTGGCATATCAGCTGTCCCTCAATCGGGCGCGAATATCCAGCGCTTCGATCACCTCGTCGCCGAACAGGTTGATGGCGATGACCGTCAGTGCAATTGCGAGCCCTGGAAAGATGATGATCCACGGCGCGATGAAGATTGTCGCCGTTCCGCTGCTCATCATCGCTCCCCAGCTGGGAGTGGGAGGCTGTGCCCCAAGGCCGAAGAAGCCGAGCGTGGCTTCGAGGATGATCGCATCTCCGGTTGCGAGCATCGCGGCGACGAGAATCGGCGTCAAGGCATTTGGGATGAGATGGCGGAAGAGAACATGGCCATGGGTCGCGCCCAGATTGATGGTGGCTTCGACATAGGTTTCCGTTTTCAGCGCCATGATCTGCGAGCGTGTCAGGCGTGTGAACTGCGCCAGGTAGGCGATGCTGATGGCGATCGCCGTACTGTGAAGTCCCGGACCGATGATCGCGATGAAAATAAGCGCAATAAGAATTTCCGGGAATGACCATGTGAGGTCGACCACCGCCGTCACCGCGCGATCGAATGTGCCGCCGAAATAACCTGCGGCCGCTCCGAGGCTCGTGCCGACGAGAACCGAGATGCCGATGGACACGACCCCGACGGTGAGCGACGTGCGTGCGCCATAGATGATCCGTGAGAGAAGATCGCGGCCGAACTCATCGGTGCCGAGCCAGTGAATCCAGGATGGCTCCTGGTTTGCCGCTGACAGGTTCTGGATGTCGTACGCGTAAGGTGCGATCCAGGAAGCCAGCACCGCGCAGAGAATGACCGCGATGAGGAAAGCGGCGGAGACGCCACCTTGCGTCGTTCGAAGGACCTTCACGAGCGTTCCGGCATGTCTCATCTCAGGTGGCCCTTTCGCGGACCCGCGGGTCGAGCGCCGCCTGCAACACGTCGCCGAGCAACGTGCCAAGCATGACCGCGATTGCCAGCATCAGAAGACAGCCCTGAACGACCGGATAGTCGCGCTGGTTGAGCGAGGTGATGAGCAACGACCCCAGACCCGGTCGCGCGAACACGAACTCAACGGTGACGGCGCCGCCGAGGATCCAGCCGATGCGGAGGCTCAGGATGGTCAGGACCGGCAGCAGCGCATGACGCAGAACATGGCGCAGTTGAATATTGGCGCGAGAAACGCCCTTGGCATGAAGCATCAGAACAAAATCCTTGCGGCTGATGTCGATCATTGCCGCACGTGTCACGCGGGCGACGAGTGCTACACCCCCGAGTCCGATGGTCAGAGCCGGAAGAACCAGCGCGCTGGCGCTTCTGGCGCCGGAGACGGGGAACCAGCCGAGTTGGACGGCAAATAACAGGATCATCAGCAACCCAAGCCAGAAACTCGGAACGGTGGAGCCGAGCAGGATGATCAGCATGACCGACCGATCGAGCCAGCTGTTTTTGAAAATGGCGGCGAGCGCGCCGGCGCCGATGCCCACGAGGGTCGAGAAGGCCAGCGCAAGACCGCCCAGCGCGAGACTGTAGGGCATATTCTGAGCGATGAGGTCCGCCACAGGTCGGCGCAGGATGATGGCGTCGCCGAAATTGCCTGACAGCGTATTCTGCAACCAGATCAGATATTGCACGAGGATCGGCTTAGCGAGACCGTATTTCGCGCTGAGCGCGGCCTGCTGCTCGGGCGAGGAGCCGACCTGCATCAGGTGCTCAAGCGGGTCGCCAGGAACCAGGTGGACGATCATGAAGATGATCAACGACACGGCGAGGAATACCGGGATGAGCAACAACAGTCGCTTGATGATGAAGGTGAACATCCCGGTACTCTTTGAGATTGGCGCCTGCGGCTAAGGAGGCTTACTTCTTCACGTCGATGTCGACGACCACATGGCTTTGGAAACGGCCGCGAACTTTCTCCGGAAAGGTGAGCTTCTCGTCGTTGTAGGCAAGGTTTGCGACCGGCTGGTAGATCGGCGCGAATGGAAACTGCGACAGCACGTATTCATGATAGGCCTTGAAATTGGCCACACGCTCATCCCATGTGCGCGACTTGGTCATCGCGATGTTGTTCAGTTCCTCTGCCTTGGGGTCGTTCAGCATCGAGATGTTCGGATAGCCGAGGCGTTTCGCGCTGAAGAACCAGTCGATGATGTCGGCATTCGCCCACGAATAGGTGCGAACGGCGAGCTGGTGCTCGGTTTTCTTGCGGTATTGAGCATTGATGGTGCTGGCATCGAAGACCGTGATGTCGGCCTGCATGCCGATCGCCTTCAGTTGAGCCTGGACGACCTCGGTGACGCGCTTGAATTCGGTGCCGTTCTGCGTCCAGAGCTTCACCTGCAGCGGTTTTCCGTCCTTTGCGCGAATGCCGCCGGAGCCCATCGTCCAACCGGCCTTGTCGAGCAGCGCCTTCGCCTTTTCCGGATCATAAGCGATGTTGAACTTGGGATCGACCTTCGATTCCAGCAAGGAGCTGATCAGGAAGGTGTTCGCGGGCGAGCCGACACCTCCGAAAAGATTGGTGGTGATTTCTTTCTGGTTGACGGCCAAGGCGGCGGCCTGCCGAACATTGACGTCGGTGAAAGGCTCCACCGAGGTGTTGATCGGCATGTAGATGATTTCAGTTCCCGGGAGCGTCACGACCTTGACGGATTTCTGTCCCTTGAGGCGTGGCAGGAAGTCGGTCGGGACCTTGAGGAGAAGATCGACGCCGCCGGTCTGCAATTCGAGGAAGGCAGTGGAATCCTCGGCGATTTCGCGGATCTCGAGATTCTTGATCTTGGCCGGACCCTTGTTTGTCGACAGATCGGACGCCCATTTATAATCATCGTTGCGAACGAGCATCGTCTGCTGGCCGACGGTAAACTTCTCGAGTTTGAAAGGGCCGGTTCCGACGGCTTCCGTCACGCCGAATTTGTCCCCGAGCCTATCGTAGGCCTTCGGCTCAGGCACACTCATGAACGTGCTGGCGAGATTGAAGAGCATGTTCGGGTCCGGCGTCTTCATGACGAACCGCACCGTCAGATCATCCACCACCTCCACCTTCTCGATCGAATCGACCATGAAGGAGTTTTCAGTGCCCTTGAATTTTGGAATCCACCACGCGATGGTTTTGGCGTTGAAGGGCTCGCCGTTGTGGAACTTGACCCCAGGGCGCAACTTGAATGTCCACTGCATGCCGTCCGGCGTGGACTCCCACGAGGTGGCGAGAAGTCCGTGGTAACTCTGGTCGGTGTCCTGAACCACGAGTCGATCGAAGATCAGCGAGATCGCGTCGTTGAGTCGGGTTCCCTTGATCGGGTCGTAGCTTGGCGCTCCGACGTCGCGTGCGGTGAGGACGAACACGGCGTCCTGGGCAAGAGCAGCGCCAGGCAGTGTTATGAGACCCATACTGAGGAGTGCTGATCCGGATAGTAGAGCGGCTTTGATGAGAGTTCTCATGGTCGACAGTTCCCTTTTGTTTTCTCTGGATCGGATCGTTTTTTGCGTTTTCAGACTTCTGGCCCCGACGAGTCGGCAACGTATCCGGTAAATCGGCTGTAGAGCGTCGAGACCTTGTTCATCCGCTCTTCGACGCTTGGGCCGATCTCGATGAAGACGCCGTTCATCAGCAGGTTGGTCAGGCTCGCCATCTGTGCGGTCGAGTCCCAAAAGAGATTGAACTCGGTCGGTACGACCAGCATGTCATCCACCAAATCGCGACCCCAATCGCAGAACGCGTCCGTGATGAGCGTCGTCGGAATGCCACTGTCATGGGCTTCCTTGGCCAGTAGCCGCGCCATTCGCGAGTAGCGCCGCGCCTCGAAGAGCACGAGGCAGACTTCGTTGTTGTCGGCCAGCAGAAGCTCGGAGAAGTTACCGCCCGCAAGGTCCATGAGATGGACGCGGTCGCGGAGATATTGCAATTGATTGGCGAAGAACTGCGCCATGCCGCGCTCGGTCTGAAACCCTGCCACATAGACTGATTTGGCGGTCACGAGCCGCTTGACGGTTCTCTTCCACTCATCGGTGCGCGCCAGTTCGTAAACGGCGACGAGCCCGGCCATTTCGAGCTGCAGACTCCGAGCAAGCTGATCTTCTCCCGCCAACGTGCGCTGCTGAAATTCACGCAGACGATCACTGATCAGCCACGGCCGATCACCGATATCCTGCCGGAGCTGTTCCTTCAGGTCCTTGAAACTCTGATATCCGATGGTTCGGCAGAAACGCCCGACGGTCGGCTCGCTCACTTCGACTTTCGCCGCAAGGGTGGCTGCGGTCTCGAACGGAATGCTGCTCAGTTTCGCCAGCATGTAGCTCGCGAGTGCCCGGTCGGCCTTGGATCCCGCCGTCGTGCAATCCGTCAGCCGTTGGCGAACCGTTTTTTCCACGCGCACCCTTTCCTAAACCGAAAGTCAGCAAGCAATATTTCTATCATTCGGTCAATCTATTTTATTTTTCTTGCAAAAACGGGAAGGATGATGTCTTGAGTCGCGCTGCTTGCTGCAAGCTTGGCACGCGAAGACGTTCGACTTCGCGAGGGAGCGTCGAGCGCAGCGAAATCGGAAATCAGAGCCCTGCGGGAGCGCGGTCGTCGCTTCGGCTCAAGAGTGGTCCACGATGCAGTTTGATTATCTGGTGATTGGTGCGGGAGTCTCTGGCGCATCAGCGGCTTTTGAACTGGCGGCGAGCGGCTCAGTGGCGCTGATCGAGGCGGAGAATGTTCCAGGCTATCACAGCACTGGCCGTTCTGCGGCGCTCTACACCCGCAACTACGGGGTGCCGATTGTCCAGCGCATCAACGCGGCGAGCCACGATTTTTTCATGAACCCGCCCCCCGGTTTCGCCGAATATCCTCTGCTGACGCCGAGGGGGTCGCTGACGGTTGCCGGGCCCGGCGACGAGGACCGGCTGGAGGCGGTCCTTGCCCTGTCTTCGCCTGGCAACGCAATCGAGCTCATCCCGGCGGCGCAGGCGTTGTCGCTCGCCCCGGTGCTGCGTCCTGAGCAGGTGGGGGCAGCCGCCCTCGAGGGCGGCGTGATGGATATGGACGTTGCAGCCCTCCATCAGGGCTACCTTCGCGGCCTGAGGCAGCGGGGTGGGACGATTACCTGCGGCAGCCGCGTCGAGCGCTTGGAGCGACGCGGCGGATTGTGGGTTCTGACAGCAGCCGATGTGACCATTTCGGGCCGGATCATCGTTAACGCCGCCGGAGCCTGGGCTGACGAGATCGGCGCGATGGCCGGAGCCGTCCGCCTGAACCTAGTTCCAAAGCGGCGCACCGCGATCCTCATCGATTCGCCAGCGGGACTGGAACTCGGCACAATGCCGGCCGTCGAATTCATCGACGGCGAAGCCTATTTCAAACCTGATGCCGGCAAGATCATGGCGTCACCGGGTGATCAGACACCGGCGGCCCCCCACGACGCACAGCCCGAAGAATGGGACGTTGCCGTTCTGGTCGATTGGCTGGAAAGTCGAACGACGCTCTCGATCCGACGCATCGCTCATAGCTGGGCCGGTTTGCGCTCCTTCGTCGATGACGAGGTCCCGGTTGTGGGGTTCGATCGTCAGGCGGAGAATTTCTTCTGGCTGGCGGGGCAGGGCGGCTTCGGCATCATGATGGCTCCTGCCCTCAGCAAGGCAGCGCGCAACTTGATCGTGTCGGGTATGCTTCCTCTTGAACTGCGCAACAGAGGAATAGAGGAGCGTCACCTTTCCCCAGACCGTCTCCTCAACGCCTGATCGCGCTCCTCGCGTATGATGCGCTCAACCATGCTGGCGTGATGCGCCAGGACTAGGTGCGAACTGCGCGGGCAAGGGGGCGTCGGCGGAACTCACCATCTTTATCGCTGCGTGGCGGGCAATCCCTTCATTCAGGGTTCTCGCGACAATTGACTATGGATCATTCGGCCACGCTTCGAGAGCCGATAGCCACTTTGCAGGCTTTCGGTCAGCCCCAGTTCCTTGAGCTGCCCGATCTTGCGTTTCAGCGCTGGCTTTTCAATCCCGAGATCGTCGGCAATCTCGCCAGCGGTTCGCCCGTCTTGCTCGGCAACATTCGGAGCGCCTTCACCGTCCACGGGCCTGCACGGCTTTTCTGGTCGAGAGCGGCGAGCCGGTCCCGCAACTCGCTCAGTTCTTCAACGCCGAGGTGATCGTCTTGGCGGAGAATTTCACGCGGGTCCGGTCCCGCCGGATGAAATTCGATCCGGTAGAACCTGCCGTCTCCGTTTCGAAGATCGGCAAGCGGGACCCCGCGCGAAACGTATCCCGCTCGCCGAGCTTCCTCGCCTGAAATATCCTCTGGCTCGATGGCCACAACGCTATCAATGGCGAGGACACCGATCGCTGTGCGCAACACCCCACCAGCTCGGACCGTGGCCTGGTCCAGCGCCGGAACGCGAGCGTCACATCGCGAGCCTTGATCCGATCGAGGACTGTCTTCTTGAACAGCATTTCAATCATCCATCCCGAAGAAGCTCGCCAGTCCGGTAAAGCGAGGTTTTCGCGTTCGACGTTAGCGGCTCACATCAGCAACGTCGCAGAATAGGCCGGCAACGCTCCCGCCAAAGCGATTATGTCCGAACCCATCTTCGATGTCCTGGTAATCGTCGATAAAGCCAAGACACAGAAACGCGGTGGAGAAGTAACAATCTCTGCGCGCATACTGCCGTGTACGGACTGAAACGCCAATCTTAGCCAGAATGCACAATGTGCCGGCGGTTAACGGGAACTTCGCGAACTTATCGGTGGTTCTTTACAGCATCAGGGAGCAAAGCAGCAGAGCCTCCCCGCGAGGATCGACAATGCCAACGATAATTGCGATCGAATCGAAGAACGTCACAGAATTTGGTATTCAGTTTCCATTCGAGCATCTCTATCTCGTCAAGCGAACGACGGATGCGGCCGGGAACGTCATCGACGAGAGAGTCATTCGCGGCAACCCGAGCGATGGGGGCGCGTTGACCGCGCGGGCGGACATTCCCTTAGCCCTTTCGGACGATGCACGCGGTGATGAGACACTCGTGCAGCGTCACCACAGGGTGCTTAACCTTGGCGGACGAGATCCGGAGGCGGTCTGGAATCTGATGGTTCAGCACGCTCGGAATATCAACCTGGCGGACTTAAACTACAGTTTGGATATCGCTGGTTTCTTTCCTGGGGCCGACGTGAACAGCAACACGGTCATCGGATCGGCGCTGCACACCGTCGGCATCGACATTGCGGGAAACCTGCCCCGGGGGATCACCGCCCGAGACGTGCCGCTCTACAACAAAATCGGCGACATGATCGTCAACGACTTGCTTCTCGGCGGTGCTCAAGCCGACAGGATTTTTGGCGGCGTCGGCAGCGACCGCCTGGAGGGCAGGGACGGCAATGACCGGCTCTACGGTGAAGCTGGGGTCGACGCACTTGTCGGCGGTTCAGGCAACGATGCGATGATCGGTGGCCTCGGACCCGATCGGATGAGAGGGGGCTTGGGCAGCGATGTCTATGTTGTCGATGACGTTGGCGATCGCGTGATCGAATCGAGCATCGACGCCGCGGCGGGAATCGATCGAATCAACGCAACGGTCAGCGTCAATCTCTCCCGATCCGACCTCGCCGGCGTGGAGAAATTGCAGTTCGGCGGAACCGGCGACGTTGCCGGGAGAGGCAATAGCCTCGGGAACGTCCTGCTCGGCAACCGTGGTGATAACCGGCTCTCCGGCGGTTCAGGCGATGACACCGTCGCCGGTGGATCTGGCGACGACCGTCTGTTCGCGGGACTCGGGAACGACAGTATGCGGGGTGGGCCTGGAAGGGACACTCTCGACGGTGGGCAAGGCCAGGATGTGATGTCGGGTGGGACTGGTGCGGATGTGTTTGTCTTTAGACGAGCCTATGAAAGTCCGGCTGGCATCGCGACTGATCTGATTACCGATTTTTCGACCGTCGATATCCTCGACCTGCACGGCATTGATGCAGATGCGACGGTCGCGGGCAACCAAGCTTTCGTTTTCATTCGGAACGCGGGCTTCAGCGATGCTGGGCAACTTCGGTTTGAGCAGGACTCGGCCGGCAACACCATAGTGCAAGCCGACGTCAACGGTGACTTGGCTGCAGACTTCCAGGTGACTTTGCGGGGTTACATGCAGGCCGTTTCACCGGGAGATTTCATCCTCTGAGACGAGTACGCTTCGGTGACGCACTAGCGGCGTCATAGAGACCTGGCCAACCACAGAGTTGGTCCAGGACGGCGCGGCGGTGAGAGGCTGTCGAGCCCTCATCAGATGTGAACTACCCGCTCTTGACGTCGTGGGGCTGCGGGGGGTCGATGGAAGGCTCGCCGGGTAGTTATCCCGACGATCGCCGGGTTTCCACGATCAAGGCTCGCAAGGAAGGCCAGTATCTCATCGCCAACTACGCCAATAACGGCCCGTACGATGCTCTGATCCGCATCGATCCAAAGGCTGCGGAGCTGACGAGCGCGGACGTGTTCCAAGTGCCTGGCGGACAGGCTGTGTGCCAGTTTGAGGCGGCGTCCCATGGAAAGCGTGTCGTCAATCTTACAGCCGACGGCAGGCTGAGGGTTTATGACAGCGCTCCGGAGTGGAAGCAGGTGGTGCAATTCGATGCGGTCCCGGCCTTCGACTGCGCCTCCGGCGCCAGAACGCCAACCCCTGCGCTAACTCTCGTGGGAGAGAGCGCCCTCGTCAGTGATCCGGTCAATAAGCGCATCCGTGAATACAGCTTGGGCAGCCTCCACCAAGGCCTGGATTTGCCGGTCGACGGGCTGCCGGCGAACCTCGCTAGCGGCGGTGGCTAGTCCCGATTGACCCAGCAGCCAGACGACGTGTTCCGGCGGGCGATTCCGGGAAGCCCCGCAACCGATTCGCCATAGCCTCGCATGAGACCTTCTGGGACAGGACGGCTAACCGCCTCGTGCCATCATGCTGGAAGCAGCCCACGTGCCATCGTCGCCTAGCATGCCGGGGCTTTCGTTGAATGAGATCGCGGTGTCGACGGCCAGCCTATAGTTCAATCGACGTTGCTTTAGAAATTGAATTTATTCACCAACGTCGAATATAAACTTCAACGACTCGGTTTTTTTGACGATGATTGGGGGTTAAACATGAAGACGCTGCTTGCGCTGACGACTATCGCCGGCCTGTCCTGGACTGCCGCGGGTCTCGCGGCCGATCTTCCAAATCGCACCTATGTCGCCCCTGCGTCGGTCGCGCCCGCATTCACCTGGACGGGCTTCTATGTCGGCGTCAATGCCGGCTATGTCTGGAGTGAGAGCCGGACGCGCTACGACTATGCTCTCTCCGACCCGGCCGATTTTGCCGAGTTTGACGCGCTCGGCCTCGTGCCGCCGAGTCTGGGCCGTGACAGTGACGGCTTCATCGGTGGCGGCCAAATTGGCTACAATTATCAGATGGGCCAGTTGGTCCTTGGCCTCGAGGCGGACCTACAATATCTCGACGCTGGTCAGCGCGACTCGCAGGCAACGACGTTGAGCGACGCCTTCGGCACCGCGACCGTCACGACCTCCGCCCGATCAAGCATTGACTGGCTCGGCACCGTCCGCGCCCGGGCGGGTTTCGCCTTCGATCGCGCCCTGTTGTACGCGACCGGCGGCCTTGCCTATGGGCGGACGAGGGACCATTCCAGCATCCATTCCGTCGGCTTTGACGACGACGGCTCTTTCGACGGCCTCTGGACGGGAGGCAAGAACGATGCCCGCGCCGGCTGGGTCCTTGGCGGCGGCGTCGAATACGCGATCACCCAGAACGTGACGGCGAGGGCCGAATACCTCTACTACGATCTCGGCAAAACCAACTACGTCCTCGCCGGCACGTCTACCGATTCGGATGACGAGTTCCTCGGTGCGACCGCCGCGCGCGAGACGAATGGCAGCATTGTTCGCGCCGGTCTGAACTGGAAGTTCTCGAGCTTTTGAAAGACCCAGCCAACCGCGAGCCCGAACGTGGTGACAAGTACGCTGCCCTCATCGGAGGTTGAAGCGAAGCGGAACCGAGAAAGTGAATTGCTGTTGCGGAATGGTGTTTGGCGCTGGCGGCAGGCTGGTTCCGGGAGCGGCCGTCGCCAACGCGGCCTGATCCAAGACCGCATGACCCGTGCCGCGCACCAGTGAGGCGCCGGTGATGCGGCCGGAGCGCTGCATGGTGAAGCGAATGGTTGCAACGCCGGAGATCCCTTGCAGGCGGGCCGATTCCGGGTAGCGAAGACGCTGCCTTAGAGCAGAGGCCAACTGCGCCGCATAGCGGTTGAGCACGTTGGGATCGGCCGCGGCTGCAGCGCCGCCCGTGTTCTCGGCCGAGGATGATCTCTGCCCGTCCCGTGGAACCGAAGGGGCGGCTCTCTGTTCCGCTGCTCTGCGCGGGACAGATGCTTTGCGTTCGGCCTTCTTCTGCACGGGCAGCTTCGCGGGGGGATGCTCTTCCTCCAGCGGCTTTGCGACGACAAGCTCCTCGGGAGGCGGCTGGGCGAGAGCGACGTCCGCTTCGGCGATAGGCGATGCCTCGGTGGGCGGAATCTCGGCCACGGAAACAGATTCGATCGCTTCTTCGAGCTGGACCGAGTTCATCTCCTGAATTTGCTCGGGCGGCAAAGTCTCGGCAATGACTGGATCAGGCGGCCGGACTTCCGGCGCTTCGGAAACGACTTCGGGCATCGACGCTTCAGCTGGGCTTTGGGAATCGGCGAACTCCATGGCAGGCGCGAGATCAATCGTGATCTCCTGCTCGCCCGGTGGGCTTTCGACCTCCCTCGCAGGCCAGAATGCCAGGGCCGCCAACGCCCCGGCATGGAGGGTTAGCGCAACCAGAAACGCGGCAGTCAGGCCCCGTTGCGCGCCCACCATTTCGCTCGAAGCCTCCTTCGGCATGACGCTGGACCTCACGGCGCCGAATTTCCACCCGGCGCCTGCGCGATCAGCGAGACCTTGCTGAAGCCTGCCGCGCTGACCTGGCCCATGATCTCGATGACACGGCCATACGGAACGCTGCGATCGCCGCGCACGAGCACGATCTGGGTCGGATCCTGGACGGCGAGCTCCTTGAGACGCGGCAGGATCGTGTTTTGGGCTAGGTGCTCCTTGCCGAGGTAAGGCTCGCCGCTCTCGTCAATGCTGATGACCACTGGCTGTTTCGGTTGCGCGATTTTTGCCGCCGCGGTCTTCGGCAACTGCACCGGTACGCCGACCATCATGAGCGGGGCCGCCACCATGAATATGATGAGCAGCACCAGCATGACGTCCACCATGGGCGTGACGTTGATCTCGGACAGAGGCGCGCCGCCGAACTCGTCGTCAGGCTCGCCAGAGCGGATTGGTCCCACGCCCATTACTCGGCGGCCTCCGCTCTGAGATGGGGCTTGCGGTCGCGCGCCAGGCGGTCACCGAGGGCGGTGATGCCGGCTGCAAATGATTGCTGCACGCGACCGAGATCGGCCGTCAGCTTGTTGTACGCGATCACCGCCGGTATCGCGGCCACGAGGCCGATCGCAGTGGCGAACAGGGCCTCGGCGATGCCGGGCGCCACGACCGACAGGCTCGTGTCCTGGCTCTTGGCGATCGCTGAGAAGGAATTCATGATTCCCCATACGGTGCCGAACAGCCCGATGAAGGGCGCGGCCGATGCCGTCGTCGCGAGGAAAGCCAGACCCGACTGAAGTCCACGCAGGTCGAAAGCCAAAGCAGCGCGCATGGCGCGCTCGATGCGCTCGCGCCGCTCCGCCCGGCTCTCGGAAGGGTCCTGATCACGCCATGCTTCTTGGCCGGCAACGACAATCCGGCCACCAAGTTCTTGGGTTCCCGCAAGTCTCTGCATTCCCGGCAGAAGCCGTTCGCCCGCCCGTGCCGCCTTTTCGAATGCACGCGCCTGCCGGCGCACAAGCGCGAGGCGCAGGAGCTTGTCGATAATGATCGTCCAGCAGCCGAGGGATGCGAGAACGAGCAGGATCATGACGCCTTTGACGACCGGATCGGCCTGAAGAAACAAACCGACAAAGGACAGATCATGCGGAGTGGTTGCAAACTCATTCATGGCTTTGCCTCACTTTTCGAGCGGAACGGCGGCGACCTTGGAAGCCGTTTCGATCATCGCCAGGCACTCCTCGCGAGAATTGGTACCGCTCTCGCATGCCATCACTTCGTTGAGCAGGATGCGCCCGAAGCGGGGACATGCGAGCCCCGCGAAATCGAACACTTTGATATGCGTCTTCTTCTCGGAGATTGGTCCGACCTCAACAGCGAGGCGCTTCGCTGCGACGCCATCGGTGTCGAGCGCAAACAGATCAAGCTTCAGGGAACGCCAGCTTTCCGCTCCCCGATTGTCGATGAGGAAATAGGCGCGACAGTTTTCGCCTGCGGCCTCGAGCTTGTTGAGCTCAAGCCGGATGCGGGTTTCCTGCGCGGACGTCGGAAGGGCGGCTGTGATGGTCGCGCCAATCACTGCAACGAACCATAATTTGTTCAGAGCATCTTTCATTTACAAACCTCATGTTTCTTTGTCCGCTGGAGTGCTTCTTGCGGGAGCGGGCAGAGATCGCCGCAATCCTCCATCCCCGGCAGCAGGTAGCGCAGGCAGCAAACCTTTCGCCGTCGCACCGCCTGCTCATCGCGTTGATGCCATTGCACCGCGCCTTGCATCGGATTGCGTCTGCCGCATCCCTGGAACTGGCTTTCCAACAGAGCGCGACCCTCGGCGAGAGCCACCGGGCTGGCATTGTCGAACGCCGCAGCTTGCTGGAGAGTCCACTCGAAAACCGTTGCGGCGTTGGTCCAAAGGAGGCGTTTGGACATGCCAAAATGATGCGCAAAGTGCTCAATCAGGGGATCGATATGGCCGTCGAAGAGGCGCGCGAATCGATCCGCGACGGAGAGGCGGCAGGCCTCGCCACCATCGGGCAGAACAATCGAAGCCGTGCGTCCATCATGATGGAGCGCGATACCGACGCGATCCAGTTCAACCGGCAGGTTGCGATCAAGCAGCGTTGCGGCCGCGGTCGTGGGGATGACAAGGGCACCGAAATGCCACTGCGTCCACATGGAGACGAGTGCTCGGCGATCGCCGCCAGGATAAGTCGCCGCGTAGCGGCTCATCAATTCGCTCGTCACGCGGCCGTCGAGCAGGTCGGATCCTCGAATTGAAGAGCCGTGTTCGCTCGCAAGCGCAAGGCCGTCCTTGTACCAGAGGAAGGCGCCGGTGAAGCAGGGTGCGAGCGAGGATATCATGGTGACGAGGCTCCCGCCTGCCGAACGAACTCGCCTTCGATCTTCCCGCTTGTTCGATCCGCGCGCGTGAGCCGGATGACGGCAGGAACAGCGGCCATGGCGAGAGCGGCGGCAACCCCGAAGCAGGCGCCGTACCCGAAATGCTGCGAGAGCCAACCCGAGCCGATTCCGCCTGCCATGCTGACAAGTGCGTCCATGCATTGCAGGAGCGTGAAATCGATCCCGGCCTGACGAGGGTCCGAAAGCGCCATGAACTGCGCGTATAACGCGACGAAGCCGAGCGCCATGATGCCGGAGGAGCTTGCAAGCGCCAGGCCCAGCAGGAGCAGTCGGGGTGCCTCGCCCGCCCATGCCGCAGCCGCAAGGCCGGACAGGGCGGCGGCTTGCAGCACAAGTGCAAGGAGCATGACCGACCGCGCGCCCCAAAGGCGCACGAGTGCGCCGCCGAGAAGCGCAAAGGCAAAGCCGACAATCATGCCGCCGATCCCGTTGACGATGCCGAGCGACGCGAGGTCCAGACCCGAATCGACCAGGAAGGGTCCGAGCATGCTCATGGCCCACTTTTGGGTGACCGCGTAGATGGCCGCGAGCGCGAGGCCCTTGCGCATATCTGCGCGGCCAAGCGCGCTGCGGAGCGAAGGTTGATGTGTGCGCGCGCCGGCCGGAATCCGCACAGGCGACAGGACGAAGGGTAGCCCCAGCAGCACCAGCAGGATTGCCATGACTATCATGGCGTAGGTCCAGTCGGTGCCTGCGACGAGCAGGAGGAATAGTCCCGAGCCGATCGCCGCGCCGAGATAGGCGCCCCCGACCTGGGCGGCATTTCCCCAGCCATGATGGCGCTCTGACAGGCTCTCCACCGCATGACCGTCGCAGGCGATGTCGACGGTGGCAGTCGCGAAGGCAATCACCATGAGCACCGCCATGAGCGGCACGAAGTGCGTCGGGCCGATCAGCCCCGCAGCGACGAGGCCGATCGCCGAAATGAGCCCTCCGACGAGGACGATTGAGCGGGATCGGCTCGCGCCCGTGCGCGGCAGGCGGTAACGTTCCAGTGCCGGCGCCCATAGAAACTTCAGCACCCATGGCAGAACCGCCAGATAGGTGAGGCCGATCTGGTCGAGTGGAAGACCCTGGTCGCGCAGCACGCTCGGGAGGGCGCCGAATGTCACTCCGCTGATAATGCTTTGGCCCACATACAACCCACCTATGGCCAAGACCACCATGGTGGGATAACCGGAGCCCTGCGTGACCGGGGCTTTCGCGATTGTTCTTGTCACCAGCGGTACCGCAGGCTGGCGATGACCTTTCGGCCTTCGTCGAAGTAGCAATACCCGGACGTGCAAACCTGGCTGACTTCGTCGAGCAGGTTCGTTGCGTTCACCTGAACGCGCATGCCCTTCAAGCGGGGATTGAGGTTCTCAAGGTCGTAGCGGAGCGCCGCATCGAGGTAGGTGCGCGGCTCATTGTCGAGGATGGCGCGGTTGAGATTGTCGCCGAGGCTGGAGCCGACATAGCGCATGCCGCCAGCGAGGCCGAGCCCTTTTGCTGGTCCTTCCTGAACGGTGTAGTCGAGCCAGAACGAGGCCATGTGGTAAGGCACGCTCGTCAGCCGGTTGCCTTCCGTCTCCGGCGTCAGTTTCAAGATGCGCGCGTCGTTGTAGGAGTAGGATGCCTGGACGTTGAGGCCATCGTTCAGCGATGCGACGCCCTCGATCTCGAAGCCCTGCGACCGCAGGTCGAGCTGCACCTGCCGGTTCAAGCCATCGACGACCTCATAGACCACCGCGTTGTCCTGACGCAAATCAAAGATAGCGGCGCGGAGCGATGCGTTGGTGCCCGGCAGGTCATATTTGACCCCGAGTTCGATCTGCTCGCCGGTTGTCGGTTCAGCGACGCCGCCAGTGAGAACTGTGCCAGGGTTCGGCGTGAAGGAGGTGCCGTAGCTCACATAAGGCGCCAGCCCGAAATCGGTGACATAGCCCAAGGCAGCGCGACCCGTGAACCTCTTGTCGTTCCGATCGTACTGTGCTCCGCCGCTCTTGAAGCTGCTGGTGAGCCAATCGTGGCGGCCGCCAAGCGTCAGGCGCCAGTTCTGCCACTTGAGCTGGTCCTGAATGTAGACTCCCGTCAACGTCTGCGTCTGGCGCGACGAATAGAGGAGGGACGGATCAATCCCGATCGGAACGCCGCCAAAACCTTCCTTCGAGCGATAGCTCAGACGGCTCACGTCCAGTCCGGTGAGGATGGTGTGGTCGACTGTCCCCGTACGCAGTCGGGTTTCGAGGTTTGTGTCGGTGACGAGGCCCCAGTTGTTCTCCCGGACGAGGCCGGCATCCCCCACAGAGACATATTCCTGGTTGGTGCCGAGCGCAGAGAACCGCGCGTTCTGGCGCAGCGTGAACATCTCGTTGAAGCGATGTTCGAATTCGTAGCCGATCCGCCCTTGCTTCTGCCGGAAGTCGTTGTAGCGCTTGTCGCCTGCGAACACTTTGGTAGCGCCGGTCGACTTAAAGGTGATGTTGCCCTGGCGGTCGACGTAAGGACCGTAATCGTTCACGTACGCGGCGGTGCCACCTGTCGTCGAATCCATGTACTCGCCGAGGACCGTCAGGCGGGTCGCATCGGTAGGCTGCCATGTGAAGGCCGGAGCGATGAATATCCGGTCGTCCTTGACGGCCTTGATCTCGGTCCCAGCTTCGCGCACGAGACCCGTCAGTCGGAACAGCAAGGTATTGTCCGCCGTCACCGGGCCGGACAAATCGAAATTGCCTTGAATGCGCCCGAAAGACCCGGTCTGCACTTCGACTTCCCTGAACGGGATTTTCGTCGGCCGTTTGGAGATTAGGTCGACGATACCGCCAGTGCTGCTCGCGCCATAGATGGAAGCCGCCGGCCCCCTGAGAATAGTGATTGCTTCCAATCCATAAGGTTCGAGCCGGAACAGGCCGTTGGGGCTGTTGACCTGCCGCAATCCGTCGCGGAACACCCCGGTGTAGGTGACATCGACGCCGCGGATCGAGAACGCATCGTAACGCGGATCGAAGCCGTAGCCGCCCGTGCGAATTCCGGGCGTATAGGCCACCGCGTCGAGAAGCGTCTGAGGTTTGCGATCCTCGAGTTGCTCCTGCGTGACGGTCGAGACCGACTGCGGCGTCTCGAGCAACGGGGTGTCGGTCTTGGTGGCGCTGCGGCCGGAGGTGGCGACATAACCGTTCGCCGTGATCGCGCGCCCTTGCTCCCCGCCCGGGGCTTGAACGGCGATTTCCTCCAGCTCGATGGTGCGTGTCCTGCTCGACTGCGCAAGAGCGTCATTTGAAACGAGAACCAGAGCGGATGATGCCAGCAGAGCGAGCGAAAATTTCACGACGCAACCCCAAAAACGAGCGATGACGTGCGCCTAGCAGAGCATGTAAAGGAAAGTCAAACGTTCTAGTTTTTAACTAGTTCAATGTAAAACTGCACTTTAGAAGGTTTCTATTTTTTCATCGTAAGATTTACCCGCAAAACTCTCAGGTCATTGCTTGACCACTGGCGCTTTTCAGCTTAGAGGACCACCCGCAAGCGCCGGCGATCCTTCTGTGCTCTGCGAAAGTCACGAATATTCGTAACGGAACCGTCGCCAAAATCCTTCAACACTTGCCATTTCAAGACGGAGCGTGCCGTTGACGAACAAGATGGGCGACCTGATCCGACAGGACCTTGCCGAACAGCCGGATGGCGTTCTCGAGATGATCGCGGAAAAGCGCGACGTGTCGATGCAGGCGGTCCTCGACTGCCTGTCTTCCGACGTTGCGTCCCGCGTCGCAGGCAGCTTGTTCGAGGAGATCTGGGGTGATCTGACGAGTTGGGGTCAAATCACGTTCGTGGTGTACACCGCCGATGGCTTCTTCGAGTGCGAAGGCGCCATTTCTCCCGGAGAATTCGGCCATGGCTATTTCAATGTGCATGGCGACAGCCCGATCGGCGGCCATCTACGGATGGACCGCTGCAGATACATTTACTTCGTTGACCGACCGTATTTCGGCACACGCTCCTGTTCGTTGCGCTTCATCAACGAAGAAGGTGGGGTGATGTTCACGATTTACGTCGGCTACAATAAGGATCACACGCTGAAGGCGGACCAGCTCGCGCGGTTCGAGTCGCTCCGCCAAAAAGCGAGATAGAAACCCGATCACGAGAGACGCATCCGTCCGTCGCTGGGTTCAAGTCCATGACAGCGCTCGTTTCCCCGTGTTGCGTTCCTCGCGTCCCGTTTATGATTTCAAGGTGGACGGCCTCCCTGGATCGGACCTCACGCACTAGAAATCGCTCCCGATTTTCCTGACAACGCGACCCTCGGACCCTCTTCCTAAAAAGAACAGCAGCCTTCCGCTCTGTCTGGTATATGAGGGCGTTCTCAGGGCTGCGGTGAGCGGCTTGATCCATGAGGCCGCAATGTCCCATTCGTCGAAAGTTGTCATCTGCGGCGCCGGCATCGCCGGCGTGGCAGCGGCCTATAGTCTTGCCGTCGAACATGGTCTCGACCATGTAGTGTTGGTCGACGAGGGCAATCCCCTCTCACTTACGTCGGATAAGTCGACCGAAGCCTACCGCAATTGGTGGCCCGGCCCCGATTGGGCCATGACCGCGTTCATGAACCGCAGCCTCGATCTCATTGAGGGAATCGCGCGTGCGACCGGCAACCGCATCAATCTCAATCGTCGTGGCTACGTGTTCGCGACCGCCGATGCGAGCAAGATTCCTTTTCTTGAGACCATGGCGAAAGCGGCCGAGGCGAATGGCGGAGGCCCCGCCAGGTTTCACGATACGGCGCAGAGTGCCTATACGCCGTCGTCCGAACGCGATTTCGATAGCACGTTGACGGGCGCAGACGTCATCACCGATGCGAGCTTGATCCGCCGGCAGTTTCCCTATCTGGCGCCGGAGACGGTCGCGGTCGTGCACGCCCGGCGCGCCGGCTGGCTCAGCGCCCAGCAGCTCGGAATGGTGATGCTGGAAGCGGCACGCGCGCGGGGCGTGCAAGTCATGAGAGGCCGGGTCGTCGGCATCGACACGGCCGGCGGCCGTGTTCGTGCGGTTCACGTCGAACAGCAGGACGAACACCAGACGCTCCCGGCGACGCATGTCGTGCTCGCCGGGGGACCCATGCAAGCCGAGATGGCGCGCATGATCGGCGTCGATCTCCCGATCAGAGCCGAGCGTCACTACAAGGTCAGTTTCTCAGACACGCTTGGCGCCCTACCGCGCAACGCGCCGATGTTGATCTGGCTCGACGAGCAGCATCTACCCTGGAGCGATGAGGAACACGCCGCGCTCGCTGAGGATGAGGAGGCGCAATGGCTCCTTGGGACATTTCCCGAGGGCGTGCATGGGCGACCTGATGGGGCATCGGCAACGCTCATCCTCTTCAACCACCATGGCGATGCGGTCGATCCGATCTTCCCGCTGCCCGAGCCGGCCCATTACGCTGAGATCGCGCTTCGAGGCATGTCGACGATGGTGCCGGCGCTCAAGGCCTACAACGGGAAGACGCCGCGGCCCTACATAGACGGCGGTTACTACATGAGGACGCAAGAGAACCGGCCGCTGATCGGGCCCGTTGCGGTTGAGGGCGCCTACATCTCGTGCGCGTTCTCAGGCTTCGGTGTGATGGCGTCGTGCGCAGGCGGGGAGCTCATCGCCCGCCATATCACAGGGGCCGCGTTGCCCGCCTACGCGCCGGCCTTTCTGCTGTCCCGCTATCAGGACGTCGCCTATAGCGCATTGCTTGATCGATGGGGCGACGGTGGTCAGCTCTGACGGATCCGGCCCTGCGGCGCCGGCCTCGCATCGCGCGGATTTCGCCGCCCTTAGCGTCCGCGAACGGACTCCCGTCCATCGTGTCCTGTCCTGTCGCAGCGCGGTTTGCGTTGGCGCAAGGGCTGCCGCTTTGCGCACCGTTGACGAGCCACGGTAGCCAAAAACTCTGAAAATTTGCGGCGGGCCGAGAAATCGGCGCTTGACAGAGGACTCATTCCCCGGGAAATATTCTATATAATATAGAATGTGCAAGGGAGAGATTTGTGAAACCATCGAAGGCAAATATGAAACACGGGCAATCCATGCTCGCTCGCGTGAGTGCCGCTGCCGTCTTGGTGACGGCGCCTGTCGCCACTCTCCATGCGCAAGGCCTCGGCAGTCCGAATGCCCCTGCCGAGATCAGGATTATGGCGAACGAGGCCTTTGCCAGCACATGGCAAACCCAGTTAGTGCCGGAGTTCAATAAGCGGTTTCCAAATGTGAAGGTCGTTATCGACGGGGTTCCATATGCGGAACTGTTACCCAAGATGATGCTTGATGCGATTAATGCCGACCCAGAGTACGACGTTCTCGTTATTGACGACCCTTGGGTGCCACAGCTTGCAGCCATCGGGGCTCTTGCCGACCTCAAGAACAAAGACGTCGCTGCGATCACGAGCGCAGACTATGACTGGGCGGACTTCAACGCAGCACCGCTAGCGGCCGGCGAGTGGAAGGGAATGCAATATGCGGTGCCGGTTCGCTCGAACATGCTGCTCATGTTCTATAATCGGACGTTGTACAAAAAGGCTGGCGTTCCCGAACCAACGCCCAAACTAACCTGGAACGAGTTTTTTACGCAGGCTAAAACGTTGGTGCAGGATACCAACGGAGACGGCAAGGAAGACGCCTGGGCTGTGGACACCTACTTCGTTCGCGACTCTCTTACGCCCACGATCTGGCAAGCGATACTGAATTCGAACGGCGGCAAGCTGCTTGACCAGTCCGGAGCCCCGGCATTCAACAATGAAGTCGGGGCCAAGGCTCTCGATATGCACAAGGATCTAGCGAAATACGGTCCACCGGGTGTTCTGGGACATGGGTACTCTGAGGCACTTCAGGCTTTCCGCCAGGGGAAAGTCGCCGTCATGTTCAACTGGGGAAGTGTGTACAAAGCGACAGCGATCGACGCAAACTCGACGACGCTCAAAGAGGATGAAGTCGGCATCCAGGTGATGCCCGTTGGCACGGATCGAGCTGGTACGCATCGCGGGGTCTGGAATGCGGGAATCAGCAGCAAAACAGAAAATCTGGCAGCGTCCTGGGCCTTCCTCCAATGGCTATCATCCAAGGAAGGCGAGAAGATCAACGCTTCATTGCTCGGGTCCTTTCCGGCACGGAAATCCACACTTGGAAGCAAGCCCGATGAAAAGTGGCTGGAACCTGTCTATCGTACCCTTCAGCAGTCGTACGAGCTTGCTGCGGAAGGAGAGATGTGGCGCATCCGCAGCCCGAAATCCAATGCTGCACAACAGGTGCTGGCCGACGAGGTTGCTCGCGCAATTGCTGGCCAGGTGAGCTCGAAAGAGGCGCTTCAAGCTGCGGCCACCAGAATCAAATCGACGCTCAAATGATTGTAGCCCCATAACCGGGGCACCAGAGATGCCCGCGAGTTGATTGTGAGAGCGGCAGGTGAAACCCTTCCCTCTCCTGGTGGCCTCGCGTGCAGCCGGCTCGTCACTCACGAACCACCGAAAAAATTGAACAACCGCTATCGCTTCGTCGGGTGAGGCGGTTTGGCGTCAACTGAAGAGCACGAGTGGACAAGTTTCATCGCGCCGGATTGAATTGAGGAAAACAATGTCAAAAAAAGCGATCGTAGGCGAAGTGAGGACGCTGTCCTGCAGCAATTCGTGGCGCAATTATAATTTTCTAAAAATCACGACTGAGGACGGAACGGTAGGCTGGAGCGAATTCGATGAAAGCTTCGGATCTCCAGGTGTCGCCAATGTGATAGGGCAGATTGGCCACCGGCTGATTGGCCAAAGTGCTATGAACCATGAACACATTCGAGAGGATTTGCGTGACTCGACGCGGCCAGGCGCGGGAGGTGTCATCGGGCAGGCCCTTGGCGCCATTGAGAATGCCCTGCTCGACGTGAAGGCAAAAACCCTTGATGTGCCCTGCTATGCTCTGCTTGGAGGGAAGGTCCGCGATAAGATCCGGGTTTATTGGTCACATTGTGTATCCTACCGCGCTCGCACCGAGCATTATACACCCGGCATCACCGATATTCATGGCGTTCGAGAGATTGGACGCGAGGTTGGTGAAAAAGGTTTCACAGCGCTCAAGACGAACATCTTCCATTATGACGGGGATGACAGGATTAGTGGTTGGTCTCCGGGTTTCGGCAGGCCGCATGATCCTGCCCGCAATGTCGACCGTAAAACTCTGAAGGATCTGCGCCGGCATCTCGAAGTGATGCGCGAGGCAGCAGGCCCGGATGTTGATATTCTGCTGGATCTCAACTTCAATGCCAGAACCGAGGGCTACCTGAAGCTCTTGCGCGAAATTGAGGATCTGGATCTCTTTTGGATCGAGCTAGATACGCTCGATCCAAAAGCGCTGGCGTACATCCGCTCGCAAAGCCGACATCCGATCGCGTCGTGCGAGACGTTGATCGGCTTGCAACAGTTTTTGCCTTTCTTCCGCGAACAGGCTGTGGACGTAGCGATCATCGATACCCCATGGAACGGCGTTTGGCAGTCTCTTAAGATCGCAGCGGCCGCGGAGGCTTACGAAACGAACGTGGCGTGCCATAACTTCTATGGACATCTGTGCACGATGATGAATGCGCATTTCAGTGCCGTCGTCCCGAATATGCGGATTATGGAAACCGACATCGACCGGGTGGCTTGGGACGCTGACCTCTTTACGCACCTCCCGGTATACAAGGATGGCTATTTGATCGTTCCCGACCGGCCGGGCTGGGGCACCGAGCCGATCGAGGCAGCACTGCGCGCGCACCCGCCTCTCGATTCTGTCGGGCCTGCCAAGAAAACACCAATCCCGCGACTTTCCGTCTGACGCAGATGTGAGACTGCAAGGAAAGTCCAGATGCAGAGTGTTACCAGAAACGAACCTGTCGACGTCCTCATCATCGGAGCGGGTGCCTCAGGGGCGGCGATTGCCTGGAGCCTGGCCGATACAAAAATGCGGATCCTGTGCCTGGAGCAGGGAGATTGGCCGCGGTCGTCTGACTTTCCCAGCACAGGTCGAGACTGGGAAGCCCGGCAGTCCGAAGACTACTCTATAAGCCCCAACCGCAGAGGATTGGCCGCAGACTATCCCATTAACGAGGACGACTCCTCGATCAAGATAGCCAACTACAACGGTGTCGGTGGCGGGACAGTGTTCTATGCCGGGCATTTTCCCCGTCTGCACCCCTCGGACTTTCGCGTTCGCTCCCTCGATGGCGTCGCCGATGATTGGCCGATCGATTATCGTACGCTGGAGCCGTTTTATGCTTTGAACGACCAGATGATGGGCGTCGCAAGTCTGGCCGGTGACCCGGCCTATCCACCCAAGGACGCTGTTATGCCTCCTATCCCGCTCGGGCGGACGGGCGAAAAGCTGGGTAGCGCGATGAACAAGCTCGGGTGGCACTGGTGGCCGTCCGATAGCGCGATCTCAACGCAAGAGTACCAAGGGCGTGCGCCTTGCATCAATCTGGGTCATTGCCCCGCCGGCTGCGCGCAAGGTGCCAAAGCCAGCACGGACGTCACCTACTGGCCCGAGGCTGTGCGGTCCCGCGTCGAACTTCGTACGCGGTGCCGGGTCAGCCGAATCGAGACCAACGACGAGCAGATGGCGACCGGCGCCTACTATTTCGATCCGGATGGCCAGGAGAGATTCCAGCCCGCCGAGATTGTTATCATGGCCTGCAACGGAATCGGGACGCCCCGCATCCTCCTGAACTCAGCCTCGGAACGTTTTCCCGGCGGGCTCGCGAACTCGAGCGGTCTGGTCGGGAAGAACCTGATGTTCCATCCCTACGCCCAGATCCGGGGACATTTCGATGAACCGCTCGACGGTTACCGCGGCCCCCCGATTTGCATCTGGAGCATGGAGTTCTACGAGACGGACCCGGCGCGAGGTTTCAAGCGGGGATACTGTTATCAGTTCTCGCGGGGACTGGGGCCGGTCCGCACAGCGACCACGGGTCTTGCCGACGGTCTCCTGCCATGGGGTGACGAGCACCACGCGGCTTTCCGCCGGCTCTTCTGTCGGAGCGCTGGGATGGTCTCCATATGCGAAGATCTTCCCGAAGAGATCAACCGGGTGACCCTGGATCCCCACTTGAAGGACATCAACGGGATTCCAGCACCGAAAATTACGTACAGGATCGGTGAGAACACCCAAAGAATGCTGGATCACTCCGTTGCTCGCGGCATCGAGATCCTCAAGGCCGCGGGAGCACGTGACATCACTTTCAAATCGCCCTTGCCCTATGCGGGTTGGCACCTGATGGGAACAGCACGCATGGGCCACGATCCGAAACGATCTGTCGTGAACGCATGGGGGCGCAGCCACGACGTAAAGAACCTTTTCATTGTAGATGGCAGCGTTTTCGTCACATCCGGCGGGGTCAACCCAACCGCGACGATTCAGGCCGTCGCCCTGTACGTTGCCGACCAGATCAAATCCCGCATCTATGACCTGTTCAACTGAGCCGACATGATTGCATCATCGCAGACGATAGCCCTCGATGAATTGTCCCCTGCCGAACAGGAGACGCTTCATTGTGTTGCCAGCCACATGATTCCGCCAAGTGAGGAGCTCGGGCTTCCGGGCGCAACGGATCCCGCCATCTTTGCCGATATCCTGAGGTCCATCGGCCGAGACCTGCCGGCGCTACGCCAAGCTCTTCACGCCATCACCGAAATGGCCGGAGGCCCGTTGGCTGTCTTGTCTTCGATCGAGCAACGGGCGCTGCTTTCCAGGTTTCGATCCGGCCGCCCCGATCTCGCCGGAGTTGTCGAGGCGGTGACGGTGCGATGCTACTACCGCGATGACCGCGTCATGTCGTCGGTCGGAATGGAAGTTCGCCCACCATTTCCTGTTGGCTTTGCTGTTCCACAGGGCGACTGGTCGTTGCTGGAGCCGGTCCGATCGCGCGGCAAGATTTACCGCGACGCAGATTAGAACGAAAGAGCGCACGTGTTGGCAAACTCGAGAATTCACGGCACCCGACGTGTTGCACGGGGAAGAGCAGGCGACCTGATATCACGATGGTCGTTCATGATGCCGTCGATCGTGCTCCTCTTGATCACGCTCGCCTACCCGATTTTCTACACCATCAACATCAGCTTTACGGAGTTTGATCTATCAACCTTCGGCGCCGGAGAATGGGTCGGATGGTCCAACTATGAGGAAGTCTTAAGCGATTACCGCTTCTGGGACGCGCTCCAAGTGACCTTGGTGTACCTCGTTATCGCGCTACCGCTCCAAATCGTTCTCGGCTTCTCGATCGCATTTTTGATCAATGCCGAGTGGTCGGGGCGAGGCGCGGTGCGGGCGCTGTTCATCATCCCAATGGTTGTCGCGCCAGTTGTGGCCGGCGGCATATGGCGCATGATCCTGGACCCCCTTTGGGGGCTGATGAACCACGCACTACAGACGATCGGCATCGGCCCGTTGGATTGGTTTGGCGATCCTCACCTGGCGATGGCAGCGGTCATCATCATCGACACATGGCGGTGGACGCCGTTCATCGTACTCATCGCCACGGCCGCACTTCTGGCGTTGCCGAAAGACGTCTTCGAGGCCGCGAAGATAGACGGCGCGGGGTGGTGGGCAACGCTCTGGTCTGTCGCGCTCCCGCTGCTCGTCCCGATCATCGCCGCTACATTCGTTATCCGCTGGCTAGGTGCCGTGAAGATGTTCGACATTGTTCTTGCGGCAACCTATGGCGGGCCCGGGAAGGCCACGAATGTCATCAACCTGTTCATCTATGAAGAGGCGTTCAGATCTCTCCGGTTTGCTGAATCGTCTGCCATGGCCGTTATCGTGCTTGTTCTGACGATGATCCTGACTGGTGTCTTCCTGTACGGCAGCCGGAAGCTGGAGGAACAGTTTTGAGCACATTCGCCACCGCCGCTGGACTTCGCTCGCAGACCCGGATGGGGCATCGGATCCGCGTCCTCGCGGGAGTCTTGATCACCCTGATTTTTCTGTTCCCCGTCTTCTGGATGGTGCTGACATCGTTCAAGCATCAGGTCGACATATTTACCACTCCACCCAAGTTTTTCTTCACGCCGACTTTTGCCACATACGTGGAGTATTTCCGGCGAGCTGATATCGAGCGCCGCCTGATCAATACCGTCATCGTCGCCGCAGGGTCGGGATTGCTGTCAATCGTCGTCGGCACAATGGCGGGCTACGCGCTCGCGCGCATCCGGCTGCGCGGCGCGGCGACGTTCGGGGTCCTGATTCTTCTCTCTCGCGGTGTCCCTCCGATCGCATTGGCGGTACCGATGTTCCTGGTTGCCCGGCAGCTTGGCCTTACCGACAAGCACATCACGTTGATCCTGGCCTACAGCACCTTCCTCATTCCCTATGTCATGTGGCTGATGCGGAGTTTCTTTATCTCTCTACCTCCAGAGCTCGAAGAATCGGCCATGATTGACGGCTGCTCGCGATACGGCGCTTTTTTCAAGATCATCTTGCCGATCTCTCTGCCGGGTCTGATCTCAACCCTGATTTTCAGTATGATCCTCGCATGGGAGGAACTCCTCTTTGCCTTGGTCCTGACAAACCGCGTTGCTTCCACGATCCCTGTTGCGATTGCCGGAATTGCGGGAGACACCATCAACGGTGCAAACTGGGGTGCCCTGACAGCCGTCGGGACGATCACAGTGGTGCCGGTCGTAATCTTCGCCTTGCTGGTGCAAAAGTGGTTGATACGAGGGTTAGCCGATGGAGCGACGAAGGGATAATTCGCCCCCTTTCGCGAGGCAGTACTGGAACAGCTTATGCAACATCCGAATATCTATGTGACGAAAACGGAAATGGCCCGCCGCCATATCCAGAATATGGTGCTATCCGGCGCTGTTCGACCGGGAGACCGGATTACGACACGTGAAGTGTCCACTGCGCTCGGAATCAGTGAAACTCCGATCCGCGAGGCGATCCGCAGCCTTGAGTCAGAAGGCTGGCTGGAAGTCCAAAGTCACGTCGGAGCCGTAGTGAAAGGCCTGCATGGGGACCAGATCCGTGAGATCAGCGCATTGCGCGGGCGTATTTGCGAGTTGGCCATCGAACTGGGCGCGCCGAATTTCAACGAAGCGCGCCTCAATCAGATCGACGAGGTCATCGACGCCTTGGACCAGGCTCTGCACAGTGGAGACTTGCAGCTGTTTGCATCCAAGAACTATGAGCTTCATGAGCTTTTATGCGATAATCCGCAGTCGCCCTGGTGCCACAGGCTTCTGAGCAACATGCTCGGTCTGATGTCGAGCCAAAGGCACGGTATTCCGCCGCAGCGTGAGCGCTTGGAGCAGGCTCAGAAGGAGCATCGGAAGATCCGGGATCTTCTGCGTGCGGGCGACTTCAAGGCTGCTGCGGAGATGGCCAAAGAACATGAGAGAATTACCGGTGATTTCCTTATCAGAGCAATCAGCGTTATCGGGCCATAACGCTCGGACGGCCTAGCCTTTTTGATCCAACGACGCAGCAGCACTCGAGCATCGCTGTCCGACCCGCTTTGATACAGAATGTGAGGACTGCAATGGGAACCGTTGATATTCGCGATGTCCGCAAATCATATGGTAGCGTCGAGGTACTACACGGCGTTTCGCTTCATATTAACGAAGGAGAGTTCGTTGCCCTGGTCGGGCCATCCGGATGCGGGAAGTCGACACTGCTGAGAATGATCGCCGGCCTGGAAGATGTCACTGATGGTGAGATTGCCATCGGGGATCGGATCGTCAACCACATCGCACCCAAAGATCGCAACATTGCGATGGTATTCCAGAATTACGCTCTCTATCCGCACATGAATGTCCGCGACAACATGGGATTCGCGTTGCGCCAGCGCCGGAGCCCGAAAACCGAGATTGAAAGCCGCGTCAACAACGCCGCGCGCATTTTGGGACTCGAAAATCTTTTAGATCGCAAGCCGCGAGCTCTTTCGGGTGGCCAGCGCCAGAGAGTAGCGATGGGACGAGCTATCGTTCGTGAACCAAACGTGTTTCTTTTCGACGAACCGTTGTCGAACCTGGATGCGAAGCTGCGAGTTCAGATGCGCTCTGAAATCAAAGAGCTTCATCAGCGGCTAAAGACCACAACAGTCTATGTAACCCATGATCAGATTGAGGCCATGACCTTAGCCGACCGGGTTGTGGTAATGAATGGCGGCGTGATCGAGCAGGAGGGGCCGCCGCTCGAACTGTACGACAACCCGGCCAGCCGTTTTGTAGCGGCCTTCATTGGCTCGCCGCCAATGAACTTTCTCGAGGGCAATGTTGGCGACGCGTCCCAACTCATCCTGGAGGACGGAACCAGGCTTCAGTTGCCTTTCACAAACCGCGTTGCGCAGACCAGAGTTACCATCGGCGTCCGCCCCGAACATTTTGAGCTTTCCAGCTCTGGCTGGCCGGCAACGGTCTCGGTTGTGGAGCCCACTGGATCGGAGACGCAAATCACCGCCCGCATCAGTGGTCACGTCGTTCGTGTTATTGTTCGTGGCCGGACATCCGTGCAGCCGGGCGAGAGGATTCATCTCTCCGTCCCCGGCCAGCTGATTCATACTTTCGATGGTGTTGCGGCGCCTGGTGACCACACAAATATCCAAAGAGCCAAACGATATGCTTGAACTAAGAAAGTTTTACGTTGGCGGGCAATGGGTGCGCGCGCACTCAAGCCGCGAACACGTCCTGATCAATCAGTCAACCGAGCAGGCCGTCGGTGTTGTTGCCTTGGGTGGCGCGCGCGACGTGGATGCCGCTGTTGCGGCAGCGCAGGCTGCGTTGCCATCCTGGTCATCGGCGAATGTCGTGGAGCGGATCACCCTGGTCGAGAGGATCCGCACGATTTATTCTGCAAGGGTGGACGAGGTAGCCCGAGCCATCTCCGTGGAAATGGGCGCTCCGATCGATTTTGCAATTTCACGGCAGGCGCCAGCCGCTATGCGCCACATGACAAACTTTCTGAAGGCGATGGAGACCTTCGAATTCGTCCGTCCTCTCGGAGATCACGCGCCGCACGACCGTATTCTGATGGAACCTATCGGCGTTGTTGGCCTGATCACTCCGTGGAACTGGCCAATGCATCAAGTCGCTCTCAAGGTCATTCCGGCGCTTTTAGCCGGCTGCACAATGGTGCTGAAACCTTCGGAATACGCGCCACTTTCTTCCATGCTTTTGGCTGAAATCATCGACGAAGCAGGAGTGCCGGCCGGGGTATTCAACCTTGTCCAAGGCGACGGTGAGGGAGTGGGAGCTGCCCTGGTCTCGCATCCTGATGTCTCCATGATCAGCTTCACAGGGTCCACAGGGGCCGGACGCAAAGTGCTCCAGGGATCTGCTGCCACTTTCAAACGTGTTGCCTTGGAACTGGGTGGAAAAGGGGCAAACCTCGTTTTTGCAGATTCGGACGATCAGGCTATCGAGCGCGGTGTGAAGCAATGCTTCTCAAACAGCGGCCAAAGCTGTAATGCCCCAACACGGATGCTTGTTGAGCGAGCGATCTACGAAGACGCAGTCGAGACGGCCCGACGCGTGGCAGAAACCATCACCGTGGGGGACCCCGATGTGCCAGGCTCCCACATCGGACCCGTGGTGTCGGCACGCCAGTTCGATCGGATTCAGTCTTTGATCCAGATTGGTGTTCGCGAAGGCGCTCGGCTGATCGCGGGCGGGCCTGGGCGGCCTTCGGGGTTCAACAGGGGCTACTTCGTCCGGCCGACTGTGTTCGCAGACGTCGCAAACGGGATGACCATCGCACAAGAGGAGGTTTTTGGACCAGTCCTGTCAATCATCCCGTTCGACACCGAGGATGAAGCAGTGGAGATCGCCAACGACACTCTCTATGGGCTCACCAATTATGTGCAGAGCCAGAATAGCGAGACACGACATCGCGTAGCACGGCGGTTGCGTTCGGGCATGATTGAGATGAACGGGCAGCCGCGGGGTGCTGGAGCGCCTTTCGGCGGTGTTCGACACTCCGGCGGCGCTCGAGAAGGCGGTGTCTGGGGCTTGGAGGAGTTTATGGTCGTGAAGTCTGTGTCTGGCTGGGGCAACTCTGTCCGATGATATAGGGAAGGTTCAATGTCATCTTCCCCTGGTGTGTCTCAAGTGATCCTCCCTGAACTATGTTTTGAGCCGAAGGAGGACTGATACGACAGGGCGCATGCGGCTGGCTCCGCCGCCAGGCCAGCCGTAGCGTGTTCTGCGAACTTGACCCTCGTGATCCGTTCGGCTTGAGCGAAATCGCAGCGCCGCGACGTTGCTGGCGATCTCGGGTCCTTCAGAGGTGTTAGGGCGCAGTCCCTCTCAGCAACTTGCAATCCTGATCTGAGTCGTCTTATCGAAAAGATGGATCCTTGCCGGATCCAGGCGCAATGAAATGCGGTCTCCGGGTTTTCCGTCGAACCGGTCCCGCAGAACGGCAACGACATCATGGTCGGCAACTCGCGCCACAATGTGCGTCTCCGAGCCGGTTGGCTCCACAATGAGAATCTCAGCCGGCACGCCATCCGGGTGCACGGTGATATGCTCGGGCCGAATTCCGAGAACGGCTTCGGCGCGGCATTTCATTGGAAGGCTTGCCAAGGGCAAGACGGTATTGCCGTTTAGCCGAAAGTGAGGAGCCGGGCCTTCCTCAATCTGGCCGTCGAGAAAATTCATCGCCGGAGATCCGAGGAAACCCGCAACGAATTGGTTTACCGGATAGTCGTACAATTCCAGCGGCGCGCCTGCCTGCTCTACCACGCCATCGTGCATGACGACAATTTTGTCTGCCATTGTCATAGCTTCGATCTGGTCATGGGTCACATAGACCGTTGTTGTCTTGAGACGCTGATGCAGCGATTTGACTTCGGCGCGCATCTTCACGCGAAGCTTTGCGTCGAGGTTTGAAAGCGGCTCGTCGAAGAGGAACACCGCCGGATCGCGCACAATCGCCCGGCCCATTGCGACGCGCTGGCGCTGGCCGCCAGATAATTCCCTTGGATAGCGCTTGAGCAAATGTCCGAGTCCCAGGATTTCCGCCGCACGGTTGATGCTGGTATCAAATTCCTGGCGCGATGCGCCCCTCAGGCTCAAGGAGAAACCCATGTTCTCCGCGACCGTCATGTGAGGGTAGAGTGCATAGTTCTGGAAGACCATCGCGATGTCGCGCTCTTTCGGCGGCAGATTGTTAACAACCCGACCGCCGATACTGATCTCTCCCCCGCTGATCGGTTCTAGGCCGGCAATCATTCGGAGCAGCGTCGACTTCCCGCAGCCCGATGGGCCAACAAGCGTGACAAACTCTCCATCTTCAATCGCAATACTCACGCCGTGAACCACCTGAACGGTGCCGTAGCTCTTTCGCACATGCGAGACGTCGATAGCTGCCATTCTCTTCCCTTTTCTCATCTGCGCGATGTCGCGGCGCTTTTCGGATCGTCAGTTTTCTCTTGACGGCTTCCGACGGGTGGGTCTTATATTATATAAATTATAATTTATCGGAAAAGCAATGAAGATCACGAGCCTGACCGCAATTCCACTCCAAGCCTCCTTCGCCGATATTTTTGGCGGCGCGGACAAAGTCCCGCCGCACATTTCAACGCCGGCCAGCCATTTTCGACGGATCAAACGCACCGGGCAGGTGACAACGCTGGTGGTCGTCCAAGGCGATGACGGATCGGTCGGTTATGGTGAAGCGTTCGGCCTCCCTCATCCGTATGCGGCGAGCGCATTGGTCAATCATGTGGTCGCACCTTTCCTCATCGGCGCTACAGTCGGTCGCCCGGCCGAAATGATGGCCGATCTCAGCCGCTATTTCGCAGCGCTGGGGAGCACACGCGGTCCCGCGATGGAAGCGCTCAGTGGTGTCGACATCGCGCTCTGGGACCTGCAGGCGAGAGCAAAAGGTGTTCCGCTCGCAACGCTTCTCGGCGGGACGCCCGGCCCTGTCGCCACCTATGTGAGCCCCGTTGGAATGCATGAGACGGTGGAGGCCTCGGCTCAGGCGGCCTTGTCGTTCGTCGAGCAGGGGTTCACGGCAATCAAACTCAAGATCGGCCGCGGTCGCGACACCGACGTGGCGCACTTGGCGGCAGTCCGCGAGGCCGTCGGATCTGCGATGCCGCTTTTCGTCGATGCGAACTGCGCATACGATGTCGCCACGGCGATCAAGATCGCATCTGCGCTGGAACCCTTCGATATCGGCTGGTTCGAGGAGCCGATTCCGCCCGACAATCCTCAGGCGCTTGCTCAGGTGAGGCGCGCATCTCCCGTCCCGATTGCGGCGGGCGAGAATGAGTTCACGATGGATGCATACAAGGCGCTGGTTGAGGCCGAGGCCGTTGATTTTCTGCAGCCGAATATCACCCGTTCGGGTGGCGTCTCCGGATTGCTGGATGTAGGCGCGTTGTGTGAGCAATCGGGCATCAAGATGGCGCCGCACGGCGTGGGTGGCTGCGTAGCGGTTGGAGCATCCCTCCATGCTTGCCGAGCAGCACAGGCTTTCCATTCCTATGAAGCCAACAGGTTGCTTAACCCGCTTCGGGACAATCTCGGGGTTCATCCCGTCCGCTTGGAAAATGGCTGCCTTATCGCGGAAGCACAGCCGGGACACGCGGGAGAGCCACACTTAGAGAAGCTCGCCAAGTACCGACTCGGTTCTGGCGAATATCGTCGAAACGAGGTCGCCTGATGCCCGTGTCCGTGCGCGACAGAACGCAGTTGGGCGAACTTATCGGCAAGCCCGGCGAGACGCTGAACGAGACGTTGTTCCGCACGCTGCTCGAGATGATCATCTCGGGCTATTTCGAAGAAGGTTTCCGGCTCTACCCGGAACGGCTTGCGGAGCAGTTCGGGGTCAGTCTCACACCCGTACGCGAGGCACTCATGCGCTTGGCGGCGGAAGGGTTCATCGAATCCGTGCAGCGCCGGGGCTTTCATGTACGACATCCCGACGCAAAGCAGGTTGTCGAACTCTGGCAGGTGCGCCTCGGCCTCGAACTCACAGCAGGCGAGATCCTGATCGAACGTCTGAAATCCGGGGAATTGAACCCGGATGTGCTTTCAGAGATGACGGCAATTCAGGCACAACTCGACGCACATGTCGCAACGATCAGCCACAGCGACAAGCTCGATCTCAACACGACGTTTCACAACAAGATCGTCGAATTGAGCGGCAACAGAATGCTCGCATCGCTCTATCGTGGGATCCAGATGCAGGTTCTCGGTGCGTGGGTACAGCGCGGCCTCACCTCGTGGCGCGAGCGCATGGTGTACGAAGCCGAAGAACATCACGCAATCATCGATGCCCTGAGGGCGACGGACAAAGTTGCTTATGCCAAAGCGGCACGGCGGCATCTAACGCGCTCGCAACGTGGAGCATTAGACGATCTGGCAGAAAAGCGTAGCTCAGAAGCGCTCGCCGGCAAGTAGCCAAACGAAACGAACAATCACCTGGAGGAGACCATGAAACCATCATTCAAAGCGTCTATCGCAGCCGGCCTGTTATCGCTCAGTGTTGCGTCGATTCCATTCCCGGCGCTGGCACAGAAGGCGACCGTCCGAATGTGGACCTTCCTTAATCCAGCTGGAACTACGCCCCGCGAGGTGACGCTTGCGAAGATCGTCTCCGATTTTCAGGCCGCCAATCCGGATATCGAAATCGTGACGGAAACCCACGCTTTCGACCAGCTCACACCGAAGTTTCTCGCTGCGCATGGCGCTGGGAAAGCGCCGGATATCATTTGGGCAGCGACGGATTTTCTTGGCGACGCAATTGGGGCGGGTTCGCTCGCCGATCTCAACGACCTGTTCATCAAGAAATGGACACCCGAACAGATCGCCGATCGCAAAGGACCCTATTGGGACCTCACCAACCGGAACGGCAAGCAGTACGCGCTCTTCACGTCGCGAAACTACATCTCGATCCTATACCGTCCAGACTTCTTCAAAGAAGCCGGCCTCGACCCTGCGACCATTAAAACGTGGGACGATTTCGTGAAAGCCGCGAAGGCTCTCACGGTGACCGATACATCTGGACAAATCGTGCGCTACGGCTTCGCCCAAGGATATAGCGAGCATCAGGCTGACCCCTTGCTGATGATCCCTATGGTTCTTGCAAGCGGCGAGGGTATTTTCAAGAAGGATGGCCGCGCGAATTTCGCCAGCCCGGCTGGCGTTGCCGCCATGAAGTTCCAGACAGACCTCATAAAAGAACACAAGGTCTCGCCGCCGCAAGCCGCGACCTGGACAGTGGACGATGTCTACGAGCAGTTCGCGTCGGGGCGGGCGGCGATGATTCTCGGTGCCAGCGTGCGCGTATCGACGCTCCAATCCAAGCTGGGAGACGACAAGGTCGGGATGATGCTGTGGCCTGGAAGCGGCGACGTGAAGCACGCGCCTGCTGTCATGGCGGGGTGGGCCGTCGGGGTGTGGTCCGGCAGCAAGGTCAAGGCACAGGCGGGTAAATTCGTCGAGTACATGCTCGGGCCGGATGGCGACAAGCTTTGGGTGACATCTGGAGGTCAGTCTCCCGGCCTGCAGTCGACGTTGAATGGGCTCGGTGACTTTACCAAGCAGCCCGGCAAAGCGTATCTGAACGTCGCTTCGGAGGGCTCGGCCAACTATGGCTGGCTGGCGCCGATCGACTTCTCCGCTGGTGGATACCGCCAGGCGCTCAACAAGGCGGGCCAGCGTATTCTCGTCAACGGCGAGGACGTAAAAACTTCGCTTGAGCGAGCGGAAGCCGAATTCAACCGGCAGCACAAGCGCTGACATGGAACGGGCGCGACGGCAATCCGTCGCGCCCTCCAAGCAAGAGCCCTCTGCACTGAGAGTCGCAATGCATCCGAAATACACTGGCATCCAATATATTATCCCAGCGTTCGCGTTGCTGACGCTCGTGCTTTTTTCCCCCGTGTTCTATGGCGTGTGGTTCAGCCTTTTCCATATTCAGTACGGAGCCGCTACTACATTTGCGGGCGTGCAGAATTATCAGGATCTTCTTGCCGATCCGACACTGCCCGGGACGCTGCAACGCAGCATCATCTTTACTGGGGCAGCCGTCTCCATCACGATCGTTCTCTCCCTTGCGTTGGCGGTATGGATCCACAAGCTCGGGGAACGGCGAGGATTTCTCGTGCAGATGGTCGTGATCGTTCCATGGATCATCTCGACGGTCGTCGCGACTCTTCTGTTCCGGTGGGTATTTGTGAACGACATCGGCCTTGCTGGCTCAATCGTAAAGATGATGGGTCTCGATGAGATCCACCTCCTCAACAGCCCTCACTCCGCCATGGCGCTGCTTATCGCGGTGTCAGTTTGGAAACGCATCGGTTACGCGGTGATCATTCTCCTCGCAGGTCTGAAGGGCATTCCGGATGATTATGAGGAGGCGGCACGGATCGATGGCGCCACCCCTTGGCAGATTTTCAGGCGCATTACTTTCCCGCTGCTGAAGACGCCGCTGCTGCTCGTGGCGATCGTCCTGACACTCTCCAATCTCAACACCGTCGAAACACCGCTAGTCCTCACGGGCGGGGGCCCTGGCGATGCGACGCGCATTCTGCCGATGGATGTCTTCGACCGCGCCTTCATCACGTACGACCTTGGTTCCGCGACGGCTCTCGCGCTGGCAATGTTTTTTGGAAACGTCTTGTTGGTGCTGGCCTATGTCCGGCTCGCCAAATGGAAGACCTGAGGATCAAAATGTCAGCGAACTCAGTCGCCACGGCCCGATTGTCTGCCGGTCATGAGAGGGTATTGCCGTCGCGGCGGCGTGCCTTGCCCCTCGTAGGGGGAATCATCATTGCGGCTCTTTTCAGCCTGCTCATGATCCTCAATCTGCTTCCCCTGGTGTGGGGGATGTTAACTTCGCTCAAGGCCGAGCCTGATCTGTTTCGGTTTCCACCCGTTATTTTCGATTTCGCGCCGACGCTGGACAACTATAAGCGGGTGATCGAAAGCGGCTTTCTCGGCAACATGCAGGCAAGCCTCATTTATTGTGTGATCACGGTCGTGTCAGCTCTCGCGCTGGCGCTTCCTGCCGCCTACGCCTTCGATCGGTTCAACTTTCCATTCCGCCAACCGCTTTTCCTGCTGATTGTGGCTAGCATCCCGCTTTCGCTTGGCGCGGCAGCGTTGTTGATCCCGAATTACCTGTATTTTACGAAACTCGGACTGACGAACGCTTGGTTCACACTTCCGTTGATCTACACCGCTCATCAATTGCCCATGGCGATCTGGATCATCAAGGGAACGCTTGAGGGAATCCCGAAGGAACTTGATGAAGCAGCTATCGCCGATGGTGCGAGCCATTTCGGCATCCTGCGCCATATAATCCTGCCGCTGAGCAGGCCCGCGCTTGGCGCTGCCGGCGTACTGGTTTTCGTCGGATCATGGAACGAGTTCGTGGCGAGTTCGGTCATGGTCGACAGCCCGGCACTGCGGCCGATTCAACCCGCGATCTATAACTTCATCGGCTTCTTCGGCCGCGAATGGGGGCCGCTAACCGCGTCGGCAATGCTCGCCATTATCCCGATCCTGATAACGTTTGCGTTGCTGGGACGCTTGATCGTGTCGGGTTTGACTAAGGGTTCCGTGAAAGGTTGAATAAAAATGCGTAAGTTACAAACAATCGATGCTGCCGAAGCAGGCGCCGTGGTCGACGCTGCCGCTGCCCGGGCCACCGAAATGGGTGTGCCGCAAAACATCGCTATTGTTGATGAGGCGGGTCATCTCGTGGCGTTCCGACGGATGGACGGTGCCAAGTTCATTTCCATCGAAATTGCATTGGCCAAAGCCTTCACGGCAGCAGGCGCGCGGAAAGCGACGCGAGACATTGCGCCCGTGACGATCCCCGGAGAGCCAGGTTTCGGCATCCAGAATCTCCTTGGCGGACGCTTCACCACTCTTGCCGGAGGAATTCCTCTTAAGCTCGGAGACGTGGTCGTCGGGGCAATCGGTGTCAGCTCTGGTTCGACACAAGAGGATCACGTCGTGGCCCAGGCCGGCGCCGATTTCTTCGCATCCGGCCGTCCCGGGCAACAATAAGGATCTCTGCTATGTGGGATATGATCATCGTCGGTGGCGGCAGTGCCGGCTGCGTACTCGCAAACCGACTCTCGGCTGACAAGCAGCGCAAGGTGCTGCTCATCGAGGCAGGGCGTGACGTAAAGCCAGGTGAGGAGGGATCCGCGATCCTCGATACCTATCCTGGTCGGGCAGCCTTCGATCCGCGCAACCACTGGCAGGGATTGAATGTTACGACTGAACCGAATCTCCACAATCGGCCCGGCGTAGCAAAGCAGCGCAAATACGAGCAGCCAAAGCTGCTTGGCGGCGGCTCGAGCATCAATGGCCAGATCGCTAACCGCGGTACCCCGGACGATTACGACGGTTGGGCGGCGATGGGCGCCACAGGGTGGGATTGGTCATCGGTACTTCCCTATTTCAAGAAGCTGGAGACCGATCTCGATTTCTCAGGTCCGTTGCATGGATCGGATGGTCCGATTCCGGTTCATCGCATTCCGCACGCCCTTTGGCCCCCTGTCTCGCGCGCCGCGGAAGATGCGTTCGGTGAATTAGGGTACGAGAATATCTTGGATCAGAATGGAGTCTATGGCGACGGATACTTCGCCATGACCCTTTCGAACAATGGCGAGCATCGTGTGTCAGCCGCGATGGCCTACCTCGATGCGGAAACCAGGAAGCGGCCCAATCTCCGAATCATGACAGACACGCAAGTCCTGACGCTGGTCGTGGACGGCAATCGGATCACCGGCGTCAATGTCATTCGGGACGGCAAGTCCGAGCGGCTCGACGGGCGCGAGGTCATCGTATCGTCCGGAGCGGTGCATTCGCCAGCGCTTCTAATGCGCTCCGGGATTGGGCCCGCGACCGAGCTACGGAAGCTTGGGATCTCGTGTCACATCGATTTGCCGGGGGTCGGCCAGAACCTTCAGGAACATCCAGGCATCTCGCTTTCGGCGTTCCTGAAGCCGCCCGCCCGCCTGACAAACACCACGAGACGCCATATCCACCTCGGGCTTCGTTACAGCTCCGGCGAAGAAGGGTGCGGTGCCTCCGACATGTTCATGATGATGGTCGCGAAATCGGCCTGGCATCCGCTCGGGAGACGGATTGCGACGCTGATCTCTTGGATAAATACTGTCGAGTCCAAGGGGCATGTCTCACTGGTCAGCGCGGATCCCGCGGCAGAGCCGACGGCGAGTTTCAACTACTTGTCCGACTCTCGGGATCTGCGTCGCTTGTCCGCATCCGTTCACTTGATGGCAAAGGTCTTCGCCACACCGGCGCTGTCAGGCCTGGTCGAGACCCCCGGACCGTCAAGCTACAGCGGTTTCGCCAAGTCGCTAGGACGGCAGAGCGTCCGCAACTACCTTATGACGGCGCCGTTGGCACTGGTGATCGATCTGCTTCCTCCCGTTCGCCGTGAATTCTTCCGACGGGCAGTTTCTGGTGGAATCACTCTGGAGAACCTTCTTTCTGATCAGGATGCCGTCGAGGATTACGTGCGAGCAAACGCATTTGGCCAATGGCATGCCTGTGGCACCTGCAAGATGGGGCAAGACAGGGAGGCGGTGGTCGCGCCCGAAAGCGCCCGTGTGATTGGTTGCGAGGGATTGCGCGTGGCCGACGCGTCCATCATGCCGTCTGCTCCCCGCGCAAACTTGAACATCCCCGTGATCATGGTTGCCGAAAAGGTATCGGATCAGATCATCGCTGACGAGAAGGCAAGCGGAGTGCGATCGTCACCGTTCGTCTCCATTGCGTGAACTCGACCAGATCAGCATTTGCTGCGGTTGCGTAGGCATTTGATGACTATACACGCTCGATGCTGACACATTGAGGAGCAACGCTGGATCATCAGGTCAGCGCTCGCTCCACGGTGCGGAAATCGTCCTAGCGAGGTGGTTCGCGAGCGTCGGCTGAGCGATCGAATGCCTGGAGCGCCTTCTCAAACGGGAAGGTCTCTCCCCTGTCAGCGGCGGTTGACCCGCCTTAGCGTGCCACCATTGGCAATCTCGACTGACAAGACGAGGTGTTGCCCAGGTCCGCCCTCCTGCTCGACACGCGCGATCAAAGCGCGACCCGCTTCCTGTCCTATTTCATAGGCGGGGGACGTGACGCTCGTGAGCAAAGGAGACGACAGATTGCGAAACCAGAATGCGTTGAATCCGGTCACCATGATGTCCTTGGGAACCGAGAGGCCGCATCGCTTGGCCGCGCTAATTGCCGCGACCCCGATCTGATCGTTGGCTCCCATGATCGCATCAGGAACTTGGTCCTGGCCGAGATATCGCACGATTGTCTCAATCGTCTTGTCGAAATCGGCTTCATCACAGGACAGGCAATCAACCTCGGCGTGTCCTGCAGCCGCATCGAGAATTCCATCGCGCCGGCGTTCGACCGCGGGCCAGCTCTGGCTCGGCACAACGAGCAGGATCCGACGCGCCCCGAGATCGATCAGGGATCGGGCGAGCCGGAACGCCCCGCCTCGGTCATCCTGGAGGACAGAACTTACGGCGCCCATCCCGCGCGGCGGCGTATCCTGAACGATGAGCATCGGGCAATGCAGCTTCGATAATATGCGATAAGCTTGATTCCGTTCCGAGCGTTGACCGGATACCATCACTGCGAGCCCGTCGAAACTCGCCACACGCCGGGTTGCGGTTTCGAGGTCCTTGAGATCCTGCACGCCATTGACCATAAGGCCGTAGCCGATGGTGGCAAGAAAGTTGCTCATCCCGGCGGCAACCTGGGTGATATAGGGGTCATCCAGAAAGCGCCTATCGGGGTGCATGATCGTGAGGCCGATCGCAAATTCCCGCTGAAGACGCAAGCTCCGGCCGCGACGCTGGGGTCTGTAACCGATTTCCTCGATCACCTCGTGAACACGTTGCGCCACGTCTTTTCCGACACGGGCCGTGCGTCCGTTGATGACGTTCGAAACCGTCATCACTGAAACGTTGGCGAGGCGCGCCACGTCGCGCAAAGATGGCGGCTGCATCCGCTCCGTTGCATCGCTCCCGCCCATCCGCGCCCTCCAAACCGCCTGCGGGATCAAGTCCCGTCATCGACATTCGCTACCACTCATTCCAATTAAAATCTTCTTGATTTAACGATAAATCAATGGCGGAATATAGATGACGCATCGTCAGCCAGCTGGCTGCGCGGATTTCCGAGGGAACGATGACAAAAGAGAAACAGGGCCTGCGTTCGGCAGAATGGTTCGCGGGGAACGGTAAGGGCGCCTTCATCCATCGAAGCTGGATGAAGAACCAAGGCCTGGCTCCGCACTTTTTCGATGGCCGGCCGGTAATCGGCATATGCAACACCTGGTCGGAACTCACGCCCTGCAATGGACAATTGAGAGACCTCGCGGAGCAGACCAGGCGTGGCATAATCGAGGCAGGCGGCTTGCCGGTCGAATTTCCCGTCATGTCCCTCGGTGAATCGAACATGCGCCCGACTGCGATGATGTTCCGCAATCTCGCCAGCATGGAAGTCGAGGAGACGATTCGTGCCAATCCCATTGATGGGGTCGTGCTGCTTGCCGGCTGCGACAAGACGACCCCCGCTCTCGTCATGGGCGCGGCGAGCTGCAACGTGCCAACGATTCTAGTTTCGGCCGGCCCGATGCTCAGCGGTAGCTTCAAGGGCCGTGTCATTGGATCGGGAACCGACGTTTGGCGACTCAGCGAGGAAGTTCGCGCGGGGCTTATCACGGAAGAAGAATTCCTTGCTGCCGAGAGCGCCATGAGCCGATCGCCTGGCACTTGCAATACCATGGGAACGGCGTCAACCATGGCCTGCCTGTCTGAAGCTTTGGGAATTACTCTCCCCGGTAACGCGGCTATTCCGTCGGTGGATGCGCGTCGCCGCGTGCTCGCTTTTATGAGCGGCCGCCGGATCGTCGACATGGTGCACGGCGGCGTCGTGCCTTCACAGATTCTCGTCCGCAAGGCGTTCGAAAACGCAATCCGCATCAATGCGGCGATTGGAGGGTCGACGAACGCCGTTCTTCATCTTCAGGCAATCGCCGGACGGGTCGGTGTTTCCCTCAACCTTGACGACTGGGATAGGATCGGACGGCGTGTTCCAACGATCGTCGACCTCATGCCGTCCGGGCGTTATCTGATGGAAGACTTTTATAATGCCGGCGGCTTGCCTGCCGTCATCAGACGCCTTCTGGATGCGGGGCAATTCGAGCCGGATGCACTCACCGTCAATGGCCGGACGATAGGAGAGAATAATAGCGGCGCCCAGGTAGAGAACGAGGAGGTTATCCGCCCCCTCGACCGCCCGGTCACCGCGCATGGAGGAATTGCGGTTCTACGAGGCAACCTTTGCCCGAACGGCGCCGTGTTGAAACCGTCTGCGGCGAGCGAGCATCTCCTTCGTCACAGCGGTCGCGCGGTTGTGTTTGAGGATATCGATGACTATCACGCGCGAATCGACTCGCCCGATCTCGATGTTGATGAGAGTTGTGTTCTCGTGCTGAAAAATTGTGGCCCCCGCGGTTATCCCGGGATGCCGGAGGTCGGAAACATGGGGCTTCCCCGCTCTCTCCTCGAGCGCGGTGTCACCGACATGGTGCGCATTTCCGATGCGCGCATGAGTGGGACCGCTTATGGCACAGTCATCCTCCACGTGACGCCTGAGGCTGCTATCGGTGGGCCGCTTGCACTGGTTCGAAACGGTGATCGGATCGAGCTCGACGTCACCGCCAATCGGCTGCATCTCGACGTGTCTGAGGAGGAGCTCAGCCGTCGGCGTTCCGAATGGTCGGCTCCCCCGGTCCCATCTGGTGGCTACGAGCGTCTCTTCATCGATCATGTTCTTCAGGCCGATCAGGGTTGCGACTTTGCGTTCCTATCCGGATCTCGCGGCGCAGCAATTGCTCGCGACTATGTTTGATCAAGAGGAAATTGATATGCTGAGAGTTGGCACAGGCCGCGAGGAATTCACACCGCCGGTGGGGATTGCCCATACATTGTGGGGCGCCCGGACACACGAGGTTGCCGACCGCATTCACCTTCCGCTCTTCGCAACCGCCCTTTGCTTGGAGAGCGACGGCCAAACCGTCATGATCGTCGATGTCGATGTAACCGGCTTTCCGACACCCGTGGCTGATGAGTTCCGTGCTGAGATCGCATCCGCGACAGGGATCACGCCAACTCATATAAGCATCGCCGCGACCCATACGCACAGCGCCCCGGTCTGGAACGCCGAGACCTCGAACGGTGCATCGGCAGACCTACCGGGCATGCACCTGATGCCGGCGTACCGGAACCGCGTGCGAGATGCGGTGCGAGAAGCGGCGATAAAGGCCCATTCGGCGTTGCGTCCCGCTCGGATGGCGGCCGCCTATGGGAAAAGCGAAGTGACGATGCATCGGCGCTATCGGACGGCGGAGGGCAGAGTGGTCGTCAGCAAGAACGAAGGCGGCGAGAGAGACACGACGCTCTCCCTTGTGCGTTTTGACGACCTCGACGGCGAGACCATCGCGTCGATTGTAGGATACGGTACGCATCCTATCGTGCTTGCTCACCAGAACTCATCGATCAGCTCCGACTTTCCGGGAGTTCTCAAACACTCCATTGAGAGCCTCGTCGGGGGAACCTGTATCTTCCTGCAAGGATGTGCAGGCGATCAAATTCCCTACGACGCGTTGACAGGTGATGTCCGGGTTGCAGAGAAGATCGGGCGTCGCCTTGCCGCCGATGCCGCCAGCACGCTTCTCGCCCTCGAACCCGCTCCCTATGAGGAAAGCTTCAGCCATGTGGTCGAATCCGGAGCGCCACTGGGACTCTGGAACAGGACGTATCTCCCCGACAGCCCGGTCAGGGTCGCGGTTCGTGCGGTAACTGTCGCGCTGCCGGTTCGAGCCTTTGAACCGATTGAGAGCCTTGAGCGCAAGGCCGCGCAGACACGCTCCGAGTTTCTTGGCCTCGATCGTGGCACGTCGACCCCCGAACACTTTGCGGATCTCCACTTCCGCGCCCGCCGCGCCGACATGCTCCTCGGGATGGCAAAACGTGCACAAGGGACGGTCTCCGTCCCGATCGAGATCCGTGCTATCCGCATTGGTGATGCGGTCTTCGTTACGGCACCAATGGAATTGTTTGCCGCGACCGGAAAAGCCATCCGGCAAGCCTCGTCTTTCGCCGTCACATTCGTCGGCGGCTATACGAACGGCACGGAGGGCTATCTTCCCCTGCGCGAAACCTTTGACGAGGGCGGCTACGAGGCCGAGCTCGCTTCCTACGTATCGCCAAAGGCCGAAGCAGTGTTCCGCGACGCCGCCTGCGCTCTGGTTCTCGATATCAACAGGTCCTGATTCACGTCGTGCCGTGCCGCGCCTGGCGCCACACGGCACGAAGTGATGCGGCCTGCCTAGCCGACCGCGCGCGCTTTCGGGCTTGCCGCACGTGTGCCGCTTCTCTCGGCAAAGTGGCAGGCTACCTCGTGACTTGCTGCCAGGTGGCGCATGGCGGGCGCCTCCCGCCGGCAAAGATCCTCCGCCATCGGGCAGCGCTGGCTGAACCGGCAACCCGAGGGCGGCGCAAGTGCACTGGCGACCTCGCCCCCAATCCTCGCACGCTGCCGCCGAAGACTGGGATGAGGCACGGGAATAGATGCCAACAGCGCTTGCGTATAGGGATGACGGGGCGACGCATAGAGTGTCTTCTTATCCGCAATCTCGACGATCTTTCCCAAGTACATCACTGCAACACGCGTCGAGATGTGCCTAACCACAGAAAGATCGTGGGAAATGAAAAGATAGGACAGGCCAAACTCCTCCTGCAGATCTTGCAGGAGATTGATCACCTGAGCCTGAACCGATACGTCAAGCGCTGACACGGCCTCGTCGCAGACGATGAATTTGGGGTTGGGCGCCAACGCGCGAGCAATCCCGACCCGTTGACGTTGTCCTCCCGAAAACTCGTGCGGATATCGACCTGCATGGGCCGACGAAAGACCGACTTTGTCGAGAAGCTGGCGCGCCCTCCGTCTCATGTCGGTGCCGTTCATGTCGCCCTGAACGACGAGAGGTTCGATAATGATATCTTCGACCGACATGCGGGGATTGAGGGAGCTGAAGGGATCCTGGAAGACGATTTGCATGGCTTTTCGAAGCCGCTTGAGATCTGTTCCCTTGAGCGAAAGGACATCCTGCCCTTCGAACTGGACTGAGCCTTCGCTCGGCTCGATCAACCTCATGATAAGGCGGCCCGTCGTCGATTTCCCGCAACCGCTTTCACCAACCAACCCGAGCGTTTCCCCGTGTTCAACGTGAAAGCCAACATCGTCGACAGCATAGATTGTACGACTGTCCTTAGCCGACGCGGCACCCCGCGCCGCGAAGCTCTTGCTGAGGTTCTTCACCGTGAGCAATGGCTGTGTCACGTCTTTCTCCCGAGGCTCGACGCGTCCTGAGTTCGCAAGCATGCCGCCCAGTGAGCTGCGCCGATCTGGACAGCTTGCGGCTGTCCGCGCTCGCAATCCGCGATGGCGAGCTGGCAACGAGGCGCGAAGCGACAGCCACTCGGCGGCGCTTCAATACGCGGCAACGAGCCGGGAATCGTCCAGAGTCGCCGTTCGTCGCGCGTGATATCCGGCGTGCTTCCCAGCAACCCGACCGTATAGGGATGGTTCGGCGCATCAAAAATCCGGTCGACAGGCGCTTCCTCTGCGACGCGGCCGGCATACATCACAACAACGCGGTCCGCACATTCGGCGATCACACCCATATTGTGGGTGATGAGAACGATGGCCATGCCCGTCTCATCCTGGATGTCCCTGAGGAGATCCAGGAGCTGCGCTTGGATGGTCACATCAAGCGCCGTCGTCGGCTCATCAGCAAGAAGGAGCTTGGGCGAGCAAGCAAGCGCGATCGCGATCATCACCCGTTGCCGCATGCCGCCTGAGAGCTGGTGTGGGTAGTCCAGCATCCGGCGCGCCGGAGATGAAATGCCCACGCGATTCAAAAGGTCGGCCGCGCGGGCGGAAGCCGCCCGGTGACCGATGCGCTCATGCGCGATGATAGTCTCGACAATCTGGTCACCGATCGGAAACACAGGATTGAGAGAACTCATCGGCTCCTGAAAGATCATTCCGATCTCGCGCCCCCTCAAGCCGCGCATTTCGCGCGATGAGAGCTTGAGCAGATCCCTTCCACGGAACAGGATCTCTCCCCCACTTATGCGTGCCCCCGTTTTTGGGAGAAGACCCATGATCGACAGCGCAGTAACACTCTTCCCAGAGCCGCTCTCGCCGACAACACCGACGATCTCGCCCGCGTTGACGTCGAAGCTGACATTGTCGACGGCGACGACCTCGCCGTTCTCTCCTGTAAACATCGTGCGAAGATTGCGGAGACTGAGTAATGGCGTCTGGCTCATCAGGCTCCGTCCATCTTTACGCGCGGATCAAGAACATCGCGCAACCCGTCGCCCAGAAGGTTCAGCCCAAGCACGGTGACGGCTATCGCTCCCCCTGGAACGATGGTCAGCCAGGGGGCTTCACGAATGTAACTGCGCCCCTCGGAGATCAAGATGCCCCAACTGGGCGTTGTCGGTGGGGCGCCGAGGCCGAGGAAGCTGAGGACCGCTTCGGAGAGCACAGCGTAAGCAAAAACGAAGCTGAGCTGAACGATAAGAGGAGCCATGCAGTTGGGCAGGATACGGCGGAAAAGGATCCGGCCGTGGCTTGCCCCTGCAGCTTGCGAGGCTTGGACGAATTCCTGTTCTTTGACCACGAGAACTGATGCCCTAAGAATTCGAGCGGTTCTGGGGATGTATACGACGGCGAGTGCGATCACCGCCGTGGTCGCTGAAGCTCCGAGCGCCGCTGCGATCCCGATCGCGAGAAGAATGGACGGAAAGGCCATCAGCGCATCGGACAAGCGCATGAGAAAGCCGTCGAGCCGCTCGAAATAGCCCGCGAGGGCACCCAGCAGAACGCCAAAAGCAGCATTGAGGAGGACAACCCCGAGCCCGATCATCAGGCTGAGCCGTGCTCCGTACGCAACCCTACTGACAAGATTACGGCCGAGATTGTCGGTGCCAAGCGGAAAATCCCATGACGGCGGCTGGAACCGGAACCGGATGGCCATCCGGTTCGGATCGGTCGGCGCAATCAAAGGCGCAAAGATCGCTACGAGCAGCACCAGCGTACAGAGCACGGCGCCGATGACGAATGACCGGTGTTTCATCAACCGGCGGGCAATTCGTCCGCGCCAAAAATACTTGCGTGCGACAACACCGGCCGGCGTCTCGGAGACTGTCCTGGAACTCATCTGACACGGACCCGCGGATCGAGATAGGCATACAACAGGTCCACGACGATATTGAGTGTCAGCAAGACCGCCGCGACGAACAGAAGGCCACCCTGGATCATGGGGTAATCACGTCCGAGGATGGCGTTTCCAAGCAGCGAGCCAATTCCCGGAATGGCAAAAACGGTCTCAACAATCACCGATCCCGACATGAGCACGGAAAGGATCATTCCTAGTACTGTGACGACTGGGATCATGACATTGGCCAATGCATGCTTGGCGATGACACGGATCTCCGAAAGTCCTTTCGCACGCGCTGTGCGGATGTAGTCCTGGCTCAGCACTTCAAGCATTGTCGATCGCGTCAGACGCGCGAGCAGACCAATCTGCATCAAGGCGAGGGAGACGGCGGGCATCGTCGCCGCGACAAGCCAGCCCATGGGATCCCTCGTGAACGGCACATACCCTCCCGTCGGAAGCAGGCCGAGATGCACCGAGAAAACCACGATCATGACTAACCCAAGCCAGAAGTTCGGAAGGGACACACCAATCAACGCGAAACTGGTGGCGATCTGATCGACCCACGTATTGTGTCGTATGGCGGCCAGGACTCCGATTGCGAGGCCGAAAATAACCGTCAGGACCAAGGAATATAGCGCGATCGAGATACTGACCGGAGAGCGCTCGAAAACAGCCTCCGTTACCGGCTTTCCGAGCAGGAGCGAGTGACCGAGATCCCCTTTGAGGAGATTGCCGTAGAAGATAAAGAGCTGAGTCAGGAACGGCTTGTCGAGACCGAGGTTGATGCGCACCTGCTCGAGCTCCGCAGGCGTGGCATTGGGTCCGGCGAGAAGGCTTGCCGGATCTCCGGGGACCAGTTGCATGATTCCAAATGAGATGAGACTCACCAGCATCAAGATCGGAATGGCCTGGAGTATTCGTTTTATCGCATAGGCTCTCATCGCCGTCCCCGTCGGTGGGAAATGCGGCCCGAGTCGGGCCGCATTTTTGTCGTTCTAGCGTTTGATCCAAACATTCGACACACGGGTGTTGAAGAAGGGTTTGTATCCTTCGACATTGGCCCGCGTCGCCTGAATTTTCGGTACAGATCCAAAGGGAAAGGCCATCACTTGATCGAGCGCCCTTGCCTGCGCATCGGCGAACGCCTTCTTCCGTTCCTCCAGGGTCTCTCCGTTTGCAATGCGCTGGAACGCCTCCATGAATATGGGGTCGGATTTGTTATCCTTCGGCTTGTGGACATTGGAGGGATCGGCGAGATTGCGAAGGGATTGAGCCCCACCCTGCGCGGTCACTGTGATCCAGCCAGTGAAGAAGAAGTTCCAGCCCTTGGTTTCATTCATGCTTATGCTTAAGGCCGTCGGCCAATCGAGCACCAGCAGTTCGGCGTTTATTCCGGCGGCCTTCATCTGTTCGGACATGACAAAAGCGGTGGTGTAGGCGCGCGGAATGTCACGCGTCGTCAGCAAGGTCACCTTCTCGCCCTTATATCCAGCCTCGGCCAGGAGCTTCTTGGACTTCTCAGGATTGCGCTGGTTGTAAAGCTCTTTGCCAGCCTCCGTGTAATAGGCCTGTCCAGGGAACTGAAACGACGGGTTGAGATCGAAGGCCCCATCGGTTGCGGCCTCCATAATCTCTTCCATGTCGAGGGCCGCAAGGATCGCCTGCCTTACCTTGACATTGTCGGTCGGGGATGCCGATTGATTTGGATAAGTGACGTTCAGTGCCGCATTCTTCAGCCGAACAAGTTTTATGTCCTTGTTCTCCGCAAGCCGCTTCTGGGAAAGCGTGGGGACGTCCTCGACAGCATGAATTTCACCCACTTCAAGCGCAGCTGTACGTGCACCAGGCTCTGGCAGGGCCTTGAAGGTGACCGTATCGAGGCAGGCCTCCTTGTGGCCGGCAAAACCGGATATCTCCTTGTGCTTCGCGTTCGGCACATATTTGTCGAAGCGCTTCAGCTTGACGTGGCTGTCGGGGACGAGCTCGACGAGCTCGAACGGGCCTGTCCCGATTGGCTTGAGGTGGGTGGCAGCCGCAGAGGCTTCCTCGACAGGCACGATGACGATGGGGACGGTGGAGGCGGAAATGCTCTCCAGGAACGTTGCCCTCGGCGCAGTGAGTACGATCGTGAAGGTCTGGGGATCCGGGGTTTCCCAGCGAGCAATGCCATCCAGGGCCGAACGGTCGACGCCAACGCGCTTGTACCGCTCAAATGAAGCGGCGACATCCGCCGATGTCAAAGGTTTTCCATTGTGGAAGAGGACATTGGGGCGGAGCTTGAACGTGTACGTCTTTTTGTCGGCGCTGATATCGAGAGATTCAGCGAGATCAAGGATCGGGCTCATATTCTCGTCGCGAGTCATCAACGTCTCGAAGACATTCATGGCGATGTTGCGCGTCGAGTGGGCTGCGTTCGCATGCTGGTCGAGCGTGCTGAATTTAGCCTCCATGCCGAATATCAGGTCGCCACCCTTCTGCCCGCAAATTTTGCTATCCGCCAGCGCTCCATTGGCGTAGAGCGCGCCGGTAGCCACAGCCGCGAGCTGGAAGATTCTTCTGCTCCACAATAACATCTCTGTTCCCTCTTGTTTGATGCTTCGCCTAAAAGTCCTACGCAACACCGACGTCAACTTCGGAAAGTTCCTCCCTTTCGCGAAGCTTGGACGCTAGAGAATTCCGAACTCCGCAAACACCGCCGCGAGCGACTGCCCCGATTCGAGAGCGTGCATGGTCTTGCGTTCACCCTTCAATTTTTCCAGCGCGGCTACGATGACCTGGTGTTCGATTTCTTGGGGCACGACGATGACACCGTCCGCATCGCCAAACACGAGGTCCCCGGAGCGGACCTTTACCCCCGCGCACTCGATACCGACGTCGATGGCGACAATCTTTCCACGACCCTTGCTGTCCAAGGGTGCAATGCCTCCATGGAACACCGGGAATTCGATGCGACGGATTTCCCGAGTGTCACGCACGAAGCCATCCATGACCGCACCGGCCGCTCCCCTGAATTTCGCAGCCGTGCTCAGGAGGCCTCCCCAAGGCGCAATTCGCCCTGACTTCCCGCAGCAAAAAATTGGGATCTGATCGGCTGTGAGGCTGTCCACCAGCTCAATTTCCAGCTCATAGGGGTTCTCACCGGGCTCCGGAGCCTCAAAGACCTCGAGGTAGAGGGCCGTCCGCGCCCGCCCGACCATCACCAGCGCATCGTCGAGCGGGCGGATGGTGGAAGCCATCGCTTGGTTGACGCAGCCAAGCCCGTCCAGCACGTCGGAGAGCAAAGCAGTAAAGAACCGCTCCCGCATGTCCGACATCGTGATGGTTTGGGATCGCTCTGGGATGGAAGCAACTGCGCTCATTCTGTTTCTGCTTTTCAAATTCGATAACTGGTTTATCGTTAAATCAAGGCAAAATCGAACGCCTGTCAAGGGGGGGCGCTCATAGAAGGGCGAGCGTCCTGCCAGGACGCAGCAACCGGCAGGGCAGCCCGGCAGCAGAGCACGATCTTCCGATCGAGTGTCTGTTCCGGCGCATGTTCGCGTGGGACGTAGCGCGAAAACTCTTTGACCTCAGTTACATCAGACGTGGCGCTCTCCGAATTCCCCCATCGAACAGCACTTCACTTTGGAGAAACTAAACATGACAAGTCGTCTAAACGGGAAGGTTTGCTTCATCACCGCTGCCGGCCAGGGTATCGGTCGCGCCATCGCGGAATGTTTCGTCGCGGAGGGCGCAATCGTCTGGAGTACCGACCTCGATGCAACCAAGCTGATCGGACTCGATCCGGCAACAGCGCGCGCGCTCGACGTTCGTTCCACCGAGGCGATTGATACGCTGGCCCGCGAGATAGGTGGCATCGACGTACTCGTGAACGCGGCTGGCTATGTTCATCATGGCAGTGTGCTCGATTGCGCAGAAGGGGACTGGGATCTCAGCTTCGACGTAAACGTGAAGTCGATGCACCGCACTGTTCGCGCTTTCCTGCCAGGAATGCTGGAACGCGGCAATGGATCCATCATCAACGTCGCGTCCGCAGTGTCGTCCATTCGCGGCGCTCCCAACCGCTATGTCTATGGTGCTAGCAAAGCGGCGGTGATCGGTCTCACGAAGGCGATCGCCGCCGACTTCATTCGCGCCGGAATCCGCGCAAATGTCATCTGTCCCGGCACCATCGATTCGCCGTCGCTCGATGCACGAATCGCTGCCCAGGCGGCTGCAACGAACAGGAGCGTTGCTGAAATTCGTCAGGTTTTTGTGGATCGCCAGCCCCTCGGGAGGCTGGGCAGCGCAAAAGAGATTGCGGCAATGGCGGTTTATCTCGCGTCGGACGAGTCGAAGTACACCACTGGAGCTATCCACATCATCGATGGCGGTTTCTCACTATAGGAACCACCATGGTGCACGTTGGCATTATCGATGATTGCTGCCATGCTCGCCATTCACCTCCGCAACACGCTACTTTCGCGGGTGCCGCGCACGCTCCTGCCAGCAAAAGCCGGCCGAAGGCGGTCCGCGCCACGGGGGCGAGCTTCAATGCCAGAAGTTGCCGGCCCGCGCATCACCTCATGAGGAACTGGCCGCTTGCTTGTCGTTCAAGCGGCCTGTGCCGGCCTCTGTTGTTTCGATGCCAGGATCTCCGAACCGGCGATCATAGTCCAATACGGCCTGTAGAAGAACCTGCGCGCCAGCCTTGCAGTCCTCGAAAGAGGCATCCTCCTCCTCGTTATGACTCAATCCGCCAGCACAGGGCACGAAGATCATGGCGGTCGGAGCGACGCGCGCGATATAGGCGGCATCGTGGCCGGCTCCCGAGATCATCTCGCGGCTCCGATAGCCGCATTGGCGCGCCGCCTGACGAATGGATTGCAGGCAGGTTTCTGCGAACGGGACGGGCGGCGAGTCCCAGATCCGCACCATGGTGGCGGTGACGCCGTGCGCTCGGGCAATATCTGCGAGGGCCGCGTCCAATTGGGCCTCGATCGAATCCAGCGATCCTTTGTCGGGATGACGCAAATCGATGCTCAGGACGGTGCGACCGGGGATGACGTTGCGCGAGTTGGGATGCGTCGCGATTGTGCCGACTGTCGCCACCGCGTCTTTCATCTCGCGTGCGATACGATCGATGGCACAGATGAACTCGGCGCTGCTCGTCAAGGCGTCCCGCCGCAGATGCATCGGCGTCGATCCGGCATGGGATTCGCGCCCGGTGATCTCCACATCATACCACCGCATCCCCTGCACACCCTTGACGATGCCGATCGTGTCGCCCTCGGCTTCAAGGATCGGCCCTTGCTCGATATGAAGTTCGAACATCGCGCCGATCGAAAGGCTGCCAGCCTTCAGTGGTCCGCGATAGCCGATTGAATCCAGCGCGCTGCCGAAGGTGTTATGCTCTGAATCCTCCCGCGTATCCGCGAAGGCGGGATCGAACACGCCCGCATGGACGCCCGATCCCAGCATGGCGGGCGCGAAACGGGAGCCTTCCTCGTTTGTCCAGTTGACGAGCATGAGGGGCGCGTTGGTCTGGTAGGCGGCATCATGAAGTGTCCGCAGACATTCGAGTCCTGCGAGTACGCCCAGCACTCCGTCGAATTTCCCGCCGGTCGGCTGCGTATCCAGATGGCTCCCCATCGCGATCGGCGGCAGGTCACCGCGGCGACCTGGCCGGGTTGCGAACATGTTGCCGACTTCGTCCACTTCGACCGTGCATCCAAGCGTCTCGCATTGGGCGCGGAACCAGTCGCGCACCTGACGGTCCTCATCGCTTAGAGTCAGCCGGCGGATACCGCCCTTTTGCGTGCCGCCGATCTGCGCGGTTTCCATGAGATCGGACCAGAGCCGATCGGCGTTGACCGCGAGGTTGTTCATCCGGTTCATGGTGATCGCCTAACAGGGAACTTCGATCAGGAACGGGCCCGGTCGGCGCGTGCTGGTCTGGAACAGGTCGATGAGCTTCTCGATCGTGTCCGCGCGAGCGGCTTCGACGCCCATTCCTTCGGCAAGCTTCACCCAGTCGAGGTCGGGCCGACTGAGATCGAGCATGTCGAGCGCAATGCGGCCGGGATTGAGCGCACCCACATTTCTCAGCTCCGTTTCCAGGCTGGCATACGCGCGGTTGGAAAAGATGATGTTGGTGACGTTGAGTTTTTCGCGGGCCTGAGTCCACAACGCCTGCAGCGTGTACATGCCGCTCCCGTCGGCCTGCAGGGCAACGACACGACGATCCGGACACGCGACCGCCGCGCCAGTGGCAAGGGGGAGGCCGATCCCGATGGAGCCGCCGGTGAGTTGCAGCCAATCGTGAGCCGGCGATCCCGCCGTCAGGGGATAGACCCAACCGCCCGCATTGATGCTCTCATCCACCACGATGGCATTTTCGGGGAGCAGCGCGCCGACGACCGCGGCGATCGTTTCCGCCGTCAGCGCGCCCTTCGGCAGGGTGGGGCGCAAGGCATTCTGCGTGAGGGGCTTGTGGGCGTCGGCTCCAACTTCCGCGGCGAGTCGTTCCAACGCATCCCCCAGATCGTCCTGGGGCTCGGCCAGAACATGGATCTTGCAATCGGGTGGCAGCACGAGGCTTGGCTTGCCCGGGTAGGCAAAAAAGGCGACCGGATTCGCCGCGCCGACAAGGATCACGCGTTTGTAGCCGCGCAGTTGTTCCAGTGCCTGATCGAGAGGGTAGAAGATCCGATCCAGGATCACGCGACCGGCACCGCGTTCGATGCGGGCATTCGATGTCGGCGCCAGCAGGCCGGCGTTCGTTGCCTTTGCGATCCGGCTGGCGATCTCGATCGGCTTGGCGCGCAACGCCCGACCGCCGATCAGAATGAGGGTCCGTTCGCCGGATCTCAGCGCCGCGACCGCTTCCGTGATGGCCTCATCCGGAACCTTGCGGCGAGAAGGCGGCACGACGGACGGCGCAGGCCCGTTCGCCTCGCCCCACGCGGTGTCGGCGGGCAGGATCAAGGTTGCCACCTGTCCGGGGCCGGCGAGCGCGGCCGCGATCGCTTCCGCGCCGTCACGGGCGACATCGCGCGCGCTCATGGACGTCTTCACCCAATCCGACATCGGGCGCGCCACGCCTTCGACGTCCGCCGTCAGCGGCGCATCATATTGGCGATGATGGGTGGCGTGATCGCCCACGATGTTGACCATCGGCGTGCAGGCCTTACGAGCATTGTGAAGATTGGCGAGTGCATTGCCGAGGCCGGGGCCCAGATGCAGCAACGTCGCTGCGGGTTTATCCGCCATTCGTCCGTAACCGTCGGCTGCACCGGATACGACGCCTTCGAACAAGCCGAGGATGCAGCGCATTCCCGCAACTCGATCGAGCGCGGCGACGAAATGCATCTCCGAGGTGCCGGGATTTGCAAAGCAGGTATCGATCCCGCCCGCGATCAGCGTTCGGACCAGGCTCTCGGCGCCGTTCATGTCATTGTTCCTTCAATGGCGTCACACGCGCGTAAAGGAGAAGACCCGGACTCGCGTGCAAATCCGGGTCTTTTGCGAGGGGTCAGAGAGGATCGCGGATCAGTGGCGAGGTCGAGCAATGGATGCCTCCGCCGCCCAACGAGACCTTATCGTATGGCACGACGCGGACCGAGATTCCGGCTTTGTCGAATTTCGTCATCGTCCTGTCGGAAAGTCCGCCAGCCATGAGAACACGACCTGGACGGACCGCGAGGCAGTTGATGACCCAAGGTTGATCATCGGGGCAGACCTCGATCTGCCGGATGCCGAGCGCCTTCAGCTTTTCCAGGAACCAGAACGGCAGCAGGGTCGGATTCACGAAGGCGGTTTCCGCATCCACCATGACGAACATGCCGTCGATGTGAAGCCGGTAGCCGGTTAACTCGACCCGGAGAAGTTCGACGCCCTGAGTGCGCAGCACGTCCTCGAGTTGTCGTGCACCTTCCTCGTTCCCGCGGCTCGACAACGCGACGACGGCCACTTTCGGCGTGATGAACGCGAAGCTGCCGCCTTCCAACAGGCCGGTGCCGCTGATCGTGCGCAAGATCGGCATGCCGAGCTTGCCGAGCGTGCGGGTGACCGGCAGTTCCTCGCCGCGCCGGATCGGCGGACCCATGCGGGTCACGATCGCCCCGCCATCGACGGCGATGACACTGTCGCGCGTATAGACGGTTTTCATCTTGCCGGGCGCGCATTCGTCCACATAGACGACTTCGGCACCCTCCTCTCGCAGCGCCGCTGCGAGACCGTCGTGCTGCTCCTGCTGGGAGACCAGATCGGGCACGGAATCGCCGCGCCAGTACCACCCTTTGTCGGGATCGCCGAAGGCGCCGATATCGGGCAGTCGTTTCGAGGGATCGACGATGTTGAGCTCATTGCCGGGACGATGCATCAGGACCAATCGGATCTGACCCACATCGTTGTTACAGCCCCAATGCCGCCCCCACACCTCAACCTGCTCCGGCTCGGCATGGAAAGCGGGTTCCGGCCGGGATGCGAACGTCTTGATCAGCATGTTGTAGCGGTATTCGTTTTCCGAAATGATCGACATGTTTCCTCCTAGGCGTGTCGTCGTGGTTCTTTTGAATGACGCGTCAGCGCGCTGCAGTCGGGATCGTCCATTCGCGACCGCGCTCCGTCGTGACGTATTCCGGCCAGCGGTAATGGACAGGTGGCTCGAAATCGGAAGGCAGGAGCGGCGCCACCCATTTTTCGCCGCCAATGCCGCCGCCGGTGCGATCCTTGAACTCGGCCTGCGCTCTTGCGAGGGAAGTCCCATCCGTGAGGAGGTCGACGATCGTCGCGGCGATCACCTTGCTGGCGGTCGTCCACATCGGATCGATGCAAGCGGCCATTCCGCCCATCGCGTAACGCGTCCATTCGGGATAACGATATCCGGGCGGCGCCTTGAGCGTCGGCCGGCCGACATAGAGACGCACGGTCGGTGCGTGCCACGTGTAGTCGACATAATCGTCAGCAGCGAGGTTCTTCTGCCACGACGGCAGCTGCGCGCGGAACGCCTGCTCGCCGTCCCACGGGGCTGTGAGCTTCTGGATCTCCGGCATGAACGGGTCGCCCATGGGCTCGAGGCCGAGGTTCTTCTGGATCTCGCGACCGAAGACTCGCGCTTCTTCGCTCCATTTCGGTGCGCCGATCGCTTCGAAATTCCGCCATGCCGTTTCGGCCATCGCATGGTTGGGTAGGCCGGCGCGCGTCCGCGTCACCCAGCTTGCGGTGGAGGTGCAGTGGGTCATGGCCGCACAATGCTCCGCGTTCCGGTCCAGCACCTCGAACACACGCTCGCACATGTCGAGTGTCGGGGCGCGCAGCGAGTATTGGATCTGCGCCAGGCCCGGCGCGAGATTGTCCGCGGCAGCCTGCCCCGCCTGCAGGATGAATTCGTTGAGGCTCCAGCTACCATGATGCGGCAGCATCGCCTCCTTCATGTACTTAGACGAGGTATACATGAGGCAGACGGCGTCGATGGCGCCAGGGGCACGCGCCGTGGAGTGGCTGTGCGCGACGCCAGCGAACGCGCCCGTTTGCTGCCAAGTTTCAGGATTGTTGCACTCGAAGGTGTAGATCCGGCTCCAATAGGGCGCGCTGTGCGTGTCCCAGAAACAGCTATTCGCCAGCGCCGGGAAGGAATGCGGGTGAAAACTGATCGCCGCGTCGAGATCGTCGTAGTAACCCTTGGCGGCGTGGACCGGTTTCGAACCGCACATCTTTTCGGCCGGCTCGCCGAAGAACTTCAGCCGACCTTTGATGCCATGACGTTCCATCGCGTGCTTGGCGGCGAGAAACCCCGCAAAGGAACCCATCCCGAGGGCGGAATGCGGGTCGGTGTGACCGGCCGCATGTCGGCTCACGCCCTCGCGCGGTTTGCGATAGGGGACCGGCTCCTGCGAGGTACCCGGCACCGCATCGTATTCCGCATAGCCGCCGATGGTCGGTCCGTCGCCGTTCGACCATTCGGCGCAAAAAGCCGTGGGCATGTTGCCCGAGCCGTCTTCCACCGTGAAGCCTTCGGCGCGCAGGCGTTCAACATACCATGCCGCGGACTTGTACTCGCGCCAGGATGGTTCGTGCAGATCCCAGATCGTGCGGTGATCCTCCGACAGGCGCGCGGTATTCTCGTCAATCCACGCGAGCGCGCTCTTCTTCTCGGCGCCGAATTCGCTGCTTTGCGACATGTGAAGGTTCCTTTGCGTTTTAGCTCGCGCGCCGCGACCGGGCGTAGATGTCGACGACCAAGAGGCAGATCGTCAGGAGGATCAGCACGGCCGCCACGGCGGCCATGGTGGGATCGAGTGCTTCGTTGATGCCGTCCCACATGCGGCGGGGAAGCGTGAATACCCCGCGTCCCGCGATGAAGAGCACGATGACCAATTCGTCCCAGCTGTGAATGAAGGCGAAGATCAGGCCGGAGACGACGCCCGGCATGATGTTCGGGATGATGACCAGCCGGAGCGTCTGCGCCATGTTGGCGCCGAGATTGAGCGATGCCTGTTCGAGCCGGGGATCGAAGCCGGCAAGCGCGGTCGAGACCGTGATGACGACATAGGGGATCCCCGTCACCGCATGGGCGATGATGACGCCGGTATACGAGTCGATGAGCCGCAGATCGATCCAGAACTGATAGATGCCGAGCGCGTAGACGATCGTTGGCACCATGATCGGCGCCAGCATCAGCAGGCGAATGAAATTGCTGGCCTTGTTGCTGAGCCTCCAGCAGCCGATGGCGCAAAGCGTTCCGGCCACACCTGCAATCGCGGTGGAAACACAGGCGATAATGAAGCTTTGCAGGATGCTAGTGAGCCAAGGACCGCTGGTGAGAAGGTTGCGGTAGTACTGAAAGGAGATTCCGTTCTCAGGCAGCGAGAGATAATGCCGGTCCGTCACCGAGACCGCGAACACCACCGTGATGGGAAGGACGAGGAAACAGATGATCGCCCACGCGAGCGATCGCGTCATGATCGAGATATTGCCGAGGCCGCTCTGGGTCATGGATCAACCCGCTCCAAAAAGCTTGCGCAAGTCCACCACGCGACTGAGGCCGGCGAGCAGGCCGCCGATCACCACCAGAAGAGTAGCAGCCAGCATCGTCCCGACCCCCCAGCGCACGACTTCGAGAATCTGGACTTTGATGTACTCGGCGATCATCAACGTCTTGCCGCCTCCCAGCAGCGCGGGCGTGACGAAGAAACCGAGCGAGAAGATGAAGACCAGGATGCTGGCGCCGACGACGCCCGGCAGGGAAAGCGGCAGAAAGATGCGCCAGAACGCCTCGAACCGCTTTGCTCCCAAACCGCGCGCAGCCGCGATGCAGCGCTGGTCGATATCGCGCATGTTGGCGAAGATCGGCAGAATGCCGAAGGGCAGCATGTAATGGACCATGCCGATCATGACTCCGACCTCATTCCAGATCAGGTTGAGCGGCGTGTCGATGACACCGGAGGCGTGCAGGGTCGTGTTGATCAGTCCCTCGCGCCGCAGCAGCACGAACCACGCAAAAGCGCGGACAAGGACGGAAATCCAGAGCGGAATGAGGACGCCGAGAAACATCCAGCGTTGTGTGCGCGGCGAAGCATGAACGAGGGCGTAGGACACCACATAGGCGAGGATAAGGGTGATGGCCGTGGTCACGACGCTGATCCGCGCGGTCGTCCAGAGCATCTTTTGAATCGAGGCGCTTGTGGCAAGCAGCGCGTAATTGTCGAGGCCTGGCGCGGGCACGGTGACGCTCATCCACAGCACGCGGCCGATTGGATAGAGGTAAAACACGATCATGAGCAGCAAAGCCGGAGCGATCAGCAACCAATAGCGCGTGGTGTGATTGAAGCGCAGATGGCGCCGCATCGGCATCGTCGCCGTTTCGACAAGTGCGGTCATCGGAGGATCCCG
>NZ_VCMV01000035.1:0-31440 GCF_008757455.1 Microvirga brassicacearum | reverse complement strand
GACCGCGCGCGCCGTGGGGACCGATCTGATCGCGCGGCGCATCGGCAAGCGGTCCGATGACGGCGATCGAACGGGTCTTGGCCCCAACAGGCAGCACGCCGCGGTTCTGCAGCAATACCAGCGTTTCCCGGGCTACTTCGCGGGCCGCCTGCCGCGATTGGGGCGAGGGGAAGATCGCATCGACGCGTGTTGGATCGACGTCGGGCTTATCGAAAAGCCCAATGCGGAACTTGGTGCGCAAGACGCGGCGCACCGCTTCGTCGACGATAGCCTCAGGCACGCGGCCCGCGCGGACCTCCGTGGGAAGATGCTTGATGTAAAGCTGTCCCATCATATCCATGTCTACACCGGCAAGCAGCGCCTTCCGGGCAGCCTCCGCGCCATCGGCGGCGATGCCGTGCCCCAACAACTCGTGAATGCTGGCCCAGTCGGACGTCACGAAACCGTCGAAGCCCCATTGTCCGCGCAGCACGTCAGTCAACAACCAAGGATTAGCCGCCGACGGCATGCCATTCAGCGCATTGAATGCTGCCATGAAACTGACGGATCCAGCGTCGAGTGCGGCACGGAACGGCGGCAGGTAGGTGTCGTACATTTCGGCCGGCGGAATATAGGTGGTGTCGTAGTCGCGTCCGCCCTGCGGCGCCCCGTAGCCAGCGAAATGTTTGGTGGCGGTGGCAAGTCCTCCGGCACGAAAACCCTCGACGCGAGCGGCGGTGAGCACGGATCCAAGATGCGGGTCTTCACCGAATCCTTCGACAATGCGACCCCACCGGCTGTCGCGGGATAAATCGGCCATGGGTGCGAAGGTCCAGTTCACTCCCACGTAGGAGGCCTCCCGAGCGGCCCATTCGGACGCCAGACGCGAGAGACGCGGGTTGAAGGCGGCTGCTTCCCCGAGCGGAACCGGAAATTGGGTGCGGAAGCCGTGCAGGATATCGAGACCGAACAGCAGGGGGATCTGAAGCCGCGACTTTCGCGCCAGTCCTTGCGCGCGCGCCACATCCTGGGCGTTGTTGAAGTTCAGCAAAGCGCCGCTCTTGCTTTCCTGAATATCGTCCCACCGAAGTGGGGGGCCATGGGAAATCAGGTTGAGCTGCCCTATCTTTTCCTCAAGTGTCATGCGGGACAGCAAGCCATTGACCCGGCTCTCGATATCTTCGTGGGCGGAGGCCGTGAGAACGCCAGTGGCGAAGACGGCGAGCGCCGCAAGAGCCATCTTCAGATGCCAGAAATGCGTACCCCTCACGATCGTCTCCTTCAAAAACGCGGCGTCACTCGAAACGGAAAATCCTGCTTGCAGTGCCTCAGCATTGCTAGGACAATCGTTGGGATTGGCGCTTGCCGGGCGCTCCGTCAATGCAATTGTTCGTCAAAGCCCAATTGTTCGTCAAAGCCATGGTTCCGCAACCGTTCCACTCACGATTTCCCTTGTCCGCTTTAGCGGCAGCTCTGGTCGTATCGGCCCTGCTTCTGGCTGCGGCGGCCTTCAGCACGCAGCCGGGGTTGATTGCCACCGCAATCATCGTCTTTGTGGCGAGCGTTGCGGCGAGCGCCGTGCTGGTGGCGCGCGAACTGGCCAAGGCCGAGCGCGGTTCCGTGGAGATGCCAGTGCGGGTTGCCCGCCCTTTCCCGATGGGCAGTCGGTCGGTCGGTGAGAACATCATGCGCCTGAGGCGGAGCGGAGAAACGCCCGCGGAGGAAGAAGCGCTCCGACGTGCGCAGAAGGCGGAGGCGGTCGATCGGCTGCGAGACGGAATCGTGCACGATCTCAACAACAGGCTCATGGTCATCAGCGCCAATATCGACGCAGTCGCGCGGCAAATGAAGGAGCAGCCCCTGCTGCAACGGAAACTGCTCTCCGCTCTCGTGGCGTCCGACCAAGCTGCCACATTGCTTGCTCGATCGACGGCCTTTGCCCGACAGCACACGCCGAATGTGCAGAATATCGACCTCGGCGAGAGAATCGAATCCGTTGCCGCGTTGATGGGTCGTTCCCTGTTGCGCGACACGGTGGAACTGCGCGTCGCCGTCGAGGAAGGGCTCTGGCCCGTCGCCGTCGATCCCGACGATCTGGAGACCGCGATCGTCACCTTAAGCGCACATGCGCGGGACGCGCTGGCGCAAGGCGGTGCCATCCGCATCGAAGCAAACAACATTCATGTCACGCGCGGAACCTTGTCGGATCCCGTTCTCGAGGGTGATTTCGTCCGACTGGTGATCGACAGCGTGGATGCGGCGGACGCGGCAGGTCCTTTCAACGACCCGGCGGTGAATGCCTTCATGCTGGACGATCTCGACATGTCATCCTGGGAGACGCTGAACCGCGGGCTTCACTTTCTGCACGCTCTGGGGGGCGCCACGGAAGTGCGCAGCAACGGCAATGGATTGACCATATCGCTCTACCTGCGGCGCGCGGACCTGCCTGTGCGCCTCAAGGCCGGTGCTGCGGACGACGAACCGACGCCAGCCGAAAAAATCCGTTCCGCCATTGAAATCCTGGTGGTGGACGACGAAGTCGAGGTCGCGCTTGCGGTGCAGACCATGCTGGACGAATTCGGCTACGTGACCCATGTGGCGACCGATGCCGGCCAGGCTCTGAGAAGTCTTCACGCGCGCAAACCCGAACTGGTGCTGATGGACGTGTCCATGCCCGGAACCATGAATGGTGTCGTGCTGGCGCGAGAGGTGCGGCAGGCCTTCTCAGACTTGCCCATTGTCCTGTTTACCGGCAATCCCGGTGTCGCCGAAGACCAGAGCGAATTTCCATTGCTGCACAAACCTGTCGTGAGCCGCGATCTGCACGCGGCGATCCAGCGGCAGCTCCGCTTTGCGGGCGAGAACAAGATTATCCCGCTCTTCCCCCATCAGGCGCGGCGGGCGCCCTGATTGCCGACGCAAGAGTTTCAGGCTTCAGCTTGCTCGCACTCCCCCGCGCCGCATTGACTAGAGCGGCAAAGAGGCGCTGCTGTTGGGCTTTCCAGAACAGCAATTCGGGATGCCATTGGACGCCCAGCAGAAACGGCGCGGTTGTGCTCTCGATCGCCTGAACGATGCCGATCTCGTCCACAGCCGCGATGCTGAGGTCGCGACCGAGGCGGTCCACCGACTGGTGGTGCAGGGCATTCACGTGACAGGGGTTGCAGCGCAGGATGCGGTCGAGCTGCGTGTCCGGCATGATCGACACACGCTTTTTCGGCAGAACGGTGCGCATCTTCGGTGCCTGTTCGTAGACCTGATAGATGTCCGTGTGCAATGTGCCGCCGAGCGCCACATTGATCATCTGGGACCCTCGGCAGATGCCGAGAACCGGCAACCCGGACGGCAACGCGACCTTCAGCAGATCCAGTTCCAACCCATCGCGCGCCGGATCGATACGGACGTCGGGCAAGACCTGCCCGCCGTAGATCTCCGCCCCGATATCGTCGCCGCCGCCGATCACCAGCCCGCAGAGTGGCTCGGCGGGCAGCGGTTGGCCGGAGACCAGGCGGGTGGCTCGAGCGCCGGCGCGTGCGATCGCCAGGCGATGCATGAGATAGCTGCGCCAGCCTCCGCGCCGAGACGTGGTGACGCCGATCAGGGGCCTAGTCATGGCCGTGCGATGTGCTCCACCACGTCGGCCCAGCTCTTGTCCTGACCCTCATATGCCAAGTAGGCAACACTCAGTGCTTCGAGCTGGTCTCGATTCGATGCAAGCCGTTCGACTGCTACCCAACGGTTCCAGTCGGGCGCAATGCTCCAGCCCGGATCGCTCACCCGCGCATCGGGCAGGCGATAGTGAAATGTCGGGCGAGCGTTGATCTTCTCGTGGGGCAAGACAGCGCGGACGCGGGCTTCATCGAAGTGAAGCAGGAGAGGTAAGAGATCGAGGTCCCGGTTTCGGGTCGGGTTAACCGCCAGATAATCGTCGATGAAATCGCCGATCGCAGGCCAGTAGCCGGGCGAGATCAGCTTGCGGACATACTCGGACGGGAACGGATCGGCAAAACCCAGTAGATCGCGCGTTATATCGGGCGCCACTTCACGCCGGAGCCACGGATTGAGAAGCACAAAGCTCTTGAGGAAAGCCACCGCGGTGTCGGCATCCTGACGGGGAATCTCGGGGTTGAAATGAAGGCCGAATGCGTAGAGCGCCGCGTCCTGTGTCCCCTTGGCTCCCACAGCCCGGAGGCTTGAGAGCACCCGATCCACTTCGTGAAGCCTGTCGATAGGAATCGGCGCGGTGACCAACTCACAGGGAATGAGATAGCTCGCGGCGAAGCCAAACCAGGCGGCGATCTTAGGTATCACGGTGAGACCGCCGCTGCCTTGCTTGCTCGGATGAAGCAGGCGGCTGTCCAGTTCGACCGTGATATCGCCAATGGCAGATTCCTCGAGCCTGAACGCGTGCGGGTCCATCTCGATCACGTGTCCGCCGAGATTTCCCTTCAGAGCATAGATCGTCGTTTCGGCCGATGATCCCGTGAATTCGACCTCCACGCCGACTGTCCTCGTCCGTCCCTCGGCATTGGTGATGCTGGGCGGAAGCGCGAACTCAATTGAAGTGGAGAGCGCCACCTGCGCCATCGTGTTCTCCGCAAAAAGCAACAATTCCGTCTGCGCCGGCTGAGGACTGAACGGGCGCCATGCTGCCAAGTTCCCGAACTGCCACGTTTGCGCAGAAGGCGGCGTTGCGGATGGACTTTGGGGGCCGGGAGTGGCGTTTCAAGCTCGTTTCGGGCTAGAAGGCGAGCCATGAAGCCCCTCAGTCCGAAGAAATTACAAAAAATCGCCTGGATGTCCGAGTTGCGTTCCATGCTCGCTTTGGCATGGCCGCTGATCCTGACCAATCTGGCTCAGAACGCCCTCATGACGTCCGACGTGATTCTCATGGGATGGCTCGGATCGGACGCGCTCGCGGCAGGTGCTCTCGGCACCAACCTCTATTTTGCCCTGCTGATCTTCGGCATCGGTCTCGTGAGCGCCACCGCTCCGGTCATTGCCGAAGAGCTTGGCAGACAACGGCACTCGGTGCGGGAAGTGCGCCGCACGGTGCGCCAGGGGTTTTGGGCCGCGCTGACAGTCGCCATACCGATCTGGGTGATTGCCTGGAACGGTGAGGTCATTCTTCTTGCAACCGGACAGGAACCGGTCCTTGCGAAGGTGGCGGCGGAATACATGCGGGCGCTGCAATGGAGCTTGCTGCCGTTCCTTCTCTATCTCGTCCTTCGTTCATTCCTGTCAGCGCTCGAGCGGCCGGGCTGGGCGCTTGTGATCGGATTGCTGGCGCTCCCCGTCAATCTTGCTGCCGCCTATTGCCTGATGTTCGGCAAATTCGGCCTTCCGGAACTCGGACTGGTTGGAGCCGGCTACGGCACGGTCGTGTCGAGCACGTTCATGTTCGTCGCCCTGGCGATCGTGATCAGCCTCGATCGGCAGTTGCGGCGATATCATCTCTTCGGCCGCTTCTGGCGCCCTGACTGGCCGCGCTACCGCTCGCTTTGGCGCATCGGTGTCCCCATCGGCCTGACGATGGCCTTCGAAGTGACGATCTTCAACGCCGCGGCCCTGCTGATGGGGCGTATCGGCGCGAACGAACTGGCGGCTCATGCGATCGCGCTGCAGATCGCCTCCCTGTGCTTCATGGTGCCGTTCGGCATCAGCCAGGCCGCGACCGTCCGGGTTGGCCGTGCCTATGGGGCCCAGGACGAAGACGGGGTCACACGGGCCGGCTGGACGGCCTTCGCGCTTGGTGTCGGCTTCATGGTCTTCACGGCATTGCTGATGCTGGTCGCGCCGCATCTGCTGATCAGCGCATTCCTGGATATGACCGACCCGAAGAACCTTCCGGTCATCGGTTACGCTGTTTCGTTCCTGATCCTTGCGGCGTTGTTCCAGATCGCCGACGGCGCGCAGGCGGTCGGAGCCGGTATGCTGCGCGGGTTGCAGGACACCCGCATCCCCATGGTCTACGCGGCGTTGGGATACTGGGGCGTCGGGCTGCCGCTTGGGGTTTGGCTTGCCTTCGGCACGGAACTGCGCGGGGTCGGCATCTGGATCGGGCTTGCGACCGGCCTTGCAGTGGTGGCCGGCCTGATGTTGTGGCGCTGGCTCCGTCGCGACCTCCTCGGCTTGGTCGTCCTGCCAGCGTAGGAAATGAATGCGACCTGATGCGAGAACCTTGTGGCTGGGTACCAGGGCCATGCGGTCCCGTGTTTTGGTCAGCTCGCGCTGTTGCGCCCCGAACCAAAGAAATGTTATCTCAGGCTATATATTGGCATAATGCTAAGCTTCAGCCTATTCCCAGTGATCATTTTGCTCGGTGAAAAGTAAAGCAAAACAAGGCAAAAAAAGCCGTCATATTCTTGCCTCTTTATCCGTCAGTTTCCCTTTCAAGACACAAGGAAGGGGAGCCACATCCTTGAAGAATATACTCGCTCGGGCGTCTATCCTGACGTCACTTCTATTCGTTGCTGCATGTAATACTACTTCAACTGATCCTTCCGTAACCGGATCTCTTTCCCAGAACAAAGTTGCCAGTACGGCCAGCCTGCAAAAAGGCACGGCCTCCTGGTATGGGCCTGGTTTCCACGGACGCCGCACCGCCAGCGGCGAACGATTCAATTCCGGCGCGATGACCGCCGCCCATCGCTATCTTCCCTTCGGCACCAGACTCCGCGTGGTGAACGAGAAAAACGGCCGTTCGGTCGTGGTTCGGGTCAACGATCGCGGGCCTTTCACACGCAACCGGATCATCGATCTGGCAAAGGGGCCAGCCCAGGAACTGGGTCTGACTTCGACCGGGACCGCGTACGTCTCCCTCCATCGCGTCGAGTGAGGTTAGGTGCTTCTTAATCCATTCCGACGATCCTCGGTCCGATTCGGGACCGGGGGTTGCGTAGATGGAATCGAGATCCGAGCCGACGAACGTCATCCGCTTTCCAGGCAGACGCGCCTGTGCGTCTCCGCGTCGTGACCAGCGCAGCCTGATGGACGCGGTTTACGCGGCAGGCTCGCTGCCGATCGACGCGCAGGACCGCGCCACGAAAGCATTGGCAACGCGCCTGACGATTTTTGGCTTCGTGGTGCTGGATGAAGTGCAGGCGGACGGAACGATCCGCCGGCTGCGGCCCTCCGAGGCCATTCACGCCTCGACGCTTCACCCGTGGCGCATCTCGAAGCCATCGAGCCGCTACGCGGTCGATCGCCTTCCGGCAAGCGACCTGGATTTGTTCGTCGCACAAGCCTGACATCCACATCTATGAAAATGCCCGCTGCACGGAAGCTGGCGCGGTCACTAGCCGTCGCGGGGGGCTGCGCTACCTTGTGAAGATGCGCGTCGCGGCCTAGGGCTGTCCCCGGGCCAGGTCGCCGCGCGAAGGGGGGGGCGATGTACCTTGTGCAAATCCTGCTACCGCTCGCAGACCGCACCGGCCACCGCTTCAGCAGCGCCGAGTACGGTCGGGTCCGGGCGGAGATGACCGAGCACTTTGGTGGCATCACAAGTTTCACCCGTGCTCCGGCCAAAGGGACGTGGACCGAGGGTGGCCACACCGAGCATGATGATCTCGTGGTGTTCGAAATCATGACGCGCGAAATCGATCGCCGGTGGTGGGAGGATTACCGCGCGGAACTCGAACGACGTTTCATGCAGGAAACCATCGTGATGCGGGGAATCAAGGTCGAAATGCTGTAGAGTCGAGCATCATTCAAACGTCCATTGGCATGGAACCTATACCATACGGCTCGGCTTGTGCTCGTTCGAAACGGAGTGTGTCCATGTCCAAACCTCTCATCGTCTCGATCCCGCACAATCTCGGCAAAGCGGAAGCCGCTCGCCGCCTTCAGGGTGGGCTTGGAAGCGTCAAGTCGCAATTTGGCGACACAATCGCGTCCATTGACGAACATTGGACAGGCGACCGCATGGCATTTCATATCGGTGTCATGGGGCAAGCCATCGACGGACACCTTGACGTGATGGACGATCAGGTGCTTGTGGAAGTGAAGTTGCCCTGGATCCTTGCTGTCGTCGCCGAAAAGGCGAAGAATTTCATCCGCAGACAGGGCACCTTACTGCTTGAAAAGAAATAGATCTTAACGGCCGTGCCTGCGGCTGAATGCCCGTTCATCCATATGAACGGGACTGGAACCGCCGACGGCCAACAGCGTTCTTAAACTGTGGTCCGGGCGCTTGTCAGGCCTTCCACTTCCAAAATCAATTTGTTCGCCGGACCGTTTTCCTCGGTCCGAATGCCGCCGCACGTTTGCTCTGAAGGATTGCGCCCATGCCTGAGCGTTTGCCGACCCACCTGCGTGCTATCCGTCCTACCCTGCTGCCCGTTGTTCAAAAGCCCCGTCTCATCTGCTTCTCTCACCTGCGTTGGGATTTCGTCTGGCAACGTCCACAACACCTTCTCACGCGTGCCGCCAAAAGTTACGACGTGCTGGTCATCGAAGAACCTGTCTTCAAGCCTCAGGCTTCACCTCATATGGAATTGGGCCAGCGCCCGCACGGGATCACGATCGCCGTCCCCGTTCTGCCTGAGGGTCTTTCTCCCGAGGACATTATCGAGGAACAGCAAGGCCTCATCACGAAGCTGATCGGTCGAAAAGCGAAGGTCCCGCGGGTTTTCTGGTACTACACGCCGATGGCGCTCGCCTTCACGAGTGATCTGGAATGCGATCTTTGCGTCTATGACAACATGGACGAGCTCTCGCTGTTTCGCGGAGCGTCGCAGGCCTTGCTGACAATGGAGGACGCACTTTTCGCCCGTGCCGACCTCGTCTTCACCGGCGGCATGAGCCTATACGAGGCAAAGCGCGATCGACATCGGAGCGTCCACGGTTTTCCGTCCTCGATTGATTTTTCCCACTTTTCGAAAGCACGGAATGGACGTTCGGATCCGCACGACCAAGCGATCATTCGCTCACCGCGCATGGGTTTTTTTGGTGTGATCGATGAGCGTATGGATCTCGATCTTGTAGCAGCTGTGGCCGAGCGTCTGCCCGATTCAAGCATCGTGATGATCGGGCCGGTCGCCAAGATCGACCCGGCGTCGCTGCCTCAACGCGCGAACATCCATTGGCTCGGCGGCAGAAGTTACGACGAACTTCCACTATACCTGTCCGGATGGAACATCGGCTTCATGCCCTTCGCCTTAAACGAAGCCACTAGGTTCATCAGCCCGACGAAGACGCCGGAATTCCTGGCCGCCGGCGTTCCGGTTGTTTCGACGGCAATCAAGGATGTGGTCAATCCCTATGGGGACAAGGGCCTCGTCGAGATCGCGCGTGATGCGGATGAGGTCGTGGCAAAAATCGATTTGATTTTCGCGCGTCCGAAAGCTCCATGGCTCGCCAGGGTCGACCGTCATCTCGCCGCCGGTTCATGGGATAAAACGTGGTCCGCCATGGAGCGCCTGATGTCCGAGGGATTGGGCGATTCTTCAATCTCATGGCGCCAGGATTCGCTCCCCGCCTACGCCACAACGGCAGCGGAGTGATCTCATGTACGATTGGTTGATCGTCGGGGCGGGCTTTGCAGGCAGTGTCCTCGCGGAGCGGCTCGCGAGCGAGCGCAACGAGCGCGTGCTTCTCATCGACAGGCGGAATCACGTCGGCGGCAACGCGTTTGACCGGTACGACGAGAACGGCCTGCTGATCCACCAATATGGCCCGCACATCTTTCACACGAACGCGAAGGGAATCTTCGATCACCTGTCGAAATTCACCGAGTGGCGACCCTACGAGCATCGGGTGCTGGCGGCGGTTGATGGCACACTCGTGCCGATCCCGATCAATCTCGATACCGTCAACACGCTCTACAACCTCGACCTGACGTCCGAACAACTTCAGGAATGGTTTGCGGAGCGTGCTGAGCCGGTCGAGGAGATCAGGACGTCGGAGGACGTGGTCGTCGCGGCAGTCGGCCGCGAACTCTATGAGAAGTTCTTTCGCGGTTACACGCGAAAGCAATGGGGCCTCGATCCCTCGGAGCTCGACAAGTCGGTGACGGCCCGTGTGCCCACGCGCACCAACCGGGACGATCGCTATTTTGGCGACGAGTTTCAGTTCATGCCGAAACACGGCTACACGCGCATGTTCGAGTCCATGCTGAACCACCCGAACATTCATGTGATGACGCAGACGGAATACGATGACATCCGCGATACAATTCCCCATCGACGCCTGATCTTCACCGGCCCCATCGACGAGTATTTTGATTTCAGGTTCGGAAAGCTGCCTTATCGGTCGTTGCGTTTTAAACACGTGACGCTTGACCAGCCCCAGTTCCAGCCGGTCGCGGTCGTCAATTATCCCCAGACCGAGGAATACACGCGGATCACCGAGTACAAACATCTGACCGGCCAGGAGCACGCAAAGACGGCTCTTACCTACGAATTCCCGTCCGCCGAAGGAGATCCCTATTACCCTATCCCGAAGGCGGAAAATCAGGAGCTGTTCAAGAAATACGAACGGCTTGCGCTTGCGACTCCGAATGTGTGGTTCGTTGGGCGACTCGCGACCTACCGGTATTACAACATGGACCAGATCGTCGGTCAGGCGCTCGCGACATTCCGAAGAATTAACGAGTCGATCCCGGTCCGCGGCGACGGACGGGTCGTCAAAGTAGCCTCTTCGCCTGCGGCCCTCGCATCTTGATGCGATGTCGATGCCGCCGCCCCGCCCACACTTGTCGCGCCTCGCAGAGCGCGACGCTTTCTGGTGGATGACCGGGATCGAGGACACGTTCATCACCGCGCCGTGGCCTGCCACCGGCCGCACGCTCGATGAATATGCGCTTACCGGGCATTATGATCGGTGGGCGGGAGATATCGACCTCATGGCCAGCCTCGGCGTCAAGGCTGCGCGCTACGGCATTCCGTGGCATCTCGTTCAGCGCACGCGGCAGGACTGGGATTGGAGCTTTGCCGACAACGCACTGGGCCGACTGCTGGATCGTGGCATCGATCCTGTGGTCGATCTCGTCCACTATGGCCTGCCGCCATGGATCGAGGGTGCCTATCTGAACCCGGACTATCCCGACCTCATCGCGGATTACGCCGGACGGTTGGCCGCACGATTCGAGGGCCGCATTCGGTGGTACACGCCCCTCAATGAACCGCGCGTGACCGCCTGGTATTGCGGGCGGCTTGGTTGGTGGCCGCCTTACCGGCGAGGCTGGCGTGGTTTCATCGCGGTGATGATGGGTATCGCGCGCGGCATCGTGCGGACCGTTCGGCGCCTTCAGGCTGTCGATCCCCAGATCGTTCCCGTGCATGTGGATGCGACGGACCTCTACGAAACCCGCGATCCAACCTTGATCGAGGAAACCGAGCGACGTCAGGAGATCGTCTTCCTCGCGCTCGATCTTGTCAGCGGCAGGGTCGATCCGGAGCATCGGCTCTGGCCCTGGCTGCTGCAATACGGTGCCGGTGAACGCGATCTCGCGTGGTTCCAGGCGAATGCGGTCGAGCTTCCGCTCATCGGCCTCAATCTCTACCCGATGTTCACGCTGAAGCGCCTGCAGCGAGAGGGAAATGGACGCTTTCGCATTCGCCAGCCTTATGCATGCGGCGATCTCGTCGCGCAGCTCGGGCGCCTTTATCACGAGCGCTACAGGGTGCCACTTTTCATCAGCGAGACGGCGTCTCTCGGTTCCGTCGAAAAGCGGCAGCGTTGGATGGACGATTCACTGGCGGCGGTGCGGCAGCTCCGCAACACGGGCGTTCCGATGATCGGCTATACGTGGTGGCCGATGTTCGATCTCGTTGCCTGGGCGTATCGCCAGGGTCTGCGGGAGCCGGCGCAGTATTTCGCCAGAATGGGGCTTTGGGATCTCGATCCCGCAACATTGAATCGAACTCCAACGTCTCTTGTCGGTTCTTATCAGAGCTATGTCGCGGGCGGGTCGTTCGCTGTCGGGTCTCTGGAACTCGGCGAAAATTGAGTTTTCGGGGGAATCTGCCTCATGTTTCGAAGCTTCTTTCTAGCCGGCTTCGAGGGATCGACCGGCTATAACCGCCATGGCGAATGGTTCGATCAGGTGGCGGCGACCGGTCACGACCGCACTGTCGATGAGGATTACCGCAAGCTCGCGGCGCTCGGGATCCGTGGCGTCAGAGAGGTCATGCGCTGGCCGCTGATCGATCTCGGGCGCGGGCGCTACGATTTTTCGTCCGTCGAGCCGTTCATGCGCGCGGCCGCAAAGCACGGCATCGAGGTGATCTGGGACCTGTTTCATTACGGCTTCCCGCCGCATGTGGATCTTTGGAGCGACGACTTCCCCGCCCAATTTGCGGATTACTGCTATGCTGCGACCCGCTACGCTGCTCTGCGGAGCGATCGGACGCTCTACTTCACGCCCGTCAATGAGCCTTCCTTCATGGCATTCGCCGCCGGCGAGAGGGGGTTGTTTGCACCTCACGGCATCGGCCGCGGTTGGGACTTGAAGGTGGCGCTCGTTCGCGCCGCCATCCAGGGCATCGACGCTATTCGTTACGTCCGTCCGGACGCTCGCATCGTGAATGCCGATCCCTTGTGTCGCGTGGCATTGCCGCCCGATATGCCGCAATGGCACGACGAGGCGGAGGATTTCAACAATCGGCTGGTGTTCCAGTCCTGGGATATGCTGAGCGGTCGTCTCATGCCGGAGCTTGGCGGCACGCGCGCCCATCTCGATATCGTGGGCATCAACTACTACTGGACCAATCAATGGGAGTGGCGCGTGACGCCGCTGAATGGCGGCACCATTCCGCCGCTCGCGGACGAGGACCCGCGGCGCGTAAGATTAGGGGATCTCGTGCGCCATGTGTCAAACCGCTACGGCGGCGATCTGATGATCACCGAGACGACGCATGTGGGCGACAAGCGGGGACCCTGGTTGCGGGAAGTGGCTGAGGAAGCCGAAGCCTTGCTACGAGAGGGGGTTCCTCTTCACGGCGTGTGTCTATACCCGATCCTCGGAATGCCCGAATGGCATTCGCCGGCCGACTGGACGCCCATGGGTCTTTGGGATCCCGTCTCGCACACCGACCCGCACGGAGAACGACTTCCCCATCAGCCGATGCTTGACGCCTTTCGCGATGCGCAACGGCTGGACATTCTGCATGCCAGCAGGCTCAAGCACCGCGAGCGCACGTTGACTCCGATCGTCCCTCCGCGGCGCGATGGCCATCGCACCCCGCTTGCGGCCCAATAGCAAATCGCGGCACTCAGGCTGCCGCTTCGGCGGCCCGGACGGCCTCTTCGAGCCGCTGCGCCCGCGATTCGACCGCTAGTTCGATGAGACTATCCAGCAGCATGGTGGCGGTCGGGTCTGCCAGCGGTACGTCCTCGAACAAGCGGAATGTGGAAGCCACGATCCGCCCGCGCCCATAGGTCCGTTCGACCCCTAAAGCGACAGGCTTGTGGATCCATCCGACGACCAGCCCGGCAAAGACCCGAGCCTGGAAATCGAGAAGATTGCAACCGGCGATCACGAAATCCGGCAGAACGCGGTCCATGGTTTCGTCGAGGAGCGGGCCGGAGGGAATTCGTGCGAACTGGTCGACCCGTCGCAACCACGCAAAGGACGACGCCCAATCGCCTCTCCACAGGGTCCCATCGCGCGATTTGACCCTGACATTCTGCCAATGCGGAAAGAACGGATAGAGGCTGATCTCATTCTCCGGCAGCAGCAGCAGGCTCGCACCTTGCCGGACGTGGTCGACAACGGCCTTGTCGTGGTTTCGGGCCACGATGACATTCGCCTCTGACATCGCACGGGCCATTCCGTAGCCCATCGCCTCAAGCCGCTCGCGGATGTCGTCGTCCTCGGCCCACATCAGTTGACCGTCCTGCGCGGGCGCGTTGCGCAGCGGGTGAATGGCGAGATCGAGGTGGTTCTGCGCGACCAGTTGCCCGTCCGCATCTCGCAATTCGAAGGCAATCCGGCGCAAATCCGCCTCGGAAAGATCAGGCACAGGAAGCTCGATGCTGCCGAGGTCAACGACCGTTGGCGCTTCCACGCGAGCGGGGAGGCTTACGCGCAACGTCTCGTCGCCGAGGCAGATCGAAAGCTGACAATTCTCGAGAGCCGGTCCGGCCCCGTGGGCGACCGCGAGTTCCAGCTGGATTGTCTCCCCGGCCCAGTAGGTGACCCGCTTCCATTTCGGCACGATCACCGTATTGCCGTTGATGATATGGAAGAGTTCGTGGAAGACGCGGGGATTGCGCCGCATGTCGAGAAGCCCGTTGGATTCCCAATGGCAATCGTGAAGTTCGGTGATGACGTAGCCTGCGAGATTCGGCTTTCGCCGCATGGCTTCGATCTGGTACTTGAGCGCGCGGAATTGTTGCCATTGCGCCGCCATCACGAAGCGCCGCAGATCGCCGAATACGCGGTCCATGCTCCAGTCCGCGAATCTGTTTTCGACCCCGTGGGCGTACATCACGCCCTCGCCCCAATCGTGACCGGTCTCGAACCACCAGGGTTCTTCGCCCGTCTTGTTCCGAAGATCTTTCGGGTAGGGGAGGCCCCAATTGCCGAATTCCGAGCACATGATCGGCTCGCGCCCGGTGATGACGGCGTCGCCATACGGCGAATAGAGCCACGATGCGCGCGATGCGAGCTCGTCGACGAAGGTATCCCATTCGTCGCGATGATCCGGAATCGCGGCATAAAAGTGATAATCCGCAATGTCGGATTCAACGTGAAAGCTCGGTGCGAGCGGCGAGTTGTCGACCACAAGGCGCGTCGGATCATAAGCCTTGAGCCACGCGAAGGTTCGCTTGAGCCATTCACGGTGATCCGGGTCGTGCACGAGATCGACGCCCCAGTTCTCGTTGATGATCGTCCAGATGATGATCGACGGGTGATTGCAGTCGCGATCGATGATTCCCTTGAGCAGCTTCTCCTTGCGCCCCCGCGATCGTTCCGTCGACATGCCTCCATTCGGAAGCTCCGTCCAGATCAGCATCCCCATGCGGTCTGCGACTTCGTAATAGAGCGGATCCGCTGCCTTGATGTGGCACCGCAGGCAATTGAGGCCGAGCTCTTTTGCCTTGCGAAACTGATCCTCGAGAAATTCGACGGATGGAACCGTGCAGATCGTATCCGGGTAGTAATCCTGGTCGAGCGCGCCGAGCAGATAAAAAGGTTTGCCGTTGAGATAAAAATGGCCGTTTCTGATCTCGATCGTGCGAAATCCGAAATGATCGCTGATCGCGTCCTGCACCTTGTCGTCGCGGACGATTTCAACCAGAACGCGGTACCGGTTCGGTTCCTGCGGCGACCAGGACACCACGTCGGCGACTCGGAACGCGAAGGGCATGCTGGTGATGCCGATCCTCGCTTCATGCCATTCCTCGACGACGACCGAACCCGAAGGGTCGCGCACCTCGACGCGGATTCGCGATTCTTGAGTCATCGGACGCGCAAAGAATACCCCGGACGAAACCTGGCCCGTGTCCCGATTGGGGACGAGCCTTATGCGGGTCATGTGGTCGGCGACGCGCCTCTCGAGATAGACCGGCTGCCAGATGCCCGAAAGCGGGCCGTACCAGCTTTGCTTGCCGAACGGAATTTCCGCAAACGGCGAATCGGGAAACTCAGCCGGATTATCGGTGGGAGAATCGACCCGCACCTTGATCTCGTTCTTGCCCGGGCGCAGATATTCCGTGACGTCGAATGAAAACGGCAGGAAGCCGCCCTCGTTGGAGCCGACGGCTTGATCGTTGATGAACACCCGCGCGTTATGGAAAACCGCCCCGAACCGGATCCAGACGGTGTCACCCAGCCAATCGGCATCGATGTCGATGGAGCGGCGGTAAATCCCGATCCCCGCCCGCATGCGAAGGTCGTGAAACTGGGCCTGCCAAGGGCTTGGGACCACGATCTGCCGGACCTCCGCGGGGCCGGTTAGGCGATCGTCGGCGACGTGTAAAAATTCCCACTCGCCGTCCAGGCTGATGCAATTGTCGTCCATGACATGTCCTCGAAACCATCCTACCCAAGGTCATTGAAGCGGCGAAAACATGGAGGCCAGCCATCAGCCGCCGGATTTCTCTCTGCCCATCAAATGCGGAACCCGCCGAAGCGTCTGACGTTCCCCAGTGACGCTTTGGTTGAGCGTGCCGACGTCGTTTCACCGTGTATGAGGATGCAATGGCCAAGATTGTTCCAGACGACCGCGCCCGTCAGGGGCCCGCCGGGCGTCCCGTATTGGTGGTTTTGATTTGCGCGTTGATCCTCTGTGGCATCGCGATCGCCGGCTATCTCACCTGGGTGACCATGACGTCGCCGACCTCTCCAAGCCAGGATGCGTCCCGGGATGCCGTCACGGGGTCGCCGTCCGGCTCTTCGACCGGGTCACCCACGCCACCGCCAAATACCGGCAGCTCCGCGCCTCCGACGCCGGTCACGCCGGCCCCGGCGACACCTCAATAGGCCAGAACGTTACACAAAGCCGGTGATGACGATCCGTCGTCTCCGGCTTAGCCTTGCGCTCATCGCCGCCACCGGCGACTTTTCGCCTCAATGATTCGCATAACCGGCCGGCAACAGGCCGCGACAGGCGGAAAAACGACAAGGCGGAACAAAATGACCCCATCCGGATGCAGGCGCCTCGTGGCTGCTCTCCTCATGCTGCTATGCGCTGGATCGAGCGTTTTTGGGCAAACTCCCCTGCCTGCCGCAACGGCACCTGTGTCCCAGGCCGCTCCGTCACCCGCCTCTCAGCCTGCCACCAACCCCAATGGCGAACCCGTCAAGGCGTTGTCGGCGGAAACGAAAGCCGCGCGCGCCAGGCTCGAAAGCTACAAGGCCAACCTGACGCAGACGGAGCTTGGCCTGGAGGCGCGCCGCCATTCTGACGCCGACCTGCAAAGGCTGCGCCTCCAGATCGAGCCGATGATCGAGGGCATCGGGGCTGTCATCGCCGAGCAGGCGCCGCGCCTTGAGGCGAGCAAGGCCCGGCTGGGACAACTCGGACCAAAACCGAAGGATGGCGAGCCGGAAGAAAGCGCGGATGCGGCCAAGGACCGGGCGGAGCGCGAGGCGGCAGTGGCCGAACTCGACGAAACGCAGCGTCTCGCGCGGGCGATCCTGCTCCAGGCCGAACAACTGGCAACACAGATCGGCGACCTGCGTCGCGCGGGGTTTGCGCGCGCGCTGTTCGAGCAAAGCGACAGCATCCTGAGCGTGGAGCTCTGGAAGGATGTCATCTACGCGATCCCGCGCGAGTTGCGCGCGCAGGGGACGACCCTGTCGGACACGCTGGATCAGATCCAGCGCAATGCGACCTTCGGCGCCTTGCTGCTGCTGGGTCTTGCGGTCGGGGGTGCCGTGGCCCTCTATGAAGGCCGCCGGAGTCTCGCCCGCCGCTTCGTCAAGCGCGACCCCGATACGCTCGATCCCTCCCGTCGCTCGCGTCTGCTGGCGGCGCTGACGGCATTCTTTCTCGGCGCCGTGCCGGCGATTGTCGGGTGTTGGATCGTGTGGATCGCCTTCGATGCCGCCGACATCTTTCCATCCCGTCTCGAACAGGTGGTGGCGGCGCTTTTGCGCGGTATTGCATTCGTCGCGTTTGTCCGGGCGCTGATCGATGCCATTCTGGCGCCCGACCACACCAACTGGCGCCTGATCTCCGTCGCCGACATTTCCGCGACGCGCATCATGAGCTTCGGCGTGACGCTCGCGACTGTCGAAATGGTCGGCAAGATCTTTGAGTCCTTCAATCAGGCGATCGCGGCGGCATTGCCCATCACGGTCTTGTCCCGCGCCGTCTTTGCACTTGCGATGGCGCTTATCTTTGCCGAATTGCTGCGCCGTTTCGCCAACAAGGCCACTGAGGACGAGGCCTGCCTCGGGCCGTATGTTTCGTCGGAATTCACGATTGGCGGACCCGTCCGGACGCTTGGCTGGATCGTGGTGGCGGCTATCGTCGCGAGCGTCCTGGGCGGCTATGTCGCGCTCGCCTCATTCGTGGTCGACCAGGCTGTCTGGATTTCGATCCTTCTCGCATTGCTCATCCTTGCCATGAACATCGCGGACGAATTCATCGGCAACACCTTCCGTACCCAGAGCCGCATCGTCACCGCCTTGCAGGCGAATACGGGCCTGCGCCGGCGCTCGCTGGAGCAGATCGGGGTCGTGGCGACGGGCGCGGCGCGGCTCAGCCTTATTATCATGGCGATCCTGCTCGTGCTGGCGCCCTGGGGCGTCGAGTCGACCGACCTGATGGGCTCCGTCCGCGCGGTGTTTTTTGGCTTCAACGTCGGCGACGTGACGATTTCCATGTCGTCGATCCTGATCGCGGCCCTGCTTTTCGCGATTGTCTTCACGATCACACGCATCATCCAGCGCTGGCTCGACAACACGTTCCTGCCCGCGACCGATCTCGATGCCGGCTTGCGCAATTCCATTCGCACGGCGGCGGGGTATGTGGGCATCATCACCGCGGGCGTGATCGCATTCAGCTATCTTGGCTTAAGCCTTGAGCGCCTGACCATCGTGGCGGGCGCCCTGTCGGTCGGTATCGGTTTCGGTCTTCAATCCATCGTCAACAACTTCATCTCGGGTTTGATCCTGTTGTGGGAGCGTCCCATCCGCGTCGGCGATCTCGTGGTCGTCGGGGATGGCGAAGGCTACGTGCGGCGTATCAACGTTCGCTCCACCGAGATCCAGACGGCGGATCGTTCGACATTGATCGTGCCGAACTCGAACCTGATTTCGGGCATCGTTCGCAACCGCGTTCGCAACGACCGGATCGGGCGCGTTCTGGTGTCGATTCCCGTGCCGCGCGCCTCCGATCCGGACAGGATCGCGGAAATCATGCGCCGCAGCGCTCTGGCCCATCGGGAAATCATGAGCGAGCCCGATCCGCGCGTGATCTTCAAGAAAGTCACCGAGAACACGATCGATTTCGATTTGGTGTGTTTCGTCGACGACATTGACTCGGCCGGCCGTGTGGCAAGCGATCTCTACTTCGACATCTTCAGACAGTTGCGTCTGGAGGGGACCGGATTCCCCGACGGGGCACCGAAGCCGCCTGAGCCGGACGCGCAGGACGAAAAGGCGAAGCCGCAGGACGATGATGAAGGCTTAACCCTTCTCAAGGATAAATCGCCCGCATGACACGCATCATCCTCCTTCTCAGCTTCCTCTCCGTGGCCCTTTCGGCCTGTTCGCCCCCACCGCCGCGCGCGGCGGTGGCGCCCAGCTTCTACCTGCCGATGGCGCGGGCCGACGCCGTCGTCGATGCCGCGATGGCCCGGGACATGATCAGCGCCTACCGGTCCAACAAGGGACTCGGGCCGCTGACGGTCGATCCCGATCTGCAGGCTGCAGCGCAGGCCGAAGCCCGCGCCATGGCAACGGCCGACAAGCCGAGTTCGGCCGACGCCGTGAAGGCACAACTGGCATCTGCCGGGTTCAGGGCTCCCGCCGCTAACCTGTCGGCGGGCTATTATACGCTCGCCGAGGCGTTTTCCGGCTGGCGCGAAAGCCCCCAGCACAATCGTGTGCTGCTCGACCCTCAGGCCACCCGCATCGGCATCGCCACGGCCTTCACGCCCAATTCCAAATACAAGGTCTATTGGGCGATGGTGGTGGCGGCGGACCGGCGCTAGGGTCGAATCCAGCGACCTTCGAGAGCCGCGGGATGGACGCTCGCGAATTCGCCGCTATGTTGAAGGAGTGTAGTCTGCGGTGCGGTGCAACGCGTTTGCGGGGCGCCTCCTGGGCCCGGTTGGTGCCGCGGGTCCGATCATAACAACGGAGCGCCCCGGCGTCCCTTGCGCGACCCTCCATCCAAGGTTCTCTGCCCATGTGGCTGATCCGCCTTTACATCCGCGTTCTTGGTCAACTCGGCTCCGATCTCAGGATCGGAGGGCTTCTGGCGCTGGCCAACGTGGCGCTGGCGATCTCCGCATTCGCCGAACCCATCCTGTTCGGGCGCATCATCGACGTGCTCACGCGGGCGCAGATTCCGGGCACGCCGGCGGTGACCTTCACGGCCCTCATGCCGCTGATCATCGCCTGGGTGGCCTTTGCGTTCTTCTCCATCGGCGCGGGTGTGCTGGTGGCGCTCTATGCCGACCGGCTGTCGCATCGTCGTCGCCTGGCGGTCGTGGCGAATTATTTCGAGCATGTCCTCGAACTACCGCTGGCCTTCCACACCTCCACCCATTCGGGACGTGTGCTGAAGGTCATGCTGGAGGGCTCGAACGGCATGGCCTGGCTCTGGCTCGGGTTTTTTCGCGAGCATTTCGCGGCTCTCATCGCCCTGTTCATCCTGCTGCCGATGACGGTTTTTCTGAACTGGCGACTGGGCTTGCTGCTCGTAGCGCTGATGTTCGTCTTCGCCATCCTCACCACGATCGTCGTGAGAAAAACCGAGAGCCTGCAGGGGTCGGTCGAACGCTATCATTCGAGCCTCGCCGAACATGCCTCCGACGCGCTCGGCAATGTTCCGGTCATCCAGTCCTTCACCCGCGTCGAGGCTGAGGCGGGCTCGCTGCGGGCCATCATCCAACAATTGCTGCAGGCCCAGAACCCGGTCCTGTCCTGGTGGGCGATCGCCTCCGTCGCCTCGCGCGCAGCGGCCACCATCACGGTCACGGCCGTATTTCTGGTCGGCACGGGCCTGCATCTCAACGGCCTCGCGACCATCGGCGAGATCGTAATGTTCATGAGCATCGCCACGATGCTGATTTCGCGCCTCGAACAGGCCGTCAGCTTCATCAATCAATTGTTCATGCAAGCGCCGAAAATGCGGGAATTCTTCGAGATCCTCGACACCGCGCCGGCGGTTCACGATCGGCCGAACGCCAAGGACGTGGACCGCTTTCGCGGCAAGGTGGCGTTCGAGAATGTCAGCTTCTCGTATGACGGAAAACGACCAGCCATTCAGGACGTCTCGTTTACGGTTCAGCCGGGGGAAAACGTGGCGCTGGTGGGGGCGACGGGCTCGGGCAAATCGACGACCTTGGGATTGCTGCATCGCGCGTTCGATCCGCAATCCGGTTCGATCCGCATCGACAACGACGACATCCGCGATCTCACCCTGTCGTCGCTGCGGCGCAACATCGGCGTGGTTTTTCAGGAACCCATGCTGTTCGCCCGGTCCATTCGCGAAAACCTCCAGGTTGGGCGGCCGGAGGCAACGGACGCGGAAATGATCGAAGCCCTGGAGCGCGCGCAGGCGATCGAATTCATCTCACGCCAGACAGATGGTTTGTCGTCCATCATCGGCGAACGCGGGCGTTCCCTCTCAGGTGGCGAGCGGCAAAGACTCTCCATCGCCCGGGCCCTTTTGAAGAATCCACCGATCCTCATTCTCGACGAGGCCACGAGCGCTCTCGATGCGGCGACGGAACAGAAGTTGCAACTGGCGTTGGACGAGGTCATGAAGGGCCGTACGACCTTCGTCATCGCCCACCGACTGGCAACCATCCGCAACGCGGACCGCATTCTCGTATTCGACCACGGCCGCGTGATTGAATCGGGCAATTTCGACGAACTGGTCGAAAGCGGCGGCCGTTTTGCCGAACTGGCGAAAGCGCAGTTTATGGCCGGAGCCGACAAGCCAGCAAAAGCCCGCGGGAGGACTAAGCTGCCGGTAGAAGGCGCCTAAGTTTCAGCGGGCCTCGGCGGACACGAGGCAAGAAACCGCCGGCGCCTCCTAGCGCGTCGTAACTGTCACCCATACGCCGGGGAACCCAGGTTCCACATGGCTGCGGCCGAAACTGGGCGCTAGTCAACAAGTCTTCATAGGTTCGTCGATCACCATGCCGTCTTAAGCACGCCTCACGGCTTGCGAAACACCCGAAGCTCATGCCCGTAAACGAGGCGGGGGATGGATTCGGTGTGCTCGATTGCGAGGCCAGACTGAGCCGCCCAGGCCTCCACCTCGCCGGCCCTCACCTGACGAACGAGTTCGTGCGAGAAGACGAGGTCGTCCACGGTGTGGGCGAAGCGCCGCCAAAGCGGACGGTCAGTCATGTCCTTGTAGATGAAGAGGCCCCCGCGGGCGGTGCGGCGGGCCGCGGCAGTGATGGCGTCCGCCCGTCGTGGCGGCGGGATGTGGTGCAGCACGTCGACCATGGTGACGACGTCGAACGGACCATCCGGCGCGCTGTCGATGTCGGCAATGTGCCTGAAGTCCAAGCGGTCTGAAGCCCCAATGCGAGCTGCGGCGGCGCGGGCGGCGACGAGAGGGGCAGCCGAAACATCGCAACCGATTCCGTGCCCCACCCGGTCAACGGCCGCGAGAACGGCGAGGAGCGACCCGGTTCCGCAACCAAAATCAAGCACCGTCGCCCCTTCCGGGACGAAGCTTACGAGCTTGTCATACGGGCACACGTAGGGGCGCGCAGCGATCAGCATGCGCAGCGGACGGGGAGCTTCATTGTAGAGGTCGTAAAAGAAGGCGCTGAGCGTTTTCGGTGTCAGCGCCTCGCTGGAAGATGGCACGCGCACTCAACGTCTCCGGGTGATCATCTTCGTCTTGTAGGACTAGAGCGTGATGGTCACCACCCCCGCAAGAAGAATTATCGACAGGATGGTGAAGATCACCACATTGGCGTCGAAGGTCGTCGTCGCGGGACCCAGGTCGAGCCGCAACGGCGGTTCGCCTTCCGCATCACGAAGCCCGCCGCCGAAGAGAGATCGCGTCAGCGTCGTCACAAAAAACGTGCCGAGAATGATCGCCCCGAACGCACCCGCCAGATAGAGGCGGGGCCGCAACATCGGCCCGGGCCACCAGATCAGGACGAGCCCCAGCAGGATAATGGCCGCGTTGGTGAGCGACTGCCAAACCACGTGAAAGCGGGCGTGACGCAGCCACCGGGGGTTGGTTGCGTGAGTTTCACCGAGATCGGCCCGGAGCGTCACGACCGCGTAACCCACGAGCGCGCTCGAGAGCAGCAATCGTCCAACGATATGTGTTTCGGTCGGCTCCATGGTGTTCTCCGATCATCGCTCGCAGACCAGCATACGCGCACCCGCTTTCCGGTTCATGTGCTGTGGCTTTTTTCACTTATGGGTTGCGGAGCGGCTCCCAGTGAAGAACAATGCGCGCCAAAGCAGAGAAAGAGACTAAATGGTGCCCGGAGTCGATCCGTCTAAGCCCGATGGTCAGCATCGCAGGCGGGGTTTTCGTCTGCAACGCGGCGACAAAGCGATCGCGACTGCACTCTTCGTCGGCTTCATTGCGCTCATTCTCACTCCGTTTGTATTTTTTGCAATCCGCCCTGGCGAGGTCGGCGTCCTCTACCGCCTGTTTGGCGGCGGAACGGAAACGACCTTCGTTTACAACGAAGGTCTTGGCGTAAAATGGCCCTGGAATACGATCTATCGTTATGAAGTCCGCGCCCAGGCGAGCCAGGAATCCGTGCACGGATTGGCGGCCGACGGTCTGGCGGTGGAGATGGATGTCACCGTTATCTATCATCCCATCGTGGCGCAGGCGGGCCAGCTGCACCAGGAGGTCGGACCTGACTACGCCGAGCGGATCGTCCGCCCGGTCACAATCGAGGCGGTGCGTGACATCATCGGCAAGTATGGTCCGCACGATCTTTACCGGCTCGAAGTGACTAGTCTCGAGCAGCAAATTCTCCAACAGCTGAAACTCGCTCCCGTGGGCCTGATCTCCTATGAGGGGGTGGTGGTTCGCAAAATCGTCTTGCCCCAGAACCTGAACGAGGCGATTACCCGCAAGCTGACGGAGGAGCAGAACGCCCAGGCATACGAATTCCTGATCCAGCAGGCGGAGAAGGAGGCGGCACGCAAGCGCATCGAAGCGATCGGCATCCAGACCTTTTACTCGATCGTCGCCGATGCGCTCTCGCCGCAATTGCTGACCTGGCGCGGGATCGAGGCGACCGTCCAGATCGCGCGCTCGCCCAACAGCAAGGTGGTCATTGTCGGCGGTAACAAGGATCAGTTGCCACTGATCCTTGGCAGCGACATCGCTAACCAGCCCAATCTCCCAGCCCCTCCGCCGGTCAACCCGAACAGCAACATGCTGCCGAATTTCGAAGAGCTCCCAAGCATGTTCCCGCCGCCGGCACGGTCGGGTACAACACGCCAGCAGACACGCACTGAACCGTCGCTGCCGTCGTCCGGTACGCCGAGTTCTGATACCCGCACCCAGAGCAGCCAGGGCACGGCGAGCCGTTCGCAATCAGGCGCTACACAATGATAGGCAAGGTTGCCTAAAATGCTGTAAGGTCTCTTCCAACATCGGACTGCCCTCCTGAAGAATCCCGATGCCTTTGTGCTATCGGCGTTGACGCAACCACAACGGAGAACCACATGAGCGCCGTCGAGACCATCGCTGCGAACGCAACCGTTGAAGAGCGTGACCCGGCCCGAGCGATTGATGCCGATCGGACCGCTTCGGCGGAGCGCGTCATTCAGGATCATGTGCTGCTGGCCGTCGCGTCGGGTCTTATCCCTGGACCGGGGGTGGATCTGGTGGCGGCGTTCACCGTTCAGATGACAATGTTGAAGCGCATGGCGACCCTTTATGAGGTGCCGTTCAAGCAGGACGCGGCGAAGAGCACGATCACGGCTCTGATGGGCACCCTCGGAGGCGCCGGCGCGGCTGCAATTGCGGCCGGAAGCTTCTTGAAATTCATTCCGCTCGTCGGCACGGCAGTTGGCATCGCTGGTACGAGCGTCGCCTTCGGCGGGTTCACTTATGCGATCGGAAAAGTGTTCCAACGGCACTTCGAGACAGGCGGCGCCTTTCTCGACTTCGATCCTCGCGCCTACCGTGACTATTTCCGCGAGATGAACCTGCGCGGCCGCAAGATCGCAGCCGAGAAGCAGGACGAAGCGAAGCAGGAAACGACGGCCGAGCCGAACGACAGCGGCAAGAGCCGGTCGCGGCCCGCCGCCGCCGCGCCTGCAGCAGGAGTCTGACCATGGTGGTCATTCCAGCCACCATCTACGCGCTCCTCTGTCTGTTGGTCGCCAACCGCGGGCGGCATTCGCAGCTCGGTTATCTCGGGACGTTTCTTCTCAGCCTCTTCCTCACTCCCGTCATCGTGTTTATCGGGTTGCTGCTGCTGACGCCGCCGCCTGACGAGGTGGAGATTGTCCGTCGCCAACGCGTCAATCCGCGATAGACACCAGGGAGCCCCGATCAGGGGAGCCAGGATCTGCATGCGAGAAGCCGTGGCGCGCAGGATGTTGCCACGGCCGCGTACACATGCGTCGCGGAGAAATCGCGCAGATTCCATGACGATTCGAGATCGAGCCCGGGCTCGATGGCGGTGATGACCGGTGCCTTGATCGGAGTGGTCTCGACAGCAAATCGGTCGAACGGCAGATTGAGGCCGAGACCCACGCCTTTGGCAATCGCCTCTTTGCGCGTCCAGCAGCGATAGAAGGCGGCTTCTCGGTCAGCCGGATCTCCCATCGCGACGATCGCGCGCCACTCGGACGGGTGAAAGATGGCGTGCGCCATCTGGACAAAGTCTGGGAGCGGGCGAGGGATTTCGATATCTACCCCGATGGGATTGTCGAGCGTCAGCGCGAGGATGCTGACGCCGCCGCTGTGGGACGCGTTGAAGCGGAGCCCGCGTGGAAAATCCGACAGGTCGAATTCCGGCCGGCCATAGGGCCCCGTGCAAAACCGGATATCGGCCGGTTCTTTGCCGAGATAGCGCCCGAGGATCGAACGACGCATCCACATGGCGACCCGAAAACGGTGGGCATCACGCGCAAAGCGGAAGGCTGCGGCGCGGGAATGTTCCGCCGCGTCGAGCGGCAGTTGTAAGTCTGTCGGATCCAGCGCATCGAGACCAGCCGACCAGAGATGGACGTCGCCCGGCTCGAGGAATGGCAGTTCCTCTCGACGGCCGTCGGGCCAAAGTCGCGGGTCGGTGAGCGTGTCCAGCCCACTCATCGATGGCCGGATGGCATCAGGCGAATTCCACGCCTGTTTTTTCGACGCGGGTGATCTGCCCCTCATCCATCCACACGAGCCTGTCGGCGAAGTGGAAATAGCGGTCGTCATGCGTGATGGCGATGACCGCGCGTCCCTCAGCCTTGAGTTCCGGCAACAGGACCTCGTAATAATACTTGCGAAACTCCGGATCCTGATCGGCCGCCCACTCATCGAAGATGCAGATGGGGCGGTTTTCCAGGCGGGACACCACCATCGCGAGACGCTTCCGCTGGCCCGACGACAGGTCCGTGGTGCTGAAACGGCCATCCTGGAAGGAGACCTTGTCGTCGAGGCGCATATCGACGAGGAGGCGTTGGAGCGCAGCGTGATCGACCTCGTCGATGCCGTAGAGTCGGTCGAACAGGTGAAAATCCGCGAAGATGACGGTGAACAGACTGCGATAGGCCTCGACATTCGCGCCGGTCACTGGCGTTCCGTCCCAGCGGATGCTGCCGCTGTCCGGTTCATACAGGGCGGTGAGCAGCTTGATGAGGGTGGATTTGCCGCTGCCGTTGCCGCCCACGATAAACACGGTTTCGCCTGCGGTAAGTTGGAAATCGCAGGGCCCGACCGAGAAAGCCGGACCGCCGGCCGGATCGGTATACGTATAGGTCAGCGCCCTGGCGTTGAGGCTATCGAAGATCGCGGCATCGCCTTGCGTATTGCCGTTTGGCGCCGCCGGTGTTGCTGCCGCGAGGTCTTGCTCGAGCCGGTGGAGGCTCTCGACCGCCACATTCGCCCTTGCGACCATGGGCAAGGTCCGGATGATGCTGCCGATCGCGCCACTGGAAAATACGATGACGAGCGTGATCTTGCTCGGCACGGAGGCTTCGCTCACATAATGGGGAATGGCGAAGACGATTGCTCCCATGAGCGCGTAGAAGAAGATATCGCTCACGGTCTGGCCGCGATTGAACCCACGGCCCGATTCCACCCGCAGCCTCTCGACCTCGTGCGATCTTGCGACAATGTAGTTTGCAAACAGGTCGTCGCTGCGTCGGGCGTTGAGCTTCACCTCGCGAAAACCCGCCAGGAGATGGTCGAGGCTCAGGCGAAACGCGCTCTCGCTCGCGGTCGCCGCCTTCCAGAGATCCTCGGCGTCGGTGTAGCTGCGACGATAGAAGTAAGCGGCCGCCGCGAAACACACGAGCGTCACCCCGAAGGCGAGAACGGACAGATAGCCGATATAGAGGGCGGAGGCGACCAACTGCATGACGAAGTAAATCAGCGCCACGACGGCCGGCGCAGTCTCATCGATTGTCTGCAGATCACGCCCGACGGCCTCGTTGATGCGAGTGGGCCCAATACGTTCATAGGCGGTCAGATCGAGACGACGGACCTGCTGGGCGATCGATTGCCGCGTCCGATCCAGAAAGCCCGATACCAGCGCGGTCATCGCGTTGAGAGCGCGGTTCATCGTGAACAGGACCGTGGCGCAGCCGAGGACAAAGAAACCCATTTCGACAACGTGCAACTCCTCCGAGTTGCTGTTGTTCGAAACGGTGGTCACCAGGGCGATCACGACCGCCATGACAATCCCGGGCAGAATGGAAATCAGCAGCAGCCTGGTCCGGCCGTCGCCCGCCTCAGCAAAAAGGAGCTTGATGAATTTCATGGGTCAGCCGCGCCGTCCGGTCATTGGCCGTCACTCTCGATCAGGCTCTTGGGACGCATGTCGGTCCAGTGAGTCTCGACATATTCAAGACATGCCTTTCGGCTGTCTTCCCCGAATGCGATACTCCATCCGGCGGGCACTGTCGCGAAGGCCGGCCACAGCGAATGCTGTCCCTCGTCATTCACCAGCACCAGAAATGTGGCGCTGTCGTCATCGAATGGGTTGGTCATTCGGTGCGGTTCCTTCGATGGTCATGGTCTGATGGCAAAGGGCGCGGCAGCATCACGATGCCCAGGTGGGATTGACCCATCCTGTCTCATCGTAATCGGCGAGACAACGATCGACGAGATCGGTCATGTCGCCCATCGATCCATCGGCTCGCGCCATCGCCTGCAAATGCAGTTTGATCTCTTCGTGATTACCGGCGTAATTGCGCTCGTAGAGTTCGTGCCTGCCGGCGAATTCGCTCCCCACGGCATCCCATAGAAGCTTCATGATCTTGATTCGCTCCTTGTAGCCAATGCCGTTCGAACCGCGCACATAGCGGGCGAGATACGGATCGATTTCGGGGTTGTCGAAATCGCGAGAAGACGACGGAAGATAGATCAGCGCGGAAGCCACGATCTTGTGGATGATTTCCTTGATGCGCCCATAAGCATCCGGTGCCAACGCCCGATAGGCGAGGCCGGCCTGCAGATTGGGCAGCATCGTTCCATCCACCCACGGGTCAGGCTTGGTCGCCATGGCGTTCGACAACGACCAGAACAGGTGCCGATAGGCGATCACCTCGCCCAGCATCACCTGGTTGCCGCGGAACTCGTCGCCGCTGGTGACGTGAAGCGCTTTCGACAACAGGCCGGTGAGAAAGTCGAGTTTGACGGCGAACCGGGTGCAGCCGTGAAAACTCGTGCCCTGCAAAAAGCCTGAATCGACGGGGAAATTTCCCGGCAGGCCATGCGCCCCATGAGCGAGGACGTTCTCCCACGGCACAAAAACCTGATCGAGGACGAGGATGGCGTCGTTCTCGTCGAATCGCGACGACAGCGGAAAGTCGAATGGCGTGCCGGTGGCTTTCGCCTGATGCTCGTAGGAATTGCGACAGAACAATTTGACGCCCGGCGCGTCCATTGCCGTGAAGAACATGACTGCGAGACTTCGATCGCTCGCCGCGACGGCGCCATGGTGGTTGAGAAAGGTGTAATGCGTGAAAGCTGCCGAGGTGGCCACGACCTTGGCGCCCGACACGATGAGCCCGGAATCGGTTTCCTTCTCGATATGAATATAGACGTCGCGCGCTCCACCCGGATTGGCCCGGTCCACCGGCGGGTTGGCCAGCGCATGATTCATGAACAGGACTGCGTCCTGGCTGCGCCGATACCAATCGCGCGCATTGTCGGCGAAGGCGCCGTAATAGGCCGCGTTGGCGCCAAGCGTATTCATGATCGACGCCTTGTAGTCCGGCGTCCGGCCCATCCAGCCATAAGTCATCCGCGCCCATTCGGCGATCGCCTGCTGTTGTGCGCAGAGATCGTCCGCCGAGCGCGCGACGCGAAAATACCGATGGGTCGGGCCGCCCGCTCCGGTATCGGCCGCACAGGTGAGGATTTCGCTGGTCTTGGGGGCGTGAAGCGCATCGTAGAGCCGGGCAATGGAGCGGATCGAGTTGTGGAACGCCGGGTGCTCGGCCAGATCGCCGACCTTTTCACCGTAGATATAGACCGCGCGTCCATCGCGCAGGCTCTGGAGATATTCGGCGCCGGTGAACGGGCGCCCGCTGCCGGCGATGTGCTCTTCGGGTTTGCTCATTCGTGCCCTCTTTTTTTCCGTTGCCGCGCGCTGCGAAGATGGCCCGCGAGAAGCGGTCCGATCACGGCTAAACTATCCGGCTTGGTCATGTCGTTATGATTGAACGCGACCGGATGCACGGTGACCGGTCCGTTGACGAAAACATCCCATTCGTTGGCCGATGGCCCCTCATTGCCGTCTGTCGCGCGGAAATAGATCAGCTCGCCCACGAAGGGCGCCGGATCAAACTGCGCGGCGAGCCGGCGGTTGTTCGCGCTGACAGCCAGCATCCCAACGAAGCCGCGCGGCGGGACGCGCCCCAACGGATTATGCGCCCTCTCGAGACTTGCTGCGATCTCGACCCAGTTCGGGTGGCCGTCGAGAGGAAGCGCGCCCTCATACCCGATCATGGCAAGAAACTGCGCCAGATGGGTTGCGTCGGACGAATCCGATCCGGCACCAGACGGATCGCTCGCTGCATCCGACAGATGGCTGTCGAGCATCGCAAGGAGCGCGACTTCCGCGCCCTCGTCCTGAAGCATCGTCGCGATCGCGTGGGCGACCAGTCCGCCGAAGGACCACCCTACCAGATGATAAGGGCCTTTCGGCTGCACCTGACGAATGTGCGCCAGATAATCCCGCGCCATTTCGGCAATCGAGTCCGGCATCGTTTCGTCGTGACCAAGATTGCGCGCCTGCAGGGCGTAGAGAGGCATGTCCTCGAGGTGCGGAATGAGTCCGGCATAACTCCAGCCGATGCCAAAACCCGGATGAATGCAGAATAGCGGCGGTTGGTTGCCGCCGGGTGCAAGCCGGATCATCATATCCAGCGGATCGCCGATCACAGCGCCGTCCAGTCTTGCGACAAGACCGGCGACGGTGGGCGCCTCGAAAAGACTGCGCACGTTAAGGTCCGCGCCGAACTCGGTGCGGATGCGGCTGGCAAGCCGCGCCGCGGTGAGTGAATGCCCCCCGAGGGCGAAGAAGCTGTCGTCGATGCCGATTTCGGGCAGGCCGAGGATTTCGGCGAAGAGGCGGCAGAGGAGAGCTTCGCGCTCGTTGCGGGGCGCCCGGCCGGCGACAGGGGCGGCATCGGGAGCCGGCAGGGCGGCGCGGTCGAGCTTGCCGTTGGGGGTCAGCGGCAGGGCTTCGAGCATGACGATGGCTTTCGGCACCATCGGCTCGGGCAGCCGCTCCATCAGATAGGAACGCAGGGACTCGGCATCGGCACGGCCGGCCGCATAGGCAACGAGGCGCCGATGCCCGGGCTGGTCTTCGCGCACCAGAGCGGCACAGGCGGAAACCTCCGGGTGGCGGGCGAGCACCGCCTCGATCTCGCCGAGTTCGATCCGGTGGCCGCGGATCTTGACCTGGTGGTCGCTGCGGCCGAGGAAGTCGAGGTTGCCGTCGGGACGGTAGCGGGCGCGGTCGCCGGTGCGGTACATGCGGGCACCGGCGGGGCCGAACGGATCGGCGACGAAGCGCTCGGCGGTGAGATCGCTGCGGCCGCGATAGCCCCGGGCAAGGCCCTGGCCGGCGACATAGAGATCGCCCGCGACGCCGACCGGCACCGGCTGCAGGCCGCTGTCGAGCACATAGAGGCGCGTGTTCCAGACCGGACGGCCGATCGGCGGCGCAACGGCGGCGCCATTCAGGTCGTCTCCCGATAACGCATCGCTCATCGAGGCGCAGACCGTCGTTTCGGTCGGCCCATAGGCGTTGATCATCTGCCGACCGGGAGCCCATGCCGCCACGACGTCCGGCGGACAGGCTTCGCCCGCCACCACGATGGTGCAGTCGGAGGGCAGGGAGCCGGGCTCCATGGCCGCAAGTACAGCTGGCGGCAGGGTCACGTGAGTGACGCGGTGCCGCGTCATGAAATCAGCCAACGCTGCGCCGGCCATAAGACGCTCCTCGGGCAGCACGAGCGTGCCGCCGCTGAGCAGGGCCATGCAGAGTTCTGAAAAGGCGGCGTCGAAGCTGAACGAGGCAAACTGGAGTACGCGCGAACGCGAGGTGACGCCGAAGCGCTCGATCTGCGCCCCTGCAAGTGCGCTGATGCCCTGATGCGTCACGACGACGGCTTTTGGCGTTCCGGTGGATCCGGAGGTGTAGATGACA
>NZ_VCMV01000034.1 GCF_008757455.1 Microvirga brassicacearum | reverse complement strand
GCCATTGCGCTCGATCACGGCTCGGACCGTAGCGATAGAGCACTGCCAGGCCTGAGACCACGCACGCCAGAAGAATTGGCCAACGACCGAGCCGCAACGCCCACTCTGCGCCGGATCCCAGGCCGAGCATCGCCACCGCGATCGGGAGCACGACAATGGCCGCCAGAGCGATCAGGACAAAGGCCGGTTCCGTCGCAGGGTTTCGCTTGATGATTTTTCCTAGAACTCGCCGGGGACATCAGTGCCCGGGCCGGAGACTTCGCAACTGCCTCCGGTTGCTTGCCGGCTTGCCGGGCGCCGATGCCGGGACGAGCCTCAGCGTGAGAGCGAAGGCGACGGATCGAGCGCGTCGCGCCCGATTCCTAGACGCAGCCACCGCGTGAAGCCGATCAGCGGCGCGCCCGGATCATAATCACGACGGCGCTGAGAAGAAGAATGATCAGAATCCCTATTCCGACCGTCTCGATAAGATGCTCCGCTCTCTCAGTCCCCGGCCATCTGCCTCGCCACACCTGTTTCTCCATCCACTTCGCTCATGTCTTTCGCGGTCAACTACTCTTAAAGAAAGCTCTCCTATGTGAGCCATCGCACATCACGTAATGGACCGGCGGATGGTGAGCAGGATCACAGGGCCGGACGGGCGCGAAGAGTTCCTGGTGCTGCTGCCGGGTGCCAGACTGAATGATGCTGTTCGCACCTTGGGGCATTTCAGAGAGGATTTTCCTGCCGCAAAGCTGAAGTGCATGTGCGAGCTGCCCTACACCTTCATGTGCCGCGATCGGCTTCGCTGTGAGATGCTGACGCGAAATCGCGATCGAGGCTGCGGCACTCTGACAAGCAAGAGAGTATGAAGCGGTTCTGGTCGGGGCCGGGGATTCGAACCCCCACGACTTTCGTCACAAGAACAGATTGAATCTTAGCCGTAGCCGACAAAGTCTGGTCAGCGCGTCTACCAGTTCCGCCACGCCCCTTTGACCGCTACATCAACGCCAATCCAAAGCAAGAGGTCCACGCGCGACCGAATACAATCAAATATAGATGAAAATGTCGCATCTTTCCGGTCAGTTTCGTAGCCAAAGGTTTCGGGGGATGACGGCAAGATTCGGACACGCCAAATCTCCAAGTGTTCGCCTTCACGGAGGAACCTCAATGAAAGCTGGCCTGATCACGAGATCATGTTCTTGAGCGTCATCTCCGATTACGCATGAAGAGCGCCAACGCTGACGCAAGTTGTTGTGTCGCAATAGGCTTGCCAATAATTCCGAGCGAAATCCGGGCATATCGAGCAGCGATGTGCTCCTAGCCAGTGACAAAGACAGAGCGAATTCCTCGTTCAAGCAGCCATGCCGTCGCTGCGGGTCCGGTAGGGCCGTCGGCAAGGTCGATATCGATCAACGCGGCATCGATTTCGAATTCATCGATGGAGGCTTTGAGTTCTGCGAAGCTGCTTAGGGATCCAGCAAAGATGTGGCCGAGGTCCTCTATCAATGCCTGAACATGGAAGACGAGGAGCGGGATGTCCTCTAGGAAAAAGACGCGAAAAAATTGTGTGGCTTGGGCATCGGGCGACAACGCTTCAAGCTCTTCAGTGTTTCAGCGAAACCCGCGAAAGCGGCCCGCGAACCGAGCAGCGAAAACCGCTACGGTCGAAGGCAAGATCAGGACTGGTTGTAAACAGTCCGGCCAACGCGGACCGAATATACCGTGTGCCATAACCCGCCCTCGATGGCTCGACCACAGCAGGCCCGCCCATTTCCGTCCAAGAGAACATCAGATCCGGATTTGATGGCGCCGAGAGGTCCCATCTTAGCGAGATACGTCCCTCAGGCCGGGACAAGGCGCCGTATTTGATGGCATTAGTCGCCAGTTCATGAATGCAGAGGGCTAAAGTTGTGGCGGCCTCACGCCGGACCAGAACGCGTGGTCCCTCAATGGAAATGCGGGTCGGCTCTTCGGAGCGGTAAGGCGAAAGGGTTGAATCCGCGACATCGTCGAGAGGTACTTCTTCACCTCCTGCAAGAAAGACAGCGGAGTGAACATTAGACAGTGCCGTCAGTCGTCCTCTGAAATCGTTCGAGAGGTCTTCGATCGTTGTGGCACCGCGTCGAGTCATGTCAAAAATGGACAACACGCTCGCGAGGATATTTTTGACCCGATGATCGAGCTCGAGCCGGAGTTCGCTCTCCCGGGCAAGGTAATCTCGGAATTCGCGCTGACGGTGCCTAGCCAGGAGGGCCGACTGAATACCGCTGATGAGTTCCAAAGCCGCTACTGGCCGTTGATAAAAAAGCAAGCGCGACCGCGGCCACTCTCGACTAAGCGTGGCCTGGATCGTCGATCGGGGTGCGGTGCGATCCACCAATACGACTATGGGGATTTCCGACCAGTTCGGTTGATCGCGAAGAAAACAGGCGATGACGCCGGTCGTATCGGAATTAAGCGCCTCGTGGGTGACGACCAACACGCCCGGATGCGCCGCGAGGAAATCAGGTAAGTCAGCCTGGCTTGCCGCTCGAGCCGCTATTTTGTGCTCGTGAAGCAGCGCCGCCGTATAGGACGCATCTTTTCTGTAGGGAGCCAGTATAAGAACCCAATCGAGCGTCCCTAGCCCATTTTGCTCGAACTCGCTCACGTCTCTGGCAAGGGATTGTAAGGAATGACTGTAACGCCGGAACTCGCAATGAAAAGCTCTCGGACGTTTAAGTCATGCGGCCCGTGGCGCTTTTTGACCACCGTAATGTTGCGTCTGAGCCGACCCTCGTGCTCGATCATCCGAAGGAGCAGCACGGTATCGCCTAAAAAGCTGACGTCGACGTCGATGCCAACGTTTTGTCCCAGCAATCCGTGCTGAGCAACGATGAGCATAGTTAACACGTTGGCACGCGCCAGATGTTTAAGGAGCGACTGGATATCGAGAACCGCCTTCTCGCGATGGGGCAACGAATTCAAATAACCGGTGAAGCTGTCGATCACCACCACGCGGGTCTGGTTCTGCTCGACCACCCGCTGGACGATTTGGCCGAACTCTCCTGGAGAAACCTGGTTCGGACTGAAGTCGTGTATGACGAGTTGACCATCGTGATAGAACTGCCGAAGGTCCATGCTCAGGCCTTCGGACCGCCGAAAGAACGTCTCCAGCCGTTCTTCAAACAGGAAGAGCGCAACACTTTCGCCCCGTTGCAACGCCGCCGTTGCGTAAAGAGATGACATTGTTGACTTGCCGGTGCCAGATTGGCCAATGACAAGCGTTATGGTTCCGGATTCCTGACCGCCGCCAAACATCTCATCGAGGGTCTCAACCCCCGATTTTATCAGTTGCGGTTTGACGACTTCGCCGCCAACACCTGGCACGATCCTCGGAAATACGACAATACCTTCGCCTTCGCGAATAGCCATATCATGATATCCATCGGCGACGGCCACGCCCCGCATTTTGCTCACCTCGATGCGGCGACGTACGGAGCCGTACTCTTCAAGCGTCTTGTCGAGGCGGATCACGCCATGGGCGATGCCTTCGATCTCCTCGCCATTGTGATCACCGCCGCTGGTTTGCGTGTCGAGCAAGAGTGCCACGATTCCGCGCGTGGCCAGGAATGCCTTGAAGCCGATGAGCTCTCGTCGAAAGCGCGGCGCATCGCCGGTGATCAATCGAATTTCGAGGAGCGAGTCGTACACCAGCCTGTGGGGTTTATGCTCCTCGATCGCGCTCTCGATCGCTTTTCGTGTTTCATCCAACCGAAGCTCTGAGGTCTGAAAAATGGTCTGATCGGCTCCGCCGTTCACCGCTTCCGAGGCGGAGAGCTCTTCGACACGGATTCCGTCAAGCGTCCACCCGTGTGATGAGGCAATCGCCTGCAGCTCGGCCGCGCTTTGCGACAGGCTGACGTAGATGCAGCGCTCTCCCGCCTCTACACCAGCGCGCAAAAACTGGAGAGCGGCTGTCGTCTTACCGGCCCCTGGATCGCCCTGCAGAATGTAGAGGTTTGCAGCTGGCAATCCACCGCGGAGAATCTCGTCGAGCCCGGCGATACCGGAACTCACGGTAGGCTGCTTCCTTCCCTCGGCCATACTAACCTTTCGCCTCCACTAAGCGGAAAGCCGCACGCCAGCCTCCGGATTGTCCGTCGGCAAGGTGGGCCGGAAAATTTTCGTCACGATGGACGACGGCCAAGTCGGCCAAAACTCGATTATTCTCTAGGTGAGGCGCCGGTTCGACGCAAGGATAGAGGTATTTACCTCTGTTGCCCCGCGCAATTATGTTGCCGGTGAAGTTCAACGGGTAGAAGACGCAGAAGTTCAGGGCAGGCGTTTCGGTCAAGGTTTTCGATGGCCCGGAGAACAAGTATTTTAGCGCAGCTATCGTGGAACCTTAGCCGTTCCAGAGCATTTCACAGCTCCAAACTTGTTTCAATGGAGTGAAAAAATATGCGCCGCGTTCTGATTGCCCTTGCCGCCACCACCCTTTTGGCCGGGGCCGCCTCCGCTCAAACCGCGGTGACAACGACCTCCGAGATCTTTGTCAAAGCGCAGCCGACCGATGTGCTGAGCGACAACCTGATCGGCCTCAACGTCACCAACAATGCCAGCGAGACGATCGGCGAGATCAAGGATCTGATCCTGTCGCAAGACGAACTGACCGGCTACATCATCTCGGTCGGCGGTTTTCTCGGGATGGGTGAGCGCTATGTCATCGTCCGTCCCAACACCGTCAAGGTCACCTATGTCGAGAACGACAAGAAGTGGCACGCGGTCATGAACACGACGAAGGAGCAGCTCAAGACTGCGCCCGAGTTCAAATACGAGGGCCGCTGGAAACGTTGATCGAAGGTCCACGTCGCAATGGAAAAGGCCCCTCACGGGGCCTTTAATCCTGTCGCATTACCACGTCTGGCGATTGTACCATTCATCAACGTCCTGACGGACGCGGTCCTTCTCGAGACCATAGCGCTCTTGAATTTTGCCTTCGAGCTGGTCGCGCTGACCATTGATGACGTCGAGATCGTCGTCGGTGAGGTTTCCCCATTGCTCCTTCACTTTGCCTTTGACCTGCTTCCAGTTCCCCTGAACCCGATTCCAATCCACCGTTCAACTCCTTGCATTTTCAATCGCTGGAGCCTCAACGCCCGCGAACTGATAAGGTTTCGAGGCGTGTTGGCGCCGACGCCGGTCTGATGTCAGGAGCTGTCGCTGATAAAATGGCATTGGCAACATCTGAGCTGAAACCGAAAGGGTAGCGACGAGTTGTAATTGGATCAACGGCACTATTGCGGGGCAATGGGGGTCGATAATGGTCTTGAATGCCCCGCGAGGAGTTCGCATGACCACGATTTGACCTCGACAACGTCGCGCAAAGTTTATGGGGGCGCTCGCTGGTCTCATCTTTCCGAACGCAGCTTCTCACCCAGATGGGACACAATCTTCGGTCTTTGTATCAAGACAGTTTGAAGGAGCCGCTTCCGTTAAATTTTGCAATTCTTATCCGGCGACTCGAGGGGGAACGAGAGGACTGGCCGGGAGGTCGCTTTTGCTAGCCAGATGAGCACCGTCAACGTGTTTATCTTGGCCCAGACCTTTCTACCTCTGACGAAGTTCAATTATTTCTTGCCGCCGCGCGTGCCTCCTGTTTGATCAAGTTGCCATCGCCGGCGCGAAGCATAGGAACACTTTGATCGCGCCCGAATTTAAGAGCAGCGAGGATGCGTGGAGCATCGGCTGCCGTCGGAGCATGAATGGATCAGGTCATCCACAAGACCCTACGCGATCATCGGCAATTGCAGCAGATCATCGCGGTTCTCGACGAAGGTGTCATTCTCGTTGATCTTGATCAGCGGATTTTATGGGCCAACACCGCCGCTCTTGAGATGCACGGCGCTAGAGTCGTGGATGAACCGGGCCAGACCGCCGCAGACTATCGCGAGCGCTTCGAGTTGCGTTATCGCAACAACCATCGGCTGATCGAGGGCAACTACCCCATCGACCGAGCCGTTGCCGGCGAGACCTTCAGTGATATGGTGGTCGAGGTCAGGCGGCATCAGGAGGCAGACCCGGAATGGGTTCATTCCGTCAGCAACCTCCCGATCGTCAATACGTCCGACGAGGTCGAGCTGCATGTTCTGGTGATCACCGATGTCACCGCACGATATCAGGATACCTGCCGTGGCTCGCTGCTGTCGATCCAGTGCGCGCAGAGAACCAGACCGCCGTCGCTATTCCGACTGGAATGCCGAATGAGACGGTGCTGGTGGTCGAGGATGACAACGCCGTGCGGAATTACAGCGCGGAGATCTTAAGTGAACTCGGCTATCGTGTGCTCGAGGCGAGCGATGGCCCTTCGGCACTAGAGGTTCTGAAGGGGGAGCCGAGCATCCGGCTGCTCTTTACCGATCTCGGTCTCCCGGGCGGCATCGACGGGCGTGAGCTCGCGCAACAAGCGCGCCGGCATCGCCCTGATCTGGCGGCGTTATTGACGACTGGATATGCCGGGGAGATTCATGTCGAGGGCGATCGGTTCGGGCCAGGTGTCGAACTTCTGCCGAAGCCGTTTACTTTCAGCGCTCTCGCTGTGAAGATTCGCGAGCTGCTTGACCAGACCGCTCCGACTGAACCTCGGTAAGATGCCAGATCGAAGTATCGCGCTATACTCGCTTCAGTAAATTGTAATTATCCGAAGGGTTCCTTGCATGCGCATCGCCATTCTCACCATCATCGGCTCCATCCTCACCAGCTCGGGTACTTTCGCGCAGGTTCCGGCGGAGGTCGATGCCTGTCGCGCGTCAGGTCTCGCGGCGTTGAAGGAGCGTTCGCCCTCGATCGATGAGCTGACCTTCGACATCGAAAGTCTGGCGATTTCAAAGGCCGAGACGAAGGTCGAGGACACACCCGTCAAGATGGTGATCATGGGAGACGCCTACCTGAAACGCGAAAAAGACGACAAGCCCTACCGGTTCGTGTGCCTGGTCGGCGAAAAAGGCAAAGTCCTCCTGACGTTCTTTACTGTGCAATGAGACAGAACCCATGAGACATGCGCGGAGTGGAACATATGGCAGCTTGGGTGCCAATCCCGTCCGAAAAGGCAGGGCATGTCGCAACGAACCGGCGACTGCGAAGCACTCAGGCTCCTCTTCGCCCCTTCAGCGATCAAGGGAGCTCGGTAGCTCTCTTGTCGGCCGCACGTCGTCTCCGCACTGTTTCGGCTCGGATAGAAGTTTCGCGATCGTCCCGAGGAGCTGATCCGAACGATAAGGCTTTGGAATGAACACAGCTCCCTTTGGAAGCTCTCCATCGCGCGGCATGGCGTTCCCAGAGACGATCACGGTAGCGACGTGGGGATAAGATTCGCTTGCAATGCGAGCCAGTGCAAATCCGTCCGGGACGCCGGGCATGTGCACGTCGGTGAACAGAACGCTGACATCAGGGTTGGTCGCCAGGATTGACAGACCCTCTTCTCCGGTACCGGCTTCGGTGACTTTGAAACCGGCATCTTGCAAGATATCCGTGGCCAGCATGCGGAGGAGGGGTTCGTCTTCGACGACGAGGATTGTGATGCAGGCCATGTCCACTCCAAGATTACCGAAGCGAACGCTCCTCGACTCCAAGGGTTCAAGCTTGGCGGTAAAGTAAGGTTTGCGACCTGCCGGAAGCGTCAACGCGGCGTTACCAGGAGGTCAGTTCATAGGGCCGCTCACAATAGGCCTAACCCTTCATGCGGCCGATACCCGGTCTCGCCCGCTGGCTTTGGCCCGGTAAAGACTTTGGTCGGCGGCCTCGATCAGGGACACCGCTGCGACGCCTTCCTTTGGGATCAGCGCCGCGACGCCGACGCTGACAGTGATGCGGGCGTGAGGGCTGCCCGCATGAGAGATATCGAGAGCGGAGACGGCGCGCCGAATGCGCTCGGCCCTGATGCGCGCGCCGGACGCGCCAGTGTCGGGAAGCAGGACCACGAATTCCTCGCCGCCACGGCGGGCCGCTTGGTCCCCGGGCCGTCGCAGTTCGCTTTCGATCGCCGCAGCGACCCGTTGCAGAACGGCGTCTCCCCGCGTGTGACCGTGCCGGTCGTTATAGGCCTTGAAGTGATCGGCGTCGATCATCAACAGCGCGATTGGAGCGCCGACGCGCTGGGCCCGCCGCCATTCCCGCGCCAGGCTCGTGTCGAATGAGCGGCGGTTCGCCATTCCGGTGAGCGCATCAGTCGTGGCCATCCTTTCCAGTTCGACCTGAAGGCTCTCTCGCCGTTCTAGCTCGCCCCGAAACAAGAACGTCAGGGCGATGACGGCGCCGCACAGAGCTATGGTGGCAAGGCCGAGGACGAGAGCTCTCCGGCGCCACGTCGACAGGAAATCATCGGTGGAAAGCGTGAAGCTCAGGATCAGTGGTACTTCCTCGATGCGGTCATAGGCATAAAGCCGCTGCACGCCATCCGTCGTCGCAGTGCCGACGAAGGTCCCCGAGACGCCCTCCTTGAAGCGCTGGAAGTTCGGCGACCCACTGAAGTCGCGCCCGATCATCGGCCCAATTGCCGGGGAGCGGACGAGAAGGATGCCGTCGGAACTGAAGAGATTGAGCGTGCTATTCGCGTTAAGTTGCACCTTGTCGAAAGTTTGCTGGATGGCAGACAGCGCAATGATTGCAGCAACTACGCCGTTGAAAGAGCCGTCAGGCTTGGATAGTCTTCGGCTGATTGCGATGCGCCATTGACCGTTATCGAGTGGGCTGGGAAATGGTCGGCTCACGACCAGACCCTGATTGGCGTTGTGCCGGTGTCCGAGATAATAGTCGCTGTCTGCAAAATCCCCGTCTCGTGGCAGGGTAGAGGACTGATCTTCCTTAAGCTTTCCATCAGCATCGAGGACAATGATGGAGTGGAGATAGCGCGATTTGGCGACCCGGCCGAATAGGACGAGATGGCGTATGGTCGGAGGCAGTTCATCAGGTTCTGTCGCAAACTCGAAGTATAGGCATTTTCAGCGGCAGTTTGGCGGTAAGGCAGCAGCGCTAAGCCGTTGATTCTACAGCAGCCGGTCGCTGCGGTCCCGTTAGTATAGGGAAGTAAAAGCCGAGTTTGCGACAGAACCCCTGTTCGGTACCCTGTGGGAGACTGCATGCGAAGGTGAAGCTGCTTTCGAAGAGCACGAAGCCGGTGGCGGTGATGCGCCGTCTCCAGCAGTGCTCATGCGACTGCTACTGCTCCCGCGCTGGCCTGATCCTGGTGAACTGTCGGAAAGCTATCGTCCGTTGCGCCTGCTCAACGCCGTTGCCTGGATTTGATGAGGTGGTTCACCGCCACGGCCTTGAAAGGCACATGGTCAAGCAGCCCTTCCTTCCCATCATGCTCCGGATTGCGCTTCTTGCCAGGGTCGCCACCGTCATGCGGGACCAAGTCCGCATGGTCACCGATCTACGGCGGCAAACACTGTGGTCGAGCACGTCCATCTAGTACCGTCTCCGGAGGATGACAGGAGTTCCTTGGTTGGATTCTGTTGCTCTTTCACCTCTAACGGTTCCCGTTGTCGATGGGGGCGGAACCACGATCGTCCTCTGCGGATCCACGGGTCGCAGCGCCTCGTCTCGTTGCAAAGTCAGCAGAGGCCCGAGAGGCGTCGGGTCGAGCAAGGGCTCCAGCCCCGTGACGATCGGCTGAAACACCTGAGGCGGACCGACCGGAATAGGAATTAGAACCAACGCAGCTGGATCGTCAGATGGGTAGCTCAGCATCGGCAAACGCACTGGTGGCAGCTGCAGCCAGCGCGGCTTGTGTGACCGGATAGTCGTGTCGAAAGCGTCTCGGGCGAAGCGGCGCACATGGCTCTGGAGATCATCAATCAAAAGGCCGTTTCTATCAGGCGCCTGGCTCTCGGGTTGGGGCCAAGGTTCGGAACCGCCCAGGGCGGTTCCCATGGGACAGACGAACAGCAGGGTGAGGATTATGAGCTTGAAACGCCAGTACGCCGTGGTGATCGTGCGGGATGAAACCATGGCAAGCCTCTAGCCCCCGCATGCAGTTTACGCCCGCTCAACCTGCACCATCAATCCTCCGAACCCCGCAACGTGCATTCTACTCGTATCTTGCTCTTCAGCACACCGCCGACATAGCTGATGTCGTGCAGGAGGCAGGCACGATCGGGGGAGCGTAAACGTCCGGCAATTCGTTCGGCCAGCGTCCTGCCGCCAAGGATGTCGCGTCCGACCTCGACATGGTTGCGGGTGTCGCTGGGGCGCTGGCCGCGATGGAGAGGGCTGATAATCCGGGCGTCGTGCCATACCGCCGACAACGCGCTCAGTTTTGAATGAGCATCGAACCGAGCGCCCGGGTCGTGATCGAACGTAGAACTCGCCGGATAATCCCAACCGGACGGGAAGTCAGGCCAACGGCGCGGCGCGCAGCAGATTAGAGGCGCGGAATATCCGAAACCTCATCAGGCATGACCGGAGGCACGCCTAGCGGCTCGCTCTGACCGGGCACCTCACTAGGAGATCCCGGAGGGACACCGGCCGGCTCATCGTTACCTGGTAAGCCGGGAGGCCCAGAGGGCGGCATTACCGGGTCAGGGCTAGGTGCGGGCACATCGGGTTGTGGGGGCGACGGTACGCCAGGCCGGGATGGGTCGGACATGAAAAGCTCCTTGGATATGGACCTAGAAGCCGCGGACGCCGCATGGGTTCCCCCCGGTTTTGACTGTCCGGTTTGCAGAAACAGGGATAAACCGACTTAAACGGCCGGACATGGCCCTGCTTGCGGCTTCCATTCACTGACGCCTCTCTCTGGGAGATGCATGGCGAGGCGGCGAGATGAATCTTCGCACCGAGTTACTCAAGCTGTTTTTCAATAACCGTGAGAAGCTCTTTGATATTCAAGATGGTGCGGGTTGCTGCAAGGGCAAGGAAGTTGTTTCTCAAATGCTAAAATGGCGTTTTCGAAGGTAGACATAGGTGGGGCTTAATCGCTCGTATAGTCTTCACCTGCATGTCGAAATAACGGGGAGGATCGCCCGGAACGCGGACGAGCGCATCAATTGCACGGTCATCGACCTCGGGTGAATACACGTCGAGACCAGAAGGAACGAGCGTCATCTTGGCGAAGTATTCGCCCCACTTACCAAGCCGCGATCTATCGAGATGCGTCCAGGACGGAGCCACTATGGTCGCATTTATGAGTCCATATCACGATCCTGAACCACGTATCCCATACGCCCAGGGTGAGTGGAAGAGTGACAGATATGTCAACGGCAGCAAGAGAGCCGCGTCGCGGCGCAAAATCTATGACCCGAACGTAGAGCGAGTGTCCCGCTCACTCAGCTGCAACCAAGCGCGCTGATCGATGGGATCGGGAGCCATGGTCCGCAGCGCGGGCCGTGGCGTCATCGGTCTCAGATCGTCTCTTTCAATTCTTTCGCGGCACGGAAGGCAATCTTCTTCGAAGCCTTCACTTTCACCGGCTCACCGGTCCGGGGATTGCGTGCCATACGCGCCGGCCGCTTCTTCACCTGAAGAATTCCAAGTCCGGACAGGCGTACCTTATCGCCCTTCTTGAGGCTCTTGGTGATAATCTCAACGACCTGTCCGATCAGCTCGTTAGCCTGGCGCTTGGTCAACTCGTGCACGTCGGAGATCGTTTCCGCTATGTGGCGGAGCGTCAGCACGGTGGCCGATTTGGTCTTGGCGGACGTGACTGTTTTCTTGGTTGTGACTTTCGCCGGCACCTTTGCGGCCCTTGCAGGTGCCTTGGCGACGGCTTTCCTAGTCACAGTCTTCGTGGTGGTCTTCTTAGCGGTAGCCTTTGTAGCAGATGCTTTTGTCGCAGCAGTCTTGGTGGCTTCTGTCTTGCGCGCGGGCGCTTTCTTCGCAGCCGCCTTCGCTGGGGATTTGGCCATAGAATGTCCTTTTAGGTTGGGTCTTGAGCTCGGATCCAATTGTCAAATAACGTTTTTCACTTCGTATTCAAACCCAAGTTGCGAGAAATGCAAATAAAAGGCCATTCTTCTGGCATGGTTAGATTAGGATTGGCCGCGAAGGACCCGAACATGAGCTTGCATTCTGTCGCGACTGCGTTGGTTTCTACAGCCCTTATTATGTCACTTGTGATGTCGCTCAGGGCTCAGGAAAGCGGGGCGGGACCGTTGCGTTAACTGGCGTCCGGTAATCCCGGAGCGGCTGTTAAAGGAGCCGCCGTGGATGTCGATTTTCAAGCGCCGTCGCTTTCCCGTCGAGATCATCCTGTTATGCGTGCGCTGGTATTGCAAATACGGCGTCAGCTATCGTGATCTCGCCGAGATGATGCAGGAACGCGGCGTCGACGTCGATCCATCCACCATCTTCCGCTGGGTGCAGCGCTACGCTCCGGAGATCGAGAAACGAGTTCGCCGGTATCAGGGACAGCGGTCCGAATCGTGGCGGGTGGACGAGACCTATGGGCGGGTCGGCGGGAAATGGAAGTATCTCTTCCGCGCTGTCGAAAGCACGGACAGCTGATCGACTTCATGTTGTCAGATCGGTGGAACACCAAAGCGGCCTATCGCTTTCTGCGCAATGCCGCGAAGACGATGGGCGAGCATCCTCCATCATCGATCACGACCGACAAACTGGCGTCTTACCCGAAGGCGATCCAGCGCCTGAAACGAGAAGGTCATTTGATGCATAGCGTCGAGCACCGTGCATCGAAATATTTGAACAATATCATTGAGGCAAATCATGGCGCACTCAAGCGGTTGATCCGACCGGCCCGAGGGTTACAATCAATGAAAACGGCCCATGCCACCATCAAGGGTTTTGAGGTGATGCGCATGATCCGTCGCGGTCACTGTATCCTGCGCGAACCGGGAGCGACAGGCGAAGTCCGTTTAGTCAATCAGCTGTTCGGCCTTGCCGCATGACGAGAAGCCCCTGGAAAGATTCGTCGTGTACAAACCAAGTTACTGCAACACAGCCATTTCGTGAGAGCGAAAAGCGAGTGGTTGCCGGCACACGCGTTCGGTCGTTGTCCGGGTCGAACTCGATGTGGGCGGATCAGTGGGCAATTGCCGGTGCACGCGGGGGCGTGCTTCGGCTCCAGTCGAGCCGCTCACGGCTCCGGATCAAGGCGAGCCGCCGTCGATCCGAGGTCCCGCTCCTGGTTGAGCGGATGAAGGTCTCGGACCATCTGGCGGAGGCGCGATGTATCGAGATGCGTGTAGATCTGGGTCGTCTCGATGCCGGCATGACCGAGAAGCTCCTGCAACACCCGGAGATCGGTTCCGCCCGCATGCATGTGGGTCGCGAAGGCATGACGCAGAACATGCGGCGACACCCGCTCGGGGCGGGGGAGGCCGGCTGCGAGCGCCGCCTCCTTGATCTCCAGGAGGGCCGCCTGGCGCGTCAGCGGCTTTGATCCGTTGCGGACCGCGTGAAACAGCCATTGGGTCGGAGCGTTGCCGGAATAGGCCGCCGCCAGACTGCGCCAGCGAGTGATCGCCTCGATCGCGCCCTGATGGAGCGGCACAAGACGCTGCTTGCCACCCTTGCCGCGGATCATCATCATCTGGGTTCGCGCCGGGGCGGCGTCCGAGGGGAGCGACACCGCCTCGCTGATCCGCAGGCCGGAGGCATACAGCGTTTCGAACAACGCCGCTCGGCGGGCGTAGCCGGCCTGGCGGTAGAGGCCGACGGTGGGATCGGCGGCGAGCCGGTGCGCCGTCTCGAGCAGGGCCGCGGTCTCGTCAACGGAGAGGACGACCGGCAGTTTTTGCGGCCGCCGCATCGGCGCCATGGTGGCGGTGGGATCACCGACACCGAGGTCCTCGGCGATCAGGAAGCGGTGCAGGCTTCGCACGACCGTGAGCCGGCGCGCCACCGTCGTCTGGGCCAAGCCGCGGTCGTCAAGGGAGGTGATGTAGTCGTGGATGCGATCGACGGTCACGGCGTTCAGGCCCAGCTGCGCAGTCGCGAGCCAGGCGAGATAACACCTGAGATCGTCGCTGTAGGTCGTAATCGTGCCGGCAGCGGCGCCAATTTCGTTGGCAAGGGCATCGAGCCAGAGCTGGCTCAATCGAACATTCGCGTGCATGATGATCCCCAGGCTGTGAGGATCCTGGCACGGCGCTGGTTACCGAGTTCTTGTCAAAACACCGATTATCGGAATCAGAGGGCGCCTTGTTGCTTAGATCTCCGGCCCGCCGTCGTCTCGACGTGGACCTTTCTTCTGCTTTTTAGGCTTCTTGATTCCAGGCAGATGCGGCTGCGCGACATTCATTGGCGGTGTCTGAGGTGCAGGCCCGGCTTTGGCCACATCCTTTTCGCTATCTTTCTTCTTCTCTATGGCGTCGATGCGGATTGCTGTTGAAATTGTCAGACCTTCAGGCGTTGAATTTTCAATAGGAGCCGGGTCGATCCGGACATATCCCTTAGGGCAAAGAATGTCGCTTTTCGACACCCAGCGCTAGGAACCTCGAAGTTAAAGGCAAAGCGACACGCGCCTGTTGCGCCGTTGGGACGCCGACGGGCCGGAAAACATGGAGGCTGCCTGACTCGATCAGATAGGAAGAAGCCAGAGGCGTGTAATTTCGACGACAATTCACGTATACTCCAACATGATGAGGAGGTCGTCATGATTGAGCGGCTCATGTCCTATATTTCCTACGAGAAAGAAGCGATCTTTGTCGCGGCGCTGGCATTCTTGTTCTGCTCGGCAGTCGTCCTGGGGTTCATGTGACGCTCTCCAGACGACGATTGCGCAGTCCCGCTGTTAAGCATTTTCGCCATGGAACCAATGGTGAAGGGACCGATCCGGTCAGGCGTCTCTGTAGCGTGCACCGTCAGCTTGTGACGGGATGAAAGACCTCATTCCGGTCACTTCTCGTCAGGAGTGTGATCCCGCGACGCGATTCCGTCGTCGCCATAGCCGCGCCGCCCATTCAGGGTGATGTCACGGTAACTCTTGGTCAGGGTCCCTGATTTACAAGCAGTGTCATGACCAAACCCGTCAGCTACAAGCGCCATCGGTTCCCGCCCGAGATCACCGCCCATGCCGTCTGGTTATATTTCTGGTTTCCGCTGAGCCTTGTCGAGGAGATGCTGCTCGAACGCGGGATCGTGGTTTCGTACGAAACGATCCGGCGGTGGGGAAAGAAGTTCGGTCCGGACTATGCGCGGCGTCTCCGTCGAAAACAGTCCAGCCGCAATGACATATGGCATCTTGATGAGGTGGTCATCAACATTGCCGGACAGAAGCATTGGCTGTGGCGGGCAGTCGATCACGACGGGTACGTGCTCGATGAAATCGTCCAGACCCGGCGCAACACCAAGACTGCCAAACGCGTGCTGGCCCGATTAATGAGAATGCAAGGCATCCCGCCCAAGCGCATCATCACCGACAGGCTCCGCTCCTATGGAGCCGCCAGGCGTCAGGTCATGCCGAGCGTCGAGCACCGATCGCACAAGGGAACAACCGAGCGGAAAACTCCCATCTGCCGCTGCGGAAGCGGGAACGAATGATGCAGACCTTCCGATCGCCGGGTGGGATGCAGGACTTCTCGATCTCCGCCCTTCGCAATCTCTTCGTCCCTCCTCACTCAAAGCGCTCCGTAATTCAGGTGCACACCGTCTGCAAGCCATGGCGGAATGGAAATCCGCGACGGGCGCGCTCGCCTGATTTCAAGAGGGAAGCTCTCATTATGCCTGCAAACGTTACCGTGACATCACCACCGCGACGTCTAGTAGTCCTACCGGGGTGTCCGGCGGCTCGAACCGCGTTGCGGCCTCGCCAAGCGTGGCCGTATGATGCCCTGAACAACCCCTCTCGATAGGATTAGCCACGTGACCAACGCAGCCCGCCAAATCTTCATCTCCGCCGATATCGAGGGCGTGGGAGGCGTAGTGAACGCGGAACAGGGACAACCCGGCAACCAGGAATACGAACGGGCTCGCCGGCTCATGATGGGCGAGGTCAATGCCGCGGTCGCGGGGGCCTTCGACGGCGGCGCAACTGAGGTGCTCGTGAACGATTCTCATGGCCCGATGCGCAATCTGCTGATCGAGGATCTCGATCCCCGCGCGCGCCTCATCTCCGGGCGGCCGAAGCCGCTCTTCATGATGGAGGGCATCAGCGAGAATTGTGCGGGCGTCATTCTGCTCGGCTACCACGCCTGCGCCGGCGCCGAACGCGGCGTCCTCGCCCACACGATTAACGGCTTCGCCTTTGCCCGCACCATGGTCCATGAGCGGATGATCGGCGAAGCTGGGCTCAATGGCGGGATTGCAGGCGATTTTGGCGTGCCGGTGCTGATGGCGAGCGGCGACGACGTGTTCAAGGACGAGATGACGACGTTCTTCCCGCACGCCGCGTTCGCGCAGGTGAAGCGCGCGATCGGGACCACCTGCGCCGACAGTTTGACGCCGAAGGTGGCCCGGGACCTGATCCGGGAAACGGTGGCGGCCGCGGTGCGCCATGCCGAGAAGGCACCCCCAGTGTCGCTCGGGCGCGATGTTCCCTGTGCGGCGCGGATGAACTCGCCGACCATGGCCGATCTCGTATCTCTGATCCCGGGGACCGAACGGCTGGACGGCCACACGGTCGGCTTCATCGCTCCCGATGCGCTAGGCGCAGTGCGCGTGTTCGGCACGATGTCGACGATGGTTCAGAGCCTGCGCTGAGTAGCCCACCCATGGGGATCGGGTTCCGTCGCAAATTGAAGTGACGCAAAAAATGCTGGGAAACCAGCAAGGCGGTCACACTGCGAGCAGGTTGAATTGAGAAGCAAGCGAGGGATTCGGATTCCGGGCATACTTCGCCTGCTGCTTGTCGCATCATATGATCATCTCGATCCCGCCGAGGATTACGCGGGCAGTGTGAACAGTTTGGAAGCCGAGCATCGGGCGGAGCAGTGCAGGATTATCGAACGATCAAAATGTCTGCCCTTGAACACCGCGTCCTCCACAACTGGGTCACCGGGCAGGGTAG
>NZ_VCMV01000033.1:69527-74337 GCF_008757455.1 Microvirga brassicacearum | reverse complement strand
ATTTGACCTCGACAAGGTCGTCCGTTGGGCGCGGCCGGACAGGTGGCGCGCACTTGCCCGACGGTCGGATGCGGACCTGCCGTTCGTTGGGCCCGAGGCGGAACCTGGCAATGCCCTGCTGCTCGATACCACCGTCTACATCGACCGGATGCAGGGCTGGCGCCCGAGGAGATTCAGGGTCTCGTGGACCTGCGAACCGTCAACCACAGCACCATTGCCGTCGTCGAATTGATGCACACCGTCGGCCGCCAGGACTACGACTTCCTGCTGCAAATGGTGCCGGACGGGCGTGCCTTGTTCTACCGCCTCAAGCTTTCTGCGTTCCGCTAAATAACCCGGTGTCGTTCCAATTTGGCGGAAATGCACTCGTTCAATCGATTGAAGACTCTCGACACGCAAAGTACGGCCGCGCGCGAAGCTATGTCTGGTGCTAACTTAGGAACAGCGCAGCCACGAAAACAAGACTTACGGCGATTCCAGACGCTATCAGCAACGCGGAACTAGGGCATTCGTCGCGAAAGTCGGATTCGAATTCTTCGTTGAGCATCACTACTCGCAATCGATCAAAGACAACATTGAGCTTTCGTTAGCTTTGCACCGTGACGTTACGATGACTATTCCGCCTGCCGTTCCGCCATTGCTGCGATGTTGGCCAGCAATGGCGTCTGCCATGCTCGGCGTGGTTGCTGAAATGGTCGGCCCCATCGCGCAGACCGGGCATCTTCGGCGTCTCGCCGCGTCCGTTCCATCGGGCCGGCATACCCAAGACCGCCTGGTGGTCCTGCATCGGTTCGTGCGGGACCGCACCGCGACTCGCATTCCAACAGCAATAATGCATGCCCGGCACGTGATGCGCTCGTGACGTGCGAAAGAGGTGACTATCATGATCGTTCGTATTGCATCCTTTGCGTTTGGCATCGTCGCGCCCATAGCCCGGTGGGCTGGGTCGTGTCCAACACTGACACGAGCCTTCAGGTGGCCATCGAATGGCAAAAGCCATGAACCGTAACCAAGACAAAGGCTCGCTCGGAGCCACGGTGGTCGTCGTGCTGGTGCTGGCGGGCACCGTTAGCCTGCTTTATGTTCCGCTGTTCCTCTGACGGGTTTGGCATTGCGGAACAATCCGCTTGGAACACGCGATTTCCTCCAACTTCCGGGATGGCTTGAAGACTCGCCAACCGCGCATAGGAGAGAGTCCCATGACCACGTTCAAAGTCGGCTATTTGATCGGCAGCCTTGCCAAGGACTCGATCAACCGCAAACTCGCCATCGCCCTGACCCGCGTCGCTCCTGAGCACCTTGAGTTCATGGAGATCCCGATCAAGGACCTGCCGCTCTACAGCTACGACTACGACGCCGCTTACCCGGCCGTCGCCAGCGCCTTCAAAGAAGCCATCGCGGCGGTTGATGCTGTGCTGTTCGTGACGCCCGAGTATAACCGCTCGATCCCGGGCGGGCTGAAGAACGCCATCGACTGGGCCAGCCGACCGTACGGAAAGAACTCGTTCACGCGCAAACCCTCGGCCGTGATCGGCACCTCGCCGGGCGCCATTGGCACCGCCGTGGCGCAGCAGCAATTGCGCAGCGTACTCAGCTTCTGCAACTCACCGCAGATGAATGCCCCGGAGGCCTATATCCAGTTCACGCCCGGGCTCATCACCAATGAGGGCGAGGTCACGAACGAGTCCACGGCCAAGTTCCTCCGCGACTACATGGCGGAGTTTCACCAATTCATCATCAGGGTCTACACCGCCCTGCCGCGCGATGCCTGAGGTTTGCCCCCCGGAGAAAGCCGATGGACAGCGCCAAAATGACTGCTTTTGAATAATCCTGCTCGTCGCCCCGGGCAGCTCGGAGGTGGTTTGCGATGACCCAACCCGAATCTCCATCAGATACAAAGTCCACACATCCGCTCATCGAAAGTAGCCGGGTCGAGGGAACTCGAGTCTACGCGCCCTCAGGCAAGCATATCGGCACCATCCATCACCTCATCATCGAGAAGGTGAGTGGACGTGTGGTCTATGCTGTTATGACCTTCGGCGGCTTTCTCAGGATTGGAACCAAAGCTCACACCGTCCCATGGGAGAAACTCGCCTATGATCCAACTCTTGGCGGATATCGCACCAACATCACCCCTGCGGAGCTGACCGACGCGCCCGTCGGCGACGAGAAGCTCTGGCGCGATCGCAAGCGTGAGCGGGAAATGCGTGACCACTGGAATGTGCCGCCTCACTATGGGACCTGAGGAGTGGGCGGCACGGCGCCTCCTCTCAACGAGAAGCTGGATTGGCTCTCCTCGACGGCCAGAGATTTGCCATTCCCATTAACGAGGTCGGGATCCGTTTATGAATGCACCGGAGTCGGAACCTCCGAGACGTCCCGTGTGTTGGTTGCAGCCCAAGGCGGCAATCGGAGTACGCTGCTTTCATGACTCCCGACCATGGTTCATCCGCAACATCGCAAGAATCGTCATCTCTGCTGGGCACACTTGGTGCGGCGGCAGCCGGGTTCTTGATTGTCAAATTTCTCGCACCTGGCAGAGGCATTCCTTCCAGCGAAGCCTCTCCGGCCGAGAGGAGCAAGTCCGGCTTTGCCGAGAAGCAGCCCGCCGCCGATCCGGAAGCTAAGACAGAGGCCGGAAGGGGTAGGCACGCAGACAGTCCGGAGAAAATCCCAACTGTCGGTTGGAAGGACATTCTTTGGAGGACCTACGAGGAGTTCGGGAAAGACCGGGTTATGGCCTTGGCCGCCGGGGTAACCTATTACTCGCTCTTGGCAATATTTCCTGCCATCGCCGCTTTGGTTTCCCTGTACGGGCTGTTTGCGGATCCCGGTACCATCGAAGAACATCTTAAAGCACTGTCAGGAATTCTTCCCGAAGGGGCATTGGAGATCGTCGGAGATCAAGTTCGGCGCATCGCTTCTCAGGGCGGCCGGACGCTAGGCTTCAGCTTCGCATTCGGTCTGGTCGTCGCACTTTGGAGCGCGAACGCCGGTATGAAAGCTATCTTCGACGCTCTGAATATCGTGTACGACGAGGACGAGAAAAGGAGCTTCGTGAAGCTCAACGCAATGTCCCTTGCTTTCACAATCGGTGCACTGGCATTCGGACTGATCGCGATGGGGACGATTGTCGTGCTCCCGATCGCCTTCGAATTCGTCGACCTTACCACGGGCCTAGAATGGTTGATAAGATTGGGGCGTTGGCCTCTTCTTCTGCTGTGCGTCGTAGGTGGTCTCGCGGCGCTTTACCGCTATGCCCCGAGTCGGAAGCTTGCGAAATGGCGTTGGGTGACACCGGGTGGACTGGTCGCGGCCCTCCTTTGGATCGTCGTGTCGGTCCTTTTCTCCTGGTATGTCTCGAACTTTGGTAATTACAACGAAACCTACGGCTCGCTGGGAGCGGTCATCGGTTTCATGACTTGGATATGGGCGTCCGCTATCGTCGTGCTCCTGGGAGCAGAGATCAATGCGGAGATCGAGCATCAGACGGCGGATGATACCGACCGCGGGGCCGCGCACGGCATTGGGGTCACGCGGTGCGGAAATGGCGGATACGGTCGGAGTGCGCCGGCCCAGTGCACCTGCCTGCGTTTGCGATAGCCGGCATCCCAAACCCTTCACAAAGTGAGATGTAGAGCGAAACCGTTTGTAGTCCGCTTAGCCCTCGTAAGCCGACCGAAGCGCTACTACTGCTTCATGCCACGAGCGGTCGTTGCCGCGCGCTTCTCTAATGTCTGGTTCGCGCCCTTTTCCGCCGTTCAGCGGTCTATCGCCGCATTCTAAAAGTAGACATTAGAATGTTCTGAAGGGGCGGCAAATCTGTCCCCTCGCGGACCTCGCGATTGCGCGGTTGGGAACGCCCACTCCTTCGATGCATCGGCCTACAGGCGGCACCAGCCAAACTATAAGTATGCTACGGTCCCTCGTCACGAACTAGGACATGCGGCTTTGGGTATTTACGGACGTAATAATTTCGAGCTGAATTCGGCGATCGCCCTCCGGGACCTCTACCGACTCTTTATGGTGTTCAGTGGCGACGAGCGACTTTTCGACCTCGCTCCGAACTCGGACGATCCGCTGCGGGTGATGCGGGACGCTCAATTCTCTGACGAGATCATTCACCTGCTCGTAGGTACCGCGATTGCCAATCGCATTCACCTGGAACATATGAGTCACTTGCGAGCCGATCCAGCAGAACCGCAGCACCAGCCGATCGTCATGAACTGTGGAACCCTTCAGCCAGACATTCTGAACGACAAGCCAGAGATCCCGCTTACTTTCGATCAGGCCTGCAACAAGATCATCCATGCCATCCACATTGTTCCGGATTGCGGTGATCCATCCGAATATCCGTTGAGCAGTGAGGTGAAGCTCAGAGGACACCTAGGTAAAGCGGCCTGGTCTGCCTACCTGAATATCCCGCAGTACGTTCGCGCGTCGGTTTTGAACTTCCAGAATCACACATGAATAAAATTGGGGTCGTCAGGAGACACCCCATACTGCCGGACGGATAAGCGCCGCATGACAGTCGTTCGATCCACGGGCGATCTATCCCGAAGCGGACGTAGAGCTGGCGTCCGCGGATGTCGCGGTCGCGCCATTTTGAGACCTTCCGGGCCTGGAGTCCGTGCGTGCTATATCCATCAATGTCTTACGACGAGAAGTTCGGGTAAGCCGTTTGTGGAAATGCGCTACCGAGCAGAAGGGCGAAGGTGCCTACCGCCCTCTGGCCAGGCGCGGACGGGTCCCCTTTTGGGCGTCGTCCAGATCGGCGTAGGTGGGATGATCTGCTCCATCCAGTCGGAGA
>NZ_VCMV01000033.1:35252-69517 GCF_008757455.1 Microvirga brassicacearum | reverse complement strand
GAACTCGTTCACGCGCAAACCCTCGGCCGTGATCGGCACCTCGCCGGGCGCCATCGGCACTGCCGTGGCGCAGCAGCAACTGCGCAGCGTGCTCAGCTTCTGCAACTCGCCGCAGATGAACGCGCCTGAGGCTTATATCCAGTTCACGCCTGGACTGATCAACGACGCTGGCGAGGTCACGAACGAGTCCACGGCCGAGTTCCTCCGAAACTACATGGCGGAGTTCCACCAGTTCATCATCAGGGTCTACACCGCCTTGCCGCGCGATGCCTGAAACATTCGAGAGGCTTCGATCCGCATTACGGACCAGATGTTCGCGACCGTGTACCGCGACGTGGTGCTCGGGCCGGACCAGAGAAAAAAGGCGGCTCCGATGAGCCGCCTCGTTTCGTCATGGCGTCGAGTGTTCTCCTAGTAGGGCGACACGTAGGCCTGCCGCGGACCGTTCAGCGGCTGAAAGGAGTTGTCCGCGACGCGATAGGAGCGCCAGCTTTCCTGGCACCACCGAAGCTGGGACAGTTCCTTTTGACGCTACAGCCAGCCTGGCACGCGCGAGCGGTGGCCAAGGTAGACATCGCCGAACCTGCGCTCGTGCAAGCGGGTCCACGAGTATGTCCGGCCTCAGGAGAATCCGCGAAATAGCCCTAAAACGAGCGTATCCCGACATCGTGCACTGACTTGTGGAGGCCGCCATGCCCGAGACCGGGACAGTCGAGAACCTCATCCTCGGCGGCGGTGAGCCGGGCAAGTACATTGCCTGGGAGCTTGCAGCGCAAGGCGGCCGGTGCGTCGTGGTCGAGCGCGCCCTCATCGGCGGGTCGTGTCCGAACATCGCCTGCCTGCCGAGCAAGAACGTGATCCACAGCGCCAAGGTCGCCGACCTTCTCCATCATGCGGCCGCCTATGGTTTGCCGACCGAACCGGCGGCCACCGACATGGAGGGCGTTCGCGAGCGCAAGCGCGCGATGGTCGAGGGCATGGTCGAGATCCATCGCAAGAAGTTCGCGGCCGACGGGATCGAGTTCCTCCTCGGCGAGGGCCGCTTCGTCGCGCCCCGCACGGTCGAGGTGTCCCTGGCCGCGGGCGGGACGCGGCGGATCGTAGCCGAGCGCATCTTCCTCAATCTCGGTACGCACGCGGCCCTTCCCGATGTTCCGGGGCTGGCCGACGCGGCTCTGCTGACCGCCGTCGAGGTGCTCGAGCTCGACCGCCTGCCCGAGCACCTGATCGTCCTCGGCGGCGGTTACGTCGGCGCGGAATTCGCGCAAGCCTTCCGCCGCTTCGGCAGCCGGGTGACCGTGATCGAGTACGGACCGCAGCTCATCGCGCGCGAGGATCCGGACGTGGCCGAGGCGGTCCGTGCCATCTTCGCGGAGGACGGCATCGACGTGATCCTCGGCGCCGCGACGAAAGCCGTTTCTGGCCGCTCGGGCGACCGGGTGCGCTTACAGATCGAAACGCCGCATGGCGAGCGCACGCTCGAGGGCAGCGACCTGCTCGTGGCCGCCGGGCGCACCCCGAACACGCACGTGATCGGCCTCGAACTCGCCGGAATCGAGTGTGACGCGCGCGGCTACATCACGGTCAACGAGCGGCTCGAGACGACCGCGCCCGGCATCTGGGCCACGGGCGAATGTGCCGGCAGCCCGCAGTTCACCCATGCGGCCTTCGACGACTTCCGGATCGTGCGCGACAATCTCGCGGGAGGCGAACGGACGACGCGCGGCCGCCTGGTCCCGTATTGCATGTTCGTCGATCCCGAACTCGGGCGGGTCGGATTGAGCGAGACGGAGGCGAGGAGTCAGAACATCGACGTGCGGGTGGTCTCGTCGCCGATGGGGTCGGTCCTGCGGGCCCGCACACTCGGCGAGACCCGCGGATTCATGAAGGCCCTCCTTGACGCGCACAGTGACCGGATCCTCGGCTTCACCATGCTGGGTCCAAATGCGGGCGAGGTCATCGCGGTGGTGCAGACGGCAATGCTGGCCGGGCTTCCCTTTACTGGACTGCGCGATGCCATCTTCACGCACCCGACGATGGCCGAAGGACTCAATGTCCTGTTCGCGAATGCGCCCGCCCCTCGACGGCAAGGCGAGAAGTCATGAAGTTCGCAAGCCGCAGGAAAGAAGTTCGAGGATCGCAAGCGCAACCAACCGTCAAACACCCGCGAGAGAAGGCGACCCATGAAAGACAGTTCAATTATCACACCGGGCCAGTGCCGTGCGGCGCGCGCGCTTGCGGAAGTTGAAATCGGAACCTTGGCGCTCAAGGCATCCGTTGCCGCCGCGGATATCGTCGAGTACGAGAAGATGCGCCGCCAACCCGATCCCGACAACCTAGCCGCGATCCGTCGCGCACTCGAGGATCTCGGAGCGGTGTTCATACCCGAGGATGGCATGGGTGTCGGCGTCAGGTTGAAGTTCAGCCGCCGCGGCGCTCGGCGGATCGGAACCTGGGAGAGTGAAGGCGGTTCCGTTGCCGAGGATGATGTTCCCTGAACGCCTGAGTGACCTCCTCTACCGATCTCACAGCTCAGCGCACGGCTTTCGGCCGGGCGGCACTGGTGACTGAGATCGGCCGAAGACACGAGCTCGGAGTTCACCAAGCGGAATCACGCGGCTGATAGAGTTCGGAAGAAACGATATTCCAGTTGCAAGAGGCCCCACATGCGCGCGCTCGAAGATAAGGCCCTCGTCCTGCTGATCGGTGCGGTGTCGCTGTTGTTCGGTTGGATCCTGTGGCCGTTCTTCGGCGCGATCCTATGGGCAACCATTTTGGCCATCCTGTTCGCGCCGCTCTCCCGCCGATTGCTCAAGTCCATGCCGCAGCGGCGCAACGCTGCGGCTTTGGCGACGCTCCTGATCATCGTGGTGTTGGTGCTTCTGCCGTTGATGGTTCTTGCCAACCTGCTGGTGCGCCAAGCGGCTGGCGTGTATCAGGCTTTCCAATCGGGAGGGTCGAGCTTGCGCCTGAGCGCCGAGCAGATCTGGAGCCTGTTGCCAACATGGCTGATCGATCTTCTCAAACGCATCGATCTGCCCAATTTCGGCGCATTGCGGGAAAAATTGTCGGCCATTCTCATGGAGAGCGGACAGTTCCTTGCCGGTCAGGCCATAAACTTCGGCCAGTCCACGGTCGACTTCGTCATTAGTGTGTTCCTCATGCTCTATCTGCTGTTCTTCCTGCTGCGCGACGGGAGCAGCCTGACCAGGCATATCAGTGAAGCGGTTCCCCTGTACCCGGAGCAAAAGCGATCGCTTGCCAGGAACTTCACCGTCGCCATTCGCGCGATGATGAAGGGCAGCATCATCGTAGCTCTGGTGCAGGGAGCACTCGGGGGCCTGATCTTCTGGATCTTGGGAATCCAGGCGCCGCTGTTGTGGGGCGCACTGATGGCGATCCTTTCCCTCCTGCCTGTCGTGGGCACCGGCCTAGTATGGGTCCCGGTCGCGATCTATTTCCTGGCGACAGGCGCCTTCTGGCAGGGCGTCGTTCTCACTCTCTACGGTGGGCTGGTCATTAGCCTCGTGGACAACATCTTGCGCCCGGTGCTGGTCGGGAAGGACACCAAGATCCCTGACTATGTCGTGCTGGTTTCGACGCTGGGTGGCCTCGCGACCTTCGGGGCCAACGGCATTATCATCGGCCCACTCGTCGCGGCCATGTTTATCGCTGCCTGGTCCGTGTTCTCTGCGACGCGGCAGCGATCCACGGATGATCGCACCGGGCGTTGAATTGAAGCCATCGAAATCGAAGCCTCATGATTTCTGCGGATGCTGTCATTCTCAGGAGGAAGAGGAAGAAAGCAAGGATCCGTTTGGCATTTGCCATCGGCCGTAACTCACTGGATGTCGCATGTCGATCGGTCGACGCGCGCATTTGAACCTAGTTGTCGTAGCTTGGATCAAGGTTGGTCGAAGGAACGAAGACGCGTAGGGCACCGGGCCGCGAGCGGTACCGCAAGGGCGGCCGCAGCATGCCGATCTCGCCGTCAAGTGCGATAAGAAGCCTGGTCGCGTCCACTCGAATCTCAGCTTCTGCAACCTTCATGGCACGCAGGTCACGGCGTGTATCCAACAGCCCGAGAACGGCCCGGCAGGCGAGCCAAAACAAAGCGAGCTTCCATGGGCCTTGGTGACGTAAATGCAGAGCTCGCCGCGGTCCAGCCTCGCCCGTCGACCGAAAGCTTGCGCCGTCAGGCTGTACTCGTTGTTTCCTATGAAGACGCCATGGCTTCGACCTGCCTCCACCAAACCTTCCGTGCTGATCGAGAGGTGTCGAATGGGTAGGCGTCGAATGACACCAAGTCCGGCCATGATCATCGCACTCCATTTCGCGAGTCCTTGCCGGCGCCGCCAGAGCTCCCGCTCAAGCACCAGGTAGGGATAGATCCCGAGGGACGCATTGTTGACAAAGATCTCACCGTTGACCGCGCCGACGTCGATGAGACGGGTTTTTCCGGAAGCGATAAGCGCGACCGCCTCATTGATGGTGGCAGGGATGCCCAAATCCCGTGCGAAATGGTTGAGGGTGCCAAGCGGCAGAATTCCGAGCGGGACATTGCTTCCGGCCAGCGCATGAGTGACGGTGCGGACGCTGCCGTCGCCGCCGCCGACCACGATCGCGTCGAACTCCTTATTCTCGACCCGCTGCACAGCCTGCGAGGCAGCCGCATGCAGGTCTCGGCCGTGAAGCACTTTCAGCGTGGCGAAGATCCGGTGGTGCTCGAAGGCGGAGGTCAGGGCGTCCAGTAGGGTTGCGCTACCCCGGGCCTCCAGCGCCCCAGCAGCGGCGTTGAGGAGTACGACAACTCTCGGTCGAGCTTGCATCGCGGTGCCAGTTAGGTTTGTCCGGAGAGGCCTGGGAGGTCACCCTACCGAGCCTCCTGCTTCCTGCAAAGCCAAAGCCGATCCTAAGCCGCTTCCTTGGTCCCGTCCGTGCCCGCAGACGGGCTTCTTCCGTGGCGGTAGACCAGCTCCGCCGTGATCAGCACGAGGCTTCCCAGCCCTAGGGGAACACGCCACCTTGCGGAGATTTGGCTGACTGCCGGCAAGTGCCAGGTGCGGCCCAACGGCTCATGCGTTTCGGAAGGTTCGGCGCTATCATGCCTGTCATGACCGAGAAGCTGAAACGCCGGCTGACCACCGTGCTGTGCGCCGACGTATCCGGTTATACCCGCCTGATGGAGGCGGACGAGCCCGGCACGCTGGCGACCCTGCGCCGCTATCGGATGGCCATGGCATCGCTGATCGAGCGCCATGACGGGAGGATCGTCAATACTTGGGGCGATGCCGTCATCGCCGAGTTTCCCAGCGTCGTTGAGGCGGTGCAGTGTGCCATCGAAATCCAGCAGGAGCTGTCCACGCAGGACCCTCATCTGCCCGAGGCACGGCGCATGCGGTTTCGCATCGGCATCAATCTGGGCGACGTGATGGTCGACGGCTCCGACATTTACGGCGACGGCGTCAACATCGCGGCCCGATTGCAGGAAATGGCTGAGCCGGGCGGCATCCTGATCTCCGGCCCCGTCTACGATCAGGTCCACAACAAGTTGTCCGTCGGCTTCGATTACCTCGGGCCGCAGCAGGTGAAGAACGTGGCTGCCCCCGTGGCGAGCTATCGGGTGGCCCTGAGCGGAACAACCTTCGGACAACCTGAATCCAAGGACGGTTTGGAACCCGCTCCTAAAGCAACCGCACTCAGTGGTGCGCCATCATTTGGTGTCCAGGCTGGGTCTCGGACGCGGGTCCGTGTCGTCTCCAACTGGTTGGCTGATCTCCCGCGCGCCCTCCGAGCGGCTCTTGTGATCTCCGTGTTTCTGTTTCTGATCAACCTCTTCAGTGGCCTGCACAGGGTCTGGTTTCATTGGCCAGCCGTGTCCATGCTGTTGATCGCCACTTTGTGGACGATGTTCCGGCAGGTGCGAAAAAACAAGCGCCGGACAGGCCGCGATTGACGTGGCCCGGCTCCTGCACCCGACGAACCCGCAGCCAGACGAGGCGGCTATGACGCCCACCTCCGGACTTGCAGCCCTGACGGTCGTGGGGACCCTTGCCTATCTCGGGCTGGCTGTCCTCGGCGCGGGTGGGCTGGCCGCCTTCTTCTCCCATCCGGCCAGAATTGCCCTAACCATCGTCCTCTTCGCGCTGTCCGGCGCCGCACTGTTCAGCGGCGGCAATCTGAGCCCGGGCGAACGCGAGGACCGGGCCAACCGCTGGGTCATCACGGCCTTCGGGGTGATCGGGTTGCTGGCAGCCTATCTGCCCGCCTACACGGAGCGCAAGGGCGTCTGGATCCTCGACGGCGATGCCGTGCGCTGGCTGGGCGTTGGCCTCTTCGCCGCTGGTGGCGCGCTGCGGATCTGGCCGGTGTTTGTGCTCGGTCGCCGGTTCAGCGGGCTTGTGGCGATCCAGCCGGGGCACAGGCTGGTGACGAGCGGTGTCTATAGCGTCATCCGCCACCCCAGCTATCTCGGCCTGCTTGTCAACGCGCTGGGCTGGGCCCTCGCCTTTCGGTCCGGGATCGGGGTGCTGCTGACAGCACTCCTCGTGCCACCGCTCCTCGTGCGGATCCACGCGGAGGAGAAACTGCTGCGGGATCAGTTCGACTCCGGGTACGAGGCGTACTGCCGCCGCACGTGGCGGCTGATCCCCGGCCTCTATTGACGTGAACGTCCGTCAAAAGTGCTCATTCTGACTGTCGTGAGGATGGAGTCGCCGTATTTCTCCTCCATCACCTGCACGGCGGGATGGAAATGCACATGGCGGATGCCGATCTCGCGGGCAATGGAATGGGCCAGGTCAATTCCGCCGCTTCGGGCGCGGCCCACATCGAGCTCCTGGAGCGCCACGACTTCCGGCGAGCAGGAGGCGATGACGTCGGCGATGCGGGCGGGGCGGGCGACACCTGACCATGCGTGCCGCGGCACCTCCGCACGTTGTAAGTCAGGATCCGGGACACTCTTCGGCAATACGGCTCGGCTTCATTCGTTCCCGCTCGCCAGTCACACATCACCCTCTAGGGTCACAACAACGGCGAGAGTAGCCGAGCGACGGAATCCCGGAACCGGACGGCAGCGCGGCGCTTCAGGTACTCGCCCGGATCGAACTCGGTGCAGTGTGCGAGGTCCCGTTGGAAATCCCGCTCCAGGTCCTTTGCAAGTTGGCTGCTGTAGAGCACCGCATTGATCTCGTAGTTGATGCTGAAGCTGCGGATATCGATGTTCGTCGACCCGATGGAGCAGATCTCGGAATCGATGCTGATCGTCTTGGCGTGCAAGTAACCTTTCTCGTACAGGAAGACCCGCACGCCGGCATCGATGACATCCAGAATGAAGGTGTTGCCGGCCCAACCCGGGACCGGGTTGCCCGAGGCCCGCGCGGTCAGCATCACCTTGACGTCGACCCCGGACAGCGCCGCCGCTTTCAGGGCTTCGGCGATGCTCGCGTCGACGATGAAGTACGGCGATTGCAGATAGACATGGTGCTGCGCCGCCGCGATCATCGCGAAGTAGAGCTGACGGATCGCCGCCCATTGCGAGTCGGGTCCCGAGGTCAGGATCTGGACGGGGACCTCGCCCTCTGACGGCTCCGTTGCCCGGGATGGGAAATAGTCTTCGGAGAACAGGTTCTCCTTTGTCGCATTGTACCAGTCCACCATGAACACGGCCTGCAACAGCGCGGCGCCCTCCCCCTCGATGCGCACCTGCGTGTCGCGCCAGGCATCGAACCCCTCACCGCCATCGAGGTGCTCCTGCCCGATGTTCATGCCGCCCGTGTAGCCGATCCTGCCGTCGATCACCGTGATCTTGCGGTGGTTGCGGTAGCTGATCGTGTGAAGCTGGTAGCGGCGCGAGGTCGGCACCATCTGGGCCCCGGCCGCCCGCAGATCCCTGATGTAGCCACGGCCGAGGTGCGCCCGCGATCCGAGGGGATCATAGAGGAGCCGCACCCGGATGCCCGCCCTCGCCTTCTCGGTCAGGACTCGTTTGAGGCTCTCGCCGAAAGAATCCGCGGCCCAGATGAAGTACTGGAGGTGGATCGAATGCCGCGCCGCCTTCATGTCGTCGATCAGGCTGGGGTAGAATACGGCGGCATCCTGTTGGATCTGCACCCGGTTGCGTCTGCTAAGACCCGAGCGTGAGTTTCGCCGCACCAGCATCATCAGCCTCTTGCGGCTCGGGCTTTGGCCCTCAAGTCGGGCGATCTCCGCATCCTGGCGCGCCAGGATCGGTTCGAGGAGCGGACGGGCCTTGCCCTCGAGGTCCTGCTTGAGGAGCCTGCTCCGCTTGCTGAAGGCTTTGCGGCCCCGGCCGAAGAGGATGTAGACCAGGACGCCGATGCCGGGGGCGAAGAAGAACACCAGCATCCAGGCCAGGGTCGCTTGCGGCCGCCGATTCTCCGAGATCAGGAAGATGCCCGTCCCGAGCGCGTACAAGGCCAGCACCATGCTCAGGATAGGACCGATGCGGGTCACGATCCGGTGGTCCTCCCCGTCGGTAAACCGGCGTCGACCCGGCCCTTGCTCATGGCGCCGTCATCCTCCGGCCCAGGGTCCCGTGATCGCGTGGGCATCGGGCGGAAACGCCCGCGGGGTATGCTGGATGGTGATCCAGTGATCGGTGGTGAACGCCTCGATGCCCCACTTGCCGTTGAATCGGCCGATGCCCGAGTTCTTCTCGCCGCCGAACGGGCTGAACGGCAGGTCGTTCACCGGCTGATCGTTGACATGGGTCATGCCGGCCTGCACCCGCTGCGCGAACCGCACGCCGCGTTCGAGGTCTTGCGTGAAGACGCAGCTCGAGAGGCCGTATTCCGTGTCGTTGGCGATCCTGAGGGCATCCTCCTCGTTCTTGGCCCGGATCACGGGCGCAATGGGTCCGAACGATTCTTCGCGGGCAAGCGGCATCTCGTTCGTGACGTCGGCAAAGACGTGGGGCGGCAGGACGAGGCCTTCGGGCTCACCCCCGACCACCTGCCGAGGGCCCGTGCCCTGCGCCTCCTTGAGGCGCGCCTGCAAGCCCTCGAGCTGGCGCTGGTTGATGATCGGCCCGATCACCGTGTCGGGCTGGTCCGGATCCCCGACCCGAAGCCCCCTCACCCGCTCGGCGAAGCGGCCCAGGAACGGCTCATAGACCACCTCGTCGACAATGAAGCGGTTGGTGATCATGCAGATCTGGCCCTGGTGCAGGAACTTGCCGAAAACGGCCGCCTCCACGGCCTGTTCGAGGTCCGCATCGTCCAGCACGATGAACGGGCTGTTGCCGCCGAGCTCAAGGTCGACGCGCTTCATGACCGAGGCTTCCGCCGCCAAGCGAGCAATGCCCCGGCCGACGGGTGTGGAGCCTGTGAACGAGATCACGCGCGGCACGGGATGCTGGACGAAGGCGTCCCCGATCTCACTGCCCGCTCCCACGACCACATTCAGCGCTCCCGGGGGAAGGCCGGCTTCCTCGAAAATCCTGGCCAGCAGCAGACCGCCTGTCACCGGGGTGTCGCTGGCGGGCTTGACCACGACCGCATTGCCAACGGCCAGCGCCGGCGCCAGGGAACGGTTGGTCAATTGCATCGGCCAATTCCACGGGCTGATCACGCCCACGACGCCGACGGGCTTGCGGTAGACCCGGCTCTCCTTACCGTGCACGTCGGCGGGAAGGATGCGGCCCTCGACGAGATAGGGCAAGGAGGAGGCTTCCAACATGACGGCGTGCACCGTCTCCCATTCGAGGGTGGCCTTGATCCGGGTGCTCCCCGACTCGCGGATGAGCCAGCCGATGATCTCCTCGCGGCGGGCCTCCATCACGACAGCCGCCCGGCGCATCACCTCTGCCCGCTCTCCCGGCAATCTCTCGGCCCACGCGATTTGCGCCTTAGCGGCGCTGGCATAAGCCTCATCGAGATCGTCCCGGCTTGCCTGCGGGATCTCGATCAGCACCTCGCCCGTATACGGGTTCAGATCGCGGTTGACCTTGTTCGATCGGCCCTTCCGCCACGTGCCGGCAATCGCGAGGGTGTCGAAATCGGCGTAGGGGCGCACCTGGGAAAGTTTCTGCCCAAAGTTCATTGCCACTTCCTCCGCTTGGGACCAACCGGGAGTGCAGCAAGGCCGCTGAGCTGGGCTTAGGCCGGCACCCTGCTTCGGCACGCGTCACGTTTGTGCAAACCTGAAGGTTGGAGGCGGGTTCCCGCTCGTTCCCGCCAAGCCAATAAGAAAACATCAGCGGGAGACGGCGCGAGCTTGCCGGCGCGTCCAAGCACTCTAGAACCAAAATTGCGAGTGAGCATCGGCGATGCCTAAGCTGAAGTCGCCTCAAGACCGCTCCGCCGCGCTTGATGATGCCGTGCTGTTGCGTTGGTTGTGCGTAGGGCTTGCACGGAGGCTGCAATGCTTGCCACCAACGGACCGCTGCTCCCCCTGGCCTCCATCACGGCAGCCGCTGCATGCTTGGCTGCGGCTGGACCATTGCATGCCCAGGCGGATGGGCGGTGGCGGGATGGCGAGCAGGTGTATGTGAAGGTCTGCGGCCATTGCCACGAGAGCGGGGTCGGACCGGTTCTCAAGGGCAGAGGTCTTCCGGCCGAGGCGTTGGCGCCGATCACCCGGCATGGGCTCTCGGCGATGCCGGCGTTCCGGGCGGCCGAGATCGATGATCAAGCCTTGCAGGCCCTGGGTGATTATCTGGCCCAAACGCCCGCTCCAAAAGCCGCTCCCCAATCCAATGGAGGAAAGCCATGACGATCGGTCGCCGCCCGGTTTTGCAAGGGCTTGCCGCGACCGGGTTCGCGGCCGTCGCGCCCGGCTTCTCCGATGCCCATGCCACTGTTTACGAGGTGCCGGACGGGAAACGGGCCGAGAGGGCGATTCCATGGATTGCGACCCTCTCGATCACCCGGTTTACTGACGACTTTCTGGCCGGGTTGGCTCGCGCCCGATCACCCGGAGCCGACATTGCCGTTCTTCGGATTGACGATTTCGGGTCAGAGGATCTCCTGCGTTTGCAGGCCATGCTGACGGCAGGCCGGCGGCAAACTCTGGTCGGGCTGGTGAATGATGGCCTCGCGGCGATCATCGGCGAGAGTGCACGAACGGCCGGCGCCCGGCTGAGATGGTTGGGACAGCATACGCTGACGCCCACGGAGAGCCGTCATCGCCTGTTGACCGCCTCCGGTGGGTGCGCCGCATGGTTCGCGGAGGCACTCACTGCGTGTGGAAGTCGCTTCTCGGTAAACCATCACGACTTGTCGGCCGGCACGATGACGCATCTCTCGGCATCCTCCGCTGGCACCGATCGGTGGGCCTTCGCACTCGGCCAGACGATCGCCATGGCGAATGGGCTGGAGCAATTTCATCAGCGTCACCTCGAGGCGACTGCCGACAGCCCGGAGCGAGGCCCAAGCCGCGCTGCTGAAAGCCTCGTCTCCTTCTCCTACGAGCTGTAAGGGGAGCTCATTATGGCTGACGGCCCATACGTTGCTCTTCCGCCAAATGTGGATCAGGCCGCGTTCACGACGGCCGTCCGGAAGTTCACCGAAATTCTCGGGGCCGAGAACGTCCTCACGGCCCAGGAGCAGCTTCTCCCTTACATGAAGATCATGATGCCGGTGGACGAGGCGCAGCATGCTCCGTCGGCTGCCCTGATCGCCACCGAGGTCGACCAGGTCCAGAGGATCGTTCGCGTCTGCAACGAGCACAGGATTCCGGTATGGCCGATCTCGACGGGAAAGAACCTGGGCTACGGTGGGACGCCGCCTGGCAGCCGGGGCCAGGTCGTGCTCGACCTCAAACGCATGAACCGGATCATCGATGTCGATCCGGACCTCTGCACGGCTCTCGTCGAGCCCGGAGTCACCTACCAACAGCTCTACGACTACATCGAGGAGCGAAAGTATCGGCTGTGGCTCGATCCACCGGCGCCCTCCGCCATCGTGGGACCCGTCGGCAACACGCTCGACCGCGGCGTCGGCTATGGCCCGTATGGAGAGCATTTCATGTTCCAGTGCGGGATGGAGGTCGTCCTCCCGAACGGCGAGCTGCTTCGCACCGGGATGGGCGGCATTCCCAACGCGAATACCTGGCAGGTATTCAAGTGGGGCTTTGGTCCCTATCTCGACGGGATCTTCACGCAGTCGAACTTCGGCATCGTGACCAAGCTCGGTTTCTGGCTCATGCCGGCGCCGGACGTCTACAAGCCCTTTGCCGTGAGCTACCCCGATGAGGCCGACATCGTGCCCCTCGTCGACTCGTTCCGCCCGCTCAGGATCGGCGGCGTCATCCCGAACGCGATGGTGTTCGTGGGCACGCTGTACGAGGCGACGGCGACGATCCGGCGATCGCAATACTACAGCGGCAAAGGCGCCACGCCCGAGGAGGTCATCCGCCGGATCCGGCAGGAGCACAACATCGGCGCCTGGACGGCGTATGGCGCCCTCTACGGCACCAAGGAGCAGGTCGACGTGAGCTGGAAGATCGTCACCGATATGGTTCGGGGATCGGGAAAGGGAACCATTATCACCGAGGAGGAGGCCAAGGATAATCCCGCCTTCCGCTACCGGGCGGAGTTGAGCCGGGGCAACATGACGCTACAGGAATTCGGACTCTACAACTGGCGCGGCGGTGGCGGCTCGATGTGGTTTGCGCCCGTCAGCCAAGCCCGGGGGTCGGAAACCCTGAAGCAGGTGCAGATGGCCACGACCATCCTGAACAAGCACGGACTCGACTATGTCGGGGAGTTCATCGTCGGTGGACGCGACATGCACCACATCATCGATGTGCTGTTCGACCGGACCGACCCGGAGGAGATGAAGGCCGCCCACGCCTGTTTCGGCGAGTTGCTGGATGAGTTCAACAGGGCGGGATACGGTGTTTACCGGGTGAATACCGCCTTCATGGACAAGGTCGCCGAGAGCTTTGGGCCGGTGCAGCGCCAGGTCAACCAAACCTTGAAGCGGGCGCTCGATCCCAACGGCATCGTCGCGCCGGGGAAATCCGGCATCCGGGTTTGACGCAGTCATCGGAGGTGCTCCGTGAACGATACGAATCCTTCGCCTTTCAAGGCGGCCGTCATTCGACAACAGGGCGGACCGTTCCGGATTGAAGCAATCCGCCACGGCGATCTCCGCCATGACGAGGTCCTGGTGAAAATCGTTGCCACCGGCATGTGCCACACCGACATGGTGGCGCGCGATCAGGTCTATCCGGTCCCGCACCCGATCGTGCTCGGCCATGAAGGAGCAGGCACGGTCGACGCCGTCGGGGCCGACGTGCGCAAGGTGGCGCCGGGCGACCATGTCGTCCTGACCTTTCTGCCCTGCGGCCGATGCCGCGCCTGCCAGGAGGGAGCGCCGGCCAGTTGCGAGAACTTCAACGCCTACAACTTCTCCGGCCAGCGCCCGGACGGGTCGCACGCTTTGTGTGACAGCGGCGGCCATGACCTGAACGACCGGTTCTTCGGCCAGTCCTCGTTCGGCGCCTATGCCATCGCGAACGAGCGGAACGTGATCAAGGTCCGCAAGGACGCCCCGCTGGAACTGCTCGGGCCGCTCGGCTGCGGCATCCAAACGGGCGCGGGGGCCGTGCTCAACGCCTTGAAGGTCGAGGCCGGATCGAGCTTTGCCGCGTTCGGTGCCGGTGCCGTCGGTCTGAGCGCCGTCATGGCGGCGGTCGTAACCGGAGCCACCACCATCGTCGCGATCGACGTGGTGCCGTCGCGGCTCGAACTCGCGAGGACGCTCGGGGCGACGCACGTGATCGACAGTCGCAACGAGAACCCGGTCGAAGTCATTCGCGGGATCACCGGAACGGGAGTGGATTATTCGCTCGAGTGCACCGGCCGCGCCGATGTGGCGCGTTCTGCCGTCGAGGCGCTGCGCCCGCGTGGCGTCTGTGGCATCGTCGGCGCATCGAAACCCGGTACCAACCTCGAAGTCGACATCAATGACGTGATGCAGAAGTGCAAGGTCATTCGCGGCATCGTCGAGGGCGACAGTGTGCCGGACCAGTTCATCCCGCGCCTGGTCGAGCTTTACATGCAGGGCCGCTTTCCGTTCGACAAGCTCGTGAGGTTCTACTCCTTCGACGAGATCAACGAGGCTGCGGAGGACAGCGAGAAGGGTGGCACGATCAAGCCGATCATTCGCATCACGGAATAGGTTGGCTCCAACGCGCGCCTCCCTCCGCCCGCGAACGCTCCACGAGGTTGCGGACGAAAGCGGTTTCGACAGGACCATTTTTCACATCGTTATTGAGGCGTTCGCGCTGCGGAACGAATGCTGCGACGTGCGGTTTAGGGTAAAACTACCCCCAATAGTCCCAGTTCTACGTATGGTTTAGGCTCGTCCGTTGAGTGCACAAGCGGGTCAGGGCCATCTTGGTAGAGTCTCCTCCTACGGCAGTTCCATTACGTCGGCTGGAGAAATCCCATGAAGCGCATTTGGATCCAGGCGTTGGTGCTTGCGGCTATCAGCTCGGCGGCGATAGCTCAGGATACCCAAACATCAAATCCCAACGTAAGCGTGAGCGCGACCGAGCTGCGAATAACAACCGGTCTTCAGCAAGGCTGGAAGTTCATCCAGGACGATCAGCTTTCCGACGATGCGGCAAAGGATTCGACAGCCGCCAATTGGGAAGCCGTGAACCTGCCCCACACATGGAATGCTGACGCCGCGAGCATGAGCGCGAGTCAATCCTACAAGCGCGGCCTCGGGTGGTACCGGCTCGAATTCGACACCCCGGCGGCGGGCGCACGCCATTGGCTTGAATTCGGCGCGGCAAGCCTCGTCGCCGATGTCTGGTTGAACGGGTACAAGCTCGGTCGACATCAGGGCGGGTTCACGCTGTTTCGGTTCGACGTCACGAACGTCCTGGCGCCCGTTGGCCGAAACGTTCTGCTCGTCAAGGTCGACAACGGCAAACCGACCTCGGACGACGATGTCACGGCCATTCCGCCGCTGGCGGGCGATTACATCATGTACGGCGGTCTGTACCGCCACGTTTCCCTCGTTTCCACCCTCGACCCGGTTCACTTCGATCTCGCCGATCTGGGTGGGCCCGGCGTCTATGCCACTACGAATTCCGTTTCCGGCAGTAGCGCAACCATCAATGTACGGGCCAAGCTGAAGAGCGCCTCCAAGGAGGACGGCGATTACATCGTCCGCGCCTCCATGCTCGAGGCGGACGGGCGCGTTGCCGACAGCACGCAGCAAACCGTATCGCTGAGGGCAGGCTCCGATCCCGCCGTGACCCAGGATCTGCGGCTGAGGCAACCCCGCTTGTGGCAAGGCGTCGAGGATCCTTACCAATACAAGCTCGTCGCCGACCTGTTGAGGGCGGACGGTCAAGTCATTGATCGGGTCGTCCAGGATTTCGGCATCCGCGAGATTCACATCGACCCCAACCACGGGTTCTTCCTGAATGGCAAGCACGTGCCCCTGCGCGGTGTCGCCTTGCACCAGGAGACCTACGGCAAGGGCTGGGCGCAGTCTCCCCGCGACATCGACGCGTCGCTGGCGCTGGTGAAGGAGATCGGCGCCAATACGGTTCGGCTCGGCCACTACCCGTTCGATCGCCACACGCTTGAAAGCCTCAACAGGATGGGATTGGTCGCCTGGTCCGAACTCCCCGTCGGCATTGGCGTCACCACGGAAGTCAACATCTCGTCTGCGTCATCCGGCCGATCGGTGTGCCCGCGTCGCGACGCTTCCGCCGCTTTCCGTGCCAGTGCCAGGCAACAACTGCGCGAGATGATCCGCCAGCAGTACAACCATGCTGCCGTGGCCGTGTGGTCTCTGGGCAACGAGACGACCTACATGCACAGGGAATGCACCGAACCCTGGCACGACAACCTCACCGCGGTGTTCGAGGAACTCCATGCGCTGGCCAAGCAAGAGGATCCGCGCCGGCTCACGGCTTATGCCGACTTCACCTCGAAGGACACGCCTCCGGTCAACGGTTCCTACATCGATCTTGGCGGGATTACCGACGTGTGGTCCCTCAACAAGTACCAGCTTTGGTACGGGGGGCCCGTTCCGCGCCTTGCGACCATTCTCGACGCCTTGCGGAAACGGTTTCCGGGTCAGCCCATCGGCATCAGCGAGTACGGCGCCGGGGCGGCGGTCACCCATCACACCGACAACATCCGCGGGGGTCCGGTCGAGACCAACAATCCCGGAATGGTGCCCGTCGTCTACCAGCCGGAGGAATATGCCGGCTACGTGCACGAGCAGAACTACGCGCTGATCCTGAGCCGGAACTACCTCTGGGCGACCCACGTCTGGAACATGTTCGATTTCGGCAGCGATCTACGCAATGAAGGCGATGCCAAAGGTGTCAATACCAAGGGTCTGGTGAGCTTCGACCGCAAGGTTAGGAAGGACCCGTTCTTCTTCTACAAGGCCAACTGGAGCGGCGAGCCTGTCACCTACATCACGAGTCGGCGCCATACGAACCGCGCCTATCCGGTCACCGACGTCAAGGTCTACAGCAATGCCGATTCGGTCGAGCTGTCGGTCAATGACATGGCGGCCGGCACATTGCGGCAGGAACAATGCCTGCTGAAGGCGTGCGTGTTCCGGAGCGTCACGCTTCGCCCGGGCGTCAACAAGGTCGCGGCCGTCGGCCACCGCGGGGGCGCAACGGTGAGAGATACGGTCGAATGGTCGCTCGACGCGACCGGCGTCAACATCGCCGCGGGGCAGATAGCAGCCGGGTTCAGGTCGGCGTCGGGCGAACTCTTCGGCTCGGACAACTTCTTCATCGGCGGTGAGGGGGGCTGGCTCGTCCCGAAGAACGGCGACGTGCCGGAGGATACCACCCCGGTGCGCGGAAGCGACAATCCGGCCCTGTTCAAGAATTACCGCTCCGGCGCCTTCAGCTATTACATTCCGCTGGAAGACGGACCCTACACGGTCACCCTCGGCTTCCTTGAGCCTGATCGCACGACCGAAGTCAGACAGCGTCTCTTCGACGTGGTGGCCAACGGCGTGACCCAGATCGACAATCTCGATGTCCTGCAAGCTGCGGGAGCCTATCGCACCGTCGTCAGCAGAACCTTCACGACGATAGTTTCCGACGGGCATCTCAAGCTCGATTTCGTTCCGGAGCGGGGGGACGCAATCGTTTCGAACCTCGTGGTCAAGCCTTCGGAAGCTGCGACGGGTTCCGTAGAGACGGCCCCCCACCAATGACCTTCTAATAGCGCCGTTGCCAGGAGATGATGAAGATGAGAGCGAAGGGATACGCGATGCTTCTGGCAATTGCGTTGGCGCTGCCTGTTCTCGGCTCGCTCAGCGCTGCGGCCGCTGCTCCAAGCGGAGGCGCCCTTGATGCAGGACAGGTCAGGGCCACCATCAAGCGGGTGGGCGACTGGCAACTGGCTCACCCGGTCGAATACGGGACGCTCCACTGGGCCGTCGCCCCTTTCCTGGACGGCCTGATCGACGTCAGTCTTGTGACGGGCGATGCGAAATATCTCGCCGCCGTCGTTCGCGCAGGCACGCGGGAAGGTTGGCGGCCTGGACCCAACACCTACCATGCCGACGATCTCTCAGCGGGGCACCCATGGCTGCGCATCTACCTGATGGATCCAAGGCGAATCGAGCGGCTCGAGCCCTTCAAGAGGCGGGTCGACGAAATCCTGGCGAATCCTATCACCGAGAATTTCCTGTTTAGCCAGGATCCGCAGACTCCCGGCGTCAGCAGCACCGACCGCTGGACCTGGATCGATGCCCTCTACATGGCGCCACCGGCCATTGCGCTTCTTGCGCAAGCCACCGGGGAGGAGCGTTACCTGAGGTTCGTCGATCGCGAGTTCAAGCCCGTGCTCGATACTCTCTACGATCCGCAGGAGAAGCTGTTCTACCGCGATGATCGTTTCATCGAGCAGCGTACGGCAAACGGCAAGAAGATCTTCTGGAGCCGGGGCAACGGCTGGGTTTTCGCCGGCCTGCCGCTGCTGCTCGAACCGATGCCGGCCGACTATCGGACACGCGAGGCCTACGTCACCCTCTTCAAGGACATGGCCCCAGCCGTGCTTGCAGCCCAACAGCCTGACGGACTCTGGTATCCCAACCTCGCGGATCCGAAGCAGATTCCGTTCGGCGAGACCAGCGGGAGCGCCCTGTTCGTGTACGGATTGGCCGCGGGGGTCCGCCACGGCCTTCTTGACCGGGCCACGTACTGGCCGGCCGTGGAGCGGGGATGGCATGGGCTGCTGACGCAGATCCGGCGCGATGGCGCGGTCGGCGGGGTGCAGCCGATCGGTGCGGAGCCGGAAGGCTTCGGGCCCGACACCCGCGTCGCCTACGGCACGGGCGCCGTCCTGATGGCCGGATCGGAGATTTTGCGGGCACTCGGGGACGCTGCGAAGATCGAACCGATGAAGGTGCTCGAGCAAGCCGAGTTGCTCGTCGGAATCCCCGACCTGACAAGACGAGGTTTGCGGTTCAACGCGCCGCTGTTCGACCGGGCCTACAGCGTTGACGTGCTCACGAAAATTGCCGAACCGGTGCTCGATGCCATGAGCAAAGGGGAATTGAAGAAACGCCTGCCGATCCACGACTGGGAGGAGCACCGCTCAGCCTGGACCCATTATGAAGCCTTCGCCCGCACGCTGGCCGGAATTGCGCCGTGGCTCGCGTTAGGTCCCGACGACACTCCGGAAGGCCTGCGACGGGCCCGCTTTATCGATCTTGCACGGAAATCGCTGATCAATGCCACCGATCCGACCTCTCCCGATTTCCTGAATTTCGGCACCGTGCCGGACCAGCCTCTGGTGGAATCGGCCTATCTCGCGTCGGCCCTTCTCGCCGCGCCTCACCAGCTCTGGGATTTTCTCGACGCCGGCCAGAAGGACAACGTCCTCAACGCATTGCGCAGCTCGCGCGGCATCGCGCTGAAACACGACAACAACTGGTACCTCTTCCCCGCCATGGTCGAAGCCGCGCTTTGGCAGTTCGACGGGGGTGCCAATCTCGCGCCCATCGAGACCGCGGTCGCGAAGTTCGTGGATGACTGGTATCTGGGCGATGGAGTCTACGGCGATGGTCCCAATTTCCATTGGGACTACTACAACAGCTACGTCATCCATCCCATGCTGTTGCAGATGCTGCGCGTCGCACAGTCCAAGAACCATGACCTTGCCCGGGTTCTGCCGCTGACCGAGGATCGCGGCCGCCGCTACGCGCAGGTGCTCGAGCGGCTGATCTCGCCCGAAGCCACCTTCCCGGTGATGGGGCGCTCCTCGGCCTACCGCTTCGCAGCCTTCTACCACTTGGGCTATACGGTACTGTCGAAGCAACTTCCGGATGATCTTGATCCGGGTGCCGTGCGCGCGGCGATGACGAACGTGATCCTGCGCATGGTCGAGGCACCGGGTACCTTCGACAAGGCCGGTTGGCTCAATCTAGGTGCGGTTGGTTCACAGCCCGGCCTGCGTGATTCCTACAACGCCACCGGTTCGCTTTACGTGTGCCTGACCGGTCTGGTGCATCTCGGATTGCCGGCTGACGATCCGTTCTGGATCGCCCCGCCCGCCCCTTGGACGCAAAGGCGCATCTGGGCCGGCGAAGACGTCCCGCGCGACCGCGCGCTGCCCAGCCCGGCGAGTACGGCAAGCACGGGCGGCGCTGGCGACAACGACGACAACTAGGCTGGGGCAACCAACCCGTGCCGGGTCAGTCAGGTCTTGGACGGCGCGCCGGGAGTCAGGCAAGCCTTGGGCGGCCGACATTCACGTCACGCCGGACGGAAGGTTCCTCTACGCGTCCGAGCGGACCACGAGCACGCTGGCAGCCTTTCGCGTCGACCCAGAGAACGGCACGCTAACACCGATCGACTCTTATTCAACGGCGCAGCAGCCGCGCGCCTTCGGCATCGATCCGTCCGGCCGATACCTCCTGGCGGTCGGCCAGCTCTCCAACAGCATGAGAAGCTATTCGATCGACCTGTCGAGCGGAAGTCTCACCATGCTCAAGGAATATCCCATAGGCAGGAACACGAACTGGGTCGAGTTCGTTCGCCTGCCCTGATCAGGGATCGGTGGGATCAATCTGCGTCTCTTGTCGAAGAGATCTCGGCCCTGGAAGACCGCTGACGGTCATGTTTCATGGCGGACCGCCCTCGCCTTCTGCCACCACTGCGCCCATAGCCCCGGCATGACCTTGTCGTTCCGGCGGAAAATGGCCGCGACGATGTCCGCGACAGCGTCCTCCGCGTCGGACAGGACCGCGCGCCTGACCTCCAGCTCCTCGATCGGGTCCTCGAAGTTCTCCCACACGAGCACGGTCCGCCATCTCAGCCTGCCGGCGAGGTATTCCCTGAAAAAAACTTCCGGATCCTTCCCGCCGAAATGTCCCGCCGGATAGGCGGCGGCTAAGTCCGTCCACATCCCGACGAGAAGGTCGATCATTCGTCCGATGGCTTCGTCGTGCTGATCCGCACAGAGGTTGTGGGGCTGCTTGCGCTCCTGCGTGTAGGCCGCGGCAAGCCGCGTCGGCAGGTCCCGCGCAAACTCGATGAGCTTGTGCCAGTCGGGGCCCTGCGATGGCTCGGATGGAGAGTTTGGCATGGATTGCTCCTGTTTGCGGCGATGTTCAGCGGCAGGCGCCGTGTATACCTACAACGCTCCCAGCCCCTCTCCAGGGCCGTTTTTGACGTCACCTCAGGTCACGCAGCCCGGGAGGGCCGTCGAGTGGCCCAATCGGCCGGAACGTGTCGACGGGTAAGACAAGCCGACTGGCGAGCCAAAGGCAGGCACCAAAATAAACCGCGCCCATAGGCACCCACATGAGAAGCCCGGCGAGTTGCTGGTCGTCGAGGGCTGACAGTCCCCACAGATCCGTGCGGCCGAGATAGGCTTGGTAGAGCGGACGGGGTCCCATCGTGATGAGGGCGCCGAGCAGCCCGCCATGCATCAGCGTCGCGAAGGCTGCCGCAAGGGCGGCTCCGGCGCGGGCGCTCGAGCGGGCATCGAGAATGGCCCGCCAGAGCAGGAGCGCGGTGCCGAAGAACGAAGCATGCTCAAGCGTATGAAGCCACTCCCGCTCCACGGCCGCATCGAACAGCGCGGGCGCGTGCCAGATCCACAGCGTCAGCCCCTGCAACGTCGCCGCCGGGAACGGACGCGACAGCCACCGTCCCGCCTTAGCGAGGGGCCGCCACGTCGTGGCCGCAAGTCCTCTCCGGCTCCAGCCGGCCGGAAGCGCCCAGGCGAAGGCAACGCCCGGCTTGCCAAGAAGAAGGAGCGCTGGCGCGGCGGTGACCAGCAGGCCATGCTGCATCATATGCGCCGACAGAAGCGTTCCGCCGAGCCGATCGAGCGGCGAGATGAGCGCGATGACGACAACCACGAAACCCAGCCCGAACGCGGCCCTGTGCCGGCGCCCGATGCCACGCCACCGACCCGCCCGCGCCCAGAGGCGGCGTACGCCGCGCCCGTAGCCCCAGCTTGCAACGAGCAGCAGACCCAGCACCAGCGGGTCGAAGGTCCAGGCACGCCAGACGACATCGGGCGGCACGGGATCGGGTCCGTGCGCCAAGACGGGCCCCGCCCCGGCCGATAGGCCGATAAGGAGCAGGCTTAAGCGCATACCGGCACCAGCAGGATGGGAAAAAGCTGCCACACGATGCCGACGGTGGCGATCCCGTCGTTGCCGATGGTGACCACCATCCGGAAGCGCTGCTCCGGGAGATCGCGGTGTTGCCGATAGCGCCAGACGGCATGCAACAGGACGATGGCGGCGGCCGCGACGGTCAGCGCCAACAGCACGGTCAGGAAGGTCGTCCGGACTCCCTCGCCTGCCGCGCCGAGCCCCAGCACGCAGGCGACGGCCGTCATGATGTAAACGACCAGGAAGTGAGCCGCCCAGACGAAGAACCCGAAGGCCGGATCCAGCAGCCGATGGAGCGTCCCCATCTCGGAGCGCGGCTCGATCTCGTTATCAAGCTCAAGAGACGACATGAGGGAACCCCGCGATCATCAGGAGGACGAGCGCTGTCACCGGCGCGGTGAAACGCCACCACAGCAGGCAGATCCGCAGCGTCAGACAGCGCCAGGAGTCGATCATGCCGAGACCAAGTCGCAGGAGACACCACAGCGCCATACCGGCGCCGATGGCGAGGTGCAGGGCCATGGTCCCAAGCAGTGTCCACACCGCCGCGCCATAGCTGTGCCGCGTCGCTTCGATGCCGAGCCCATGAAGCCAGGACCAGCCGATCACGATGGCGCCGCCGGCGAGCACCACGGACACGATGAAGCAGAAGCTCGTAGCGAGCCTCCGGTCGCGCTGGTTCAACCGATCGGCGACCTCGAAGAGGACCCAGGCGACGGCGACCGCGGCCGAGATCAGAGCGGGCTCGAGGAAGCCCGGGAGCTGCAATCCCGCGGGCGGCCAAATAGCGGGCCGTGCCGTCCAGAGGAAGAGATAGGCAAAGGCAAACGAGGCGACGACCGCCGCGTCCGAGATCAGGAGCACGACCATCCCCCACCAACCGACGCTCTGGCTGTCGTTGCTGTAGAGCGGCAGGGCCACGCCCCGGCCGGCATCCGCCAGTTGGCGAGGCAGGGCCCGATCCGTCGACCAGAGCCAGTAGAGATAGGCCACGGCGGCCACGGCGCCTGCGATCATGGCAATGGTCGTGAGCCCGAGTGTTCCCGCCGCAAGACCAGCCGCCGTTGCGGTGGCGGCCAGGAAGGCGGTCCAGCCTGGCCCCGGCAGGCGGATGATCTGCTCCGGCTCGCCGGTGATCGGTCCGGTGACCAGCGCCTCCCGTTCCCGCGTCGGTGCGTCGGGAAGGAAGCCGCGGCCCGCGACCTCATCCTCCTTCAGCCCCGGCTGCTCCCAGACGGGATAGCGGGAGCGGATCGGCATGATGCTGCGGAAGCCATGTCCGACCTGGTTCGAGAGCCATTCGAGCGACGGCGCCTGCCATGGGTTGTAGCCGGCCTTCCGTCCCACCCGACGATGCCGGATGATGTCGACGACAAAGATCAGCACGCCCGCGGCAAAGACGAAGGAGAACGCCGACGAGATCACGTTCAGCCAGTTCCACCCCAGCTCGCCGGAATAGGTGTAGATGCGCCGCGGCATGCCGCGCAGGCCCGTGATATGCATCGGGAGGAACGCGGCGTTGAACCCGACGAACATTAGCCAGAACGCCCACCGCCCAAGCCGCTCGGACAGCATCCTGCCGGTGATCAGCGGTGTCCAATAGTAGAACGCGGCGAAGAGCGGAAACACCATGCCGCCGATGAGGACGTAGTGGAAATGCGCCACCACGAAATAGGTGTCGTGCACCTGCCAGTCGTAGGGCACGGACGCCACCATCACACCGGTCAGACCGCCGATGGTGAAGATGAACAGGAAGCCGAGGATGAACAGCAGCGGTACGCGCAGCACCGGCTTGCCATCCCACAGCGTCGCGATCCAGGCGAAGACCTGAATGCCCATCGGGATCGCGATGGCGGAACTCGCCGCCGAGAAGAAGGCCAGCGACAGGAGCGGCAGGCCGGTCGTGAACATGTGGTGCACCCACAGCCCGAAGCTCAGGAAGCCGACCGAGATCGCCGCCAGGGCCAGCCAATTGTAGCCAACCAGCTTCGCGCGGGCAAAGCTCGGCAGCATCATCGAGACCATGCCGGCTGCCGGCAGGAAGATGATGTAGACCTCCGGGTGGCCGAACAGCCAGAACAGGTGCTGCCACAGCAGTGGGTCCCCGCCTTTGGTGGCGTCATAGAACGGCATGCCGAAGGCCCGCTCCAGTTCGAGCAGGATGTCGGCCGCGATCACCGCGGGCATGCCGATCATGATCATCCCGGCGGTGACCAGCATGTACCAGGCGAAGATCGGCATCCGGCCGAGGGTCATGCCCGGCGCGCGGGTCTTGAGAATGCCCACGATGAGCTCGACCGCCGCTGCCACGGCGGAGATCTCGACGAAGCCGAGGCCGAGCACCCAGACATCCGTGTTGATCCCGGGCGAGAACTTCGGACCGGTGAGCGGCGGATACATGAACCAGCCGCCGTCCGGCGCGATCCCAAAGAACAGGCTCGAGAAGACGAGCGTTCCGCCAATCGCGTAGGCCCAGTAGCCGAGGGCCGAGAGCCGCGGGAACGGCATGTCGCGCGTGCCGAGCAGGCTCGGCAGCAGAAGGACCGCGAAGGCCTCGACGATGGGCACCGCGAACAGGAACATCATCACGGTGCCGTGCATCGTAAAGAACTGGTTGTAGGTGTCGGCGTCCAGGAAGGCGAGACCGGGATAGGCGAGCTGGATCCGCATGAGCAGCGCGAGCACGCCGGCACCGAGGAAGAACAGGAAGCCGGTTGCGATATAGAGAACGCCGATATGGGTGTTGTTGACTTCGGTGACGAAGGCGAACCTTCGCGGCAGCGCCCAAGCCACCGCTAGGCGTTCCAGACCATCCGGGCCGGACGATTGCGGATGGAGCACCCGCGCGCTGCCCAAGGGAAGCGTTTCCTTCCCATAGGCGTCGCGCGTGAGCGTCATTGGAGCGACTCCAGGTAGGCGGCGAGCGCCCGCAGTTGTGGGCCCTCCAACTGGTCGTAGGACGGCATGGCGTTGCCCGGCTTGAGGTGCTGGGCGCTGGCGGTCCAGCCGGCGATGTTGCCAACACCGCCCGGCAGGGTACCGGCCCCGAGTGTGCGGCGGGAGCCGACCTGGGTCAGGTCCGGCCCGAGCCGAGCCTCGGACACGCCACGCACGGCATGGCAGACGCCGCAGCCGAGGCGGACGAACAGGTCCCGGCCCTGACGCAGCTCGGGCGTCGCGGGTTCCCGGGCGGGTTGCGCCGCCCCGGCCAGCCAAGTGTCGAACTCCGCCCTCGGCAAGGCAATCACGTCGAACGCCATGAGCGTGTGTTGGAGCCCGCAATACTCGGCGCACTGGCCGCGGTAGATGCCCGGCCGGTCGGCCTGGATCACCATGCGGTTGACGCGGCCCGGGATCATGTCGGTTTTGCCGGCAAGGCTCGGCACCCAGAGGCTGTGGATGACATCATTGGCATGGAGGAACAGTTCGATCGGCTCGCCCACCGGAATGTGGAGCTCGTTTGCCGAAGCGGCTCCTCTGGATCCATCCGGCCGACGATAGGCCACGTCCCACCAGTAGACATAGCCGGTGACATCGACCGAGACCTGGTTCGACGTCGTGGCCGCGCGGGTCTCGTGACCGACGGTCATGACGTAAGGAACCAGCGCTGTCAGCGTCAGCAGCGGCAGCGCGACGCCACCACCCCAGAGAAACAGGCGTCGGTTCACCGGCCGCTCACGTGGGCGCAGGATCGGCACGAGCATGAGCACCGTCACCAGCAGCGTGACGAGGGCCGCCCCGACATACATGATGATCCCGAGCCGGTGAAGCGACGCTGCGGAGGGGCCGGCGGGATCAAGCGCCGATTGCGGCCCGCCGCAGCCTCCGAGCGAGAGCGCGATCAAGGGGAGAAGCCATCGCGGGTCACGGCCCATTCGGTGCCTCCAGCGTGTAGAGATAGGCCGCGATGTCCCGCGCCTGCTCGAGGCTGAGCCCGACGTTCGGCATCCCGGTCTGAGGCGCAAGCGCCGGCGGGTTTCGGAGGAAGGCCGCGAGGACGTCCGGCCTGTTTGGCAATTGCCCGGCGATCAGGCTTCGCCCGGCCATGCCGATGAGCGGCGGGCCGACATTGCCTTTCGGGAAGCGGATGTCGGGAATGGCGTGGCAGGCCGCGCAACCATAGGCACCACTGGCAACGAGTGCGAACCCGCGTTCCGCATCGCCATCGACCTGCGTACTTATTGGGGCCCTTGCGAGAAATTCGCCCAGGGCTTGGAGTGCTCGATCATCGATTTCGGAGGAGCGGAACGAGGGCATGGCCAAGTGGCCGTGGCGGACAAAAGCTCCGTAGGCCTGTGGCGGGAAGGCTCGTCCCTTGATCACACGGCCTACGCCGGACTCGTGGCATCGGCCACAGACCTTTACATAGACCTCCTCACCGCTTTTCCAGCGGCCATCGGATTGGGCGATCACCGGTCCGGGGATGGTAGAGAGCAGGGAGAACGCCGCTACACACAATGCCTGCCCGTGCAAACGGCCACGCTGTCGCATCGGAGCGTCTCCACCTGCGAACCGACGTTAGACGCACAACCGTTTTCTGACGATTCAGGTTCCAGGCTGCCCTGTCACACTGGGGCTGCCACGCCCGGGAGTCCCGGCCAAAAATACCTGCTACTCTCCGGCGGGTGTGCGGGCAGGAGCCGGAGCGACCCTTTCCGGCTGTTTTCTTGCGCGCGTCACCAACCGGAAGAACAGCGGCACGAACAGGACGGCCACGAAGGTCGCCGCCAGCATGCCGCCGATCACGCCGGTGCCGATCGAATGGCGGCTGGCCGAGCTGGCGCCGGTCGCGACGGCCAGCGGCACGACCCCCAGAATGAAGGCCAGCGACGTCATGACGATGGGGCGGAAACGCAACCGTGCCGCCTCCAGGGCGGCATCGACGACGGGTATTCCCGCCCGGTGGCGCTCGGCCGCCACCTCGACGATCAGGATCGCGTTCTTGGCCGCAAGCCCGATAAGGGTGACGATCCCGACCTGGAAGTAGATGTCGTTCTCGATCCCGCGTAGCCAGATGGCCAGAATGGCGCCGAACACGGCGAACGGCACGGCCGCGATCACCGCCAGCGGGAGCGACCAGCGCTCGTACTGCGCGGCCAGGATAAGGAAGACGATGACGAGGCCGAACACGAAGCCCTGGGCGCCGGTTCCGGCCGATTGCAGCTCCTGATAGGCCGAGCCCGTCCATCCGATGGAGTAGTCCGAGGACAAAGTCTGCGCCACCACCTGTTCCATGGCCGCAATGGCCTGCCCCGACGAGAAGCCGGGAGCCGGGTTGCCCTGGATTTTGGCGGCCGGGAAGACGTTGAACCGATCGACCACATCCGCTCCGACGGTGCGGGTGGCGGATACGAGGACACTGAGGGGAACCATCGCGTTGTTGGCGGAGCGCACGGACACGTGTTGCAGGTCGTCGGGCGACCGCCGGAACTCGGGTTCGGACGACAGGCTCACCCGATAGGTGCGTCCGAACAGGGTGAAATCGTTGACGTAGAGGCTGCCGAACGTGCTCTGCATGGCGTCGAAGATGCTCGAGATCGGCACGCCGAGCGCCTTCGCCTTCTCGTGGTCGACCTCGAGGCTGTACTGCGGCGTGCCCGTGTTGAAGGTGGTGGAAACGCCTGCCAGTTCAGACCGCCGGCCAGCCGCCTGGATCACCTTCTGGGCTGCCTGGGCAAGGTTCTCCAGGCTGCCGCCGGAGCGGTCCTGGAGGTAGAACTCGAAGCCGCCCGTGGTGCTCAGGCCGATGATCGGTGGCGGGTTGAAGCCGATCACGATCCCGTCGCGGAAGTCGGCGTTGAGCGCCGCGAAGGCCGGGGCCAGGTTACGCGCGTCAAGCCGCGGATCCGTGCGCTCCGACCAGTCCGTGAGGGAGACGAACGACACCCCAGCATTGGTCTTCTGCGCGCCGGAGAGGAGGTCGAAGCCTGCTATCGTGACCACGGTCTCGACCGCCGGGTTCCGCATCGCGCCATCCGTGACCTGCGCCGTGATTTCGGTTGTCCGGTCCAGGGAAGCGGCCGGCGGCAGCATCGTCACCAGGAAGACCGAGCCTTGATCCTCGGCCGGCACGAGCGCGCCGGGCACCCGCTGGAACAGCCACCAGGTGACGCCGAGCATCAGCGCAACCACGGCCAGCGCGACCACCGCATGACGCAGGAAGAAGGCGGTGCCGCCGATAAAGCGTTGCGTGAGCCAATCGAAGCCCCGGTTGAACAGGCGGAACGGCAGCCAGGGTTCGGCATGTCCCTGCTTGAGCAGAAGCGCGCAAAGGGCCGGCGTGAGGGTGAGCGCGACGATGCCGGAGACCACCACCGAAACGGCAATCGTGGTGGCAAACTGCCGGTACAGTTCGCCGGCTAGGCCCCCGAGGAACGACACCGGGATGAACACCGCGCATAGTACCAGCACGATGGCAACCAAAGGCCCGCTCACCTCGTGCATGGCCTGGATCGCCGCCTCACGGGGAGGCTTGCCCTCCGTCGTCATGATGCGTTCGACGTTCTCCAGGACGATGATGGCGTCGTCCACGACGATACCGATGGCAAGGATCAGGCCGAAGAGCGTGAGCAGGTTGATCGAGAAGCCGAGCAGGTACATGCCCGCGAAGGCGCCAATGATCGAAACCGGCACGGCCAGGACGGGAATGAAGGTCGCCCGCCAGTTTTGCAGGAACACGAAGACGACCACCACCACGAGGGCGATGGCTTCGATGAAGGTCGTGATCACCGCCTCGATCGACGCCTCGATGAAGCGCGTGGTGGTGAACGGCACATCGTAGCGGATCCCGTCCGGAAAGCGCTGTGCGAGCCGCTCCATGGTGGCGTTGACGGCCGTCGAGACGTCCAGCGCATTGGCGTCGGGCTGAAGATAGATGCCGATGGGCACCGTCGGCGCGCCGTTGAGGGTGGCAATGGTCGAGTAGTTCAGGGAGCCGAGCTCGACGCGGGCGACATCCTTGAGGCGCAAGGATGCGCCGTTTTCATCCGAACGCAGGATGATCTCCTCGAACTCGCGGGGATCGGCGAGGCGACCCTTGGTGGTCGCCGAGTAGGTGAAGGCCTGCTCGCCCGGCATCGGCTCCTCCGCGAACCGCCCGGCCGCGAACTGGGCGTTCTGCTCGCGGATGGCGGCGGCGATGTCGCTCGGGGTCAGCCCGATCTCCCCCACCTTGTCGGGCTTGAGCCAGATGCGCATCGAGTAGTCCGAGGCGCCGAAGAGGGCGGCGTCGCCGACCCCAGGGACGCGCCGCAGCTCGTCGATGACGTTCACCAGCGCGTAGTTGGAGATGTAGATCGTGTCGTAGCGTCGATCCGGCGACGACATGGCCACGATTTGCAGGATCGAGGAGGACCGCTTGGCGACCGTGACGCCCTGCCGCCGCACCTCTTCGGGCAGGACGGCCGTCGCGCGCTGGACCCGGTTGTTGACGTTGATGTTGGCCTGGTCGGCATCGGTGCCGGTCTGAAAGAAGACGGACAGGTTTAGGGTCCCGGCGGCGGTCGAGGTCGACTGCATGTAGATCATGTCCTCGACCCCGTTGATCTGCTGCTCCAAGGGGGCCGCGACGGTCTCGGCAATAGTCTGGGCACTCGCGCCCGGATAGGTGGCCGAGACCACGACCTGCGGCGGCACGATCTCCGGATACTGCGCGACCGGCAGGGCCCGCATGGCGAGCAGTCCTGCGAGGAGGATTACGATGGAAAGAACCATCGCGAAGATCGGCCGATCGATGAAGAACCTCGAGAACATCGCTGGGTCCCTCTCCTGCGGCGGTCAGCCGGGTGGTTTTGATCCCTGTACGGGCTTGGGTCCGGCGGAGAGAAGCGTCGGCCTCACCGGCTGTCCCGGGCGGACGCGGATCACGCCGTCGGCAACCACCTGCTCGCCGCCATTCAATCCATCCCGCACCACCCATCCCGCCGCCACCTCGGGGCCAAGGCGGATCGGCCGGACCTGGGCGACATTGTTCTCACCGAGGGCGTAGACCCAGGGTCCTTGGGGTCCTTGGCTCACCGCCTCGCGCGGGATTACGATGGCGTTCGGAAGCGTGATGCCGAGGATCCGCACCCGGACGAACTGGCCCGGCAAGAGGACACCGTCCGGGTTCGGGAAGATGGCCCGCGCCTGAACCGTCCCGGTCTGCGGATCGACTCGCTGGGCGGCGGTGTCGATCTTGCCGCGCTGCGGATAAACCGCTTCCTGCGCATAGAGCAGCTCGACCGTCAGATCGTTCTCGGTAATCGGCCTTTCCCGCCGCTGGTTGCGTGCCCGGAAGGCTTGGACCTGCTCGTCGGTGAAGGAGAAATTCACATAGGCCGGATCGAGCTGGCTGATGATGGTGAGGAGCGTCTGCTGCGTCAGGATGAGGGTCCCGATCGGGGGTGAGAGCAGCGCCGTGACGCCGGTGGCGGGCGCCGTCACCGTCGTGTATCCGAGATTGAGCCGGGCCCCCTCCACCTCCGCTTCGGCAAGGCTAACGCTGGCGCGGGTTTGATCGCGCCGGGAACGGTCCTCATCGAGCTGCACGTCGGTCGAGACGCCGCGGCGGAAGAGCTCCTCGGTGCGGTTGAATGCCTGCTCGGCCTGCCGGAGTGTCGCCTGCGCCTGCTGCAACCGCGCTTGCGCCCTGTCCAGGTCGACTTGGTAAGGGGCCGGATCGATCCGGAACAGAACCTGGTTCTGCGTCACCCGCGCCCCTTCCTCGTATTCCCGCTTGAGCAGAAGGCCTCCGACCTGCGGGCGCACCTCGACATCCCGGAAGCCGGCGATGCGGCCGGCGAATTCCTCGGGATACGGCACTTCCGCGGGCTGGACCACGACGATCCCGACCTCGGGCGGAGGCTGGGCGGGACCTGCGGTTTGAGAAGCACCCCGCTCTCCGGGTAAACGGGACACGAAGAAGTACGCGCCCGCGGCGAGACCCAAGCCGACCACGGCGATGAGGAGGATGCGCCTGACCACGTTAGCCTCCGTCATGAACGACGATACCGTCCATAGCCTGCATTCGCTCGGTGAACGCGAGGGTTCCGTCCTCGGTGATTTCCGTCACGAGCACCGCCTGGCCGGCGGTCAACTGGCGCGAGACCTGGTCAACGAAAGCCGTGGCGGCCTTAACGTGGATGAGGTCAGCTCCGCCTCCGACGAGCGCTCCCCCGGCGGCCCCGATCGCCGCGCCGACTGGGCCGCCGGCCGCGCCAGCGAACCCGCCGATCAACGCGGCCACCACGGTGGCGAGGGCACCGCCGGCCGTCTTCTCCTTGACCACCCACCGGCCTGACGGCTCCTTGACCACGACGGCCATGCCCGACGGCGCGATGCCGCCATCGGCATGCATGGCGCTCAAAGCCCGCGCTCCCTCGGAGGCCTGTGCCGGATCGGAAAAGATCACCGCCATGAACTGACCCATCAATTCCTCCTGCCGGATTCGATCAATCGGAAATCACGTCCACCGCAGTCGCCGGGCGAGTGACTACGGTGGTTCGTTACGCGCGGGTCCCGTCGCGCTCCTGCCGTGCGGAGCGGGAGCCTGAACGGTCCTGCGGCCCTGCTCAAGTTGGACAAGGGTCCGGTCCGCCGGTTCGGGTCCGCCGGTCGAAACCAGTTGCAGCAGTTCCGCCTCGTCCAGCGTCTCCTTCTCCAGCAGCCGCCGGGCCGTCTTCTCGAGCAAGTCGCGACGATCGGTCAGCAACTCGATCGCTCGGTCCATTGCCCTTTGCACGATGTCACGGACCTCATCGTCGATGGCCGTCGCGGTTTCGTCCGAGTATGACCGCTCCCGTGCGCCGTTGCCGAGCGGGTTCGGGGTCAGGAACGAGCGTTCATCCTTTTCCAGCGCGACGTTCCCGAGTTTCTCCGACATGCCGTAGCGGGTCACCATGGAACGGGCGATGTCGGTCACCTGCGCGAGATCGTTCGCGGCTCCGGTGGAGAGATGGCTAAAAACGATCTGCTCCGCGGCGCGCCCGCCGAGCAGCACGGCCATCTTGTTCTCCAACTCCTCGCGGGTCATCAGGAAGCGGTCCTCGGTCGGGCGCTGGATCGTGTAGCCCAGGGAGCCGATGCCGCGAGGAATGATCGAGACCTTGTGCACCGGATCGATCCCGGGCAGCGCCAGCGCGACGAGCGCGTGCCCCATTTCGTGGTAGGCCACGACCTCGCGCTCCTTCGGATTCAGAAGCCGGTTGCGCTTCTCCAGGCCGGCCACGATGCGCTCGATGGCGTTGTTGAAGTCCGCCATCGTGACCGCGTCGGCCCCGCGACGGGTAGCGAGCAGCGCCGCCTCGTTGACGAGGTTAGCCAGATCCGCGCCGGTGAAGCCGGGCGTGAGCGCCGCAACCTTCTCCGCGTCTGCATCGGGGGCCAGCTTGATCTTGTGGGCATGCACCTTCAGGATCTCGATCCGGCCCTTCTTGTCGGGCCGGTCCACGAGCACCTGCCGATCGAAGCGTCCGGCGCGCAGCAGGGCCGGATCGAGGATCTCGGGTCGGTTCGTGGCCGCGAGCAGGGCCAGACCCGAGCGGGAGTCGAAGCCGTCGAGCTCGACGAGGAGCTGGTTGAGGGTTTGCTCCTTCTCATCATGGCCTCCGGCCAAGCCGCCTATGCCGCGGGCGCGGCCCAGGGCATCGAGCTCATCGATGAAGATGATGGCCGGCGCTTTCTCGCTGGCCTGCTTGAACAGGTCGCGCACCCGTGCGGCACCGACGCCGACGAACATCTCGACGAACTCGGAGCCGGAGATGGAGTAGAACGGCACCTTGGCCTCACCCGCCACGGCCTTGGCGAGCAGCGTCTTGCCTGTGCCGGGTGGCCCGACGAGCAGGATGCCCTTGGGCATGCGCCCGCCGAGGCGGCCGTACTGCTCCGGATTCTTCAGGAAGTCGACGACCTCGCGCAACTCGTCTTTCGCCTCATCGACACCGGCCACGTCGTCGAAGTGGACGCCGGTATCGGATTCGACATAGACCTTGGCTTTGCTCTTGCCGATTTGCATCAAGCCCCCGCCGAGACCACCCTGCGCCGCCATCCGTCGCATAACGAAGGCCCAGATCCCAAAGAAGACCAGGATTGGCAGGACCCAGGACAGGACGTCCCGGAGGAAGGTGCTTTCGATCCGCCCCGTATATGTGACGCCGTATTGTTGGAGTTCCTTGGCAAAATCCGGTTCGACGCGGGTGGTGGAGAACAACGTCTGCCCACTCGCCAGCGGCTCCTTCAGCTTTCCTTGGATGAAGTTGTCGGAGATCCCGATCTCGGCGACCTTGCCGCCCTGGAGGAGTCCCTGGAACTCGCTGTAGGGGATGGTGGCGATCTGCACCGCAGTTCCGAAGAGGTACTGGATGACCAGGATGCCGAAGATCGCCGCGATCCAGTACCAGGTGTTGAACTGCGTATTCTTGGTAAAATGGGGTTTCTTGGTCATGGGAACCTCCTGCCGGTGCCCGCGAACATGTGGCCAGTGTCGTGAAACGTTCAGCGATGACCAGGGGTTCGTTGGCCCATTCCGTTCCGCGGTCGGCCTGGATCTTCGGCATTGGGGGCCGCCGGATCGCTATCTCACCGACCCGGCTTGAGCGAGAACCCGAACGCCACTGCCGAGAAACCTTGGGCGACGAGATCCGCCGCGAGCAGCGTGGCGAGCAGCCCAACATGATCCACGGGCCAACCCAGGGCGACCACGACGCCCACCGCGATCGTGAAGCCGCCGGACAGGGCTAACCACCGCCACCCCGCCTGAGGCCGAAGCCGAACGCCGGTCCACATACGCAGGATCGCGGAGACACAAAGTGCGAATACGACCGCAAGGGCGGCCGTCATGCTGGCGAGAGAGGGATTGTAAATCACGACAAGTCCAGCGATGCCGTACAAGCCACCGCTGAGGAGCCAAGCGTAGAAACCGCTCCAGCCGACCACCAGTATGGCGTGCAGGAGCTGGGCCACCGCGCCCAAGGTCATCATGGCACCGATGAACCGGACCGACGGCGCGGCACCGACGAACAGGCTGGCGATGGCCATGGCACCCAGCGCGAGAAGGGCGGAGCCGACGACGGACAAGGCCCATTTGTAATAAACTCGATCTCGTCCCATCGCCGGATCCAGGTCGGGACGACCGGAGTTCATCATCCGTTTCCTATGCTTAAACGGTAACAAAAACGACATTCCACATTTGATTGTTAACGCGAATGCAGCGGATTCAAGGACGACGATTACGTCTCATCGCCCTGACCAGGGAAGTGTACGAGGTTCCTTGGTGTCGGAACGCCAAAGGTAGAAATGCGCCGCACAGGGACAGCTCAGACGGATGTCCACCTCGTCCGGGTCCGGGGTCGATAGGAAAGCTTGACCTTAATGCCGATAGGGCCGAGCTTCTTTGCCCATGGACGAAACCGACTGACCGGACAACCCGGAGCGGGAGACGTTTATGATCCGATCGACTTTAGGTCGCTCACCTGCGACGCTCGTTATTCCGATCTGGGCGTTCCTTGCCGGTTCATCCATGGCATTGAGCGCCGTTGCGGTGGCGCAACCCGCTCTCCCGCCGGAAGGGCTTGTCGATAAAACCGCGGCGGGAGCAACAAGACGGACGTTTTTCCATTGGCGGCAAAGGCTGTTGGGGCTGGAAATTACGTCGAAGCGGCCCGCTTGTTGGCGCTAGCCGAAACT
>NZ_VCMV01000033.1:0-35242 GCF_008757455.1 Microvirga brassicacearum | reverse complement strand
AGCCGATACAAGGACTACGTCCTCTGACACTAAGCGAGTTTGACGCGCGCCGTTGCGCCGTCAAAATCGGCGGGAGCGACTGCATTGGAGTGCCCATACTTGAGGTGGCGTGGGCGGACACCGGCAGCAGACCCATCGCAATGGCGATGACGACGAGAGGGATGAGTTCGCGTGTCACGCCGGATCCCGTTCGTCCCGGCGCCAGTCCCAGGGCATGACAAAGCGCCCTGCCCACAGCCCACGCTTCGCTCTGCGTGCATCAATCTCGTTTGCGGTGTACCGTCCGTCTGAGTATCGCACATACTCAACGCCCCAACCCTGACGAACGAGCTCCGCACCGAGATCCCAACCATCGACCGTGCATACCGCCACGACGCGCCCATAACGATCACGGTCGGTCTGTTCGCAGATTGCGCGACCGTTCCGGCCAGCCAATCCCTGGAGCGCTTCGGCCGACTTGGGTCCGCAAAAGTATTTGTCGTTGGCAGAAGTCTGGCAGGTCTGCCGGCCCTCGGGCGCATCGATTCCGTAGAGCCTGATGCGGGTGCTCAGTCCATCCAGTGCTATTGTATCGCGGTCAATGACCTGGGCCCGTCCCTCAAAGGTCTGCGCGGCAACGATCGATGGCAGCAAGAGGGCACACAGGAAATACATGAGGTGACGCATCGCCCTTGATCGTCTGTAATTTATCATTACGCAAGGTCACGGTGTCTATCTTGCTGGTTGTTCGCCCATAACCAGAGCGCTGCTTCACCTTGAACGTAAACGGAAGCAAAGAATGGATCGGAACTCCGGTGACCCGTCGCAACCGGGGCGTGGATCCCTTCCTCGAGGCATCCACGCCCACTCGTGCTACTATCCTCTTATGACCGATCTCAGGTTCTTCTCACCTGTTCCAATTCGCGTCGACGCATGGTCGCAGAAGTGTCTCGCGAGTCGACGAGGCGGTTGAGGTCTTGCTCTACCAGTGCCCGAAATCAGCAACGGGCGACCCGATTGTGAGGGCGGCGCTGAAGGCGTGCCACGACGCAATGTCTGGCAACAGTGCGGTCCAAAATGCCAAGACGGCCTTCGAGGCTGCTGCCCGCGAGATCGGAATTTTGGACGAGTCTTAGCGCTCAGTAACCGAGGGATCATCAGGCAAGCGCGTCACGAAGAATTTCCCTTCCGTTCGTTGGCAAGCTTTTAGCACCTGCCGCGCTGTGGAAAGCCCGAAATGGAGAAGGTCGGGCAAGGTATCTTGGAGGTACATTGCTCAAGGGCAGCCTTGAGCTGCTCCGATGCGCGGACGGTTAGTTCGAGAGCGGCAGCTAACTCGCCACGCGCCTTCTCCAGGTTCTTGAAGGCTCGGTACACCTCGTTATTGGAACGGGCGATCAGCGGCCTGAGGTCGAGGTTTGCCGTTGCATCCCGGAACGGACCTATTCCGTTTAGAAGCTTCTGATTTGCCGCGGCCAGGACCAGGCATTCCTTGAAAGCGAGTGGCGCCACCTGCGCACGCGCCGGCGGGCCCGTTAAGGCCAACAGGCAGGCGGTGAGAACAATCTTCCTGCCCCATCGAGTCATCCGAACAATCACGGCAGCATGCCCTCCTCGATGAGTTGAACGGTTCCATCCTTGCAGAGGAACTTCGCCGACGCGGTGACAGCTATCGCCGGTGCCCCCGCGCTCACTGGCGCTCAAGCAAGGCCCGGCAAGGCCGACCAGTTGCGGAGACACTATGAACCTGGCCAGCGAAACATCGATGGGACCGACACTGTCATTGAGATCCATCGGGTCGACCGGTTCACAGGCTTCGAGGTCGTCTTCATCGAAGACCGTTTCGGCAACGGCATAGGGCGGTCCGTTGAACCATCCCATTCGGGAGGCTATCAACCTCGCTCAATATGACAATGCCGCTTTCGGGCTGTGATATATCGACGGGATCCACTCGTATCGCGACGATCGTCCTCGTCCCGATATCGGTGCACCGCCAGCGATAGACGCTGGGTCCTTCTGTGATAAACTCACATCCGATCCTGAAATCCGCATGTTCCACGCTTCATCTCCCGTCGTCTTTCGCGGCGAATTGCCGAATGGGCACATCTAGCAATGGCTTCATTGGCGGCGCTAAGGGACGTCACTTCCCCCAACGCAACGCGAGCGGGCTTAGTTCGCGGGCCAGTTCAAGCAAGCCAGCGTGGGTGTCGCGATGAAGAGGTTCGAGGGGATGACGCACGGCGTCGCTGCGGATGACTCCGCCTTCCATCATGACGGTCTTCGCGGCACGAAGACCGCATTGCCGATTCTCGTAATTGATCAGGGGTAGGATGCACGCATAGGCCGCCGCTGCCTCCTTGCGCTCTCCCTTCCTATGATGTTCGACGACCGGCCTTATCAGATCGGGCAGCAATGCGCTGCACATGGTGCCGGTCGCGCCGGCATCGAGGTCCGCCATCAGCGTGATCGATTCCTCGCCGTCGAACGGGCCTTCGATCAGATCGCCTCCGGCCTCGAGCAGGTTGCGCAGCTTCGCAGCCGCTGCCGCCACTTCGATCTTGAAATAGCGCACCAACGGAACTTCGCGGGCTAGGCGAACGAGAAAGGAGGCCGAGAGAGGAACGCCGCTCAAAGGGGCATCCTGGATCATGATGGGAATCCCTGCCGCCTCTGCCACGCGGGCAAAATGCTCCACCATTCTCGTCTCGTCCGCGCGCAGCCCTGTTCCGTGATAAGGGGGCATCAACATCAGCATGCGGGCGCCGGCCGCAGTTGCCTTGCGGGCGCGCTCAGTGGCGATCCGCGTACTGAAGTGGCTGGTCGTGACGATCACGGGCACGCGATCGGCCACATGGGCGAGACAGATTTCGGTCAGCGTGTCCCGCTCCTCGTCCGTCAGCAGGAATTGCTCGGAATAATTCGCGAGGATGCAGATGCCGTCGACACCCTGATCGATCATGCAGTCGAGCACGCGCCGCTGACCTTCGAGGTCGAGATCGCCGTTTTCCATGAAGGGAGTCGGGGCAACAGGAAACACGCCCTTGTAGGGACGTGATGTTAAAGAAGCCATGATCGTCTCTCCGGATGGACCGCGTTCAGTGGTTGTCGCGCGGAACGGCAGCGCCGCTCCCGCCGACCAGAAAATCGAAATCAGCGCCCTCATCGGCCTGGAGAACGTGATCGACATAGAGCTTGACGTAGCCACGATTGCCGTGCCCTGCCGGCGGCTGCCAGGCAGCCTTGCGACGATCGAACTCGGCCTCGTCCACATGCAAATGCAGGCTGCGCGCGTCGACATCGAGCGTGATCCGATCGCCATTCTCGACGAGGGCCAGCGGGCCACCCGCAGCGGCCTCGGGCGCGGCGTGAAGAACGACGGTCCCGTAGGCCGTTCCCGACATCCGCGCGTCCGAGATGCGGATCATATCCGTGATCCCCCGCTTCAGAATTTTTGGCGGCAATGGCATGTTGCCGACCTCCGCCATGCCGGGATAGCCCTTCGGCCCACAATTCTTGAGAACCATCACGCAGGTCTCGTCGATATCGAGAGTATCATCATTGATGCGGGCATGCAGGTCTTCGATCGACTCGAACACGACCGCGCGACCCGTGTGCCGCATCAGGTGCGGTGAGGCGGCCGATGGCTTAACGATGGCGCCATTAGGCGCGAGATTGCCCCTCAAAACGGCTATGCCGCCGTTGGGCTTTACCGGCGCATCAAAGGGGTGAATGACCTCGCTGTTCCAGCACGTCACATCCTGGTTGTTCTCCCAGATCGTGTGGCCATTGACGGTCATCGCATCCTTGTTGATGAAGCCCTTCTCAGCGAGTTCACGAATAACGACCGGCAAGCCACCGGCCTCGAAGAAATCCTCCATCAGGAAGCGGCCGGACGGCATCAGATCGACCAGGCAAGGCACCTCGCGTCCGAGGCGGTCCCAGTCGTCCAGGCTGAGCTCAACACCAATTCGGCGGGCCATCGCGATCAGATGGACGACGGCATTGGTGGAGCCGCCGATCCCGCCGTTGACACGGATCGCGTTTTCGAAGGCTTCGCGGGTCATGATTTGCGACAGCACGATGTCCTGCTTCACCATTTCGACGATGCGACGGCCGGCCTCGCGTGCCAGCAGGTTGCGGCGGGCGTCGACCGCCGGAATAGCCGCGTTGCCCGGCATGCCAACACCGAGGGCTTCCACCATGCAAGCCATCGTGGAGGCGGTGCCCATGGTCATGCAGTGCCCCTGCGAGCGGTGCATCGACGCCTCCGCCTCGTAGAAATCGGCGAGCGTGATCTGGCCGGAGCGCAATTGCTCGCTCATGGAAATCGTATTGGTGCCGGAGCCGATATGCTTGCCCTTGTAGAATCCCCGCAACATCGGACCACCGGAGACGCCGATCGTCGGCAAATCCACGCTTGCCGCTCCCATCAGCAGCGCGGGTGTTGTCTTGTCGCACCCCATCAACAGTACGACCCCGTCGAGCGGGTTGGCCCGGATCGATTCCTCAACATCCATGGAGGCAAGATTGCGGTAGAGCATGGCGGTCGGGCGCAGCATGGTTTCGCCGAGCGACATAACGGGGAACTCAAGCGGGAAACCGCCTGCGTCGAGAACGCCCCAACGCACATGCTCCGCGATGGTCTTGAAATGCGAGTTGCAGGGTGTGAGTTCGGACCAGGTATTGCAGATGCCGATCACCGGACGGCCATCGAACTGGTCATGCGGAAAACCCCGGTTCTTGAGCCACGAGCGATAGTAGAAGCCCATCTTGTCTTGACGAGCAAACCAGGCTTGGCTGCGAAGATTTTTCTTATCGGTCATTTCCATTTGTCCTTGAGATTCTGCCGGGCGGACCTGTCGTTCCTGCGTTCCAGTTCGACGAGCAACCCAGAATGGTCGAGATCGCCCGCATGTTGAATGAGCTCGCGGAAGAGATCGGCGGTGATGGCCGTGTAGGGTATCGCATCCATGTCAAGCTGCATGGCAGCATCGAGGGCATTGTCGAGATCCTTCAAATGCGTGACCGAGCGCCCTTTGGTCGCGAAATCGCGCTCCACCATGCGCTCACCGTGTAGTTCCAGAACGCGGCTCTCAGCAAATCCTCCGCGCAGGGCCTCCCGGACCTTGGCCGGATCCGCGCCGCCACGCTGTGCCAGCAGGAGAGCTTCGGCAACTGCCCCGATTGTCACGCCGACGATGATCTGATTGGCGAGCTTCGCGAGTTGCCCCGCTCCGTGAGGTCCCACGTGAACGGGCCGACCCATCACGCGCAAAACGGCTTCCACTTTGGCGCAAACCTCGGCATCTCCGCCCGCCATGATCGCAAGCGTGCCCTTCTCCGCGCCGACTGTTCCCCCGGACACCGGCGCGTCAATGTGATCGATGCGGCGCTGTTTGAGCAGCCTCGCGTGTTCCTGTGCCTCCGCAGGCTTGATGGAACTCATGTCGATGACGATGCTGCCCGGACGCAAAGCATCCGCGACACCATGCTTGAACAGAACGTCCGCGACGATGGCGCCGTTCTCGAGCATGAGAATGACCATGTCGGCCCCGCTCACAGCCTCAGCGGCCGTGTCGGCGACTCGGGCGCCGAAGGGTTCAAGCGCGTCGGCTTTCGGCCGGGAGCGATTCCAGGCAACAACCGAGTAGCCAGCATCGAGCAGACGCCTCGCTTGCCGCGATCCCATGAGGCCGATGCCAAGGAAGGCGACCGCGCCTTTATCGGATTTCATCTCGAAAGCCTCCTTGCCGCCCGAATGCTGCGCCGACAACCATCCGATATGAGGACTTCGCCACGACTCGCCCTTGCACGGTCACGCAGCCGCCGAAGAGGACTTGGCTCGCGCCAGTCGCCCTGCGGCCGCTGCGACAAGGGGCCAGACAGCCAGCAGCATTCCGAGGGTGATGAGCGTGCCGACAAGGCCGTTCGACCAGAAGATGGAGAGGGACCCCTTCGACATGATCATTGATTGCCGGAACGCATCCTCGGCCTTGTCCCCGAGCACCATCGCCAGAACCAACGGCGCGATGGGATAATCGAGCTTCTTGAAGATATAACCCGCGACACCGAAGGCCAGAGCTAGCCAGAGATCGAACGGACGACCGGCGACCGTGTAGGCGCCGATGAAGCATACCACGACGATCACCGGCCCGATGATCGCGAACGGGATGCGCAGGATGGATGCGAAGATCGGAATGGTGGAGAGGACCACGAGCACAGCGACGATATTGCCGAGATACATGCTCGCGATCAGCCCCCAGACGAAATCAGGGCGTTCGATAAAGAGCATCGGACCGGGATTGAGACCCCAGATCATCAAGCCGCCCATCATCACCGCGGCGGTCGCCGATCCTGGCACGCCTAGGGCGATCATTGGCAGAATGGCGCTGCTTCCAGCGGCGTGGTCGGCGGTCTCCGGTGCCACGACGCCTTCTGGCTCACCTTTGCCAAACCCCTCTTTTCGGCGCGACAGGCGTTTTGCAAATGCGTAGCTCATGAAGGAAGCGGCCGTCGGCCCACCGGGTGTAATCCCCATCCAGCACCCGATGATGCTGCTCCGCACCAGGGCAAGCCAGTATCGGGGCATAGTTGCGATCGTTCGGATGACATCGCGTGGCGCCACACGTGCCCTGATGCCGTCGAAGCGCAGCCCCTCCTCCATCGTCAGCAGGAGCTCACCAATTCCGAACAGGCCGATCACCGCGATGAGAAAGCTGATGCCGGAGAGAAGCTCGTTGAAGCCGTAGGTCAGGCGCAGGCCCCCTGAAATGGTATCCATGCCGACAGCCGCGAAGGCGAAGCCGAGACCCATCGACACAACGGTCTTGAAAGGTGAGGCTCCGCCCAGACCGACAAAGCTGGCGAAGGCGAGGAAATAAACGGCGAAGTATTCCGGGGAGCTGAACTGGAGCGCGAAATTGGCGACCCACCCTGAGAGAACCGTGATCAGGATCACGCCGACGAGCGCACCGAATCCGGCCGACAGGAACGCGAGAGTCAATGCCTCTGCGGCCCTGCCCTGCTTAGCCATCGGATAGCCGTCGAAGGTCGTCGCGGCGGACGATGGTTCGCCGGGAATGTTGAACAGGATCGACGTGGTCGAGCCGCCGAACAGCGCCCCCCAATACATGCTGGACAGAAGGATGATGGCCGAAACCGGGTCCATCGTGAAGGTGAGTGGCAGGAGCAGCGACACGCCATTGGGCGCACCGAGGCCGGGCAGAACTCCCACCAGGATTCCGAGAAGGACGCCCACGATCATCAGCGCGACGTGATAGGTCGTCAAAGCAACGCCGAAACCGTGCATGAGCGGTGCGAAATTTTCCACGGCCAGTCTCCCGTCGAGCGATCGAATTTCAATACAGGCCCAAGGCAGCTTCAAACGGCCCCTTCAAGAGCGGAACCTGAAATCCAACTTCGAGGACGAAATAGAAAAAGATTGCTGCGGTGAGCCCCGCCGCCGCTGAAATTGCAATTCGATATCCGCCCTGCAACCACATGACGAAAGTGAGGTACAGGGCGGTCGCGACGCAGAGCCCGAGAAGAAGCGACGCGATGACAAAAAGAACCATCGGCCCAAAGAACGACGCCACCCGCATGCCCTGGATTCGGTCGACGAGAACAGTCTGCAACGCGGCGCGACCGACGACCGTCTGTGCGAGCGTGACGAGACTGGCCGCAGTGACCAGGAGACCGATGTAGAATGGAAATGTACCGGGCTCTGGGCCGGCTGCGCCCCAGCCGACTCCGTACTCCAGGGATCCGACAACCGCAGTGAGGCCTAAGCCGGCGGTCGCGATGGCGGTCCCAATCTCCGCAGAAAAACGAGAAATCATCGCGTCACCATCCGCTCGCAACATCTGACACGCCGGCGCAGATCAGACTGCGCCGGCTCTTGGGTCCGACGCAAACTAGCGAACGACCCATCCTTCGCGTTCGAACACTTTCTTGTTCTTGGTATCGTCTTGAGCGATGAAGGTTTTCAGCTCTTCGCCGGCAAGGAAGCGTCCGGTTTGGGATGTGCGCTCGATATATTCCTTCCACTCGGGCGTCTCGCTGACCTTCTTGAGCAGGTTCGCGTAGAAGGTGACCGCTGTGGCGGGCACTCCGCCAGGCAGCCAAGTGGTTCGCGGCATTTGGAATTGATCGACCGGGATGCCGGCTTCCTTGCAGGTTGGGATGTCAGACCAGCCCATCGTCGGCGTCACCTTAGGGCCTTCCTGCAGGCGCGTGGGGCTAAACACGCACAAGGGTTTTATCATCCCTGCCTTCCATTGGGCGGCGTTTTCGTTGGGATTATTGGTGTTCGAGTCAATATGTCCGCCCGCGAGTTGAACAGCCGCCGTGCCGCCGCCCTGGAAGGGAACGTAGATGAACTTCGTTCCAGTGGCATCTTCGACAAGGCTGGTAAGCGTCTGATCGGTGTCCTTGGACTGGCTGCCACCCATCTTGAGCGTTTCAGGCTTGGCCTTGACAGCTTCGATGTAGCTTTTCGCATCGTCGAAGGGCGCCTTCGCGTTGACCCAGAGCAGGAACTCGTCGAGCGCCATGGCGGCGACGGGCGTCAGGTCGTCAGGCTTGTAGGCCAGCTTGGCAACGTACGGCAGAAGGTATTCGTTGTTGGTGCCGAACGTGAGTTTGTGGGGATCGCCCGCCGCCCCCTTCGCATAGACGTAGCCCTCCGCCCCGCTACCGCCGCCCTTGTTGGTCACGACGACGGACTGATCCATGAGTTTGTGCTTCGCGATGATCGACTGGACAATGCGGGCAAAGTTGTCAGTGCCGCCGCCGGGGCTGGACGTGACGACGAACTCCACCGGTTTTGTGGGCTGCCATTCGGCCTGAGCAGCGCCCCCGAGTACGACCGTGAAGGCTGTTGCGAGCAGCCATGACGTTTTCTTTAGCATTTTCTTCCTCCCTTGTTGATTTGCCCGGTCCATGGCGTCGAACCAGGATCGATGAGACGTCGATGAACTCCTACGCGGCTTCGCCTGTCGAAGTGCGTTTGGCGCGGACCTTGAAAGCCATGCGGATCGCCAGCCGGAGAGCCTCGCGGCTCGCGCCGAGATTGGCGATCCCGCGGCCGGCGATTTCGTAGGCCGTGCCGTGAGCCGGCGTACAGATCGGAAACGCGAAACCGCCGATCAATGTAACGCCGCGATCGAAACCCATCAGCTTCATGGCGATCTGGCCCTGGTCGTGATACATGGTCAGCACAGCGTCGAAATCGCCGTTCTTGGCGCGTAGAAAAACGGTATCGGACGGGAACGGTCCCTCGATCGTCAATCCGCGTTCACGCGCCTGTTGGACTGCAGGTTCGATAATTTCGATTTCCTCGCGACCGAAATTGCCGCCGTCACCCGCATGAGGGTTCAGGCCGGCAACCGCAATTCGCGGCTTGGCAAAACCGGCAGCGCGCATGCAACGATCCGCGAGCGTTGTCGCTCTTATAATCGCATTCTCAGAAATGGCGGACGACACCTGCGACAGGGGAATGTGCGACGTCACGCGTGCGTTCCAGAGGCTGCCCAGCACATTGAACTCGCTCGCTTCCGCGGCTGTCTTGAGGACATCCCGCACGAAACGGATCTCATCATCGTAGCCGTCGTAAGCAAGCCGCATCGCCTTCTTGTTGAAGGGGGTGAAAAAGACCGCATCCGCGGCGCCTGATTGGGCAAAAAGCAATGCCCGGCGAAAATTTTCGGTGGCGAAGAGACCGCCTTCCAGCGTCGCCGTCGCCGGGCTCACCTGTTCGGGACTGAGGTTCTTGAGATCCACGAAGACGGGGCGGCCGGATACCGGCGCAATGGCAAGCTCGGAGGGCATCACCTCGACGTCGACCTCAACCTTGGCGATGCGGGCTCCCTGCTCGAAGATCCGAAAATCTCCGAAGAGCACCAATTGGGCGTCTGCGTGGATTTCGCTGGAGGCGACGAGCCTCGCTGCGATCTCCGGGCTGATCCCCGCCGGGTCGCCCATGGCGAAGGCGATCGTGGGACGCTCTGGACGGGGGGGAGAAGAACTGCCGCTCACTGATACCTCACCTCGATGACCTAGCGACGGTAACAGCGGTGAAAACTGTACGCAAGCATGCTGCATACAGAATTTTATTGTGTTAATTCGGATGGAGGTATAAGCGTGGCTCGAGGAAGAGCAGGTTCGCGGGCAGAACGGGATCATGGATCAGCAGATGAAACCTGAGGCGGCTAATCCGTTGACGATCGATCTTGAAGATCGTGGACCTATTGCGCGGCCAAGCCTCCACGAAGCGATCGTCGCGCGGGTTCGCGACATGATCATCGAGGGAAACCTTCCCCCCGGCTCTCGGATTCACGAGGGAAATCTGGGCATCGAATTAGGTGTATCCCGCACACCTTTGCGAGAGGCCCTGAAATTTCTCGCGAGCGAGGGTCTCCTTGAACTTTCGCCGGGGCGTGGCGCGGTTGTCCGGCAATTCAGTCCCAAGGATGTCCGCGACAGCCTCGTCGTCCTTGGAGACTTGGAAGGACTCGCTGGACGGCTCGCCTGTGAACACGCGACCGACGCTGAGATTCAGGAAGTCCGAAAGCTGCACGACCGGATGATGGACATGTACGCCAACCGGGATCGCCTGCCCTATTTCAAACTGAACCAGAACATTCACACCGCCATCCTGCGCATTTCGAAAAACGAGGCATTGGCCGACGTTCATGGCATCCTGCAAGCTCGCCTCCGGCGCATCCGCTATATCGGCAACGAAGGCCCCGAGAAATGGGCGGGTGCCGTGGCAGATCACGAGGAAATCATATCCGCCCTAGAGGCGCGGGATTCGGAGCGCCTGTCAAAGGTGCTCAACGCGCATATGGAGAAAACCTGGGAACGCGTCAAAAACGCCATCTAGAATCCGCGGCCTCCTTGCGCTGACAATCGTAAGCCCGCCGCCTCATTTATTGGCTCGACATGAAGTCACGCGAAGGAGTGGACGTGAGCGAAGAAGCCCGACTTCGGGAAGACATCTGCCGGTTCGGTCGCTCCCTTTTCGAGCGTGGTTTGACGACGGGGTCGTCCGGCAATATCTCGATCCGGTTGGACGACGGTGGCGTTCTGGCGACCCCGACGAACACCTCCCTCGGCTTCCTCGATCCTGCACGACTGAGCCGCCTCGATCGGGATGGCTGCCTCGTCTCAGGCGATGCGCCAACCAAGGAACTCCCGCTGCACACCGCATTCTTTGACACGCGTCTCGATTCCCGGGCGGTCGTGCATCTGCATTCCACTTACTCGGTCGCCGTCTCGATGCTTCCGGACGTCGACCCAACCGACGCCCTTCCGCCGATGACCGCCTATTACGTGATGCGTGTCGGACGAACAGCCATCGTCCCTTATTTCCGCCCCGGCGATCCTGCGGTTGCAAATGCCATCCGCGACCTGGCTGGAAAGTACAGCGCGGTTCTCCTCGCCAATCACGGGCCGGTCGTCGCCGCGAAGGACCTTGAGGCTGCGGTCTACGCGACCGAGGAATTGGAGGAGACGGCAAAACTTCACCTTCTCCTGCGCGAGATGAACCCCCGCGTTCTCTCGCGCGCTCAGATCCGCGATCTCGTGGCGCATTTCGACCTCGACCGCGCGATTGGCGAAGATAGTCCAGAGACCTCCACCGAGCCGTCTCAACACTTTCACGCTGGCAAGTAGCGATGCGGCGTTTCTCTGCAAATCTCGGCTTTCTCTTTTTGCATCTCCCGCTGGCGGAGCGGATCGCGGCTGCTTCCGCGGCTGGGTTCAAGGCCGTCGAGATGCATTGGCCCTATGATGTTCCTGCGCACGAAATCAAGGCAGCGCTCGCGCGAAGCGATATGGCGATTCTCGCCCTTAATACGCCCGTGGGCGATGCCGCCGCAGGTGATTTCGGATTGGGAGCCATTCCGGGTCGCGAGAGCGAGTTCCAACAGGTCTACGAGATTGCGCTTTCATACGGCGCGGAGATCGGCGCACATGCCGTTCACTGTATGGCAGGCGTGGTGCCGGCCGAACTCCAGGCTGCGGCCGAGAAAACGTTCGTCGAGAATCTAAGATCTGCTGCCGACAAGGCAGCGCGAGCATCGATGACGCTGCTGGTCGAACCGATCAACCACCGGGACAAGCCCGGCTACTTCCTGCACCATGTGGAGCAGGCCGCCTCCGTCATCGACAAGGTCGCGCGTGCGAACGTGAAGATCATGTTCGACTGCTACCACACGCAGATCATGCAAGGCGATCTCATCCGCCGCCTCGAGACGCATCTTCCGTTGATCGGCCATGTCCAGATCGCCGGAGTCCCGAGCCGCGCGGAACCGGATGAGGGGGAGGTCAACTATCCGGAGATTTTCCGCGCGCTCGATCGGATCGGGTACGACGGATGGATCGGCGCCGAATACAAGCCGCGCGGACAGACCGAGGATGGCCTCGGTTGGCTGTCGGCATGGTCAAAAACAGCCGAGCCTGGTTGAGGGGTTGATCATGCGACTGGGATGCATAGCGGACGATCTGACAGGCGCCAGCGATCTGGCGCTCATGCTGTCGCGAGAGGGACTCAAAACGGTTCAGACGATCGGGGTACCGAACGCCGCGCTCGATCTGTCTGCAGCCGACGCCGTTGTTGTGGCTCTCAAGTCGCGCACCCTTCCTGCCGAAGAGGCTGTCGCACAATCTCTTGCGGCCGCCGCAGCATTGCGACAAGCTGGCGCGACGCATTTCTTCTTCAAGTACTGCTCCACTTTCGACTCGACCGATAAGGGCAATATCGGGCCGGTTGCTGAAGCACTCCTCGCCTTCACCGGGAGCAGTTTCACCCTCGCCTGCCCTGCATTTCCCGCCAATGGCCGAACGGTTTATCAAGGCCATCTCTTCGTCAATGGCGTGCCGCTGCATGAAAGCAGCATGAAAGATCACCCGCTGACGCCGATGCGGGATTCGAACCTCGTCCGCGTGCTTCAGCGCCAGACCCGGCTCTCGGTCGGCCTTGTTCCATTCGAAGACGTCGAGGCTGGCGTTGAGGTTGTCCGAAAGGCGTTCGACCGCGCCAAGGCGGCAGGGCATCAGATTGTGATCGTCGATGCGATTACGGACCAGCACCTCCGCACGATCGGCCTGGCAGCAGCCGAAATGCCTCTGATAACCGGAGGCTCTGGTGTCGCGATGGGACTTCCCGCAGCATACCGCAAAGGCCAGCCTGCAGGTCCCCCGCCGAAGAGAGATCGCTTCACAGCGTCAGAAGGAAGAGCCGCCATTCTAGCCGGTTCCTGTTCCAGCGCGACCCAGCGCCAGGTGGACATTGCCAGAGCCGAAGGATTCCCGGCTTTCCGTGTCGACCCCATCGCTCTCGCGTCCGGCGCGTTGTCCGTGGGTTCGGTGCAGGATTGGGTAGCCGCGCAGGATCCGAGCAAACCGATTTTGATCTACTCCACAGCCAAACCCGATGACGTGCAGGACGTTCAAAGCAAACTCGGTCGCATGAATGCGGGAGAACTCGTCGAGAGATTTCTGGCGGACATTGCACGATTGCTGCCAGAACAAGGCTTCACGCGACTGGTCGTCGCCGGCGGCGAGACGTCCGGTGCCGTCGTCGGCGCCCTTGGGATCGACGCGCTTGCCATCGGCCCGGAAATTGATCCGGGTGTTCCCTGGACGCGCACGCTCTCCGGGACCGACCTCACGCTGGCCCTCAAATCGGGAAACTTCGGCGCACCGGATTTCTTCCTGAAAGCCTGGGATCTGCTCCGCTAATTCGGCCGGAAACACCGCCACGCACCCAGAAACTGCGCGCGTAGTCGTGCCGGCCAGTCTTGCGCTTACGAGGGACACGTCATGAATTATCATTCGTACTATGCCAATGCCGACAGGCCGATCGAAACATGCGTCGTGGGAACGGGCGGATTCGGACAGAGCTTTCTCGCGCAGGCTCAACGTGTTCCGCTGCTGTCTGGTCGCATTGCAGTCGATGTGTCGGCCGACAGCGCCGTCGCGGGCTTTCTTGCCGCCGGGATTGAGCCAAGGCGGATCCGGATTTGCGAAACCGCCAGAGAGGCCAAAGCCGCTTGGGATGGCGGCGATTCTATCGCGGCGAGCGACCTCGCCACGGTCAGCGAGCTCCCCTTCGACGTCGTTGTGGAGGCCACCGGACGACCCTTGGCTGGCGCTCGTCACGCCATGATGGCGATCGATGCCGGCAAACACCTTGCCTTGGTCACGAAGGAACTCGACAGCGTCGTCGGGCCAGGTCTCAAGAAACTTGCGGCGGATCGGGGCCGCATCGTGACGACGGTTGACGGCGACCAACCGAGCCTGCTCATCGGCATGGTAACCTGGGCAGAGGTTCTTGGCTTCCACCTGATCGCCGCGGGCAAATCCAGCGAGTACGATTTTGTCTTTGACCCTTCCACGGGCCGTCTCAGCTGCAACGAGAATTACGCTCATTGCAGCGCTCTCGGCAAGCATTGGACTTTGGGCGCGCGTGCTGTCAACGAGATCGTCGCCGCGCGCCGTGAGGCTACAGCCGTATTCCCGCAACGCGCCGTTCCCGACCTCTGCGAACTTCTGGTCGTTGCGAATTCGACCGGGCTTCAGCCCGATCGGTGGGATCTTCATGCTCCTCTCGCTCGCATCAACGAAGTGCCCACGATTTTCTCACATCGGGACGGCGGCGGAATTCTCTCCGGGGAGCGCCGCCTGGACGTGTTCCATTGCCTGCGTACAGCAGATGAGATCAGCTTCGCCGGCGGCGTGTTCATCGTGATCCGCTGCGATGATCGAAGAACTTGGGACATCCTCGCCAAGAAGGGACATATAGTCAGTCGTACGGGAGACACCGCCATGGTCTTCATGCCCCGCCATCTGCTCGGACTTGAGGCGGCGACCAGCATTCTCGATGCGGCCATTCACAACATATCCGGCTATGGGACCGACTACCGGCCGCGTTTCGATCTTGTGGCTGTGGCTACCGAGGATCTGCCTGCCGGAACGCTCCTCGCGATGGGAGGGCATCACCATGCGATCGCCGGCGTGACCGCCGAAATTCGCCCGGCTCGCGCCATCGCATCCAACACGCCGGCGCCTTTCTATCTCGCGGCTGATTGCCGGTTGGCGACGTCCGTCCGACGGGGGGCTGGGATCATGATCGGCGATCTGGAAATGGATGCGGGCTCCGCACTGTTGGCGCTTCGTCGTATGCAGGACATTCACTTCCTCGGTTCGTGACGCGCCCAGGCGTGGAAGATGGCCAATTTCGATGACGTCATCCCACTTCACCTATAGGTGATGTTCGAGCTTTTATGGACGCCGATAAGGGCCTTAGAGCCGGGACTCAGCAGACGCAGGAGAGGAAAGTGTTCGCGCGCTTGTCGGAGCGCGTGTACCATAGCTCCCGAATGGCACGCGGTGTTGACACCGCTCTCGCCCCGGGGCGATGAGGGCAGGTCGTCGGAATCGATTCTGTTGCAGCTTTGAAGCCTGATCCGCCTGAGTTACGACGGGAGTGGGCTGAGAGAGGCTGACAGTGAAGCACAGTAACAAGAACCCGTTCAAAAGTCGGCAGTTCACGGCGGAGATCATCCTATGGGCGGTGCGCTGGTATCTGCGTTTCCCAATCAGCTATCGTGATCTCGAGTGCAGGTTATGCCGCAAACTCGAAGGGAAGACGCGACAATTGCGAAAGCTTGACGTGTTCACGCCGCCAGCAGAGCAAATGGCTTTGTCGCAAACATTTGTTTCCGTTTCGTCCCTATGGTGCGCTAGAGCACGAATGCGGAGAAACAGATGTTCAAGGGTAGGCACTTTGACAGGTCAGTGATCTTGTTGTGCGTTCGCTGGTATCTGGCCTACGGTCTGAGCTTGCGAAACCTGGAAGAAATGATGGCCGAACGGGGCCTCGATGTGGACCACGTGACGATCCACAGGGGTGCTTCGCTACTCGCCTCGATCGGAAACTGGAAGCAATGAAGGCGAATGCCGGGGAGCAGGCAAAGGAGAGCACGTCGAAGCTCGATCTGGGTGCCCGTCCTCAGAAGCTGGATCTCGGCGATATCAAAACGTTGCCTCAGGAGAAGAGGGTGCCGCCCGCGCAGCCGACTTCCGGATCGACGCCGGCAATTCGAGCCGAGATCGGCGCTGCCTACAACGAAGAGATCGCCGAGTGCTGGAATGTGCTTCCGTGGATGCGGCAATACAAAGGACCCGATCCGCTGATCCAGATCCGGTTGAAAAATGACGGTTGGCTCTCCGAGCCACCCAAGGTCTTGAACGCGGTCGACTCAGATCCCGACATGGGGGAGATCGCCAGAAACGCGATCTACGCCATTACGAAATGTCAGCCATTCAAGATCGCCGGAAGGTACGCGAACTATTACGCGGTCTGGAAAGTGGTCAACACGACCTTCAGCACCAGGGGCGATTGAGAATTGGACACCAAACCAGGCACACGCGGGTTAGTTCGAGGCGGTCGCGGAGGCAGAGTTTTTCGAATGCAGACTTGCCACCCGAGGTATGTCGCGAGTTGCCCTACGAGAGGTCACGACCGGAAAGAAGCTGGTTTACACAGGCCCCCTTCTCTCTTCTTGTCGCCCTCCACCTGCTTCTTGTTGTCAGCAAACTCGGTGTCATACTCAGACGCACCTCGTGGGGTTGCCATCCATAGTCCGCCGATGACGCCTACGGAAACCAGGACGCTGACTCCCCCGGATGTTGCCACCGTTTAACTCTTCGTCAGAACCCTATGGCCTTCGGTTGTCATCAAACAACCTTCCCCTCCCTCGTTGCGGCGAATGTTTGACGACCTTGGAATCGGCGTCGATGAACTATTTGGAGCCGGACACATTTTCTCCGCCCTCCAAGGCGACGAACGCAATCTCAACGCCATGAGCGCCTCTGTCGAAGACGAATAATATCCTCGGGCGCAAGTTAGGCGCTGGTCTCGGCGCTTGGCACTTCCTCAGAAGGAGTGTCCGTGGTTTCGTGAGGCTTCACCTCGGCCGAAGCGACCGCTTCGATGAACCATCTCCCGTTCCATACGCGGCGTGCCGGGACCTCGGATCCCTTCTCGGTAGCCTCATTGTCATGGAGGATGTCGAACAGCATTTCCTCATCCTCACCGAGTTTCATCCCGCCAAAGATGAACTGATGACAACCATTGAGTTCGTCAGAAGCAGCCACCGATCCCGAATTCCAAAGGAGGCAGAACGGCTCAGAATGAGTGAACATCGTGGCCGGAATGCTCCGCTCCAGGATCTTCACCTCATAGCCTTTAGTGCGGATTTCCCGAACCGTCGTCATCGCTTTACTCCGGCAAACTTTCGTTCCAGAGGCGGATCTTACACTACCCCTTCGGTGCGCGGCCAGCCCCGGCGGAAGCGTGGTGGAGACTGAGTTCGGTTCAGACGTCTTGTTACTGGGCGGCTGTCGGCGCAAAGCGTAGTTGCAGCAACGCCGTATTTGGCGTGTGTCCCATCAAAAGGAACCCGCGATTGCTGACGGGTCTCGAAGAGTCCTGGTAGAGTGCCTTGCTGAACCCGCCTCTTGAACTCTGCTACGAGTTTGTGGATCATAACTTTCTTTTGGGGCTTGCCATTTGCTGAAGGAAATCGAGACTTCTTGGGATGTGAAGGGCCTGCGCCTCACCTATTTCGATCATGACGATCGGGTGATCGGCTCAATAGTCGCGACTCATTCGAACCACAGGGAGACTCGCAGCTACCAGTTCGAATGCTCTTGGCCCGACGGGAAGACAGCAGAAATTAGAAGTCTGACCGTGGCCGCCGAATCCGAGGATTGGCGACAGGGAACGAAAGGCATCGGCACCAACAAGAGAGCGGACGTTCAGGTGCAGGTTCGCCGAGTCGCTACGGAATGGCGCAACAGGAAACTCGAGGAACAGCGATCGATCGCCAAGAGAATTCGACAGTCGGATGCCGTCCATTTCGCGATCATAGATAACACGAGAATCAGCAATCGTGGCAGGACCTTCGACTATTGGTGAGCCGACGGGTGCCTCGTGACGGGATCGAAGGCCGCCTCGACTGTCGGAGTGGATCGCTGGCTGGACGTGACTGAGATTGGCCAGGTGGATCGCGCTACGGCGGAGTACATCGCGTGGCTAATGGTGGCCACAGACGAGTATGATCTCGCCATCGACGCGGCTAAGTGTGGATTGTCGTTGGACCGCATCAAGGAGATCGTCGCGGCGGAGGATGAGGAAAGTGACGCGGGCTAATGCATGCTCGAGGAAGTAAGGCTTCGCGCGCCATCAAGCATTGCACGAAATACTCACCCCGACGCCTTCTTCCGATTGCGCGGCAGAGCAAGATGACAGCGGGTCGATACGGAAAAAGTGGCCAAGTAAAGCTTGACCTTAATCCTGATTGGACCGAGCGTTGTTACCATGGATGAGACCGACTGATTGGCGACCCAAGAGCAGGAGGCGTGTATGGTCCAATCGACTCTAGGTCGCTCCCCTCCGGCGCGCATTTCTCCGATCTGGGCGTTCCTTGCCTTGGCATCGATGACATTGAGCACAGTTGCGATGTCGCAGCACGCTTTCGCGGCGGAAGGGCTTGCTGGTGAAACGACGAGCAGGAGCAACAAGACGGACCTTTTTCCATTGGCCGCAAAGGCTGTGGGGGCCGGGAATTACGCCGAGGCGGCTCACCTGCTGGCACAAGCAGAAACCCCGGCGGCATATTTCGAACTCTCCCGCCTGTATCGCGACGGACAAGGTGTCAGACGTGATTTGAAAAAGGCCTTTGACCTTCTCACGCGAGCCGCGACAGCAGGCTACGTGCCAGCGCAGACCGATCTCGGTGTGACACATGCCCTTGGTCTTGGAACAAAAGCCGATCCCGCCAAAGCGGCATACTGGTACGGGAAGGCCGCCGATCAGGGCGAGGTTATTGCTCGAACGAACCTCGCCCGCATGAAGGAGATTGGAGACGGCATCCCAAAAGACGAGAAAGGTGCCGTTGAGCTGTACGAGAAGGCGCTCAAGGATGGCCGGGCGCAGTATTATCTCGGGAAAATGTATCAAGATGGTCGAGGTGTTAAGGCCGATCGCTTGTCAGCCTTGACGTTCATTAGAAAAGCAGCGGACGAGAGTAACATCTCGCCTCTGAGAAGGTGCTGGTAAAGGCACGCGAAGTAATCCTGCGACACGGGCTATTGACCGCGGAAGAGTTGCGCTGTTCGTCCATCGAAGTAGTGCGATCCGCCATGCCTCTCGCGAACCTCACAGTGCGCGAGAGGCATGGCGGAAAGTGCGGCGGTGATCCGCAGACGGCTCCGCGGCGCTTTGATCTTTGGATCGATTTGGCAACGGGAGCCGCTCAATGGGACAACAACCCGGAAATGGAAATGCAGCCTGTCCCCCGCTCACGATGAGAGCCTGGCCAAAGACCGGGCGTATCCCGACGGGCAACAATTGGTGTTCGTGTCGAACTGGTTTGAGTGGTCCACAGGTCATCACGTGACAAATCCGGAATCGAACGACCCATGACGATGGTGCGGGTCGAATCGGGTCTCTATGCCTCTATCGCCGTAAACGGCGATGTCCAGATCGGTTGGTGTCGTCGCGTTCCGGAGGGCTGGTGCGTCGAGGACATGGACTGCAATCGCCTCATGACGCCTTTTCCCACCAAGTCCGATGCCGAGAAAGCTGGATACGAAGCACTCGCGCACGAATCAGGCGCTTCGAACCCCGGCTGGTGACATCACCAATGCCCTCAAAGTCACGTCGATACCGCTGGTCGGAAGTGTCCCTCTTGTGAACTCCAGCGTAGGTGGTAGAAGGAAATCAATCATAAAAATAGCTGCCGACGCGTCGGCTGTGGGGAGTTCTTGAAATTTCGGACGATTCCGTCGCAGGCATAACGATGTCCGCTAGGGTGCGTTTTGAGGATCGCCCTGCTCCTTCCCATAGTGACGCTCGACCTCCCCGTTGGATCAATCCGAGATCAAGCGTCTTTTCAACGCATCCGATGGCTCAGTTGCTGCGGCGGTCTTCATTGCCAAATGCGGACACTCGAAAAAGCGACCGATGATCGAGGGCCTATCAATGTTCAGCAGGAGCACCTGATCCTTGACCGCTGATGAGTTAGTCGAAGCTTCCAAGGAGCATCGCAAGAACAACAGGCTTGAGGAAGCGCTTCTGTCCTCTCTAGCCGCTTCTGTTGCTGATCCAGAGAATGCGGAGGCTTGGTGGCAGGTCGCCCTCAATCGCAGAGATTTGGGGGATACGAAGAACCAGATTATCGCCCTGCGCATAATGGTCGACCTCGTTCCGCAATTCTCCCGCGGCTGGTCGCAGCTCGGAAATGCACTCTCGAAGTCCGGAGAACACGATGCCGCAAAGTCGGCACACGAGGTGTCCATAGGTCTGGATCCGGACAATTTCGATGCGCTGGAAGCGCTTGCCGCAATTTATCGGAATCAGGACCTGCCCGCGCAGGATGAGAAAGAGATGACCGTCCTCGCTCGAATCGAGGTTTTAGAAGGTCTGGGGTCGAATGCACTAAACAGGCAAGGGGCACTCCAATACCGGAACCGTCACTTGCACGAAGCGATCAGATACTGGGCAGAAGACGCGTCTGAGAATGACAGCCGTTTCAGCCTATTCAACATCGGACTTGCGTACGCCCATCCCGACATGTCGCAAGAGGCAGACGCCATCGATACCTGGCGTTTGGTTGCGAGACGGTACCCGGACTATGACCAGCCGGACAAAAGCATCTCGGCCACGCTCCCCAAACTGCTCGAAAGGGCAAAATCCGCCCGGCTCGAGGGAGACACCGTCCTATCGGAGGACCTTTGGCATTCCGAGTACATCAATCCCTTCCAACTGCTCAATCCGCCGAGCGATCTGGAATTCGACGAATTCGACGCGAAGGCGGTCCAGCGACTTCGGAAGTCGCTTCTGCGCGAGATCGACCTCGAAAACGGGAACTTGCCGTGGATGCCCGGCGTGATTGTCGACAGGTCGAGAGCCATTGGGATTTGCGAGGAGTTGAGCGACGACGACAAGAAGACCTTCCACTGGCGAGTTTTCGAGAACAAGCCCCTGCTCGACTTCCTCAGCAAGGGGTCTCACGAGCACTTTCTAGTTAATGAGCACTTCTCGCCGCTCGACTTCCTTGAACTCGTGCAGGATGAAACCCAAGAGTTTCGCGAGTGGCTCAGCAACAGGTTCGCCCCACAGTTCGACAGGGTACTTTCAAGGGCGATCGACCAACGAAACCTGACCATCCTCGAATGTGTACTGGATGGCCGCCGATGGGTATCTCCGTCTTATGCGGACCGATGCTTCGAGAATTCGCGCCGCGTAGTCGGCCGTCTCCTCGATCCCTTGCGGAAAGCGGCCAATGAAGCGGGAACTCGCAAGCTCTCATCCCCGGAAGTCACGCGCCTCCTGGAGGAAAACGGCTTTCTCCGCATCATCAATCTTCTCCCCACGCCTTTCCTGGACCAGCAGGATGAGGCAGCGATCCAGTTGAGGCGGATCTCGATCGCCTCCGCAAACGATCACGGCGATCTCGATCTCGCGAAGGTTATTCTCAATCTCGCCGATCGGCTCAGGTTCAAATCTGCCGAGGTCGTTCAAAGGCTTCAAGATGACCTGAGTCAGGTTGAGGAAATGATCCGCGAAGAGCGCAAGGCAGAGGTCCGGTTGACGAGCGCTGGCGATACCTGGGAGATCACCAAGAAGGGTATCCGTCAAGGCGATCTGTTCATCCCCACCGCGGAAGTGACAATTCTGCGCTGGGGATCCTTGATGACGCGCCGGGACTCATCGATCGTCTACGATTATAGGTTCCACGTGGCGGCCGCCGACGGGGGACGAGTCAAGTTCGACTGGACAACGAAGGATGGCGAAACCTCCCAGACAAATTTCTCGAATCTCATCAACGCCGCCCTCGAGTACATATTTATCCCGGTATGCATCGGGGTCCAGGAACAGATCGCGAAGGGATCGAGCGTAAAAATCGGCCCCTGCACTCTCTCATCTCAAGGGGTTGCGTTCGAAACTAAGGGCTGGATATCCAGCAAGACGCATCTCGTGCCGTGGGAAAGGGTGCGATGCGCTGTAAAGGACGGAATCGTAACGATGTCCGACTCTCATGCCGCCAAAGTAAAAATCGATATGGCACTGAGGGATACCGACAACGCACCGCTGCTCACTTTTCTGTCGAGGGCCATGGGGCAAGACGAAGGATGAAGATGTCACAACTACCAGTGATCCAAGTGCCGAAGACGTTTCTGTCGATACTCAATCACCTCTACGAGATCGAGAAGAAGCTCGCCCTGCACGGTGACCCGGGAAACGCGAGTCGCAACGTGGAGAAAATAAAGGACGCCTTCCGGGAAGAAGGCGTTTTCTACGAGGATCCATCAGGTCAGCCGTTCAAGGAAACCAGAACGGATCTGGATGCGACGATCTCTGGCCAAAGCACCGAGAATCTGGTGGTCGCCGAGGTCATCAAGCCCGTGATCCGCGCTGGCCTCACCGAGTTATCTCGGGTGGTTCAAAAGGGGATCGTGGTCGTCCAATCAAAAGAAATAGGGGATGAAAAATGAGCAGCATGATCAATTTCGGGATCGACCTCGGGACGTCCAACTCTCTCATCGCAAAATTTGATAAGGGGCAGGTCGAGGTCTTCAAAAACCCGAACGGCTTCAAGGAGTCCCTTCCCTCCGTCGTCGCGTTCAGGAACGACCGCATCCTGGTCGGCGATCAGGCTCGCATCTACGTGGAGAAGGACCCCAAGAACGTCGCCAGCCGATTCAAGCGGAAAATGGGCACCACCGAGACCATCAAAACCCAATCCGCAGGATCGAAGACTCCGGTCGAGCTGTCCGCTTTCGTCCTAAAGGAGCTCAGGAACTTCGTTCACTCCGGCGAGGGCGTCAGATCAGCCGTCATCACTATTCCTGCCTCCTTCGATACGGTCCAGTCGAACGCCACGAAGGAAGCAGGCCTCGCGGCCGGCTTCGAACAGGTGTTGCTGCTTCAGGAACCCATCGCCGCTAGCTTGGCCTATGCCAACAAGGAGAGGGGCGTCGACCTTCGTAACAGTCAGTGGATCGTCTACGACTTCGGCGGCGGGACATTCGACGTTGCCCTGGTGAGGATCGTCGAGGGCGAGCTCACCGTAATTGACCACGAAGGTGATAACTATCTCGGCGGCTCCGATCTTGATGCCCGCGTCGTTGAGCTGATACTCGCACCACAAATTGCCCGGCGTGGAAAGTTCACGGACCTGATCGGTCAAATGAAGAGTGAGTCGGGAAAGTACAACAAGCTCTGGTATCGCCTGCTTCACGCCGCCGAATCCGCCAAGATCGAACTATCGACCAAATCGTCGGCCGAGGTGGATCTCGGCATGGTAAGCCTCGAGGACGAGGAAGGGACGGTGATCGACTCCCTCTTGACCATCACCCGGTCGGAACTAGAGGAAATCATCAAGGACGCGGTCGATAGCACCGTCGAGATGATGAAGGTCATCATCACCCGCAACTCCCTCCGCTCAGAGGATCTGAAGTTCGTACTGATGGTGGGCGGCAGCACCTACATCCCTTACGTTCGCAAGCGCGTCGAGGAGCTCATGGGCATTGCGGTGAACACCTCCATCGACCCCACCAACGCAATTGCCGTCGGCGCGGCATATTTTGCCGGCGCCAAGGAGTTCAATGGCGGTGCGCAGGCGGCAGGCTCTCGCGCGGGGGAAAGTCGGATTAAGATCCGCACCGTGTTCAATCGAAACTCTCAGGAGGCGGAGGAGACCTTCAGCGCCAAGGTGGAGGGCGATCTCGCTGGTCTCTTCTACCGCATCTCCAACGAGGACGGCTCGTTCGACAGCGGCCTGAAGGCGCTTTCGGCCCGCATAACCGAAGACCTGCCGCTCCGGGAGGGAGCCTTTAATTTCTTCCAGTTCCGGATACTCGACGGCAGCAACAATGTGCTCGATGTTGGCTTCGACTCCATCCAAATCGCCCAGGGGCGCTACAGCGTGGCCGGACAAATGCTCCCTGAGGACATCTGCCTGGTTACCGACGACGTTGCAAACAAGGACACCCGGCTCAAGAAGATCTTCTCGAAGAACGGCATCCTCCCGACGAAAACCAAGTCGTCAGTCGAGGTTGGGCGAACCATCACCAAAGGTTCGGACGACGACATTCGCATCATGGTCGTCGAAGGGCCCGCCGAGAAACATTCGTCCACCAACAAGCCCATCGGCGTTCTTCAGATCACCGGGAAGCAAATCAACCGGGACCTGATGAGGGGAACGGAGATTGACCTCACTTTCGAGGTTTCCGAATCGAGGGACCACACGGTCTCCGCCTACCTCAATGGAACCGGACAGGAGTTTTCGCAAGTCTTCAAGGGTACTGCCCGGCAGGTCGATCCGCGATTGCTAGCATCCGAGGTTCTCCACCTCGAGAACCGGATCCAAAGCGAAGCCGAGGACGCCACGAACAATGGCAGGCAAGACACCGCCGACAAGCTGGAAAAACTCCTCGGAAAAGTGCACGAGCTTATGTCCGAGTGCGGATCGCTCTCGAATGACGACGTGACCGACGATCGATACAAGCTCGAGGATAAAAAGCGCCGGGTCGCCCAAGAGGTTTTCGAGTTGACGGCATCGAAGCGCCTCGACACCGCCAAGGCCGCTTACGCTTCGGCGAAGCAGGAGGTGGCGGTTCTCGTTCAGGAGAGCGGGAACGATCGCGAGAGGCACCAATTACGAGAGGTGATCGCGAGAGAGCAGACTTTCATCAACTCGACAAACCCCGAACGCGTCGAGAATGCAACGTCCGATCTGGAGCGTCTTCGCTGGAACATTCTTATGCGCCTGCCTGAGTTCCTCACGGGAATGTTCGAGAACCTAGTCCAGCGCAGGGCATCCATGAACGACCAGACGCTTGGCAAGCAGCTCATCGATCTTGGAGAGCGCCACAAGTCATCCAAATCCTGGGAGGATCTACGTCAGGTAAACGGCCAACTCATTGACCTGATGCCGGAAACCGAGCGTGCGTCGGATGGTATGCGCCTCTATACGGGTATCGTGTGATGTTAGCCGCGGCTGGCATATAAGTGCTTCCGTAAAAGCCGATCTGCGATTTTCTTTGTGCTCCGGATGACGGTTGGTTTCTCCAACGGCTTTGGTGAGTAGGCTCTCCCTCATAGACAACGCACAGCCGGAAGCGGGGTGCGTTGTCTTCGTGCGGAGAGTAGCTGTCGCTAGGCCCTTTGGCGTGAGATTCGAGATTTCTGAGACGCCATGGGCATTTTGGCGTGAGATTCGGTGAGCGAGGAATCTCAAGTTAACTGCCAATGTCAGACAGCTTCGAGAATTCCCCTGCCCTGCTCCATCCCGGCTAACGCAATGCGCAGCTTGGCATTGACGCGTGCTCAAGCGCTCCCTTTGACTGTGGCCCCGCCAGGCTCGCTCCGCTCAAAATCCAGACAACCTTTGTGAGCCGGAGTCTCAGGTTAAATGCTCAACGCCAACGAGAATCTCACGTTAAATGCCCAAACCTTTGTCTCGTGATTACAACTAAGTCACTGAAACTATTGGATCGCCTGTCTCACGCCAAAATGCCCGGTGACAAGTTAATTTGAACGCTTCGTAGATAGGAGAAGGCCTGCCATTGAACCTCTCTGTCTCCGCTGCCGTGATCGCAGCCACCGCGACTAAAGCTCTGACACAGAATTCTTGCTGCAAAGCCCAACGGAAGGCCCACTTAATCAACCTAACTAGAGAACTTATGATGCGGACTACATCGACTTTGGGCAATTATGGGCGCTTAGATTGCCTTCCACTCATCCGAGTTCATTAACCTGAGGATCCCATAGCACAGGCATCGAACCGATATGGCGATGCAAGCCTCGTCCAAGTCGAAATTGCTGCGGTGAAGCATCGTTTCCCGGTCTTTCCGTTTCGACCCGACGCGGATATGAGCGCTCGGGACACGTGAAGAGAACTCTGAAAAATCCTCGGCCCCCATCGTTCCCTGTCCGAGGTTGTAGACGTGGGGCGAGCCCAGCGCTTCCTCGCAGGATCGCACCAGCGTGGATAAAACCCTCGGATCGTTGACAACGGGGCCGCTTCCGCTGTCGAAACTCACCCTACATTCGACGCGATGAGAGAGCGCGACTCCTTGGCCGATGCGAACCAGCGCGTCCTGGATGGCCTTCCGCACGTCATCACTGTGACAGCGCGCAGTGCCCACGATCACGACGCGATCTGGAAGCTGATTACCAGCGGTTCCTCCGTTGATGGAGCCGAAACTGACGACAGCAGGCTGTAGCGGCGCGATCTCCCGACTGACGATGGTCTGTGCTTCTCCGATGAAGTGAGCCGCCGCCACAATCACATCCCGCGCGAGATGCGGATGGGCGCCATGGCCCGAGACGCCGGTCAAGGTTGCCGTGAACCGGTCTGACGAGGCGAACGAGGCGGAAGGATGCCAGCCTACAGTTCCGGGAGGCAAAAGCGGCCAGTTGTGAAAGCCGAGCATGACATCTGGTTTGCCCCACTCGAGCACGCCGTCCTCGATCATGGCGGCAGCACCTCCATGGCCCTCCTCGGCCGGTTGAAAGACCAGCATTGCCCGGCCGGGAAGCTTATCCTTCAGCAGGTGCATGACGCGGGCAACGCCTAGGACGATAGCCGTATGCGCATCGTGCCCGCACGCATGCGACACACCGGGCCGGGTCGAAGCGTAGGGAGCACCGGATTCTTCCTGAATAGGGAGCGCGTCCATATCTCCGCGAATCCCGACAACCAGACCGTTCGCAGTGCCGACGATAGCAGCAATGCCAGTTCCCCCAAAGCGGCGCACATGATCGATACCCAGAGTTCCGAGTTGCTCCTCCACCAACCTGGCAGTTTCGAACTCTTCAAGTGACAGTTCGGGATTTGCGTGGATCTGCCGGCGGATCGCAATGAGATCCGGTTCGATCTGGCTGACGATCCTATCGATTTCGTCATTCAGCATGTGGGTCATAATCACGTTCCGCTCACGATAGTCACAGCGTCGAGAAAGCCGTTGTCTCTGCGCGCTTTGGAATGCTGATCCCGCGAGTGCCGTGAAGCATTTTCTCGGCCGGAGCGGATGGATCATTCCAGGCCGACGCAAACTCGCCTACAGGTTCCCGCTCCGAGGCCGCAGCATTCAGCTGCGGCCTTGCCCTCAAGACAGCCGAATATTGGAGCCGTCATCTCAAGGGCCCGGCGCAACAGACGCCCCATCAGTTCACCCTTGAGACAAGGATCGATGTCGCCGGCTCACTTCGTTTTGAAGTGCTCCGTGTCCGGGGCGAGGTTGATTCCCGGCTTCTTGAGCATGTTGCGTTCAAGACCCCACTTTTTCATGACGATTGCATAGGTTCCGTTGTCGAACAGTTCCTGGAATGCGGCGAGCATCGCTTTGCTCATATCTGAGCCCTTCGGCGCAATGCCGCCCTGATAGATGTCGCCGAAACCGTTTGGAAGATTGGCGGCCGCAAGATCAAGCACATTGGAAGACTGATTGACGAAGTAGGTCAGTGGCGCCTGTCCGGAGAAGAAGCCGTCCGAGCGCTTCGAGCGCACCGCCAAGATGGAGGAGTTTTGGTCAGGAAAGGACTGGACGGTCACCGGCTTACCCGATGCCGCGCAATTTTCCGCCTTCGCCTTCAGGACCCGTTCGGCTGAGCCAGCCGCCATTACCGCGATCGTCAGCCCGCAGACGTCGTCGAGGTTCTGAATATTCTTGGGATTGCCCTTCTGGACTGCGAAGGCCACGTATTCCTGCACCCAATCGATGAAGTCGATCTTGGAGCGGCGATCCGGAAAATCTCCTGTCGGGCCGAGTGACATGTCGTAGCGGCCGGCATCGAACCCTGCCAACATCGCCGCGAGGCCGCCTACGGTCTGGTGACGAACATCGACGCCGAACAGTTGACCAAAGGCCGTTGCGAAATCGTTGCTGGCCCCTTGAAGCTCATTCGGCCCGATCACGATCTCATAGGGTGGATAGGAACCGCTATTCACTGCGACGAGATAGCCCCGCTGCCGAATACTTTCCGGCAGCAACGCCCTGATCTTCTCATTCAACTTCTGCACCGGAACGTCTTGAGCAAACGCCGGCATCGCACAGGCAATCGCTGCTGAGACGAGTGAATATCTGATGAGCTTCCGTAGCATTTTCTGTTCCCTTCTGGTTTCTATGACTTCATCCGGACCTAAATGAAACGATTGAGGAAGGCTCTCGTCCGCGGCTGCGTGGGGTTTACCAACACCTGTTCGGGAGAGCCCTCCTCGACGATCTTGCCGTCGTCCATGAAGATGACGCGGTCGGCGGCCTCCTTGGCGAACCCGATCTCATGTGTGACGACGATCATCGTCAGTCCCTGCGTCGCAAGGTCCCTCATCGTTGCGAGAACTTCGCCGACGAGTTCGGGGTCGAGCGCCGAAGTCGGCTCATCGAAAAGCATCAGTTTCGGCTTGATGGCCAATGCTCGCGCTATGGCGACGCGCTGCTGCTGGCCTCCGGACAGCTGGCGCGGGTAGGCACTCTCCTTCTCTGAGAGCCCCACTCTCTCAAGCAATGCGCGGGCATATGCTTCCGCCTCCGCTCGCTTTTCGCCGTGGACGCCGATTGGAGCTTCGGTGATGTTCTGGAGGACGGTCAGATGAGGATACAGATTGAACTGCTGGAAGACCATGCCGATGTCCTTGCGCTGGCGCGCCATGACGCCGGGCGAAGCACGATAGAGTTTGCCCCCCCGCATCTGATAGCCGACCTGCTCGTCACCGACGACTATCGATCCGCCTTGCATGGTCTCGAGATGGTTGATGCATCGAAGGAAAGTCGATTTTCCGGATCCCGAGGGACCGAGGATGACGATCGTCTCACCGACACGGACATCTAGATCGATCCCCTTCAGCACTTCATGCTGACCGTAGGACTTGTGGACGTTTCGGGCGCGCACCAGCACGGGGGAGCGCACGCTTTGACTGATTGGAGCGGTCATGTTCATCGCGCTTCCTCCACCGGCATTGCAACCTCCTGGGGGCCACGCATCTGGTTGTTGCGCTCGCCACGGGCGTAGTAGCGTTCGATGAAGGTTTGTCCGACGTTGAGGATCGACGTAATCACGAGATACCAGATCACGGCGACCATGAGCAGCGGGATAATCTCGAACGTACGGTTATAGACTGCCTGCACCGAATACAGCAGGTCGTTCATCGCAATGACGCTGACGAGCGATGTCCCTTTGATCATACTGATGAGTTGATTGCCCGTCGGCGGCACAATGGAGCGCATGGCCTGGGGAATGATGATACGCCAAAGCGCACGGCTTCGGGTCATTCCGAAAGCCTGAGCCGTCTCGCTTTGACCGGGATCGACCGACAACAGGCCACCTCGGATGACCTCTGCCATATAGGCTGCCTCGTTGAGAGCGAGGCCGACGATGGCTGCCGTCAACGGCGTGATGATCGCATTCGTCTCCCAATTGATCAGCGTCGGCCCGAAGGGTATGCTGATCGACAGCTGAGGGAAGATTGTCGCCATGTTGTACCAGAAGATCAGTTGCACCAGCATCGGCGTGCCGCGGAAGAACCAGATGTAGACCGCAGCGAAGGAGGATGCGGCCCGGCTCTGAGAGAGTCGGCAGATGGCCAGGACAAGGCCGATGGCGGTGCCGAGGACCATGGCGACCACGGTCAGGCCAAGCGTCACGTAGAGGCCGCTGATCACCGATGGATCGAATAGCCATCTGAGCACCACATCCCATTGAAAGGTCTCATTGCTGACCACGAGGGATAGAAACTGGGCGACCAGAGCCAGAACGACGACAATCAGCAACCAGCGCAGATAGTTGACTGAAGTGATTGCCCGAGAGACATCTCTTGGGTTCCAGGATGGGCCGCTGCCCCCGTCAGACCCGACTTCCGCTGTGGTCATATTGCTCACCGTCGATCCTTTCATCGGATTGTGGCCTAACCCCTTGCCTCGAGAAGACCTCGAAAAGGACGAAGCCGATTAGAAGGCATCCCCAGGCCGTTTAAAAACATCTAAAGTTTAGGCACGGCATAGATGAAGACTATATGCTGTCTCCCGCGCAGAATCACGTTTGCGCCATGCTTCAGTTCAGCGACACGGTGAACGCGCAGCGAGCGAACCGCTTGATTTGTCGCGCCTATCAGGGTCATCTAGGATCGTTGGTCGGATCGTGAGCTGGGGACTTTCGATGAGTGTGCTTGCATCGCTGGGAGCTATGAGCTTGCGTCAGCTCGAAGTTTTTTATGCGGTGGTCGCTGCGGGCAGCATCACCGCAGCAGCGGAGAGCCTCCATATATCCCAGCCTACCGTGAGCGCGACGATCCGCAGGATGGAGGATCAGCTGGGGCTGGCGCTCTTCCGCAAAGACAGAGGACGCCTGGCGCCGACCAACGAAGGGCGGCTGCTCTTTGAAGCATTGCAGCGAAATTTCAGGTACTTCCAGGCGATCGCCGATGCCATCTCCATGATTCAGAAGGGCGTTTCGCAGCGGATGAGCATCGCCGCGATCCAGCCGCTCGGAAACGCCATCGTCTCGGCGGCCCTGCAGCAATTCCTGAAGGAAAGACTCGAAGCGCGAGTTCACCTTCTGATCCGTCCGAGAAAGGCGGTCTATCATGCGGTCGCCGCCGAGGGTGCGGACCTTGGCATCTCGTTTCCGACAGGCGAGGCCGAGCAGGAAGGGCTTTCGGTGGAAAAGGTCTGCTCAGGCCGGCTTTTCTGCATCATGCCGAATGGCCACCCGCTGGAGTCGAGGACCTCAGTCACTCACGATGACTTCGTCGACTACCCGTTGGTCTCTTTTCCACCGGGACATCAATGGTTGCTGGCCCAGTTCGAAAAGGTCATCGACACGAGCAAGCAGAGACCTGAGCCGGTGCTGACGGTGGATAGCGTCATGTCGATCTATCCGCATGTGGAGAACGGCATCGGCATCGGACTGGTCGACGAGTTTTCGCTTCGAAGCCATTCGAAGGAGAGGCTGTCCTACAGGCCCTTCGAGCCGACGATCGGCGTGGCGATCGAGCTGGTTTATCCCAACCGGCGCGCTTCCGACTTGACCAAAGCTTTCGTAAAGCACTTCAAGGCGGCATGTAATGACATAAACCGCAACCCGCTTTGAGAGATTGCCGGAGCCACCCTGCTTCGCTTCGCTAAACGGGCATGCGCTTTTCGACAAGCCGAGCCCAAAGTGAGACACCAAATGGGATTGCGGCGTCGTTGAAGTCGTAGGCAGGATGGTGAAGCGCTGCACTGTCGCCGTTGCCGAGGAAGATGTAAGCGCCGGGCCGCTCCTCGAGCATGAAGGAAAAATCTTCCGATCCCATGATCGGAACCGCCTGGCCATCGACTGCATTCGAGCCGGCGACATCACAAGCAGCCTCCTGCATGAAGCGTGCACTGGCGGCGTCATTCATGAGAACAGGGTAACCGCGCATATACTCGACTTGGACGGTTGCCCCAAAAGTCGCCGTCACATGGTCCGCAACGGATCGCACGCGGATTTCGATATCATCCCGGACTTCCGGTGAAAGGGTTCGAACGGTACCGAGAATTTCCGCATGCTGCGGCAGCACGTTGAAAGTCTCTCCAGAAGAAATGCGGCCCACCGAGACGACCGCCGCCTCAAGGGGATTTACGTTCCTGGAGACGATCGACTGCAGGGCGGTGACCAAGTGACAGGAGGCGAGGATCGTATCCGTGCCTTGATGTGGCATTGCGGCATGCGTTCCCTTCCCTTCAACCAGAATTTTAAAGCGATCCGCAGCAGCCATCATGGCGCCGGCGCGGATCGCGAAGGCACCGACTGGAATTCCCGGCATGTTGTGCATGCTGTAGACTTCATCGATGGCGAAACGCTCCATGATGCCTTCCTCGATCATCATCTTGCCGCCGCCGCCGCCCTCCTCGGCCGGCTGGAAAATGAGTACCGCCGTCCCATCGAAGTTGCGGGTCTCGGCCAGATAGCGAGCAGCCCCCAGCAGCATCGCGGTATGCCCGTCGTGGCCGCAAGCGTGCATCTTTCCCGGCGTTTTCGATCTATAGGGCAGATCGCCCAGCTCATCGAGAGGCAGTGCATCCATATCCGCCCTGAGAGCGACACGCTTTCCCGATCTATTCTCCCGACCATGGATGACCGCGACAACGCCGGTCTGCGCAACGCCCGTTACGACCTCGTCACATTTGAAATACTTGAGTTTTTCGGCCACGATCGCGGCGGTTCTGTTCACATCGAAAAGCAACTCGGGGTGCTCATGAAAGTCCTGACGCCACCGGGCGATGTCAGACACGAATTCAGAGACACGGTTGATGACAGGCATGAGAAGCTCGATTCGACGTGAACAGAGGGTGCATAGGTCAGCTGCGAGACTTAACGTCCCGTAGCCTTGGCGATGGCTTCGAAGTCGGAAAAGAGCTTCGTCGGATCGGCTGGCGCCTTGACCACCCCCTGGGCATACTGCTCATGGCACATGGTTTCCAGCATCTTCCTGTGAGCCGGCTGATGCAACCCGAACGGCGGGGTGTCTTCGGGAAAGTCGCGGATCATGGTCTCCGCTTCGGCGATTGCCCAGGGCGAAGCCTCGCCAAAGTTCTTCACCTTCAGCCACCAGTTTTCCCATGATGCCCTGAGCGCGTCGTAGACCGCCAGCACGGCGTCGGGATTGCTTTCCGCGAACGATCGCTGAAAGGCCATGACATGGAAACCGGGATAGATGCCGGTCCTCTGATGATACTCTGTCTCCGCCGTCCTGAAATCCCTGACGAGCCTGCGGAACTCTCCATTTACCTCGTAGACGGAAGGCGGCATGAATGCGGTCGTGACGGCGTCGATCGTACCAGCCCTGAGGCCGTCGCTCAGAGTTTCGTGCTCGCCCAAGAAATGCGAGCCCTCAGGCGGCTCCACATCGAACGAGGTTTTCGGCTTCATTTTGATCTTCTCGTCGAGGTGGCCGATGACCCATTGAACGTCCTTGACCTCAACGCCTGCCTCCCGGAGCGCCGCCCGCGCCCACATCGTTCCCGTATCGCTCCACGAGTTCGAGCCGACGCGCTTTCCTTTCAGATCGGCAAGGCTTTCCAGCGGAGAGTCATGCCGGACGATGTAGTTCCTGTGACGGAAGCCTCGAAGCACGAAGGCTGGGATGCCGACGAGACGATGATCGCCATTCGCCCGTGCCATGACGTAGCGGTTGAACGAAACCTCGGCAGCATGGATGTCTTCGGGGAATTCGTTGGATAAGGGCGTGTTGAAGTTGACGTTGATTTTGACGCCAGGCGTTTCGATCGCCCCGATGATGAGCGGGCAGAATTGGTCGTAGGCCCGCAGAACGATATTGACATTGGTGGTGGTCACGCGCGCGCTCTCCTCAGCTTGCCTTGACGGAGACGAGTTTCGGCGCCTCATCCAAGCCGACCGCATCCTGAAACTTGGCGACATCGGCCAAGCAAGCCGCACGAAGACGGCTCGAATCGCTCCCGGTGGAAATCAGCTGATAGCCGCGCTCGTAGACCTCCTTGAGAGAGATACCAGGCCTCAGAATTGAGCCTAGCGACTTGCCGGAGGCCTTCGCAGCGATCTCCACCTTTTCAATCAACGCAACGATTTCCGGATGATCCATCTCACCCATAAAGCCCGCGGATGCGGAGAGGTCGTAGGGGCCGACGAATATCATATCGACGCCTTCGACAGCGGCGATTTCGTCCGCATTCTGCACGCCTTCCACTGTTTCGATCTGGCAGATCACCAGCGTGTTTTCGCTCGCGGTGCGGGCATACAGGTTGGCCTCGGCACCGAAGCTCGAGGCGCGGATCGTCCCCGGCGCTGCGCCGCGTGACCCGAATTTGGGATAGTGGCAGGCCTGAACAATCGAGCGGGCCTCGTCTGCCGTATTGACGCTCGGCACCACGACACCTTCGGCTCCCAGATCGAGAACACGACGGATGTAGGCGCTATCGTGGCTCGGCACGCGCACCAAGGCGGTGGTCGGTGTGGGGGAAAGCGCCTGGAACTGATGGCCGAGAGTCATCAAGTCGCCGCAGCCATGCTCATGATCGATGATGATGAAGTCGAAGCCCGCATAACCCATGACTTCGGTTGCGAACGCACTGGCAAGGACATTCCAGCTTCCGAATACTTTCTCGCCGTTCTTGAGGCGCGTCTTCAGGAGATTGGGCCGATACATGTTTGTAAACTCCCTGGGTTCGATGCGGTGCTTTTCACGGGCAAAACGAAAACCCAACCGTCACAGGGAGCCTACCGCTGCATCCTTGCAGGAAAAATCCAAATAATATTGGCGAGACATAAGGTCGGGCTATGTCCTCAACCCGGCAAAACGCTGGATATGAAAAGATCACGCTCCGTGCCGATTGTGCTTTGACCTGACAGGCTTCTTCTTGGTCATGCCTCTCAATCTCCAGAAAGCGGCAAGCCATCTCTACTGGACACTCCCGGATGAGGGCCGGGGTGCGCCGCCATCGGGCCGTCAGCGTCGCCCTTGGTTGGTCATGCCGGCTTCAGTTGGGAACGTCTTGTTTTGGCCCTGCAGATTTATGGGACCGAGAGTTGTCGCTTGATCGAGCGCTCAATCCATTCGTCGCGCGAGAGACCGGCTCGACCCGCCGATTGGTCGACTTGGCTCAGCAGATCTGGCGGTAAAGCCGTCTGGACAAGAACATCTACCTCATCCGGATCTGACGGCACATAAGCCAAGTCTGTCACCAAGCGCGCGAACCGCCGAACCCGATCGGCGTTCTGCTTGTCTGAGAGGATGGCGTCGGCTGCGACGAGCGGGCAATATACCCCGATCAGATGGTCGACAATGAGAGCGGGCTTCATGCCGCTCTTGCGCAGATCGGTCATCAATTCCACAAGCCGATTGCGCGGTGATGTCGTTGGCCCCTGCATACAGCTCACTAAGGGAAGACGCCGCTCCCGGCCTGTCTGCGGCCATGGTGTCAGGACAGGTGAAGGTTGCGGCATGGGCCGATGCCATAGGTGAACTTCTGAACCCGGCCACGGAGACCAAGGCGACGAGCAGGCTCTGTCTGACACTCATCATTTCCTCCTCCGGCATCGTAAAGAGCTTGGTACGCCAATACGTTGGAAAGATGGACAGTGGATCATTCAAGCCCAAAGCCGGTAGCTCGTCGAAAAGTCCGCAGCGGGTCAGAGTTTGACCTTCGAAGCTCGCAGTGAACGTCTGCTTATCGACAGTAA
>NZ_VCMV01000032.1 GCF_008757455.1 Microvirga brassicacearum | reverse complement strand
TGGCAGCGCCGTGTAGATCGAGGGGTCGGTCAGGTTTTCAAAGCTGTCGAAGACAGGCAGCCCCGCGTAGAAATTCGGCCGGGCCGCCTCCGTTGCGGCGGGCCGTCCCGCTCTCGCATCCGCGTTTATTGACACCATCGGTCCTCGCGGGTTCGGCGAACGAAACCCGCTTCGCATTATGACGCCGTCGGGCTCCTAGACAAGCCGCTCTCCCTCCGGCGCACCGCGCCCCAGTGCGTCGGGTAGGGGATCGCCCTCGGCCACGAAGCGCAAGGATACCGAATTCATGCAATAGCGCTCGCCGGTTGGCGGCGGGCCGTCATCGAACACGTGGCCGAGATGACCCTCGCAGCGCGCGCAGCGGATTTCCGTGCGCACCATGCCGTAGCCTTGGTCGGTCACAAATGCGAGATGATCCCGGTCGATCGGGTCGAAGAAGCTCGGCCAGCCGGTGCCCGACTCGAATTTCGTGCCCGATTTGAAGAGGGGCAGGCCGCAGAGCCGGCAGCCATAGGTTCCCTTGCCCTTGGCCTCGTTGAAGATGCCGCAGAATGGACGCTCGGTGCCGTGATCCAGAAGAATGCGGCGCTCCTCGTCGTCGAGATCGGCAACGAGCGCCGAATATTGCTCGGGAGAGGGCGGGGAGAGGTCGAAACCGGCCTTGGAGCGGTGGGGGGCGGCCACGGGAGTGGAGGTCATCGGAGAAGTCACTTTCACCAAAGGTGAGGGGTCGACGAAAGGGTCGGGCCGCAGCCGCGCTTTTTCAAGGGGCCAATCGCCCCGAGCGCGCTTTATTCTGCGGCGCGGCGCTGCTAAAAGGCAGCCCATGCCCCAGGCTTTTCATGCTTTACGTGCGGTTGGCGCGCGCATTCTGCGAATTACCGGCCCGGCCCTCGCTTGAGTGCGAAGTCCGGGATTTGAGCCGTGTCCTCAAGAAAAACGCCTGATTGCGCCGCGCTCCAGCGGAACGCCCGAGATCCATTGACCGCCATGACCGACAAGACAGAAACCCCGGCTCGCGACTATTCCGAGACGCTTTTCCTGCCCAAGACCGACTTTCCCATGCGGGCGGGTCTTCCCCAGAGAGAACCGCAGCTCCTCAAGCGTTGGGAAGAGACGAAGCTTTATGAGCGCCTGCGCGAGGTCCAGAAGGGCCGGCCCCGTTTCGTACTTCACGATGGCCCCCCCTATGCCAACGGCAACATCCATATCGGGCACGCCCTCAACAAGATCCTGAAGGATCTTGTGGTCCGTTCGCAGGGCATGCTCGGTTTCGATTCCAATTACGTTCCCGGCTGGGATTGCCACGGCCTTCCGATCGAGTGGAAGATCGAGGAGGAATATCGCGCGAAGGGCAAGAACAAGGACGACGTCCCGGTCGTCGAGTTCCGTCGCGAGTGCCGCGCCTTCGCGGAAAAATGGATCGACGTGCAGCGCCAGGAATTCAAGCGCCTCGCGGTCGAGGGCGATTGGGACAATCCCTACGCCACCATGTCGTTCAATGCCGAAGCCCAGATCGCGCGCGAAATCATGAGCTTTGCCATGAGCGACCAGCTCTATCGCGGCTCCAAGCCGGTAATGTGGTCGTCAGTGGAAAAGACCGCGCTCGCCGAGGCCGAGGTCGAATATCACGAGAAGACGTCGAGCACGATCTGGGTGAAATTTCCGATCACCGACACGATCGACGGCGATCTCGAGGGCGCCTCGGTGGTCATCTGGACGACGACCCCGTGGACGATTCCGGCAAATCGCGCCATCGCCTATGGCGAGAACATCGCCTATGGCCTCTACAAGGTCACCGAAGCCGCGGGCGACAACTGGGCCAAGGTCGGCGATCGCTATGTGCTGGCCGACAAACTCGCGGCCGATGTCTTCGCGGCGGCGCGTGTGACCGCCCATGAGCGCATCAAGGATGTGCTGCCGGTCATGATCGAACGCACGGCGCATCCGTTCCGCGGCCTCGATGGCGCGAATGGCTATTGGGATTTTGCCGTGCCGGTGCTGCCCGCCGATTATGTGACCGACGACGCGGGCACGGGCTTCGTGCACACGGCGCCCGGCCACGGGGCGGACGATTACAACACGTTCATCAAGCACAAGGCGGTGTTCGAGGAATGCGGCACGCCGCAAGTGCCGCACACGGTGTCGCCCGATTCCTCGTACTTCCCCGATATCCCGTTTTTTGCCGGCGAGCGGGTCTATGACGACAAGGGCAAGGATGGCGGCGCCAACGACGCGGTGATCAGGAAGATGGCGGAAGCCGGCGCACTCATCGCCCGCGGCCGGCTGAAGCACCAATACCCGCATTCCTGGCGCTCGAAGGCACCGCTCCTGTTCCGCAATACGCCGCAATGGTTCATTGCGATGGACAAGCCCCTCGACAATCACGGCGACACGCTGCGGCAGCGCGCCCTTCATGCGATCAAGACGGTCGAGTGGGTGCCGGAATCGGGCGAGAACCGGATCACCGGCATGATCGAGAACCGTCCCGATTGGGTCGTGTCGCGCCAGCGCGCCTGGGGCGTGCCGATCGCAGTTTTCGTGCGCAAGGGGACGAGCGAGATCCTGAAGGACGAGCGTGTGAATGCGGCGATTGCCGAAGCGTTCGAGACCGAGGGTGCTGATGCCTGGTACGTGGATGACGGCGCGCGGTTCCTCGCAGCCGGCGGGCACAAGGTCGAGGATTTCGACAAGATCGACGATATCCTCGATGTGTGGTTTGATTCCGGTTGCACCCACGCCTTTGCGCTGGAGAAGCGCGAGGATCTGAAGGTCACCCGCAAGGTCGATGGCGGTCCGGATCAGGTGATGTATCTCGAAGGCACCGACCAGCATCGCGGCTGGTTCCACTCGTCGCTGCTGGAGAGCTGCGGCACGCGCGGACGCGCGCCCTACGACATCGTTCTGACCCACGGCTTCGTGCTCGACGAGAAGGGGCAGAAGATGTCGAAGTCGATCGGCAACGTGGTGGCGCCGCAGAAAGTCATCCAGGATTCCGGCGCCGACATCCTGCGCCTGTGGGTGGCGGCGTCCGATTACTCGGACGATCTACGCATCGGTCCCGAGATCCTGAAGACCTTCGTCGAGACCTACCGCAAGCTCCGCAACACGATCCGCTGGATGCTCGGTTCGCTTGGACATTTCAGCGAGGCCGACAAGGTCGCGGTCGGCGACATGCCGGAGCTCGAACGGTTCGTGTTGCATCGTCTCGCCGAACTCGATGTCGACATGCGCGAAGCGTATCGCAGCTTCGACTACAAGCGCGTCATCGCGCTTCTGAACTCGTTCCTGACCAGCGACCTGTCGGCGTTCTATTTCGATATTCGCAAGGACGCGCTCTATTGCGATCCGTTGTCGAGCAACGAGCGCAAAAGCGCTCTGACCGTGATCGACATCACGTTCCGGGCGGTCGCCACCTGGATTGCGCCGATCCTCGCTTTCACGGCCGAAGAGGCATGGCTCGCTCGCTATCCGCAAGCCGAGTCAGTGCATCTCGAAACCTTCCCGGAAATTCCCGCCGCGTGGCGCGATGATGCACTGGCGGCGCGCTGGGCCAAGATCCGCCGCGTCCGCCGGGTCGTCACCGGAGCACTCGAGATCGAGCGCGCCCAAAAGCGCATCGGCGCGAGCCTCGAGGCGGCACCCGTCGTCTACCTGACCGACGGCAGCCTGCGCGAGGCGATCGAGGGACTCGATCTCGCGGAGATCTGCATCACGTCCGGCATCCGCATTGAAACGACGGAGGGACCCGCCGACGCCTTCCGCCTCGACGATGTGAAGGGCGTGACCGTCGTCTCCGCCCTTGCGGAGGGGCGCAAATGCGCCCGGTCGTGGAAGGTCTCGCCCGGGGTCGGGAGTGATCCCGAATACCCGGATGTGACGCCCAGAGACGCCGAGGCCTTGCGCGAGTGGGACCGGGCGAGGGCTGCCGCGTGACAGTTTCGCCCGCCCGCCTCGGCCTGATTGTGGCGCTTCTGACCCTGGTCCTCGATCAGGCGACGAAGCTCTACACATTGTTCATTTTCGACCTGCCGGTCCGTGAACCGGTGGCGTTGACGCCATTCCTCAACCTGATCGTGGTCTGGAACCGGGGGATTTCCTACGGCCTGTTCCAGCAGCATACGGATCTCGGACGCTGGATCCTCATCGGGGTCTCGATCGTCGCTGCCATCGCTCTCTCGGTGTGGATCCGCCGGACGACGGGTCGCCTTCTCGCGGCGTCCCTCGCCCTGATCGTCGGGGGCGCCATCGGCAACGTCATCGACCGGCTGGCCTATGGGGCCGTCTTCGATTTCATCCAATTCGGGCTCGGCGGCTGGTCCTGGTACGTGTTCAACGTGGCGGATGCGGCCATCGTTGCGGGGGTGGTCGGTTTGCTCTATGACTCCTTCGTGCTGGAACGGCGCCGGCTTGCCTGAGCGAGACGCCGGATCTCGGGGCCGCCTTATGTTCGCCCGAATAGGCGGGCAGGCGTTCAGCCAGAATGGGAATTTCAAGAAGGTGGGTGCCATGAGGGGATTGAAGGTCTTTGGTTGCGCGGGCGCGCTCGCGCTCATGGTCGCGGCCTCTGGCGCGTCGGCTCAGGAAGGCGAGGCCGTCAAGAGCCTCCTCGGCAGCATCGGCATCATCCCCAAGGAAAAGCCACCGATCAACTATAATGAGCGCCCGCCACTCGTCCTGCCGCCCAAGATGGAATTGCGCGCGCCTGCCCCTTCGCGCGGTGCCGAGGCAAACGCCAACTGGCCGAAGGACCCGGATGTGGCGGCGGCTCGCAGGGCCGCAGCGGATGCGCGTGCGCCGGCGACCAGCCGCGATACCTACCGGGCCAATCAGTCTGGAGTGCTTTCGGCCGAGGAAATGCGCGCTGGCCGCAACCCGAACAACTATATTCAATCGCCGCCGCCCCTGACGGGCGGACAGGCCGATAACAGCAAGATGAGCCCCGACGAGCTGCGCTCGTTCCAGGTCGGCCAGGACGTGAAGCTCTCCGGCGATGGCCTCGAGCGTCGCTATCTCACGGATCCTCCGGCGCCGCTTCTGAAGGCGCAGGGCGGGGCGCCGCTCAAGGCCTCCGTTGATGAAATGCCTGTTGTCGATCCCGACAGCCCGCTCGGCTTCATTCAGCAGCAGCAAAAGCGCTGATTTTTTCGATAGCCTGCCTTGTCCTTCGGGCGAACGGTTTTCCGCTTCGCCCGAAGGCGTTTTTGGACCCTGCACGGCCCTCCGAACTGCTTCGCCTGCACCCAAAGGTGCACTGCTTCGCTTGCTTGATCGTCGGATTGCAGTATCTCCCGTAGGAGAACCGCTCCAGCCGATCCGATTCCGCCAAGGTTGAACTGCTATGGATAATGTCCCCCGGCCCAATCGACGCACCGATGCTCCGCCTTTCGGACGCACGGATGGTGGTGGTCCAGAGGTCGCGTCGTTCACGCTTGCGAACGGGCTGGATGTAGTGGTGATCCCCGATCACCGCGTGCCGGTCGTGACGCACATGATCTGGTATCGCAACGGCTCGGCTGATGATCCGCTTGGACAATCCGGCATCGCGCATTTTCTCGAACACCTGATGTTCAAGGGAACGGCAAAACACCCGGCGGGCGAATTCTCCAAGGTCGTATCGAGCCTCGGCGGTCAGGAGAATGCCTTCACGTCGTTCGACTACACGGCCTATTTCCAGCGCGTCACCCGCGAACACCTCAAGACCATGATGGAGTTCGAATCCGACCGCATGACCAACCTGCTGCTCGACGAGAGCGTCATCGCGCCTGAGCGCGACGTGGTGCTGGAAGAGCGCCGCATGCGGGTCGAGACCGATCCGTCGGCGCAGCTTTCCGAGGCGATGGCTGCGGCGTTGTTCGTGCATCATCCCTACGGCATCCCGATTATCGGCTGGATGCATGAGATCGAGGGCCTGAACCGCCAGAACGCGCTCGACTACTACAACCGCTTCTATTCGCCGGAAAATGCGATTCTGGTCGTTGCCGGGGACGTGACGCCCGATGAAGTGCGCCGTCTCAGCGAAGAGACCTATGGTCGCGTTCCCGCACGGGGAGAGCGGCCCGTGCGCTTTCGTCCGCAAGAGCCCGAGCCTGTCGCTGCACGGCACATCACGGTTTCGGATCCGAAGGTCGAGCAGCCCACATTGCAGCGGCTTTACCTGGTTCCGTCCTGCCGCTCCGTCAACGAGGGCGATTGCTACGCGCTCGAACTCCTGGCGGAAGTGATCGGGGGCGGCCCGACATCCTATCTCTATCGCACGCTCGTTCTCGAGCAGGGCGTCGCCGTCAATGCGGGCGCCTGGTACATGTCGTCGGCGATGGAAGAGACACGTTTCAGCGTCTACGCTGTTCCGGCCGAGGGCGTATCGCTCGAGGCGCTCGAACAGGCGGTCGACGCCGCCCTGCGGACGATCTCCGCGGATGCACTCGACGTCGAGGCCATCGAGCGGGCCAAGATACGCCTCGTCGCCGAGACGATCTATTCGACCGACAGCCAGTCTTCGCTTGCGCGCATCTACGGCTCGGCGCTCGCCATCGGCGAGACCATCGACGATGTGCGGTGTTGGCCGGGACAGATCGAGGCGGTGTTGAAGGACGATCTCGCATCGGTTGCCGAGCGGTTCCTCATCCCGCGCCGATCCGTGACCGGATACCTGCAAAAGCCTGCCGCCTGATCGCCTGTTTTTGAGTGAGAGTCCCATGACACCCACCGTTGAAACCCGTTCCGCGTCGCCGACTGTCGTGAAGGCGCTGATATCCCCGGGGGGTGTCGAAGCGTGGCACGTCGAATCCGATGTCGTGCCGCTGATCGCCGTCGCCTTCACGTTCGAGGGCGGCGCCGCGCATGACCCCGTGGACAAGCCGGGCGTGGCGCAGATGCTCGGCCGCCTGCTCGACGAGGGCGCGGGGAATTATGATTCGGATGCGTTCCAGGAACGTCTCGCCGGACGCGCGATCGAACTCTCGTTCAACGCCGGGAACGATGCCATCGGCGGCTCGCTAAAAACCTTGGTGAAACACGCCGATGAGGCGTTCGAGCTGCTGCGCCTCGCCCTTGCGGAGCCGCGCTTTGATGCCGATGCCATCGAGCGCGTTCGCGCCCAGACGATTGCCGGTTTGCGCTACCAGCAGAACGACCCGGGCGTGATGGCCACGCGCCGGTTCTTCGAGGCAGGCTTTCCGGGGCACCCTTATTCGCGCCCGACCTCCGGCACGGCGGAGAGCGTCGCGGCGATCACGCGGGATGATCTCGTGGCGATGCACCGCCTCCTGATCGCGCGCGGCCGCGTCAAGATCGCGGTCGTTGGCGCCATCGATGCCGACCGCTTGTCGGTGTTGATCGACAAGGTGTTCGGCTCGCTTCACGAGGCGAAGCCGCTTCGCATTATCGAACCGGCCTCGCTGGTCGCCACCGGCCAGCGCCTTGTCGCCGATCTCGATGTGCCGCAATCGGTGATCCGCTTCGGGACGCACGGCATCACCTGGTGCGATCCCGGCTTCATTCCCGCCTACGTGCTTAACCACATCCTCGGCGGCGGCGCCTTCACGTCGCGGCTGTTTCAGGAAGTCCGGGAGAAGCGCGGCCTTGCCTACAGCGTGGGCACGTCCCTTGTGAGCTACCGCGCCGCCTCCATGACCTGGGGCTATACGGCGACCAAGAACGAGCGCGTGGCTGAGTGTCTCGACGTCATCGCCTCCGAAATTGCGAGACTTCACGCCGACGGCCCCACCGACGAGGAATTGCAAAAAGCCAAGGACTACCTCATCGGCTCCTATGCGCTGGGCTTCGACACTTCCACCAAGATCGCCCATACGCTGGTGCAGATCGCGTTCGAGGGACTCGGCATCGATTACATCGCCCGCCGCAACGAACTCGTGGCGGCCGTCACGCAGGCCGATATTCGCAGCGCCAGCGATCGAATCTTCGGCACCGGCAAAATGCTGACGGTGATTGCGGGGCGGCCGACGGGGCTCTGAACGGTCCCGCCCTAGCCGCCGCCCTGCCGCTGCCCTAGTGTTCTGGTCCTGTTGAAAGACTTGTCGGAGGCATTCCTGAATGGCGTTGCAGCAATCGATTGAACTCGCCCTTGCATCCAAGATCGGCGCGAGCGGCCTTCCGACCATGGCGCTCGACGCGGCCTTGTCGGCTGTCGAGACCGCTCTGGCGCGGCTTTCGGATGATGACGCGTCCGGCCGCCTGCCGCTGCTCAAGCTGCCTTATGCAACCGACGATCTGGCATCGATCCGGGAGGCGGCGTCCTTCCTGCGGCGCGACGCGACCGATGTGGTGTTCCTCGGCACCGGCGGCTCGAGCCTCGGCGGCCAGGCGCTGGCGCAGCTCAAGGATTATGCGGTGCCGGGTGCCGGACGCTTCATCGACGGCCCGCGTGTGCATTTTCTCGACAATCTCGATCCGATCACCTTCGACCATATTCTGCACAAGCTGCCGCTCTCCTCCACCCGTTTCGTGGCCATCTCGAAATCCGGCGGCACCGGCGAAACGCTGATGCAGACGATTGCGGTGTTGTGCGCGCTCGAGAGGGCGGGGTTGCGCGCCCGGCCCGCCGACACGATCCTTGGACTATCCGAGCCCCGCGTGGCCGGTCGAAAGAACGGGTTGCGCGATCTGCTCGAACCCGAAGGCGTGCGCTTCCTCGACCATGACCCCGGCGTCGGCGGTCGCTTCTCCGTCTTGACCAATGTGGGGCTTCTGCCCGCCGCCGTTCTCGGCCTCGACATCGCGGCCGTCCGACAGGGGGCCGCGGATGCCTACGATCCGCTGCGTGCCGGCGGAAGCGCCAGGGACATTCCGGCAGCGCTCGGCGCCGCCCTCAATATCGCGGTGGGGCTCGAGGGGCGGAACATCACCGTCACCATGGCGTATGCCGACCGCCTCGAACGCTTCGCCCGCTGGTGGGTTCAGTTGTGGGCCGAAAGCATCGGCAAGGACGGCAAGGGCTCGCAGCCGGTCGCGGCCATCGGTCCGGTCGATCAGCACAGCCAGATGCAGCTCTATCTCGGTGGGCCGAACGACAAGCTCTTCACCATCATGACGACCGGCGTCGCCGGCATCGGGCCGATGATGGACGAGAAGCTGTCGAAGCGCGCAGGCGAGCCCGGATTTGCGGGCAGGCGTATCGGCGATCTCGTGGCCGCACAGGGCCGCGCCACCGCCGACACCCTGGCGCGAAACGGTCGCGCCACCCGCACGCTGCATATCGACAAACTGAACGAGCGCTCGCTCGGGGAATTGCTGATGCATTACATGCTGGAGACGATCCTCACCGGCTATGCGCTCGGCGTCGATCCGTTCGATCAGCCAGCTGTCGAGGAGGGCAAGATCCTCGCCAAGCAATATCTGACAGAGGCGAACTGACGAGCGATTCCCTCCCCCTTGCGGGGAGGGTCGGGGTGGGGGTGGAACGACCGGGTTCATCCCGATGAATGTCGGGTTCGGACGAACCGGCCTTCCCTCGACAACAAGGCGACGAGCTCGACTGTCCGACCCCAACCTCCAACTCCTCCCCGCAAGGGGAAGAGAGTCCCTCGTGTCGGCTGGAACCTGCGCGCCCCAACGCCTATTCTCCTCTTCCGAATCGCGTGAGTGTCAACGCCCTATGAACGTCCGCCGCCTCGATCCCATTCTGGTCGACCGCATCGCCGCCGGCGAGGTCGTCGAACGTCCGGCGGCGGCCGTGAAGGAACTGGTCGAGAACGCGGTCGATGCGGGTGCGCGCTCCATCGAGATCGCCATCGAGGCGGGCGGGCGCAAGCTCATCCGGGTGGTCGATGACGGGCAGGGAATGTCGCCGGAGGATCTGGCGTTGGCAGTCGAGCGTCATGCCACGTCGAAAATCCCCGACGGTGATCTGTTTGCCATCAACACGCTCGGGTTTCGCGGTGAGGCCTTGCCCTCTATCGGTGCGGTGGCGCGTCTTGCCATCACGACGCGAACCGCCGAAGCGCAAGCCGCATCATCCATCGTTGTCGAGGCCGGCGTGAAAGGCCCGGTGCGGCCTGCCTCGGCGCCGGCGGGCACGCGGATCGAGGTGACGGACCTTTTCGCCGCGACGCCGGCGCGCTTGAAGTTCCTCAAGAGCGACCGCTCCGAGGCGCAGGCGGTGGCCGAGATCGTGAAGCGTCTCGCCATCGCGCATCCGGCGATCCGTTTCACGCTTGCGGGCGAACACATCACGCCGTTCACCTACGCGCCCGAAGAGGCGAGCGAGCACGGTTTCCTGCGCCGTCTGTCGCGCGTGCTGGGTGCTGAGTTCAACGACAACGCCATGACCATCGGCGTCGAGCGCGAGGGCGTCCGGGTCAGCGGATTTGCCGGATTGCCGACCTATCATCGCGGCACCTCGACCCACATCCATTTCGTCGTCAACGGGCGCCCGGTGCGCGACAAACTGCTGCTCGGCGCGGTGCGCGGTGCCTATGCGGATGTGATGGCGTCGGATCGTCATCCGATCCTCGCGCTGATGATCGATCTCAACCCGCGCGACGTGGACGTGAACGTGCATCCGGCGAAGACCGAAGTGCGCTTCCGCGATCCGGCGTTCATCCGCGGTTTCGTCGTGGGAGCGCTGAAGGAGTCCATCACGCGTTCAGGATTCCGCTCGGCCACCACGGGCGGCATGCGCACGCTCGACAGTCTTCGGCCGCACGGTCCTCATCCGTCGCATCACCCGCTGCACATGAAGGCCGGCCTGCATCGCGGACCATCGATCCGCGCCGCGCACACCTTCGCGGGTTGGCAGGCGCCGGTCGCGCCGACCTATGGCCAAGGCTTCGCCGAGCCGCAACGCGCCTTTTCGGAATTCGCCGCGCCCTCCGCCGACAGCCGCGCGCCGCACCATGAGAACGATTCTGCTATCGAGGCGGCGCCGCTCGGGGCGGCGCGCGCGCAGGTTCACGGCACTTACATCGTCGCGCAGACTCAGGACGGCATCGTCATCGTCGACCAGCACGCGGCGCATGAACGCCTCGTCTACGAGCGCCTGAAACGCGAGCGCGACTCGTCCGGCATCGCGCGGCAATTGCTGCTCATCCCCGACGTCGTCGATCTCGACCCCGTCGATGCCGATCGCGTCGTCGCCGAGGCCGAAACGCTGGCGAGCCTCGGACTGGTGGTCGAGCCATTCGGATCGGGTGCCCTGCTGGTGCGTGAAGTCCCGTCCGCGCTCGCGGGCGGGCGCATCAAGGCTCTGGTGCAGGATGTGGCCGATGCGTTGGCCGAATGGGGCGAGGGGAGCGAGAGCCCGGTGGAGACCCGCCTCGATGCGGTTCTGTCGCGCATGTCATGCCACGGCTCGATCCGCGCCGGACGCCGGTTGAAGCCCGAGGAAATGAACGCGCTCCTGCGCGAAATGGAAGTCACGCCCCTCTCCGGCCAATGCAATCACGGCCGGCCGACTTATGTGGAGCTGAAGCTGTCGGATATCGAGCGGCTGTTCGGGCGGCGTTGATTGAAGGGCTTATCGTTCGAACCGTCCGAACACCACTTGCGTCTCCCCGTAGTCCCGCCGCTCGATCTCGCCAAACCCCTCAGGCAGCGTCAGCGCCGCGCCGTGGGCCTCTTCCACCACCACGAGCGCGTCGCGCGTCAGCCAGCCGCCTTCGGCGCAGGCCGTGAGCGCTTTGGGGGCCAGATCTTTTCCGTAAGGTGGATCGCAGAACACGAGTGAGAACGGTGCATTCGGGGCCGCCGCGCCCATGCGGGTGGCGTCGCGGCGGAAGAGGCGCGTCGCGCCGCCGGCGCCGAGCGCCTCCACGTTTTCGCGGATCAGGCTGCGGGCTTCCGAGCCCTCATCCACGAACAGCGCGAAGGCGGCGCCGCGCGAGAGCGCTTCCAGGCCCATCGCGCCGGTGCCGGCAAAGAGATCGAGAACGCGCGCGCCCTCGATCGCATCGTCATAGCCGTGCTGCAACACGTTGAAGAGGGATTCGCGCAGGCGGTCCGAAGTCGGACGGATCGCGTCCGTTCTCGGTCCCGCCAGCGAACGGCCGCGCCAGCGCCCGCCCACAATTCTCACGGCCTATGCCTCACGGACGACGCCCCTTGGGGCCGCCTTTCGGACCGCCCTTGAAGCCGCCACGAGGGCCGCTCTTGAAGCCGCCGCCGGGGCCGCCCTTCGCGCCGCCTCTCGGTCCGCTGCGCTGAGCGCCATCGCCCCGTGGCGGACCACGGCGCGGACGGTCATCGCCGCCGGCCCGGAACGGGCGGTCGCCCTGGGGCCGAGGACTGCGCGGACGCTCGCCGAACGGACGCTCACCTTGCGGCGCGCGGGGACGCTCACCGCCCTCGGGACGGGCACGGAACGGCCGGTCGCCGGTCGGACGATCGCCGGCTTCGCTGCGGGCCCTGAACGGGCGCTCGCCTTGCGGCTTGCGGGGACGCGCATCGCCCTCGGGGCGGGCGCGGAAGGGCCTATCACCGCTCGGACGATCACCGCGCGGGGCGCGCGGACGCTCGCCCTCGTCGCTGCGAGCGCGGAACGGGCGCTCGCCTTGTGGCGGGCGGGGACGCTCGCTGCCCTCGGGACGCGCGCGGAAAGGCCGGTCGCCACTTGGACGCGCCGGGCGGTCGTCATCCCGGCGCGGCGGACGACCGAGGCTGCTTTCGCGCTCACGCCGTGGCGGGCTGTCGTCGCGCTCGGGACGACGGCGCGGACGGTCGTCGCCTGCGGGAGCCGCGCGGAACGGATCCCGGCGCGGCTTGCGCGGGGCCTCCTCATCCCTCGGCGCGCTCACCAGCCGTTCGACCTTCACTTTGCGGCCTTCGGCGGATTCGATGGCGCCGGCCCGCTGGCGCGGCCGCTCGGCCGCCACTGCACGGGCCGCGCGGGGATCGGCGCCTCGGCGTGGACTTTTCTTGCTCATCGCTTCGTCGCTGTCTGAGGCCCGCCAGATGCTGGTCTTGGGCTCGAGGCGCGAGGGTCGCTTGCGCGGCGCTTCCTCCTCCGCGCCGCGGCGGTCGTCGCCACGGCCCCGGGTGGGGCGATCGCCTTCCGAGCGCGAATAGCGTGGGCGCTCCTCGCCGCGGTCGCCCTCGCGTGGGCGATGGGGGCGGTCCTCGTTGCGGTCACGCGAGGGGCGAGCGGCGCGGTCGGGACGCGCGTCGCCACGGTCCGGGCGATCATCCTTCGCGGGGGTTCCGAAGGGTGCGATGGGCTCACGCACCGGGCTCTCGAAATCGACGCCGGCCTCTTTCGATAGTGCGTCGCCCAGTTGATCGCGCAGGATCTTGGTCTTGACCTCTTCGACCATGCCCTCTTCGAGCTCGCCCAGCTGGAACGGGCCGAAGGAAAGCCGGATCAGGCGGTTCACCTGCAGGCCGAGATGTTCGAGGATGCGCTTGACCTCGCGGTTCTTGCCCTCGCGCAGTCCGAGCGAGATCCACGCGTTGTCGCCCTGCACGCGGTCCAGCCGCGCCTCGATGGGGCCGTATTCCATGCCGTCGACGGTGACGCCGTGGCGCAGGTTGTCGAGATCGGCCTGGTTCACTTCGCCATGCGCACGCACCTTGTAGCGACGCAGCCAACCGGTATTCGGATGGGCGATCACGCGGGCAAGGCCGCCATCGTTGGTGAGAAGCAGAAGACCCTCGGTGTTGATGTCGAGCCGGCCGATCGCCACCACGCGCGGCAGATCCTCCGGCAGGTTGTCGAACACGGTCGGGCGTCCCTCAGGGTCGCGGGCCGTCGTCACGAGGCCGCGCGGCTTGTGGTAGAGCCACAGGCGCGTGCGTTCCTTCATGGGCAGCGGCTCGCCATCGACCGTGATCTGGTCGGACGGCGTCACGTTGATGGCGGGGGATTCGAGAACCTTGCCGTTGAGGGTAACGCGGCCCTCGGCGATCATCGCCTCGACGTCCCGGCGAGAGGCAATCCCGGCGCGGGCGATGACCTTGGCGATCCGATCCTCGATGGGCTCCAGCGCTTGAGCCGCAAGCTGAGCCTCACGGCCGGACGGCGCACGCTCGACAGCCTTGGTCTCGACTCGCGGCGGACGCGTCTCGCTGCTGCGGCCGCGCGCCGGGCGGTCAGTATCCTCGCGGCGCGGGCGGAAGGGCTTGTCGCCCTCGGCCCCGCGCGAGCGGAAGGGGCGTTCGCCGCCTTCCGTGCGAGGCTTGAATTCGCCGCGTGGCTTGAAGGGGCGATCGCCCTCCGGGCGCTTGGCGCCGAAAGGCTTGTCCGGACGATCGCCGCGGGGGCGGGCAAACCGGTCGCCGCCTTCGCGGGGCGCCCATGGCTTGGCGGCGGCTTCCGGGCTGTCGAAAGTTCTCTCGCCACCCTCGCGCGGCGCGCGCGGCCGGTCGTCGGAAGAGCGGGCGCGGAACGGGCGGTCGCCGGCTTCGCGGCGGGGGCGCTCGCCGTCATCGGCCTTGGCGCGGAAGGGGCGCGCGGCGTCGCCTTGGGGTTTGCGGAAGGGTTTGTCGCCGGGTGTTCGGCTGTGGCCAGGGCGTCCTCGCGGACGGCCTTTCTTGCCATCGTCATTGCTGTCGGTCATGGGAGCCTGATAGCAGAGGAGAGAGGGAGAAGCGAGCACGATGGATAAGGCCCGGAGCGCCCAAATGGATCCGATGAGCGCGGCTTTCAACGAGGCCCGTGCGGCCGCCGAACGCGGCGAGGTGCCGGTCGGCGCGGTGATCGTGCGCGAGGGCCGTGTCGTCGCCTCCGCGGGCAACCGGCCGCGCGAGTTGCGAGATCCTTCGGCTCATGCCGAACTGCTCGCCATCCGCAGCGCCTGCGCGACGCTTCACGATGAGCGCCTGACCGGATGCGATCTCTACGTGACGCTCGAGCCCTGCACCATGTGCGCCGCCGCGATCTCGTTCGCGCGCATTCGCCGCGTCTATTTCGCCGCCGCCGACCCCAAGGGCGGCGCCGTTGAGAACGGCGTGCGCTTTTTCCAGCAGCCAACCTGCCATCACGCACCCGAGGTTTACGGCGGTATTCGCGAAGGCGAGGCGGCGACCCTGTTGCGGGCATTCTTCGAGGGGCGGCGGTGAGGCGGCAATCACAGCCTCGTGCTGCCGGGGCGTGAAACCCGAAGCCTCTTCCTGAGGAAGCCGAAGGCTGTCTCGAAGGACGGGGCATCTCCAGAGCGCACTGAACATCCTTCGAGACGCTGCTTTTGCGGCTCCTCAGAATGACGTGACGAGATGAAGCACTCAGGCTCTCAGGAAAGTCTGCAACGCCTCCAGTGTCGCGCCGGGGTTTTCCTCCGCCACGAAATGCCCGGATGACACCCCGATGCCGGTGATGCCGGGTGCGAATGTCCGCCAGATCTCGAGGGGCGGGATGGAGTCGCCGCTGGTTCCGCTCACCAGGTAGAAATCGCTCCAGATCAGCTGCGTCGGGCAGCGGATCGTCTTACCGGCCGCGAGATCGGCCTCGTCGGCCTCGATGTCGCGGGTGGCGCCGGCGCGATAATCCTCGCAGAAGGCATGGATGCGCGATGGCTCGTTGAAGCCGTCCCGATAGGCCGCCATGGCGCGGGGATCGAACGCGCTGAGATCGCCGGGGGCGGACCACGTCTTCATGAGCCCCTCGAAATAGGGGATCGGGTTGCGGCCGATTTCCTCCTCGGGCTTCGGAAACGGCTCTGACAGGTAAGCCCAATGTGCCGCCGGAACCTTGCCGGCCTTCATCTGCGCCCAGACGTAGGAGGTCGGCAGGATGTCGAGCAGCGCCAGCCGTTCGACACGGCCGGGATGGTCGAGCGCCAGGCGATAGCCGACCCGCGCGCCGCGATCATGCCCTGCCACCGCGAAATGGACCGCCCCCAGTTCCTCCATGACGGTCACCACGTCGCGGGCCATGGCGCGCTTGGAATAGGTCTCGTGTGCGGCGTCCCCCTTCGGGGCACTGGACCAGCCATAGCCGCGCAGATCCATGCACACGACCCGGTACGTCTCGGCGAGCGTCGGCGCCAGGCGATGCCACATCACGTGTGTCTGCGGGAAGCCGTGGAGCAGCACGAGGGGCGGGCCGTCGCCGCGGGACCGCGCAAAGATCCGCCCGACCTCCGTGTCGACCCAGTGGGATTCGAAGCCGGCGAAGAGGTCGTCGCTCATGAGGGCGCCCGCGCTGGAGAAGTGATGATCCTCAAACACCCAGAAGAGCAAAGTGTTTCGTCACGACCGTTCGCGCTCCACGGCGCGCCAGCCGATATCGCCGCGACAGAACCCTTCGGCCCAGTCGATCTTTGCCACTGCGTCATACGCGCGCTGCTGCGCCTCGGTGATGGTGCGGCCCATCGCCGTGACGTTGAGAACGCGGCCCCCATTGGCGAGAATACGAGCCCCGTCCTGTCTTGTGCCCGCATGGAAGACGAGCACGTCGCTCATCGCTTCCGCCTCCGCGATGCCGCGAATTTCGGAGCCCTTCTCGAACGGGCCGGGATAGCCCTTCGCCGCCATCACGACGGTGAGCGCGGCCTCATCCGACCATTGCAGCGAAATCGTGCCGAGGACGCCGTCGCTTGCCGCGAGGAGCGCGGTCACGAGATCGGATTTGAGGCGGGGCAGGAGCACCTGCGTTTCAGGATCGCCGAACCGCGCATTGTATTCGATGAGCTGCGGGCCTTTGTCGGTCAGCATCAATCCCGCGTAGAGAATGCCCGCATAGGGCGTGCCGCGCGCCCGCATGCCGGCGAGCGTCGGCTCGATGATCTCGCGCATGACGCGGGCCTGCAACTCGGGTGTCAGGACAGCCGCGGGAGAATACGCGCCCATGCCGCCGGTATTGGGTCCCTCGTCGCCATCGCCGACCCGTTTGTGGTCCTGCGCGGTGCCGAACGGGAGCGCGGTCGTGCCATCGCACAGGGCGAAAAAGCTCGCTTCTTCGCCCTCGAGAAACGCCTCGATGACGACCTCGGCGCCAGCCGTACCGAAGCCGCCGCCGAGCATCATGTCGACGGCTTCCTCGGCCTCCTCGAAGGAACTCGCCACGACGACACCCTTGCCGGCCGCAAGCCCGTCGGCCTTCACCACGATCGGCACGCCGTAGTGGCGGATATAGGTCTTGGCGGTTTCCGCATCGGTGAACCGGCGATAGGCGGCGGTCGGGATCGCAAATTCGGCGCACAGGTCCTTGGTGAAGGCCTTCGAGCCCTCGAGCTGCGCCGCGGCCTTATCCGGGCCGAACGCCTTGATGCCTGCACCCTTCAGATCATCCACCAGGCCCGTAACGAGCGGGCCCTCCGGCCCCACGACCACAAACTCGATTCCGGTGGTGCGGCAGAACCCGATCACCGCCTCATGGTCGGTCACGTCCAGGACTACATTGGTGCCATGCTGTGCCGTGCCGGGATTGCCGGGGGCGATGAACAGCCGGTCGCAGAGGGGGCTGGCGGACAGGCTCCAGGCCAGCGCGTGCTCGCGACCCCCGGACCCAATGAGAAGAATGTTCATGCGCGATCCCCTGCTCGTTCGCAGGAGGGATTAGAATGTCTCGCGCCTGGGCGCAAACCCGATCGAGAGTCGGATTCAGTTTCTTCGAATCTGATCCGGCTCTATCTCTTTTTTTGGGCGCATGATCTTCCGGCGAACCGGTATCCACTTCGCCGGATCAGGCGCTAGATCACAAAGAAATCGTGATAGGTGAGTTTCAGGTACTTGCTCAACACGGCGATCGGCACGGCCTTGTGAATGCCGGTGCCATCGTCGTCGAAGTACAGGACGCCGCTTTTCTTGTCGTAGATGATGTGATCGTCCTTGCTGTCGATCGCCAGCCCCACTGAAAACATCTTCTTGTTGAGCTTGATGGGGTTGGTGGCGGTGCCTTTCCGGCCCAAGGCCTTGAAGACGGAGTTGTCCAAATACATCGAGTCGTCCCGGACGTTGAAATCCGCAATCGTATCGACGTTGGTGCGGCTGCTCGGCTTGTGCGTGAATCCGAACAGATCCCTGCCAATACCGCCGCTGAGATAATCCCTGCCGGTTCCGCCGTTCAGAAAGTCGTTCTCGGCTCCGCCGAAGAGCGTGTCGTTGCCCGTGTCGCCATACAGGGTGTCGTTTCCGGTGCCCCCGTCCAGACTGTCGTTCGAAGACCCGGCGCGCAGCACATCGGCGTCGGCTCCTCCTGACAGCGTGTCCTTGCCGATTTCGCCGTTGAGGGTGTCGTTGCCCGCGTCGCCGCCGAGATAATCGTCTCCGACGCCTCCCCAGAGCGCGTCGATATCGCTGCCGCCAATGAGGGTGTCGTTGCCCGTTTCGCCAAATATCAGGTCGTTGCCGGTGCCGCCATTCAGCCCGTCATTGCCCTCGCCCGCCCAGATCTGATCGGAATCGGCGCCGCCAACCAGCGTATCGTCGCCGCCTTCCCCATAGAGCGTGTCGGCGCCCGAGCCGGCATCGATGCCGTCGTTCCCGGTGCCACCCCAGAGACTGTCGGCATCCGCTTCGCCATAAAGCGTGTCGTTGCCGTCGTCGCCACGCATGACATCGGCGCCGATGCCGCCGAGCAGGCGATCATTGCCGAGACCGCCCCACAGAGCGTCGACGTCGGCGCCGCCGTTCAGCGTATCGTTGCCGTCCTCGCCGCGCAGCACATCGGCACCGCCATTGCCGGTGAGGGAGTTTGCCGCCGCGTTGCCTGTCAGGACGTCCGCATAGGCGGTCGCGGTCACGTGCTCGATCTCGCTGATCGTGTCGATGCCGTATCCCGTGTTCTGGGCGGTCGTGACAGAAAGATCGAGCGTGAGGCCAACCGTAATGCCGGCGATGGTCGAATAGATGAGCGTATCACTGTCGGCGCCGCCGATGATCGTGTCGGCGGAGATTGCATCTTTGGTGATCGTGTCGCTGCCGCTGCCGCCATCGATCAGATTGGTCCCGGCTCCGGCATAGAGCCGATCGCCGCCGCCGCCGCCGTTGAGGGTGTCGTCGCCCAGCCCACCGAACATCGTTTCGGCATTCGCGCCGCCATAGGCCTTGTCGTTCCCCCCATTAAGCGTGATGGTTCCGCTGATAACCCCGGTTTCGCCGCGATAAATGTCGTCGAAATTGCCGAGGGACAGATAGCTTGAAATCGTGCCCGTATTGGTAATGTTGCTCGCGCCGGAAGCCTCGATCGCGCCGATGATCTTGCCGGAATTCACCAGAGTCAGAACATCGGCAGCCGAGGTGCCCGTGGAGAGCAGGGCCTTGGCGGAGCCCCTGATCTCGCCCTCATTGGTGATGCTATTGCTACCGCTGAGCTCGACTCCCCACGTCCCCGTCACGTGCCCGGTGCTGCGGACGGTGAGCGCGCTGGTGCCGAGCAGCACGATCCCGTTGCCGTTGGTTCCGGTGGCGGAGACATTTCCTTCGATGACGATGGTCGTTCCGGCCGCCTTGGAGCGAATTCCGTCGGCATCGGTGCCTTTCGCCTCCAATAATCCGCTGGGCTTGAGCGTCAGGGTATCGCTCGCTTGCAGCTCGAAAGCCGGAACGTCGGTGGCAATGGTGGAAACATCGTTGGTGCTGTCAATCTCGTAGACGGCCATAACAATCCTCGCAGCAAAGCGCAGATGATAATGTCATAACGTAGCGTTTTCAAGCGCCGCATGCGGATAGCCGTTCTGACAAGGGGACCGCCATAGGCGGAAGCCTTTGCAGATCACCCCCGACCCGTTACGTTCCCCCCATGATCGCCGACACCACTCCGTCCAACGCTCCCGAATGGTCCGTTTCCGACCTCGCGGGCGCCCTCAAGCGCACGATTGAAGATTCTTTCGGGCACGTCCGGGTGCGCGGCGAGATCTCCGGATTTCGGGGCCAGCACTCCTCGGGACACGCTTATTTCTGCCTCAAGGACCAGAACGCCCGCCTCGATGCGGTGATCTGGAAGGGCACCTATTCGCGCCTGCGGATCAAGCCGGAGGAGGGGCTCGAGGTCATCGCCACCGGGCGGGTCACGACCTTTCCGGGCAAGTCGACCTACCAGATCGTGGTCGAATCGCTGGAACCTGCGGGCGTCGGTGCCCTCATGGCGCTGCTCGAGGAGCGGCGCCGCAAGCTGACCGCCGAAGGCCTCTTCGAAACGGCGCGCAAGCGTCCACTGCCTTATCTGCCCAAGGTCATCGGCGTCATCACGTCCCCGACCGGCTCGGTCATCCGGGATATCCTCCATCGGCTCGAGGACCGTTTCCCGCGCCGCGTCCTTGTCTGGCCGGTGCGCGTGCAGGGCGAGACGAGTGCGGCCGAGGTCGCGGCGGCCATCCGGGGCTTCAACGCCATGGCGCCCGGCGGCACGATTCCGCGCCCCGACGTGTTGATCGTCGCGCGCGGCGGCGGATCCATCGAGGATCTCTGGGGCTTCAACGAGGAAATCGTGGTCCGGGCGGCCGCCGAGAGCGACATTCCCCTCGTCGCCGCGGTCGGCCACGAGACCGACTGGACACTGATCGATCATGCCGCCGACATGCGCGCCCCGACCCCGACCGGGGCGGCCGAAATGGTGGTGCCGGTTCGCATGGAACTCCTGGCGGGCGTCCATGATCTGGCGCGGCGCCACATGGAATCCGTCCTGCGGATGCTCGATCGCCGGAAAGCGGACCTGCGGTCGGTGGCGCGTGCGCTGCCCACTCCGGACGCGTTGTTCGCGTCAAAACGGCAGAAGCTCGATCTGGCCTCGGCGAAGCTCGGTCCGGCGCTTTGGCGCAATGCGCGCGATCATGAGAACCGACTGAACGAGACCTCGCGCGCGCTCGCTCGCGTCTCGCCGGCGGCGCGCGTCGCAACCATGCGGGCGCGTCTCGACGGCGTGGGGCAAAGGCCGCACGGCGCGATCGGCCGGGTCTTCGAAAGCCGCGCCGTGAAGCTCGGCGAACTCGGCAACCGTCTGAACGCTGCGCGGGCGCTTCTGCTGCGGGCCGAAATCACCCGCATCGGCCAGCAGCGGGAAATCGTCCTCCGGCTGGCGGAACGGCTCGGCCCGGCCTTTGACGCGCAGGTGGCGCGAAAACGCGCGCGCTCCATGGCGTCGGCGCAGCTCTTCGACAGCCTCAACTACAAATCCGTCCTGGCGCGCGGTTTCGCGCTGGTGCGGGATGGGGAGGGGCGTATGCTGCGCTCGGCGCTCGCGGTTTCGGACGGACAGCCGCTCGTGCTCGAGTTCGTGGACGGCACGGCCGACGCGACTGGCGGCCGGAATGGGAAGCCAAAAGCGGCGGGAAAGTCCCGGGCATCGCCGACGGAGCAAGGGGCCTTGTTCTGACCCCGCATTGGAAACATGAAGCGGTCGCTCCCATCTGAGGGAGAGGCCGGTTCCGAGCCGAACATTCTCTTTTGCAAGACACCATCGATATCATGAATAAATTCGAACGCAGCACCGGCGAGGCCGTCGTCCAATATCTCGACGCCGATCTTCGTGTGCTGAAGCCCGGGACTTTCGTGCTCTGCGCCGTCACCGGCAAGCCCATCCCGCTCGACGAGCTGAAATACTGGAGTGTCGAGCGCCAGGAGGCTTATTCGTCGCCGGAAGCCGTTCTGGCCCGGGTCATGGAGAAATCCAACCCATCACGTTGATGCGCTGCGCGTCCGTCGCTCGGCGATGCGCCGGAGCAGGAGATTGCGGAACGCCGCCTCCTCGTCGATCCGGAGCCTGACGGGCAGGGCCGACAGCGCGGGCCATGTCGGCAGGCCGGCGGCGCCGGAGAGGCGCGCCATGTCCTTTTCGGTTGTGACCGGCGTCAGGCCGCGGCTTTCTGCGAGCTGCATGAGCGTGGTGATCTCGGCTGCGGTGTAGGCGTGATGATCCGCAAAGCTGCGCGTCTCCTCCACGACGATGCCGGATGTGCGCAAGGTCTCGAAAAACTTCTCGGGCCGCCCGATCCCCGCAAACGCCAACACGCGCGTGTCTCTCAAGGAGACGAGACATGCCTCGTCGGGGACGAGCCGTCCGGCAAACACACGTTTGCCGTGGCGTTTCGCATCAAGGGTGATGCTTTCCCCTGCTGTGCCCTCGCCAATGATGAGGACCGCGTCGACGGCCGGCCATTGTGCTCCCATCGGCGCGCGCAAGGGACCTGAGGGAATGGCGAGACCATTGCCGATCCCGGCCGCTCCATCGATCACCGCGATCGTGCAATCCTTGACGAGCGACGGGTTCTGCAAGCCGTCATCCATGACGATTGCCGTCGCGCCGCTCTCCACTGCCAGGCATGCGCCGGCCGGGCGGTCGCGCGACACAATGGTGGTGCCGATGCGGGCGAGAAGACGAGGTTCGTCGCCCACATCCTGTGAGGTGTGGCGTGGCTCGACCTGCAGCGGGCCGGCCTCACGTCCGCCATAACCGCGCGACAGGAAGGCCGGGAGTTCACCGGAGGCGGCGAGGATCTCCGCCACGGCGATCGCGGTTGGCGTCTTGCCGGCGCCCCCCGCCGTGAAGTTTCCGATGCAGATGACGGGGAGAGCGGCGATTTCGCCGCATCGGCGCATGCGGCCCGCCGCGATGGCCCCGTAGACGAGGCTGGTCGGCAACAGCAACGCGCTCAGCAACGAAGGTTTTGCGCGCCACCAGAAATCCGGCGCGCGCATCAGCGCCGGGCTCCGAGCTTCGCCTGAACGATGAACGGTTCGATCGACTGCATGGTGCGATCGACCGCGCCCCCGAGCGCCTGCACCGCATCGGATGCGGCGCGCGCCATGTCGCGGGTCAGCGCCGTGTTGCTCAAAAGCCCGCTCACGGCGCGCGCGAGAGAGGCGCTGTCCTTGACCATCAGGGCGCCGCGCGCGGCGCCGATGCTCGCATAGATGCCTTCGAAATTATGAATATGCGGTCCGTGAAGAATCGCGGCGCCGAGCTTTGCCGGCTCGATCGGGTTCTGGCCTCCATGCGCCACCAGCGATCCGCCCATGATGACGATGGGCGAGAGGCGATAGAACAGCCCCATCTCGCCGATGGTATCGGCGATATAAACGTCGGTTGCGCGGTCGGGATGGATGCCCTCCGAGCGACGGCTCGCGCGCAAGCCGCTTCGTTCCGCGATGTCCGCAATCTCCTGACCGCGATGAGGGTGGCGCGGCGCGATGATGGTCAGCAGATGCGGGTGGCGCTGCAGAAGCGCACGGTGGACTGCAAGAATCGCGCTTTCTTCGCCCGGATGAGTGCTGGCGGCAAACCACACCGGCCGCCCGGCAATCAGGCCCGAGAGATGGGCTACGACGCGCGGATCGGCCGGGGGCGGCGGGGAATCGAATTTGAGATTTCCGGTCACGAGGACGCGCGGGGCACCAAGCATCGCAAGCCGCTCCGCGTCATCGTGAGTCTGCGCGAGGCAGATCGCGAAACGGTCCAGAAGAGCGCCGATGATACGTGGTAGTTTCAGCCAGCGCTGGAACGAACGGTCGGACATGCGCGCGTTCACCAGCACGAGCGGAATGTGACGCTGATCGAGGGCCACGATGGTGTTCGGCCAGATCTCGGACTCGGCGACTAGCGTAAGATCGGGATGCCAATGATCGAGGAAGCGGCGCACATAGCGCGGCACGTCGAGGGGGACGAATTGATGCATGGCGCCGGGTGGCAGGCGGCGCGCGATAAGTCCGGCGGAGGTCCGCGTGCCCGACGTGACGAGAACAGCAAGGCCCCGCTGCGTCAGCCGCTCGACCACTGGCAGCAAAGACAGCGTTTCGCCGATGCTCGCACCATGGACCCAGACCAGATGCCCCTCTGGCCGCGCGCGGCTGGGATGGCCCTGTCTTTCACCGAGGCGCGTCCGATCCTCGCGGCCCTGACGCTGGCGCCAATACAGGAGGCCAAGCACGGCCGGCTCGAGAACCGCGGTTGCGGTCCGGTAGGACCTGATCAGGAAAGGGAGCTTCATGGGCGCGAGCTTCTGGCAAGATTGGCCTGCGGCGCCGGCTTTTTGCGGGCGCCCGGATCCTCTGTGCCGACGATCGCATAGGCGCGCTCGTGCACCACGTCGAGGGCGACTTCAACGCGCTGGCGCAGGGTCTCGAGCGCATTCGCATCCGCGTCGCGCGCCACATGGACAGGCTCGCCGATCACGATGGCGCCCCGCCCGAAAGGCAGGCCGAGGCTGGCACGGTCCCAACTCTTGAAGTCGATGCGGCGGCTGGTCACCACCGCCACGGGAACGATCGGCCGGCCGGACATTTGCGCCAGCGTGATGATGCCCGCGCCGCAGGTGCGCGCGATCTTCGGAATATCCGCCGTCATTACCACCATCTCGCCGTCGGCGAGCGCTCGCAGCATGCCGCGGAGCGCGGCTGCGCCGCCCTTCTTGCGAATGTCGCGGCCTCGCGCACCGGAACCACGGATCGCGCGGATGCCGAGATGCCGCAACGCGATGGCGTTGAACTCGCCATCGCCGGAGCGCGACACCAGGCTCGCGGCCTTGTCCTCCGCCCGCTTGGCAAAATGGATCATGAAATGCTGCCCGTGCCACATCGCGGCGATCACGGGCATCTGCGGACCGATGCGGTCATAGGCGTCCGAAGGCTCCATCACGAATCGGTTCGTGCGCTGCACGAACGTCAAATAGCGCGCGACCAGGAAGCCGAGAGCTTCCTGGACGGTTCGCGAGCGTGTGATGCGCTTGAGGAGACCCATCGCGGCGGTTGCGCTCAGGCTTGCGGGTCGAGCAGGCGGTGCAGGTGGACGACAAAATACCGCATCTGTGCGTTGTCGACCGTGGCCTGCGATTTGGCCTTCCAGGCCGCATGAGCGGTGGCGTAGTTGGGGAAAATTCCGACGATATCGAGCTTGGACAAATCCTTGAAATCGTACGAATTGAGGTCTTCCAGTTCCCCACCGAAAACGAGGTGGAGAAGCGGTTTGCCGGGCGTATCGGTCATGGTGTCAGTCTCTATGAGAAATGTTGCAAATGGATCGCGGTCATCGAGGGACCAGAAATTCAAGCTCTCATGGCCTCAATAACGCGCGGATGCAACCATGCCCCAGCGGCAACCATTTCGCCATGCTTCGGATGCGGTTGGTTGTAGGCGACGGGCTCTCCGGCGAGATCGGTCAGTACGCCCCCGGCTTCGCGCAGGATCAGGTCGGCGGCGGCGATATCCCAATCGGCGGACTTCGCCGATACCAGACCGAGGTCGATCGACCCGTCGGCGACCCGCACCAGACGCAAAGCCAGCGATGGGACTTTCGGCAGGTGAATGGCCGGTCCGTGCCGGCGCTCGAATCGCTCAATCAACGGGCGCGGACCGGCGACCCGAAACGGCTCGTCGTTGCCGGTGATCGACAGCATTTCGCCATTGCAGAACGCGCCGCCTCCAGGCGTCGCCTCGTAGAGGCGATTGTGGATGGGAGCGTGGACGATTCCCAGAACCGGCCGCCCATCCTGCACCAGTCCGATGGAGACCGACCAATCAGGATGGCCGGCGGCGAAGGCCCTCGTGCCGTCGATGGGATCGACGATCCACACCCGCCGGCTTTCGAGCCGCACCGGGTCGTCGGCGGTTTCCTCGGACAGCCAGGCGGCGTCGGGTAGGAGCGCCGACAGGTGTTCCTTCAGAAAAGTGTCGACTGCGATATCCGCCTCGGTGACGGGCGAACTGCCTTCCTTGAACCAGACCCGCGCCGCTGTTTCCCTGCCGGCCCGAAAATAGGGCTTGGCCATATCGCCAGCCCGACGTGCGGCGTCGCGGACAGCATGAATGAGGCCGGGATCGAGATCTGGTTGGAAAGCGAGCATGTCAGCCGGAAATGGGGTGTCCCGCGGCGATTACCACAACGCGATCGAAGCAGGGAACGATTTCGGCTTGCCGGACTAAGGTTCTGTTGAGCATCCGGCGAGATAACCCGCCCGCAAGATTTCCTTAACCCAAGCCTTTAAGGGCTTGCGCAGGGTTACGTGCGACATTTTGGTCAGATCAAAGGGTGGTTTCGCTGCGCGACCGTCCTTTTCCGACAAGGTGCCCATGATGACCAAGACTGCATCCTCGACCGGATTTGCCCGCATTCTTGGCGAACGGCACGGCCACGTCACGATGATCGGCCGCTACGGCCGGGCAGCCACCGGCGTTGCCGTCCAGGCCGATCCCCGAAGCGAAGGTTTTCACCTCGTGCTGGTATCCGGCACCAGGGCGTTGATGTCTCTCGGACCTTATGCGGAAAGCGACGTGGTGGCGGAATGGCGCCTGCTCGGCGCCAGAACCGGGCTTCCCCTGATGATGCGGCTCGCCAACGGCTCGACGCTCGCGCTCGTGGCGCAGATCGGCAATGTCAGCGTCGGCGCCGCCGAGCCCGGCTATCGAAAGGCTGCCCTCGCGGGGCGTCGCCCGCGCTTTCTGGCGTGCCGGCGGACCGGCCGGCTGCAGGTTGCAGCACCCGAGACGAGTGCTGCCGATCCGCTCGAAGGGCAGGGGTGATCGTCCGGTCGGTTCGGGTTTAAAATCGCAGCAGGCTATCCAGAACCAGGGCCGCGAACAGCAATAATCCAGCCTCGCGATTGGAGCGGAACAGCCGCAGCGCACCGGCGCCGTCCTCGCGGTCGATTCGGGCGACCTGCCAGCCGAGATGCAGGGCGAACACGCCAAGGCCCGCAAAGCCCATCCAGCTGACACCGGCGAAATAGAATGCCGCGGTCAGGAAGATCACCGTGAGGGCGTAGCAGACTGCAACTCCGAGCCTCACCTGTTCGCCGAAGAAGCGCGCCGAGGATTTGATCCCCACCACCTCGTCGTCCTCGATATCCTGGAGCGCGTAGATCGTGTCGTAGCCGACCACCCAGGCGATGCTGCCCCCGTAGAGCAGGAACGCGGGTGCGCTCAAGGAGCCGAAGGCGGCAGCCCACCCCATCAGCGCGCCCCAGGCGAAAGCCAGGCCGAGCACGATCTGCGGCATCCAGAAGAAGCGCTTCATGAACGGATAAAGGGCAACGATGCCGAGGGAGGCCAGGCCCGTGGCGATGGCGAAGAGGTTGAACTGAAGAAGGACCGCGAGCCCTATCAAAGCCAGCAGGATCAGGAACGCGACCGCGCCTTTGATGCTGACCTGCCCGGAGGGCAGCGGCCGCTGGCGGGTGCGCTCGACCTTGGTATCGAGATCGCGATCGACGATGTCGTTATAGGTGCAGCCGGCGCCTCGCATGGCGACGGCGCCGATCAGGAAAAGCGCGCAATGAAGCGGGTCGGGCCAGGGTTGCCCTGCCGCGATGGCCGCCAATGCGGCCGACCACCAGCATGGCAAAAGAAGCAACCACCAGCCGATGGGCCGCTCGATGCGGGCGAGCCGCAGATACGGCTTCAGGGCTGCCGGCGCGAGCCGATCCGCCCAGTGTCCCCGGACGGCATCGGGAAGCGAGGAGGCGCCTGGGGGCCGCATGGCAGAGCCTGGGTTAGAGAGCGCCTTTCGGCATGGTGTAGGAGCCGGTCAGGCCATTGCCGCCGAGAAGACCGCCGCCGCGTTCCTGAGATTGCTTGGCCTGCTTCTCCATCTGGGCCACCTTGGCGGCAGCCGCGCAGGCCTTGCCCTTCATGTCGACGGCGCGCTTGTGATCTTCGGTGAAGCTGTTGGCGAACACGTCGGGGACTTGGCACCAATCCTTGTTGGCCGTGATCCATTTCACCCCGGCATCGCCATTGTTCACGAGCTTGGTGAAGACGCCGCAGGCGGCCCGCGGATCGATGGTCTTCTTCTTGCCACCGCCGCCGAGTTTATTGATCTGCTCGATCAGGCTCTGGCGCTCGCCGAGAAACTTCTGGGCATCCTGGCAATTGCTCGACTGCGCGGAGGCAGGAGCGGTCACAAATACACCGGCGGCCGCCATGGCGGCGACAACATACGAACGGACGTGCATCATGGGCAAAATCCTCGGTCAGGAGCACGCGACGTCTCGCGCGCAGTCGCTCTGTTAACAGAATCGATGCCCCTAGGCCAAGCGGCGAATAGCCGTATCGCCCCAGGTTGTGTTCGAACGCACAGATTGCGTGCCCGTGTGGCGAAAAGCGGGCGGGTCCCAGCTGGCCCTCGATCCCGGGCAAACCGCCTGTGCAGCGCGATCAGGTGTGATAGGTCTCTCGGCCACTTTTACGGGGGTCCCATGGCTTCGTATGATTTCAACGCTCCGCGGCTCTATGTCGACGCTCCGCTCGCATCCGGCAACCGGATTGCGCTTGATCGGGCCCAGGCCAATTACCTGTTGAACGTGCTGCGACTCAAGGCGGCCGATTCCGTGCTGATCTTCAACGGGCGCGACGGCGAATGGCGGGCGGAAATCACTGTGGAAGGCCGCAAAGCAGCCGATTTGATCGGTGTCGAGCAAACCCGCCCCCAGGTGGCTCCGCCGGATCTGATCTATGCCTTCGCGCCGCTGAAACATGCGCGTCTCGACTACATGGTCCAGAAGGCGGTCGAGATGGGAGCAGGAATCCTGCAGCCGATCCGCACCCGCCGGACGCAGAGCACGCGCGTTAATCTGGAGCGCATGCGTGCCAACGGGATCGAGGCGGCCGAGCAATGTGGAATCCTGACGCTGCCGGAAGTCCGGGAAGAGCAGAATTTCGCCAGCTTTGTCAGCGCTCTAGAGAGCGACCGTCTGGTGGTCTTCTGCGACGAGGAGGCACCCATTTCGAACCCTGTCGCGGCCCTTAAGGATAGGCTCGAAAACGACGGGAACCGGGGTGGTGGATGCGCCGTTGTCGTCGGCCCCGAAGGGGGCTTTACCGCCGAGGAGAGAGCACTTGTTGCCGCCCACGAAAGATGTGTTCGCGTATCGTTGGGACCCCGAATCCTTCGCGCCGATACCGCCGCTGTCGCCGCACTCGCGTTGGTGCAATGCGTGGTGGGCGATTGGACCTGATCCGATCCTGCGAAAAGCGCCGCCTTCGACAAACCCGTAGTCCCCAGACGCTTGCCGGTTTCGTGGTCCCTGGCCCCAATCTGGCCTCAATTCGGACGACGGTGGGGAATGTTGAATCGCCGCGATGGGGAACCTATATATTCGCCCAATAATAAATAATTCGAGGGAGCTCATTTGATGAGCGAAGATTATAAGTTCGGTATTGAAGAAGAATATTTCATCAATGACGCCGTGAAACGAGATGTTGCCCGCGGCCGTATTCGGGAATTCTTTCAGAGTTGCAGCGAACATCTATCGGAGGATATCCAGCCCGAGATGCTGGAGCCGCAGGTCGAGATCGCAACCACCCCGATCTTGGATTTCGCGGACGCACGGTCCCAGTTGGTCAACCTGCGCAGTTCGGTCGGCGCCATCGCGCGGGAACACAACCTCTCGATCATGGCGGCGGGTACCCATCCGCTGGCGGTGTGGTCGCGCGTCCGGCCGACGCCGCAGCCGCGCTACGGCAAGGTGATGCACGACCTCCAGATGGTCGGTAGCCGCACCGTGGTGTGCGGCATGCATGTTCACGTGGAGGTTCCCGACCTGTCGGCCCGCGTCGACCTGATGAATCGGATGCAGCGCTACCTGCCGCTTCTGCTGGCCTTGTCGACCTCGTCGCCGTTCTGGCAGTCCCAGCGCACCGGATTGCTCGGCTACCGGCTCGCCGCCTATCGGGAATTGCCGCGCACCGGGTTTCCGGAGCTGTTTCATGATGCCGCCGATTATCAACGTTACATCGATACTCTGATAGAAGCGCGCGCGATCGAGAATTCGAGCTACGTCTGGTGGATCATCCGGCCGTCGCTGAAGCACCCGACCCTCGAATTGCGCGTGGCCGATAGCTGCACCCGGGTGGATGACACGCTTGCCATCGCGGCCCTCTATCGCTGCCTTGTGCGCCGGCTCGTCCGCGACCCTGCTCTCAATGCGGGGCAGACCGGCGCGTCGCGCGCGATCAACGAGGAAAACGGTTGGCGCGCCCAGCGCTACGGGATTCACGGCAGTTTCGTCGACGAGGCGACCCGCAGCGCCATGCCTGTCCGGCAGATGCTGGACGAGACACTCGCCCTCGTGGCCGACGACGCCAAGGCATTGGGATGCGAGCGGGAGCTCGATCTCTGCCGCTGGATCATCGCGCGCGGCACCAGCGCCGACCGCCAGCTCTCCCTCTACACCGAGGCGCTCGGGCGGGGTCTTTCGGGCCGGGATGCTCTCGGCGAGGTGGTCGATTGGCTGTCGGCCGAGACCGTCGGCGAAGGGATCGTTCGCCACTAAGGAAGGCTTTGTCGCTCGTCCTCATTGCAGCTTGCTGCCCGCGCCGCTATCTACACCAAACTTGGTTTCAGCGCGGGCTCGCCCGCGCCTTTTTTCATGAGGTGATGCATGGCGCGCGACGTTTCCGACGCGACCCCGATCGGCGCGCGGTCCGAGCTCGTTGATTGGGTCGCCTCGGGCGAGAAGCCCCGCGACACCTGGCGTCTCGGCACCGAGCACGAGAAGGTTCCGTTCTATACCGCCGACGCTTCCCCGGTCCCGTATGACGGTGAATCCGGCATCCGGGCATTGCTGGAGGGTCTGCAGGCGCGCACCGGTTGGGAACCGATTGTCGAAGACGGCCATCCGATCGGATTGCTCGACGAGGTCGGCGGCGGGGCGATTTCACTAGAGCCCGGAGGACAGTTCGAGCTCTCGGGTGCGCCGCTCAAGACGGTCCATGAGACCGTGCGGGAAACCGCCCAACACCTCGTCGATGCCAAAGCCGTGGCGGAAAAGCTCGGCGTCGGCTTTCTGACGCTCGGCATGAGCCCGCTCTGGACACGGGCTGAGACGCCCGTGATGCCGAAAGCGCGCTACCGCATCATGACCAATTACATGCCGAAAGTCGGCAAGCTCGGTCTCGACATGATGTACCGCACGTCGACCGTGCAGGTGAACATGGACTACGAGTCCGAAGCCGATATGGTCAAGAAGCTGCGCGTATCGCTCGCGCTGCAGCCGGTCGCGACCGCGATCTTTGCGAACTCGCCGTTCACGGACGGCAAGCCGAACGGTTTTCTCTCCATGCGGTCCGAAATCTGGCGCGACACCGATCGCGACCGGACCGGGATGATGGATTTCGCCTTCGACGACGGCTTCGGTTACGAGGCCTATGTGGATTGGGCGCTCGACGTGCCGATGTATTTCATCAAGCGCGGAGCGGTCTATCACGATGTTGCCGGTGCATCGTTCAGGGATCTGTTTGCGGGCAAGCTCGCACAATTTCCCGGTGAACGCGCGACGCAATCGGATTGGGCGAACCACGTCTCGACGATCTTCCCGGAGGTGCGCCTGAAGCGCTATCTGGAAATGCGCGGGGCGGATGTCGGCGGACCGGACCACATCGCTGCGCTCGCGGCCTTCTGGACCGGAATTCTATACGACCAAGGCGCGCTCGATGCGGCGTGGAATCTCATCAAGAACTGGAGTGCTGCAAATCGCAACGGCGTGCGCGCCGAAGTTCCAAGGCTTGCTCTTCAAGCGTCCATCGGCGGCCGTTCCCTGCGCGAGGTGGCGCGCGATGCGCTCGAACTGTCGCGGGCGGGCCTGAGACGCCGCGCGTTTCTCGATGAGACGGGCCGGGACGAAACACATCACCTGGATTACGCGCAGCACATCGTCGAGTCCGGAAGGACACCGGCCGAACTTCTGCTCGAAAAGTATCACAGTGCGTGGAGCGGCTCGGTGCTTCCGGCTTTCCGGGAATGCGTGTTCTAGGCTGAGGAAATCTTACGCGGCCTTCGCCACAGCGACCCGGTTCCGGCCGTCAAGCTTGGCGTCGTAAAGCGCGCGGTCGGCCATCGCGACGAGATCCTTCGGGCCGGTACTGATGGCTTCCGATGCGGGAAACAGCGTCGCGGTGCCGATGCTGATGGTGACCACACCGGCGGAGGTGCCGTGCTTATGCGGCATGCCCAAGGTTTCCACGCCGGAACGGATGAGCTCGGCGACCCGCGCCGCGCCCTTGGCGCTGGTGACGGGCAGCAGCACGACGATTTCCTCGCCGCCATAACGCGCGACCAGATCACCCGGACGCCTCACCGCATTCTTCAGCACGTGCGCGACCGAGCAGAGGCAATGATCGCCCGCCTGGTGACCATAGGCGTCGTTGAAGGCTTTGAAGCAGTCGATGTCGATCAGCAGCAGCGACAGGGGAGTATCCTCGCGCGCGGCGCGAAGCCATTCGCTTTCCAGATGACTGTCGAAGGTCCGGCGGTTGGCCAGACCGGTCAGCCCGTCCGTTGCGGCCAGAATGGAGAGTTCCGCTTCGGCGCGATCGCGTCGCCGCAATTGGCGCGCGAGACCCCATCCCAACGACGCGACCGTCGCGACGAGCACTGTTACGGCAATGATCCGATAGACGAAGTCCTGATACCAGCTGGCCAGCGATTCCTCGCGCCCGGCCGCGGCCAACACCACGACTGGAAAATGGTCGCCGCGGCGGTAGCCGCTGAGACGTTCGACGCCATCGACAGCCGAGCGATAGCTGTAGGAGCCGGCGGGAGCCTGCGGCAGGTGCCGGGTGAAAAGAGGATCGGCCGAGCCATTGCCGCCAATGGCGCTCTCTTTGACCGGATAACGCGCGACGAGAATGCCGCCGGACGTGAAAAGGACGAGCGATCCCTGCTTGCCGACATCGAAGCGTGCGTAATAATCGGAAAAATAACGCGACTCGATACTTGCCACGACGACGCCGCCGAACTCCTCGCCGGGTTCGTCGAAACGGCGCGAGAGGGTCAGCACCCAGCCGCCGTCCAAGGGATCGCGAATGAACGGGCCGAAGTACCATCGATGGCTTTTGCTGTTGCGGTGGTGCTCGAAAAAATCCTGCCCCGCCGCATTGACGTCCTTCGGCTCGACCTCGAGAGAGCTCGTGCGAAGCTCCCCGTCACGTCCGTAGATGGCCAGCGCTTTCAGCCGCGGCAATGTCTTGATCCGCTCAGTGAGAAAGTCGCGTAGCCGAACCGCCCGGGCCGGCGTCATCTCGCTTGCGGTGGCACGGTCGACAAGATCGACGAGCACCGCATCGGCAAGTTCGAATGTGTCTTCGGCATGCTGCGCGAGCGAGCGGGCAAGGGTTGCCATCGTGCTCTCGACGCGGGCCAGTTCGCCCCGGCGCTCGCTCCAGTCGCGCCACCCCTCGAGGGAGATGATCACCAGGCAGACGACCACCACGAAACTCTTGAGCCAGGTGGCTGACGAGACGGTGGCGATCGTGCGTGCCGGAATCATGTGGGGCTGGATTCTTCCCGATGTTTAGGTGGCGGCAAATTTAAGGCCCAGAATGCCCGCGATGATCAGGCCGATGCATCCGACGCGGATTGCCGTGGCGGGCTCACCGAACAGGTAGATCCCCAGGATTGCCGTGCCGACGGTGCCGATCCCGGTCCAGATCGCATAGCCGGTGCCGACCGGCAGCGCGCGCAGCGCCAGCCCCAGGAGGATGACGCTGATGACCATGCTGATGGCGGTAAGAACGGACGGCGTCAGCCGCGTAAATCCGTCGGTGTATTTCAGCCCGATCGCCCAACCGATTTCGAACAGACCGGCGAGCACAAGATAAGTCCATGCCATGACAGGACCTCCGTCATTGGCAGGGCCGTCCCTACCGATCATCGGGAAACAGGGGGTCGTCCCCTTGCCCCTCCAGCTATAGAGGATTGTGCCAAGGGGCTCAATATGGCGGTGGGTTGCCGATCATGACGGAGCGGGCCAAAGGCCGGACGAGACCGGCTTGAGATAGACGCGCGCGAGAGGGAAATCTTGCGGCACGATCACATATCCGTGAACGGCGTGGCACCTATTCCGCGGACGCGTCAGCGTTGCCTTTCCGCCCGAGCGCTTCAAGCGGGTGAAAGGGCGCGTAGATCTGGTGTTTCCACGCATCGCCGCACTGCACGCAGATCGAGCGGACCCAGTAATCGCTGTTTTCGAGCCGCTTCAGCAGCTTTTCTTGCCGCACCCGAGGATCTTCTGCCTTGTCGGAGCCGGACGGGCGCACTTTGAGGACCAGCGGTTTGCTGTCCGATGGTGCTTGCGCCAAAGCGGGGCCGCAAATGGCGGCTGCCAGAGCGGCGGCCGCCAGAACGGGTCGAATGGTCATCCGGGTGCTAAAGATTTTCATGCTCCCAGACAAGCGCACGTAAGAGTGTTTCGTCAAGGAGAGGATCATCCGCTCAAGCCATCGGCACTCAGCTTTTCGGGCGTTTTCCCTCGAAGCCGCGAGGCTTTCCGGTATCGCCGAATTTAGCAGTTTTGGGTTTGCCCTTGAAGTCGTCCCTTGCGATGGATTTGTAGCCAGCCTTCGCTCCGTCCTTGAAGCTCGGCTTGCCGCCTTCCTTGAACTCGCCCTTGAACTCGCCTTTCGGCTTGCCCTTGTAGGGCGGCTTCGGGCCGTCGTTGAACGCGCCTTTCGGCCGGTCCTTGAACCCACCCTTCTTCGGCGGGAATGGCTTCTCGTCACGGCCCTCGCTGCGGCCGGCGCCTTCGCGGGCGGCGCCCGGCGCTCCGGCGGGTTCGATCTTGATGTCCTCGTCGTTGGTTTTGCGCACGGCGGTGGTGAATTTCGCCGCCACCGACTTGGCAATCTCGAACTTGGTCTCGCTGTCGAAGATGCGGATCGTGCCGATCTCTTTCTTGGTCACGTGCCCGAGGCGGCAGATGATCGGCAGCAGCCAGCGCGGATCGGCGTTGTTGCGGCGTCCGACGCTCATGCGGAACCACACCATCTCTTCGCCGCCGCCGAAGCCCTCGTCGCGGCCGGCGCGCGTTTGGCGGAACTCGCGTTCTCCCTCTCGCGCCCTTTTGTCCAGGCGTTCGCGCGGCCCGCGATCGGCGCTGACGTCGACCATCTCCTCCGGCGCCGGCAGACGCGCGCGGTGGAAGCGTGCGAATGCGGTGGCGATCTCTTCCGGCGAACGTTCGGCAAGAAGCGCGCGGCCCATGGCCACGTCTTCGTCCATGGCTTCCTCGGTGAAAGCCGGATCCTTCATGACCCGCTCGCGATCGCGCTGGCGAATGTCTTCGGCGGAGGGCGGCCCTGCCCATTCCACATCGACGCCGGCTGCCTGGACGAGGCCTTCGGCCTTGCGGCGACGGGTATAGGGCACGAGCAGCACGCAGATGCCCTTGCGGCCCGCGCGGCCCGTGCGGCCGCTCCGGTGCAGGAGCGTTTCGTGGTCGTTCGGCAATTCGGCGTGAATGACGAGACCGAGATCCGGCAGGTCGATCCCGCGCGCCGCAACGTCGGTTGCGACGCAGACGCGCGAGCGGCCGTCGCGAAGCGATTGCAGGGCGTGATTGCGCTCGCTCTGGCTCAATTCGCCCGAAAGCGCCACGGCCGAAAACCCGCGCTCCAACAGGCTCGCCTGCAGATGGCGCACGGCTTCGCGCGTGTGGCAGAACACCATCGCGGCGCGCATTTCGTAGAAGCGCAGGATGTTGACGACCGCGTGCTCGATCTCGTTCGGAGCGATGCGGATCGCCCGGTATTCGATGTCGCCATGCGGCTGGTTCGACACCAGCGTATCGACGCGCAGGGCATCGCGCTGGAACTTGCGCGCCATGGCGGCGATGTTGCGCGGAATGGTGGCCGAGAACAGCAGCGTGCGGCGCTCGGTCGGGGTCGCGTCGAGAATGAACTCGAGGTCTTCGCGGAAGCCGAGATCGAGCATCTCGTCGGCCTCGTCAAGAACGACGGCGCGCAGCTTCGAGGTGTCGAACCGCCCGCGTTCGATGTGATCGCGCAGGCGACCGGGGGTGCCGACGACGATGTGGCAGCCATCCGCCAATGCGCGCTGTTCACGGCGCACATCCATGCCGCCGACGCAGGATGCGACGCGGGCGCCTGCGGGGCCATAAAGCCAGATCAGTTCCCGGTGGACCTGCAGCGCCAGTTCGCGCGTCGGCGCGATGATCAGCGCCAGCGGCTCCTTCGGCTGGTCGAAACGCTCGGCTTCGCCCATCAGGGTCGAGGCGAGGGCGAGACCATAAGCGACGGTCTTGCCGGACCCGGTCTGCGCGGAGACGAGCAGATCCCGCTCTTCCGCCTCGGGCTGGAGCACGGCGGCCTGAACGGGGGTCGGTTCAAGATAGCCTCGATCGCTGAGAGCACGTTCGAGGCTGGGATTTGTTTTGGGAAACGGCATATGAGCGCGGCGGAGCCGCTCCTTGTCAAAGGAGCTGTGTCAAGCTCCGGGATGTCATGCGCGAAATTACGCGTCGTCGGTATCGTCGTCCATCTCGTCGATGAGGGCGAGGAACATCACGTCGATGCCGTCCTCTTCGTCATCCTCTTCGTCGAGATCGTCATCGTCTTCCATCGCCTCGTCGAACGATTCGATTTCGTCGTCGGTGGCGCGGCGAATTTTCAGGGGAGCGGACCCGTCCCAAAGCGGCTTGCCCTCGCTCGAGAACGACTTGAGGTCGTCCTTGAAGTCCTCGCTCATGAACAGTTCATGCGCCTGGTCCTGGTCGGCATTGGTGATGGCTACCGCCTTGCCGGCGATTTCAAGGATGTACATGGCTCTTCCTTCTGGTGTCGGGGCGTTCTCGAGGCTTAACGCCGATGCACGCCATTCCGGTCAAGTGCCGCCGACAATGGGCTGGCTCATTTTCGCTACATACAGGGTGAGATGGGTTCTGAACAGGGTCTCGGCGGGACCTTTTTCAGCAAAAGAGTGTTCCCGCGCCTGTATCGTTGCGGAATTGCATCAACGCTATAACGTCTGGCAAGCCAGCGGGACCACCGTGCGGAACGTTGGGCGCGGCCTGTCGTTGGTCCGGCACAACTGGATCGATCGGGTGCGCGAATGTTGACCAAGGCCGATCTCGAGGCGCCGGCACAGCTCGCCTATGTGGCGCAGGGCGAAAAGATCGATGCCGCGCGCATCGATTGGGCGGGCGGCGAGGAGATCGCGACCTTGCGCGAAGCCCTGCATCGGGCGGTGTCCGAGGAGGCCCCGCCCGCGCGGCACGCAGTCATCCGCGCGAAATCCGGCCAGATCGTCACACCCGATCAGCTCGACGAACTCTGGGACAGCATCCAGGGACCGTGAGCGAACGACCTCTCCCCGTTCCATCCTCCCACCTCATCCTGAGGAGCCGCAAAGCGGCGTCTCGAAGGATGTTCCAGTGGTCGCTGGAGACGCCCCGCCCTTCGAGACGGCCTTCGGCCTCCTCAGGGTGAGGCTTGCTTATCAGGGTTGCCCTTGTCACGGCCCGGACGCTTGGCTAACCAGCGGTGATACGGTCCGGAAAGGCATTCCTTGCAACAATTCGACGTGGTGGTGATCGGCGCGGGCGCCGCCGGGATGATGTGCGCGATCGAGGCGGGGAAGCGCGGGCGCTCCGTGCTGGTGATCGATCATGCGCGTGCACCGGGCGAGAAGATCCGCATCTCGGGCGGCGGGCGGTGCAATTTCACCAACCTCCACGCGAGCCCGATGAATTTCTTGTCCGCCAATCCGAGCTTCTGCATCTCGGCGCTGCGGCGCTACACGCAAACGGACTTCATCGCGCTGGTCGAGCGGAACGGCATCGCCTGGCACGAGAAGACGCTCGGACAATTGTTCTGCGACGGCTCCTCGCGCCAGATCGTCGACCTGCTGGTATCGGACATGAGAAGCCACGGCGCAGAATTGCGCCTGTCCACCAGCGTTGAGCGCATCGACAGGAACGCCGAGGGCTTCGCGCTCGCGCTGTCGGATGGCGCCGTGCAATGCGCCTCGCTGGTGGTGGCTTGCGGCGGCAAGTCGATCCCCAAAATGGGCGCGACGGGCTTTGGCTACGACATCGCGGCGCAATTCGGCGTGTCGGTCACCGAGACGCGCCCCGCTCTCGTGCCGCTGACGCTGGAACCCACGATGCTGGCGCGCCTCGCGCCGCTTGCGGGCGTGGCGGTCGATGCGGTGGCGGCCTGCGGCAAGACGCAATTCGCCGAGGCCATGCTGTTCACCCATCGCGGCCTCTCCGGCCCCGCCATCCTGCAGATCTCGTCCTATTGGCGCGAGGGCGAGGAGATCGGCCTGAACCTGCTGCCCGCGCGCGACCTGTTCGAGGAATTGCGCGCGGCGCGGGCGGCGAACGGAAGGCAGGCCCTGCACACGGCGCTCGCGGCGCATCTTCCCAAGCGCCTCGCGCAGGCGATTGCCGAGAGCGAGGGCGCCACCGGCAACCTTGCGGATTTCTCCGACAAGGCTCTTCGCCGCGTCGCCCAATCGGTCAATGACTGGCGCTTCAAGCCCGCGGGCTCCGAGGGCTACCGCACGGCGGAAGTGACGCTGGGCGGCGTCGATACCCGCGATCTCGATTCCCGCACCATGGCGGCGCGGACGGTGCCCGGCCTCTATTTCATCGGCGAGGTGGTGGACGTTACCGGCTGGCTCGGCGGCTATAATTTCCAATGGGCGTGGTCATCCGGCTGGTGCGCCGGGCAGGCCGCATGATCCGGCAAAGTGGGAACCGGTTTGCCGAATAGATTATGCGGTGCAGGAACAAGCATGATCCGGCAAAGTGGGAACCGGTTTGCCGAATAGATCATGCGGTGCAGGAAATCGCATGCAAAGTGGGCCGCAAAAATCAGCCGGTCGAATCCCGCTGCTCCACGCGTTCCTCGGCGACTTCCTCCGCGATGATGCGCGCGCCCCGTGACGAGGTGAGATAGGCCCAGAGCCAGCGCATCACCACCAGAAAGCGGTTCTGGAAACCCACCAGCAGGTAGATGTGGACGATGCCCCACAGCACCCAGGCGGGAAAGCCACGCAGGTGCGTTCCGTCGAAATCGATCACGGCGGAATTGCGCCCCACCACCGCGAGGTTGCCCCGGCTGCGATAGCGGAACGGGCCGGGAGCCTTGCGGCCTTTAAGCCGCGCCAGAAGCGCCTGTCCGAGATAGCGGCCCTGCTGGTCCGCCACCTGCGCGAGGCCGGGGAGCGGCCGCCCATTCGGTCCATCGAGCAGCGACACGTCGCCCAGCACATACACATGCTCGAGCCCCGGCACGCTGAGATCCGGGTTCACCCGCACCCGGCCCGCCCGGTCGGTCTCGATCCCGAGCCAGCGCCCGACCGGTGAGGCCTCGACCCCCGCGCCCCAGATCTTCACGCTCGCGGGCAAAAACCCGTCCTTCAACGTCACGCCCTGCTCGGAGATGTCCTCGACCGGCGTCCCGGTGCGGATCGTCACGCCGAGGCGCTTCAGCGCCCGCTCCGCATAGACCGCAAGATCCTCCGGGAAAGCGAGGAGGATGCGGGGCGCCGCCTCCAGCAGCACGACCCGCGCCTCCGCCGGGTTGATGTGGCGAAAGTCCTTCACCAAGGCGAGCCGCGCCAGTTCGGCGACGGCGCCCGCCATCTCGACCCCGGTCGGCCCGCCGCCGATCACCGCGATGGTCATCAGGCGCTCGCGTTCAGTCGGGTCGGCCTCCATCTCGGCGCGCTCGAAGGCCATCAGCACCTGGGTGCGGATGCGCCGCGCATCCTCCAGCGTCTTCAGGCCCGGCGCGAAACGCTCCCATTCGGGATGGCCGAAGTAGGAATGCGTCGCCCCGGTCGCCAGCACCAGTTCGTCATAAGGAATCGCCCGCCCATCCACCCGCACCTGGCGGGCGTTGGTGTCCACGCCCTCGACTTCGCCCAGCAGCACGGTGATGTTCTGATGCCGGCTCAAAACCCGCCGGATCGGTTCCGCAATCTCGCCCGGCGACAGAACGGCGGTGGCGACCTGATAGAGCAGGGGCGCAAACAGATGGTAATTGCGCCGGTCGATCAGCGTAACGGCCACATCGGACCCGCCGAGCTGCTGGGCACAGGCGAGGCCGGCGAAGCCTGCGCCGACGATGACGATGTGGGGGGTGGGGGGAGGGATGCGCTGGGTCATCAACTTCTGCTTCGTGCCACGAGCGGTCATTGCGGCGCGTTTCTCTAATGTCTGGTTCGCGCCGCAACCCGTCATTCCGGGCAGCTTTACAAGCGACCGAAAGCGGACATGCTACTGACGAACGGTAGGCAAAGAGTCGGGAAACGGACCGAACGTTGATGCAATTGGCCACCTCGCGATTTTTTGGGATCCTTGGGGGTCAACGATAAACAACCAATTCCATGTGAAAGCGCCGAGATTCTTGCTACCACTTATTTTACGGGACTATCTGGGGGACGAATGTTCGAAATCAGTCAGCATGACGGCAGCCTGCTTCAAAAGGCTGTCAACGATGGTAGCGCGGTCTTGCTGCTCGGCGCTGGGGCCTCCGCCACATCATTGAATGCGCAGGGGCAGACGGTCAAGTTAGGGAAAGATCTTGCGGGCGAACTCGCCGGAATGGCGGGGTTTCCTTACGCGAACGAAGATTTGCCTGATGTCATCCAAGCTGTAGGCCCGAGAGTAAGCGAGGTGCAGCTTCATCAGCTATTTCGGAAAGAGTTTACTCGTATCGCCCCCGCTGACGAGTTGAAAGAGCTTTTTCAGTACAGCTGGCGCCGGCTGTATACCTGGAACATAGATGACGCGATTGAAAATGTTAAATATGCCGTGCAGCTTCGACGCTACTACAGTGGACTGAAAGACAGCGTAGCTATCGACGAAGGGATCGAATATCTCCATATTATTCACCTGCATGGCGAAGCCACCAAGCCAGAACACGGCTTTATATTCAGCCCCTCCGAATACAATCGGAGACTTAATAACGACAAGCATGACTGGTATCGACAAGCCGCAGCCGACTACGCCTCACATGTCCCAGTCTTCATTGGCAGTACTCTAAACGAGCCAATTCTTTCGGCAGAGCTTGACCGCGCACGCCCGAATGCGGAAGCATCATTGGGCACGGCCTTTCTGATCACGCCTGATCAGTTCACTGCACTTCAAAAAGCTGCCTACCAAGCTCGTAACATCGTTGTGCTTCAGGGCACTTTAGCTGATTTTATCGAATGGCTCCGCAAAACTATCGGCCGCGGCATGAGCCCGTTGGAAATTAGCGAGGAGAGAAATTCATTCACTAAGGCGGTCGCATCCAGGATGTCTCCGACGCGAGCAGAGATTAGTACGGCCAATTCCATTCTGGTCCATACTTGGCAGGATGCCAAAAACAAAGCGGATGAACTGCAAGGCTTGAAACGCCAGCAAGCTGCCCGAGCCTTCCTCGAGGGAGAGCCTCCAAGCTGGAAAATCGCCGCAAGCGACATACCGGTTTGGCTCAGTGCAACAGATGAGTTGTACGCGGCACTTTCGTCCTCCATTGACGCTGGAGACCGAATGTTCCTTGTTTATGGCCAATCGGGTAGTGGGAAGACAACTGCGCTTCTTCAGGCACTCCTCCGATATGTTCGAGAGCATGATGGAAGGGCTGTCTACGAGCTAAAGGGCGACGTGAAATCTCTGCGCTCGTCACTTGAGCTGATCGCTCGGCTTCACAAGGACGATCACGCTATCGTCTACGTAGGCGATGCCTTTATTTACGGCGACGCGCTTGGCGAGGATGCATCAGCCCTTCCGCGAGGTAAGCTTACTCTTATCACAAGCGCCCGATCAAATGAATGGAGACACCATATAGAACGGCGCGTTGGCGATTTTACAACATCATTTGAATTTCAACGATTTGTCAAAAAGGACTATCCGGCCCTTATTGAAAGGTTAATTCAATATGTTCCCTCGCCGAGGTTCCTAAAGATGAACCCGGGCGAGCGAACGCAGAAGCTTGCAGCTTCACAAGAGCAACTTCTTATCGCTCTAAAGGAGACAACTGCTTCCGACAAATTCACAAAGGTCATCACTGACGAGTATGAGACGCTTCCGGATAATGACACCAAGGCGCTATTCCTGATTGTCGGTCTCGCAACAATCTCGCGAACTGGTATTGCCCGGGCAGCAGCGCGTGAAGCTTACAATCGGCTTCGAGTAGGATTATCATTCGAGGGCGCAATGCGACAGCTTGAGGGCATTGTAAGTGAAAATGCTACGGGGCGTCTCGTTGCGCGCCATGAGTTATATGTCCGGCACATCGTCGAGAACGTCGCGGATTTCTCAGTTGTCGTGAATGCCGCAGTTGAATCGCTGAGGACCTATACGAAGTATGCCTTGCCGGTTGTAAAAAATGTAGATCGGTTAGATGGCTTACTCTTCAAATTCATTCTCAATCACAATTTTATCGGCGAGTTGGCTCGTCGCCGAAATGAGGTCGAGGAAGGTCTGCGGGTATTCGAAAGTTTTGAGATTGAGTTTCAGTTGGATGGTCATTTTTGGCTGCAATACGGTCAATATCTTGGCATGTTCGGCGAACTCGAACGGGCATTGCACGCTCTGGAGAAGTCAATTGCGGCCTATCCTGAAAACATTTTTGCAGTCCACGCTTTAGCCGACCTCCAATTACGAGTAGCGCTCAATCGAAATATTTACGATGCAACTACAGTCGCACTGATCGGTGATGCCGTGGAGACATTGGAAGGACTTCACACTGCGCAAAGCGTTGACACCGACTTTTATCCAATTGTGACGCTCGTTGAAAGGCATTTATCCGCGCTAATTAAGTATGATCAGGGAAAAGCCGCTTTGTCCGCTGCCCAGCGGTATTTCCGGCTCATCGAGGCGATGCGCCGCACTGATGGGCAGATTGATCGGGCAAGAGAGCGCCTCGCCCACTACATCACGCACGGTACGTGGGAGAAAAGCAAACCCTCACAAAACGGCCGACCGAAACATCGCAGGCGCGCTGCGTACGGGCGATAAACTCATCGCAAGCACGAGAGTCGGACAGTATTTCTCCCTTGACAATCAGCGTCGGGCGAGTGTCTCCGTAAAAGGTGGCCTCGCGTTACCGCATGTGGTGAATTGTGGGGGCCGGTCGTCGCGACACTCGGCGAAAGTCCGCTTGCCCAACGTTAGTTACTTTGAGCTGACGTTCCGCTCCCGGCCCTCTCCAGACGTTGAGACTGACCCGACGCAACGTCCGAGATGGGTCAGAAGCCGACCTTGGGCCACTACCCCGCACCCCCTCCCCATGCTATCCCCATCCCAGAGC
>NZ_VCMV01000031.1 GCF_008757455.1 Microvirga brassicacearum | reverse complement strand
CCACCCCCCCGGAGCCCCCATGCGCACCGTTCCACCCGATCTCGCCGCACATCTCGCGGACGGGATTACGCATCTATGTCACTGCTGGAAACTCGTTCGCCGCGATGGCGTGACGTTCGGGTTTACCGATCACGACCGCGATCTCGCGTTCGGTGGCGTCGTCTATGCGGCGCGATCCGGCCTGGAGGCGGCGGAGGCGACGACTGAACTGGGTTTTGCGGTGGGCGGCGGCGAGGTAGCGGGCGCACTCATCTCGGCGGGCCTCACCGAAGACGACATTTCGTCCGGCTTCTACGATGATGCGAGCGTCGAGACCTGGCTCGTCAACTGGAGCAATGTGAGCGAGCGATTGCTGCTCGATGTCGGTTCGCTTGGTGAAATCCGCCGCGCCGATGGCGGCTTCATTGCGGAGGTGAGGGGGCTCATGCACCGCCTCGACGAGGAGCGCGGGCGCTTGTTTCGCGCGACCTGCGCGGCAGATCTCGGGGACGCGAAATGCGGCGTCAACCTCGCCTCGTCGAGCTACAGCGGCAACGGCACCGTCATCCGCACGGACGGCGCGCTCGTGATCGCCGCATCGGGCATCGCGGGCGGCGACGGCTTCTACACCACGGGCCAGCTCACTTGGACGAGCGGCGCCAATGCGGCGATCGCCGTCGAGGTGAAGGTGCATCGCGCGATCAGCGGCACCGACGAGTTCGACCTCTGGCAGCGCGCGCCGCAGCCGATCCTTGTCGGCGACACCTTTCGCGTCACCGCAGGCTGCGACAAGACGCACGGCACCTGCCGCAAGAAGTTCAAGAACGTGGTCAATTTTCGCGGCTTTCCGCATATGCCGGGCAACGACTTCATCATCCGCATGCCGCGCCAGGGCGAACCGGGTCTCGATGGCGGGAGCTTCTTTCGGTGAGGGAGGGGCGAATGGCGAATGGTGAGTGGCGAATGGTGAGCGGGATTAAGCGCGGACGTTCAGTTTTTCTTGTTCCGCTCCTCGTTCCTCTTCCTGCCCGCTGCTCGCCACTCACTATTCGCCACTCACTACTCACCATTCGCCATTCGCCACACACCCCATGTCATCACCGTCCCTCATCGTCGCCACCGCGCGCTCGTGGATCGGCACGCCCTATCGCCACCAGGCATCCCTCAAGGGGATCGGTTGCGATTGCCTCGGCCTGCTGCGTGGCGTGTGGCGCGAGGTGATGGGGACTGAACCCGAATTGCCGCCGCCCTATTCGGCGGATTGGGCCGAGGCCGGCGCCGATTCGCTGGTGCTCGCTGCGCGTCGGCATCTGCGCGAGATCGCGCTTCACGATGTCGCTGACGGCGATGTGCTGCTGTTCCGGTGGCGCGGGCATTGTCCGGCAAAGCACTGCGCCATCGCGACCTCGCCCGACACCATGGTGCATGCGCATGACGGTGCCTGCGTCACCGAAGTGGCGTTTCGCCCCTGGTGGCGACGACATCTCGCTTGCGCGTTTCGTTTTCCCGCACGATAAATTTTCCGAGAGTCCCCCATGGCCACGATCGTTCTGCAGACTGTCGGTTCCGTCGTCGGCGGCATGGTGGCGGGCCCTCTCGGCGCCATGGCCGGCCGCGCCCTTGGCGGATTGGCCGGCGCCGCCATCGACAACGCGCTGATGGGCGGCTCCGACGACAAGGTCGTCGAAGGGCCTCGCCTCAAGGAAATCGACGGCCTGACCTCGACCGAGGGTGCGCCAATTCCCCGCGTTTATGGCCGCGCGCGGATCGGCGGCCAGCTGATCTGGGCAACACGCCTGCTCGAGGAGGCGAATACAAGCGTCGAACGCTCGGGCAGCCAGGGCGGCAAGGGCATCGGCGGCAAGGGGCCGAAGACCAAGACCACGACCTATTCGTATTTCGCCAACCTCGCCGTCGGCTTGTGCGAAGGCCAGATCGCCTTCATCCGCCGCGTCTGGGCCGATGGCCGCGAGCTCGATCTCAATACCATCGTGATGCGCGTTCATCGCGGGCAGGAGACCCAGGCTGCGGATCCGCTGATCGTCGCGAAGGAAGGATCTGCCGATGCACCGGCTTATCGCGGCCTTGCCTATGTGGTGTTCGAACGCCTGCCGCTGGCGGAATTCGGCAATCGCGTGCCGCAATTCTCGTTCGAGGTCGTTCGGCCGGTCGATGGGCTGAACCGCATGGTTCGCGCCGTCTGCCTGATCCCCGGCGCGAGTGAATTCGGCTACGACAATATCGCGGTCACCCAGGTGCTCGGCCTCGGCGCAACCCGTCCCGAAAACCGCCATCAGCTGCAGCGGGCGAGCGACGTCAGCGCTTCGCTCGACGCGCTTGAAGCCCTGTGTCCCAACCTGAAGCGTGTGTCGCTCGTGGTGAGCTGGTTCGGCGATGATCTGCGCGCGGGTTCCTGCGCGATCGAACCGCGTGTGGAGACGACGACGAAAAAGACGGATGGCGCAACCTGGTCGGTCGCGGGCGTTTCGCGGGCGGACGCAAAGACGGTGTCGCGGGTCGATGGATCGCCCGCCTATGGCGGCACGCCGTCCGACGGATCCGTGATCCGGCTGATTCAGAATTTGAAGAAGCGCGGACTGGAGGTGGTGCTCTATCCGTTCGTCATGATGGATGTGGCGATCGGCAACACGCGCCCCGATCCTTATGGCGGCACCGGGCAGCCGGCTTATCCGTGGCGCGGACGCATCACCTGCCATCCGGCCCCCGGCGTTGCGGGATCGCCTGACGGCACGGAGACTGCGGCCACGCAGGTTGCGCAATGGTTCGATCGCCAATGGGGTTTCGAGCGCCTCGTGCTTCACTATGCGGATCTTGCGGTTGAAGCCGGCGGCGTTTCGGGTTTCATTCTCGGCAGCGAGCTCGTGGGATTGACGCGGGTGCGCTCGGGGCCGGGCGTCTATCCGGCGGTGGCGAAGCTGACGCAGCTCGCAACGGATGTGCGTGCCATTCTCGGCAGCGGAACGGACATCGTCTACGCGGCCGACTGGACCGAATACGGCGCTCATGTGCTCGATGGCGGCGACGAGGTTCGTTTTCCGCTCGATCCGCTTTTCGCGCATGCGGCCATCGACGCCGTCGGCATCGATTATTATCCGCCGATTTCCGATTGGCGCGACGGTCCCGATCACGCCGACCTTGCCATCGCGCGCAGCGTCCATGACGTGGATTATCTGCGCGATCGCCTCGGCCGCGGCGAAGCGTTCGATTGGTACTACGCCAATGCGACGAACCGCGCCGCGCAGACGCGCACACCCATCACCGATGGCGCTGCCGGCAAGCCGTGGGTGTTTCGGGCGAAGGATCTCGTGTCCTGGTGGTCCAATCCGCACAAGGAGCGGGTCGGCGGCGTCGAAATCCACACCACCGCGTGGCGCGCGCATTCGAAACCGATCTGGCTGACCGAGATCGGCATTCCGGCGGTGGACAAGGGACCGAACGGGCCCAATGTGTTTCCGGACCCGAAATCGTCCGAATCCGCCTATCCGCCCTTCTCACGCGGGGTGCGCGACGATCTCATGCAGGCGCGCGGCCTGGAGGCGATCCTCTCGCGCTTCGATCCAGCGCTGAATGGATTTCAGCCCGCTTTCAATCCCGTCTCGCCGGTTTACGGCAAGTCCATGGTCGATCCCGCCAATGTGTTCGTCTGGGCCTGGGACGCGCGGCCCTTTCCGGCCTTTCCGGATTTTACCTCGGTCTGGGCCGATGGCGGCAATTGGGAGACCGGACACTGGATCACCGGACGGATCGAAGGCGCCGCGCTGGACCGGCTCATCCTGGCGGTGCTGAAGGATTTCGGCATCGCCGATCCAGGTCAGCTTCCCATCGATGGCTTCGTGGACGGTTACGTCATCGACCGGCCGATGTCGGCGCGCGGTGCGCTCGAACCGCTGATGCGCATCTTCGGCATCGATGTGGTGGCATCCGGCGGGAAGACGAGGTGGCGGGGACGCGGCGGACGCATTGTGACGGCGATAGCGAAAGACGACCTAGTGATGGGCGAGAAGAGCCCGGCGCTCAAACTCACGCGCTCGCAGGAAACCGAACTGCCCCAGCAGGTGGAGATCGGCTTCACGGATTCGGAAACCGAATATCGTCGCGCGGCCATCGCGTCGCGCCGCCTGTCGGGTTCGAGCCGCCGGGAGGCGCGCGCGGATGCGGCGATCATCACGCGGCGGGCCGAAGCGCAACGGCTTGCGGATGCGTGGCTGCAGGATCTTTGGGCCTCGCGCGAGAATGCGGAGTTCGAGGTTTCGCACAGGCGCATCGATTTCGAGCCGGGCGACATCGTGTCGCTTCCAACTGATGCGGGCGGCAAGCTCCATCGCATCGTGCGCATCGCCGATGGGCCGACGCGCCGGATCACCTCGCGCGCCATCGAGCCGGCGGTTTTCGAGACGCCCGGCGGGGCGATTCCACGACCCCCCAAACGTCCGCCGCCGGTCCCGGGAAAACCCCTCGTGGTGGTCCTCGATCTGCCGGCGAGCGTGGGCGATCCGACGCCCCTGCAATATGTCGCCGTCGCGGCCGATCCGTGGCCGAGCGCCATCGCGATCTGGCGCTCGTCGAATGGCGCCAGCTACACGGCGCATCGCATTCTCGATCTGCCAGCCGTGATCGGCGTCACGATGAGCGAACTCGCTCCCGGACCGCTCTGGCGCTTTGATCCGAAGGCGGTGCTCGAGGTGGAGGTTTCCTCCGGCGCGATCAGCGCCATCGACGACGAGGCTGCGCTTGGCGGAGGCAATCTCTTTGCGGTCCGCGGTCTCGATGACCGCTGGGAAATCCTGTCCGCGGCACGCGCCGAGATGATGGGCGAGCGGCGCTATCGCCTGTCGCGCCTGTTGCGCGGCTTGAGCGGCAGCGAGCCGGAAGCGGCCCGCGCGGTGCCGGCCGGTGCGACGATCGTGCGTCTCGATGAGGCGGTGGTGCCGCTGACGAGCGACCTCGGCGATCTCGGGCAGACCTGGCGCTATCGCGTCGGCCCCGCCATCCTCGACCATTCCGATCCGGCCTTCGTGGAGATTGCAGCGACGGTCGGCCGCGATGCGCTGCGGCCATTGAGTCCCGTGCGGGTGTCGGCACAGCGGAACGCCGGCGCGGTGCTCATCGCATGGGTGCGGCGGACGCGACAGGACGGCGACGCCTGGGAGCCGATCGACGTGCCGATTGGTGAAAGCAGCGAGGCCTACGAGATCCACGTCATGAACAGCGCCCGCATCGCGCGGACGCTTCGGTCAAATGCGCCGATGGTCGAGTATCCGGCCGATCAGGAGCTCGCCGATTTCGGTGCGCCGCAATCCACATTGCGGCTCCGCATCGCGCAGATGAGCAGCGTCGCCGGCCGCGGCTTCGAAAACTCCATCACTGTCATCGTCGCATAGCGCGTCAGCAAAACCGCTTCCCATTCACAAGGAACATCGATGTCGATAACGCCGCATCTGGCGCTGCCGCTGCTGGCCGCAGCGCAGGCGCAGAAACACGTCACTCACAATGAGGCCATCGCCAGCCTCGATGCGCTGGTTCACCTTGCGGTCAAGGAACGCGATCGCGACAACCCGCCGGCCTTACCGGCGGAAGGAGACCGCTATCTCGTCGGCACCGGCGGCGTCGGCGCTTTCGCGGGTCATGCGGGCGCGATCGCCCTGTTCGATCTCGGCGTCTGGCGCTTCCTTGCGCCGCGTCCCGGCTGGCGCGCCTATATTGAGGCGGAAGACGCCATCGTGGTGTTCAACGGTTCGGTCTGGCGCGGCGTGATCGGCGACACCGCAAGTTTCGAACGCCTGGGCATCGGCACGCAAGCCGATGATCAGAACCCGCTCGCGGCGAAACTCAACACGGCGTTGTTCACGGCAAAAGGCGCGGGCGAGGGCGGGACCGGCGATCTGCGGTTCGTGCTCAACAAGGATGCGGCCGGCAACGTGTTGTCCCAGCTCTATCAGAGCGGCTACAGCGGACGCGCCGAAACCGGGCTCGTCGGCAATGATGATTTTGCCATCCGCGTCTCGCCGGACGGCAGCCAATGGCGCGATGCCATGCGCATCGACGGCACGACCGGCACTGTCTCGTTCCCGAGTGGCCTTGCGAGCGCGCCGGGCGCCAATCTGCTGATCAACGCGTCCTTCCTTGTCAACCAGCGCGGCCATGGGGCCGGTATTCTGGCGGCCGGCCAATATGGCTATGACCGCTGGAAGGCGGGCGCCGGCGGCTGCAGCATCGGGCGCCTGGCCGATGGCAGCATCTCGCTCACCGGTGCTCTCGACCAGATCGTCGATGTGGCGCAGGCGCCGGCGCTGGCGGGAGCGTCGAATTTTGCCGGCCGCATGATGACGATCTCGGTCGAGGATCCATCTGCGCCGTTATCAGTCACGATCGGCTCCAACACCGGGACGATCGCCCCGGGTGCGGGACGTTGCTCAGTCACCCTTCTGATCGATCCCGCGTTCACCGGTCATCTTCTATTGCGCCTGCAGAGCTCCGGCACGACGACGTTCCTGCGGCCCAAGCTCGAACTGGGGGACAGCGCCACGCCGTGGATGGGCGATTGGCTCGACGTGGATGAGATCCGTTGCCGCCGCTACTACCAGCGCGTGGCGGTCAGCGGCGGCGCACCTGCGGTGATGGCGGGGCTCGGGCAGCGCAAGGCGGCAAACCTCATCGACATTCCCTACGCGTTGCCGGTTGCGATGCGCGCCAGTCCGACACTCCAGACCAGCGGTTTTGGGTGGGCCGGCGCGTCGCCCGCCGGCAACCAGATCGGTTTCTACGATCCCGCCAGTGCCGCATGGCTGATCAATTCGGGCATTGTCAGTGCCAGCATGGCGGCTCCGGCGAGTCCCTCAGCGCTGGTCCTGCGCTTCCAGGCGGCCATTTCGTTCAGCGGTTCCGCCGGTGCCGTCGGCCAGCTCCAACTCGGTAGCACCGCCTATCTGGCGCTGCAGGCGGAGCTCTGACGATGATCGGAGCTTCCTCGCTTTTTCAGCAATGCCTCGACCTGGTGATCGCCCATGAGGGCGGCTTCGTCCACCACCCCTTCGACCCCGGCGGCGCAACGAATTTCGGCATCACGCACAAAACCCTGTCGCAAGCTCGCGGTCGGCGCGCGAGTGTCGGAGACGTCCGGCAACTCTCCAGGGCGGAGGCCGGCGCGATCTACCGCCAGTTCTATTGGGAGCCGATCCGGGCCGGAGAGATGCCCGCGGGCGTGGCGCTCGCGGTCTTCGACCTCGCGGTCAATTCCGGCATCTCACGCGCCGTGCGCCTGCTTCAATCGACCCTCGGGGCGAAGGTCGACGGCGTTGTCGGCGCTCACACGCTCGAGGCGGCCTGTCGGGCCGATGCGGTTGATCTCATTCGCCGCCTGACGCGCGCCCGCCTCGGATTTCTCGCTCGCCTCGCCATCTGGCCGGTCTTCGGGCGTGGGTGGCGGAGGCGGGTTCTCTCCGTCGAGCAGGACGCGCTTCGGCTCGCCCTTAAATCGGCACCCACCCTAAAAGGAAGTTCTCCATGATCGATTCCAAAACCATCCTGTCGAGCCGCACCGTCTGGTCCAACGTGATCGGGCTCGGCGCGCTCGTCCTCGGCGTCCTCGGTCTCGATGCCACGGGCCTCGAGGCTCCGGCCTTCGCGGACGCCGTCGCTCAGATCATTGCGGCGGGCAGCTTCATTGCCTCGACGGTGTTTCGCATCATCGCCACGAAACAAATTCTGAATTAGTGTTACATTCAGCCTTTGTTCAGTGCCTTTGGGCGATGGTCCGGCCATGCGTCTGGCTTATTGGATCATAGCCCTGTCCGGCATCGCCCTCGGCGGCCTCACCCTCGAAGGGTTGACGGGTGTGGCGCGCGCTCAAAGCGCCGCATCGGCGCTGGAGAATTGCCTTGCGCCCCGCGCCGTGCGGGAGGCGGTGGCCGCCAAGGGCGTGGTCGCGCCGGCCTCCGCCGTCATGACGGCCCGCAAACAGGTGCCGAATGCGGATGTGGTGAGGGCCAACCTCTGTCACAGTGATGACGCTCTGGTGTATATCATCATGGCGTTGCAGAAGGATGGTCGTATCGTGCAGGTCACGATAGACGGGCCATCCGGCCGCGTGAAATCGGTCCATTAGAACCAGGACCACTGGTATCTGACGGTCCTATATCGTTGTTTTGTCGCATGAGCCGATGGCGCGCTGGTAACCCACTCGCCCGACCATGCTTTAGAGGATGCTTCAAGCGTGCGCCTTCTCGTCGTCGAAGACGATCAAACCCTGAACAAGCAGATCGTGACCGCCCTGGAACAAGCAGGCTACGCGGTCGATTGCGCATTCGACGGCGAGGAGGGGCAATTCCTCGGCGAAACCGAACCCTATGACGCCGCGATCCTCGATCTCGGCCTGCCGAATGTGGATGGGGTGTCGGTCCTCAACGCCTGGCGCCGGGAGGGCCGGAAGATGCCGGTCATCATCCTGACCGCCCGGGATCGCTGGAGCGACAAGGTGCAGGGTTTCGACGCCGGCGCCGACGACTACGTGACGAAGCCGTTCCATATGGAGGAGCTTCTCGCGCGGGTGCGCGCGCTGCTGCGTCGCGCCACCGGCCATGCCACCAGCGAGATCAGTTGCGGCCCGGTGAAGCTCGATACCCGCTCGGGACGGGTGGCGGTGGACGGCAACCCGATCAAGCTGACCTCGCACGAATACCGCCTGCTCTCCTATCTGATGCACCATACCGGCCGCATCGTCTCGCGGGGCGAACTCACCGAGCATCTCTACGATCAGGATTTCGACCGCGATTCCAACACCATCGAGGTTTTCATCGGCCGCCTGCGCAAGAAACTCGGCGTCGACATCATCCAGACGGTCCGCGGCCTCGGCTATCTTCTCGATACGGGTCAGACGCGGACGTGAACCGCCTCCGCCCGGTCCTCGATCGGTTCCGTCCGATTTCAGATCGGCTACGTCCGATTTCAGATCGGCTACGCCCGATCTCCGATCGGCTGGCGGGCCGCTCGATCGCGGTTCGGCTTGCAGCCTCCGCCTTGTTCTGGAGCTTCGTGATCCTGCTCATCGCGGGCCTGATCCTGTCGGCTCTCTATCGTGACAACACCGAGCGGGCCTTTGATCAGCGGCTTCTCGTCTATGCCAATACCCTGGCGTCGAACCTCGTGGCGCCGGGCGATCCGGACCGGGATCTCGGGCCGGTCGGCGATCCGCGTTTCGAACTGCCCTTCTCCGGCTGGTACTGGCAGGTCGGCCGTCCGGGCGCGGCGCCGGTCGATATCCGCAGTTCGAAATCCCTTTTTGGCGGCCAGTTGCCGTCGCTTGTCCCGCCCGACGACAAGAATTTCGGCCAGGTCCGCCGCGGTTACGGCAACGCGCCCGACGAGCGCGAACTGCGCGTCATCGAGCGCGACATCGATGTGGGCGAGGATGGCCGCTTCATCATCCGCGTGGCCGGCCCCGCCGACGAGATCGCCACCGACGCCCGCCGCTTCGTCCTGGCGCTTCTCGTCACCTTCACGCTGCTCGGTCTGGCGCTCGGGTTCACGACGCTGCTGCAGATCCGTTTCGGCCTGAGGCCGCTTTCCAATCTGCGCGCGGCGCTCGGCGCCATCCGGCGTGGCGAGGCCGATCGGGTGGCGGGCGAATACCCGCGGGACATCGCGCCGCTCGCGACCGATCTCAATCTGCTGCTCGATACCAACCGCGAAATTCTCGATCGCGCACGCACCCAGGTCGGCAATCTCGCACATGCGTTGAAGACGCCGCTCTCCATCGTCGTCAATGAGGCCGAGAACGCACCGGAGGAAGTCGCGACCAGGATCCGCGAGCAGGCCGGCCTGATGCGGGATCAGGTCAATTACTATCTCGATCGCGCCCGCGCCGCCGCACTTGCGGGGACGCTCGGCACCTTGACGGAGATCGAACCCATCATTGCCGGCCTCACCCGCACTTTCGCGAAGATCTATCGCGACAAGGACCTCAGCATCGAGATGGCGATCACGCCCGGCTTGCGCTTTCGCGGCGAGCGGCAGGATCTCGAGGAGATGGCCGGCAACCTCATCGACAACGCCGCCAAATGGGCGGCCGGCAAGGTGCTGGTCGAGGGCACGGTCAACCGGGCCGATCCGCAGCGCCCGCGCTTCTTTCTCATCATCGACGATGACGGCCCCGGCCTGCCGGAGGCTGGGCGCGTCGAGATGCTCAAACGGGGGCGACGCCTCGACGAGACCAAGCCGGGCTCCGGTCTCGGCCTGTCGATCGTGAGCGATCTCGCGGCGCTCTATGGCGGAACCCTGAGGCTCGATGCCTCGCCGCTGGGGGGCTTGCGGGCGGTGCTCGAACTGCCGGGAGGCCTGAATTGAAGGCCGGCTTCTTTCCCGCGTGACACCGTGCCGCCGTCGTGCTTGACGGAAGCGCACGCTAAGTAGGCTCCCATGATGATCTGGATCATTCTCCTGGCAATGACGGCCGCAGCCGTGATGGCGGTCCTGTGGCCGCTCTCGCGCCACGGTGCCATCAGCCGGCAGGTGGACCCCAACACCCAGTTTTACCGGGAGCAGGTCGCCGAGATCGATCGCGATCGCGACCGGGGCGCGCTGCTGCCCGCGGAGGCCGAGGCCGCGAAGGCCGAGGCCGGGCGCCGGCTTCTGCGCGCGAGCCACGCCGCCGACACGATGCTGGACGCCGTCGGCGAACCGGCCCTGCGGCGGCGAAGGGCTGCCTCCACCCTCGCATTATCGGTAATCCCGATCCTCGCCCTCGCGGTTTATGGCGGGCTTGGATCGCCGCATATCCTGGAACGATTGGGCAGGGTGCCCGTGACGGGGCAGGAAGCCAGGACCGATATCGGCTCAGCCGTCGCACAGATCGAAGCGCACCTTGCGACGAACCCGCAGGACGGCCGCGGCTGGGAGGTGATCGCTCCGGTCTACCTCCGCATGGGCCGGATGGACGATGCGGTGAAGGCTTATGAGGCGGCGCTCCGGCATCTTGGCCCCGACGCTGCCCGCCTGGCAAATTACGGCGAGGCATTGGTGATCGCCAGGGACGGGCTCGTTTCCAAGAATGCCCAGACGGCATTCGAGAAGGCGGTCGAACTCGATCCCTCATCCGCCAAGGCGCGCCTGTATCTCGCCCGCGCGGCCGAGCAGGACGGACGGATCGGCAAGGCGCGAGAGGATTACGCCGCGATCCTGACGGCGTCTCCGACCGATGCGCCATGGGTCCCGCTGGTTCGCGAGCAATTGGCGCGCCTCGACGGCCAGCAGGCCGCGGTCGCATCACCCCTCGATAACGAGGCGATTGCCGGAATGGTCGCGAGCCTTGCAAGCCGGCTTGAATCGCAAGGCGGCAGCGTCGACGAATGGGCGCGGCTCGTGCGGTCTTATGCGGTGCTCGGGCAACGCGACAAAGCCTCCGCCGCCGCCTTGAAAGCCCGTCAGGCGCTGGCGAAAGACGCCGACGGCCTTAAGGCCATCGACACGATGACGCGAGAACTCCAGTTGACGAACGCGACCCCATGACGACCCAGACGCCGCGCACCCGCAGGCTGACCCGCAAGCAGCGCCGTCTCACGCTCATCGCCGCGGCGGGCTGCGTCCTCGGCGTGGCGCTGGGGCTCGTGCTCTACGCTATGAACGACACGATTCTGTTCTTCAACTCCCCCGCCGACGTGCAGGCAAGAAACGTGCAGCCCGGAACCCGCTTCCGCCTCGGCGGCCTGGTGAAGGAGGGTTCGGTCAAGCGCAGCGACGGCCAGCAGGTCGTCTTCGAAGTGATGGACGCGCAGAGTGCCATCCCGGTGCGTTATCAGGGCCTTCTGCCGGATCTTTTCCGGGAAGGGCAGGGCATCGTGGCCGAAGGTGTCCTAGAGGCATCTGGTGTTTTTCGGGCCGACAGCGTATTGGCCAAGCACGACGAAAACTACATGCCGCGCGAAGTGGCCGATGCCCTGCGGCGTCAAGGGCACTGGCAGGGCGAGGAAAAAGCCTCACAACAGGCCGAGCAATAGGGAGAGAGCCGCCGTGTTGGTCGAGGCCGGACATTTCGCGCTCGCGCTGGCGCTTGGCTTATCGCTGATCCAGTTCATCGTGCCGCTCTGGGGCACGCGGGCGAACGATCCGGTGCTGATGAGCGTGGCGCCGACCACCGCGTTGGCGGTCCTCGCATGCATCGCCTTCGCGTTCGTCGCGCTGACGGTCGCCTATGTGACCTCCGATTTCTCGGTGCTCAATGTGGTCGAGAACTCCCATTCGACCAAGCCGCTGATCTACAAAATCTCGGGCGTGTGGGGCAATCACGAGGGGTCGATGCTCCTCTGGGTCCTCATCCTCAGTTTTTTCGGCGGCATCGTGGCGATTGCCCGCGACAGCATCCCGGCGCGGCTGCAGGCCAATACGCTGGCGATCCAGGCTGCCATCACGCTGGCGTTTCTGGCCTTCATCCTCACGACATCGAACCCGTTCGACCGTGTGGTTCCGGCACCCGCAGACGGACAGGATCTCAATCCGCTGCTGCAGGATCTCGGCCTCGCGATCCATCCGCCGCTGCTCTATGTCGGTTATGTGGGCTTCTCGATTTCCTTCGCGTTCGCCTGCGCGGCGCTCATCGACGGCCGCATCGATGCAGTGTGGGCGCGGATCGTGCGTCCCTGGACGCTGACGGCCTGGGCCTTCCTGACGCTCGGCATCGCGATGGGATCGTACTGGGCCTATTACGAATTGGGTTGGGGCGGCTGGTGGTTCTGGGATCCGGTCGAGAACGCCTCCCTGATGCCGTGGCTTGCGGGAACGGCCCTGGTGCATTCCACCGTCGTGATGGAGAAGCGCGACTCGCTAAAAGTCTGGACGATCCTCCTGGCGATCCTGACATTCTCCTTGTCGTTGCTCGGCACCTTCCTGGTTCGCTCCGGTGTGCTCACATCGGTCCATTCCTTCGCGGTCGATCCAGAGCGCGGCACCTTCATCCTCGGTATCCTCGTGGTATTCATCGGCGGTTCGCTGGCGCTGTTCGCGTGGCGTGCGCCGAGATTGCAGCAGGGCGGCGTTTTCGCGCCGATTTCGCGCGAGGGCGCGCTCGTTCTCAACAACCTGTTTCTCGCCACCGCCTGCGCGACGGTGTTCATCGGAACGCTCTATCCGCTCGCCCTCGAAGTGATGACCGGCGAGAAGATCTCGGTGGGCGAGCCTTTCTTCAACCTGACGTTCGTGCCGCTCATCGTGCCGCTGCTGCTGCTCCTGCCTTTCGGCCAGACACTGGCTTGGAAACGCGGCAATCTGCTCGGCGCGGCGCAACGTCTTTATGCGGCACTCGGGCTTTCGCTCCTTCTCACCATCGTGGTGTTCGCGTTCACCCATGATGGACCGGTGGCGGCGCCGCTCGGCATCGGTCTTGGCACCTTCCTGATCCTCGGCTCGCTCAACGAAATCGTTACGCGGTCGTGGACGAAGGGTGGCGATTGGGCCGTCATGAGGCGCAAGGCCTTTGGCCTTCCCCGTTCGGCCTGGGGTTCGGCGATCGCCCATGCGGGCGTCGGGCTCACCGTTATCGGAATTGCCGCCACCGCATGGGATGTGGAAACCCTCGGCACGCTGCGGAGCGGCGAGCGCCTCGGCGTCGGACCCTACGAGGCGCGTCTCGAGCGCATCGTGCCGCGACGCGAAGCGAATTTCCGCGAGGATGTGGCGACCCTGACGATCCTTCGCGGCGGGCAGGAACTCGGCACGGTCGATACCATGAAGCGGCTTTACGTAACGCGCGGCATGCCCACCACCGAAGCGGGCATCATGACCCGCGGCTTGAGCCAGATTTACGTGAGCCTCGGCGAGATCCAGCCCGATGGGTCGCTCGGCATGCGTCTCTATTACAAACCGCTGGTCCTGCTGATCTGGCTCGGGGCCGTCGTGATGGCGGCCGGCGGCGCGCTCTCGCTCACCGATCGCCGCATGCGCATCGCCGCACCGGCGAAGTCGCGACGGCTTCCCGCGAACCCGCTGCCGGCGGAATGACGACGATGCGCGTGGTCCTCGCCATCGTGGCCATTCTTTTCTCGCTGGGCAGCGCCCATGCGGTGCAGCCCAACGAGGTGCTCAAGGACCCGGTGCTTGAACGCCGTGCGCGCGACATCTCCGCAGGCCTGCGCTGTCTCGTGTGCCAGAACCAATCCATCGACGACTCGGATGCCGATCTCGCCCGCGATCTCCGGCTGCTCGTCCGTGAGCGGCTGACGGCCGGCGACACCGACGCTCAGGTGCGCGACTTCGTGGTTCAACGCTATGGCGAGTTCGTGCTACTGCGGCCGACCTTCCGCGGGCGCACGCTGGTGCTGTGGCTGACGCCGGTGCTGGTGCTCGTCGTCGGCGGCCTCGGCATATACACGACGATCCGACGGCGACCGGCGGCTGCCAGCCTGAATGCCGAGGAGACGCGGGCCGTCGAAGCGCTTCTGAAGCGTGACGAGGACACCGCCTGAGAGGCCGGAAACCGGCGCCGAATCCCGATGCAACCTCGTCACTCATCCGAAAGCTAGAGTGTCCCTAACCCGAAGGGGACGACGCGGCGGGCGGCGACTCAGCTAAGATGAAGGCACGACACGCGTCGGCGGCCTCGAGGCGGAATGGCGACGCACAGGATTGCAAATCCTGCCCACTTGGTTCGAATCCAGGCGAGGCCTCCACGCGTGTCGCTTAAAGATGACAGCGCGCCGGGTGGTGACGGCGCACTTGGCGCCCACGTCGCCGGTTGGTGAGGGCGCACTTGGCGCCCACGTCATCGTAACCTTACCAAGATTTCATCTTGTCGACGGAGTGCGGTAACCTGAGCAGCACCATGTTGCTCTCATGGCGAACCCAACAGGGTTCTCGCAGGAGAGTGACAATGTCGAACACAAATTCCCACCGGGGCAAACATCGCGCCATCAAGTTTCTGGGTGCGGCCGCCGTGGCGGCCCTGATTGCCGGTGGCGCCGTCGAAAGCGGTCTCGTTGCATCCACCCCCGCCCATGCCGAGCTCCGCTCGATGGCGCAGCCGGTGACCGGCGCTCCCGCCTTTGCCGACGTGGTCGAGCGCGTGAAGCCTGCCGTCGTCGCCGTAAAGGTGAAGGTGCAGAACGCCGCCGATCGCGACGATGGCGACGGCCAGCAATTCTCGATGCCCGATTTGCCCCCCGGCCACCCGATGGAGCGCTTCTTCAGGCAGTTCCGTGACCAGATGCAGCCGGGCCAGCGCGGCGAGCGCGGTGAACGTCAGCAGCGTCCGCGCCAGTTCGGCCAGTCGCTCGGCTCGGGCTTCTTCGTCTCGGCTGACGGCTATGTGGTGACCAACAACCACGTGGTCGACAACGCGGCCGAAGTGCAGGTGACGATGGATAACGGCGAGACGCTCGACGCCAAGGTCATCGGCGTCGATCCGAAAACCGATCTCGCGCTCCTCAAGGTCGAGGGCAGCGATTTCCCCTTCGTGAAATTGGCGCCGCAGAAGGCGCGGATCGGCGAATGGGTGCTGGCGGTCGGTAACCCCTTCGGCCTCGGCGGCACGGTCACGGCGGGTATCGTCTCGGCGCAGCACCGCGATATCGGCGCTGGTCCCTATGACGATTTCATCCAGATCGACGCCTCGGTCAACAAGGGTAATTCCGGCGGCCCGACCTTCAACCTGTCGGGTGAAGTGGTGGGCGTGAACACGGCGATCTTCTCGCCGTCCGGCGGCAATGTGGGCATCGCCTTCGCGATCCCCGCGAGCACCGTCGAGAACGTCGTTGCTTCGCTCAAGGACAAGGGCTCCGTGACCCGCGGCTTCATCGGCGTGCAGATGCAGCCTGTCACCAAGGAGATCGCGGAAGCGATCGGCCTCAAGGAGCCGAAGGGCGCCCTCGTGGCCGAAGCCATCAAGGACGGTCCGGCCGCCAAGGCCGGCGTCAAGACCGGCGACACCATCGTGGCGGTCGACGGCGAGCGCATCAAGGAGGCCCGGGACCTCTCCCGCCGCGTGGCGCAGGTCGCCCCCGGCAAGTCCCTGTCGCTCACGCTCTATCGTGACGGCAAGGAACGCACCGTGACGCTCGAGGTCGCTGGCCAGCCGAAGGGCGTCTGACGCCAGGGCTGCCGCGAACACCCGGCCGATCCCGCCCCCCGCGGATCGGCCGGGTGCTGGACACCGGTGTCTCTAGCCTATAGCCCCGCGTAACCGGTGTTTTCTGCCCACGGCAGGCTGGCCGATATGCCTCCTCCAGGGCCGGCCTGCCGTCGGGCGCATTTTTCGTTACAGTCAGGCCATGCGGATTCTCATCATCGAAGACGACAAGGAGGCTGCGGCCTACCTCGTCAAAGCCTTCAGGGAAGCGGGCCACATGGCGGACCATGCGGCGGACGGCCTCGACGGCTACGCCATGGCCGAGGGCGGCGACTACGACGTGCTGGTGGTCGACCGCATGCTGCCGAAGCTCGATGGCCTCTCGCTGATCCGGTCCCTGCGCGAACAGAAGATCGAATCGCCCGTGCTGATCCTCTCCGCCCTCGGTCAGGTGGACGACCGGGTCAAAGGCCTTCGCGCCGGCGGCGACGATTATCTCCCCAAGCCCTACGCTTTTTCCGAACTGCTTGCCCGCGTGGAAGTTCTGGCGCGTCGGCGCGCCAGCGTTTCCCATGCCGAGCCGACGACCTATCGCGTCGGCGATCTCGAACTCGACCGCCTGTCCCATCGCGTCACGCGCTCTGACCACGAGATCATCCTGCAGCCGCGGGAGTTCCGGCTCCTCGAATATCTCATGAAGAATGCCAACCAGGTCGTGACCCGCACGATGCTGCTCGAACACGTGTGGGATTATCATTTCGATCCGCAGACCAATGTGATCGACGTACACGTGTCGCGATTGCGCGCGAAGATCGATAAGGGCTTCGACAAGCCGCTGATCCACACCATCCGCGGCGCCGGCTACATGGTGCGAGTCGGCGGCGAGACCGACGCGTGAGCGGACACATCCTTTTCACCTCTCCCGTGAGGGAGAGGTCGAGCGCAGCGAGGGTGAGGGGGTACGCGCGTTCCGGATATGACGCCAGCCCTCACCCGGACCTCCGGTCCGACCTCTCCCGTGGGGAGAGGTGGAGAGAGGACGCATGACGGCGCTTGGGAAACTCATCCGCACGACGGCCTTCAAGCTCTCGTTCGCCTATCTGGTGGTGTTTGCGCTGTTTGCCTTTGCGGCTTTGGGCTACGTGGCTTGGAACGCGCAGCGCCTTCTCACCGATCAGTTCAACGCGACGATCGAGGCCGAGATCGGCGGGCTCGCCGAGCAATATCGCCTCGGCGGTCTCAGGCGTCTCGTCAACATCGTCGAACGGCGCTCGCGCGCTCCCGGCGCCTTGCTCTATCTCGTCACCACGCCTTTGGGCGAGCGCGTTGCCGGAAATGTGGGAGCGCTTCCACCCGGCGCCGCCGATCACCCGGGCCAGTTCGAAACGGCCTATACCCGCACCGACGAGGCGGATGCGCCGCCGAGCCATGCGCTCGTGCGGGTTTACCGGCTTCCCAGCGGCTTTCATCTCCTCGTCGGGCGCGACATGGAGGAGAGCGCACGCCTGCGCGATGTCATCCGCCGCGCCTTCGGCTACTCGCTTCTCTTCATCGGCGTGCTCGGCTGCGCCGGCGGCTGGTTCATCACCCGTCGCGTTTTGAAACGTATCGACGACATGACGGAGACCACCCGCACGATCATGGCGGGCGATCTCAACGGGCGCCTGAAAGTCGCCGGAACGGGCGATGAACTCGACCGGTTGGCGCAGAACCTCAACCAGATGCTCGACCGCATCGGCGAGTTGATGCACGGCATGCGCGAGGTCTCGGACAACATCGCGCACGATCTCAAGACGCCGCTGACACGGCTGCGCAACAAGGCCGACGAGGCCTTGCGCCTCGCGAGGACGCCGGAGGAACTGAAGGCGGCGCTCGAGGCCAATATCGAGGAGAGCGACAACCTCATCCGCATCTTCAACGCGCTCCTGATGATTGCGCGATTGGAGGCCGGCAATGCCCGCGAGGGGTTGTCCGACTTCGATGCGTCGGAGGCGGTGCGCGACGTGGCGGAGCTCTACGAGGCCCTGGCCGAGGAGGCGGGCGTTCCGCTCAAGGTCCAGGTGGACGACGATTTGCCCGTTCACGGCAGCCGCGAGCTTCTCGGCCAGGCGGTCGCAAACCTTCTCGACAATGCGCTGAAATACGGCGCATCGGGTGAGCCCGAGGCTGCCGCGCGACCCGTTAGCGTCACGGCGAAGCGGGCGGAGGGGGAGGTGCGGATCGAAGTCTCCGATCGTGGTCCCGGCATCCCGGAAGCCGAGCGTGGCCACGTGCTGGAGCGCTTTGTGCGCCTCGAATCCGCGCGCTCGCGCCCCGGTTTCGGCCTCGGCCTCAGCCTCGCTGCCGCCGTCGCCCGGGTGCATGGCGGGACATTGCGGCTCGAGGACAACGCTCCCGGCCTGCGCGCCGTCCTGGCGCTGCCGCTGGCTCCCGCAATCGGCGAGGCCTGAAAGAAACGGGCATAGAGGCGATATTTCGGTTGCGTCGGTCCGGGTGGCATGGACACTCGACACCGGAGTGTGCCGCCGCCTTACGGGCGGCATCATGCTCCAGCGCGCAAACCCGATGGATCACCCGTGCCGGATCAGCCAAACGCCCTCATCGACCGCCTCACCCAAGCCCCGCCCGTCTCGGACACGAAGCGCGCCGAATCGCAACTGGCGGATTTCATCGAAAGGGCAGGCGATGAGCCGCAGAGCGCGGCGCTGCTGCCGCATCTCGCAAACGGCCTCTTTCACGACATCATCCTGTCCATCGCGGATCATTCGCCATTTCTGTGGCAGGTGATCCTCACCAATCCCGGCCGGCTGCAGCGCCTCGCGCTCAATGCGCCGGAAGAGACTCACGCCGAGATCGTGCAATCGCAGGCCAATCTCTTTCGCGAATTGCGGTCCGGTGCATTGGCGCGCGCCGATGTGGTGGCGGCGTTCCGGCAGAACCGCAATGCCCACGCGCTGCTTGTCGCCTTGGCGGATATCGGCGGCGTGTGGGACGTGGTGGAGGTGACGCGGGCATTGAGCGAATTCGCCGATGCGTCGGTGCGCGGCGGCGTCGATCTCGTTCTCACCGAAGCCGCCGATCTCGGCCGCATCGTCCTGCCAAATCCTGACGATCCGGGCGCGGGCTCCGGCTTCACCGTGCTCGCGCTCGGCAAGCATGGTGCCGGCGAATTGAATTATTCCAGCGACATCGATCTGGTGGTGTTCTTCGACCCCCACGCGTCGTGCCTGCCGGAAGGCGCGGAAGCGCCGACGCTCTATACCCGCATCGCCCAGCAATTGGCGCGCCTGCTGCAGGAGCGCACCGCGGACGGATATGTGCACCGCGTCGATTACCGCCTGCGGCCGGATCCCGGCTCGACGCCGACCGCCGTATCGCTGCCGTCCGCCTATACCTATTACGAAACCGTAGGCCAGAACTGGGAACGCGCAGCTCTCATCAAGGCGCGGCCGGTGGCGGGGGATCTGGCGCTTGGCGAACGCTTTCTGGAGGATCTGCGTCCCTTCATCTGGCGCAAGTATTTCGACTTTGCGTCGATCGCCGATGTCCATGCCATGAAGCGGCAGATTCACGCGGTGCGCGGCCACGACCAGATCGCGGTCGCGGGCCACGACATCAAGCTCGGACGCGGCGGCATCCGCGAGATCGAGTTCTTCGTGCAGACACAGCAACTGGTTTTCGGCGGAAGACGGCCGGGTCTTCGCGGCCGGCGCACCCTCGACATGCTGGTGGCTTTGCGGGACGAAAACTGGATCACCGATCAGGCGCGGGACGAACTTTCGGCCGCCTATCGCTTTCTTCGCACCATCGAGCACCGTTTGCAGATGGTCAACGACGAGCAGACGCAGCGGCTGCCCTCCGACGAGGCCGATCTGACCCGCTTCGCGCATTTCTGCGGCTATTCCGATCTGCCATCGTTCTCCCGCGCGCTGACCGAACAAGCGCAGATCGTTCAGCGGCACTATGCGCTGTTGTTCGAGGAAGGCCCGGAACTGGCCTCCGATATCGGCAGCCTCGTCTTCACCGGAACGACGGACGACCCGGAGACGCTGGCAACGCTCAAGCGGCTCGGCTTTCATGAGCCGGAGCGTGCGGCCGAGACCATCCGCGGCTGGCATTTCGGCCGCCGCTCCGCCATCACCTCCCAGCGCGCCCGCGAGGTGCTGACGGAGCTTGTGCCCGCGCTTCTCAGCGCACTCGGCGGCACGCCCGATCCCGACGCGGCGCTCGCGGCTCTCGACCGTGCTTTCGGACGCATGCCGGCGGTGGTCGAACTGCTCACCATCCTGCAATCGCACGACCGCTTGCGTCTGCTCTTCGCGGACCTTCTCGGCACCGCGCCGCGTCTCGCCGATACGGTGGCGCAATCCCCCCACGTCCTCGATGCGCTCATCGACCCAGCCTTCATCGATCCGTTGAGCGACGATGCGGGCATCGAAGAGCAGGTGCGGCAGATCATCGGGACACCTGCCGATTACGAGGAGTTCCTCGATCGCTCGCGTGATGCGGCCCGCCAGATGCGGTTCGTCACCGGCGCGCGCCTTCTCTCCGATATCCTCTCGCCCACACGGGCGGGCGAGGCCTATGCGGCGATCGCGCGGGCGATGGTGCGCGCGTCCTTCGCCGAAGTGCGGCGCAATTTCGAGGCCGATCACGGCGTCGTGCCGGGAGCCGAAATCGCCATCCTGGGCCTCGGCCGGCTGGGCTCGCGCGAGCTCACGGCCGGTTCCGATCTCGATCTCGTGGTAATCTACGATTTCGACGAGAACCGGCGCGAGAGCACCGGTCCGCGCAAGCTCGATGTGGTGGTGTACTATACTCGCCTGACCCAGCGCCTCGTCGCCGCGCTCACGGTGCCGACGCGGCGCGGATTGCTCTACGAGGTCGATTTGCGCTTGCGGCCGCAAGGCGGGAAGGGGCCTGTCGCGTCGCAATTCCGCGGCTTCGTCGAGTATCAACGGAGTGAAGCGGACCTGTGGGAGCACATGGCGCTGACACGCGCACGCGTGATCGCCGGCAATGAGGACTTCGGAAAGCGGGTCGAGAAGGCCGTTGCGGATATCCTCGCAGCGCCGCGCGATCCGAAGAAGGTGTTCAAGGAAGTCGGTGCGATGCGCGAACTGATCGCGCAGGAAAAAGGCGACGATGATCCCTGGGACCTGAAGCTCGCGCGCGGCGGCTTGACGGATCTCGACTTTATGGCGCAGGGGCTGGTGCTGGCCCATCCGAAAAAGATTGCGTTGGCGCCCGGCGCATCAACGCCGCAGGTGATCGAACGGGCAGCCGGCATCGGCCTGCTCGCCGAATCCGATTCGCGCATATTGCTCGATGCTCAGCAGGTGATGAACGATATCTTCCAGTGGCAGCGGCTGATGGTGGAAGGTTCATTCGATGCGACGATGCTGTCGAAGGCGATCTTGCAGCGCCTTGCTTCCGTAGCGGGCCTTCCAACCGCCGCAGCGATGCAGGCCCACGTGATGCAGTTGCGCGCGAAAGTAGTACGAATTTCGCATGGAATTTTCCGGGCCTTATAATCAAATACTCCTCTCCATATTAGTATTAATATCGGTATTGTATTTTGTTGTAAGAATTTGATTGAAATTAATTAACTTATGAAGTTCGACCTGTTTTTTTATTTAAGTGAAAATTTTTTTTCATGACAATACGATAAATTCAACTTCCAATCGCCATTTCCCAACCGTAATGCCACGACAGTGATGTTGTGGTGTGACGCCTCTGCGGTCATTTTTTCTTGCAGTTGACATTCCGACGCCACGTTCGAACGCGGCGCTCAGCGTCAATGGCAAGTATGGCGCGTGCATCTAGCGCCGACGATGGGGGCGAAGATGACTTTCTCGATCGAACAGGCGATGGCCGCTTACTTTGACAATAGCGGAGGAGGTGGCGTCTGGTACGGCGGAACGGGTGTGAGCGGGGGACCGGTCACCGGAAATCCGACCGGTGGCTCGGGAACAGGTTCTTCATATCCGCCTCCCGGAGGGGCGGCTTCGTCCACGCCTGATGAAGGCGCGCCGGAAGGCGAATTGTCCAACGACCTGAGCCCGGCCTACAATCCTGACCATATCGATATCTATGTACTGGCTCCAAAATTGATAGATGACAGTTTCATCGATCGAGCAGGGTTTTGGTCGTTTCTCACCCCCTATACGGACCAGTTGCACCACACGCTCTACGGCGACCTCTACAACTGTCCGCATATCGCCATCGATCCGCTTTCGGGTTATGAGACGTATGGCGAACATTTCGCGGACGGCCACGTGCATGAGTTGCCGCTCGGAGCGGTGGACAACAATGGCGACGGCTATGCGGATGACAGCCCCGACCAGTATCCCGGCAACACCACCGGCAACAGCACCGACGTCGTAATAAGTTTCAGCTTCAGAGCTTATCTCGGAACCGAAAGCGACGATCTGCTTTCGGGTAGCGGCTGGTTGTCCGGGGGCGCGGGCAACGACTCCCTCACGGGCGGCGCCGAATCCGACATGCTGAGCGGTGGCGACGGCAATGACATCCTGGTCGGTGGCGCGGGCGCCGATCATTTGAATGGTGGAGCCGGTTTCGATATCGCCGCTTACGAAAATGCAACGTCCGGCGTCAGCGTCAGTCTCATCGATGGGACAGAGCTTTCCGGCGACAGGTTGCTCAGTATCGAAGGCTTGTCGGGATCGTCCTATAACGATCAGCTTCTAGGCGATTCCGCCGACAACATGCTCCTCGGCAACGGCGGCAACGATCTTCTCGACGGTGGCGATGGCGCTGACGTTCTCCACGGCGGCGAAGGCGACGATACCTTGGTCGGCGGCAACGGCGATGATCGCCTGATCGCCGGCATCGGCAACAACATTCTGCGCGGCGGCGCAGGTGCCGACGCACTCGACGGCACCGGTGGCTGGGGCGTTGCGGACTACCACACGGCCCAGACGGCTGTGACGGTGAATCTCGATGGCTCGGGCAATTCGGGCGACGAGGCAGCCGGCGACACCTTCGTCAACGTCAATGGTGTCCAGGGCTCGGTCTTCGCCGACACGCTGAACGGAAACGCCAATGCCAATTGGATTCTTGCTGACAGCGGCAATGACACCGTCGATGGCGGCGCCGGCAACGATACGGTCTATGGTGGCGACGGCGACGACATGCTGGTCGGCGGCGCGGGCGACGATTATCTCATCGCCGGCATCGGCAACAACGTCCTGCGCGGCGGGGCGGGTGCCGACAAGCTCGATGGGACTGGTGGTTGGGGTATTGCCGACTATCACACGGCACAGACGGCCGTGACGGTCAATCTCGACAACTCCGGCAGCGTCGGCGACGAGGCAGCGGGCGATACTTTCGTCAACGTCCATGGTGTGCAGGGTTCGGTCTTCTCCGACACGCTCAACGGCAATGTCAACGCCAACTGGATCCTCGCTGATAGCGGCAACGACACCGTCAACGGTGGGGCCGGCGATGACACCGTCTATGGCGGCGATGGCGACGACCAGCTCGTCGGTGGTGCGGGGAACGATCATCTCGTCGGCGGCATCGGCAACAACGTGCTCGAAGGCGGCGCCGGCGCCGACATCCTGGACGGCACCGGCGGCTGGGGCGTTGCGGATTACCGCAATTCCGATGCGGTGACGTTGCGCCTCGACGGTTCGGGGAGTTCCGGCGGCCAGGCAGCGGGCGATGTGTTCATCAACGTCAACGGCGCCTTCGGTTCGGCCTTCGGTGACTCGATCAGCGGCAATGCCAATGCCAACTGGATCATCGCCTGCGATGGCAACGATACTGTCCTCGGCGGCGCGGGCAACGACTCGCTCTGGGGCGCCGAAGCCAATGACAGCCTCAACGGCGGTGCCGACGACGATCTGCTTCTCGGCGGTGCCGGGTCGGATGTTCTGACCGGTGGCTCGGGCCGGGATCTGTTCGTGTTCGATGCGGCGCTCGGCAATGGCAATGTCGACCGGATCACCGACTTCAACGCGGCGGACGACACGATCCAGCTCGACCGCGGCATCTTCTCGGCCTTCGGCGCGACGGTGAAGTTCAGCTTCGGACAGGTTGCGAGTGGCGGTACTGCCGAGATTATCTGCAACGGTGGCGATCTCTATTATGACGCCGACGGTCTCGGCGGCGGACTTGCGGTGAAGTTCGCGACTGTGACGAACCCTTACGCGCTGACGGCGGCGGACTTTCTGCTGATCTGATCGGATAGGTTGCGCCGATCCGGCGGACTGACTGTCATTCAAAGACAAAGCGCCGGCGCAATCAACGCGCCGGCGCTTTTGCTTTCGCGCTGCTGTCCGGCCCTTTGGAGATTCAGCGGCCGCGTCCTCTGGTCTTGCGGCCTTGTCCTTCGTCACGTCTTTCGTCGGGAGAGGTGGACGCCTGCGGGATCGCCCCGTCGCGGAAGGCAACGTCGCGTCGTCGATCATTGCAAGCCGTGGCGCGCCCGCGACTTTGGCGAGCCGTGCTTCACGCAGCCGCGTCACCCAGCGCGATATCCGCGTTCGTCGCTTCCGTCAGCGGCAGGTGGACCAGCACGATGGTGCCCACCCCTTCCTGGCTTCGGATGCGCAGTGCGCCGCCATGGAGTTCGGTGAGGGAGCGCGCGATGGCAAGGCCGAGGCCCGAGCCCTTGTAGCTCTTCGAGAACTCGGTCTCGACCTGTTCGAAGGGACGCCCGAGTTTCTGCAGGGCGTGGTCGGGAATGCCGATGCCGTTATCTTCCACGTAAAGGTTGATGGCGTCGCCCGCCTGCCGGGTGCGCACCGTGATGCAGCCGCCGTCGCTGGTGAATTTGGTGGCGTTCTGGAGCAGGTTGACGAGGATCTGGTGGATCGCCCGCTCGTCCGCCGGCACCACGATATCCTCGGGGATCACGTCGACCGTGATGGTGAGGTTCTTTGCCTTGATCTGCTCGCTCACCAGTCGCAGCGCGCGCTGGATCGATGCATTGACGGCAATCGGCTGCTTGGTGAGGCTGGTGCGTCCGGCCTCGATCCGCGACATATCGAGAATGTCGTTGATGACTGAGAGCAGGTATTCGCCGCTGCCGCGGATGTCCGCGCAATATTCCTCGTACTTCTCGGAACCCAGGGTGCCGAAAATGCCGCTCTGCATCACTTCCGCAAAGCCGATGATGGCATTGAGCGGCGTGCGCAACTCGTGGCTCATATTGGCAAGAAATTCGGACTTCGCCCGGTTGGCGCTCTCGGCCTGCGCTTTCTGGTCGAGATAGCGCTCCGCGAGATCGGCCAGCTGCTGCGTCTGCGCCTGCAATTTCTGACGCGACTGCTTGAGATCCATGACGGTGGCGATCAATTCCTTTTCGGAATCGACAAGCCGGCCTTCGTGGCGTTTGAGCGCCGTGATGTCGGTGCCGACCGACACGTAGCCGCCATCCTTGGTGCGGCGTTCGTTGATCTGCAGCCAGCGTCCATCCTGCAGGCGCGCCTCGTAGCTGCGCGCGCCGATTTCCTCCTGCCGCCGCATGAACTGGTGCTGCACTTCAGCGGGGCGCCCCTGCGCCATCACTTCCGCATAGGTCTTGCCTTGCAGTTCGGCGTCCGATGGCAGCTCGTGCAGCTTGTGGAACTTGGAATTGCAGAGCACGAGCTTGTTGTTGGCGTCCCACAGCACGAAGGCCTCGGAGATCGCCTCGATGGCGTCGTGAAGGCGCGCGTCGGCTTTCGCCGTTCTCTCTTCCAGTCCGCGCTGCTCCGTCACGTCGACGGCAATGCCCACCAGGTGGCTTGCGGCATCGTCGGGGTCGTCCATCAGTTCCGCACGGGCGCGCAGCCACACCCATTCGCCGGCGGAACTGCGGATGCGGAATTCATAATCGAGCAGCGAGGTCTTGGCGGAGGCGAGCTGTTCGGCGAGCGCGTAGAGATCCTCGTCGTCCGGATGAATCATAGCGTTGACTTCGCCGAAGGACAAAAATTCGTCCTGCCGCTCGTAGCCGAGCAGCTCGTACATGGAATCCGACCAGTACAGGCGCCCGCGTCCGATATCCCAATCCCACAATCCGCAGCGGCCGCGATTGAGCGCGGAATCGATGCGGTCGCGCACCTTCTCGCAGACCTCGTCTGCGGCGCGGGCGCGGTTCGCCTGCATCACATAGGCGATGCCGATGCCGAGAAGCACCACGATCGTCGCCCCGAGCAGCGAGACGTGGCCGATGGTGCGCGACAACCAACCGGAAAGAACACGCGGCAGGGGCTGCACCAGCGCGATCTGCCCGGAGGATGCCGGAAGCGACCGCACGGTCGCGATGGCATCCTCGCCGCTTGCGAGCTTGATCGTCATCACGCCTGCGCGGTCGGCGAAAGTGGTCAGCGGCTGCGTTTCGCCCAGCAGGTCAAGCAGCGTCGCCGGAATGCTGATGGTGACCGGATGGGTCGCCAGCACCTTGCCGGCGGCGTTGACGAGCACCAGCGTGCGGCTCTGCGCGAGCGCGCTCGGGGGGATGGTCCGCACCAGCGCGTCGAGCTGCGCCGCAGCGGCATTGCGGTCGGTTGGCGCCGGGTGGACGCCAAGCTTGACCGCTGCCAGCGACGCGATGATGTCGATATCCGCCACCGCATCGGCAAGCGTGCTCTCGCGCCCGTCGCGCACCTGGATCCATGCGCTCGCCGCGAGCGTCAGCAAAAACAGGGCGAGGAGCGCCGGAACGGCCAGCCGCAGCAGGGGTTCGTATTGTTCAAGTCGTCGATAGGTGGGGTTCGCGTCCGATCGCGTTACCCCCAAGATCGTGCCCGCGCGTGCGGGAACGCTCGCGGTCGCTGCCCCCGCCATGCGTAACCTCCGGAATCCTAGTCGTCCTCATTCGGAAGGACGTGCCGCATCTCTCCGAATCACTAACAATAGAATCACGAGCGAGTGATTTGTCTAGCGGCGAGAGCGTCTAGGTTAATAAAATATTTCCATGAGGCTATTTTGGGCGTCGGGCACGGTCGCGAGCGGTGCCGCAAAGCACCGATACAATCCCTTACGGTTGCTCGCTTTCTTCGAGTGTGCGGTGCACGATATCGCTCGCATCACGCGACAGGCCGGGAGCCACCGCGATTTGCGTCAATGCCGCTTTTGCTTGTGCGCGGCGCCCGCTTTCCATCATTCGCCATGAACTGAAGGCCGTCAGCAGCCTTGCGGCGAGCTGCGGATTGAGCGCATCGACGCGCAGGATGGTGCCCGCGACGAAGCGATAGCCGGCACCATCGGCGCGGTTGAACTGCGTCTGGTTCAACATCGCGAAGCTGCCGACCAGGGACCGGACGCGATTGGGATTGCTCAGCGCGAAGGCGGGGTGATTGAGCAAGGACTCGACGCGAGACAGGGTCTCGGGCTCCTCGATGGCGGCCTGAAGCGTGAACCACTTGTCGAGGACCAGCGGTTCGTCGCGATAACGCTCGCCGAAGCTCGCCAGCGCATTCTCGCGCGCCTTGCCCGGGATGGTGGTGAGGGTGTTCAGCGCCGCAAGCCGATCGGTCATGTTCGCGGCCGCTTTGAACTGTGCGCCTGCGAGCTCCTCTCCCATGAAGCGATCAGCAGCCGGCAGAAGCTCAAGAGCGATGTTGCGCAAGGCCCGCCGCCCGGCGCTCGCCGCATCGGGGCTGTAGGCGCCCGCATCCTCCAGATCGTCGTAGAGCCGCCGCAGCAGCGTTGTGTTTGCCTGCGCAAGGTGGCGCCGCAAGTCGGTGCGAGCGCGGTGAACTGCATCCGGATCGACCTCGGAGGCGATTTCCTGCGCGATCTCGGCTTCTCCCGGTTGCGTCAGGACAAGCGCCGCGAATGCCGGATCGCGCAGCGCGTCGCTCTCGAGAAAGCTTCCGAGCGCAGCTGCCAGCGCGGCGATCTCAGGCCCGTCCACCTTTTCGTGTTTCGAGAGACGCACGAGAAGGCGGAGCGAGACGCTTTGCGCGGCCTGCCAGCGGTTGAACGCATCCGTGTCGTGCCGCAGCAGCACCAGCAATTCGTCATTCGACAGGTCGAGCGCGACTTTGACCGGCGCGGAGAAATCGCGGAACACGGACGGGGCCGGGCGCTGGGGAACGTTGGTGAAGGTCAGGCTGTCGCTTTCCCTGTCCAGCATGAACACGCCCTGCGGGCTGATACGGTCGCTTCTCGTCGCAAGCGCGCTGCCATCCTGCGCCACGAGGCCGAGGCGGATCGGGATCGCCATCGGCCGCTTCACGGTCTCGCCCGGCGTCGCATTCGTCGCCTGCGCGAAATCGAGGCGGTAGGTCCGTGCCAGGTCGTCATAAGTCCCCGTCACCGTGACCCGCGGCGTTCCCGCCTGCGCATACCATTGGGCGAAATGCGAAAGGTCGCGGCCGGTGACGTCGGCGAAGGCGGACAGGAAATCCTCCACGGTGGCGGCGGTGCCATCGCAGCGCTTCACATAAAGATCCATCCCGCGCCGGAAATCCGCGTCGCCGATGATCGTCTTCAGCATGCGGACGATCTCGGCGCCTTTCTCATAGACGGTCGCCGTGTAGAAGTTGTTGATCTCGCGATACTGCGTCGGCCGCACCGGGTGGGCGAGGGGGCCTGCATCCTCCGAGAACTGGCGCGCCCGCAGGGCCTTGACCTCGGCGATGCGGTGCACCGCGCGGGAGCGCTCGTCGGACGAGAATTCCTGATCGCGGAAAACCGTCAGCCCTTCCTTGAGACAGAGCTGGAACCAGTCGCGGCAGGTGATGCGGTTGCCGGTCCAGTTGTGGAAATATTCGTGCGCGATGATGGCTTCGATATTGGCGTAATCCGCATCGGTCGCCGTCTCGGGCGAGGCGAGCACGTATTTGTCGTTGAAGATGTTGAGGCCTTTGTTCTCCATCGCCCCCATGTTGAAATCGGACACCGCCACCACGTTGAATTCGTCGAGATCGTATTCGAGACCGAAGACGCGCTCGTCCCAGCGCATGGAACGCTCCAACGCATCGAGCGCGTAGCCGGCGCGATCCTCCTTGCCGGGTTCCACGTAGATCGCGAGCCTGACCTCGCGGCCGCTCATGGTGGTGAAGGTCTTTGCCACCCGACCGAGGCGGCCGCCCACCAGCGCGAACAGGTAGGCGGGCTTGGGATGCGGATCGTGCCAGACCGCGTAATGCCGGCTGGTCCCTTCGATCGCGCCGGCCTCGACCGGGTTGCCGTTGCCGAGCAGAACCGGGGCCTCGGCTCGTTCGGCCTCGATCCGGGTCGTGTAGACGGCGAGCACGTCCGGGCGGTCGAGAAAATAGGTGATGCGGCGGAAACCGTCGGCTTCGCACTGGGTGCAATAATTGCCGCCGGAGCGATAGAGGCCCATCAGCTTGGTGTTCGCGGTCGGGTCGATCTCGGTCTCGACGCTGAGCGTGAACGGCCGCCGCGGCGGCTGCGCGATGGTCAGCCCTTGCGACGAGGCCTCGAACTCACCCCCCGGCAGGCTGCGGCCATCGAGCGCGAGCGCCTTGAGATTGACCTCGTCGCCGTCGAGGACCAGCGGCGCATCGCTGCGGCCATGCGGATTGGGGCGGATCGCCATGGTGGCGGTAACCCGCGTCGCGGTGGGATGAAGGCGCACGTCCAGTTCGACCCGGTCGATCAGGAAATCGCTGGGCCGGTAATCCTCGAGGCGAATGATCGGGGCCGAGTCGTCACGCATGGGGTACTCTCGTGATGGTTTGCGGTCGAAGGCGGCTATAGGTTTATCATCGCCACCTTGGCCCTTTGTGCCTGATCTCTCAGGTGATGGTTAGTGCTATTCGGCACAAGGTGGATCGCGAAGCGTTGAACCGCTCAGGAGAAGGCCTTCGGCGGAGCCGGAGGCCGTGCTGTCAGGGTCTCGCCTTTGGAGACTTGATCTGTGCAAAAAATGCGCCATGACCTTCGGATCGCACCGGCGACCCGCCCGGGCCGACGGTTCGCACATGAATTAAAGGAAAGACGATGAGATATCTGCACACCATGGTTCGCGTGGCCGACCTCGACCGGGCGCTCGATTTCTATGTCGGGAAGTTCGGTCTTGTCGAAACCCGCCGCACCGAGCACGAGAAGGGGCGCTTTACCCTGGTGTTCCTCGCCGCGCCGGGCGATGCGGATTCGGCCCGCGACACGAAGGCGCCGCTCCTCGAACTCACCTTCAATTGGGATCCCGAGACCTATACGGGCGGCCGTAATTTCGGCCACCTCGCCTATGAGGTCGACGACATCTACGCCGCCTGCCAAAGGCTCATGGATGGGGGCGTCACCATCAACCGGCCGCCGCGCGACGGCCACATGGCGTTCGTCAAATCGCCCGACAATATCTCGATCGAGTTGCTGCAGCGCGGTCCCGCCAAGCCGCCGCAGGAGCCATGGGCGTCCATGCCGAACACCGGCGCCTGGTAGCCTCTTCCGGCCCTCGATCAGGGGGGCGCGAAAAGGCCTTGCTCCGACCCTCAACCCGGCTCACCATGACGAGCCGGGTTGTTCCGGCGGAGGATAATCGTGACACGAGAAGCGATCCGCTTTTGGCGGCATGGGCAGCCCGTTGAAATCTCAGGCTTTCATCCACGCACCACGCTTCTTGACTACCTGAGACTGAACCAGCGGCATTTCGGCACCAAGGAAGGCTGCGCCGAGGGCGATTGCGGTGCCTGTACGGTCGCGCTCGGGCGCCTGCGCGACGGGCGGGTGCATTACGAACCCATCAATGCCTGCATCCTCCTGCTCGGGCAGATCGACGGCAGCGAACTCGTCACGGTCGAGGATCTGGCGGTCGAGGGCAGGCTTCATCCGGTGCAAGCCGCGATGGTCGAGATGCATGGTTCGCAATGCGGCTTCTGCACGCCGGGAATCGTCATGAGCCTGTTTGCGCTCTATCACGAAGGCGAGCGGCCGGTGCGCCGCGCCGCCGTCAACGATGCGCTGGCGGGCAATCTCTGCCGCTGCACTGGCTACCGGCCCATTTCCGATGCGGCTTTGCGGGCCTGCGCCGAGGACCCGGCCGATGCTTTCGCGACGCGGTCGACGCAGGTCGCGGCAGCCCTTTGCCGATTCAATGACGGCGATGACCTGTTCGTCGGCGACGCCACGCAGTTCTTCGCAGCGCCGGCGAGCGAGGCGTCGCTCGCCGCGCTTTACGCGGCCCATCCCGACGCCGTGCTCGTCGGCGGCTCCACCGATGTCGGGCTTTGGGTGACGAAAAACCTGATCGCGCTCGACAAGGTCATCTGGCTCGGCAACGTCGCGGGCCTGAAGGATATCGAAGACGCGCCGACGGTGCTTACCATCGGCGCCATGGCGAGCCACGCGGACGCGTTCGCCGGCCTTGCGGATATCGACCCCGATCTCGGCGAGATCGTGCGGCGTTTCGGTTCAGTGCAGGTGCGTGCATCCGGCACGGTCGGCGGCAACATCGCCAACGGCTCGCCCATCGGCGATCTGGCACCGGTCCTGATCGCGTTAGGCTCCGAATTGGAATTGCGCCGCACAGAGGGCACGCGCAGCATCCCGCTCGATACGTTCTTCATCGCCTATCGCAAACAGGACAGATTGCCCGGCGAATATGTGCGCCGCGTCATCGTGCCGAAGCTGAACGCGAACGAAGTCTTTCGCGCCTACAAGGTGACGAAGCGGTTCGATGAGGATATTTCGGCGGCGCTCGGAGCGTTCAAGTTCACGCTGGCGGGTCGCACCATCACCTCGGCGCGCATTGCTTTTGGCGGCATGGCGGGCATTCCCAAACGTGCATTCGAAACGGAGGCCGCGCTCATGGGCGTGTCTCTCGACGATGCCGCCGCCTGGGGCGAGGCATTGTCCGCGCTGGCGCAGGATTATCAGCCCCTCGACGATCATCGTGCCTCCGCCGCCTACCGATCGACGATCGCCCGCAATCTGCTCTTCAAGGCCCTGAGCGAAACCGCATCCGATGAAACCCGCGCGACACGGATCATCGGCCATCGGGATGCGCTGCAGGCAGCGGAGTAGGGCGATGGGCGACGAGCTGAAGGGTTCAACGGCCTCTTCCCCCCCCCTTGTGGGGGAGGGCAGGGTGGGGGG
>NZ_VCMV01000030.1 GCF_008757455.1 Microvirga brassicacearum | reverse complement strand
TCCGGGTGAGGGGATGCGCGCTTTCCGGAAAGGTCTCACCCCCTCACCCTCGCTTTGCTCGACCTCTCTCCACAGGGGAGAGGTGATTCCGTCGGGCGTTTGGATTTCCGCTCATGTGCGTCGGGCGTTTGGATTCCCCATCATGTGCCGACCGGCCTCCTGGTGCGGCGAGGTCGTGCCGGCATCGCCGCTTCTTAACCTCTCCCTCGAGGGAGAGGTCGGACCGCAGGTCCGGGTGAGGGGATGCGCGCTTTCCGGAAAAGGTCTCACCCCCTCACCGTCGCTTCGCTCGACCTCTCCCCACCGGGGAGAGGTGATTCCCTCGCCCTCAAGGCGTCGCGATGATCTCGATGTCCCGGTCGAGGCCGCTTTCGACCTTGAATTCCCGCGTCCGGACCTTGCCCTCGTGCCGCGCGATCAGCACGTAATCGCCCTCGGCCAACGTCACCGACGGAAAGGCGCCGATCGCCTCGCGGATCACGTCGCCGCCGGGGGTCAGCACGCTGAATGCAGTGCCCGCGAAGGCTTCGCCACCGGCTGCTCCTACGAGCTTCAGCGTCACCGTCGCGGCGCGGTGGTTGAGGGTTGCCTCGGTTACCTTGCCGGATTCGACCTTCAGGTCGGCGCGCATGATGGCGTTGGCGTCGCCATAGGTGGAAACCACGTGATAGGTCCCCTCGGGCAGGCGGATGAGGTCGTTCGCCTTGCCGTTGGCGAGCACGAGCCGCCCTTCGGAATTCTGCGCGATGGGCACATAGACCGCGAAGGACAGGCGCTGATTGGGGATCGGGCTGTCGCCGACCGCACCCTTGAGGCGCAAGGCGCCGGCGCTGATCGTCAGGCGTTCCGACAGGTTGCCCGATTGCACGCTGATGCGCTTCGAGGCGCCGGCGAAACCATACGCCACATGGATGATGTAGTTGCCGGGCGCCAGGGTGAAATTGGGCGTCGGGCTTGTCGAGCGCGTAACGATGGTGGGCGACACCGTGTCGCCGCGATCCTCATAGACGCGCCAGATAAGGCCGGATCGGATCGGCTGGTTGTTCTCGGCGAATGCCGCGTTGGCGCTCAGCAGCACCTTTCCGATTGCGATCGGAGGTGAGTTCTGCATGAGCGAAGGAACCGCGGGCGCCTGAGCGGACGCCGCGGTCGCGGAAAGCAGGAAAGCGGTCAGGACGGCTGAAAAGGATTTCACACAATCGGTCTTGTCTTGAGGCCTCAACGGACCTGCGGAATCTCGGCGGTCTTGATCGGCTCGCTCTCGCTGGTCACGAGTTCGGATGCCGCCGCCACCAGGTTATCGAAGGAAATCGGGCGGAATTCAAATTCGACGCGGTGCTTGCCGGCCGGAACCTCGACACCCCGGAACAGCAGATTGGCGCGCAGCAGCGGTTGCCGCTTCCCGTCCACCGTCACTTCCCAGCCCGGATAATAGACGTCGTGCAGCACGAGCACGCCGGCCGAGGCGCTATCGACCTCGATCGACACGGAGTTGCGCTGGTAATCGACGATGCGCGCCTCGCCGGCAACGGCCGATGGCACGGGGGAGGGTGTTGTCGGCGCGGCGGAATACCGTGTCTGGAGCAGGTTGATGCTACGCTGGTCGATGAGAACCTCGGTTTCGCGGTTGAACTCGGGCAGTTCTTCCTGATCCAGCACGGCCTCCGAATCGACCGGCGTCACGTGGTGCGCCAGGTAGGTCCGCGGGCTCGAGATGTTCAGGCGGTACACCCACATCTTGCCGGTGCCGTAGACGACCTCGGCGCCTTTGAGGCGGGGGAAATGGCGCGGCATGCGTTCGATCGGCCGGTCGAGGACGAGGTATTCAAGGCCGAGCAGGCCGGCGAGAGGGCATTTGTAGCCGCGAAAGGTCGCCGGGAAGGTGCGCAGGTTCGGGTCCTCCGCGTTTTCACCGGGGCCGACCGCGCGCTCGTAATCCGCCAGGCGAAGCGGGTTGTAGCCGATGATATCCTCGATCTGGAGCACCATCGAGGCGTTCTGCCACGGCCCGCCGAGACCGAGGATTTCCACCCGCGGATGGTCGCCCGCAGCATTCCGCTCGGCAAGTTCGCGCTTGAGGATCTGGAGCCCCTGCAATTGCTCGGGCGGAAGCTGCCGGAAGACCGCGTAACGCTCGGCGGGTTCGGCATTGAGCGCGGAGGCCGCATGACGCGCGATCAGCTCGCCGCCGGTGAGCGCGATGACCGCGAGGGCGGCCGCTTGGCGCAGGCGCGGCGTGGCGCTGGCGCGGGTGAGGAGCAGCATGATCGCCGTGGCGGCCAAAAGCGCGATGCCGATCTCCCGCAGGGAGGCGGCGCTCTGGCCCGCCCGCAGCGCGAACACCATGGCGCTGGCGATGGCGGCGATCACGAGGCCGACGGCCAGCATCGGCAGGAAAACGCGAAACTTGCCCATCGCGGCGGCATTCCAGCGCGGCAGCCCATCGCGCACGTAGCGGTGGACCAGATAGCCGACGGCGAACGCGAGGATGATGTTGATGAGGAAGGTCGCGTCGGCCGGCCGGCGATAGAGATCGACGCCGGGCAGATGGTCGAAAATCACCTCGAAGCCGGGTGTGTAGCGGCCGAGGGCGTAAAGGATGGCGAGGACGCCGACGACCAGGAAGAAGCGGAATTCGCGCGCCAGAAGCCGGCCCCCGGCGATTCCGTGCCAGAACAGGAACAGGGCCGGGATGGTGCCGACAAAGAGGTAATTCGTCGCGCGGTCGGTCCAGGTTCCCTCCGACAGGGAATGCCAGTCCGGCCCCCAGTAATCGTAGGTCCAGCGCAGGGAGCCGAACACGTTGCCGAACAGGATCGTCGCAAGGCTCTCGGGCGGCAGGGAGCCCATGGCGGCGACGCCGTAGCCGAAGGAAGGCCGCGTCGAGGTCGCCAGAAATTGCATGGTGAGCACCACCGGGATCGCCAGCAGCGCCCCGCCGATGAAACCCATGAAGACGAGAAGGCCGCCGCGCGAGCGCAGGTAGGCCAGCGGCTGCGGCGCGGTCCAGATGCGATGGCCTGCCACCGCGACCAGCGTCAGCGCACAGAGAAACGCCACCTGATCCCGCCCGATCACCATCATGGCGGCGATCACCGCGAACAGCGCGCCGATGCGGTAGGAGCGACGGTCGAGCGCTTCTTCCAGGAGCAGGAGCGCTAGCGGAAAATAGCCGTAGCTGAGGATGATGCCGGTATGCTGCAGGCGCGCGGTCGCCGAGCCGCCGAGGATGAAGATGATCGCCGCCACCACCGCGCCCGCCGGATGCCAGCCGCGGCGCCGGAACAGGAACACGAAGGCCAGGGCGCCGGGCAGGAAATGGGCGAACACCACCGCGTCGAAAAGCTTCATCGACGGTTCCGGCACGAGCCAGCCGAAGAGCAGCATGGTGGGGGTGAAGAGGAGCGATTGCGGATCGGCCGAGGACGGATGCCCGCCGAAATGGTAGGGGTTCCATAGCGGCAATTCACCATGGGCTAGCGCCGCGCCCAGGTAGCGCAGGGTCGGATAGAACTGGTTCTTGGAATCCCACGGCACCACCGAGCCGGTCAGCGGCCAGATTAGAGCGGCCGCGCTCCAGAGGGCGAGGATCATCGCGAGCGCGATCCAGGTCTGGCGGGTCGACCAGATGCCGGACGAGACAATCCCGCCCGATGCAGGGGAAAGTGTACGCATTGATTGTTCAGACGCAGCTTCTGGCCGGATCAGGTCGAGGGTGCCGGAGATTGCGCGATGCTGCCGCTGCGGCAGACGCTGTTTGCCCGATGCCCGAAACCTGCTTGGCGTGTCGCCACACTCCCCCTATACATCCGTTGCTGTTGTGACCGGCAACGGTTCCCCCACGGGACGCCTACGCTTCTGAACCGCATCAAGACGGCGAGACCAAGGCAATCGCTTGCCGCGCTCTCCTGGCGTTTAGCGTCCAGATTCACTGTTTCACATAATCGCCAATGGATGAAGCTCCCATGAAGGATAGTCTTTCAACCCTGCAGCAGCGTCGCTCAGTGGCGGCGCGATGGCTCGGCGAGCCGGGGCCGTCCGCGCAGGAGATCGAGACGCTTCTGACCGTGGCGGCCCGGGTGCCCGATCACGGACGGCTGGTGCCGTGGCGCTTCATCCTCATTCTGGGCGAAGCCCGGCACAGGGTCGGGGAGACCCTGGCGACCGCGTTTGAGGCCGACAATCCGGCGGCCGAGCCCGACAGGATCGCGACCGAGCGCGGCCGCTTTGCCCAGGCGCCGCTGGTGGTGGCGGTGGTGTCGAGCGTGAAGCCGAGCGCGAAAATTCCCGAATGGGAGCAGGTGCTGTCGGCAGGCGCCGTCTGCATGAACCTGCTGAACGCCGCCACCGCGATGGGTTACGGCGCCGTCTGGCTCTCCGGCTGGTCCGCCTTCGACCGGCGCGTGCTCGATGCGCTCGGCCTCGAACCGCAGGAACGGATCGCCGGCTACATTCACATCGGCACAAGCGTGGAAACTCCCACCGAACGGCCTCGGCCCACGCTCGCCGACATCGTGACCGAGCTGTAGAGTCGCAGGCCATGTTCTATGAGACCGCCACCAATGCTCACGGCCTGCCGCACGATCCCTTCAAGGCTATCGTGACGCCGCGGCCGATCGGCTGGATCACCGCCATGAGCGCCGAGGGCGAGATCAACCTGTCGCCCTATTCGTTCTTCAATGCGATCTCGGAGAAGCCACCGATGGTGGCGTTCTCATCGAGCGGCAGGAAGGATGCGCTGACCTTCATCGAGGAGACGAAGGAATTCGTCTGCAACCTCGCGACGTACGACCTGCGCGACAAGATGAACCTGACCTCGGCGGTGCTGCCGCGCGGCGAGAGCGAGATGGTTCATGCGGGCCTCGCGGCGGCACCCTCCCGCCTCGTCAAGCCGCCGCGCGTCGCGGAGGCGCTGGCGGCGCTCGAATGCAAATGGCTGCAGACGATCCCGCTCGTGCCGCTGGAGGGCGGTGACGCGAGCTATTACCTGGTGATCGGGCAGGTGGTGGGAATTCATATCGACGACCGCTTCATCGTCGACGGCCTCGTCGACACCGCCGCCATGAAACCTATCGCAAGAGCCGGATATCGGGACTATTTCGTCTCGACGGCGGAGACGAAGTTTTCGATTCGAAGACCGGGAGCATGACATCATGATCGGATCGCTTCTCCTCGCCTCGGGTTTCGCCGGTTTTGTCTACGGCATCGCGCCCGGTCCGGCCGTGCTGGCACTGTTCGGCATCTCGGCCAATCAAGGCCGCGGTGCCGGCGCCGCCTTCGTCACCGGGCATCTCGTCGGCGATGCGGTCTGGTCCTCCCTTGCGCTCGTCGCGATCATCGGCGCGCAGACAGTCGGCTCCACGGTGTTCGACGTCCTGGGATTGCTGTGCGGCATCTACCTGTTCTGGCTCGGCTGGAATGCGATCCGCGCCACCGCATCGGGAGCGCAGGCGGGCGCACCCACCGCCCGACGGCCGCTCCTGCGCGGCCTGATCTTTGGCGTGACGAATCCGAAAGGCTATCCCGTCGCCGTCGCGACGTTTACGGCGCTGCTCGCGGGATATGCCAGCGGCCTGAACTGGTCGATCCTGCCCGCCCTCGTGGTGGCGGCCTGCGCGGGCTCGTTTGCCGCCTACGCGATCCTTGTCGCGGTAACGGGCACGGGCACGGTGCGCCGTCTCTACCGCAAGCATGAGACGCTCATCGTGCGGGCGTCCGGGCTGATGTTCATCGGCTTTGCCCTGCACGCCTTCTATCAATCGGTCCCGGGCCTGTTTTCGCGCCGCGCGTGAGGCGGGGTTTTCGATGAAACGTCTGGGGGCCTGATCCCGCCGCCACCAGCCCATCATGCCCGGGCTTGACCCGGGCACCCACGTCTATATTCGCCGCGCCGTTGAAAGGCGTGGGTCCCCGGGACAAGCCCGGGGATGACGGTGGGTGGGATGGTCGTCGCAGTTCGGTAAGTTTAAACGCCACCCCAAACTCCTCGCCCGTCATGGCCGGACTTGATCCGGCCACCCACGTCGTTCCGGCTCGGCATGCGTCAAGGCAGGCGCCGCGCGCTCATGTTCGGGAGGCAGCATCATCGCGCCGGGCTGCTGACGCCATCCCGGTCCCGCCGCTCTCTCTCGCCGCTGGAAGATGGCAGCGATCGCGACGAGCACCCGTGTCGTTCCGGCGATCAGCCCCAGCGCCGTCACTGTGAGGCCGACGATCCACAGAGCCTGCACACCTTCCGGCCATGTATGGAATTTCGAGAGCCAATCGGCCCACACGCTATAAGGCTGCTCCAATCCGCCCTCCCCAAAACGAAACGACCACCAGCGCCGCTGGTGGTCGGGGAGTTAGAAAGCCGCACGAAGACGGTCGCGCTGCCCTTTGGGCTTTCGCGTTGGACATACGACAGCACCTCCCCGACCGTAAGGTGAGAAGGCATCGATTTGCGGCCGATGCAGGCCGCTTCGTGCGAGGTTTCTACGCCCCGGAGCCGAATGGGGCGGCTCTACGGTGGGGAAGCATAGGGAGGGGTGAGGCGGTAGTGGGGGCGATGGCAACCGAGAATCTAGCTCACATCTTTTGGTTGCATAATCGTAATAGAATATGAATATATTACTTTGAGCGGCACTTCATAGTTCGGGCGGTCTCTGCATTCGATGAGGAGAATTCGTGACAAACTCGATCTACCCCGGCAGCGACCATGAGTTCGGCGGCGTTTCTACGGACCTCAAGTTGTCGGTTGTTGAGGGTTACCTTCATGGCTTTACAACGGCACTTCGCAAACATTTCCGGGAACTCTGGTACATAGACGCATTCGCAGGCACGGGCGAACGAACAGTGCGCTATGCCGCGCAAGAGGCCAATTTGCTTGTTCCAGCAACGGAAGAAAAAGTCGAGCGACGCCGCGGTTCGGCACGCATTGCGATCGACGTGAACCCTCAGTTCGACCGCTTAATTTTCATGGATGAGAGCCCCAAACATTCCAAGGCCCTCAGTGCTCTGAAGGGGAACCACCCCACGAGAAAAATAGATGTGTTGGAGGGAGACGCAAACGTCGCGATTCGTGAACTAATCCGGGGCCAATCATGGAGTGGCACAAGAGCCGTAATGTTTTTGGATCCTTACGGCATGTCGGTCAACTGGGATACCTTAGAGGCTATTCAGTCCACCGGAGCGATTGACGTCTGGTACCTTGTGTCGCTCTCTGGCCTTTTCCGACAAGCAGCAAGAAACGGTCGGGCGCTCGATAAAAGTAAGCGCGCTGCGTTAACGAGAATGCTCGGCACTGAGGAGTGGGAGGAGGCCTGGTACAAGCGAGATGCGAAACTAGATCTATTCGGTACGCTTGATGATCAGCAGTCGCGCATCGCAGATGTTGAGGCCATGGATGAATTCGTTGGGAAACGACTAAAGAGCCTCTTTCCGAAAGTTTTGAAACCAATGCGGCTTAAGGACAGCCGAGGGATACCTCAGTTTGCTCTCTATTTTGCGATCTCAAATCGTGAGCCGAGTGCCATTGCTCTGGCAACGAAGATCGCGGGTCACATCCTCAATTCAGGCAGATGATCCCATGTCGAGCCACGATAGGACCGACCACTTGCTTTTTTGTTTCTGCCGCCCCATTGCTTGAAAAAGAACGCTGCCTTAGCGGCATTGCAGAGATCGTAAATTTCATCAACCCAAACCTCCTCTAGAGGTCGCGCCTGTGGGCCGGACTCTCCGCCAACAATTGCCCAATCAATATTGGTTAGATCGGCATTCCCAACCGACCCTAACAACGGCTCAAACGACACAAATCGTATCGCTGCTCTGGTGGCTCTCAGATGTTCTAATCTAGGTAGAACTTCGGAAGTTTCCACGCTGGTCCCGACCCAAACGTTCGGAAGGATTTTGAATGACCGACCGTCCAATACTTCCTTCATGCGCTCGGGACGTTTTGTCAAAATTTGATATGTGTGGCGCGGTGTTGCCTCCATAACGCGCCAAACTTGCTCGATGAAGCCAAGAGGAACATCCGCGTGAAACAAGTCGGACATCGAATTGACGAATATTTTTCGCGGCTTCCGCCATTTCTCCGGAATAAGGAGCGCACTTTCGTCGAGCCTAATTTTTCCCGTCCAAACATAGCGATGGCCGCTCTTTCGGGTAAGGCCACGATATTTATTCACGCCCATTGCTTCGAGACGCGCCGCCATTCTCATAGCGTAACAGTTGGAGCACCCGGCGGTGACGATTGAACATCCCGCAACCGGATTCCAAGTTGCATCTGTCCACTCTATTGAGGTTTCTGCCATTTTCCCCATCCGTTTGGTATCAATATTTCACAATGAAGGTTAACGAACTCGAAACGCACTAGCACCCACCGGCGATGACCTGTCGTGGAGTAAGCGCGAGCGGTGGTGTCGCTTCGATGCGGTAAAACAGGGTGCTCTGTCCCACTAAGGGTCTAAGCGCGCCCCACCCGCCCCAGCAATCGCTCCGCCCGCAACAAATGCGGCCGATCCAGCATCTCCCCCTCCACCCCCACA
>NZ_VCMV01000029.1:129051-129843 GCF_008757455.1 Microvirga brassicacearum | reverse complement strand
GATGCAGAGACAGCTCCGACGAGTTCTAACGCTTGATCCGGATCAGTTCGTCGACCGGTTCTTCCACGGGAGGTACACATGCGGGTTCGCTTGTCCTGGCTTGGCGCGATTGCCCTGCTGGCAGCCTGGGTTTCGGCCGCCGTCGCTCAGACCGATCCGCTTCCGTCCTGGAACGACGGTGCGGCGAAACAGGCGATCGTCGCCTTCGTCACCGACGTGACCCGGGAAGGATCCCCCGACTTCATCCCGCCACCGGAGCGGATCGCAACGTTCGACAATGATGGCACGCTGTGGATCGAACAGCCGATCTACGTGCAGTTCGCCTACGCGTTGGATCGGGTCAAGGCATTGGCGCCGCTGCACCCGGAATGGAAGGACCAGCAGCCCTTCAAGGCGGTGCTCGAGGGCGACATGGCGGCATTGGCCTCGGCCGGTGAGCACGGCGCGGTCGAGATCGTCGCCGCGACGCATGCCGGCATGACGCCGGAGGAGTTCCGGCAAACGGTCAAGGACTGGCTCGCGACGGCCAAGCATCCGCGCTTCGGCCGCCGGTACGACGAGCTGGTGTACCAGCCGATGCTGGAGGTCCTGACCTATCTGCGTGCCAACGGCTTCAAGACCTTCATCGCCTCCGGCGGAGGCGCCGAATTCATCCGCGCTTTCGCCGAGGAGCGCTACGGCATTCCGCCCGAGCAGATTGTCGGCTCCCGCATCGTCACCAAGTTCGAGAAACGCGACGGCCGCCCGATTCTTTTCCGTTTGCCCCAGGTCGACTTCATCGACGACGGCCCC
>NZ_VCMV01000029.1:128833-129041 GCF_008757455.1 Microvirga brassicacearum | reverse complement strand
TCGTCGCCTTCGTCACCGACGTGACCCGGGAAGGATCCCCCGACTTCATCCCGCGCCGGAACGGATCGCAACGTTCGACAATGATGGAACGCTGTGGATCGAACAGCCGATCTACGTGCAGTTCGCCTACGCGCTAGACCGGGTCAAGGCATTGGCGCCGCTGCACCCGGAATGGAAGGACCAGCAGCCGTTCAAGGCGGTGCTCGAA
>NZ_VCMV01000029.1:105736-128823 GCF_008757455.1 Microvirga brassicacearum | reverse complement strand
CTACGGCATTCCGCCCGAGCAGATTGTCGGCTCCCGCATCGTCACCAAGTTCGAACAGCGCGACGGCCGGCCGACCCTATTCCGTTTGCCCCAGGTCGACTTCATCGATGACGGGCCTGGCAAGCCGGTCGGCATCAACCAGGAGATCGGTCGCCGGCCCGTCGCGGCTTTCGGAAACTCCGACGGCGATCTCGAGATGCTGCAATGGACGACCGAAGCCGGCAAGCGCAGGCTCGGCGTCGTGGTGCATCACACGGATGCGGAGCGAGAATACGCCTATGACCGGCAGTCGAAAGTCGGCCGCCTCGACAAGGCGCTTGACGCTGCGGCCACCGACCGGTGGACATTGGTCGACATGAAGCGGGACTGGAAGACGGTCTTTCCGGTTCAACCGTAAATCGATGACGCTTGGGAAGACCCTCGTTTAATGCTCGGAAAGGTCTGAACGGGTCACCAGCGGGCCTCGGGCGCCGCGTGGCACTTCGCACACGAGACACTGTCGCCGGGTTCGGCCGTGGCAGCCCAGCAATGATCACGTAGAGCGTCGAGGTCGCCTCGTCCACGATCGGAGGGTGGATCTCCACGTGCACATTGCGGAAGGCGCCAATGTGAGCGCTACCCGTGCGGTTACCCCTGCTGGGAGACCCGCCAAACGAGATGGGTGGTTTCACCATATCCTTATGAAATCATAGAGGATCTGGTGAGCGCGGATGGGATCGAACCATCGACCCGCTGATTAAAAGTCAGCTGCTCTACCACTGAGCTACGCGCCCATCTCGGTTTGCAACGGCGGAAAGGCCGTTGCGATGACCCGCTAAGTCACTGAAACTCCACGTCCTCTCGCGAAAACGGGCGTCCGGCGGCCAGCGTTCCCAAGGAGGACGGTGCCCTCCCGGAAGTGAGCCCGAAATAGGGGCTATCGGCTGGCGGGTCAATCAAAAAGGCCTAGTATGAACCCCGAAATCGAAAACCGCAGAGGGAAGATTCGCCGGTGGCGTTCCCTCGGCCCCAGTTGGGCATACCAGATGACCGATCCGCGCCTGCCGTACCTCGCCGAACTCGAACGAAAGATCCGCTGGCTTGCCAGCTGGACGATCCACAATGCCAATCACGTCCGCCCCAGCGGCGACGGCATGAAGGTGGGTGGGCATCAAGCCTCGTCCGCCTCGCTGTCGACCATCATGACCGCGCTTTATCTGGCTGTTCTGAAACCTGAGGACCGGGTCGCGGTCAAACCCCATGCAAGCCCGATCTTCCACGCCATCCAGTATCTGCTGGGGCATCAGACGCGCGAGAAGCTCGAAAATTTCCGCGGCTACAAGGGCGCGCAATCCTATCCATCCCGCACCAAGGACATCGACGACGTGGATTTTTCCACCGGTTCGGTCGGGCTCGGTGTGGCGCAGACGCTCTTTGCCAGCCTCGTGCAGGATTATGTGAAGGCGCATGACTGGGCAAAGGATTTGCCCGAGGGACGCATGATCGCGCTCCTGGGCGATGCCGAGATGGACGAGGGCAACATCTTCGAGGCGCTGCTGGAGGGCTGGAAGCAGGGCCTGCGCAACACCTGGTGGATCATCGACTACAACCGCCAGAGCCTCGACGCCGTGGTGCGCGAGGGATTGTTCGATCGTTTCGAGTCGATTTTCCGCTCGTTCGGCTGGGATGTGGTGGTTCTCAAGCACGGTTCCCTAATGCAGGAGGCGTTCGCGGAAAAAGGGGGCGACAGGCTGCGCCGGTGGATCGACACCTGTCCGAACCAGCTCTATTCCGCCCTCACCTTCCAGGGCGGCGCTGCCTGGCGCAAACGGTTGCTCGACGATCTCGGCGACCAGGGCGCGGTCACGCGCCTCATCGAGAAGCGAACCGACGACGAGTTGGCGCGTCTCATGTCCAATCTCGGCGGGCACGATCTGCCCAGCCTGATCGAGGCCTTTGAGGCCGTCGACCATGATCGCCCGACGGTCTTCATCGCCTACACGATCAAGGGTTTCGGCCTTCCCCTCGCCGGCCACAAGGACAACCACGCCGGCCTGCTGACGCCGACGCAGATGGAGGGCTATCGCGCCTCCGCGAAGGTGCGGCCGGGGCACGAATGGGAGCCGTTCGAGGGGTTGAGCCTGCCGGCCGCAGAACTTGAGCGTTTCCTGAAGGCCGTACCTTTCAACGCACGCGGGACACGGCGCCATACAGCCCCGAAGGTGGCGGTGCCGGCGCGCCTTGCGACGCCCGACCAACCGATGATGTCGACCCAGCAGGGCTTCGGCCTGATCCTCAACGAACTCGCCCGATCGAGCGAACCTCTGGCCGACCGGATCGTCACCACTGCGCCGGACGTGACAGTTTCCACCAACCTCGGCGCATGGGTCAATCGGCGCGGCCTCTTTGCCCGCGAGGAGATGAAGGACCTGTTCAAGTCGGAGCGCATTCCATCGACCTTCACGTGGGATTTCAGCCCGACGGGTCAGCATATGGAACTCGGGATCGCCGAGATGAACCTGTTCATCCTGCTCTCGGCTTTGGGCCTGTCGCATTCGCTCTTCGGCGAACGCCTCCTGCCGATCGGAACGCTCTACGATCCCTTCATTTCGCGCGGGCTCGATGCGCTGAACTACGCCTGCTATCAGGATGCGCGCTTCATGGTGGTGGCGACCCCCTCCGGCGTTACGCTGGCGCCTGAAGGCGGCGCCCATCAATCCATCGGAACGCCGCTGATCGGCCTCGCGCAGGATGGGCTGGCATCGTTCGAGCCGGCCTTCGTCGATGAATTGTCGGTGATCATGCGCTGGGCGTTCGACTATCTGCAGCGCGATGGCGACGGCGAGGCAAGCGAGCGGACGTGGTTGCGCGACGAGACCGGCGGTTCGGTGTATCTGCGGCTCTCCACCCGCGCGCTTGATCAGCCGCGCCGCGAAATGACCCCGGAGCTTGCCTCGGACATCGTGGATGGCGCCTATTGGCTCCGCCCGCCGGGTCCCAACGCCGAAGTGATCGTGGCCTTCACGGGAGCCGTCGGCCCGGAGGCCATCGAGGCGGTCGGCCTCATGGCGGAAGATCGACGGGATATCGGGCTGCTCGCCATCACCTCCGCCGACAGGCTCAATGCCGGCTGGACGGCGGCGCAGCGGGCCCGCGAACGCGGCCTCGTTCATGCCCGCTCTCATGTGGAGCGGCTTCTGGGCGACCTCCCCTCCCATTGCGGGCTTGTGACGGTGATTGACGGCCACCCAGCGACGCTGGCGTGGCTCGGCTCGGTGATGGGTCACCGCACCCGCTCCCTCGGGGTCGAGCATTTCGGCCAGACCGGCACGGTGCAGGACCTCTACCGCCATTTCGGCATCGACACGCAAGGCATCATCGCCGCCGCCGAGATGATCGCGCCCGGGCGGCCGATGCGGCACCTGCGGGCGCTGGGTTGACATCGCGCGTCGCGGCCGCGATCACGCGCGGATGACCTCCGGCCTCGAAAATGCCTCCTGGCGGCGATTCACGTTGAGCTTCGCAGCGGCCGCGTTCGCGGCTACGGCCGTGCTCTATGGGTTCATCGTCGCGCTGGACCCGTTCGGCCTGCGCGTGTCGGCGTCTCATCCGCCGACCGCGATCATGGATGTGAATCAGCGGTTCATGTATCCGCAGATCGTGCGCAGCGGGCGCTTCGACTCGGCGGTGTTCGGCACCTCGACCGTCAGGCTGCTCGATCCGCAACAGCTTGACCGGCTCCTCGGCGGTAAGTTCGCCAATCTCGGAATGAACGCCGCCACCCCGTGGGAGCAAATGCAGCTTGCGACGTTGTTCCTGCGGCGGCAGGCGCGCCCGGAGAACCTGATTTTCGGGCTCGACGAAACCTGGTGCGACCCCAATGCTGATAGAAAAAAACTGACCTTCCGGGCCTTTCCGCCGTGGCTCTACGACGAGGATCCGGTCAATGACTATCCGGAACTTCTCAATCTCACGACGCTCGAGATCGCCGGCCGCGTTGCCCTGAACCGCCTCGGCCTTATGCCGGAACGCATCCCGCAGAACGGCTACGAGATATTCGTACCGGATGAATCGGTTTACGATTTGGCGAAGGCGCGCCAGAACATCAACACCATGCGCAGCGCCCGCTTGGAAGAGGCGGGCCCGGCGAAGCCGGCGCGGCGAGCCAGAGCGTCAAAACCCGTCATGGAGACATTTCCGGCGCTCGATTGGCTGGAAGACGCCCTCAAACAGGTGCCCGCTTCAACCCGCGTGACCATGGCCTTCATGCCGGTTCATGCGGCCATTCTGCCGCCGCCCGACGGCGAGCTTGCCCGCCGGGAGGCCGCCTGCAAGGCGCGCGTCGCCGAACTCGGTCGCAGACACGGCGCGGTGGTGGTTGATTTTCGGCTGCGCTCCCCGGTGACCGTCGATGATTCCAATTACTGGGATGCCCTGCACTACCGGATCGGCATTGCGAGCCGCATCGTCGAAAGCCTTCGGCGGGCCCGCACGACCGGCAGCGGCGACAGCCGTGGCTTTTACGCCGTGCTCAATCCTCCGCCGCAATAGCCTTATCGTCGATAGGTTCGACGACGCCATCGCGCTCGCCCTTCGCCCAGCCTTCCTTCACTTCGGCAATATGGTCGGCGAGCCGGCCCTCGCTGATCGCCTTGCGCAGGCCGGCCATGAGTTCCTGATAATACGCGAGATTGTTCCAGGTCAGCAGCATCATGCCGAGGATCTCGTTTGAGCGCACGAGGTGGTGGAGATAGGCGCGCGAATAGGCATTCGATGCCGCGCATTTCGATTCCGCATCGAGCGGACGCGTGTCCTCGGCGTGTCTCGCATTGCGCATGTTCAGGCGGCCATGCCGCGTGAATACCTGTCCGTGACGCCCCGCCCTCGTGGGCATGACGCAATCGAACATGTCGACACCCCGTCGCACCGCCTCGACAATGTCGTCTGGTGTTCCGACGCCCATGAGATAGCGCGGTTTTGTTTTCGGCAGATGCGGTTCAACCGTTTCGATCATCCGCAGCATCACATCTTGCGGTTCGCCGACGGCCAACCCGCCGATGGCGTAGCCCTTCAGGTCGAGGGCCGCGAGTTGTATGGCGCTCTCGATGCGAAGCGCTTCCACCGCCCCGCCCTGCACGATGCCGAACATCGCCTTTCCCGGCTGGTCGCCGAACGCGACCTTGCAGCGCTCGGCCCAACGCAATGACAGGCGCATGGCCTTCTCGGCGACATCGTCCGAGCACGGCAGCTTCACGCATTCGTCGAGCTGCATCTGGATGTCAGACCCCAGCAATCCTTGGATCTCGATGGAGCGCTCGGGCGTCATGACGTGGGTCGAGCCGTCGATATGCGACTGAAAGGTCACGCCGGTCTCGTCAATCTTTCGCAACGCCGCGAGCGACATCACCTGGAAGCCGCCGGAATCGGTCAGGATCGGATAGGGCCAGTTCATGAATTGATGCAGGCCGCCCAGTTGCGCCACGCGTTCCGCGCCCGGGCGAAGCATGAGGTGATAGGTATTGCCGAGCACCACATCGGCGCCGAGCGCCTTCACCTGATCGGGATACATCGCCTTCACGGTTCCGGCCGTGCCGACCGGCATGAAGGCAGGCGTGCGGATCACCCCGCGCGGCATGCGAATCTCGCCCGTGCGCGCGGTGCCGTCGGTCTTGGACACGGTGAAGGTGAATTGATCGGTGCTCATAAGCAATCCTGAAAAGAATCTGCATAATATAGGCGTGGCGGCGAAACGTCACGGAAGTCGCGACTCTCCCCGTGACGCCGACAAAGCCCTGCGTTTTAGCGAATCTCGGCCCGGAACAGCAAGCTGCCGTCCCCATACGAATAGAAGCGATATCCGCTGTCGATTGCGTGCGTGTAGGCTGCACGCATCTGCTCCACCCCCGCAAAGGCCGAAACCAGCATGAAGAGGGTTGAGCGGGGCAGGTGAAAATTCGTCATCAGAACGTCCACCGCCTTGAAGCGATAGCCGGGCGTGATGAAGATCGCCGTGTCGCCGGAAAATGCCGTCACCGTGCCGTCGTCCCGAGCGGCACTTTCCAGAAGGCGCAAGGATGTCGTCCCGACCGCCACAACGCGCCCGCCGCGCGCCTTCGCGTCGTTGATCGCCTGCGCGGTGCCAGCGCTGATCGAGCCCCATTCCGCATGCATGCGGTGATCGGCGGTGTCCTCCGCCTTGACCGGCAGAAACGTGCCCGCGCCCACATGAAGCGTCACGAAATGACAGGCGATGCCGCGCTCTTCGAGGCGGCGGAAAAGATCATCGGTAAAATGCAAGCCCGCGGTGGGTGCCGCAACCGCACCCTCATCCTGCGCATAGACTGTCTGGTAATCGACAAGGTCCTTGTCATCGGTCGTGCGTTTGCCGGCGATGTAAGGCGGCAGCGGCAATTCACCGAGGCGCGCGATAGCCTCCTCGAGAAACGGCCCGGAGAACGCAAACCGCAGGACAACCTCACCACCCTCCTCTTTCTCGATGACCTCCGCGTCGAGCCGTACCAATTCGCAGGCCGTGCTCTCGGCGGATTCGCCGAAGCGGATGCGGTCGCCGATCGCAAGCTTCTTCGCCGGTCGGGCAAAGGCACGCCAGCGATCTGCGCTCTCGCGCTTGTGCAGCATGATTTCGACCCGGGCGGCAGTTTCCTCGCGCACGCGCACGCCATAGAGGCGGGATGGAATGACTTTGGTGTCGTTGAGGACGAGCACGTCGCCCGCGGTGAGCAGATCCGGCAGATCTCGAACGATCCGGTCCTCGAACCCGGAATCCGGGCGCACGACGAGCATGCGGGCGGCATCGCGTGGCTCCGTCGGACGAAGCGCGATGCTGCTTTCGGGCAGTTCGAAATCGAAAAGATCGACGCGCATGAGGGCCTTCCGTTGATAGGCGAGGTTATCGGCGCGCCGGTCCGAGCCGTCAACCTTTGCCACTCGGACGGATCGCGTCAGGTGTCCACACCGGAAGGTGCGAGGCGGCGAACCGCCTCGCATGCGATGCTGTTGCGAGAGAAGCCCGGCGACTACGCGTCGGCGGCCACTCTCATCGAGACGATCCGATCGGGATCGCGCACCGGTTCGCCACGCTTGATCTTGTCCACGTTTTCCATGCCTTCGGTCACCTTGCCCCAGACAGTGTATTGCTTGTCGAGGAAGCGCGCGTCGTCGAAGACGATGAAGAACTGCGAGTTGGCGGAATTGGGCGCGGAGGTCCGGGCCATCGAGCAGATGCCGCGGACATGCGGCTCGGCACTGAATTCGGCTTTCAGATCCGGCAGGTCGGACCCCCCGGTGCCGGTGCCTTGCGGGCAGCCGGTCTGCGCCATGAAACCCTCGATGACGCGATGGAACGCGATACCGTCGTAGAAGCCCTTGCGCGCCAGCGTCTTGATGCGCTCCACATGGCCGGGGGCGAGATCCGGGCGCAGTTCAATGACGACTTTGCCCTTGGTGGTTTCGAGCACGAGTGTGTTTTCCGGATCTGCCATCGGGGATCTCCTGTGTTGGCATGAAGTCTTGGTGAAGAGCAGTCTGCCGTTCACATAGGTCTGGTGTCGCTGAAACGGAAGATGAAAAGGCGGCCAGCCACCGCTCCGCCGAGCTTTTCCGTAAAGGGAAGCGGATTGCAGCGCACAAATGCCTCACGCACGGAGCGCGTGAAAGCTTCCCGCTGGTCGGAATTTCCGGCTCCGGGCCGATAATAGGTGATCCTGGGTTGCCCCAATACTTCGCCGTTGCGCTTGAAGGCCAAACGTAATGTGATTTCCTGACCGGAGAACCCGCTGCCGGCGGGCGAACGCCAACAGGCTCCGAGTGCGCGAAAAATATCTCGCAAGGTATCGATCCGTACCAGAGGGTCGTTCGACCCGGGCCGGACCACACCGCTCAGGTTCTCGGACAATTCGGGGGTCGGTTCGAGCTGGCGTTGGCGCTCGTCCGGATCGCCGAAATCCTGCGCCATCGTCGCGAGCGGCATCGCCGGCAGAAGGGCGAAAACGAGCGCGGCTACGAGGCGCCGCGCGTGCTTTCGACAAACGAACATATGACGCAATCTCAGACGCTTGGCCCGATCACTTGGCGTCGGCGGCCACCTGCATCTTCACGATCTTGTCGGGCGTCGTGACCATGCCGTTGGCGGCGGAATTGCCCTTCTTGATCTTGTCGGCGACGTCCATGCCTGAGACGACCTCGCCGAAGATCGTGTATTGGCCGGTCAGCGGGCCGCAGCCGTCGTAGCAGATGAAGAACTGGCTGTTGGCCGAATCCGGGCTCTGCGAGCGCGCCATGCCCACCGAACCGCGCTTGAACTGGGTTTTGGTGAACTCGGCGGGAACGTTCGGCAGGTCGGATTTGCCCGTGCCCGTGCCGGTCGGATCACCGGTCTGCGCCATGAATCCGTCGATCACGCGATGGAACACCACGCCGTCATAGAACCCCTTCTTGGCCAGGGCCTTGATCTGTTCCACATGCTTGGGAGCAAGATCGGGACGCAGGCGGATGGTGATGCGGCCATCCTTGGTGTCGAGGAAGATCGTGTTCTGCGGGTCGGCCGCGGGTTGCGCCAAGGCAGGGAACAGGCTGGCGAGCACGAGCGCTCCGGCTGCGAACAAACGCTTCATCGAAAGTCTCCTTTGAGAGAGTTGCGGCGTCACCGCCGGTTGAAGGTGTCTTTGAGGCGCCGCGCCACAAGGTCCGGCACGAAAGCCGAAACGTCGCCGCCCATCCCGGCGATCTGACGCACAAGCGTGGCGGTGATGGGGCGAACCAACGGCGAGGCAGGAAAGAAAACCGTCTGGATATCAGGCGCCATGGCGGCGTTCATCGACGCCATCTGGATCTCATAATCGAAATCCGTGCCATCACGCAGCCCTCTCACGATGAGAGTGGCCCCGTGACGCCGGGCCGCCTCGACGGCCAGGTCATTGAACGTCACCACCTCGAGGGTCGCACCCTCGGCCTTCGCAACCGGGCCGCAGACCGCAGCGATCAATTCCGCCCGCTCCTCGGCCGGGAAGATCGGCGTCTTGGACGAATGGACCCCGATCGCCACCACGATATGCTCCGCCACCCGACACGCCTGCCGCACCACGTCCAAGTGGCCGTTGGTGACGGGGTCGAAGCTGCCGGTGAAGAGCGCGGTGCGGGTCATCCCTATCAGGTAACCGTTGGCAGGCCGGCTATCAAGCCGGGAGCGCGGGCTGGAGGCCTCCGGAAGGCCTGTTCCGCTGAATCCCCCATGCGCTCGCCGGCTCGTCTCCCGCTAAATCAAGCTGTGCGGCAACACACGCCGTTACGTCACTTGGCGTGCGAAAACCGACTCGACCTTGGAAAAGGAGGGTCCCGTGATCTTTCGCCTCGCCGTCGTTTTCGTGACTGCCGCCGTCGTGTTGAGTCCCGCCGCGTTGTCGAGCCTGTCGCTGAGCGCCGTGTGAAGCGGCATCGCTGAAGCGATCTGAAATACCGCCGCGCACCGCGTTCGGCTCTCCAAGAAAATGGCGGGAACCTGCCCCGCCATCAGCCTGCAATCCCTCGGCCCGAAGCCCGGAACCCTATTCAGGGTTTCGAGAAACGCACCAAGCAACAGATATTGTCCCGCGTTCTGTTAAGCGGCGGTGGGTTCCGGGTTTCCCTCGGCCCGATCCATGCCTGATCCGGCTTCGTTGCCGAAGCCGAACCGTCCATTGCCATTGGCTGGCACACGATCTTATCGCTCGACCCGGAACGACTTATTCCTCGCCGCCTTCGTTGTTCTCCGCAGCATCGCCATTCTCGGTCGCGCCGGTCTCGTCGATCCCGGCTTCGTCCTCGGCCGCTTCCGCGTCCTCGCCCTCGATATGCTCCACCGAGACGACCTTCTCCTTGCCCTTGGTGGAGAAGACAGTCACTCCCTGCGAGTTGCGTCCGACGGTGCGGATGCCGTCGACCGGCACGCGGATGAGCTGGCCGTTATCCGTCACAAGCATGATCTGGTCGGAATTCTCGACCGGGAAGGAAGCCACGAGCTGGCCGTTGCGGCTGTTGACGGCCATCGCGGTGATGCCTTTGCCGCCGCGACCGGTGATGCGGTACTCGTAGGACGACGTGCGCTTGCCGTAGCCTTTTTCCGAAATCGTCAGGATGAACTGCTCATGGGCGCTAAGCTCGGTGTAGCGTTCCATGGACAGAGCCTCACCGGCGACATTCTCCTCGTCGCCCGCATCCGCCGCGACCTCGGTGCCCGCCTCGCCATTGGTGATCTCACCCATGACGGCGCGACGCATCTTGAGATACCCTGCACGCTCCTCGCCCGTCGCCGCCATGTGACGCAGGATCGCCATCGAGATGATCGCGTCGCCGGCAGCAAGGTTGATGCCGCGCACACCCATCGAATCGCGACCCTTGAAGACACGCACCTCCGGCACCGCAAAGCGTATGCACTGGCCTTTCGCAGTGGTCAGCAGCACGTCGTCGTTCTCGGTGCAGATCTGCACGTCGACGATCGACTCGCCCGCATCGAGCTTCATGGCGATCTTGCCGCCGCGATTGACCTGGATGAAGTCCGACAGCTTGTTGCGGCGAACGGTGCCGCGCGAGGTCGCGAACATCACGTCGAGCTTGTCCCAGGTCGCCTCATCCTCGGGCAGCGGCATGATGGTGGTGATGCGCTCATCTTTTTCGAGCGGCAGCATGTTCACCAGCGCCTTGCCCTTGGCGTTCGGAGCGGCGAGCGGCAGGCGCCACACCTTCTCCTTGTAGGCCTGTCCCTTGGACGAGAAGAAGATTACCGGCGTATGGGTGTTCACCACGAACAGCCGCGTGACGAAATCCTCGTCGCGCGTGATCATGCCGGCGCGACCCTTGCCGCCGCGGCGCTGGGCGCGATAGGTCGAGAGCGGAACACGCTTGATGTAGCCCGCATGCGACACGGTGACGACCATGTCCTCGCGCTGGATCAGGTCCTCGTCGTCTACATCCGCTTCCCAATCCATGATCTGGGTCCGGCGCGGCGTGGCGTAGGCGTCACGGATCTGCGCGAGCTCGTCCTTGATGATCGTCATGATGCGGATGCGCGAGCGCAGGATCTCAAGATAATCGGAGATCTCGGCCGCGAGCTTCGACAATTCGTCGCCGATTTCATCACGGCCGAGGGCCGTCAGGCGCTGCAGGCGCAATTCGAGAATGGCGCGGGCTTGCGCCTCCGACAGGCGATAGGAGCCGTCATCGTTGATCCTGTGGCGCGGGTCGTCGACCAGCAGGATCAGGGGCGCGATATCCTGAGCGGGCCAGTCGCGGCCCATCAATGCCTCGCGCGCCGAGTTCGGATCGGGCGCGGTGCGGATGAGACGAATGACCTCGTCGATATTGGCGACCGCAATGGCAAGGCCGCACAACACGTGAGCCCGCTCGCGTGCCTTGTTCAGCAAATACTTGGTGCGACGCGAAACCACTTCCTCGCGGAAGTCGACGAAGGCCTTGATCAGGTCCTTCAGCGTCATCAGCTCGGGGCGACCGCCATTCAGCGCCACCATGTTGGCGCCGAAGCTGGTTTGCAGCGGCGTATAGCGGTAGAGCTGGTTCAGCACCACATCCGCCATCGCATCGCGCTTGATCTCGATGACGATGCGCATGCCGTCGCGATCGGATTCGTCGCGCAGGTCCGAAATGCCCTCGATCTTCTTCTCGCGAACGAGATCGGCGATCTTTTCGATCAGCGTCGCCTTGTTCACCTGATAGGGAATCTCGTTGACGATGATCGCTTCGCGTTCCTTGCGAACCACCTCGATCTCGGATTTGCACCGCATGATGATCGAGCCGCGGCCCGTCATATAGGCGGAGCGCGCGCCGGAGCGGCCGAGGATCATGGCGCCGGTGGGAAAATCCGGCCCGGGAATGATCTCGATCAGCTGTTCGGTCGAAACGTCTGGATCGTCGATATAAGCCAGGCAGCCGTCGATGACTTCGCCGAGATTGTGCGGCGGCATATTGGTGGCCATGCCGACAGCGATGCCGCCCGCGCCGTTGACCAGCAGGTTCGGGAACCGCGCCGGCAGTACGACGGGTTCGTATTTCGACTCGTCGTAGTTCGGGCTGAAATCGACCGTGTCCTTGTCGATATCCTCGAGCAGAGGCATCGCCGCGCGAGTCAGGCGCGACTCGGTGTAACGCATGGCCGCCGGCGGATCGCCGTCGACGGAGCCAAAATTGCCTTGCCCGTCCACGAGCAGCAGACGCATGGCGAAATCCTGCGCCATGCGCACCAACGCATCGTAGATCGATTGATCGCCGTGCGGGTGATACTGACCCATCACGTCACCGACGATGCGCGACGATTTCACGTGCTTCTTGTCGGGCGTGTAACCGCTCTCGTGCATCGCGTAGAGGATGCGTCGATGCACCGGTTTGAGGCCGTCCCGCGCGTCGGGGAGAGCGCGGCTCACGATCACGCTCATGGCGTAATCGAGGTAGGAGCGCTTCATCTCGTCGACGATGGAAATCACTTTGACGTCGCTGGCCGGCTGGTCGCCGCCAGGGCCGGCGGGGCGGGTATCGTTCGGATCGGTCAAGGTCGGTCTTTCTCAAATCGTCCGGCTGGAGGAGAGCAGCGCGGACGCTACCCTATACCAGCAGAATCGCCGCGCGCGAATCCGGGCGGCGAAACCAATGAAATCAACCCGTTAGATGGCCGATGAACGGGCGTTTTTCAAGGCATTTCGGCCGCTTATCCAAGGCCGAACACGGGCCCGGCGACAGCATCGTTGCCTTCGGTTTCCTCCATAGGACATTTATCCTTGCACGACACAGCCGGGTCGCAACTTGCTGGCCTCCCTCGCCTATGGCATGTGTCGCAACGTAAAAACGTGGGAAATGCCTATGGACCTGATTCTCTGGGCTGTCGTCGGGCTTGTCGCCATCTATGCGACCACGACCTATAACGGCCTCGTCACCCTTCGGGTCCGCGTCAATCAGGCGTTCGCCGATATCGACGTCCAGTTGAAGCAGCGTCACGACCTGATCCCCAATCTTATTGCAACCGTCAAAGGTTATGCGGCGCATGAGCGGGAGACCTTCGAGGCGGTGGTCGAGACCCGCAACAGGGCGCTCGCCGCGCAGGGACCGGCTGACCAAGCGGCAGCAGAGAATGCCCTGTCGAGAGCCGTCGGCCGCCTCCTCGCCCTTGGGGAAGCGTATCCAGACCTCAAGGCCAGCGCGAATTTCCAGCAATTGCAGACCGATCTCACCGATATCGAAGACAAGCTCGCTGCCGCCCGGCGCTTCTTCAACAACGGGGTCGCCGAGTTCAATGCCGCAATCCAGCATTTCCCGGCGGTGATCTTCGCCGGATTGATGGGGTTCAAGCCGCAAACCTTCTTCGATGTCGGCGAAACGGCGCGCCAGAGCCTCGACGCACCGCCCAAAGTGGCGTTTTAAAGCGCGCCCGTGCTGCCGGCGTTCGGGCTCTACACGCATATTCAGGCGAACCGCCGGCGCTCGGCTCTTCTCATCGCCGGGTTGTTCATCCTGTTCTATCTCATGACCTACGGGCTCTCGTTGCTGTGGCTCGCTTTCGCGGATGACGGCTCAGGCGCACTTGATACCCTGCTGTCTGAGGCGGCAACGCGAACCCTGTGGCTGGCGCCCCTGGTCACCGCGATCGTGGGTGTCTGGATCTGGTGCGCGGCCCGCTTCAACGCCTTCATCCTCGGCCTCGCGACCGGCGCGAACGACATCACGCGCGCCGAGGAAACCGAGCTCTTCACCCTGCTCCAGAACCTCTGCATCTCGCGCGGCCTGAGCATGCCGCGCCTGCGCATCATCGAGACCGACGCCCCCAACGCGTATGCGAGCGGCATGCGGCCCGAGCAATACACCATCACGGTCACACGCGGGCTTCTCGACCGCCTCGATAAGCGCGAGTTGGAAGCCGTCCTGGCGCATGAGCTCACGCATATCCGCAACGGCGACGTACGCACCATGATGATCGCGGTGCTCGTGGTCGGACTCATATCGTTCATCGGGGAATTTGCCTGGCGTTCGCTCGGCAGCGTCTCAAGATCCGCCACCGGATCCGGCAAGAAAGGCGGCGGCCGGTTTGCCGCCATGGCCGTGGCGCTCGCTCTGCTCATCGTCGCCTGGATGCTCTCCATCGTCATTCGCTTCTCGCTGTCGCGCCGACGCGAATATCTCGCCGATGCGGGCGCGGTGGAGCTCACGCACAATGCCGACGCGATGATATCGGCGCTGCGGAAAATCGAGGGAAAAGGGGAGTTGCAGGATGCGCCTTCGGCCGTGATGGAGCTCTGCCTCGACAATCCCCGCAAAGGCTTTTCGGACTTGTTTGCAACCCACCCGTCGATCGAGGACCGGATCGACGCGCTGGTGCGCTATGCGGGCGGGCAGCCGGTGATAGACGCCCTGCCCTCGCCAGCAGTCGCGGGCGATCCAGCAGCCTGAGCGTCAGGCGCGAATGAGCAGCGCCGTCGCGTCGTCACTGAGCTTGAAGCGCGGGAAGAGGATTCCGTCGGGGTCTTCCTGCGTCTCGATCTGCCGCGCGAGATCCGCCAGTGCGGCCAGACCCTCGTCCAACGCCGCTTCCATCAATTGCTGGGCGTCCATACGACCATAAAGATCGACCAGCGCCGAAAAGCCGTCGCTTGTGATGAGGATCGTGGTGTCGTTAGGACAGGGCACGGTTGCGTGTCGCATCCGGTCGGCCGCCGACGGATCGAGACCGAGCAATGCCAATGCGCCCGATCGCTCCTGGCGTTCGCGGCGGCCGGCAAGCCAGTTCCGGAAATGCTCCGACTGGCCGATGGTCTTCGGCGTGCAACCGCTCGCCTTCAGGAGTTCGGCGGCTTTCGCCATCTCGAACTTGCGCATGTCCTGCGCCTCACCGACTGTCACCATAGTTCCGTCCGGCGATCGGACGAACGCCGTGGTGTCGGCAAAGGTCCAGACGTCGAGGTTGTTGTCGCGTCGGCGCACGAGCGTCATGGCGCCAATGGGCCAGGTGATGAAATCATGCCGGTCTGGCGGCGCTTTTCGAAAGAAGACGGTCCGCGCCTCTTCCATCACATGACGAACGAGTGCCGCACCGTCATCCGCACCGGGCGCCAATTCGGAGAGGCGTTCGCTCGCAAAGCCCGCCAGCCACGCCGCATCGCTGCTGTCGTTCATGATCGGCGGCGTTCCGGGAAAGATCGAGGTGTCGATGACCCACGCGAAATCGCCGCTCGCCCCGCACGAATCCTCGTTCGCCTTCTCCGGTGATCCAGGCAGGCTGACGCGATCCAGAACCGTGAACATCGTTGCGTGACCTCTCGCCAAATCTCTTCGGAAAGGGCATAACCCATAGCTCGCGACGAGGTCCAGCAGATGCTTTTCGACTACATCTCCGCCGCCCTGGTGACGATCCTCGTCACGCTCGACCCGCCGGCGCTGGCACCGATCTTCGTGTCGCTCACCCGTGGAATGAATGCCGCCGAGCGCAAGCGCGTAGCCCTGCGCGCTGCCTTGATCGCCTTCTGCATCCTGGCCTTCTTCGGATTGGGTGGGGAAATCCTGCTGCGTCTGCTCGGCGTCGGCATTCCCGCCTTTCGCATCTCGGGCGGATTGCTGTTGTTCTGGATTGCGTTCGAGATGGTGTTCGAGCGCCGCAATGAGCGCAAGCAGCACACCGCCGACGTGGCGATCACCGAAGACCACATCCGCAACGTCGCGGCCTTCCCGCTCGCGATCCCGCTGATGGCGGGCCCCGGCGCGATCACGGCGACGATTCTTCTCGCAGGCCGTGCCGAGGGTCAGGTCACCTATCTGTCAGCGCTCATCGCGCTGCTGGCGCTCGGAGTCGTCAGCTGCTTTGCGGTATTCATGGCGGCCGATCGGGTGTCGCGCTGGCTTGGGGTGACGGGAAATATCGTGCTCAGCCGTCTGCTCGGCGTAATTCTTGCCGGGCTCGCCGTGCAATTCATCATCAACGGCGTGGAAGCACTGGTGCGTCCAAACCTCTGACCGTCGGTTTCCGCAAACTCAGCGAAGCGTTTCCAACAACCGCGTCATCAGCGCCCTGCGCGGCGCGATCGATGAGATCAGGCCGTATTCCTGGAGCGTGTGCGCGCCGTCCCCATCGATCCCGAGGCCGTCGAGGGTCGGCGTGCCGATGGCAGCCGTGAAATTGCCGTCCGAGCCGCCGCCCGCGCGCGGGCATGTCGCCAGATCGAAGCCGATTTCCGAGGCTAACGACTTGGCATGATCGAAGAGCCGTGCCGTCGCATCGCTGCATTCATAAGGCGGACGGTTCATCTCACCCGTCACCGTGACGTTGAAATCGGGGTTCTGGGCCCGCAATGCCATGATGGCCGCCGTCAAAGCCTCCCCATCCGCAACCGTTTCGACGCGCAGGTCGATCGGGAAATGGCAGTGCTGCGGAATTGTGTTCACGGCGCTTCCGCCGGAGATCATGCCGACCGTGGTGGTGACGCCGCGTCCATAATCCGTCATCGCCTCGACGGCGAGGATCTGTCGCGCCGCCTCGTAGATGGCGTTGCGCCCATCCGGATGACGCGAGCCCGCATGGGAGGGACGCCCCTCCACATGCACGTCGAACCGACCAACGCCCTTGCGGGAGGTCACGATCTTGCCGCCGTCGCGCGCCGGTTCCGTGACAAGAGCGAAAGCCGAGCGGCGGCCGATGCTCTCGATGACCGGCCGGGTCATCGGCGAGCCGATTTCCTCATCGGGTGTTACGATGAAAATCATCGGGCGCGCCGCGCTGCCCTGGCGCGCCACCGCCTTGAAGGCCTCCAGCGCGAACCAGGCGCCGGCTTTCATATCGTAGACGCCGGGGCCATAGAGGCGGTCGCCCTCGACCCGCAGACGCAGATCGTTCTGGATCGTACCGACCGGATGGACCGTGTCGAGATGGGACATGACGAGGATGGCGGGTTCGTCCCGCTCCGGTCCTGCGCGCAGCACCAGCGCGTCCCCAAGCCCCGACGCACCCGGAAGGCGCTCGATCGCGACCGGCGCATCCGCCATCTGCGCGACCACGAGATCCATCATCAGGTTCACCCCGGCCACATCGTGCGTGGGGCTCTCCGTACGGATCCAGGTGAACAGGGTGTCGAGGCCGGCGTCAGGGGAAAGGGTCATGGAATATCGAATTTGCAAAGGAAACGGCCATGGTGCCGCCGGTCCCATATAGCCGCCTGCCCGGAGCATGTCACGGCGTCGGGGCCGAAATACTCTTTTGGCCGGGCGGGAGGCACAAATAATGCATCATTATTACGTGACAATACTCCGACTATGATTTATCTCCTACCCTCCTGCGGTAGTGGACCGCACGATTCATAACCCCTCAGGATTGAGAGAGAGACATGGCGGTCATTCGCGGAACGGACAAGAACAACAAACTCAAGGGCAAGGCCACCGATGATCGGATCTATGGGCTGTTCGGCAACGACCTTCTCGACGGCGGCGCGGGAGACGACATCCTTCATGGCCACGGGGGAAATGATAAATTTCTCGGCGGTCTCGGCAACGACCAACTCGACGGTGGCGATGGCCGCGACAACCTGAGCGGCGGCGAGGGCGATGATTACCTCAGCGGCGGCTTCGGCGTCTTCGCCGATATTCTGCGGGGCGGCATCGGCAATGATGCGCTTCATGGAAACGACGGCAATGACAGCCTTTCCGGCGATGCCGGAAACGACTCGCTCTTCGGCGGGGACGGCGTCGATAAACTCATCGGCGGTGATGGAAACGATTATCTCGACGGGGGCAGCGACGAGGTTAGAGACGTTCTGACTGCAGGAGCGGGCAATGACAGAGTCGTCGTCCATGGGCTTGATGTTGCGACGGGAGGAAGCGGCTCCGACACGCTCGCTCTCAGCAGGGGCGTCCCTGTCATACCTAACGTCGAACCAACTCCCCTGAATGTGAACCTCTCCAAGATCACCGGAAAAAAGGCCGCCGATGTTGGACTCTTTGGGTTGAAGGCCGGTCAGTTCGAGAGGGCCGAGATCTATCTTTACGGCGCTGTCAAAGGCAGCACGTTCGTCGGCTCGAAGGGAGATGACGTCCTCTCCATCTATTCCAATTGGGACGGCGGCATCACGATCAACGGCGGCAAGGGCGACGACACGCTTTCAAGCAGCGGGAACAACGTCCTGATCGGCGGCGCCGGTTCCGACACATTTGTTCTGAATAGTTATTATGGCGACGCGGATACCATCCAGGACTTCACCGCCAAGGACTTTCTCTTGGTGGGCCAGTCTTTCTATAACGCGGCTCGGGACAACGTCGATCTGTTCAATCCGTTGGTCATCGGCTCCGACCCAGTGGCCAATTCGGCCAAGGCGCAGTTTCTCTACGATATCGACGACGGCCGTCTTTTCTACGATCCCGACGGCACGGGAATTGAGGAACCTGCCTTCCATCTCGTCACCCTCGCCTCGAGGCCCAACCTGAAGGTGTCGAACTTCCTCTTCGATCTCTAAGCTGGCTCGAAGATCACGCCGAGGGAGCCCGCCTGCCAAGGCGGGCTCTTTTCCGTTCCGAAACTCGAAAGACGGGCGAGCCCAGCGGGATACCTCGCGGCGATGCATTTCCCATCGCTCAGCTTGAGGCGGGCTGGCAAGCAGCGCTCACACTTCGAACCCGGAAGGACCCGTCCTGCAGGCCCTGTCTTCGCCCCATCTCGGGTCGCGCCAGCAATCTACTTATAAGCACCACATGAAGGCCGACGCCCGAAGTTCCGATATCTGGTGGCTCCGCGCTAGAACGGAATGTCGTCGTCGATATCGCCGTATTTCGAGCCGCCGCCCGATGCAGGGGCCGCCGGACGGCGCTCCATGGGGGACGAGCTTCCGAAATCGCCGCCGCGGCTGATCTGGCCGCCCCCGCCCTGGTCGTCGCCATATTCCCCGCCGCCACCGCCGCGGCTGTCGAGCAGGGTCAATTCGCCCCGGAAGCGCTGCAGCACGATCTCGGTCGAGTATTTCTCCTGGCCGGACTGGTCCTGCCATTTGCGGGTCTGGAGCTGGCCCTCGATGTAAACCTTCGAGCCCTTTTTCAGGTATTGCTCGGCGACGCGGGCGAGGTTCTCATTGAAGATGACGACCGAATGCCACTCGGTCTTTTCCTTGCGCTCGCCGCTCTGCTTGTCCTTCCAGGACTCCGAGGTGGCGATGCGCAGGTTGACCACAGGGTCGCCTGATCCAAGGCGGCGCACCTCCGGGTCGCGGCCCAGATTGCCCACGAGGATCACTTTGTTCACGCTGCCCGCCATCTGAGCCACTCCCGTTCGAAACACCAAGGCTGTGTTCTGGGACGCGAAAGCGCCGGCGACAAGCCGGCGGGTCGATCGACCTTATGCCTGTCCCCAATAAAAGGGTCCCGGCCTTTCGGTTCCGCGCCTCTTCGCCTCGCCAAACGCCGTTAAGGCCCGACGACGCGCTTCACCTCCGCCAGTGCGTTGTCGCAGCCGGCCTTGTCATTCGCCGCATCCGCCTTGCGCGCCAGCGCCAGCGCCGTCAACGCAGGCTCCAGGGAAGTGCCCTCCCCGAGCTTTTGCTCCGCCGTTGCGATGGAACCGGGCGTGGGTTGGCGGTGCATCTGCGCCGCGTCGCTTTGCTTGCCCGTGCCTCCTGCCGCTGCAACCGCCTCGATTCTCTTGTCCAACTGCGCCTGAGCCTGGTCGATCTGGGCCGTGCACGGCCCCGCCAGGCTGGGCTGGATACAGAAAAAGGACGCAATGGCGGCAGCGGCGGTCAGGCGAAATAACATCATAGTGGGGTCCCGGCGAGAAGCGGCTCGCCTCAGCCTAGCCCAACTCCTCCGCGAGAGCATCCCCGTTTGCCCGCCCTCGCAAAAATTCACCCGAGGCCAGCATTCCCTCCCCCGGCAGGCGATTGCCTGTCGTACCCTTTTTGTTCTAGGCTATTCCGGCGCGAATCGTCGGACCGGTTGTTTCCGCGACAGGACGATCACATATCCGGAACCCCGGCCTGACGAGGCCGGTTTCCCTTTTCAGAGCTTGAGCAGGCTATGGCTAAACTCGACGATCTGTTCAACCGCGCCAGGGCGGGTGACCCAAACGCGCGCGTGATTTCCGTGCGTGGCGCCCGCGAACATAACCTCAAGAACGTCGATCTGATGGTCCCTCGCGACCATCTCGTGGTGTTCACCGGATTGTCCGGCTCGGGCAAATCCTCCCTCGCCTTCGACACCATCTATGCCGAGGGCCAGCGCCGCTACGTGGAATCGCTCTCGGCCTATGCGCGCCAGTTCCTGGAAATGATGCAGAAGCCGGACGTGGACCAGATCGACGGCCTCTCGCCCGCCATCTCCATCGAGCAGAAGACCACCTCGCGCAATCCGCGTTCGACCGTCGGCACGGTGACTGAGATCTACGACTACATGCGCCTGCTCTGGGCGCGCGTCGGCATTCCCTATTCGCCCGCCACCGGCCTGCCCATCGAGAGCCAGACGGTGAGCCAGATGGTCGACCGGGTGCTCGAATTGCCGGCAAAGACGCGCCTGTACCTGCTGGCGCCGGTGGTGCGTGGCCGCAAGGGCGAGTACCGAAAGGAAATCGCCGAGTTCCAGAAAAAGGGCTTTCAGCGGCTCAAGATCGACGGCGAATACTACGCTATCGACGAGACCCCGACCCTCGACAAGAAGTTCAAGCACGACATCGACGTGGTGGTCGATCGCATCGTGGTGCGCGCCGATATCGCGGCACGTCTTTCCGAATCCTTTGAGACGGCCCTCGACCTTACGGATGGCATCGCGGTTGTCGAATACGCGGACGAGAAGGACGATAAGGGGCAGCCGAAGCGGATCGTCTTCTCGTCGAAATTCGCCTGCCCGGTTTCAGGCTTCACGATTCCCGAAATCGAACCGCGCCTGTTCTCGTTCAACAACCCGTTCGGCGCCTGCCCCACCTGCGGCGGCATCGGACATGAGATGACCATCGACCAGGCGCTCATCGTGCCGGACGAGACCATCTCGCTGAAGCGTGGCGCCATCGCGCCTTGGGCGAAATCCTCGTCGCCCTATTATGCCCAGACGCTGGAAGCGATCACGCGACATTACAAGGCGTCGATGACCAAGCCGTGGGCGGAACTGCCGGAGCGGGTGCGCGACGTCATTCTCTTCGGCTCGGGCTCCGACACTATCCGCATGGCCTATGACGACGGCCTGCGCGCCTACGAGGTGAAGAAGCCTTTCGAGGGCGTCATCACCAACCTCGAGCGCCGCTACAAGGAAACCGAGAGCGACTGGGCCCGCGATGAAATCGGCCGCTACATGAGCGAGACGCCGTGCGGCGCCTGCAAGGGCAAGCGGCTCAAACCCGAAGCACTGGCGGTCAAGATCGCGGGCTCCGATATCGGCAATGCCACCGGCCTATCGGTGCGCGACGCGCACGAATGGTTCGGACACCTCACGGCGCAACTGACGCCGAAGCAGAACGAGATCGCTGGTCGTATTCTGAAAGAGATCCGCGAGCGCCTGACCTTCCTCGTCGATGTGGGCCTCGAATATCTGACGCTTGCCCGCGCATCCGGCACCCTGTCGGGTGGCGAGAGCCAGCGCATCCGCCTGGCGAGCCAGATCGGCTCCGGCCTCACCGGCGTTCTCTATGTGCTCGACGAGCCCTCTATCGGCCTCCATCAGCGCGATAACGAGCGTCTGCTCGTCACGCTCAAGCGCCTGCGCGATCTCGGCAACACGGTGATCGTCGTCGAGCACGACGAGGACGCCATCCTGCAGGCCGATTACGTGTTCGACATCGGCCCCGGCGCTGGCATCCACGGCGGCGAGATCGTCGCCGAGGGCACGCCGCCGGAGATTCTCAGCAATCGCAAATCTCTGACAGGCAAATATCTCACGGGCGAGATGTCGGTGAAAGTTCCGCCGAAACGCCGCAAGCCCGTGAAGAGCCGGGTGCTCAAGGTGGTAGGCGCGAAGGGCAACAACCTGAAGGACGTCACGGCGGAAATTCCGCTCGGCACCTTCACCTGCATCACCGGTGTTTCCGGCGGCGGCAAGTCCACCCTTGTTATCGATACGCTCTACAAAGCGGTGGCGCGCAAGCTCAACGGCGCCATGGAGCACCCTGCCCCGTTCGACCGCATCGAGGGGTTGGAGCATCTCGACAAGGTCATCGATATCGACCAGTCGCCCATCGGCCGCACGCCGCGTTCGAATCCGGCGACCTATGTGGGCGCGTTCACCCCGATCCGCGAATGGTTTGCCGGGCTGCCGGAGGCGAAGGCCCGCGGCTATCAGGCCGGCCGTTTCTCGTTCAACGTCAAGGGCGGGCGTTGCGAAGCGTGCTCGGGCGACGGCGTCATCAAGATCGAGATGCACTTCCTGCCCGACGTCTACGTCACGTGCGACGTGTGCAAGGGCAAGCGCTACGACCGCGAAACGCTCGAGGTAAAATACCGCGATAAATCCATCGCGGACGTGCTCGACATGACGGTCGAGGAAGCGCGCGAATTGTTCAAGGCCGTTCCGTCGATCCGCGAAAAGATGCAGACGCTTTCTCGCGTCGGCCTCGATTATGTTCATGTGGGTCAGCAGGCCACCACCCTGTCGGGTGGCGAGGCGCAACGGGTGAAGCTCTCGAAGGAATTGTCGAAACGTGCCACCGGACGCACGCTCTATATCCTCGATGAGCCCACCACCGGCCTGCATTTTCACGACGTCGCAAAGCTTCTCGAAGTGCTGCACGAGTTGGTCGAGCAAGGCAATTCGGTGGTGGTCATCGAGCACAATCTCGAAGTCATCAAGACCGCCGATTGGGTCATCGACATGGGTCCCGAAGGCGGCGATGGCGGCGGGCAGATCGTGGCGCAAGGAACGCCGGAGGACATCTGCGAGGTCAAGGAGAGTTACACCGGGCGCTTCCTGAAAGACGTGCTCGCGCGCCGGCCGTTGAAGAAGACGGACGCGAAGGCGAAGGCCGCGAAGGTGGCGGCGGAGTAAAGCGCCAGGCTCAACGGCCCATGCTAGCCAGAATCGGAAAACCTCGAGTTTGTGGTTCTCTATCCGGTGCGGCGAATGTACCCGTGTGAGGCCGCGGACACGGTCCTCACACGGGTTTTTAT
>NZ_VCMV01000029.1:74202-105726 GCF_008757455.1 Microvirga brassicacearum | reverse complement strand
CGACCGGTGGACATTGGTCGACATGAAGCGGGACTGGAAGACGGTCTTTCCGGTGAAGCCGTAGGAGCCGTACGGAGATTCACCGCCCAGGAGGCAAGCAATGACGGTTGCCCGCCCCACTGTCTTTTGGGTCACGATCACCATCATCGCGCTTGTGATGCTGGTGCTGTTGCGTGAAATCCTCCTGCCGTTCGCGGTGGGCATGGCGCTCGCCTACCTGCTCGTCCCAACGGTCGAGAGGCTGGAGCGGGTCGGGATCAATCGCGGACTGGCCGCTCTGATCCTCATCGTGTTGCTGGCCGTCGGCTTCGTCGGCCTAGTGCTGGTGATGCTCCCGGCGCTCGTCGGGGAGCTGCGATTCTTCATCGATGAGTTCCCCCGCTATGTCACGCGGGTCCAGTCTCTCGCCGCCGACACGGGCCGTCCCTGGCTGCATAGGATCATGGGCCAGGAACTCCGGATCGAGGAATCGATCACCCATACGGTGGCCGCTATGGGCAGTGCCTGGCTCGACGACCTCGTCCGCTCGGCGTGGTCGAGCGGGAAAGCCTTGTTCTCTCTGCTTTCGCTGCTGGTCGTGGTCCCGATCGTCAGCATCTACCTGCTGGCGGACTGGAACCGGATGATCGCGACGATCGACGGGTGGGTACCGGCCAAGCACCGCAAGGACGTCCGTGCCCTCGGGCGGGAGATCCACGAGACAGTGGCCGGCTTCGTGCGCGGGCAGATCGTCATCTGCCTTATCCTGGCGGTGTTCTACTCAGGGGCATTGAGGTTGACGGGCCTCAATCATGCCGTCCTGATCGGCCTCACGGCCGGCCTGATCAGCTTTGTCCCCTATCTGGGGCTCGGCATCGGCTTCGTCGTCGCAGCATGCGTCGCGATCGCCCAGTTCTGGCCCGACTGGACGCCCTTGGCTGTCGTGGCCGGCATTTTCCTGATCGGCGAAACGATCGCCGATTATGTCCTGTCGCCGCGGATCGTCGGCAGCCGTGTCAAGCTCAACCCGGTCTGGCTGATGTTTGCGCTGTTCGCGTTCGGATACCTCTTCGGCTTCGTCGGCCTACTCATTGCCATTCCGCTTGCCGCATCGCTCGGTGTCATCCTGCGGTTCTCAATGAGGAAGGCGCTAGCCAACCCTGAACTGAACGTCGCGGCGGCACCTTTCGCACCAAGTGTCCTTACTCAAGGTCCGGTGGCTCTCGGACGAGGAGGGATAGGGCCGCCGGCTGAGGAGGTCGCCTCCGCCGTGCAACGCGAAGCGGTGGCTGCCCGCCCGGGTGCACAGCCCGAGGCATCAGGTGATACTTCCATCCCCTAGGCCGGGCGCGCAGCAGGGACCGATGCCATGCTGCATCATGCTCGCGCACGCAGATAGTCCGCTCTGGGTCAGAGTTTGACCTTCGAAGCTCGCAGTGAACGCCTGCTTATCGACAGTAAGCCGAAGCGACGAGGATCGTACTTCGGAAATGTGCCAGGAATAGACATTGTAGGCGCGCCACGGTTACGTCCGCTTCGCGCCGCTTCTCGGTCGTTCCAGCGACCGTCGCCGACCCCTGAAAGCGGTCGTGGGACTTTTAACTCCAGCAAGCTGTGGTTCAAATACCGAACGGAAATTTGCGTGGTAGGCGTCACGATGGCACCAGATACCACCCGCTAGGATCGTGTGGTGTTCAAAATGTCGGTCAGGAGGTCGTTCATGCTTCCGGCCGAAGTAACAAACGTTCCGTCAATCAGGTGGGGAAGGTTGTTCTCTTCCTCATAGCGATAGCCGACCTCGAATTCGTGAACCGCTTCTCCTCCTAAGGCGACGCCTCGATTTTTCAGCCGCTCGTATGCCGCGACGACGAAGTTGAATAGGGCTGGGTTAATGTTCACGAGAGAACCACACCAATGGAATACTTGCTGGCAGGACTGTCGAGTTCCCTCGTAATGTCGTCTTGTTGTCCCTTCAATTGCAGTGATGACGATGTCGCGGGGGACGAGGCACAACGTCATCAAATCTGCCATTATCGGGTAGTCTCCGATCGGAATGATTCTTACGACGTGTCGCAATTCCTGTTGATGATGGAAGTAGTTGCGAAGGCACTTGAGGGCCGCAAATTCCTGAACGTCGAAGAAATCAAGATCGGTGCCAACATTCAGCCGATCGTTAAAGCTGTGTGCCGCTTCCAGCAGCGAAAACAGTGTGTCGCGATCCTATGCTTGCATTGGGAGAAGCAAGTTGGACACCACAGAAGATAAAGACGAGGCGACCGATCCGCCTGCAGAGGTGAAGTCCGTCGCCGCCACAATCCTCGGAGAGTTTTTCGACGTTCTAGAGAAGGAGGAAGGGTTCGGCGAAGTAGCGCCCAGGCTCCGCAAGGTCGTTCTCGAAGACGGTGTCCTTGCCGAACCCTCGATCCGTGGCGCATTGTTTCCGGAGGCTTCAATATCCGGATCAATAAGATACATATTACGGAATTTCGCGGCATCCGCGAGCTGATCCTTGAGCTCAAAGGTCAGAACTTCGCCGCCTGCGGACGGAATGGGACAGGCAAGAGCGGCATCGTCGATGCGATCGAGTTCGCGCTGACGGGCAACATCTCCCGCCTGGCAGGCGCGGGACAGGCAGTCTTTCACTCAAGGCGCATGGTCCGCACGTCGACAGCCGCAACAAGCCCGAAGCGGCATCGGTCATTCTCGATGTCACCATCCCCTCGCTGGGCAACAAAAAAGCTCAGATCCGCCGCACCGTGAAATCGGCAGGCGCGCCTGAGATCGAACCTGCTGACACGGACGTCATCGCCGCGTTCGAGAGCGTCAACCTCCATCCGGAATTCGTCCTCTCGCGTCGCGGGTTGATCCGGTACGTGCTCTCCGAGCCCGGCCAACGATCGAAGGAGGTATAATCGCTCCTACGCCTCGACGACATCGAGAAGCTTCGTGGCGTCCTGCAAAAGATCGCCAACGCCTGCACCAAAGACCTCCCAGACTGGAGCGCGCCGAAAAGGACGCCGTTACCAATCTTCTTGCTGTGCTCGACACGGCGCAGCTCACCAAGCAATCCGTTCTGGACGGGGTCAAATCGCGCCGAGAATTGCTTGGGCTTACGCCGCTGACCGACCTCGATGCCAACACGTCGGTAAAGGACGGACTGACCACCACCACTGCCAGCGCACCGGGCCGCGTGCCGAAGGTACAAGCTGCCGCCGATCTCGCGACATTGCGAGAAGCGCTTCGGCGCTTCAGGCCGACCCGTTCAAGCAAGGATGCTCAACCGCTGACGCCAACGCGGCCGAACTCGGCAAGGATGCCGAAAACCTCAACGGCCTATCTCGAGAGTCACTCCTGAAGTCGGCGCTGGAACTTTATGACGGAACCGCCTGCCCGGTGTGCGACACGCCGTTCGAGCCCGACGCCTTCACAGGCCACCTGTCCGGAAAGCTGGCTCACCTCGAAGACGTGAGCAACCGACGCGCTTCGCTTGAAGCTGAACTGAAGCCGATCCTCGACGTCCTCCATGCTGCCGGCACCGCGTTGAACACGATGATCGATCACGCCGGCATGTTCTCGCCGAAGATCGACGCCGGCGCGCTCACCGAGTTCAGGACCGTTCTTCGAGGACGATACCAGCAGCTTCAGAAGTCGCCGTCGACGCGAAATTCTGATGGCATCCATCGGAAGTCGTCGCGTTCGTCGCTCTGTTGACCGTTAACCCCTCCATCGGATGATGAACGTGTTCGATGTCTCCACGCCACGCTTATCCCAATGGCATGGCAGAACTCGATCTCCTCGGCTTTCGGCTTCGCGCCCAGTACTATTAGCGGATGCGCCTTCGGACACTGAAAGTGTCTGTATTCAAGGACTTGCCCCACCGCGAAGCGGATGGGGTACTTGGTTTGCCCGGCAACTGCCGGCTTCAATTCCGCAATCACATCGCCATGGTTCGGCGTATTGAAGCGAATGTCGATCGCATTCGAGTTCGGCGATATAGCGGTGGCATTTAGCTCAGGCAGGAACGCCATAAAGGCTTTCTCGAGTCGGTGGTGCTCGGGTGTAACCCTGATCTCTTTGGCTTGAATATAACGTCTGTAGGATCCTTCGCCGCTGGCGCTCCGAAGTTCTCTCGTCTTTGCGCCGACGATTGGCCTGGCTTCCTGCGCATGTGCCGGGGCAAAAAAGCCTCATCGAACTCCTTGTCGATCAGCCATTGGCGGATTGGGCTCCCGACTGCCAGATGCTTGTCTAATAGTTGCAGCGCATGTTCCAGCCTGATGGCTTGGTAGTTGTTGTGCATTTTAACGAGGACTTCCTTCCCGAAACTCAATGGATCCCTCCGCAGCGGGATCGGATTGTGAAACCACTGGAACAGATCGACGGGGCAACGCCACCGTGGGGTGTCAAAACCTCTTGGGAAGTCCTGCTTCAGGGCGGTGATAGAAGTGTAGCGCGCGCGAACCGACTCAGCCTTCCAGAACTCGTGGATCGTGTCCTGGAATGGGCGCTTCGTCGCGAGCGCGGCGAAGTCTGCCTCTTCATTGCGATGCACCCGGCAGGCAATCCCCACAATAGCGGCGCACCGTCAGGGTCATCATCCTCTGCGATATGCCCACCAACGCCCGTTCCAGCTGCCGGTAGCGACGAGGGCCAGAAGAAAGTTCTGCAAGCGCCATGACAGTCCATTGCTCGCCCAACCGGTCAAGAATGAGGCTTAGCCCACAATCCGCATGATCGGGCGATCCGCAGGGCTCGAGCGCGACTTCAAGGCGAACATTGCTGTGCGTTTCGGACAAGATTGTGCCTCCTTATGCCGCAAATCAGAACCTCTTAGATCATGCGCGAACCTGACGGCAAAGGACGTTTCCATGATCTTAATAACTGGAGCATCGGGCCAACTCGCCTCGCTCGTAGTAAGAAAAGCGAAAGAAGCGGGATTGCAGTTTGAAACGGCCAGCCGTTCGCGGGACTCCGATCGAAGAATGGACTTTGACCAGCCCGAAACGCTAAACTTCTCCGGTGTTTCTACCCTGTTTCTCTTGTCGGCTGGCTATGCTGAAGACGACGTGGTTATCCGCAGGCATGGAGCAGTTTTGGGGGCCGCCCGCCGCCAGGGTGTCAACCATGTTGTCTATACTAGCCGGTCCCGGTCGCTCGCGACGTTCCTGAGCTACGGACCATCGACAACGCGCTCTGACAGGCGGTGAAGGATCGCCAGACGACCGTCGCCCTCGACACGAGCTTTCGGAGTTGATGCAATGCGGTTGCTGTGGCGCCGCCTATGTCAAGGTCGGCCAGATGATCGCAGGCCTGAAGAACGGGCTCAGGGACCCGAGCTCTTCAACCCTCCAGCCCTCGCTTGACCAGATTACGACTTAACGAGCAACCTGGCTGCGCTTGAGGATCGCGATATTGTTACTGATTGTCTGATTGTCCGGGCTTGATGAAAGTGCTTGCCGAAACAGACTGTTGGCGCGTAGCGCTTCGCCTCTCAACAAATAGGAATACCCGCGATTGTTCAGCAACTGCGGGGTGTTCCCTTTGATCTTGGTTGCTTGCTCGTACGCCCTGTCGGCGAGATCGAACCGACCGAGCTGGTCGTAACTTGCCGCAAGTCCCACCCATGAGTCACCATCCAGGGGTGTTCGCTCAACTGCGGCCTGGAAATATCTCTCGGCAAGTGCATAATTGCCGCGTGCAAATTGCTCCCGTCCCAATCGTTGCGGCTGGTCGGTGCTGACATACTGTTCTTCGCTAACAGTGCCGCCGCCGAGGCGAGCCAGCCCGAACCCGTCCATCGATTGGCAGCCGGCAAGAAAAATTGTGGCCAAAAGAGTGAGATTGATAGAGAGCTTCATTCTTCCCTATCCTCGGAATGGTTTGGCGACTGGAAGTCTCATGACCATCAGCATTTGCAACGACCAACAAAATGAGGCCTTTTGCGGCGCGCCCTCTCCGGTGCAGGCAGAGATCCGAAGCTTCGCGCAGAATTCTCCGATACGCGGCTTTCAGCAGGCATCCTTGCCCCCCGGCGACGACGCGGCATTGCCACCCATGTTGCTTCCACCGTCATTGCCATTGCTATTGGCCTCTCCTGGAATCGTCCCGCATCGATAATTCTCGATCGCGCGCTGCATCCGTTGGCCATTGACCGCGAAATTCTTGTTGCGAGAGCTTGGAGGCCAAGGATCGGTGACATGTGTCACGATGTTGGTTTGCACCGCATTGCCGGCACTGAACGCGATCGTATCCTTTCGGTCGACATACTCGGCGCATCCGATCAGATTGCCAGCAGCGATGATGGAGACGAACGCCGCTCGAGCAGTTGCGGCATAGCTCAGCATGGCTTTATTCCTTTGTTGCACTAAGAGTTCACCGCGTCGTTTGATCTGAACCGCACGAATGCGATCGTCGGATAGCTTTCCGAATATGATTGTCAGTATTCTGCGGTGATCGGATCGCGAACCGAGGCCTTTTGGGCACCGCCCCTTCGTGCGGCTATGACGGGTTCTGTGCTCGGTTCTGTCAGGATGTGGCCATATGGTCCGCCGATGATCGCACCATTTGCCATAATCCATTGTTGCGTCGGCGAAGAGGCGGAAGGGTCGCGCGGCTTCTCGACTTCGGTCTTGCCAGTAAGGAAGAGATCCAGATCGTTCGCCGGTAACGTCGAATCGAGCGGGGTTGCGATCATGTCGCCGGGTTTGGCCGGCCGCACGATGTGCGGGGTCACTATGACCACAAGTTCCGTTTCGCGGGACCGAAACTCCGTGCTGCGAAAGAGCGCCCCGAGTACTGGAATTGAACCCAGCCATGGAAACTGTTCGATATTGCGCTCGGTGACGTTTTGCAGCAGGCCAGCCAAAGCAAAACTTTGTCCGTCACGAAGCTCGACAGTCGTTTTCGCTCGGCGCACCGACAGGCCCGGGATCGAAATTCCGCCCGTTGTAATTGACACGGTCGGGTCGATGTCGCTGACCTCCGGCTCAAGTCTCAGATTGATCAGGCCGCCGGACAGGACTGTTGGTGTGAAATTCAGTTTCACACCAAATTCCTTGTAGATCACCGTGATGGTCGGGATGCCGGATTGGGTCGTGGACGATACAGGGATCGGTATCTCGCCACCGGCACGGAACTCCGCGCTGTCGCCGGACATGGCGACCAGGTTCGGTTCGGCAAGCCGGCGGACAAGGCCTTTCGATTCAAGCGCGTCTATGGTGAGGTCGAGCATCCGCGAGTTGTTGGCGAAGCGAGCCAGGATCGTCGCAAATGGAACCGTTGAGCCGAGGAGGCTATCGATTATCGTGCCGTCTGCTGTTGTGCCTCCGCGTCCAATACGGGCAGCTCGCGTCTGGCCTAGGTATTCTGAGCGAATTCCGAATTCGCGGCCTGCATTGCGGTTCACCTCGACGAAACGAACCTTCAACATCACCTGTTGCGGGGAGGCAACCCGGGTCGCATTGATGACGCCACCCGGGGAATTTGCTCGCGCAATTTCCACCGCGCGATCGACTGTTGGCGCGTCTGCGGCTGTGCCTTCGAGGATCACCTGATCGCCGCTGCTCCGGACTCGAATGCCACCCGGGCCAGCGCCAGCGGCAAGTTTCTCCGCGACGCTGCCGGTGTCCGGGCCCACTTCGACATCCACCACACCGATGACCCGCCTCGAATTGTCGAGAACCGAGACATTGGTTGTGCCAGTCTTCTTGCCCAGTATGTAGAGGCTCTGGTCGCTCAGGGGAATGACATCCGCGATTTCCGCGGATCCGACCAAAACGTCGGTAAAGGGATACTCAAGACGAAGAGCCTGGGATTTGTTCACTGCCACCCGGACGCGCAGGAGCTTCGGCCGGGCGGAGGAATTTCCAGCTTGAGCCAACGCGGGGGTTATGACGCTGATGACAGGGAACACCGTAGTGGCGTTTCCGAGCGCAAGTCCAGCCACGGCCGCCGCCACTATGAACGTTCTCGACCCTGCCATATCGCCCCCAGAGAAAGCTGCTGAATTTTCTCTTAATCCAAAACTCTTATCGTTCAACAATGGTTAACGAAAACTTATGAATGCGGACAACCGTTGCGGAAAGGGCTGGCAAGAGGAATATTTGCTGGAACTGAGACTTGGATCAAACTTCTTTCTTAATATAGCCACGCTTGATCTGGCGGACGACAGAGTCTGAATATTAGCGATGTTCGCTAATGCCAGGTCGGCCATATTGACTTTACGGAAATTTAGAATATTCCTAGGATTATAGGCTAGATCTCACAGGATTGTAGTGACTTTCAGTTTTGCTAAATCATCGTCCTGCGTGATCTACGACGCCCTTTCGAGCTGACGAAGGACAACGTGATCTTGAATACAGCAAAGTCGATAATGAGTTTGCAGGTTATGTAACATTGACCCCGTCAGGGAGATTCCAGTGGCGAACCCTACACGCGTCGCGCTCATCGCTGACGCCGACGTCTATTTCCGGATGGCTGTAAGTGCCCTTCTGACGCGTGAACTCGGTTTCTCCGATGTCGTTGAAGTAAATACCTTTGACGAGGCGAAGGAATATCTTCTAAGTAATGCTGAAGTCTTCGTGATTATCTTGGATCTCTCCACCCCGGGGATGAAAGCCGCGGCAGGTCTCCAAACCCTTCGGGCGTGTTTCCCGAGGACAAAGGTCGCCGTCACTTCGGCGTCCAATTTCAGACGGAACATTCTTTCCGCGCTGGAATCCGGCGTGCATGGATATGTGCCGAAGAATTTGAGCATCGCAGAAGTGACCGGCGCACTCCGCCTTGTGCTTGACGGGGGAATCTACGTGCCGCCGTCGCTGGCCGACGTTGGAACCCGGATCCCGGAATCGGGCATCAGGCGGCCTGAGCCACGCGCTTTGTCCGACCCAGCTGCACGAAGCCCCCTTACCCCACGCCAACTGGATGTTCTTGAACTGTTGGTTCAAGGGAAGCCAAACAAAGAAATAGCATCAGCTCTCAACCTCGGTGAAGGGACAGTTAAAATTCACCTAGCGGCGATCTTCCGTTACTTTGGCGTGAACAATCGTGCGGCAGCCGCCGTGGCCAGCGCGCGTCCCACTCCGGGCCGCGGGCATTACGCTTTGAGTCGCCCTCCACATGAGGGAGCTCCGATCCATTTCGAATCAACAGGAGGCGCATCCGCCCCCTCGCCGCTTTAAAAACTCCTGCATGCGTGCACCTTAGTAAGCGAAAATCAGCTCGATTGCCTCCAATGCAGCTTCGACAGGAGGACTAGGTTCTTTGTATGCCTCCACTTCGGCTGAAAAACATCCCGGGCCGATGTTCGCAATAGTTTGCCGGCATAGTTTTTTTGCGCGTTAGACCATTCGGCCGAATTGCCTATTCCGATGTGTCGATAAAATAATGTCGAACGTGTCGGGTCTGTCCGAGCATGAGAACGGGTCTCTGTTCGCGAAGCTCTGAATCGACCTGGAAATCTCTGCGCGGACACCAAGGATGTCTCGGGTGGCGAGCGAAGTACAGGATCGCGGAGCAGGAAATAAGGTTGTTAGGACGACCAATGGCTATAGGGGCAACAACGTGAAATCGCTCGCTTTTGTCTCAGTCAGAGCAGCACATGAAGCGGTTCGGACCCGCATGATCGGTTTCGTTGGAGACCAAAGCGGCAGCGTCGCGGTGTTTACCGCTTTGGCGCTGCCTGCGTTGATTGGAGCCACCGGACTCGGAATGGAAGTTTCCTATTGGTACCTCACCCAGCGTTCCATGCAAAACGCCGCCGATTCCGCGGCGATTGCTGCTGCGACCAACGGAACCGCGAACTACAGCGCGGAGGCCAAAGCGGCCGCCGCAAAAAACGGCTTCGTGCATGGAGCAAACAACATCACGGTTACCGCATCGAATACCGCCCCCTGCCCCTCCGGTGGTGCCAATTGTTATAGCGCGACTGTAACGGGCTACGTGCCCTTATTTCTCTCCCAGGTTATCGGCTACAGGGGAACCACGGATGTCGGCGGTGTGCCCCAGACAATGCTCAGCGCAACCGCTGTTGCGCGCCTCGACCTGTTGCCAAGAGAGTATTGCGTGTTGGCGCTCGGAACCAACGGTATTGCGTTTGGATCGAACGGCGCTCCGCAGGCGAACCTGAACGGCTGTAGCATCATGTCGAATGCAGGCGCCCGTTGCAACGGCAACAATCTAGGCGCCGACTACGGCGATGCCGCAGGCATAAACGATGGCTGCGGAGTGGTTCAGCGATCGAACGTGCCTCCGATTGCCGATCCCTATGCTGCACTGGCCTCGAACGTTCCCTCTCATACCTGTTCCGGCTCTCCTCCCTACCCGCAGATTCCAGGGAGAAATGGCGCTCCGCTGCCGTCGACGAACCGGTGGGGTGGCACCGTCACTGTCGCGACGCAATATGTGCACGTGTGCGGGGATCTGCAGTTGACCGGCGATGTCACGCTCCAGACCCCCCCCGACGGTACCGTAATCGTGATCTGGAACGGGCGGCTTGACACGGGCTCGTACACGTTGCGTACCGATGTCGGATCTGCGTTGACCCTCGTTTTCACGGGAACCAACGACGCTGGTTATATCCACGCTCCGACGGGAGACGGCACCCTTGACTTCTCAGCGCCGACCACCGGCCCCTGGAAGGGCATCGCCATTTACCAGGATCCGAACCTGACCACCGGAGTCGACATTTCCAATGCGGGAAATAGCCCAACCTGGAAGATCTCCGGGATGGTCTATCTGCCGCATTCCAGCGTCACAATGAGCGGTGCGATCAACAAATCTAGCAACGGCGAATCGTGTTTTGGCCTGGTTGTCGATAATCTGCTCATCAACGGCACGGGTGCTATTCTGGCGAATGGTTCATGCGGCGAAGCAGGCCTCGAGTTGCCCACCGGCACTGCCCCAACGGGCCGTGGAGCATTGGTCCTGTAGGTGATGCTCGTGCATGCAGATCAGGCAATATGAGTGTCAACTCGAACAGATGCAAAAGCGACGGTCGCATGAAGCTCATTGCGCTTTCCAAGTTCCTCTGGAAGGACCACGGTGGTGTGGCTGGGATCGAATTCGCCCTTGTTGCCGGCGCATTATGCGTTCTCTTGCTCAACGGGATCGAAGTGGCCCGCTACGCTTACACGATGATGCAAGTGCAAAATGCTGCCCAGATCGGGGCGCAAGCGGCATGGAAGGCATGTGATCCGACCAAGGAACTTCCGGCGACCACCAAATGTGCCGGCCTGAGCACAGCCATCACCGCAGCTATAAAGAGCACCACGCTGGGCGACAGCGTCGCCTTGCAGGCAAACTCGCCATCGGAAGCCTATTACTGCCTCAATAGCGCCAATGCATTGATACCGGATGGCGGGCTCTCTTTTGCGAACAAGCCCACCAACTGCAATACAGTTCCGGGGGCTCAGGCCGGACAGCCCGGCGATTACATCAAAGTTGACGTCATATACCCGTATCAACCCCTGTTTCTGGACTTTACGGTGGGACGGATGTTCGGTGGGCCGATCACCAAGACAACCTTTATGCGACTGTTATAGAATGACGCAAGTGTGGACAAATGGATTGCGGAACGATGAGCGTGGAGCAACTGCCATTGAGTTCGCACTCATAGCACCCGTGTTCCTGGCGCTTGTCATGGGCATATTCCATTTGTCCTTGCTTGGGTTCACCATCGCAAACCTCAATTATGCCGTCGAGAAGGGTGCGCGGTGCAGCGCGATTGCAACGAACTGCCCTGACGTTGCAACCTTCTATTATGGACCGAGCCCCGCTCCGGTGTTCACATCCGATAGTGCGGTGGCTTGCGGTACGTCGGTGAATGCAACGGTGATCTATGAGTTGAATGTCCTGATCTATCAGGCGTCGATTCCTCTGTCTGCATCAGCGTGCTTCCCCTAGAGCATCGGCATCGTCTATTCCCTGTTCAACCGCCCTCGTCGGTGAGTCACGGTGCCAGCCATCTTGGGCGTCGCCACTGATGTTGGCTTTTATACCCTCATCATCTGAATCACTGCCGGCGTGATAATGACAGCGAACAGAACGGGCAGGAAAAACACGATCATTGGAACAGTGAGCTTAGGTGGCAAAGCAGCGGCCTTCTTCTCGGCCTCGTTCATCCTCATATCCCGATTTTCTTGCGCCTGAACGCGAAGCGATTGACTAAGTGCAGTACCATATTTCTCAGATTGAATGAGACTGGTCACAACTCCCTTGACGCCGTCGAGACCAGTCCGCGCGGCGAAGTTTTCATAAGCCTTGCGACGATCCTGCAGGTAAGACAGTTCGGCCGTTGTCAAAGCCAGCTCTTCCGCAAGCTCGACCGATTGGGTACCGATCTCCGTGGAAACCTTCCGAAGCGCGCCTTCGATTCCCATGCCGCTTTCGACGCAGATGAGCAAAAGATCGAGGGCATCGGGCCATGATCCGCGGATCGAGGATTGGCGATTTGTGATCTTGTTTTTTACGTAGAGCGGCGGAGCATAGTAACCAAGGGCAGCCGCAGCCATGACGATCCCCAGATTCACGAACAATGGGTAGTCAAGGCGCAGAATGACGAACACATACAAGGCTGCCAAAACCATCATACCAAGGGGTGCGAGCTGACGGATAGCGAGGTAAGCGATGATTGGCCCCTCGCCGCGATAACCCGCCATTCGCAGCATTCTGACCGTCTCGCTGTCCTCCGTCCCGGCGAGGTTGAGACGATCGACGATCAGCTTATAGAGCCGCTTCGGTTCGCTCCTGAGCGAGATCTGCTTGGTGCTGGCGTTCAAGCGATTACGCTCGCGCACGCGAATGCGTTCATTCTCGTTAGTGACCTGAACCATCCGTTCGGTGAGGTGATCCCGTACAAAATACGGCCACGAGACCACGAAGATCGCCGCCACAACCGCTACACCCGCCAAAAGCGCGATGAGTATTTCTAGATTGTCGGCGAGCAGACCGATGTCCATCGCGATCCTCAAATGTCGAAATTGATCATCTTGCGCATAATCAGCACGCCGAAGCCCATCCAGATTCCGGCAGCCACAAGGACCGCCTTGCCGACGAGCGTGGTAAACAACAATGAAATGTAGTCAGGCGCGGAAAGATACAACAGACAGGTGACAACCACAGGCAGCGACCCGATGATGCCCGCGGAGGCCTTCGCCTCTGAGCTCATCGCCCGGACTTTGCCCGCCATTTTTTTGCGCTCCCGCAGGACCCTGGAAAGATTTCCAAGCGCCTCTGAGAGGCTGCCTCCGGAGCGGCTCTGGAGCGAGATGACGATGGCGAAGAAGTTGGCTTCCGGAACCGGGATGCGCTCCGAAAGCCTCTGCACGGCCTGATCCATAGGCACGCCCACGGTCTGATCGTCAAGAATCGCCTTGAATTCGCTACGCACCGGCTCTTTTGCCTCGCTCGCAATCATCCTCAGGCAGTCGACCAGCGGGAGACCCGCTTTGACGCCGCGCACGATCACATCCACAGCATTGGGAAATTCCGCCGTAAAGGCTTTGAAACGTCCATTCCGCTTTCTGTTGACATAGAGATGAGGCAAGAGAAGCCCGCCTGCCACGCCGAAGCCGAGAGCAGGCAGCGGGCTGACGCCGAAAGCGACGAGAGCAATCACGAACGAAAAGCCGGCGGCGAGGACGGAGGCGGCGAAATAGGTGTTCTTGCTCCAGCTCAGACCGGCCTGACGCATCCGGATGGCGAGCGACGGTTTCACTCCCTTCCTGGCCTTCTGCTGTTCCTCAAGATTGCGCAACGTGGTCTCGATCGAGCGTTTCCGGCTGCCCTCTTCGGAGCCCACAGCGCGGCCAACCGGACCGTCCCAGTTCGCGATCGCAGCAAACCGTCTGGAGGCCTCCGAACGCCGGCCCACGCGCGAATAGAGGACGAAAATCACGACCCCCCCGACACAGAGCGCGGCGAGCAGAGCAGCAGCGAAGACCGGGACAAGTTCTAGCGACAGCATTCAGTCAACGTCCCAGTGTGCCGGAATCACGACTTGGCTTTCTCGGCGGCATCCAGCGCGGCAGCAAGGCGCTTCTCCTCGCCGTAATAGCGCGCCCGATCCCAGAAGCGCGGCCGGCCCACTCCTGTCGAACGATGCTGTCCAATGACGTTGCCTTGCGCATCCTCGCCAAGAAAATCGTAGATGAACAGGTCCTGCGTCGTGACGACATCTCCTTCAAGACCAAGGACCTCCGTGATGTGCGTGATTCGGCGCGAACCGTCTCGCAGACGTGCGGCCTGAACGATCACATCGATCGAGGACACGATCATTTCGCGAATTGTCTTCGACGGCAGCGTGTAACCGCCCATCGTGATCATGGATTCCAGACGGGATAGTGCCTCCCGCGGGGAGTTGGAGTGGAGGGTGCCCATCGAGCCGTCGTGCCCCGTATTCATGGCCTGGAGCAAATCGAAGGCCTCGGAGCCGCGCACCTCGCCCACGATGATGCGCTCGGGGCGCATGCGGAGGCAGTTCTTGACGAGGTCTCGCATTGTGATCTCGCCCTCGCCTTCGAGATTGGGAGGGCGGGTCTCGAGGCGAACGACGTGTGGTTGCTGCAATTGAAGTTCCGCCGCGTCCTCGCAGGTAATCACGCGTTCAGCCGGTTCAATAAAGGCGGTCAGACAATTCAACAACGTCGTCTTGCCCGAGCCGGTGCCACCGGAGATGAGGACGTTGCAACGGACACGTCCGATGATCTGCAGGATCTCTGCGCCTTCCGGCGAGATGGCACCGAACTTGACGAGCTGATCGAGGGTGAGCTTGTCCTTTTTGAACTTGCGGATCGTCAGGCTCGGGCCATCGATCGCCAACGGAAAGGCAATGACGTTCACGCGTGAGCCATCGGCGAGGCGTGCGTCGCAGATCGGACTGGATTCGTCCACACGTCGGCCCACTTGGCTCACGATGCGCTGGCAGATATGGAGCAATTGCGCGTTGTCGCGAAAGTGGATATCCGTCCTCTGTACCTTGCCTCCGACTTCGATGTAGACCGTGTCGGCGCCGTTGACCATGATGTCGGCGATGTCGTCGCGGGCGAGCAATGGCTCGAGCGGCCCGTAGCCAAGGACGTCGTTGCTGATATCCCGGAGGAGATCATCCTGCTCCGCGATCGACATGACGATCTTCTTCGCCGTGACGATATCTGTGACGATTTCCCCAATCGCTTCACGCGCCTGAATAACATCCATCTTCGCCAACTGCGAAACGTCGATCGCCTCGACCAACGCGGCGAAAACCTGGCCCTTGAGCATATAATACTCGTCGGACTTTGCGGCCTGCGAGCGCTGCGTGTTTGCAGCATTCGGCTGTTTGACAGCCTTAATTGTGGAAACGGTAGTGCCGACGCGGGCATTCGGCTCAAGCCGCCCGGGCGACTTCCCAACTTCTTCAGCCGGAGAGCTATTTAGCTTCCTGACGCTCGCTGCTTGATGAAGCAGTGGAGTCTCGCCGAGCTTCTCGATCGGTAGGCTTCTCTTGCCGAACATGGCGGGAGTCCCTGTGTTCCTGCGCGCGGAGCCGAGGCGGCTTCGTCGACCACCGGCAGTGGATTAGGCGTTCTTCGCGCTGAATCTCATCTTCTTCATCATCGAACCGAGATTGAATGCCCGTTTTTGATGGCGCGGTTGATGTGGTGCGATGACGTTTGCTATCTCTGAGAATATTTTGGACGCGGGTGCCCTCGCGGAGAGCTCGGCGATCATTTGACCTTCGTTGGAAGCCTTTCCAAAAAGATGCGGATCGAAAGGGATGCAGGCAAGCAATTCAAGTTGGACCGCCTTGGCAAAGTCACCGGGTTTGATCTCCGGACGTTTCGGCACGCCAACCTGGTTCAGTATCAGCTTGGGTGGCGGGTCATGAGGGCGGGCCTGCCTCAAGAACGCGATGAGGCTCTTGGCATTCCGCAAATTGGGCAGATCCGGAACGGCCGTAATGATGACCTCGTCGGCGCTGACCAGCACCTTCCTCGCCCACGAGTTCCACACGTGCGGCATATCCAGGATCAGGAACGGCACACTTGATTGCGCAATCTCGATCAGTGGATCGACAGCGTTCTCCGCCAGATCATAGCACCTGTCCAGTGTTCCAGGGGCGCGAAGCAGACTGAGATGATCGCCACATTTGGCAAGCAATCGGTCTAGCAGAACCTCGTCCAGGCGTCCCGAATCCTCAATGGCTTCCGCAACGCCCTGCCCGGCATCGAGTTTGAAGTCGAGGCTCGCTGTGCCAAACGCCAAATCCATATCCGCGAGCACGACACTGGAGGCGAGTTGGCGCGCAATCGTCCACCCCACGTTATGAGCGATGGTTGACGATCCGACACCGCCCTTGGCGCCCACGAAAGCGTATGCCTGTCCGAGCTTGCTTGACGCGGACTCGCTATAGATCCCTGAAACTGCCACGATGAATGACACGGGGTCGACGGGCGCGAGTAGATAATCGCTGACCCCACGCCTCATCAGCTCGCGATAGAAATAGACGTCGTTGATATGTCCGATCGCCAACACCTTGGTGCCGGCGTCACAGACTTCGGCCATTCTGTCGATTTCGGCGAGGAATGGCTCAGACCTCGCGCGACTCTCGATTACGATGAGCTGCGGCGTCGGCTCCTTCTGATAGTGGGCGATCGCAGCGGCTATACCCCCGTCATGAACGGTGACGTGCGCCCGCGACATGAGCCGATCGCCGGCCGCGTTCCTGATCGCAGTCGCGATGTCGGGGCTATCGCAAAAGGCCTGGATACTGATGTGCGGAATCCGCGTCGCCTCTCGCCGCGGTGACTCAGTCAGTGCATGCATTATCGCCTCGGGCAGATCCGGGATGGATCGCGCCTCGGTAGGCTCGGCCGTCCTCATCAAAGCGAGGTTGCTCATTTGCGCTCTCCCGCCGCCCTCTCAGCGCCGTCCACGTCGCTGGTCATTGAACAACCGTACCTTCGCTCCGGACTTTGACATCTTCGCTCTTTCCTGCCCGGAAGACGCGCACGTTGACACTGCTCTCACGGGCTATGATTGGCTTTTCGTCAAGGTCTGCGATGGAGCGAAGGGCGAGGGAAAGGGTGCCGGCGGCTTGGGCCGATGCAATGATTTCCGCTTCGGTTGGAGTGACCTCCAGCGTTGCTGTCTTGCCCACAACGACCAATTGGCCCTTGGTTTCATCGGCTTTCTGATCCACGGCCAGCACGCGGACATTCCTGAGAAGCGTGCGGCTTGTATTCTCGGTCTTCCCTTCCCCTGCCGCGCTGGACACGTTCTGAATCACATCCACACGGTCATTGGGAAGGATAAAGCCGCCAGCTGTGCTTTCCGCGGAGACGCGGATCGCAACAGCGCGTTTGCCGGACGGCAGCATGGAGGCAAGCATGCCGGCTGGGCCACGGGAAAGTTTTTCCTCCCGGATCGGCTCACCGGAAACGAAATGGCTGCGCACAAGCGCTCCGGTGATGGATGTCAGCGCGTCCGGCTTGGCTTCACGGCTAATAAATCCGACGCTGATGGAGTCTTTCGGCCATGACTGCCACCGCAGGCTTTTCTCATCAAGTGCCTGCCCCTGAACCAGATCGCCAGCGGCAACCAATATCTCGGTCTTCGTCTGCGCAACCGGCGCAGCCGGTGCAACCGCGACCTCACGCGCCCTAGTCGAAAGCACGAGCCACCCGGCGAGCCCGCCGGCCCCGATTGCAATAACAAGGATGATGACACGAAGCATGGTCGAGAACCCGTCGTTGATCAGGAATGACAATTCATGGCGGAGTCACGCCTTAAGTTAGAGCTTTCATCCAATGTGTCGCCGGGAAGATGAAGAGAGCAGCCGCCGTTATCGCGACTCCGTAAGGAACGCCCGTCTCCGGTGCATGCAGCCGCATGATCCAGGGAACGGTAAGGCACTGTAGTGGCAATACCATTAAACGAAACTGAAGAAGAACTATCGTCAGGATTCCGCCAAACAGTGCCGTATAGAGAATGTAGGCGAGAGCATGATCCGCTCCAAGCCACAACGCGATCACGGCCGCGAGCTTGGCGTCGCCGCCACCGATCCAGCCAAGCCCAAATAACACGAACATGCACGCCAGTACGCCAGCGGCGACGGCAATGCTCCACCCGATATCCAACCAAGCAATGCCGGATAGCGGAGCCAGAATTATGTAACCCGCAATGAGAAAAAGAACGAGTCCATTTCGAATTTTCATTGTCACGAGGTCGGCCGCGCCCGCCCACAACACCGCCGCGATGAAACACGCACCTGCAGTGACTGAAGCCCCGATAGAAATGGTCACTGGCGAGCCTCTGAACGAGATATGCATACCCATACAATCAGCGCGGCGCGAAAAAAGAGGAGAGGTTCGCGGTCTCTCCCCTTCTCGGCACCGGAGCCAGGCTTACGAATCTTACCCGCCATTCGCGGTGGTAAGCGCGGTTGCGATATCGCCAAATACTCCTTGCAGCTGAGGTCTGATAAGAGTTAACGCAGCAATGATCGCGACCGAGACGAACCCGGCGATGAGGCCATATTCAATGGCAGTTGCTCCAGACTCGTCCTTCACAAAACGCGTTACGAGAGACTTCATGATGTTTGATCCTGACCTGATAGAATTGCGCTGCCTCACGCCGCAGCCTCGGCACAAGTCCCGTGGCCTGGAATGTGGGAACCAGAGCCCAAGCCCTCGTGTTGCCTTATCCTTGGATATTCCGAAGTATGAGTCGATTCAGCCTAATGGCCTAGGCCTTCGTTCGCGCAGCATCCCCCAAATGGCCTAGACCGATTCAACGACCTAGACCGCGAAGGGGGCGCGCGCAGCTCTGCCCTACAAGCTTGCGCCATTTATCCGCTTGAAATCCACCGAAGGTCTCGAACACACAGCGTCATGCGAATCCCGGGTGGGCAAGTAGCCTAAGGGCCGGTATGGAAACAGAGACCCTCGAATCCGTAAATATCTCCCAGATTCCTATCGAGACCATGCAATCTGAATTGCATCGCCGTTCCAGATTGAAACGCACGCGTCTCAGGGCCTTTGAAAAGGACGATCTCGAGGCGGGCAGGATTTTTACGAAGGAGGCCCAGGATTCCCCGCATGACGGAATCACTGAAAGCAATTGTTTCCCGAAACTCGAAACTCCCATCATCAAAAAAAAGCACGTTCGGATAAACCGGCAATAATGGAACGACCTGATCCTGGAACCATCCGCGAACGATGGCCCGACCATGGGACGAAGCGTGTGTGCTGGGGCTTCGAGGAAGATCGCCGATCTGAAACCGGATCCGGCGCACGCCCGGCTCGCAGGTCAGGATGAGCAGCCCTTGCCGACTAGGCCGGCTGCCTTGCACAGGGATGGTGATGCTGGTCCGCAAAAGAACAAAATTTGCGGACAGACGTTCCAGCTGCCATCCGTTCCGGCCAGCCTCAAAATCCTGCGCGCAAGCGTGACCCGCTGCCAGGAGTCCAAGCAGAACGCATACTTTTTTCATATTTTGTTGGCCGGTGGCGAGAGTGTCGGCAAATGTTAAGCCGTGATCGAATTTTTTCAAGGTGGACGCTGCGTGCAGGATTTCTGGGCCAAGTCCCCTAAACCGCTTCGTCCGTCAATCACTGCTGCCGCTACTGATCGATCTCCAATTTCAATCGGATCTTATCCGCGGGGACTCCAGCTATTTGCGCGATGTGATTGCGAGCTTCCGCCAGCACGTTCTGAATGTTCAGAGCCGAGCTCGTGATGCTCGCATCCTGGGGACTGCTCATTTCCGGAGATTCGGGCTCAGCGAGTAAAGCAGGAAACGTGCTGGATGCTTTCTCGTCTGCCGCGGAGATGAAGGTGAGTCCATGCGTTTTCCCATTGGACCACGCCACTCTGGCACGGGTCGATATTCCTTTCTTTGGGATTTCCAGCTCAAGTTGCGATGGAAGTGTGACCGGATGGGCGAATGCGATTTGCGCCCCGCTGTCCGAGAGGTCGCGCACGGTGCATTCGATAAGTGAGAAGCGATCATTGAAGACAACTCTCGCCTCAAGGAGGGTTCGCGTGCGCGGCTGATGACGGTTTGTCATATTGGCAGCCTTAGTGCGTCAGCCGAGACGTCCTCCTTCTCGCCGCTTGCCAGCATGCTGAAGGTATCATCCGGCAGCGGGCGCTGAAGCTGCAGGGCTCGCTCAACCAGCGCCGTCATCTGCATCCTCCTTCCCACTCTGAAGAAGTCGTGGGTCGATTGCTGGCCTTTGGTAACGGAATAGAGATTGCACATTCCTAAGTGTAACATGCTCGGCAGGCATGTCGTCAGTCTAATGAGCAGTTTCGGTTCCAGCGGAGATGACTAGGGACGCTTGCCAGCTCTCTAAAGAAACAGTTGCGATGGCTTGGCGCGCGTAAAACCGGAACTCCTGCTTAAGTTCTTCTACTTCACGCTCCCAAATAGATCCTTCGCATTGAGCATCATAAAACGCACGAGCCACCTGCTCGACTACTGTATCCACTTCCACCCCCACCCAATCGCCGTGCGGTTATTCCAAACTGGTCGCCAACTAAACGATATCGGTGAGTTTATTTCCAATAGATTGACGTTCTCGATCCTTAACCCTTTTTTGCCATGATTGGGCAACAGGGCTATCCGGCGCTTCCAAGCGCCTAGAGCCTGTTTGAGAACAGGTTGAGCGACAGCGGCTTCCATGAATCAAGCTCGGGATGCCGCCTATGACCGCACCGAGCTGCTCGATGCCGCAACCTACCGCGACTTCACCGTCGAGATCATTCGCCGGTCGGATGATTGTCTCCGGTTTCAAAGTGCTGTCCGGCGCTGGGTTGTCGAGCGCACCTTCGGCTGGAGGACGCGCTGGCGGAGGTTCGTTCGTGATTATGAGAAGCGTATCGATGTGTAGGCGACGATGATCCACATTGCCATGGTCAGCAATCTGCTCCGGCGGATCGCATTTTGAAGCCGCGCCGGCATCGGGGAAAGGGCTTTCGAAAAGGAGTACCGATGCTCCCTTCGTTTAAGGTCGAGTTGAGACCTCACGATCCTCAATGGGCGAGCAAAGCCGAAGATGAAGGTCAGGCGCTTGCAGCCGAGATGGGTTCATGCCTGCTGAACGTTCATCATATCGGCTCAACCGCCATCCCCGACATTCATGCTAAACCCGTCCTCGCGGATCGCCTGCTGGCCGGCGGAATAGAGATTGCACATTGGACCAGCTTACCGCAACAAACGACAAGCTCGGGTCCGCGGCCTCAACAGACATCCGCCGACCGCATCCACTCCGGAGAGCTATCGCGAATAGATCGCCGAGTTACCACCATGCTCCTTTACTTCTACGCTCTCCAGCCACACGCGATTTTTTGTCTGCTCGCGAGTGTAGTTCTCCAAAAAATCAAATACGTACTTTGCGGTTCCCTCGCAGCCAACCGTCGGTATAACTCGCATCTCGATAAGACCATCGCGTTGTAGGATCTCAAAACGCGGAAGTTCAGGATCATCCTTCGCAACGAGCATCGTATGGTCAAACATGTGTTTGAGCCATTCCTTGACAGGTTTCAACCCTCCGAAATCCAAACACCAATTGTGCTCGTCTAGTCGATCGGTAGCAAAGATGAACTTGAAAGCCAGCGCATACCCATGAATCAAACGGCAGTGGGAGTGGGAAACTTTCCACTGTCGAAAGCAGCAGGAAAGCCCCTCGGTGTGGTCATAGGTTTTTGTAGATCGATAGATTTCTTGAGAAGGTGGCTTGCCCATCGAAGTTGAGCTGGGCGTAGAACGAGGCAAATCCATCACGAGCTCTCCGGAAACGGTAGCGAAATTCAAGAAGGGACTGCTATCCAAGGTTCCCGCGATCAAGCGCGAGGCACTCTTGGAGGAACTCGCTCTTCAGCTCCGGTGAGCTAGACAAGCTTCCCCAGTAATAGGAGTTAACCATTCGACTACGGTGGCTTGCTCGGACTCCTCGTTGAGTTTTGCACATGTGAACGGCGCTAATCCGCACTGCGAGACCAAGAGGTTGTGTCGTCTTGACGATATATTGGCCAATTTGCTTGACAAGCTCTTCTTGGATCTGAAGCCGAGAGGAGAAATGATTGACTATACGGTCGTATTTTGAAAGGCCGATGATCTTGCCGTCAGCGGAGGGTAAAATGCCTATATAGGCCGAGCCGTAAATTGGCATGAGATGATGCGCGCACATCGACCGCAATTCGACCGGACCGGTGACGATAAGTTGGTCATAAGCTTCAACATTCTCAAATTCTGTAATTCGGGGCGGCGCCGTGTACCGACCCTGCAGGAGTTCTTCTACGAACATCTTTGCGACACGCCTTGGTGTTTCACGTGTGTTGTGATCGTTCTCGTGATCAATTCGCAAAATGTCAAAGAGTTCTTCGAGCTTCCGGGCAGCTGCTGAAATCATTGAGTGGCGCTCGACATCATCGAGTGGCTCGTCGAGTGCCTCGTTGCAGAGCCGAACAATGTTTCTTTCCTTGCGATGGACGTTCACAGCTTACCCACAATATTAATAATGATACTTAGATCTGAAAGGACTAGCGCCCGCATGATGAAATGGCAATTGCTGTTAGCAATAAAAAGGGTAGGATAATTGGGATTGCAGTTTTCTGCTTCGCTGTCACTAGGGAACCCCGAATGCGCTCGATGACACACAACTTTATTGGCGTTCTTTTTGTTATTGCAGGACTTGTAGCGAACACCGCGAGTGCGGAGTCGCTCAAAACTCCGACTGAAAAGCCGATCCTGACCATATCGGGGAAAATCGCTTTAAAAAACGAGGGAGATTCTGCTCAATTCGATCGGGCTATGTTGGAATCTCTTGGCATGGTGACGGTCGAAACAAGTTCCCCTTGGTATAAAGGCTTGGTCAAATTCGAAGGGATTTCGCTCGACAAGTTGATGAGCTACGTCGGCGCAACCGGCGATCGGGTGACTGTCATTGCGCTTAACGACTACAGCACCGAAATTCCGATTAAGGATTTCAGCGATCACAATACTATTATTGCCCTAAAGCGGGACGGTGAATACATGTCCGTCCGCGAAAAGGGACCCCTCTTTATCATCTATCCTTTCGATTCGAAGCCTGAATTAAAGAGCCAGACATATTATGGCCGATCAGCGTGGCAGGTTGCCAAAATCATCGTGAAGTGAGTGCCCGGCCTTGCGTCGCACAGGGACGCGGGACGTGCGCCTCCGGGTTCTGCAAATTGTGCTTGCCGTCGTTATCGGGTGCTTTGTCGTTGGAGGATCCTATCTCTCGTGGCTCATTGTCGAGCGGCAAACAGCTCTAAGCCAAGTTTCACGTTACAATACTTCCTGGTTGGCAAGTCAGGCGCTTTCCGAGTTCACGCGGTTCCAACAACGTCTTAGTGGGTTCGCCCTCTCGGATGGGAGTATTGCGAAGAACGAGGTTGAGCTGAGGTTCGATATCCTCGTTAGTAGGGCGACGCTCCTCGCCGACGGAGAATTTCAGGACTTCGTCAAGGGCGACCCCGAGCGGCAAGCTACCGTTCAACAACTTACCGAGGCCCTGGATAGGGCGCAAACGATTATCGCGCATATCGAGTTGCCTGGTTTGCCAAGACAGCTTCTTTCGATTCTGCAGCCTCTTGAAACGAGACTCGCAGTACTCGCATCAGCGGCTAATCGTTACGGTGCGGAGCGTGTCGCCGAGGACCAGCAGGAACTCATCCGCCTGCACTGGCTCTTTTCTAGTCTAGCCGGCGGGCTAATCGTCTGCGGGTTCCTACTTATGGGGCTCCTGGGATGGCACAATCATCTGCTCAGACGCGCGCACCTTGATCTCCGTTTGCTGACAGAAAATCTGCAACGAACCTCGGCAGAACTCGAACAAGCCAACACAGCTGTCGGAACTGCCAATGCGGAGCTTCAGTTCCAAAACGAAACGCTGCAGCTGCAGGAAGTTGAACTCCGAACACAAAACGACCGTTTCGAAGCGGCTTTAAACAACATGTCCCATGGGCTCTGCATGGTCGATTCGTCAGAGCGGATTATTGTATTCAACGGTCGATTTGCCCAACTTTTTGACCTGCATGGCGAGATGCAGCCGGGAAACAATCTTGCGCAAATGGTCGGTGCTGCAAATCAAAGCGCAGAAGGATCGGCAATCCTCCAGCAGATTTTTTTAGAGCAGCGGGAGCTTGTTCGAGATCGACGGAGCGCGTCATTTATCAAAGGTCAACCGGGTAGCCGGATAATTTCAATCTCACATCAGCCAATGTCCGCGGGTGGGTGGGTTGCGACTTACGAAGACATAACCGAACGACAGCAGGCTGAATCACGGATCGCATATATGGCGCACCATGATTCGCTCACCGGGCTGGCTAATCGGATGTCGCTCCGGGAGCGAATGGAGCAACTCCTCATGAATGTCCAGCATCAGGAGGCCTCGCTTGCGGTCCTTTGCCTCGACCTGGATCGGTTCAAGGAAGTGAACGACTCTTTAGGTCACGAGACTGGCGATGCTCTACTAATGGCGGTAGCTGATCGCCTTCGCGGTTGCGTACGGGGTAACGATTTAGTCGCGCGCGTAGGTGGTGACGAGTTCGCAGTGCTGCACCTTTCTCAGAATGTGTCGTCGGATTCAGATGCTCTCGCCCGGCGTCTTATTGATGCAATCAGCGAACCGTTTGATCTTGACGGACAAGAGGTCGTCATTGGAACGAGCATTGGCATCGCCCTCGCTGTTGAAGGCAGCCTGTCATCAAATCGGCTGCTTAAACATGCCGATCTAGCCCTCTACCGCGCCAAGGCGTCCGGGCGAGGCAACTTCCGTTATTTTGAGCCAGACATGGATTTGGAGCTGCAGGCCCGCAGGGCTTTGGAACTAGATTTGCGAAAGGCTATGAGCAATGGAGAGTTCGAGGTAGTCTATCAGCCTCAGATCAACATCGAAGCCAATGAGATAAGCGGCTTCGAAGCGCTTCTTCGATGGCACCATCCCATTCGTGGCTCGGTACCGCCAAGCGAGTTCATTCCCGTTGCGGAAGACATTGGGCTAATCTTACCGTTAGGCGAATGGGTTCTGCAACAGGCCTGCGCGACAGCCGCGGCATGGCCCAGAGCTATCCGAGTTGCGGTCAATCTCTCGGCAGTGCAGTTCCGGAGTCGAACGCTCGTTCAGAGAGTTGCCAGCGCCCTTGCTAAATCGGGGCTTGCCTCCAACCGGCTTGAGCTGGAGATTACAGAATCGGTGTTACTTAACGAGAACGAGAGTACTGTTGCGACGCTTCATGAATTGCGGGGGCTCGGCATCCGCATTGCCATGGATGATTTTGGTACCGGTTATTCGTCTCTTAGCTACCTGCGCAGCTTTCCATTCGATAAAATCAAGATTGATCAATCTTTCGTTCGGGAGCTGTCGACCCGCGCGGACTGTTTGGCAATCGTGCAGTCGATCGCCAGCCTCGGTGCTAGCCTTCGCATGACGACTAGCGCCGAGGGAGTCGAGACGAAGGGTCAGTTTGACCAAATTCGCGCCGCGGGTTGCACCGAAGTACAAGGCTTTTATTTCCAGGAGCCCAAACCCGCCGAGGCGTTGGTTTTTTCAACTGCAGATCTCGGTTCTGAGCGAATTACTTGACCGGCAGCCCTGCTGTTTTGCCCCTTCGCTGGGGGCGCTCTGCCGCTCTCCCAATTCGAATGAGCGTTCCTCAGCTGAATGCCCCGCCTGCACAACTAGCTGTGAGTCCCTTCGAGGTCGCTGCGAGCCAGCGAGCGCACCTGCGTCGGTGTTCGCCCCGTCCACCGCCTGAAAGCATGGGTGAAGGCGCTCACCTCCTGGTACCCGAGGAGCCACGCGATGCGAGAGATCGAGAGGCTTGCGTCCCTGAGATAGTGGCGGGCGAGGTCCGTTCGCATCTCGTCCGTGATCTTGGCGAAGGTTAGGTTCTCCGCCGCCAGCCGCCGGGCGAGCGTCCGCCGGCTCATGCCGAGCGCCTGCGCGATCTCGCCCACGCGTGCCTTGCCGTGCGGCAGAAGCGGCGCGATGGCGTTCTCCACACTGGCCCGAATCGGGCTGGCGAGGCTGCCCCGCCGGGATAGAGCGTCGTCACAATACTGGACGAGAAGCTCGTTCAGATACGGGTCGGCACCCGCAATCGGAAGCTGCGCGGCGCCGCGAGCGAAGGCAACTTCGTCCTGTACGGCGGCGAAGGCGACTTCGCATCCGAAGTAGTTGTCGAGCAGTCCGGATTCGGCGCAACGCGGATGGGCGAGGCTGACGCGAACGGGCCTGAGGCTGGTGTTTGTTAGCTTTTGGCACGTCCGGACGAGCGCCGTCACCCAGAACTCCATTTGGTGCCTATCCGTGTGCCGCGGCACACCGACATAGTTGTAACGGACGGCGAAATCTCTCGACTCGAGGCTTTGCCATAGGATGCCTTCGTTGGCGATGGTGCTGTACCGCTCCGCGCGGGCCAGAGCCTCCCCGAGCGTCGCGGAAGAGGCGAGCACGAAATAAAGCAGCCCGATCTCGCGAAGTTCAAACGTTTCGGCGAGATGGAATCCTAGCAGGTCATCCTGAATTGCCTCTGCCACTAAGTTCAACAAGTTGATCTGGCTCTCGGCGGCCAAGCGTGCTTTCCCATCCTCCATCTGGCCGTGCGAAATACCAACCTTGCGTAGGACGGGCTCCAAATCGACGCCGTCGGCAACAGCGCGGGCAACGGCCAGTCGGGCAATGCCTCCGGCTGCCGTGGGAGGCATCGTGTAGGGCGCCATAGGCGGTTGCGACATGGACTGCACCCCTCGCTGCATTGGCTTCAGATCCCACCCCGAGGCCTGGTACAGCAAGCCTTTGACCCACCATAGCAAGACAGTCGCCGACATAGCCACTATCAACACGACCGTCCAGCGAAGGGCAGTCGACTTGGAAGGCTTGATCTTTTTGAAACGATGGAGAATGGCATGCCGCAGTCTCGGCGAAATCGGCGCGAGATTCTTCATGGCCCCGATATCTGCCGTGACCAGATCGAGCAAAAAATCATCCGCGCATACGTTCAGCTTGCGGTGGCGCAGGATTGTAACGACGGCTTTAGGATCGTCATGCTTGCGCGGTTCGGTGGCCTTGAGGTGCGCCTGACCAAAACTCCCCAAGCGGGGGCACCGCCATCTCTGCCGTCGTATTGGTTGGAGATTTACTCCCGCAAGAGCGGCTCTACCATCGACAGATTCGAATGTCTCGAGTTCGACGAAGGCGAGTTAGCCGCGGCTGTCGAGTTCGTCTGCCGGGCAAAGCAGCGTCATCAAGCACTCAACTGACAGGGGCCATGCTGGCCAAGGCAGATTGGGCTCCGCAATTTTACGTTTAGTCTTCCTGCGTCTTGGCAATCGAATCACATCGTTTCTTATTTCCTGATGTTCTTTTTCAGCACCTGACGATTTCCTTCCGCCACTGAGGGGCCGTTTGTAACGGCCCCTCTTTTTCTGACTGGGAGAGGGCGTGACTTCTTCGTGATTACGTCGCAGGCTTCTGGCTATCCCGGGTGGCATCACGGTCGCTTTACGGCCGCTGCCGTTGGCATCGTAATGGAGCGTACCAGGCCAAAGGCGGCCACTGTGCCGATCGCATAGGCTGCCGTCGCGTCGAGCCGAATGACGGCTCGCTGGACCAGGCCAGGTTCAAGGCGAAGCGCAAGCGCGTGGCGGAATAGCCAGCCCGTGGCCAAGACCGCAGCCACGAAGACTAGCTGCCCGATCTGGACCTCGTTCGGAGCGGCATAGGGGAAGATCGAGCCGGGCGTGCTCTGAATGGGATTGGGCTGTACCTGCACGGGTGCAAACCCTGTGAACGTCACAAGCGCGATACCGATAATAATCGCAGGTGTTCTCTTGGAAGCCTCCTCTCCGCAAAGTGAGATGGTTGCGACGTGCACGAGGCGTTGAAGCTGCGATGCCGAAAGCAGTCGACGAACGCGTTCGCTTAGCGGAGGTATCGCAGATCCCCGACACGTGTGCAGAAGACATCATAGGTTGATCCGGCCGTCCTGCTTGACCCGGTGGGCCACTCGTTTACCAAATGCGGACCTGGATCAGCAATCCAAAGGAGGAGCGATGCGTTAGCTTTCGCATTGGTGGGCGTCTTGCGTCCTTGTCCCGCTCGGCCTCCTCACCGGAGGTACGAACGACGCACTCGCCGCGGATCTGGGACCATCGGCTCTCGTGATCAATGCTCCCGCCGTGCCGGGGTGGACGTACCGTGTCATCCCCTACGGCTGGCTCACCGCGCTGAAGGGCACCTACAACGGCATTACGTTCTCGGGCGTGATCGGCTATCGGGCGCTCTATGTCGACTATGTCCAAGGCGAGGGCCGGCAGCGCTACGAGTTCGACATGCTCCAGCACGGGCCGGTAGGCTGACATGTATCAGCAAGGTCGGGCCCGTGTGGCTGGTTGCGAACAGCGGGAGCAGGCACGGTCTTCCGCCCGGCCCTCGATCAAAGCCATCCCCGGCCTGTGCCGTGGTGACCTGCTGCCCGATGCGGTCCTGCGATCCGGGAGCTCGGTGGCCGGGGCTGAGCCGAACCGTTTTCCACGCGCCAAGCCGCCGGCGATTGCCCCGACCAGCGGCGGAAGGCTCTCGTGAAGGCGCTCGCCTCGGAATACCCGAGCGCCACGGCAACCTCGCTGAGCGGGATTCTGGTCTGACTCAACAACTGGCGTGCGATCTCGAACCGCGTCTCGTCGACAAGGCTTTGGAAGCGCGCACCCTCGGCCCGCAGACGCCGGCTTAGGGTGCGGCGATGAATGGCAAAGCGATCCGCAATCATCGCGGCCGAGCACCGGTTCGTCAGGATCTCGGTCCGCAGGACGCGGCGCAGGTTCTCCTTCCAAGCGCCCGGTCCGGCGGCCTCGAGTTCCCGGACATGGGCCTCGAACACCTGGCGAAAGATCGGGTTCGCGTCCGCGATGCGGTGGTCAAGCCAACGTGTCGGAAAGACGAGCGCGGCGGTTTCCTGATCGAAGCGAACGGGCGCCCGGAAGAAGCGTCGATATGCGCCCAGATCGGCTGGCGGGTGTCGGGGCAGCAGCACCTCGTCTGGCGCCCAATCGGGTCCGCACAGCGTCCGCATGATACTCGTCGCCACCGCGATGACTTCGTCGGAGATCTGCTCGGGGCTCTCAACGCCCTGCTCATAGATCGCATAGCCCAGGGACACCACATCCCCGTAGACCGACAGAGTGGGAGCAGCGCCACGGTCGTGCAGATGCAGGTGTCTGACAAGGGCCGACAGGGCCTCGCCGACGGTCGGCGAGTGTTGCAGGAGGCCTCCGATCGGGCCAAGCGACGAGAGGGTTCCCCTCTGCCCGACGAGAAGGCCGAAGTGCAGACAGTGCGTGTGCTCGACACAGGCCGTGAGCACCCGGCCCAAGGCCGCATAGGGAATGATGTTGTTCTCGTCCTCGAAGAGTTCCGGATTGAGGCCTGCCTGACGGATCACCTCGCCTGGATCCGCCCCGAACGCGCGCAGGAGCGGACCAACTTCACATGCAACGCCGATGCGGATCACACCTTTCGGCACCGCCTGCCGGGAGGCCCCATGCGAAGGCAGATCCGTGGCTAGGTAGCGCAAGTCTGCCTGATCCGGTCCTCGTATCAACGCAAGTCGGGCCGGCAGCCTCACGGCAGCCTCCTGCCGACGTGGGTCATCCCCAAACTGTCCTGGATCAGGTCCCGGCAGGGTCGGTCGCAGGCCCGGCACCTCGCGATGCGGAGGGCATCTCGATCGAGGGTCATGATCAGGCCTCCACCAGCTTGTTGCGGATCGCGTAGCGGATCAGCGCGGCGGTCGTGTCGAGGTTGAGCTTGCGCAGGGCCAGGGCGCGATGGGTCTCGACTGTCTTCGTGCTGATGCTGAGGATGTCGGCGATCTGCTTGTTGGTCTTGCCTTCGGCGATCAGTTGCACGACGGCCTTCTCACGAGCGCTCAGTGCCGACTCGTGCACGCATCCCTTCGCTAGGTAGCTCTCGAGCAAGGCCTCGGAGACCTTGCCGGTGAAGAACGGCTTGTGGGCCGCCAGGCTCTCAACCGCAGAGATCAGGAACTGCCTGGCGTCGGACTTGAGCAGGAAGCCGCGGGCACCTGCTTCGAGGACATCGCGCACCAAGCCGTCGGTGTCGTGCATGGTGAAGATGAGGACCTCAACGCCGGGCACGCGGGTCCTGATCTGCCGGGTCGCCTCCACCCCGTTTACCAGCGGCAGGGCGTAGTCGATGACTACGACATCGGGCCGGGTAGCCAAGGCCTGGTCGATGGCCTCCTTGCCGTCCTTTGCCTCGCCGACCACCTCCCAGCCCTCATGTCCCTCCAGGATCGCCCGGACGCCGGAGCGGACCACGTCGTGATCGTCGGCGATCAGGATGCGTGTCATGGCGAGCCTTCCTCCGGCGATCCGGTGGCTGCGGCGGTTCCGGTGAGCCCGGTTGCCGACGAAGGATACACTTGCGGGCAGTCAGACCCACCTGCGCGAAACCCTGAAACTGCCGGTGGCGGACCCTGAAAATTCAGGAGGGAGCGCCGCCGTCCCCCTTGGCCGGGTCTGACAGCCACACCATTCGCAGGCGTCCGAACCGTGGCGGTGCCCTGCTCCGAGCGGGAGCCGGGACCATTGCGATGACGCCGGTGCCGCTCCGGCCCGTCCGGATCCTCAGGTCGCCGCCGAACTGCTCCAGGCGGGCTCGCATACCTGCAACGCCGACGCCGAGGCGGGTGGACCCGTCGGACCGGACCGGACCAGTCATGCCACGCCCGTTATCGCGAATGCGGACGACCAGGCGTCCGGACGCGATTCGTGCAGCGACCGACACTTTCGAGGCGCCGGCGTGTCGATGCACGTTGGTGAGGGACTCCTGGACCACCCGCAGGATCGCCCGCTGGAGGTCCGACGGCAGCTCGTCGACCTCCTCCGGAATACGGATCCTGGCGACGAGCCCCGTCCGACCCGCAAAGCCTTCGGCGAAATCACGCAACGTGGCCTGCAAGCCGTCCTTCGCCAGGTTCGGCGGATGCAGCAGGTAGGTGAAGATGCGCAGTTCCCGGAGCGCCTCGGCGAGCAGGCTGTCGATCTCCGCAAACGCGGAGCGGGATGCCGGCGTGGCCACGACCGTTCCCTCGAGACTGGCCAGCCCGAGGCTCGCTGCCACGAGGTGCTGCGCCGTCGAATCATGCAGCTCGCGGGCGATGCGTTGCCGCTCCTCCTCCTGGAAGGCGAGCAACTGCCTCGACAGTTCGCCGACCTTTTTGTTCGCTCCCGTGACCTGATCGGACAATACCCGGAGCGGCTGCTCCAATTGGCGAGCCGTGAACAGTGCGGCGAGGCCGCCCGCCAGAAGGATGAAAGCTGCCATCCCCGCTATCTGGCGCAGGACGCCCGTGACCGGGGCGTTGACGTGGGCGAGCGGGACCGCGACCACGGTCGTCCAGTTAGTTGCGCCGGAACTGCGGTATACGACCAAGATCGGGACTCCGCGCTCGTCGATGTCCTCAATAAAGCCGTCGACGGTCTCGCTCCCGTTGACGGCGGCGAGACGTGCC
>NZ_VCMV01000029.1:0-74192 GCF_008757455.1 Microvirga brassicacearum | reverse complement strand
GTTCCGCAATCTGCCGATTCAGGTTCGCCTCGACGGCGATTCCCTGATCCTCACGCCGTTGGATTGATCGACAGCAACGAGTAACCGGCCACTTCCTCGAGAGTTTTCCGCATCATCTGAAGCACCAATCCTGACGCGATCAGTTCAGCCGGACACCTGTCGCGCGGTCGAACACATGCACGTGCTTCGGATCGCCTTTCACGGCGACCGGGTCGCCTTGGCGCACCTCGCTCGTTCTCGGAAATTCGACCGTCATGGCCCGTGCGTCACCCGTTTCGAGATAGGCATAGGTTTGGCCGCCGAGACGCTCGACCATCGAGATCTCGCCGGAGAACCACGCCTCAGAACTGTCGCACACCACAAGATCCTCGGGGCGAACGCCGACGGTCAACTCTGTCCCCGGTGTCACGGAAGCGTGCTCCGGCAGATCGACAGTGAGTGCCCGCCCGGCGAGCCCGAACGTCAATGTGCCATCCGCCTGCCCCGTCGCTTGGGTCGTCTGGATGTTCATGGTGGGACTCCCGATGAACCGCGCCACGAACAGACTGGCCGGGCGGCGGTACAGATCGAGTGGGCGACCCACCTGCTCCATGTGCCCCGCATTCATCACCACGATCCTGTCCGCGAGAGTCATGGCCTCGACTTGGTCGTGTGTGACGTAGACGGTGGTGGCGCGCATCCGGCGGTGAAGTTTGGCGATTTCAAGTCGCATCTCCACGCGCAAGGCGGCGTCCAGGTTCGAAAGAGGCTCATCGAACAGAAATGCGTCGGGATCGCGAACGATGGCGCGTCCCATCGCGACGCGCTGGCGCTGCCCGCCAGACAATTGCGCGGGCCGCCTGTCGAGAAAACCGCCGATCTTCAGGATATCCGCCGCGTCATCGACCCGACGCTTGATCTCCGCAGCGGGTTCGTTTCTCATCTTCAGTCCGAACGCCATGTTGTCTTCAACGCTCATGTGCGGATAGAGCGCGTAATCCTGAAATACCATCGCGATGTTCCGATCCGATGGACTGAGAGTGTTGACCACCCGTTCGCCTATCCACATCTCCCCGGAGGTGATTTCCTCCAGGCCCGCGATCATCCGCAGAAGGGTCGATTTCCCGCACCCTGAGGGTCCGACGAGGACGACGAATTCGCCACTCGCGATCTCCAGGTCCACACCGTGGACGACCTCGAGATCCCCGTAGGATTTCCGGATCCCCTTCAATGTTATGGCCGACATCCGCAACTCCCTGACGCGGTTCGGCCGTGGGCTCGTCCCGCTTGCGTTTATGGTTTCCGCTCCGCCGCCTACCGCGATCGAGGTGTAGCTTTCGGGGCGGTGATCTTGCCGGTCGACGCAGCATCGAAACGCAAGGGCGTTGCGTTTATGATCGCCTTGACATCGTTATCGATATCAATATTGATAATTGCGAGGGTTGGCAACTGGCGAAAGAGGAAACGATGCGAGAAGCACTGGCGCGCTCTCCGATCACTGGATTGCCGTCGCGCGCCGCCAAGTCCGCAACCGCGTTCCACGCTCTGAAGCATGACATCATGATGGGAGAGCTTGCGCCCGGCGTGTCACTCGTGGAACTGGAACTTGCAGCGCGTTTCGGCTGCAGTCAGGGAACAGTTCGCGAGGCCCTGCTTCAATTGCAGGAGGAGGGTCTTGTCATCAGGCAGGGCCACCGTGGCACGCAGGTGTCGGGTTGCACCGTCGACGAAGCCATCGAGATGTTTCGCGTCCGCCAGCAGATCGAATGCAACGGCGTCGCCCGCGCCGTCGCGCGCAAGAGCCGCTCGCTTATTCCTGACCTCCGGTCGCTTGTGGACGCCATGCTTGCTGCCGCCAGGGCGGATGACGAGTTGCGGCTGGCCTCCCTCGACCGGGATTTTCACCGCCGCATTTTTCGAGACGCCGATCTGCCTGCGCTGGACCCGATCCTGCATCGGTGCCTCGTCCACAATCATCGCTTCAAAATTTCGAGAAGCGGCGCAGCGCGCGATCTGGCGGCGACTGCCGCCCGCCACTGGCCGATCATCGATGCGATCGAGCGTGGCGATGTCTCCGCTGCGTCAAAGACCCTTCATCACCATATCGCCACCATCGTCGATTTCGGCCCCACTGTATTTCCGGATGCCGAACAATGAATGATGCGGCGGGCCTGCTTCCATCCGCTCTTGCGCCCGAGATGGAAGCGCTGATGCTCAGGGTCGAGCGTGAAGGCGGCCCGCAGATCGACCCCACGATGCTGCCGGCGCCACAGGGTCGCGCTTTGTCCGAGGAGAGCAACCGACGCTGGAATCGAAATTTTCCCGCGATGGCGCATGTCGTCGACGTTCTCGTCCCTGCGGATCACTTCCTCGGCTCCGCCAATTGCCGCATGAAAGTCCTGGTTCCGCCCGACGCTGGCGCCGGCGCGATCCTCTTCGTCCACGGCGGCGGCTTCGCATTTTGCAGCCCGGACTCACATGAACGATGCGCCCGTGTGCTGGCGATCGAAAGTGGGCTGCCGGTGCTCCTCCCGGATTACCGGCTGGCGCCGGAACGCCCTTTCCCTGCCGGATTGCTGGACGTCGTCGGATGCCTGCGCGCAGCTTTTCGAGCGACAAAAGCGCTCGAAGTGTCGCCGGGGCCGCTGTTGGTCGCAGGCGATTCCGCCGGAGCGAATCTGGCACTGGCGGCCCTCCTCCACGAGCAGGAGAAAGGGCAAAGTCCAGCCTCCGGCGCGCTCCTGTTCTATGGAGTCTACGACGCGAATTTCGACACGCTGTCATATCGACATTTCGCGGATGGCCCCGGCCTCACCAGGGGCAAGATGCAGCGCTATTGGAATTGGTACGCGGGCGAATCCGCCCGGAGGGATAACCCCCTCATGGCACCTTTTCGCGCCAGCGACGCCGCCCTCCAAAAGTTGCCGCCGCTCTACCTCATGGCCGCCGGGATTGATCCGCTCCTGTCGGACAGTTTGAACTTGGCTGCCCGCCTGAAATCCCTCGACCGCCCGGAGAAGGTGGTGGTGGTTCCGGGCGTTGTCCATGGTTTTCTGCAGATGTCGAACGAGCTTCCGGCCGCGCGCCAGGCCTTGGCACGGGCGGGGTCTGCCGCAAGAGCAATGGCAACCATCGCGAACTGACGAGCCACTCTAGAACAATAACAGGAGGAGACGACAATGAGACGATTGATGAAGACATTCGGCGCCACGTGCGCGCTGATGGCAGGTCTCGCACTCGGGGCGGCCAAGGCCGAGACCGTGCGGTTCTGGTATCACTTCGACAATCCTGAGAACCCGATGTCGGATCTCGTAAAGAAGTTCGAGACTGCCAATCCGGGCATCACCATCAAGGCCGAGAACGTTCCCTGGAATAGCTACTACGACAATCTTTACACGTCGCTGGTTGGTGGCGACGCGCCCGATGCCGCGATGGTGAAGCTGTTCGCGCAGCCGCGTCTGATCGAGATGGGCGCGCTGGAGCCTATCGCCCCCCGTATCGACGCATGGGCCGGCAAGGCAGACCTTCTCGACAATCTCATCGCGCTGAACAGGGGCTCTGATGGCAAGCAATACTACCTGCCGATTCAGTACGTCGTGCTGTACCTCTACTATCGCGACGATTTGCTGAAGGCCGCCAACCTTTCGCCACCGAAGACCTGCGAGGATTTCCGCACGGTCGCGAAGGCTCTCACCAAGGCACCCGAGACCTACGGCTTCGGCTTTCGCGGCGGCAAGGGCGGCTGGGATCAATGGGGCGCGTTCGTTCTCTCCCAAGGTGGCAAGCTCGAGGCCGGAGGCCTGAGCAACCCGCAGGCGATCGCCGCGAACCAATGGCTGATCGACCTGTTCCAAAAGGACAAGGTCATTCCCCCATCAGCGCCGAACGATGGTTTCCAGGAAATCATCGCGGCTTTCAAGGCGGGCAAGACCGCGATGACGATCCACCATATCGGCTCCTCGAACGACCTCGTGAAAGCGTTGGGCGACAAGGTGTCGGCGGTGCCCGTCCCGGCCTGCAACGGAAAGTCTTGGACTTCCTACGGCGATGAATCGCTTGCGATCTTCGCCAGTTCCAAGGCTAAGGACGCGGCCTGGAAGTGGATCTCGTTCCTGGCCGAAGGTGAAAACAACGTGGCGTTCAACAAGGCCACTGGCCAGATGACAGTCACGAAGAGCGGATCGAAAGATTGGAAGCTGCACGAGCGCCGCTTCGTGGACGCGACGGTCAATTCCCTGCCGTTTGCGGCGGTGCTGCCGCAAAACACCGCTACGTCGGAGTTCGTGAACACAGCATGGCAGACCGCCATGCAACAGGCGCTCACCGGCCAGATCACATCGGAGCAAATGATGAAACAGCTCGAGGCGCTGTTCAAGCAATAGCCTCCCTAGCATCGCCTCCCCGTCGCGCAGACGTTTTCGTACGCTCCCGCGACGGGGAGACACGAACGCCCACAAAGAACCGTGAGAAGTGACGATGTCCACGCTCGCACCAGCCATGCCGTTGAAGAGCGTCTATCCGACGCCGTGGCGCAGCCGTGCGCTTCCCTACGCGTTCCTCTTGCCGGCCATCCTCGTCACGCTTCTCGTCGTGTTCCTGCCGATGGCAGAGGCGATCATCACCAGCCTCTACGACCTGATCCTGTGGAAACCCAACGCAAGCCGTTTCGTCGGCTTCGGAAATTACGTCAAGCTGTTCGCCGATCCAGTCTTCTGGACGGCGCTCGGCAACACGGCCCTGTGGATCGGCCTGACTGTCCCGTTGCAGATGGGGCTCGGGCTCATCGCGGCGCTCCTCCTCAATCGCGAGTTTCCCTGGCGCGGCCTGGCGCGTGCGTTGATCATTATTCCGTGGGCTCTTTCAAGTGTGGTCATCGCGCTCATGTGGCGCTGGATCTACGATCCCAACACGGGCGTTCTCAACGACATTCTGGTTCACTTGTCGATCATCAAGTCTGGCATCCCTTGGCTTGCCGACCCCGCGACCGCCCTCTATGCGGTGATCGCCACTCTCGTCTGGCAGGGATTTCCCTTCTTTGCGGTGATGATCCTTGCGGGACTCCAGGGGATTCCGCGCAGCCAGTATGAGGCAGCCTCGATCGACGGCGCCAGCGCTTGGCGACAGTTCCGGCACATCACGCTACCGGGCATCGCACCGGTGCTTGCAACCGCTGGCTTGCTGCGCGTCATCTGGGTAGCCAATTCCATGGACGTCATCTTCGTGATGACGGGCGGCGGACCCGGTTACGCCACTCACACATTGCCGCTCTATGCCTTCATCCGCGCGCGTCAAAACCTCGATTTCGGTTACGGCACTGCCATCGCTGTGACCTTCACAATCCTGCTCGGAAGCATCGTGGCCCTGTATATCCTGCGCACGATGCGGGAGGTCGAGAGATGATCCGTCCATCCGTCATCCGCCGCATCCTCACCACTGACCTGCCGGTGCTGCTGATCGTGCTTCTCGCGATGGGGCCATTCGCCTGGATGGTGCTGACGTCCCTCACGCCTTCGGCGCAGATCGCGCAATCCGGCGTCTCGCTCTCGCCGGCCGGTTGGGGAGTTGACAATTATGTGCGCCTGATGCGGCAGACGTCGTTCGCGGTGAATATGGGACACAGCCTGATCGTTGCGGTCGGAACCGTCATCCTCGGGCTGACAGTCTCGGTAACTGCGGCCTACGCCATCTCGCGCTTCCGGTTCGCGGGTCGCAAGGCGATCATGCTGCAGTTCCTGCTGGTGAACATGTTCCCGGTGGTGTTGCTGATCCTGCCGCTGTTTATTCTCATGCGGCGGCTGGGGCTTCTCGATACCCATCTCAGCCTCATCCTGGCCAATGCCACGGTGGCAATCCCGTTCGCCGTGTGGATGCTGACCAGCTATGTGGGGGCGATCCCAAAGAGCCTCGACGAAGCCGCCATGATAGATGGCTGCTCGCGTCTCATGGCGCTGCGCCGGGTGGTTTTGCCGCTCGCGATGCCCGGCATCATCTCGACGGGAATCTATATTTTTATCACCGCCTGGAACGAGTATCTCTACGCCCTCACTCTCGGCGGCCGCAACGTGCGCACCGTGACGGTGGCGATTCAGACGCTGATCGGCGAATACCAGATCGAGTGGGGATTGCTTGCCGCCGGCGCGGTTGTCGGGGCAATGCCCGCAACGCTGCTGTTCCTCATCGTCCAGCGACGCCTCATCGGCGGCCTCACCCAAGGCGCCGTCAAGGGGTGAGCGCCACCCGTATTCCATTGCCACAGCAGGACGCCAAATGAATTCAATCGGGCTCATCTCCATGCAATATGCAAGGCCATTCACGGCCGAGCATTTCCGTCTCTTTCGCACCATGCGCGAGCTAGGCTTCGACTTTGTAGAGCTTCTGGTCCCCGAACCCGGTGAACTCGACCTCGAGGACACGCGGCGCGCGCTGGAGGACGCGGGGCTTTCGGTGGTGCTCGCGGCGCGGGTCAATCTCGAGCGCAATCTTTCGTCGGACGACGCGAAGTGGCGCCAGGCAGGCGTGGATTATCTGCGCTACGCCGTGGACGTCGCCGACTCGCTCGGTGCCGCCATCGTGGGCGGACCGTTGACAGGGAATCCGCTCGTCTTCGCCGGGCGTCCGCCGCAGCCGATCTCCGAAGCGGAACGACTTGCGCGCAAGGAGCGCTGCGTCACAGGTTTGCGGACAGCCGGAGACCATGCGGGAGCCTGCGGCGTCACGCTCGCGGTCGAGCCGCTCAACCGGTTCGAGAGCGACGTATTGTGCACGACGCAACAGGCCGTGGAGCTGCTCGACGCGGTCGACCATCCAGCCGTGCAGATGATGCTCGACACGTTCCACATGCACATGGAGGAAGCCTCGATCCCGGAGGCGATCCGGCTCGGAGGCAAGCGTGTCGCGCACTTCCAGGCGAACGAGAACCATCGCGGCTTCCCCGGCACCGGCTCGACCGACTGGGTGGCGGTGGGGCGTGCGCTGCACGATATCGCCTATGCCGGTCCCATCTCGCTGGAGCCCTTCCGCCGTAACGACGACCGCTTCGGCGTACCCTTCGCGCAATGGCGCCCGCCCCACGAGGACGAAAGCGAGCGTCTTGCGGCATCCGCCGCGTTCATCAAATCTCACCTCCTCCTGACGGAATTCAGACGATGACAATCAAGATGGGCTGGATCGGTTGCGGCGTTCACGCGACGCAGATGCTGCTGCCGCAGCTGGTCCGGCATGATGTCGAGCTCATCGCACTCTGCGACATCGACGGCAAGCGCCTCGCAGAGGCGGGACGGCAATTCGGCGTCCGCGGTCTCACCAGCGACGCGTATGCGCTCATCAACACCCCCGGCATCGATGCGGTCGGCATGGCGGTGGGCCCGGATCAGCACCTCGCCTTCGGCAAGGCTGCGCTGGAGCGCGGGCTGTCGGTGTTCATGGAGAAGCCGCCTTCCGGGTCGGCCGCGGGCGCGCGCGAACTGCGCGACGCGTCAGAGCGCGCCGGCAAGCCGCTTCTGGTCGGTTTCATGAAGCGCTATTCGGTGGGCAACAAGATCGCCCACAACATCCTCAAATCCGGCCGCTTCGGCCCCGTCTACGGGCTGACCGGATATTACATGACGGCGCCCGGCTATTTCGCCGGCAATGTCGATTACACGGGCTTCCTGCTGCACCATTGCGTGCACTACATGGACCTCACATCCTTTCTCGTCTCGCCCATCCGCGCCCTGACGGCGCGCAAGGTGGAGAAGAAACCCGGCCGGCTGCTGTTTCACGTGAATGTCGATTTTGAATGCGGCGCCATCGGCACCATCGCGATGGGCACCATGCAGTCGCGCGGGACGCCTGTGGAGCGCATTGAGATCATGGGCGATCACCAGCGCATCGAGGTCGAGGACGTGATCGACGTCAAGTGGCATCGCGATCCGCCCTTCAAGGCAGACGACGCAAAGGCGACGTTGAGCGACGAGGTCGACACACTGACCTGGAAGCCCAATTTCACCGCCGCCGCCAACGAAGACTTCAAGGGCTATCACGCCCTCATGGCGGATGTGGTGCAGGCGTTGAAGGGCACCGCGACGCCTGCGCCCACGATCCATGACGGGGTGATCGCCATGGAGTGGTTGGAAAGACTCAGGCGCGAACTCGCCGTGTAAGGCCACGCCTGCGGCCAAAGAGGCAACCGGCTGCATGCCGTCCCACCAGGGGGTTGGCCTGGTACTGTCGGCGTCACATCCCTCATTGGCCGGTCGAGCGCGGTTTCCACGAGACGACACTTGCCATCTGCGGCATCCCGGTTATTTGGATTGTGCAGTCGAAATGGCGGAAGCCTTCGTACGAGTCGGAGTGAGTTACATTGGCGGCTTCCAAACCCCGAGAGAGTCGACTACGGATCGGACGATCTAAAACCGGTCTTGGTCTTTTCGCCACGGATGTGATCAACAAGGGCGAGTTCGTCATCGAGTATATCGGTCAACGCATTTCGAATGCCGAGGTGGCCGAGCGAACCGATGCACGCTATCTCTTCGAGGTGAACACCCGATGGACCATCGACGGCTCCCCGAGATGGAACAAGGCTCGCTATATCAACCACTCGTGCCGCCCGAATTGCGAGGTGGTGATCACGCGAGGGCAGATTCGGATCTTTGCTCTTAAGCGTATCCGCCCGGATGACGAGATCACCTACAACTACGGCAAGGACTACTTCAATACGTTCATCCGGCCCAAGGGGTGTCGCTGCAGCAAATGCGAGCCGGCCGCATGAATTTGTGTCGGAGCGGTTTGTCTTGATTTTGAGATGGCCTGCCGAAAAGCCGTCCTGAAGACGGCTTCCACGCAGTGTTTACCCCCTCAGGCGTTCACACGACCACGAAGTCCGCAGCGGTGACTTCGAGTTTAGGAAAATACCCGGCAGAGGCAGGAATAGTTTAAGCAGCGCCGTTCATTGTTGAGTATGAAGCGAGGGGCAAACGCCGGCACGCGGCGTTGCCTTTGACAAGATTTGCGTGTCCAATACGCGGGTGGTGTGACACCAAGGACATGGCCTGATGGCAACAATTCGGTGGGAAGAACCGGTCGCAGTACCGGCCGCGCAGGCGTGGGCCCTGCTGCGTCGTGTCGACAGAGCCCATGAGCTTTTCGCGCCCGTGCTCGTGGCAGGCTCAATGGAGGGCGATGTCCGGACCGTCACCTTCGCCAACGGGCTCGTCGTTCAGGAGCGCATCGTCACCGTTGACGATCAGGCGCAGCGCATCGCCTACACTGTGGTCGGCGAGATGTTCGAGCATCATTCCGCTTCGATGCAAATTCTTCCCGTCGACGACGCGATGTGCCGCTTCGTCTGGATCAGCGACTTCTTGCCGGACGAGCGGGCAGAAACTGTACGGCCGCTCGTCGAACAGGGCTCTCGCGCCTTCGCGAAGAACGTCGAAGACAGGAAAATCCGCGGCTAACCTTCACAAGCGACGACGCCCCTCGCCTTCCGGCCCGTGGACACGCAGGCCTGCCCGCGATTGCCCAGGCCACGTTGTTGCGGCTCTGTATTGACGCTAGATCGTGACGGGCCGATCTGTTGTCTGTCGCCGCAAAACGCGACCAGGGCGCTCGCCACTTGGTTTTCCGTGGTTCCAAACGACTTTGCCGTTAACGAGTACCGTCTCGATCCCACGCGAGGGTGCGATCGGACGAGCATAGGTCGCTACCTCGTCGACGGTCTCCGAATTCAGGATCACGAGATCGGCAAACGCACCTTCGCGCACAATTCCCCTGTCGGCCAAGCCAAAGTTCCTCGCCGTCAGCCCAGTCATTTTGTGGATTGCGGTCTCAAGTGAGAACAAGCCGCGCTTACGGCTGTAATGCCCGAGTACCCGCGGGAAAGTGCCCCAAAGCCGGGGATGAGGTTTCTCATCGTGCGGCAGACCGTCTGACCCGATCATGGTCTGATCGAACGCGAGGATGCGTTCTACGTCGCCTTCATCCATGCGATAATAAACGGCGCCCGCAGGCAGGAGCCGATTGATTACCTCCTCCTGCGTCCCACCAAGCGTCTCCATAATTTCGGTCAGGTCGCGCCCAGCGAACTCGGGAAGGCTCTTGGACCATGTCACGGTAACGCGCGTCGAATTCGCCGCAAGGTGTGGAGCAAGGATCGTGGACGATGCCGCATAGGGATAGCAGTCTAGGCAAATCTCCTGCTTAGCCATTTGGCACTCGATCAGTTTGAGGGTTTCGGCCGACCGGCCAAAATTCTTCGCCCCCACCACTTTGTGATGTGAGATGACCACCGGGACCCCGACATCCCGCCCGATCCTAAAAGTCTCGTTCAGCGACTCGACGACCATATCCCCTTCATCTCGCATATGAGTGCAGTAGAGACCGCCACGCTCGCGTAATGGCTGGCAGATCTCGATGACCTCCTCTGTGGGAGAGCCGATAGCAGGTGCATAGGCGAGGCCTGTCGACACACCGATCGCTCCAGCCGTGAGGGCTTCCACCACCATTGTCCGCATAGCCGCAATCTGTTCAGGGCTTGCAGGCCGGCTCAGGTCATCCATTGTCGCGACCCGAAGTGTCGAGTGTCCTACCAACATGGCGCAATTGGTCGCCGCCGGATGGGCTTCTAGCTCGGCAACATAGTCCGCAAACGTTGCGAATCGATACCAACGTCCGTCTTCATCGAGAAGGTTGAGCGGTGGCGTAACGGGGTTGGGAATCGGACGCGGCATTGGCGCAAGCGAGATCCCGCAATTACCCCCTATGATCGTTGTCACTCCCTGGCTAACTTTTGAAGCCATGTCGGGGTTCGACAGAAGAAGGCGGTCGTCATGCGTGTGCGCGTCGATAAAGCCTGGCGCGACCACAAGACCCTTTGCATCGATGATTGTACCAGCTGTCGCGTTGCTGAGGTCACCGATGCGCGCGATACTGTCACCTCTAATTGCCACATCGCCATTGAAGCGATCGGCTCCCGTTCCATCAACAATCGAAGCATTTCGGATAATCGCATCATAATGGTTGTTCATGGTCCTACCTTCGTCGAATTTTGCAAAAAGCGCGTGGCCCGAGGAATTATGCAGCGCCGGATATTAGCGGGCCGAAATTCTGGAAGTCCCAACCTCGACCTGGCGCTGCGTCAATCAGAGTGCGTGTATATTCCCGCCGGGGGGACGTCAGAACCTCGGCCGCCGGCCCTGCCTCCACAATGCTTCCATGCTGCATCACCAGAATAGTGTCGCAAATCTGCGCCGCGACGCGCAGGTCATGCGTGATGAACAGAACGGCGATGCCAGTCCTATCGCGAATTTCGCCCAGAAGCTTCAGGACCTGCGCCTGGACAGAAACATCCAGAGCAGACACCGCTTCGTCGGCCACCAGAATGTCTGGGTCGAGCGCAAGCGCCCGGGCGATGCAGATACGCTGCCGCTGGCCACCGGAGAACTGGTGCGGGTAACGTTGCATAGAGTCATCACTCAAACCGACAAGGCCGAGTAACTCGCGTGCCTTTTTCAAAGCCGCCTCTCGCTTCGTACCGAAATTGACGAGGCCTTCGATAATCGAATCCCCCACCCTCATCCGCGGATTTAGTGAACGGTATGGATCCTGGAAAACGATTTGGACGCGTTGCCGCTTTGGGCGCAACTGAGGTCCAGAAACCCTGGCGATATCCTCACCCTTGACCAGTACGGCACCGGAGGTGGGGTCTTGAAGTCGAACAATACATCGTGCGACCGTTGACTTACCGGAACCGGACTCGCCAACGATCCCGACGATCTCACCCTTTCGCAGTGTCAGGTTGACATTCTGTGCAGCCGCAACCGAGCCACCACTGCCAAAAAGGCGCTTCCGCGAATAGTTCTTGCTCAGCGATTGCACCTCCAAAACAATGTCGGTTACTGGCGCTTCTCGTTTCTGAGGGATCAAACTCGGCACTGAGGAAACCAGCATACGCGTGTAGGCTTCTCGGGGTCGCGCCAGAATGTCTTCCCGCGTGCCTACCTCAACGAGGTGACCCCGATTCATCACGACGATGCGATCCGCAATCTCCGCAACGACACCAAAATCATGGGTAATGAAAAGCACAGCGGTATTGTGCTTTTTCTGCAACTCGCGGATCAGCAAGAGAATTTGTTTTTGTGTCGTCACGTCGAGGGCAGTCGTCGGCTCGTCTGCGATCAGGATTCGAGGCTCAAGGATCAGTGCGATCGAAATTACCACGCGCTGGCGTTGACCGCCCGAGAGTTGGTGCGGGTAGGAATTGTAAATGCGTTCAACATCCGGCATATGAACGGATTCCAGCATCGCAAGAACTTTCTGGCGCCGTGCCGTCTTGCTGAGTTTGCTGTGTATTCGCAGGACCTCATCAATCTGCTCACCCACTGTTTCAACAGGGTTTAGCGCCGTCATTGGCTCCTGAAAGATCATCGCCATCCGCGTCGCCCGCAGTTCGCGCAAGCGGGCCGGACTAGCTGCCAGTATGTCCTCACCGTCCACGAGAATTCGACCGCGGCTCGGCTTCAGCGAGCCTGCTGGCAGAAGTCCCATGATGGCAAGAGAAGTGACGGACTTACCTGACCCTGACTCACCCACAACGCAGAGCGTCTCTCCTGAGCTGATCTCGAAGCTGATATTCTCAAGCACCTGACGGCCGGTGGGATCGCCGACGACCTGCACCGCAAGATTATCGATCTTCATAACAGGGTTTGTCCTGTTGGACATCGTTTCGGACTTTCTCGAACCAGCGATTAAGCTACTCATGATTTTCGCGCCATTTTCGGATCGAGAAGATCACGCAAGACGTCACCGAGCACGTTCACGCTCAGGAGTGTCGCGGCGAGGATGATGCCCGGATAAAGGATGAGGCCTGGCAGAAGCTGGAAGTACATACGGCCTTCGGACATCATATTGCCCCAGGATGGAATTTCGGGCGGTAACCCAGCCCCGAGAAAACTCAACGTGGCTTCCGTAAGAATCGCTGCGGCGAAGACGTAAGTGCCCTGCACAATCAATGGCGCCACGGTGTTCGGCACCATGTGACGGACCAGCAAAGTCGGCACACGGGTTCCGAGCGAAATGGCAGCCTCTACGTATGGCTCGGTGCGAACTGACAGAATGACGCTACGGACGAGACGCACGACCCGAGGAACTTCCGGAATGGTAATTGCAACTAGAACCGTCAGAAGACTCCCACCTGTCAGCGACACAAGTGCGATGGCAAGTAGAATGCTGGGGATGGCCATAATGCCGTCCATAACGCGCATGATGATGGCGTCTGCTGCGCGAAAATATCCGGCGAGAACCCCGATCAGTAGGCCAAGTGTGATGCTCATGAGCGTGGCTCCCGCACCGACGATCAGTGAAACACGTGCCCCATATACGACACGCGAATAGGTGTCGCGCCCGAATGCATCTGTTCCGAGCCAATGCTCGGGGGATAGCCCACGCAACCGTGAGCCCGGATCGATCGCGACCGGATCAATGGTCCCAAGAAGTGGCGCTGCAAGGGCCACAACGATCACGACTGAAAGGATCAATAGAGCAACGAAAACGGGAGGGCTCCTAAGGGAACTGATGAGTTGCGAAGTGAACCCTGCCGCCGGAGTCGCATGCACGATCAGCGAGGGGTCGCCGAGCATCTGCACGTTTCCATCTGCATGCGGCTGATTTACGATTGCTGGCATGGTTCCCTCAGTAGCGGATACGGGGATCGAAGATGGGATAGAGCACATCGACCACGAGGTTGATGAAGATGTAGAAGAACGAAAAGAGAAGGATCAGACCCTGAATCACAGGGTAGTCCCGCGCGAGCACCGCCTCCACAACGAGGCGGCCTAACCCGGGTAAGTTGAAGACGGATTCTGTCACCACCACGCCACTAATCAACGAAGCAATCCCGATGCCAATAATTGTCAGGATCGGCACGGCTGCATTGCGCAGGGCATGGCGCATCAAGACCACGCGCTCGGTCGCTCCTTTTGCACGAGCGGTCCGGATAAAGTCCTCTCCCATCACCTCAATGATGCTACTGCGCGTGATGCGCGCGATAAGCGCGACATAAACCCCACTCAATGCGAGAACCGGCAGCACGAGACGCTGAGCGAACGGCCAGAACCCATCGGATAACGGCTTGTAGCCTTGAACAGGAAACCAGCCCATCTTGATCGAAAGGTAATAGATCAAAAGATACGCGACGACGAACGTGGGAACGGAAAAGCCAAGGACCGAAAATGTCATGACGGCGCGATCAAGCATCCTTCCTTGCTTCCACGCAGCAACAATACCCAGAGGAATTGCTACTGATACGGTCACGACGATCGTCCCAAACGCCAAGGCGAGCGACGGGCCCATGCGATCGGCGATCATGCCTAATACCGGCGCCCCAGAGAGAAGGGATACGCCGAGGTCTCCCTGTAGAAGCTGATAGACCCACTGCACCAATTGCAGAGGAATGGGCTTATCCAAGCCCATTGTCTGCCGGATTTTCTCCAACTGCTCGGTCGTGGCATCGTCTCCGGCAATAATGGCGGCAGGATCTCCGGGAGTAAGGCGCAGAATAGCAAACACGACGACCGCGACCATCGCCATGACCGGGATCGTCGCCAAAAGGCGTCTCGTAATGTAGGCCAACATGGTTGTCCTCCCTTCATCCCATTACAGGGATTCTGGAATGCATAAGATGTCTGGTTGAATGGACCAGAAGTGATCGATGGCACGGTTGGCCCGGGGACCGTGGGAGCTGACTTGCCACACGGCCCCATTTTAATTCAGATGACGCGAGCGCCTGTGACTTTGCTTACTTTTCCGCTTTTTTGATATTCCAGAAGAGCGTCACCGGAGAAGGCAGGACGCCAGTGAGCTTTTTGCTATAGGCTGCTGGGACGGAAAATTGGCCGAGTGGCGCAACAACGCCTTCATCGATGGCGAGCTTCTGTATCTGCGCCGTAATTTTCTTCCGTTCGGCCGGATCGGTCGCACGTGCAAAATCCAAGCGGAGCTTCTCGATTTCAGGCACGTCGGGCCAGCCGGCCCAGGCTTTCTTGCCGTTTGACGCCACCGTTGTGTTGCCGAACGGATCGCCGCTCGTGGCAAGTGTGCTGTAGGTAGAGAAGATGTTCCAACCGCCTTCTGATGCCGGCTTCTGGTTACCCTGTTGTGTGACCACCGTTTGCCAGTCCATCGTTTTCAAATCGACCTTGAAACCTGCCTTGCGGAGAGCCGATGCGATCACGACAGGTTGAGCTGACAACATGGCGATATCTGTGGGATGCAAAACCACGACGGGAGTTCCGTCATACTTCGCCTCCTTAAGTAGTTCTTTGGCTTTCTCGATATTCGAGGGGACGACCACATCCTGACCATAGGCGTCAGCATAGGGCGTATCGCAACCAAAGACCGAGGGGCAGGTCCTGGAATATTTCGGATTCCCCACAAGCGTCTTGAGAACGTCCTCTTGACCCACAGCATTCATCGCGGCCTGCCGGACCAGCTTATTGTCGAACGGAGGATGCAAGTGGTTAAACCGAAAATATGTCCAACTTCCCAACTTGTCGAGAACCTCGACATTGATGTCGCTCTTGTTCTCAAGCATCGGCAATAGATCGAACGGCACTTGCTGGATGTAATCAATTTCCCCGTTGATCAAGGCGTTCACCGGCGTCATCTGGTCTGGCATGGCAAGCCATTGGACACGATCTACGTTGACGACCTTGCCGCCTGCTGTCCAGCTTGCCGCGTCGGAGCGGGGCACGTAATCTTTGTTCTTCTCGTACACCACCTTAAGACCGGGCTTGAACTCCGAGTCGACGAACTTGAACGGGCCCGAGCCAACATATTCCTTGATGGGTTCGGAGGATGGCGTATCGGCAATTCGCTTGGGCATGATAAAGGCCGGACGCGAACTGAGCTTTGCAAGGCTCTCCAAGAGGAGTGTCGTGGGCTCTTTGAGAATGACCTGGAAGGACTTGCCATCCACAACCTTAATCTCGGATACCATCGTCATCAGCACCTGCCCGGTCGAGTCCTTCTCGGACCAACGCTTGATCGATGCCACACAGTCCTCTGACGTCACAGGCGCACCGTCGTGCCACTTCAACCCTTCGCGCAAGATGAAGGTGTAGGTCTTCTGGTCTGTCGAGACCTCCCATTTCTCTGCCATCTGGGGTTTGATCTCGAATTTCTCGTTAATCCCCAACAGCGTGTCGTAAATCATGTACCCGTGATCACGGGTCATGAATGCCGTGCTCACCACCGGATCCATGACCCGCAATCCGGATTGCATCACGGCCGTTATAGTTTGTGCGCTGGCCGGCAAAGAGATGAGCGAGGCAAGCGACAACGCCGCCCCGACTTTAAACGCACCGAAAACAGCTACTCGATCGAATTTGACTGACATCATAGTTCCCTCTTTTTTGAACGCGGCGACTAACAAAACACGTAACTCAAGCTGCACTTCTTCGAGCGCTTCCTCTTGCTCCACGTGGAAGCGGATGCTGTCTGGAATTTGGCAAAGCAAATATGTCCGCCGGAATGAGAGTCGGCCTCCCGGCCATCTGATCCGCTAACAGACCGGCACTCCCGGCGGCGAGCGTGAAGCCGAGGGCCCCGTGCCCGACATTGAGCCAGAGGTTCTCAAACCGGGTAGCGCCGATGAGCGGCTTACCGTCCGGTCGGGCCGGCCGCAAACCCGCCCACGCCTCCGGCTCCCCTGCCGGTTTGAGGTTTGGAAAAAAGCTGTCGACATTTCGCCGAAGAGACGTGATCCGATGAGGATCGATCGACATTGACGTATCGCCGATATCGACCATGCCAGCTACTCGCAAACGATTTCCGAGCCGCGCATAGACCACTTTGTTCTTTAGGTCGCTGACGCTCGTCCTTGGTGCTATGCTGTCAGACCTGAGATCATACGTAAGACTGTAGCCCTTCAAGGGATAGACGTTGGGATCGATGCCGACCTGCCTCGCCAGATGCTGAGCGCCCACGCCATTGGCGATGACATAGGCATCAGCGATTATATCGCCGTGTGAGGTTTGGAGACCAAGAATCCGACCATCCTCGACGTGCAGATTATTAACGGTCGTCTGATACCGGAACTTCACGGGATCGCGTCCCGACGACATGATCCGCTCCAGCTCGACACATAGATGCAAGCAATCCCCGGCATCTTCGGTGGGTGTGAAGATTCCGCCGGCGATTGTGCTGCGAATTGCTTCAAGCGAGGGCTCGAGCTCCAGACATTGCTGAGGCGACAGGAGCGTCTGACTGCATCCCAATGAAGCCTGGAATCCCATCTGCGCGCTGGCCTGAGAGTAGGCTTTTGGATCTTGGTAAACGAGTAGCTTCCCCGACGATTCAAATTCGAACCGGGGATTTTCACGAGCGACGAGATCGTGAATCAGTTGGCGGCTGTACATACCGAGTTGCAAGAGTTCTGCGGTTGTGCGTTGCGCCTTACTGCTTCGGCAAGATTTGAGAAACGCAAATAGCCACCGCCATTGATCAAAATCGACTCGTGGTTGAAAACTCAAAGGCGAATTACGGCCGAGAATCCACAAAGGAAGCTTCGGTAGCACAGCAGGATCTGCCAAAGGCGAGACGAAGCTGTAGCTAAGCTGCGCACCATTCGCCTTGCTGGTTCGCAATCCGGCGCCCTTTCCGCCGTCTACTACGGTTACGGAATGACCGTCGCGGGACAGGTAATAGGCCGTCGTCAGGCCGACAATTCCTGCGCCAATGACGACGATTTTCATGATGAGAAGCCTTTTCCTGTAAAAGACATCAGACGGATCCACTTTTCCGAAACTCAGCGATCGTGCCGGCAGCGGAGATATGCTCAAGACTTGTACGGATCGACACGATGGCGGGTCGCGTCGATGCTAACGCCGTTTGCAATGCATTCTCGATCTCATCACTGCGGTCGACCGAGATCCCGAGAGCTCCATAAGTCTCAGCAAGCCTCGCAAAATCTGGATTCACCAGCGCCGTTGCACTGACCCGTTTGGGAAAGTGTTTTTCCTGATGCATGCGGATCGTGCCGTACGAGCCATTGTCGGCAATGACAATGATTGGGCGTGCGCCACACTGAATCGCCGTAGCCAGCTCGTTTCCCGTCATCAGAAATCCACCATCGCCGACGAAACACATGACGTCTCGGTGAGGACAGCGCAGGTTTGCGGCGACCGCGGCTGGCACCCCGTATCCCATCGCGCCTGAGGAAGGTGCCAGCATCGTGCGCCCTCCGCCAAAGCGCATCAACCTCTGAACCCAACCACCGAAATTCCCAGAGTCGATGGTGATGATGGCATCGTCTGCAAGCAGCCGATCGGCCGCTTGAACGGCGGCCGCGAAGATGACGCCATCATCGGCGTCCAAAGGACCTTCCCTGTGCCTGAGACCGGTCGCGACCTCATGTAGGCGCCGGCTCCATGCCAAATGATGTGCAGGAATCTGCCGCGGGGCATGCGCTCGCAGTCCCTTTAGGAAACGGGCTGGATCGCAGACGAGGCCAAGATCGACTTGGCGAATATGCCCGATTGCCGCCGCGTCGGGCCATACGTGAATGACGGGCTGAGCTGGACGTGGAGCCCCCGGAAATCGGTAACCTTGGGTCGTCACGTCACCGAGGCGGGACCCAACCGCGATGACAAGATCGGCTTGCTCAACTGCGGTCGAGAGTTCTTTCGGTGCTCCGTACGCGAGATGTCCCGCGTAAAGAGGGTGCGTATTCGGAAGCAGATCAGCGTGCCTGACGGCCGCTGCGACCGGAAGTCCAAAGGCTTCGACCAGATCGCGCAAAGCCGATTGCCCATCTGAATTTTTTAGCAAGCCGCCCGCAATCACCAACGGCCTTTGAGCGTGACCAATTTGACGGGCTACATCCGCCAAAGCATCGTATCCAACGTCAGCTATCGGCAATGTGAGCGGCTTTGCCGGTTCACAATCGACCATGTCCTCAAGCATGTCCTCGGGTAACGCTACGACAACAGGTCCCGGCGTGCCGCTTTGGGCAGCATGAAAAGCTGTCGCGACAATGTCGGGCAACCGTGTCGCATCGTTGACCTCGACCACACGTTTGACCATGGAACCGAAGACCCGCTCGTAATTGATCTCCTGAAATGCACCCATATGGCGATGTACGCGTTCAACCTGTCCGATAAACAGAACCAGCGGAACCGCATCCTGCTCTGCGGAGTGAACCGCGATGGCTGCGTTCATTGCGCCCGGCCCTCGGCTGACGAAAGCGACCCCAGGGCGGCCGGTCAGGCGGGCGTCTGCTAACGCCATGAAGCCAGCACCGCTTTCGTGCCGGCAGGTCACGACGTCAATATCCGGATGTTGAGAGAGGCCATCCAGAACACTCAGATAGCTTTCTCCCGGAACACAGAAGACACGATCAACACCATGGAGGATTAACGTATCGATCAACAGATCAGCTGCCCGTCTCATCGCCTCATGGTTCCTTGCTTTTGCTGCTGGTGGCCGTGCGCCGGGCTTCCAATGTCGCCAGGGATTCCTGTTTCAGGTCCTGCGGGAAGGCTTGGACGATGTGTTCAAGTGCGGCATAGAGCCTTTCCCACCCCTCATTCGTGCGCAGGGGAACACCGAGAAAGTGGCTCTCCGTCTTCGAACGCAGCATCAGGTAGAGAACACCGGCCAGCATGATACTGACGACTGCTGGCACATCCATATCCGGCGTCAGTCCGTCTATGCGATCGATGAATGAGCGCGCAGCCTTTTCGCGGCGGTTGGCCAATTGGGCAGTTACGTCGTTGACTTCGACAAGCTCCCAACGCCGCACTTCGCGGAGCGTTTCGTTCTTCCCGAGCGCCTCAATCTGAGCTCGCAACATCGACAAGACGAGCGCCCCCGGCGGCTGCTGGCTGGATTCGCCGGAAGCGAGAAAATCGCGGTGGCTCGTCCAGAAATCCTGCTCCTGCATCCAGGCAAGCATCAATCCGGACATGCCATCAAAATAGCGATAGATCAGTTCCTTGCTGACACCTGCCCTGTTTGCAATGGCGTTGATGCCGACCCCGCCCATGCCGGTTTCCCGAATTTGCTCTTCGAGCGCATCGAGAATTTGCCTCTCCGTTCGCTTCCGACGTGACATTCGGTCTTTCAATGCGTTTCGCCGTTCACAAGCTGAGAATTGAATGAAGATGCTTCTTGGGATGTCTTGGACGGCCCCATTACGAAATGTGACCATGCGGTCACAAAATTGTCAACGCGGGTCGTTTGAAAAAATGATGTGGATGTCAGTTGACGTCCGAAATGAGCCCCGCTTCTCGCGGGGCAAGGCCATTGAGGTCCTCGAGCCGGTGATGGCGCAGACGCTTTCAGGAGATGCAATCAGCCGGACCGGCGCCCAGGCTTCATGTCGCCCTAGTTATCGTCTTCCTCCTTATCCTGGCGGCGCGATCCTGCCTGTTTGTAGACGTGCGGAGCGTTGCGGGAGAGAGGTCAACAGACATTTGCGTTCATGAACCGATTTACCCGATTGGTGTGGCATGAGAACCCGGATCAAGGTTTGCGGGATCGCGTCGGCGGAGGATAACCCGCCTGGCCGTAGAAGCTGACGTCGACGCACTTGGCGTCAGTCGTGTGGAGCCTCCCAGTGGAGTGGTATTCCCACGCGAGGTTGTCAGGCTGGCCTCAACAAGGGCGAGGCGGCCCACAAGCTCAAGCGGGCGGTGTTCTTCTACGCGCGTAGCCAGATCCGCGACCGCTCGTTTAGAAGCGAGGCCTTCGGGGCCTCGGTGGCTGTGCGCCATGCTTGCGCCTCAATGCTCGGCTGTACCGGAGGGCTGCCACAACTCGGTGAGCATCTTCGAGGCGGGGACTGGCCGCCCTATCCGCCTCGGGAATTAGTTTGAGGATGCGGACCCTCTTTCTGACCGCTTTGGACGGACAGGCTTGCAGACAGAGATCGTTGATAATGTGAGTAGTTGGAGTCGCCTGACGCACGTTTCGTTAAGCTGAGGCATGAACCGAGAGTGGCGGAGTGGAAACGCGACAAGCTACAGGCCAAGCACTATAGAGATAAGTCACCGATGGCTTTGGCGACTGATGGAAAGTATTTGAATCATTTTGCGAACGGCAATCGCCAAGCGATGGCATATTATAGGAATGTACTCACCAACTAGAGCCATTCTCGACGGCAGCTTTATTCGTTGTGGCAGTAAGCTTGACTTGAGCGATTCGATGGTTCATCTGGTGAGCCGCGCGAACGTGAATAGATACAGCCGGGGTTAATTTCGAACCGGCATCTGCGTTCGCCGCAATTGCAATGACGAATACGCGGCGATCCAACGACATCCCGCACGACATCCCCGGCCCTGGCCGCGCAGCTCCTCGGCCTCATAGAAGGTTTTTGATATTGGCGATTCTCTACATTTCCCCCGCTGGGTCGGGCACTCGCGACGGTTCGTCGATGGCCAACGCAGGCACGATCTCGAACATCTCGAATTTTATCGACAAGGCCGGCGCGGGTGGCCAGGTTCTCCTTCGCGCTGATCAGGGCGCCTATAAAGTTGCTGGCCAAGTGACCGTTAAGGCTGGCGGCGACGCAGGCGCTCCCGTCACCATACGTGGCGTGGATGCAAGCGGCACGACCATGAACGTCGAGATCATCGGCACGCGCGCCACTGACTGGACGACCGGCAAGGCGGAGGGGACGGAGATCTTCCGGTTGCTCCCGGGCGCCGACCACCTCAAGTTCCAGGACATGACCTTCAAGAATGTCGGCAACGGCGCGTTTCGTATCGGCGCCGACATCAAGGACCTCACACTCGAGCACATGCAGGCCACAAATGTGAAGCGCTTCCTCGAGAACACCGTCTCGAGCGGCTATTCGAGCGCCAGCGTGGACGGGCTCACGGTGCGCGATGTCGACGTCTACAAATATTCAGAAAGCGCGATCAAGCTTCAGTACAACAGCCGAAACATCGTCATCGAGGACGTCACCGGCGAAGGTGACCCCAACACGCCTGAGAAATATGTGTTTGGCATTGCGCTCAACCACACGGCTCATGATGTTCTGTTCAAGAACGTCATCATGAAGAACAGCTCCGCTCGAGGTTCGAACGACGACTACTGGAACGGTGACGGCTTCACGACAGAGCGCGGCAACTACAACATCCGTTTCGAGAACACCGTGGCGTCCGGTAACACCGACGCCGGCTACGACCTCAAGTCGAGCAATACTGTTTTGGTGAACGCGATAGCCGAGGGCAACAACCGTAGCTACCGGTTCTGGAGCGACTCTATCACCATGGAGAACAGTCAGAGCCTGAACCCGAAGCACTACGGCGGCAGCGCATCGACGGATCATATCTGGATGGCCGAGGGCGCCCATGCGAGGGTGATCGGCGGGCACATCGTCGACCAGAACTCGGGTCTCACGGTATTCGACCTGTGGAAGTCGGGTGCTACGCTAGAGGTGAGCGGCACGACGATCGACACGGACGGGAAGCTCTCGGGACTGGGCTTCAACTCCCAGCTCTTCATCAGCGAGGGCAGCGCGCCAGGGGGCACCGCCGCCGGGCCGCAGACGATCGCCGGAACCGGCGGAAGCGACAGGCTCAACGGCACTCTGGGCGACGACACGCTCAACGGACTGGCTGGTGATGACGAGCTGAACGGCAGCGGCGGAAACGACATGTTGATCGGCGGCGCAGGCCGGGATGAACTCCTCGGCGGCGCCGGCGCCGACAAGTTCGTGTTCAATGCCACGCGCGAATCCGGGTCCTCGAAAACCGTGGATACGATCAGGGACTTCATCCAAGGTACCGACAAGATCGACCTGTCGGCAATCGACGCCAACACGACGCTCTCGGGCGACCAAGCATTCTCGCTCAAGGGCGCGCTCGGCTTTACCAAGACGGCAGGCGAGCTGCGCACCCTCTCAGTGAACGGCACAACCGAGTTCTGGGGCGACGTCAACGGCGACGGCGCGGTCGACATCAAAGTCAAGCTCGTCGGCACCTTCAATTTAAGTACGGACGACTTCTTCCTCTAAGCGTCCGTCCGGACGGAAGAAGAGTCCTTAGAAGCCCTTGTGATTCACTGCGACCGAGCAAGATCCAAGCGCGACAGATTGCGTTTGATGGCGAAAGGGCTGCGGCGAACCGCTGCAGCCTTTACGTCGGCCGAAAGCCCCGCATTGCTCGTTCCCGCCTTCCGTGAGGACATGAGAGTTTTCTGCCCTGTTGTTCAAGCCCTGATGGGATCGATGTTCGACCCGGCACAAAGGGCCGCGTGGAGGTCGAATATCGCGGCTGACTCAGATGGTCAGCTTCGGCATCCGTCGTTCAAGGGCGTTCGCGAGGATTAGGCAGGTCCGCTTTGTGCCAGATCGGACCTATGAGAACATTTGAAAAGTTGTGTGGCGCAGCTGGGGTCGAAACAGATCACTTGCTCGCCAACAAGGAGATATAGGCGATCTTGTAAATTTAAGTGGCCCGTCGGCCGGTAGCGTCGAAAAAGTGCAATCGGTCCGGCGCGATGGTAAGCGCCAAGGCGGTATCCGCATCGATCGTCTGGCCGTCGTACGCCACGAGGAAAACCTCCCCACCGGGCAGTTCCACGTGCAGCAACGAGGACGCGCCGGTATACTCGCTGAGGAGCACCCTTCCGCTGACGAGACCCGAACCGGGATCGGTCAGCTTAAGGTCCTCAGGCCGCATGCCGACGTGGCTCGCGCGGTTGGGGTGGGCGGGCAACGCTCCCGCAACCGAGCCGATCGGAAGGATGTTCATCTTCGGGCTGCCAATGAACTGCGCCACGAACAGATTGTCAGGTCGCTCGTAGAGTTCCCGCGGCGTGCCGACCTGTTCCACGAGCCCGTCGCGCAGCACCACGATCTTGTCGGCCAGCGTCATAGCCTCGATTTGATCATGCGTGACATAGATCATGGTACTGCCGAGACGCTTGTGCAGCGACGCGATCTCGGAGCGCATGTGGACGCGCAATTCCGCATCGAGGTTCGACAACGGTTCGTCGAACAGAAACACCTCCGGGTTACCGACGATCGCTCGGCCGATGGCGACCCGCTGCCGTTGCCCACCGGAGAGCTCGCGCGGAAAACGGTCGAGGAGAGGTTCCAGCTTGAGCGTGCGGGCGGCCTCCGCAACGCGGCGGGCCCGCTCATCGGCCGGCGCCTTTCGCACCTTAAGGCCAAACCCCATGTTGTCGCGCACGTTGAGATGCGGATAGAGCGCGTATGATTGGAACACCATCGCAACCCCGCGGCGGGCCGGCGGCATCTCGTTGACGATCCGATCCCCGATCCTGAGCACGCCTGAGCTGATATCCTCCAGGCCAGAGATCATGCGTAGTAGCGTGGATTTCCCGCAGCCGGAGGGCCCGACGAAGACGACGAACTCACCGCGGTCGACCGAGAGATCGACGCCGCGAATGACCTCGACCCTGCCGAAATGCTTCTTGACGTTGCTGAGGGAGAGACTGGTCATGGCAAGGTCCGATATGCGGCCAGGATTGGCGGCCTAGCCCTTCACGCCGGAGAGCGCGAAGCTCTCGATGATCTGGCGCTGGGCGATGATGTAGACGACGAGGATGGGGACGACCGCAAGGCTGGTGGCGGCCAATTGCAGGTGCCAGAGCGGCGTGCCGTACGGGTCCGTGAAATTTGACAGCGCCAGCGGCAAAGTGAACTTATCCAGCGACGAGACGAAGATCAGCGGCTCCAGAAAGAGGTTCCAGGAGTTGAGGAATGTGATGATGGCGACGGCGGCAAGCGCCGGTCGGGACATGGGCAGCGCGATGCGCCACCAGACACCCAGCCGTGACAGACCGTCCATCTTGCCCGCGTCTTCGAGTTCCCTCGGCAAGGCGAGGAAGTATTGCCGCATGAGGAAGGTCGCCATGATGCCCTGTGGTCCGAAGGTCGGCAGCAGGATCAGCGGCCAATGCGTGTCGACGAGTCCGGCCCAGCGCATCAAGAAGAAATTGGGAATGATCGTCACTTCCTCGGGAATCATCAGCGCGGTCACCAACAAGAGCGCGATCAGCGCCGCCCCGGCAAACCGCATGCGCGCCAGCGCATAGCCGGCGAGCGACGAGACGAGCAGAGTCAATGCCGTCACGATGACGGCGATGTAAAGTGAATTGAAGTATTGCCGCGCGAAGGGCTGGTGGTTGAAAACGTCGATGAAGTTCCGCCATTGCCATTCGCGCGGAACAAGGCTGGGCGACCCGAATATTTCGGCCGCACTCTTGAAGCCGGAAGAGACCATCCAAAGGAAGGGAAAGACGAAGGGAATGGCGGCGACGCAGAGCGCGACCGTCCAGCAAACCTGATTGATGATGCGGATACGACGGCGCGTGAGAAACGCAGTCACGTGTCCCTCCGACGCAGGGCGAGCTGGAAGATCGTCAGAACCATGACGATGACGAACATGATCATGGCGAGGGCCGACGCGTAGCCGACGTCAAAGAACTGGAATCCTTGCTGATAGATGTAGAACGCGAGGACGAGCGTGCCGTTCTCCGGGCCGCCGCCGGTCATTTGATAGATGTGGTCGAACACTTTGAACGACCCGATGGTGGTGATGACCATGATGACCAGCGTCGTGGGTCCCAGCAGCGGCCAGACGATCCAGCGAAAGATCTGCCAGCCCGAAGCACCCTCCAGCCGGGCGGCCGCACCGTAGTCGCGCGGGATCGCCTGCAGCGCGGCGATATAGAGGATCATATTGAGACCCACCATCTTGATGACGCGGGTCACGATCACGGCAGCCATCGCCCAGTTCGGTTCGCGCAGCCAGTTCGGTCCATCGATGCCGACCAGAGCGAGGATCTGGTTGATGAATCCCGCTTCGCCCTGAAGCAGGAACTTCCAGACGATAGCCCAGGCCACTGCCGATGTGACCACCGGCGCAAAGAACACGGTGCGGAAGACGACCACGCCCGCGAAGCGACCGGACAGGGCAAGCGCCAGCACGAGCGCCAGTGCCATGTTAAGCGGCACCAGCCCGACGGCGAAGATCACCGAGTTGCGAACGACATGCCAGAAATCCGGATTGCGAAACAGCGCATCATTGTAGTTGTCGAGACCGACGAAGGTGGCCTGCTGGGTGAGCAGGTTCCACTCGGTCAAGGAATACCAGACCACCGCGATCAGTGGCCCGCCGAAGAAGATGAGAAAGCCGGCCAGCGTGGGGCTGATGAAGAGCCATGCCTCCATCGCCTCACGCATCTTCAAGGTGAGCCACGGCGCATCCTCGCGGCGCGCCGTGTCTCGCATTGGTAGCGTGTCCGCCACTGTCCGGTCCTCAGAGAAGCGGTTGAATGGCGGTGCAAACGGCCTTCAACGAGGCTTCCACGTCCGCGTTGGCGCGCCACAGGGCATCGACACGTGGCTTCATCGCGGCAAGGATCTGCGGGCTCTTCTCGTGAGCCGGCAACACTTTGCCTTTGGAAATGGCGTCGGCGACGACCTTCATCTGCTTGGGGGGAATGAGATTGTTGGAGTTGGTGAAGGCGTCGCTCTCGAGCACGCTCTTGCGCGCCGGCGGGAAGAACTGCGCCGCGATAGCGACGTTCTCCTTGCTCGTCATGTGAGCGACGAACTCGCCAGCGAGTTCCTTCTGCTTGCCGGCGGAGAACACGACAATGCCGGCCTGCCCGATGACCGGCGACTCGCCGCCCGCGCCTGTGGGCAATGGAGCGATGCCCCAGTTGAAGCCCGCCTTCGGCATGAGCGAAGCGCGCGAGATCTGGTTGATGGTCATCGCGGCGCCGCCGGAGAAATAGTCCCCCTGTTCGCCAGGCGGCACGATCGACTTGTCCTTGAAGACCATGTCGTGCAACTGCTTGACGGCCGCCACAGCCTCAGGCTTGTCGAAGCCGCACTGCTTGGCGGCCCACACATCCCCGCCGGCGGCGCGGATCGGCGGCATCAGTGCATGCATGACGCGCGTGTCGTAGCCCTGGCCGTCCTTGAACTCGAAGCCCCACTTGCCGGAGGTGTCCTTGAGCTTTTTGGCCACTTCCTGGAACTTCTTCATGTTCCACTCGCCCTTCGCCGCAAGGGCATTCGGGTCTTCCAGACCCGCCTTGTCGAAGAGGTCCTTGTTGTAGAAGATCACGAAGGGCGAGGTCGAGAACGGCACCCCGTAGACCTTGTCGCCCGCGGTCCACAGGCCGAGCGATGGCTTGGAAAAGTCCGCGAAGTCGTAGCCGTCGGCTTTCTTCAATGCCGGGGCGAGATTTTCGAGCACGCCTGCCGCGGCGAAGGTCGGTGCGGCGTCCTCCATCAACCACCCAGCGTCCGGCGGGTTGCCGCCGGCCAATTGAAACGTGAGTTTCTGGGTATAGTCGCCTGGCGGAATCGTCTCGTACTTGACGGTCACGTCAGGGTGCTTTGCCTTGAAGCTCTCCGCGTACGCGTTGAGCATCTTGAGATGCGCTTCGTTGCCCGTCCAGATGGTGAAGCGGAGCTCGGCGGCGCCGAGAGTGCCCGACATCATTCCGAGCGCCAGCACCGTGGTCGTCATTCTCTTCATTGTGGCTTTCATCGTTCTCCTCCCTGCAACTTTCATCCGAATACTAACTCGCCCGCGCTGAGCGGTGCCGCGTCGGGAACCATGGCGACGCGGCCCTCCTGAAAGGCCGTGATGTCGGCATAGGCGCTCATGCGGTCTCCCCCGGCAGCGAGCCCGGCGCATCGCCGATCGTCCAGCCGCCATCAACGGGTATATCCACGCCGGTCAGATAGGCCGCTTCGTCCGAGCACAGGAAAATCGCAGGGCCAACACAATCCTCCGGCCTGCCGGGACGCCCGACGGGAATCTTGGCGGCGACGGCACGACGGAAGGAGGCGTCGGCATAGCGGGCGGCCGTGCGCTCCGTCTCGATCGCGCCCGGGGAGATCACGTTCATGGTGACTCCGCGAGTTGCAACCTCACGGGCGATGGCGCGAATGGCCGTGAGTTGCGCCGACTTGAACGCCGCATAGGCGACGGTCTCGGCACGCGGCCGGGTCGCCATGACGCTGCCCGTGGCCACGACACGCCCCCATCCACGCTCCGCCATCGCAGGGACGAGCGCGCGACAGAGCGCCACGAGGGACGCGAAATTCGCGGTGAAATGGCGCGCGAGATGGTCGCCCGTCACGTCTTGCCACGTCACGCGGTGCTCGATGGCCGCATTGGCGATCAGGATGTCGACAGGCCCGAATTCGTTCGTTACCCGGCGCGCAAGCGCTTCGGGCGCAGAGGGGTCCAGGAAATCCGCTTCGAAGTCCATCGCGGCACGGCCAATGGCGCCGATCTCGGCACGAACCGACGCCAAGCCGTTCCGGTCTTCGTGACCGTGGACCGCCACATCCGCGCCCTGCCTCGCCAAGCCCAGCGCAATCGCGCGCCCGATGCCCGAGTTGGCGCCGGTCACGACCGCGCGGCGGCCTCGGAGGGAGAAGGCGCCAGTCATCGCTGCGTATCCCCAGCGCTGCCGAGCTTTTCGGCGACCTCGAGCGAGGCGATATCTGCCGCCTCGAAATGAGCGATGATCTTCTGCCCGGCAAGATCCGGCGCACCGGCCGCAATCGCTTCGTAGATGGCGCGATGACGCTCGACGGTTGCGCTCCAGTCGGCATCGGTGCGGTTGGCGCGGCGCGCGAAGACCTCGGAGACCTCACGCTGGACGGAGCGCATGCCCTCCATCTGGACGCGGATCATGGCGTTGCCCGTCGCAAGCGCGATGCCGAGGTGAAAAAGGATATCGGCCTCGGTGAATCCCGCCGGCTCCTTTATGGAGCCAACCATGTCATGCAGTGCCCGCTCCATGGCGGCCAATCCTGCCGGATCGCGGCGCTCCGCCGCCAAACGGGCGATCCCCGTCTCGATCACGCGGCGCATCTCGTTCGCCTCACGCAGCCGCTCGAGGCTCGATCGCGCGGCATAGCCGTAGATGCGCTCCATCGGTTCGCCGTTCATCGCCTTGGCGCGCGCAACCTTGCCCTGCTGGGTGAGGATCAAGCCTGCCGCCGCCAATTGGCGCAGCGCCTCACGGGCGATGGGTTTTGAGACCCCGAACTCGCGGGCAATCTCGACTTCGGCCGGCAGCGCCTCCCCAGGCGCGATGCGACCGTCGAACAGGGCTGCGGCGATCGCATCCGAAACGGTATCCGCGAGCCGGGCCGGCACGACCGGCTTGGTGGAAAAGAGTCGCTTTCTGGCCGATCCTGCGCTCATGGGGCTCCCGATCTTCCTCATCGATAGCACGCCAGCGGCCAACCTAGCAACTAGGTTTGTTAGTTGCCAAGCGGTTGCGTTCTGCGCTAGGATTCCTGGCCAAGTGACAGGGGGAATGGGTGTCGACGGGAACGAACAGCGCGGAAATCCGCATCACTGACGTGATCGCCCATCCGCTGACGCAGACACTGCCGCGGCCCACCGTGACGTCGTGGGGGACATACACCGAAGTCTCGATCGTGCTGGTCGAGGTGCGTACCGATGCCGGCATCACCGGCGTGGGCGAGGCGCTCGCCCGCTTTTCGCCGAAGGCCTATGTGGAACTGATCGATACCCTGCTGAAGCCCCGCCTTGTCGGCGGCAATCCCACCGATATCCAAGCGCATTGGCGCACGATGCGGCGTGCGCTTTCCGGACGCGCCGGCGGTATGCTGTTCGAGGCGATCGCCGGGGTGGATATTGCCCTGTGGGACATCCTCGGCAAGGTGGCCGGCCTGCCCGTCCATCGCTTGCTCGGCGGTATGGGCCGGACGGAGGTGCCCGTCTATGCGGCGTCCGTGAACTGGGGCAGCGAGGAGTTCATGAACCGTGAACTCGACGCCTATCTGGAGAAGGGATTCCCGCGGATCAAAGTCAAGATCGCGAATCCCGTCAACGACGCATGCCGGCGCATTGCCAGCCTGCGCAAACGTGCCGGCGACGACATTGAGCTCTGCGTCGATGCCAATTGGGCCTATACGCTGGAAGAGGCGGTCGAGGTGGGCCGCGCGTTGTCCGACAACGCTTATTTCTGGTTCGAAGAGCCGCTGCGGCCCGAGGACGAAGCCGGCTACGAGGAACTTCACCGCCGGTGCGCCACGCCGCTCGCGGCAGGCGAAAGCAACTATACGCTCGATCAGGCGATGCGGCTCGTCGCCAACCGGACGCTCTCCTACATTCAGCCGGACGTTGCCCGTTCTGGCGGGATCAGTGAGACGCGTCGCATGGCCGAGTTCGCTGCAGCGCACGATGTTCAATACGCGCCGCATATCGGCATGTCGGGCATCATCTGTGAAACGGCGAGCGTGCATCTGGCTGCGGCGATGCCGAACATTCGCGCCATGGAATGCGAGACCGATTCCAGTCCGTTCAAGACCGCGCTGACTGGCGCCGCGCCCGGTGCCGACCGGCAGAAAAACGGCATGCTGCCGGTCCCGACTGGCCCCGGGCTCGGCATCGAGATCGACTGGGATGCAGTCGCGCGGCTTCGCGCCTAGCGGAGCATGGAGACGAGAATGACTTCCAATGTGCCGACGAACGACCTGATCGAGGCCATGCGGCTTGCGCTCCTGCGCGCCGATCCCAAGCTCAGCCGGTTCGATCCTCTGCCGCGCATCATCAGTCACGACTGCTTTTCCAGCGGCCACTGTGGCTGGTCGCAGCTCGTCGGCAACTACGAGAACAATCTCGACACGATGCTGCCGGGCTACGCTCAGCACACGAGCGCAATGCTCTCGACACTGCCGCATTGGGATTCCGGTTCGCACGGCGGTATGGGATCGTCCTATGCCCTCAAGATCGCGACGCGCCCACGCAAGGGGGCACAGAACGTCGCCATCAAGCGTCACACCTTCCGCCACCGTGGGACGATCCGGTTCGAGGTGTATTTCACCTTCAAGCCGGAGGCGACGGAACTCAACCTCAGCGAAACGGACGTGCGTTCGGTCGGCTTCCTGTTCGATCTGCAGTCGGGCGATCAGGACGATGGCGGCCAGCGCGTGATGCCCCATCTGCGATTCCTCAACGCGCTGGATGGTCAACATGTGCAGAAGTGGCAGTTCAAGCGCCGGACCACCGAACTGAAGCCAATCGGCGACAGTGACAAGACCCTCAGCCACTATCACCTGGCGGCTGAAGACTGGGAGGACTTGCCCGGAGGCGCACAGCGCCTCTGCTACAACGAGATTCCGACCAAGATAAACTGGACCTATCTCGCGTTCGACTTCGATCTGGCGGAGATGAAGGCGCTGTCCTTCCGCTGCAACGATCGCACGTTCGACATGTCGGCCTTCGAGCCTATCCGCATGCCGGCGATGAAAAATCTCTGGTGTATGCTGAATTTCGGCCTTTTCGCCGAGGCCGACTCGGACAAGCGTGCGTTCCTGTATGTCGATTCCGTTTGCATCTCGGGGGATTTCTGATGCTGCCCGAGAACATCACCCTTGTGGTTGGCCGTAATGAGTGCTGGTCAGGCCGTGCGGCGACAGAACCTTTCGAAGCGGGTTGGGCACGGGAGGCCGTCATCTTCGTCCGGGCGCTGAAGGAGCCCAAGGGCGAACAACCCATGGCGCGGGTCGAGATCTCGCCCGACGGCATGCGCTGGGTGGCGGAAGGCACCGAGTTCCGGATGCCTTCGCACGAGGACGGCATTGCCGTTCTTCGCGTGAAGCACTTTGGCAATTGGCTCCGTGTTGCTGCGGACTATCCGCCCGGTGCCGAATGCACCGTCCTTGTGACCGTTCACTTGAAGGCCTGAGCATCAAGGCCATGGGCGAGTTGCTTCGGCGAGGCCAGGGACGGTCTGCGGGATCTCGAAGTCTGTTTCTTTCGCGGAAGTTTTCGCGAGACGTCGGTGAACCCAGCCCACGGGTCTCGGCCGAGATGGCGCAAGCGTGCAGGCATGCTGCTCGCCTGGCAACGATGCTGCTAGAATATGATTCCCGGGTTGAGGATGCCTGCTGGGTCAAATGAGCGCTTGATCTCCTGCATCAACTGTCTTTCAACAGGATTCGAGAAGCGCGCGAAAGCGCGACAACCCGAGCGTCCGATGCCATGTTCGGCACTGATGCTCCCGCCGAAGGCCGTCGTTACTGCGTAAACGGCCTCGTTCACCTGAAAGGCTGCGGTCTCTAAGGCGGCCTGATCTGTGAAAGCATCGCGCGGAAAAAACACGATGACGTGCATGTTGCCATCCGCCAAATGACCGACGAAGCGTACGAGTGCATTTGGGAAGCGTTTTGACACGGCGGACGGTAGAGCCTTCAACAGGGCAGGAACGTCGTCGGTCGCGACACTGACGTCGTGTGAGATTGAAGGTCCGGCCAAACGGTTCGCCTCGGACGCGGCGAATCGCAGATGCCAAATCGCTTTGGCTTGCGTCTCGCTCTGCGCCAACACCGCATCCGAAATGGCGCCGGCATCGCTTGCCCGCGTCAGCGCTTGCGCAAGGCATTCTTCGATCGAGAAATCGTCTGCACCGATCTCAATGAAGACATACCAGGGATGCCGTGAGGGCAACGGGTGCGCGATGTTCGGGAAATACTCGCGGATCAGGCTCATCTCGCCGTCATCCATAAGCTCGAAGCTGATCAGCTTGTCGCCTGAAACCTCGCGAACCATGCGCAGCAAGCTGAGGGCTGCCTGCGGTTCGACGAGCCCGCAAAGCGCGCTCGCGCGGGCCTTCGGCCTATCCATCAACCTGAACGCGGCGGCGGTGATGATTGCGAGGGTTCCCTCCGATCCTACGAGAAGATGACGGAGATCGTAGCCCGCATTGTCCTTTCGCAGGCGCTTGGGGCCAGGCACGATCTCACCCGTTGCGGTCACATATTCGAGTCCAAGGACGAGATCGCGTGTCATCCCATAGCGCACCACATTGATGCCCCCGGCATTGGTCGCCACGATGCCTCCGATTTGGCATGAGCCTTCACTACCAAGGCTGACCGGGAAAAAGCGTCCTGCTGCGTCCGCAATCCTCTGCAGTTCTGCGAGTTTGCAGCCAGCTTCCGCCACCACGGTGTTTCCCGCCGGATCGAGCGACCTGATCGCGTTCATGCGTTCGAGGGAGAGCACGATGGCAGCGCCGCTCGAGTCAGGCGTTGCGCCCCCGGAGAGGCCGGTATTGCCGCCTTGCGGCACGATGGGCACGCCCGTATGTGAGGCCCAGCGCATCAGCGTGGCGACTTCTGCGACGTCTCGAGGTTTCGCGACAGCCCGTGCGGCGCCAGAGTAGCGGCCACGCCAATCAGTGAGATAAGGGGCCATTGCGTCGGGCGCAGTTACGAAAACGTCGGGCGAAAGGTCCTTTGGGAGTGCGTCCATGATTCACACCACGCCGGCATCCACGATGTAGTTCTGGCCCGTGCACATACGAGACACATCGGAGGCGAGGAAGAGAACCATGGCCGCCACGTCTTCGGGCAAGATCTCGCCCTTGATCGATTGCCGCTCCTCGGCCGCTTTCCCTTTCTCCGGCGTGTACCACATGGATCTCTGCCGCTCCGTCATCACCCAGCCAGGCGTCACGCAATTGACGCGAATTCCCTGAGGTCCCAGTTCCCGGGCGAGCGAACGCGTAAAGCCAGTGACCGCGGATTTCGCCGTGGTATAGCCGATGAGCCCGGGTGCGCCTTGCATCCAGGAGGTCGAGCCGAGATTGATGATGGAACCGGAACCCCGCTCGCGCATCGTCGGAGCGACCGCCTGGCTGACGAACATCATGGGACGCAGATTCACGGCGAAGCGGTCATCCCAATATTCAACGGTGACGTCATCGAATCGATGACGCTCGTCGTGCCCGGCATTGTTGACGAGTACGGAGAAAGGACCCGCAACCTCTTCAAGTTGCCTGATCGCAGCGCGCACGGCATCGATCTCGCGCAAGTCCACAGCCGCGAAGGCAACCTTTCGGCCCGCGCCACTCAGCCGAGCGGCCAAAGCCTCTCCAGCATCTCGATTAACATCGAGGAACCCGACGCTCATTCCCTGCTCTGCCATGGCTTCGATAACCGCGCGGCCGATGCCCTCGGCGCCTCCCGTCACAAGCGCGGAACGGTTGGCAAGGTCGGGATAATACGCGCGCATCATCCTGCGAACTCGGAGGTGGGCAGGCCGGCTGCCGGCGCAGGCGTCGCGAACAAACCGCCCGAGAATGGCGCCTGCGCAAGGACACGGGATGACAGGCGGATCCGGGCGGTGGTGATGAAGAGCGTCTTTAGATCGCTACCCCCGAACGCGATGCTGGTGGGTCGCGGGACCGGGAGGCGGATTTCACGCTCGACCTTTCCGTCGGGTGCGTAGCGCCTGACGCACCATCCATCCCAAATTGCGCACCAGACAAAGCCGTCGCGATCGACGGCGAGCCCGTCCGGGCGCCCCTCTCGTGGATCGATTTCCGCGAAGACGCGGCGGTTCTCGATGGCTCCAGCAGCCAAGTCGAAATCGTAGGCGTAAATGCGTCCGGGTGCCGAATCCGCGAAGTAGAAGGTCTTCCCGTCCGGGCTCCAATCGAGTCCGTTGGCAACCGTGAACCCCTCGGCCAAGCGCCGCCATTCCAGATTTCCCTGAATAACGTAGAGGCCGCCGGTCGGCTTGCTGGCGTCAAGGCGCATCGTCCCCGCCCACAAACGTCCCAGCCTGTCGCACTTTCCGTCGTTGAAGCGATTATCGATGATCTGCGCTTCGGGATCGACCAGAGGCTCGAGCTTTCCAGTCGCGAAATCGAGCGCCTCCAGACCGTCCTGTGTCAGGGCGGCAAGGCCTCCGGCGCGGCGGGGAAGGACCGCACTGACGAGACGCGGAAGCATGACCTCCTCATTTGTCCGCGTCGCAGGATCGAAGCGATGAACGGAAGGCGCCAGGATATCAACCCAATAAAGCCGCCTCTCTTTCGGAAACCAGACTGGCCCCTCGGCCAAATGTGCCCCCCAGGGCAGAACGCATTCCACTTCGCTTTCCCCCACAAGACGAGCACGTGGCTGTGGAGTAATGTTCATCGGCATTGCTCCGACATTACCCGAGATCTGACGTGCTGCCGCCATGAGATCGCGACCTGTCGTGTGCAGGCGGTCGTTCGACAGGCGGGAACTCGGACCGAACACGCCGATTGCCGCCACTGCCTTTCCCGTGTGATCGAAGATCGGGGCCGCAACCGAGACGACTCCGGAGACATGTTCTTCCAGCGAGATTGCATAGCCGCGAGCACGGGCGAGCGCGAGGTCGGCGCCAAGCGCTTCTTCGTCGATGATCGTGCGCTCGGTAAAGCGTTCCAAGTGGGCTTGATCAAGCAGCGCCCGGCGTTCGTGAGGCGAAGCAAAGGCCAGAAGGGTCTTGCCGCCTGCGGTGCAGTGAAGGGGTGCGCGTCGGCCAATCTCGATGCGAAAGCCGAAGGCCCCTCCCCGACTGCGTTGGTCGATGTAGAGAACTTCGTGGTTCTCAACGGAGCAGAGCGCCAGCGTCTCGCGGGTCTCATCGGCAAGCCGGTCAAGCACGGGGGCCGCGGCGCCGCGCAGGTCGAAGGATTCCCAAACACGATGCGCGAGTTCGAACAACCGGTGCCCAAGCCGATAGGTGCTGTCGCTCTCCTCGTATCGGACGAGCCGGAAGAGGACGAGCGTGTTGAGCATCCGAGCCAGCGTCCCTTTGGGAAGACTCGTCGCCGCCTGAAGATCCTTGAAACGCGGCGGCGTCGCGCATTCGCCGATGACGTCGAGCAAATAGAGTCCCTTCGCCAGGGCAGCCGCGCCGGTTGGGACGTCACGTTCTTCCGGAGTCGCGACGCGGGGGCTCTCCATCACTAGGTCGCTTGTATCCTGTCGCGCCGGGCCTGCACGGCCTCGGCGATCATGCGATCGATTGTCCATTTCGGCTCAAACCCTAGATCGTTGCGGATGCGTGCATTGGAGGTCTCGTAGAAGACGCCCCCACCGGGAAGGTCAATGGTCTTGAGCGGCAATCCGGTCAACTGCGCCATCAAGGGCAGAGCCTCGGCGAAATCGACCGGAGCGGTCGCACCCAGATTATAGGTCCGTCCGGCTGCCCTCTCCGCGGTGAGCGCGAGGAGTATGCCATCGACCATGTCCCTCGTGTCGGTAATATGCATCCTAAACGGACGCCCGCTCTCGTTGCGAGAGAGGACGAGAGCCTCGGTTCCGTCATCTTGCCGCTTCAACTTCTCGACAGCCGCAATGTTGTTGAAGCTTTCTTGCTGCTTGATCTTCGGGTGGAGGAAAAAACGGGGGCCTGAGAAGAAGCTCGTGGGGTCGAGGAGTTCGGCTGCATCCTGTGTATGGGAGAATCGCAGGATGGTTGCGGGAATACTGGTGGTGCGCTCGACGAAGCGCACGATTTCCTCCCCGAGCTGCTTCGTCAGCCCGTAAGGAGAGCGGGGCTTGATCGGGTGGTCCTCGTCGACCGGAAGGTAATCCGGGACGTTCTCCGGATATACCTCTCCCGAACTGGCGAAGATGATCCTGCGCGGCTTGTGTTTGGCAGCCTCTTCCAAAATCACGCGCGTGCCGTCCACATTCGCGCGGTGCAGCTTGTCGGAATCGGAGGGGAGCCAGGACATGAAGGCGCCGAGGTGAAGCACCGCGGTCGTCCCTTTCGCTGCACGCTGGGCCGCAGCGCGGTCGTCGAACGCCCCGGTGACTTCGCGATAGTTCACGTGTGTGATGCCTGACGGGCGCAGGTCGAAACCCGTGACGCTATCGCCCTGATCGAGCAGGCGTTTGACAACCTTGGATCCCACGCGGCCAGCGCTTCCGGTGATAAGAATGCTCATGACAGGTGTCTCATTGAATAGCGACTTCCGATTTGGCGTCGAAGAGGTGAAGATGCGCAGGATCGAAGGAGAGCGTGATGCGCTCGCCGGCTGACCGTTCATCCGGATTGATCAGGCGTGCGATGATCGTGTCCGCGCGTCGCTCCTCTTCCTGCCTGTCCGCAGGGTCGATCTGCGCGCGGTTTTCCTCAGGAACGTCGACATAGATGTATTTCTCGCTGCCAAGGCTTTCGACGAGCCGCGGTGTGATTTCGAAGGTCACCGGCCCTGGACCCGCACCGATGTGTTCGGGGCGCAAGCCGACGACGATCTCGCGTCCGGCGAGCGATGCGGGTGCCTCAAGCCGAACATCGTGTCCGAAGAGCCGCACCGCCGCCGCCCCGCCCATCGTCGTCACCGGCGAGCGCAGGAAGTTCATGCCCGGCGACCCGATGAACCCGGCGACAAAGAGGTTCGCCGGCTTGCGGAACATCGTATCCGGATTGGCGATCTGCTGGATTACACCATCCTTCATGATGACAATGCGATCAGCCATGGTCATCGCTTCAATCTGATCGTGAGTGACGTAGATCGTCGTGACCCCGAGTCGCTTATGCAGAGCGCTGATTTCGGCGCGCGTATGAACGCGCAGTTTGGCATCGAGGTTGGACAGCGGCTCGTCCATAAGGAAGGCCTGCGGCTCGCGCACAATGGCGCGCCCGAGCGCCACTCGTTGACGCTGGCCGCCCGATAGCGCCTTGGGGCGTCGGTCAAGAAGATGATCCACGCCGAGGATTTTTGCGGCGTTCATCACGCGCATTTCGATCTGCGCTGCATCCATGCCGCGCATTTTGAGACCGAATCCCATGTTGTTGCGCACGGTGAGGTGCGGGTAGAGGGCATAGTTCTGGAACACCATCGCGATGTCTCGGTCGCCAGGCGCGAGATCGGTTACGTCGCGGCCGCCGATCCGGATGGTTCCGGATGAGGCTTCTTCGAGGCCGGCGAGAATTTTGAGCATCGTCGATTTGCCGCATCCGGACGGCCCGACGAAGACGACGAACTCGCCATCTGCGACCTCAAGGGAGAAATCCTTCAGAACCGATAGCGACCCATAAGATTTGGTGACGTTCTCGATGCGGATGCCGGCCATAAGAAAGTCTCCACTATTTCTCAGCGCCAGCAGTCAGGCCGCCGACGAGATAGCGTTCGAGGAAGAGATAAATGAGTAGGATCGGGAGGGCGACGAGGATAGACGCTGCCGAAATGTCTCCCCAGTTGGAGATGTACTCGCCCTTCATGGTCGTAATGCCGAGATTGGCGGTCCAATTCGTCTGAGCGTTGGTGAGGAAGGTGCGTGCATATGCATAATCCGACCACGACAAGACGAAGCCGTAGAGTGCGGTCGCGGCAAGTCCTGGTGCAGAAACAGGCAGGATCACCCGCACCAACGCGCCGAAGGGCGAGCAGCCATCGACCATCGCAGCCTGTTCGAGTTCGCGCGGAATGGTGTCGAAATATCCCTTCATCATCCAGGTCGTGAAGGGGATGATGAGAGTCGCGTGGGCGAGAATGATCGACCACAGACTGCCGATGAGGTCAACGGTCCGGAAGATTCCAAAGAGCGGGATGACAAGAAGGGTCGCCGGCAGCATCTTCGCCGTAAGGATGAACAGGCCGAGGGATTGCCCGCCTCGAACTTTGAACCGGGACAGGCTGTAGCCGGCGAGAACCGACACGGTCATAGAAAGAACGACACTGCCAACAGCCGCCAGAGTCGAGTTCGTCAACCACAGGAGGATCGGACGCTCGCGCATGATCTGCCCAAACACATCCCAGCGCGGCGTCTCCGGCCAGAAACGTGGCGGCAGAGCGCGAAGCTGGTCGGGCGGAGAGATGGCTGTGATGAGCAGCCAATAGATTGGGAAGACAAGGAACGCGCAGACAATCACGACGGCTGCGTAAAGAAAAAAACGATCGACGGGGCGGCTTCTCATAGCACCTCTCAGATGTTGTCCGGCGCGCGGCCGATCATGAGTCGGCTCGCGACAACGCAGACGATCAGCGTCACGATACCAATGGCCGAGGCGTAGCCCATGCGGAAGAAACTGAAGGCTTGCTCGTATGTCATGATCGAGAGCGACTGGGTAGCCTTCAGCGGACCTCCGCCAGTGAGAACATAGATGATCGAGAAATCGCGGAACACCCACAGCATCACGAGGACGAGCGTGACCCCAAGAACTGGCATCAGCGAAGGAATGGTGATGTTGATCAGGCGCTGCCAGCTATTCGCGCCGTCGACTCGCGCGGCATTGTAGAAGTCCTCGGGAATGGATTGAAGCCCCGCGAGCATCATGATGGATACGAAGGGATAGCCCTTCCAGATCATTGTCACGCACACGACGAAGAAAGCAGCGTTAGGTGACGAAAACCAGTTCACCGTGGTGTCGATGAGACCGATCGTGATGAAAACCCAGTTCATCAGCCCAAAGGACGAATCGAACATCCATGCAAAAATGACGACCGCGATGACTTCCGGTATCGCCCATGGCAACGCGACGAGGAGGCGCGCCAGCGAACGGCCCTTGAACTTGTTGTTGACCAGCAAAGCCGTTCCGAGCCCGATCAGAAAGCAGAAAAGGCTGACGATGACGACAAGCTTTAATGTGACCCAGACTGCGTTCCAGAAGTCCGGAGACGTGAACAATCGCTCGTAATTTGCGATCGTGAATGGACGGCGCGGTTGATCGAGGCGCGCGATGTTGACGTTCTGGAACGACAGATCGATGGAGACGAAGAGAGGATAGACGATGATGAGGCCGATCAGGATGACGGCGGGCGCGAGAAGGAGATAGCCGAGCCAGTGGCGACGGCTCGGACGCGCAAGATCAAGGCTGAATCGAGACTTCATGAGTATCCTCGGTTGGCGGCAAAGATCGGCCGGCGTTAACGCCGGCCGATTGCAACTTCGTGGCGCCTCACTGCTTCTGCAGCGTTTCAGCTTTCTGTTGCATGGTGGCCGCGACCGTCTTGGGATCCAGATCCTGAATGATCATGCGCTGGGACTCCTCCATGATCATCTTGGAGAACTCGTTGAACTGAATTTCCAGCCCTTTGGGAATCCGGTCGACCTTTGCCTTGGACGCGGCCTGTGTCGCTTGGACGAGAAGGTCGAAATTGGGATTCTCGGCCTTTGCCGCCGTGACGTCCGCGCGTGGACTGGGCGGCGGTGAGGCTCCGAGCGTCGCATAGGTCGCCTGAAATTTGTCCGATGTGGCGAGCTTGATGAAATCCCACACGAGCTTTTTGTTCGCCTCACTGATATCGGACGGGATAGCCAGGACGTTGGAGGAGCCGCCAACCGGTGGGTCGAACGGCACCATCGCCGTCTTGATCTGATCCTTTGCCTTGCCCTTCTGAATGATCGGCCAGAGCCACGGGCCATCCATCTTCAGCGCGATCTTGCCGTCCGCGAAAAGTTGGCGGACCTCGCCAGCGGAGAGATCGCGAGGGGTCAGGCTATTCTTGACCACTGTCTTCCAGCGCGACAAGCCCTCCACCATCTGAGGAGTGTTGATGCTCACCTTTCCTTTATCGTCGGTCCAGCGTCCCCCGGCATCGAGCGTGTAGTTCATCATCTCGCTCATATACTGGCCGCCGCCGCCGCGGGTTTCATGACCCGTGCCGTACTGGTCCATGATCCCGTCGCCGTTTGTATCTTTTGTTGTCTTTTTGGCGGCCTCGAGGAACTCCGCGTAGTTCTTGGGAACTGAAAGGCCTTCCTTCTTCAGAAGGTCGTCATTGTAGGCGAGGAAATAGCCAAAATAGAGCATCATCGTGCAGACGGTTTCGCCGTTCCACACGCAGGTGTCCTGACCTGCCCAGCCGTTTAGATCAAGCTTCGACTCCTTGATGTAAGGGTCGAGATTATCGAGCCAGCCGGCATCGGCGAACTTCTGAAATTCGAACGAGGCGAGATGGACGATGTCCGGCGGCGTCCCACCTGCAAAAAGGGTGGTCATAGTATCGGCATAGGCACCGCGCTCAACCTTGGTCCATTCAATCTTGACGCCCGGATGCGCCTCCTCGAACGCCTTGATGACGGAGGCCCACCAGTCGCCGACGCCACGCTCGTCCTTCTGCCAGGAGACGAATTTCAGAACCTTGGTCTGGGCAAGCGCGACATTCGTGCTCAAGGCAAGAGCGGCGCAGGCCGCCAGAAGTGTCAGTTTCTTTCTCAACATAGCGTTTCCTCCGATTTGCTGTGACGGCTTTGTTATTGATATTTTTGGAGGAGGTTCAGCGCCTCCTCGGATGGCTCAACGCCGAGCCCAGGGCCTGTCGGGAGATGATAGAATCCTCCGATGCAATCCATGTCTCCCTTCAACAATCTTCGGTTGGGCTCAAAGATCGAATGCTGGTACTCATGGCATGTCACCGCGCTTAACGCGGCGCTGGCATGCAGACTCGCCGCCATGAAGAGCCCGATTCCGATCGTGGCGTGCGGTATCAATTCGAGATGATGCGCCTGGGCGTATTGACCGATGCGCATGAATTCCGTGACGCCTTTGTGCCCCATTTCGGGCTGGATGATGCCGCAGGCTCGCTTTGCGACGCGAGGAACGAGGTCGTAGACGGTTCGCCATTCCTCGCCAGCGGCAACCGTCGAGGAGACATTACGGGCAACATGGGCGAGGCCGTCGATGTCCTCCGGTTTCACTGGGGCCTCGGCGAACCAAAGGCCATGCGGTTCCATGGCTCGGATTACCGCAATGGCCTGTTCGGCGGTGTGAGCCCAATGCATGTCGCACGCGATCCGGGCGTCGGAGCCGAGGTGCTGGCGCAACGTTGCCATTTCCGCCACCACGCCATCATCCGCGACCGGCGCAGCGAATTTGAAGCTTGTGAATCCCTTTTCCTGCCACTCGGCGGCGAAAGAGGCTCGCTCCTCGCGAGTTCGTTTCGGCAAGCCAGAAATATAGGCCGGAAGGTGCGCGTGACGCTGTCCGCCCAAGAGCTTTACAAGCGGCAAGTTGGTGAGCTTACCGAAGATGTCCCACAAGGCGATGTCGACAGCCGCGAGCGCATCGAGATAGAACCCACCTGTGTAGCCGCGCACCCTCATGAAATCATACAGATCTTCATGGATAATGACGACATCCCGCGGGTCCCGTCCAATCAGGTAAGGGCCGAGCAGATCGTCGATGATTGCCATCGCGGCGCCAGGCGCGACGATGCCATAGGTTTCCCCCCAACCGACTGCGCCATTTGTCGTTTCGACACGCACCACCACGGTTCGGTCACTGGTCGGATAGACCGTGCGATTGCCATGCCGGACGATGTAGCCTTTCTCGTTGACTGTTTCGCCGGGGCGGGCTTCGCCAAGATAGATCGTCTCGCGCGGAATGGTAATCGAGAAGACTTCGATCTTGGCAATCCGCTCGGTCATTCGGCGGCTCCGACGGCTCGCGGAACCGGAGCGGCACTGAAGAGATCGGCCACAAGAGCAAGCCAGGCGTCGATCTCGCCCAGGTCGTGCCGATCCATCGGCGGTACCTTCGCACGAGCAATGAAGTTGGTAAGATTGCCGCGCCTGGTGAGAACGTATTTTGTAAACGCCATGCGAAAGTTGGCCTGAATAACCAGCAGGGGAAGCGTTCGCATGTAGAGCTCCCGCGCCTTTGCCACGTCGCCGCTCCGAAAAGCGCGGTCTATGGCAACATGAACATCCGCGATCTCGACGGCAGGCATCGCACCGCAGGCGCCGCGCCCATATTCGTCAATGATATAGCGCGCGCCGCCGCCGCCAATGACACCTTTCAGGTGAGGTGGCTTGTCCTTGAGAATGGCGGTGATGGCAGGGCCGGCCGGAAGGGTTTCCTCCTTCACATAGAGAATGGCCGGATTGTCTTTGATGATTTCAAGGATGACCTCTGGCTTCAAATCCGAGCCGCGCGGCGCGGGAGCGTTCTGCAGGACGATCTCCAAACCGGAAACGGCATCGGCAATCGTGCGGTAGAAGCTCGCGACAGCCTCGGCGCTGACGCCGATACTTTTTGGTGCTTGGATCATCACAGTGGAGACGCCGTTTGCCATGGCCTCGCGCGAATGCGCGATCGCTTCCTCGACACTTGGCGCGCTGGCGCCAGCCACGATAGGAACGCGGCCGGCGACACGCTTGACGACAAGCGCCAGGAGAGCCGCCCGTTCTTTGGTGTCGAGTTCATCCACTTCGCTTGCAAATCCCGGAAACACCACCCCATCGACGCCCGATGCGAGGGCGAAGTCCACGATGCGAGCCATGGCTGCTTCATCGATTGAGCCGTCAGCGCAGAACGGAGTCGGAAGGACAGGAAAGATACCTTTCAGCATTGCATTTCCTCGTGATCCACTATGTGGACCTTATGTATTTCATATTGGACCTTATGCAAATCTGACGTTACGGTCAAGACAGCATCAACTCTCAGCGGTGGCATCTCATGACTTCTAAAGACATCAACCTGCGCATCGTGCTCGATTGGGGGACGACTTCTTTTCGCGCGCTCCTTGTCGACGGCGCGGGAGCAATTATCGATCGCATCGAGTCCGAGCAGGGGATCCAGTCGGTGCAGGACGGCAATTTCATCGGCGTCTTGCAGTCGGCGATCGCGCCATGGCGGCAGCAACATGGCGTGCTTCCCATCTATGCGGCCGGGATGATCGGGAGCAGAAACGGCTGGATCGAAATGCCCTATGTGGCGACCCCTGCGGATGAGAACACTGTTGCTGCGCAGGTGAGGACGATCAGGCTCCCGGACGGCGGAACCATCACTTTCATTCCCGGACTTACAGACAGATCCGCCTATCTCTTTGCTGACGTGATGCGGGGCGAGGAAACACAGCTCGTCGGCTTTGGTTTATCGCGGGATATAACCGCCGTGCTGCCCGGCACTCATGCCAAATGGGCCCGCATCGAAAACTCGCAAATCACGCGCTTTCAAACTTTCGTAACGGGAGAAGTTTTTGGCACGCTGTCGCGATACTCATTCCTTGCCAAGATTGCCAAGAAGCCAGAAGCGCCGGACTGGACTGCCTTTCTCCGCGGAGTTGATGCGGTGCGCAACGATCGACGCGCCGCAGGCCTACTCACGCACCTTTTTGCGGTGCGCACGGGCTGGCTCTCGGGTAATCTCAAGCCCGAGGAGATGTCGGATTACTTGTCGGGACTTGTCGTTGCCTCCGAATTCCGTGAAGCCAAGGCTCTCGGTTGGTTCGAGATTGGCGACACGATCGCGGTTATCGGCGATGACGATCTTGTAGATGTCTACCGCAGGGTGGGCGAGTCTTTCGGCCTCACGGTGATTTTGGGTGATCCAGACTGCGCGGTGCAGGGCTGCCTCGCTATTGCGAAGATCTTGCACCACACCCCGGGGGTCTCGTAGAGAATCCGACCTGGAGCATTGCCGGCCGGGACAGTGGCGACGAAGCGTCAACGAAGCGTCAATTTACTCAAACGTCACGCCCACATGCATGACGGAGTTGGGAATCCTCTTCCTTAGGCGGGGAACGTTCCCACTGCAAAAGACCTATAGGAAAGACCCACGGATTGAAGTTCTTGTCGCAGACGAGCCAAGGAGACCGTGATGCCTGTTCCCGTGCAGCATCGGAGAACGACCGTCGGCGGGGTGGACATCTTCTATCGCGAGGCCGGGCCGGCGGACGCGCCCGTCGTGCTGCTGCCCCACGGCTATCCCTGCTCCTCCTATGAGTTTAGAAACTATATGCGTCATCTGGGCGAGCGCTGGCGACTGCTCGCGCCGGACTTCCCCGGCTCCGGCTACAGCGCCACGACCGACGGCGTTGCCAATGATTTCGACGGCTTCGCGACCTTCCTCCATGACTTCGTCGGCACGCTGGGCGTTGGCCGCTTCGCCCTCTATCTGCACGACTTTGGCTCATCGATCGGCCTGCGGCTGGCGATGCGCGATCCGGCCCGTATCGCCGCGCTCATCATTCAGAATGGCGACATCTATGAAGATGTGCTCGGCCCCAAATATGCTGGGCTTAAGGACATATGGAATATGGGGCTTACGGAAGGGCTCGCTAAGTTGCGCGAGTTCGTCTCCCGCGACCATTTCAGGGACGAGTTCCTGAACGATGTCCGGCCTGACCTAGCCGAGCGCATCCCGCCCGACCTGTGGGAACTGCACTGGTCACTGATGACGGAGCAGCGGCGCAGCAACGCCGCGCGCATTATCTACGACCTCAAGGACAATCTTGAATGGTTCCCGCGCTACCAGAGCTATCTGCGCGAACACCGACCGCCGACGCTCATCCTTTGGGGCCCGCAGGACGGCTATATGCCCGAGGAGTCGGCCCGCGCCTTTTTGCGCGATCTGCCCGACGCGGAGCTCCACCTGCTCGACGGCGGCCACTGGCTGCTCGAGACCAATCTTGATGAGGCTGTCAGTCTCTCGCGCGACTTTCTGGGACGGCGGCATGCGCCTCTAAGCTAGCCATGCACCAGTCCGGCATCCGGTAGCGAAGACCACCAAACGGCCGGAGGCACAAGCAGGGCCAGTCACGGATCGGGCGTTTCGAGAACCAGAGCTACCGTGCTTCGGGGCTGACCCTCGGGATCGCGCGATGAGTTGCAATCGGCTAATGCGATGATGTCTGCGGTGGTGTGGCTGCCTCGATCTTGGCCAGCGCTTCGCGCATGGCGCGAGCGAACGCGGGATGGTTGTAGAGATCATTGTGCCCCGTCTCGGCAATCGTGCGATCGAGGACCAGGTTCGGGATAGCCTGCCTCAGCGGCTCGCTCCGCCGTGACGGCACGATCGTGTCGCGACCGGCTGCGAGCAAGGCAGTCGGTGTCGTCGTGTCACGCACGAGGTCGATTATCGGCATGTGATGACGAAGGAGCAGCCCCACAGGCGCCCAGGGAAAGTGCTCGCGTGCCAGGGCCTTTAGGGAATCGAAAGGAGTGACGAGAATCATGCCGGCCAGAGGACGATGGCACGCCAGATAGGCAGCCACGCCGCTGCCGACGCTGAACCCGACGGCGACAACTCTCCGCTCCCGCTCCTGCATGAGGTGATCGAAAATAGAAAGAGAGTCGGACAGCAAGGCCTCCGCACCAGGCTGTCCGCTGCTTGGCGGATAGCCGCGGTAATGGAAGGTGACGATCTCGGATTCAGGAAAGAGACCGTGCAGATACAGAGCCATGGTCTCCGCATTCCAGGCATTGCCAGCAAAGCCCAGAAGGAGAGGCTCGGTGTCGCGCAGGCCGCTTTGGGCTTGCAGCCGTACGCCAATGAGGTGTTCGCCATCCGGCGTCCTCACTTCAAGCCGTTCAGCCGAAGGCGGCAAGTTCGGCCGGTTGGCCGCCGCAATCTGGGTCGGGAACAGCAGCTTGGTCTGAGCAATGGATGTGGCGGTGACAAGGCCGATATAGAGAAGGCCGGCGCCGAGGGTGAGATAGGCAATCCACATGCTTGCTGCCTGGATGTGCAACGTCGAATTTAATCAAGCCCAAACAATACCCAGGCGCAATATCGCACTGACGTTCCGTCGTTTCCACTTTCTGGAGCTTTTTCGACCAGACGGAAATTGCAACGAAACCCATCGCCTCTGGCAGATCCTGACGGAACAAACATACCGGCGAAGCCTTATCAAGCTAAGCAACAGCTAGCAGCCGGAGGAAATCATGTCCCGCCGCTTCGCCAGCCTGGCTCTCCTTATCGGACTGGCAGCCCCCACAAGCGCCTATGCGGTTGAGATTTCCATCTCCTGCAGCGCGCTCGGCCAGGAATACGAAATCTGCAAGCAAGGTGTTGACGCCTGGTCGAAGAAGACCGGCAACACGGCCAAGATCGTATCGACCCCGAATTCCGCCACCGAGCGGCTCGCGCTCTATCAACAACTCCTCGCCGCAGGAGCCGGCGATATCGACGTCTTCCAGATCGACGTGGTCTGGTCCGGTATGTTGAGCCAGCATTTTCAGGATCTGACTGCCAAGGCGCAGGGCGTGATCGATCAGCATTTTCCCACCATGATCGAGACGAGCCGGGTGAAAGGCAAGCTGGTCGCCATGCCATGGTTCGCGGACGCGGGACTTCTCTATTATCGCAAGGATCTGCTGCAGAAGCACAACCGGCCGGTTCCGCAGACCTGGTCGGACCTCACCGAAACGGCCCGTACCGTGCAGGCTGCGGAGCGGCAGGGAGGCAGTCGGGATCTCTGGGGCTTCGTCTGGCAGGGTCGCGCCTATGAAGGTCTCACGGTCAACGCACTCGAATGGGTCAGTTCCCACAACGGCGGCACGATCGTTGACGAGAAGGGCGAGATCACCATCAACAATCCGAAAGCCGCAGCGGCCTTGAAGACGGCTGCTGGTTGGGTGGGGACGATCACGCCCGAGGGCGTTCTCAACTACACCGAGGAGGAATCCCGCGGCGTCTTCCAGGCGGGAAACGCTGTCTTCATGCGTAATTGGCCCTATGCTTGGGCGCTGGCCCAAGGCCCGGAAAGCGCGATCAAGGATAAGGTCGGCATTGCACCGCTGCCCAAGGGAGGCGCGGATGGCCGCAATGCGGGTACGCTCGGGGGCCAACTCCTAGCCGTGTCACGCTATTCCAAGAATGCCGAGGCCGCGACCGATCTGGTCATGTATCTGACAAGCGCCGATGAGCAAAAGCGCCGGGCGATCGCAGGGTCCTTCAATCCAACGATCCCGACTCTTTTTAAGGATGCCGAGATCACGAAGGCCAATCCTTTCATGGGTGATCTCCTGACCGTCTTCACCAACGCGGTCGCTCGCCCCGCCGCAGCGACCGGGGACAATTACAACAAGGTCTCGACCGAATTCTTCGACACGGTCCACCAAGTCCTGTCGAAGCGCGCCGAGCCCGAACAGGCACTCTCGCGGCTCGACCGCGACCTGAAGCGGATCAAGCGCAGCGGCTGGCAATAGTGAGTGCGACCGCAGCCCGAGACATCGCCCCTGCTCCGATCTCAGCGCATGAGCGTCCCTCCCCCCTGACGCGTTCCCGTGTCCGGGCCGCATGGGCCTTCGTGGCGCCCACTCTCTTTGTTCTCGCGTTGATCGCGGGTTGGCCCCTTGCGCGCACGATCTGGTTCAGCCTCACAGACGCCAATCTCAACAATCTCAGTGATTACGCGTTCATCGGCTTTGAGAACTACCTCGTCCATGACAACGGTGAATGGCTGGGTCTGCTGGTGGACCCGGAATGGTGGCGCTCCGTCTGGAACACGGTGTGGTTCACCCTCGTCTCAGTCTCCATCGAAACCGTTCTCGGCATCGTGGTGGCGTTGATGCTCAATGCGGCCTTCCCGGGCCGGGGGATCATGCGCGCCATCATTCTCATCCCATGGGCCATTCCGACGGTCGTCTCCGCCAAGATGTGGAACTGGATGCTCCACGACCAATTCGGCGTCATCAACGACATGCTCCTGCGCCTCGGATTGATCGCATCTCCCATCATATGGACTGCCAACCCTGACACAGCCCTTTGGGCGGTGGTGATGGTGGATGTGTGGAAGGCGACGCCTTTCATGGCGCTTCTTATCTTGGCGGCCCTGCAAATGCTGCCACAGGACATCTACGAGGCCGCGCGGGTCGACGGAATTCATCCGGTGCGGGTCTTCTTCCGCGTGACCTTGCCGCTGATCAGGCCGGCGCTTCTCGTCGCCGTGATCTTCCGGGCGCTCGATGCCTTGAGAGTCTTCGATCTCATTTACGTGCTGACCGCGAATTCCCGCGACACCATGTCGATGTCCGCCTATGCGCGCCAGCAGCTTGTGGATTTCCAGGAGGTCGGCTTCGGTTCGGCAGCCTCGACCCTGATCTTCCTCATCATCGCCCTTCTGGTCGTCATCACGATCGTGGTCGGACGGGTTCGGTTGAGTGAGGATGCACAATGAAACTCCTTTCTCGTATCGGCTTTTGGCTTCTCGTTCTTGTCATCGCACTGTTCGCGCTGTTTCCTTTCTATTATGCGGTGCTCTCGTCCCTGCGCTCGGGATCCGAACTCTTCAGCGTGGCATATTGGCCGGAACGGCTTGATGGTTCGAATTACATTGCCGTCTTTCAGCGCCAGCCCTTTGGACAGAACATCCTGAACTCGATCCTTGTTGCAGGCACCGTTGTCGCTCTATCTCTTGCCCTGAGCGTCTTGGCGGCCTATGCGTTCGGCCGCATCGCCTTCCGCGGTCGCTCGATCCTGCTGATGACCATTCTCGGCGTCTCGATGTTTCCGCAGGTTGCGGTTCTCTCCGGCATGTTCGAGATGATCCGGAGCTTTGGCCTCTACAATACACTTCCCGGCCTAATCCTCGCCAATATGATGCTGACCTTGCCGTTTACGGTCTGGGTACTGACCACCTTTATGCGCGAGCTGCCCAAGGAGATCGAGGAGGCGGCCCTCGTCGACGGGGCCACGCCCGCGATCATCGTGCGGAGAGTGTTTCTGCCGCTCATGGCTCCGGCCGCCGTAACCACCGGGCTTTTGGCCTTCGTCGTCTCGTGGAATGAATTTCTGTTCGCCTTGACCTTCACTCTGACCAACGAGCGGCGCACCGTGCCGCCCGCCATTGCGCTCATGACCGGCAGCAGCGCTTATGAGCTGCCTTGGGGTACGATCATGGCGGCTTCGGTCATCGTGACCCTGCCGATCATCGCGCTGGTCCTCGTCTTCCAGCGCCGGATCGTGGCGGGCCTGACGGCAGGCGCGGTTAAAGGCTGAGGCGCGAGCATGGCAGACGTTGCCCTGAAAGGCGTGCAAAAATCGTTCGGTTCGACAAAGGTGATCCATGGGGTGGATCTGGAAATCCGCGACGGCGAGTTCGTCGTCTTCGTCGGTCCTTCAGGATGCGGGAAATCCACACTCCTGCGCCTCATCGCAGGGCTGGAGGGCATCACGGCGGGCGAGCTCTGCATCGACTGCGAAAGAGTGAACGATCTCCCGCCGGCCAAGCGCGGGATTGCCATGGTGTTCCAATCCTATGCGCTTTACCCGCATATGAATGTCTATGACAACATGGCCTTCGGCCTCGAACTGGCAAAAGCCTCGAAGGCGGAGATCGACCGGCGCGTGCGGGAGACGGCGCGGCTTCTCCAGATCGACGCCCTCCTCGATCGTAAGCCTAGGCAACTCTCTGGCGGACAGCGCCAGCGGGTCGCGATCGGACGCGCCATCGTGCGCGAACCCAAAGTTTTTCTCTTCGACGAACCGCTCTCCAATCTCGACGCTGCCTTACGGGTGCAGACCCGGATCGAGATCGCCAAGCTTCATTCCGACATGAAGGCGACCATGATCTATGTGACGCATGACCAGGTCGAGGCGATGACGTTGGCGGACCGGATCGTGGTTCTCAATGCGGGCCGGATCGAGCAGGTCGGCACGCCGCTCGAACTCTATCATCATCCGGCCAATCTTTTCGTTGCCCGCTTCATTGGCTCGCCCCAGATGAATCTCATCCAGGCAGAGGTCACGCAGACGAGTCCTGAGGGTGTGCAGGTCCGGCTTCCCAATGGAAGCACGGTCATCACCGCCGTGACTTCAGAGTGTATCCAGCGCGGAGAGTCCGTCACCTTGGGCATAAGGCCCGATCACGTCACAGTGGGACGGACAGGCATCGTGACTGGACGGATCGTGCTCGTCGAGGAACTTGGAGAAAACCATCTTCTGTATACCGACACCGATGACGGTACGCGCTTGACCGCGCGTGCGCCAGGCGATGCGAAATATGAGATAGGCGATGCAATCTCCCTCGAGTTTTCCGGGAAGTTCTGTCATCTGTTCAAAAGCTCAGGGGAAGCCTTGGCTCCGTCGCAAATTTAGGTTGAGACAGAAAGCCGGCGCTCATCACCGCATCAGCTAGACGCTGTCGACCAGCGATGGCTGGGTTGAAAGCGAACTTCGTCTGTCATTTGCGCATCATGTGAATCATCTCGATCCCACCCAGGATTACGCGGGCGGGCTGATTATGTCATCCCGCTGTTGCCGGCCCTCGACAACGCGAGCGCCTTGACGTGCATCAGGATGGTGGCGATCGGGCCGATCGGGTCGGCTCGGGGGCTATCAGATGGGGCCACGCGGCGCGCCACGGGAAGTGAGACTGCGAGACCGCGTGGACGTTACCGACTTTGATGCATGGCAAGCTCTGCGCAGCGAAGGCCGAGCTTGCCAATCGAGCCGTGTGACGGCAATCTCAGCTCAGCTAGACGTTCAGCGGGTGTATGCCGGAGTATTTTCTCCTCGGGCAATAGGACATGGGAAACTGCCAAATCATGATCATGGACGGTAGGAATGCCGATGCCGGCAAGAGAGACGAGGTAGCCCTGCTCGGGCGTCGGGCGGGGCTTCTCAACCGCCGGTCGTTTCTGATCGGCTCGGCCGCCGGTGTCAGCGCGCTCGGGCTGGCCGGTTGCGCGACATCCGACGGCATGAGCTTCGCCGAGGCGGCGAAGCTCTACGGGCCAGTGCCCGATGAGAAATTCCCGATCCCGGCGGTCGATGTCAGCAAGGTCGATCCGAAATATTATCGCCGGACAGTTCGCTACGACACCAAAGAGCCGCCCGGTACGATTATCGTCGATCCCGGTAATTACTACGTTTACCGCATCGAGGACGACGGATCCGCCACCCGCTATGGCGCCAATGTCGGCCGCGACGGCTTCCGGTGGAGCGGTGACGCTTATATCGGACGCAAGGGCGAATGGGCGACCTGGACCCCGCCCAAGGAGATGATCCGGCGCCAGCCCGAGGCGGCCAAATGGGCCCGCGGCATGCCGGGCGGCCTTGATAATCCGCTCGGCGCCCGCACGCTTTATCTCTATCAGAACGGCGCTTACACGCTCTACACAATCTATGCCAGCCTTGACGCCGAGTCGATCGGCTCCGGCATCACAAGCGGCTGCGTCGGCCTCCTCACGCAGGACATGATGCACCTGTACTCACGAACGCCGGTCAAGACGAAGGTGGTCGTCCTGCCGGCATAGCAACGGCGTCAGCCCCTGGTCCGGGCGCTGCCGGTGCGGGCAGCGCAGCCAACAGGCTCGTGCTTGGAGTCTGAGGGATTGTGCGGTGCGATCCCTGGAAGGGTCGACGACACGACCTTTATGTCACGCAAGACTCCAGGTTGGCGACGCTAGCATCCAGATTGGTGGACAAGGTGCTCGTCCTGAAACTCCGCCTTGGCGACATCGCAGAATAAGCAACAATTCGGACGCAAAGTGGGGCGCCTAAAAAAGCCGGTTCAAGTGGCCTTTTCGCGGACGCTCTCCAAGGCGTTCACATGAGTAGTCGCCGCCGGCAGCGAGGCGTCGCACCATCCCCACGACGGCGCGGATCGCGCCCAGATGATGCTTTGGGGGCGGCCCAGCTCCGTATCGTCCAGTGCGCCGACCCGCACGACCTTGTATTCGCTCTCGCCGACCGCCTCGCAGAAGAGCGGCGTCCCGCAAGTGGGACAGAAGCTTCGGCGGATGACGTTGCCGCTGTCGGCGCGGCTCTCGTACGCGGCAAGCTCGCCGGTGACGCTGATCGCGACGGACTCCGCGATGATGCTGATCGAGGCGTTTCCGCTGGCGAGGTACTGGCAGACGCGGCACCAGCAGGCCCGGCCGATCAGCGGCGGGCGACTGGAGCTGAAGCGGACCGCGCCGCAGAGGCACCCTCCGGAGAATCCCTGGTCGGGCATTTGTCGCTCCATCCCTGGCGCGCACCGACCCCAGGGCAGGCGCGGCAGCTCGTTCGCGTTATAGAACGGCGTCGGAAGCTCCGGCAAGGCGGCTGCGGAGAAACCGCCATCCTGGATCCGGCTTGCCTCCTGCAACCCTGACCAGCTGGGCCAACCCTTCTGTCGCGCCAGGTCACTGACATTTCTATCATTTCTAATAATTAGCGCGACTACGGTTCGACGAAATCGAGCCGTGGCTCCGCCTATTGAGCCCACATGTACGGCTCCTTGGGCTGACTGCTTTCCGCCCAAAGCCGCCGAGCAGCGCCACGAGCTGCCTGTCAGCGCTCACAGTTCCGCGTGCATGTCGCGGAACAGTCGCGGCGCGACGCCGAAGCGGCGCTCAAAGGCTTCCGCCAGGCGCGCGGGTGGGAACAGCCCGACTTCCGCTGCGACCGATTTCAGCGACAGCCCGCGCGACAGGAGCATGCGCGCGGCGTCGAGCCGGGCGATCTCGACGAAGCGGGCCGGCGTCTCGCCGGTCGCCGCCACGAACTTGCGATGGAAGGAACGTTCGGATAGCCCGGCGCGGGCGGCCAGCGATGGCACGTCCAGCGGCGCATCGAGGTTTGACTGCATCCACCCGATCAACTCGGCAAACGGGCTGTCGCCCTTCACCTGCGCCTTGAGGACCGGGCTGAACTGGGACTGGTAGCCGGGGCGCCGAGCGTACAGCACCAGCCTTTTGGCGACTTCGCCGGCGATCGACGCATCGAGGTCGCGCGTGATCATCGCCAGCGCCATGTCGATGCCGGTGGTTACCCCGGCCGAGGTCCAGAGCTTACCGTCGACCACATAGAGTGCTTCGGGATCGACCGCGACGTTCGGAAAGGTTTTCGCAAAGGGTTTGCAGGAATCCCAGTGCGTCGCGACACGACGGCCGTCGAGCAGTCCGAGTGCTGCCAGGACGAAGCCGCCGGTGCAGACCGAGCCGAAGCGCTCCGCCTTGCCGGCGAGGTGCGGGAGGGCTGCCCACAGGGCGGCATCCGCCACCGCCTGCAGGAGCGGCTCGCGCTCGGCCCCTGCAACCAGCACCGTTTGGGCTTCCACAGCTCGAAGGTCGGCGATTGGTCGCGTCTCCAGCGCGATGCCGCTGCTGCTTTCGATGACACCGCCGTGGGCCGATGCGAGCACGACCTTGTAGAACGCCGGCTTCCCCCGCTGGCGCCGGGCGCGATTGGCACCGTTGAAGACCGATGCCGGCCCTGAGACGTCGAGGAGTTCGAAACCCGGATAGACGATGAAGGCGACATGATGCATTGGCAGAAATTACTATCTCTTTGTCATTTCTGCCAGATGTCGCCGCTGCTAGATTCCGACCAGATGAGGAAGCGCCGGAAAGACCAACCAGCCGATGGAAGGCGCTTCCGTTCCACTTGCTGGAGACTCCATCATGTCGAAATCCGCCTTCCTCTCGGGTGGGGTCGCTCTCATCATCCTGTCGATAGCGGGCTTTGGAGGCTGGTTGTTCAGCCTGCCCCCTGCAACGGTGGCGGCAGAGGCGCCCCCGGTGCCGCAGCAGGAGGGGGACGCCATGCTTGCTTCCCTGAAACCAAAGCGCGAGCGACCACTGGTCGCCGTCATCGGCATCAACGACGCTACCGAAACAACCGATTACCTCATGCCCACAGGCATTCTGCGGCGTGCCGATGTCGCCGACGTGATGATGCTGGCGACTGGTCCGGGACCGGTGCAGCTCTATCCGGCCCTCAAGGTCGAGCCGGATGCGACCATCGCGGCGTTCGACGCCGCCCACCCCGAAGGCGCGGGCTATGTGATCGTGCCCGCCATGAGCCGCGACGACGATCCGGCGGCGATCGCCTGGCTCAGGAGTCAGGCGGAAAAGGGCGCGACGATCATCGGCATATGCGCAGGCGCGAAAGTTGTCGCCGCGGCCGGCCTGCTCGACGGCAAGCGCGCGACGACCCACTGGTACTATCTTGGCGAAATGCTGAGGCGCAGCCCGACGGTTCGATATGTCGCGGACCGGCGGATGGTCGCGGACGGGAGCGTAACGACGACGACCGGCATAACTGCCTCCATGCCGATGATGCTGACGCTGATCGAGGCGATCGCCGGACGGGACAAGGCGGAAGCGGTCGCGCATGACCTCGGACTCGAGCAGTGGGATGCGCGGCACGCAAGCGGCGCGTTCAGGCTCACACGTCCCTTCGCGACGACGGTGCTTGCCAGCAGTGTCGCCTTCTGGAACCGGGAAGAGCTCGGCGTCCGTCTCGAGCCGGACATGGACGAGGTGTCGCTTGCCCTGATTGCCGATGCGTGGTCGCGGACCTATCGGTCCAGTGCTTCAACGTTCGCCGCCTCGTCGGAGACGGTGGAGAGCCGCAACGGCGTGCGCGTCATTCCCGATCAGTCAGGCACGAACTGGCCGGAAGGCGTACGCGTGTCAACGTTTCCCCACAGCAAGCCTGCCGATGCGCTTGATCGCACGCTCGACGCGATCACGGCGCGCTACGGTGAGCGGACCACCGAGGTCGTCGCCATGCAGCTCGAATATCCGAGGCGATAGCGGACCGATGACGGGTCGGGCCGGTGCTCTGGAGTTTTATTCCGGTGCGATGTCGTATCCTCAGGTGCTCGTTCGTCGTTACTGGTAGCGGGCGACGAAAGGCTGCCCGCCAGGAGACAACCGAACAACCCGAAACCGAACCACAAGGAGAAATCCATGCCCAGCACGATCCGTCTGCACCGCGTCATCGCCGCCAAGCCCGAGAAGCTCTATCGCGCCTTCCTCGAACCCGACGCGATTGCGAGCTGGCTTCCACCCTACGGGTTTACCTGCACCGTCCATGAGCTGGATGCGAAGGTCGGGGGCCATCACCGGATGACATTCCGGAATTTCACCACGGGGGACAGCCACTCCTTTGGCGGAACTTATCTGGAACTCGTTCCGGGTGAGCGCCTCGTCTACACCGACAAGTTCGACGACCCCAAGCTGCCGGGTGAGATGAAGGTCACGGTGGACTTGAAGGCCGTGTCTGTCGGCACGGAGCTCAACATTGAGCAACAAGGCGTGCCGGACGTGATCCCCGCGGAGGCGTGCTATCTTGGTTGGCAGGAATCCCTACGCAAGCTTGCGAAACTCGTCGAGCCCGAGATCAACCAGTAGCGACGTCGATCCGGAACGGCTCCGGGAAGAGCCCGGGCCGGCCTGCCGGTCCGGGCCGGTAATGGTCACGTCGACCTTATGGGCGCCAACGACCCTTCGGGCTTTCGCATCACGGCGTGACGCAATCACGCGGAGTTTTACAATGATCCCGACCATTACCGCCTTTGAACGGTCGCCCGACGGAGGCAAGGGACAGGCGCGTGACATGCGCGTTCGCTGGGCGCTCGAAGAAGTGGGCCAGCCTTACGACGTGCGTCTTGTTTCGTTCAGCGAGATGAAGGAACCCGCGCATCGTGCGCTTCATCCCTTCGGGCAGATCCCGACCTATGAAGAAGGCGATCTCGCCCTGTTCGAGTCGGGGGCGATCGTGTTCCACATCGCTGAGCGCCATGGTGGCCTCCTGCCAGACGATGCGAATGCCCGGGCGCGCGCGATCACATGGATGTTTGCCGCGCTCAATACGGTGGAGCCGCCGATCGTCGAGCGCGAACAGGCCCCCTATGTCGAGCGCAACGAGGCCTGGTACGGCAAAGAGCGGCTGTCTTTTCTCGACGATCGCATCCGTGCCCGGCTGAATGAACTTTCCCGTCGGCTCGGCGATGCCGACTGGCTCGATAGCGCGTTCAGCGCCGGCGACCTCATGATGGTGATGGTGCTGCGCAGGCTGGAAGGCATGGGTATACTGGAGGAATATCCGAACCTCTCCGCCTATGTCGCCCGCGGTGAATCGCGACCGGCCTTCAAGCGTGCCTTCGATGCTCAATTGGCGGTTTTCACCGCCGCGTTGAACGGCTGAAACCGAACGCTGCGTGAACCTGCCAGCATCGTGCCGGAATCGATGCGATCGCATCAGTTCCGTAGGATTCTCTCCATCGTCTTGCCTTTGGCCAGCTCATCGATCAGCTTGTCCAGGTAGCGGATTTCCTGCATGGTCGGCTCTTCGATGTCTTCGACCCGGACGCCGCAAATCACACCTGTAATCAGCGACCGCGCTGGATTCAGTCGAGGCGCGTCGGCAAAGAAATCCTCGAAGCCGGTCTTCTTTTCCAGCTGAGCGTCCAGCCCTTCCTGAGTGTAGCCCGTCAGCCAACGGATGATCTCGTCGACCTCAGCCTTGGTGCGTCCCTTCTTCTCCGCCTTAGCAATATAGTGCGGATAAACGCTGGCGAAGCTCATTGAATAGATTCGATGCTTGGTCATCGGGCCTCCTCACCTGTGATCCATCACAGTCGACGCTGATGGCCTCCATGGGCCGGTCGAGCTGCTCGCTTGCCGCTGCCTTCATGGCGTTCTCGTCCCACGCAAGGCAGATGCATCACAGCACGAAATCGGCGTTTGTGAAGGTATGCCAGCCGAGCACCTTGATGGCGAAGTCCGCGATACCATTGCCATCATTGTCAGCCGAGAGGTAGGTGTTACCGTCCGAGAGATGGTAGACGTGCAACTCCCCGGCGATGTTGTGAAAGCGTTCCGTGCCGAGAAAAGTGAACGCCTGGTTGCCCTCTAGCGTCCGGTTCGCGTCCATGACTGAGAGGTGGATCCGGTCTCGGCCATGCTCAAAGGCGACGATGGTGTCGCCCCATGCATCGCGCTCGGTCTCGTACACGAAAGTGTCGCTCCCGGAGCCGCCGATCAGCACGTCCTTACCGGCCTTGCCGTTGAGAATGTCGTTCAAGGCTCCGCCGTCGAGGGCGTTCGCGCCCGCGTTGCCTGTCAGCCGGTTGTGCAGGGTATTGCCCGTGCCGTCGATGCTCGCAGACCCGGTCAACGTGAGGTTCTCCACAACCTGCCCATAGAGCGAGTAGGTGATCGAGCTGTTGACCGTGTCCCAGCCTTCTCCGGCCCTCTCAATCGCTTGGTCGCCGATCTGGTCCACGTGATAGCTGTCGTTGCCCGTGCCGCCATACATGAGGTCGATGCCGCCCAGCCCGTGAATGACGTCATGACCGGCATACCCGTAGATCAGGTCGTCACCGGATGTGCCACGGAGATCGTCATTCAGGCTGGTGCCGGCGATGACCTTGTCTCCCCCGGTGTCGGTTTCATCCGCAATAGTCGGCCCGACATCGTCGGGCTCCGCGCGCTCTTGGTCATTCGGTGTGCCGAAGTTCAGCGTGACAAAGACCACGTCCTGCCCATACATCGTGCCCGCCTTCAGGCCGACCCCGAGCTCCTCGTAGTGAGCCCTGGTGGTGTTCGAGTTGTAGGTCGGCGTTTTCAGAATCATCTCGTGAAGCTTGAGGACGGTCGCCTTGTCTAGGGGGCCGTTCACGTATCCGATGTTGTCGGCGACACTCACATATCCATAGCCCGCCTCGGTCACGCGATATCCGACAGTCGTGCTGTTCTCGCCCGTGTGGGTGAGCTTGTCGTTCTGATCCATCCAGGTGCTGTGCCGGTCGGCGGCGGCCAGAAGCTCGCCATCAAACGTGAGTGCCTGGACTCCAGCCTTGGCGCGGGTCTCGTTCACGAGTTGGAGGAAATAGGCTTCCAGAGTGGTCGGACTGTACATCGTGGCTTTTACCCCTTGCGTTCGTTTTTGGGTTGGCCGTCCTCACGAAGGCTGGGTGAGCACGGTTCCGGAAAGGCACAGCCACGCTTGGCAATCCAATGTGGTCGGAATGTGATTGCCCTCCAAAGGCCCACCTCCTCACACGATTGCCGGAGCACCATGGAACGGGGTGACATCGCCCGGCGGTTCAGTCGTACCTGGGTACGTCGATGACCGTCACGGTGATGAAGTTGGAGTCACAACTGCTGGACAGCTAGGCTTCTGACATAGGCTGGACCCGCGCCCGCCGTGGGAGGGTCAGGGAAGGCTCGCTCCCTCAGCTCTCAAGGCGTAAACTGGTCAGGTGCCATACCAGCATTGGGAGTTCGGCATGGAGCGCCGCTTGGCCGCGATCATGGTGGCCGACATTGTCGGCTACTCGTCCCTCATGGAAAGTGCTGAGGAGCAGACTGCTGACGCAGTCGCACGCTGCCAGGAGCTGATCCGGGAGAAGGTCTCCCCTCTCGGTGGAAGAGTCTTCAACACCGCAGGCGACGCTTGCTTGGCGGAGTTCAGCAGCGCCATCAATGCCCTGCGCGGCGCGGCCGAAATCCGCAACGCGCTCGCCAGCAGCTCAGATGGCGATCCGTTGAAACTGCGTATCGGGCTTCATCTCGCCGACGTCGTGGTCCGGGGAGATGATCTGGTTGGGGACGGAGTGAACGTTGCAACCCGCATTCAACAAGAGGCGGAGCCCGACAGCATCTGTGTGAGCGGCGTGTTCTTCGACAACATCCGCCGCAACTCGCCCTTCATCTTCGAGGATCTGGGTACGCGATGCCTTAAGAACCTGTCCAATCCGCTCCGCATCTACCGGCTGCGGGAGGAGAGCGCACGGCACAGGCTACAAACCGCCCCGACCAGAACACAGGCTATCAGGGAAAAGCGGCCCTGTTCCGTTGCGGTCCTGCCCCTCCGGGTCATGGGCGGAGATGAGGACCAGCGGTTTCTAGCCGAGGGTCTGACGGATGAGCTGATCGTCGAACTCGCCCGCTTTCGCCGCCTGTTCGTCAGCTCGCGCAGCGCGAGCTTTGCCATTGCCGACGCCAACCCGGATCCAGTCAAGGTCGGCAGCACGTTGGGAGTTCGCTATGTGCTGGAGGGGCAGGTCAGGAAGATCAGCGATCAGGTGAGGATAAACCTCACGCTCACCGAAACGGACGGAGGCTCGGTCGTGTGGAGCGACAAGGTCGCTCGCCCGTTCGCCGACCTCCTGGATCTGCTCGACAGGACAGCAGCCAAGATAGCAGCGACCGTGTTCGGCCGTATGGAAGACGCCAGCATGATCACGGCTCGCCGCAAACAGCCTGAGAACATGTCGGCGTTCGAGTGCGTGCTGCGAGGGATTGATCATCACCGCCTTGGCGGGGTGTTAGAGGAGCATTCCCGAGAGGCAGTGGAATGGTTCACCAGAGCCATCGAGCTAGATCCGAATTACGCGGCGGCGTACGCTTGGCGGGTCTGTGCCGCTTCCGACCTCCCGGAGTTCAGCTTTCCCGAAAGCGAGCCTGACATTCGACGGGCGCTGGAACTGGACCCTTGTGATGCCGAAGCCAACCGGATTGCATCGTTCTTCGAACTGCTCAAGAGCGACTTTGATCAGGCAGCAATGCTGATGCGGCGGGCAATGGAGCTGAACCCATCCGACGCCTACATCAAGGCCCGTTGTGCGGCGGTCTCCACGTTCATGGGCGAAGGTGAGACGTCGTTGAGACTGCTCGAGGAGGCAGAGGCTCTCGACCCGCTTCTTCCGGTGTGGTGCATCGAGGAGCACGGCATCGCCTACTATGCGCTAGGCCGCTACGAAGAAGCTCTTGAGGCTCTAGGCAAGCTCGTGTTCCAAACTTTCCGCTCGCGGCTGTATCGAGCGGCGGCGCTGATGGCACTCGGCCGGCCAGAGGACGCCAGCAAACTCGTTAAAGAAGCGATAGCGAGCAAGCCGAACTTCACTGTGTCACGCTTCCTGTTTCAGGAGCGCTACCGTGATCCGCTGCTATGTCAGCAGTTGCGGGATCGGCTGGAAGACGCGGGGCTACCGTCCTGAATGTCCGTGTAAGCGGCTCCCGTCGCGCGTTCCGTGTTCGAAAAGCGCCCCGCTAACTGACCTCTTTCGACCGACATGTCCATATCGCGCATATCCTCGACACCGTCGCATTCCCTCGCCGTGAACTTGCTCCGATCATGGCGGCCCACGTTGCCTCGGCAGCAGTCCGACGCCATTCGTGAATCGGACTCATAACTTCATGCAATAACAAGCGGGAAACTCTGACGAGCTTTATCGGTTTACTGTCTGAGGTTTGCGCGGATACCGCCACGTCGTTTTCTGCTGCTTCCGGGGGATCGTGCTTCGTGCCGCTAATACCGGCGGGTTTCTCTTCTGGCCCACCGCTGAGACAGGTCTGCGAAAGTCAGGAGCATCCCGATGACCAGCGACGAATTTACACGACGAGAGGTACTTACGGTCGCGGCTGCGAGCACCGGCACGCTTATAGGAGGACCGCTCATGGCCGGACCGACCTCAGAACCTGCCTCAGCCGCACCCGCTCTGGTGAACGTGGTGCTTCGGGTGAACGGGACCGAGCATCGGCTCTCCCTCGACCCACGCACGACGCTGCTCGATGCCCTGCGCGAGCATCTTCATCTGACAGGCTCGAAGAAAGGCTGTGGCCTCGGCCAGTGTGGCGCCTGCACGGTGCTGATGGACGGCAAGCGCGTGAAATCATGCCTCTCACTCGCTGCTCTCGTTGACAGCCGCGAGATCACGACCATCGAGGGCTTAGCCCAAGGCGAGCAGCTCCACCCGTTACAAACTGCCTTTATCGAACGCGACGCCTTCCAGTGCGGCTATTGCACGTCCGGGCAGATCATGGCCGGTGTTGCCTGCATCGCAGAGGGTCACGCTCACTCGGCGCAGGAAATTCGTGAGTGGATGAGCGGCAACCTGTGTCGCTGTGGAGCCTACGACCACATCGTCGCGGCCATCCAGGACGCGGCTGGCTCCACCGGCTCCGTTCGGGGAGGTTGAGCCATGCACCCCTTCACCCTTGAACGCCCGCGCGATCTGGCCGCCGCCCTCGCCTTTCGCGCCCAGGCCGGCCGCAACGACGCGCCCGCCGAATACATCGCCGGCGGCACCGATATGGTGCAGCTTCTGCAAGAATATGTGCGCCAGCCCGAGCGACTGGTCAGCCTTGCGGGTCTCCTCGACAACAGCGTCGACATCGGACCGCAGGGCCTCAGGCTCGGCGCCGCCGCCACGATGGCGGAGGTGGCGGCCCACCCCGCCGTCGTCCAGCAGTTTCCCGTCATCTCCGAGGCGCTGCTGAACTCGGCGAGTCCGCAGGTGCGCAATCAGGCGACGATGGGCGGCAATCTCCTGCAACGCACCCGGTGCCCCTATTTTCGCGATGTGGGCTACGCCGCCTGCAACAAGCGTGAGCCGGCCTCCGGCTGCGCCGCCATCGGCGGCGAGAACCGCTGGCATGCGGTGCTCGGCACAAGTGAGAACTGCATCGCCGCCAACCCCTCCGATCTTGCTGTCGCGCTTGTCGCTCTCGACGCAGTTATCGAGGTGCGCGGGGCTGGCGGGCAACGCACCGTTGCGCTCATCGACTTCCACCGCTTGCCCGGCGACACCCCGCACATCGAGACGGTGCTCGAGCCGGGCGAGGTGGTTGTCGCCATCACGGTGCCGGCCAATCCGGCGGCGCGGCGCTCGCATTACCTGAAAGTGCGCGACCGCGCCTCGTTTGAGTTCGCGGTCGTGTCAGCCGCAGTGGCGCTCGACATGGACGGCCCCCTCATCCGGCAGGCCCGCGTCGCCCTTGGCGGGGTCGGAACCAAGCCATGGCGCGTCCCCGGGGTCGAGGCAGCGCTGGCCGGAGCCAGCCTTGACCCGGGGGCGCTGCGCCGAGCGGCGGCGCTCGCCGCGGAGGGCGCGCAGGGGCACGGGCACAACGACTTCAAGATCGAGCTCATGCAGCGCGCCATCGTGCGTGCCATCGAAACCGCGGGAGCTCGCGCATGACCACTGCTTTCATCGGACAGCCCGTCAGCCGCGTCGACGGCCGCCAGAAGGTCACGGGGGCCGCCACCTACGCCGCCGAATTCAACGTGCCGGGCCAGGCGCACGGCGCCATCGTTCGAAGCACGGTGGCGAACGGCCGCATTGCTTCCATCGACAGCGTGGCTGCGGAACAAGCATCCGGCGTCATCGCCGTCCTGACACACGACAACGCGCCGAGGCTCGCCTATCGCGCCCACAAGGGGGCTGTTGACCCTGGCATCGGCGAGCGTCTGCACGTGCTCCAGGACGATCGGGTGAGCCATCAAGGTCAGCCGATCGCCCTCGTCATCGCCGATAACCTCGAACAGGCGATCCACGCGGCGATGCTGGTGCGCGTCACCTACGTGTCCGAACCCGGGACCACAGATATCAGCCTCGTCGAGCCGGTGCTGCCGACGCAGGAAAAAACTGATCAAGGTGAGGGCCCGCCGCCCGAAACGCGGCGCGGCGATCCCGACGGCGCCCTCGCAGCGGCCGAGATGAGTATCGACCAGAATTACGTGATCGCGCGCGAGAACCACAACCCGCTTGAGATGCACGCCACGATCGCCGCCTGGGACGGCGACCGCCTGACCCTCTGGGACAAGACGCAGTGGGTGAACAACGTGGCCGACGAGATCGCCGCCGTGTTCGGCATTCCGGCCGAAAACATCCGCGTTGTTTCGCCCTTCGTCGGCGGTGCTTTCGGCTCAGGGCTGCGGACCTGGCCGCACGTGACCCTGGCGGCGCTCGGCGCCCGCGTCGCCGGGCGACCGGTCAAGCTGATGCTGTCGCGCCGCGAGATGTATTACAGCGTCGGGTACCGCCCGCACACGGTCCAGCGCGTTGCCCTCGGCGCCTCACGCGACGGACGCCTCGCAGCCATCATGCACGAAGGTTACCAGGAGACCTCGACGTACGAGGAGTTCTCTGAGGCGCTCCTGAACGCGAGCCGGTTCCTGCATTCGTGCCCGAACGTCTACACGCGTCATCGCATCGCGCCGATGAACGTGCACACGCCGACCTATATGCGCGCTCCTGGCGAGGCGAGCGGTGTCTTCGCGCTCGAATCCGCCATGGACGAGCTCGCAGTGGCGCTGAACATCGACCCTGTCGAACTGCGGCTGCGCAACGAGCCGGAGCAGGACGAGTTCAAGAAGCTGCCGTTCTCGAGCCGATCGACGCGGGAGTGCTACCGGGCCGCTGCCGAGCGCTTCGGTTGGAGTCGGCGCACTCCCGAGCCAGGCTCGATGCGCGATGGGCGCTGGCTGATCGGCTGGGGCATGGCGAGCGCCACCTATCCCATGAACTACGCGCCCGCCTCCGCGACGGCGCGTCTTTTGCCGGACGGCACCGCCGAGGTGATGAGCGCGGCGAGCGATATGGGGCCGGGCACCTGGACGTCGATGACGCAGGTGGCAGCCGAGACGCTCGGCCTGCCGATCGAGCGGGTAAAGTTCATCCTTGGGGACACTCGGCTACCAAGGGCTCCCGTGCACGGCGGCTCGATGACCATGGCGAGCGTCGGCAGCGCCGTGCAGGCCGCCTGCCGCAGGGCGCGTGAGGAGGCGCTCGCACGTAGTGGTGTCAACGAACTCGGGGAGGCCATGCGCCGCTTCGGCCAGCCGATCGAGGCCTCGGCCGACGTGAAGCCGGGCGACGAGGCCCAGCGATTTTCCATGCACGCCTTCGGGGCCGTGTTCGTGGAAGTCGCCGTCGACCGGGATCTCGGCGAAACACGGGTGCGACGCATCGTTGGCGCCTACGGCGCCGGCCGGATCGTCAACCCGAAGATGACCCGCAGCCAGTGCATCGGCGGCATGATCGGCGGCATCGGCATGGCGCTCATGGAGCATTCCGTGGTGGACGCTCGCAGCGGGCGGGTTCCGAACGCCAATTTGGCCGAATACGCGGTGCCGGTCCACGCCGACGCCCCACCGGTCATGGACGTGATCTTCGTGGAGGAGCACGATCCGCACGTGAACCCGCTCGGCGTGAAGGGCGTCGGCGAGATCGCCATGGTGGGCGTCGCGCCAGCCATCGCCAACGCCGTTTTCCACGCCACGGGAAAGCGCATCCGGGAGCTGCCGGTCACGCCGGATAAGCTACTCTGAAGCATTGGCATGGGGGAACTTCTAAGACGGCGATGACGCATATCGCCGTTCAGGGCACGTGGACGGCAAATCTGTCGGTTGATGGCTGATATCGGCGACAAACAGTACGGCGGAGAACAGGGCATGAATTCGGAGCGTCGGCAGCCTTCTGACGGCTATGCAGATGGTGGTGCGCTCCGCGCGACAAATTCCGCTCGGCAGATGAGTAACGTGGCGGCGATCATCCTTGCCGCCGGGCGAAGTACCCGTTTTGGTCCCGGACCAAAACAGCTCACATCGTTGCAAGGCAGACCCCTGGTGCGTCACGCGCTCGAGGCGGCAGTTGGCTCCCTGGCAGAGCCGGTGATTGTGGTCACTGGCCATCGGGCCGACGAGATAGAGGCGTCGCTGGAAGCGCTTCCGGTCCTTATCGTTCGGAGCCTCGCTTTCGGAGACGGACTTTCGACGTCGCTGAAAGCGGGCTTCGCAGCGCTACCACGCCACTCGCGGGCGGCTGTCGTTCTGCTCGGGGACATGCCGCTCATTACCACCAGACTGATCGACATCCTCGTGAGAGGGTGGCGATCGATGGGCGAACCAGCGGCGCTGGTCCCGACCGTGGACGGCCAGCGCGGCAATCCCGTCGTGCTCTCGCGTGAGCTCGAATGCTTGATCAGAGAGCTCTCGGGAGACATCGGCGCGGGATCTATCCTTCGCGGGCGCCCCGATGTGATGGAATGCCCGGTAGATGATCCGGCCATTTTCCAGGATGTCGATACGCCGGACGAACTCGGCAGGATTGCCCGCTGTATGTGAGCATGACCGTCATAACGAGAAGTGGGTCCATGCAACTGTCCTTCATTGGTAAATTCTCCCTTGTCACCGGAGCAGCTTCGGGAGTCGCGCACGCGACATCTGACCAGAAGCGGCCGTGAGATCAGGACAGACAATGGTTCAGAACGCGCCTGCGCTTCGCGTTGATGGCCTGTCAGATTCCGCGGACGGGGCGCCCGTGGATGCCGTCGCGGCGACCTCGCTTCAGGTTCTTCGGTTCGTCGCGGACGCGGACCGGCGTAGCCAACGTGTTGTCCTCGTCACGATCACGGACCTTACAGGCTCCTCGTCCCGGCCGGCCGGCACGCTCATGGCCGTCGCCGAAGATGGTGGCTTTGCCGGTTCGTTCTCGGGCGGGTGCATCGAGGCCGCCGTCATCACCGAGGCACAGGAGGCTATCCGGGACGGGCTACCCCGACAGGTGCGCTATGGTGCCGGCTCTCCTTACCTTGACATCAAGCTCCCATGCGGCGGCGGGGTGGATCTGCTGTTCCAACCCGAGCCACACGCTGACGAGATCCGCCGCGCCGTTTCGATGCTTGAGGAACGGGTCGCGCTCACCCTCGTCCAGCGTGCGTCGGGGGGCTTGCGCGCCCTCCCCGGTTCGCCCCGGCAGCCAACAGGATGGCAGCGCGGGACATTCATTTCCTGGCACGCGCCGCCGCTGAGACTTCTTGTCATCGGACACGGGGTGGAGAGCCTCGCCCTGGTCCGGCTTGGCCTGGCCTACGGCGCCGCAATCACGCTGTTGTCACCCGACGAGCGGGTGCTGGCGCTCGCCGAACAGCTTGGTGCCCACGCGAACCTCCTCACTACGCCCGGTGTGATGCCTGACGTCAAAGCGGACCCGTGGAGCGCCATCGTGCTCCTGTTCCACGACCACGCTTGGGAGCCCTTGCTTCTGGAACAGGCGCTGGCGCAACCCGCGTTTTTCATAGGCGCAATGGGAAGCCGGCGAACGCACGCCAATCGGCTGGAGAAGCTACGCGAGCACGGGGTGCCAGAACAGGCTCTGGCGCGCATCGCCGCGCCGCTGGGCCTGATCCCCTCCGCGCGCGATCCCGTCACGCTCGCGCTCTCAGCCCTGGCGCAGGTGGTCGACGGTTATCGGCGGGTCACGGCGATAGGGCAGGAACCGGAAAACCGCCCATGACTGCTGCATGCCCGTCCGGTGCTGATTTGAGCAGCACCCCCATCCTCGACAATTGGGCCCCGATGATCAGACCGAGTCTGTGCCTCGTTGGTGATGTTACCGGTCATCCTGTATTGCCGGGATCCGGCGGTAATATCGTCTCTTCTGATCTTTGGGTGCTTGCAGAACAGCAAGGACGGGCCAGAACGCTCTCGCGTTGGTACCGCCTCGCACGGCCGCGGGAGACCGTTGGACTGTTTTCTTGATGAGCAAGGCGCGTCGATGACTTCCAGCCACTCACTCGACGATCCGGCCCGCCGCGCAGGAAGGCCACGCCCACCGAGGAGGAACTCCTCATCGGGATGCCATTCTTTACCAACGATATCCAACACGACATCCGCACCTGTGCGGAGAGATTGATGCCCCGGCTGCGGAAGAAAGCTGACAACATCGCCATCGCGGCCATCGTCTACAATCTCGAGCAACTTACTGTTGGCGCAGAAGTGGAGGAAATCCGAAACGTCGCCGCTGCCCTGGCTGGTGCCTGGGGATCGCTACCCGTCACGAGGCGCTCCTGGCAGCAACGGTGCCGCATTTATCTGGCACATCTCGGGGATCATGGGGCGGCCCTGGATCAGGAACTCCGCGCGGCTGGTCTTCAGGAGAGCCATCCCTTCCGGTGGCACTCATCACGCGGCACAAGCTCGCAGGCCCGGGCGCCGTTCTCGACGAGATCGAAAAAGCGGGAACATCCCATCTCAATGGCAATCTCCATGCGGCGCTTCTGAAGCTGCCTCGTGCAAACCGAAGCTACACCAATTGCCCTCTCCAGCATGTGATAGGGATTGTGCTTTGTCTCCGCGTCCGTAAGCGCCTCTCTGAGGTGTTGGTCTATTCAAAGCTTCTGCTCGGCAAGCTCATTCTTCCATGTATAGGCTTGAATCAGAGGAGCTTACGCTCCCCAGCCGGGTCATCTCGTTGGTGCGATCATCTCGCTCGTCCTCCGGCATCCAGGCCTCTCCAGCTCCACGTCCGCAGCGATCTTTACCCTACCTGTGCAACCTCGAGGGCGCCGACGGGAAGTGGCTTGATCAGCGACTTCGCCGAAACCGACGGCTCGAGCCAGTCGGCCCAGGCTTCACGCTCGAGGATGACGATCTGCCGGTCGTGATAGGGCGCGATGTCGGCTCCGGGCTCCATCGTCAGCATCGTGAAGGCTTCGCCAACATCCGGCGTGTCTCGCCATATCCCGGCAATGCAGAAGATCGCTTCGCCGCGCTTCGTGAAGAGCCACTTGTCCTTGCGCTTCTTCTTCGGGTCCTTGGGATCGGTGAATTCGTAAAAGCCGTCCGCCACGATCAAGCAGCGGCCCGACGTGAACTCGCGGCCCTCCGACCGGAAATTGTAGACGGGCCGCCTGTTCGGTCCCGGCCAGCTCCAGCGCCGCTGCACCAAGTCGCCGTCGCCGCGGACGATCGGTCCCGTGTCGGTGATCTTGATGTCGTCGCGCGCTTCGAGGTTCGGCGCCCCCTCGTCGAAGCGGATCTTGATCTTCAGTTCGGCGAACGCCTCGACGATCCTCGTGACGTCGACCTTCAAACGGTAGTCATTACACATTCGTCCTCCGTGCCGACCGCTGTGGCCCAGTGGCGTTGTTCTCATCCTGTACGCTTATATGAGCGCAACCGCCTTCGACACGGAAGCCCTGACGCACGCCGCTTCGTTATAAGGCGGGAGGCGCCGATGTTGAGATGGTCGAGCGTGCCTGGGCTTGCAGCCGAGCGAGCCCGGCAGCCGGCCGTTCCCAGTGGTTCGCGGGGCGAGCGGACCTTCCCCGCAGGAAGTGATTGTCGGGGACGTGGTCATCAAGGCGGAAATCGTAGAACAGCCGTGCTGGTTCCGCCTGAACTCCCATCATCGCCGCACCCCCTAACGATTCACTGCAAAAAAGTGAATCACGTCGCAGCGAGACGATCAACGATGGGTTTTTCAACAGTATCTGCCAGAACCGGTCATTCGCGCGTTGCCTGCTGCTGACTCTTCTCGGGCCAACGCGGCAGCAAATGATCATGCCTCCACCAGCCCGTTGCGGATCGCGTAGCGGATCAGCGCCGCCGTCGTGTCGAGGTTGAGCTTGCGTAGTGTCAGCGCGCGATGGGTCTCGACCGTCTTGGTGCTGATGCTGAGGATGTCGGCGATCTGCTTGTTGGTCTTGCCTTCGGCGATGAGTTGCACCACGGCCTTCTCACGAGCAGTCAGCGCTGACTCCTGCGCGCATCCCTTCGACAGGTAGGTCTCGAGCAGGGCCTCGGAGACCTTTCCGGTGAAGAAGGGCCTGTGGACTGCCAGGCTCTCTACCGCCGAGATCAGGAACTGCCTGGCATCGGACTTGAGCAGGAAGCCCCGGGCGCCCGCCTCGAGAGCATCGCGCACCAGGCTGTCCGTGTCGTGCATGGTGAAGATGAGGACCTCGACGCCGGGGACGCGAGTCCTGATCTGCCGGGTCGCCTCCACCCCGTTCAGCAGCGGCAGGGCGTAGTCGATAATCACGATATCCGGCCGGGTGGCACCAGCCTGGTCGATGGCCTCCTTGCCATCCTTTGCCTCGCCGACCACCTCCCAGCCCTCATGTCCCTCCAGGATAGCCCGAACACCGGAGCGGACCACGTCGTGATCGTCGGCGATCAGGATGCGTGTCATGGTGAGACTTTCTCCGGCGAACCGGTAGCTGCCGCGATTCCGGTGAGCCCGAGTTCCAAGGCAGAATACACCTCCGGGCAGTCGGACCCACCTGCGTGAAACCCTGAAACTGCGGGAGGCAGACCCTGAATCATCAGGAGAGGGCCTCGCCGTCCGTCTTGGTTCGGCCCGGCAGCCACGGCAGCCGCATGCGTCCGGCAGGTGGCGGTGCCCGGCCGGCATTGGGGACCGGGATCATTGCGACGATGCCGGTGCCGCTCCGGCCCGTCCGGATCCTCAGATCGCCGCCGAACTGCTCCAGGCGGGCCCGCATGCCTGCAACGCCCACGCCGAGCCGGATCGGCCCACCCGGCCGGGCCGGGGCAACCATACCGTGTCCGTTGTCGCCGATGCGGACAAACAGCCGTCCGGAAATGATTCGTGCATCGACTGACACGTGCGAGGCACCGGCGTGTCGATGTACGTTGGTGAGGGACTCCTGCACCACGCGCAGGATTGCCCGCTGGAGGTCGGGGGGCAGGTCGTCGACCTCCTCCGGAATCCGGATGCGCGCGACGAGTCCCGTCCGCCCGGCGAAGCCTTCGGCGAAATCCCGCAACGTGGTCTGGAGGCCGTCCTTCGCCAGATTCGGCGGATGCAGCAGATAGGTGAAAATGCGCAATTCCCGGAGCGCCTCGGTGAGCAGACGCTCGACCTCCGCCAGAGCCGTGCGGCCGCTCAAACTATGCTGGACCTCCGGCCCAAGACTCGCAAGGCCGAGATTTGCCGCCACCAGGTGCTGGGCCGTCGAGTCGTGTAGCTCGCGGGCGATGCGTTGCCGCTCCTCCTCCTGGAGAGCAAGCAACTGCCCGGACAACTCACTGACCTGCTTCTTCGCTCCCTTCACCTGATCGGACAGCGATCGGAGCGGCTGCTCCAGGTGGCGAGCCGTGAACAGTGCGGCGAGGCCGCCCGCCAGAAGGAGGAAAGCTGCCATCCCCGCCATCTGGCGCAAAACGCCCGTGACCGGCGCGTTGACTTGGGCGAGCGGGACCGCGACCACGGTCGTCCAGTTGGTTGCCCCGGAACCGCGGTACGCGACCAAGACCGGGACGCCGCGCTCATCGATGTCCTGAACGAAGCCGTCGACCGTCTCGCTCCAGTTGACGGCAGCGAGACGTGCAGCGAGGGCATTTGGCATGGGAATCCGCGACGACGTCTCGGCCCCTCTCATGGTCACGATCGGTTGGTTCTTGCGGTCGTAGAGGCCTCGCATCGATCCCTCGGGGACCTCCTGACCTTGCAGAATCATGCCGAGGCGATCCTGCGAGAGGATGGTGGTGATGTAGCCTTTCATCGTGCCGTCGTTGTGGTTGATCCGCAGGCTGAGCGCGATGACCGTCGTTCCGGGCTTTAGGAGGCTCCCCATTTGCCCGGACACCGCCCAGCCGCGCGCGCGAATCCGATTCAGGGCTTCCGGATAAGTCGGAAAGTCCCGGTGTCGGGGAAGAGGTGCTTCGAACTCGCGGAGGGTGTTGGCGACCTGTCCGTCCAGATCGCTGAGGATCAACCAGGACCCGTCGGTAATGGGCGTCGCTTTGAGCTGGTCGTAGAAGCCCTTGGCGTCGCCGGACTTCAGGGCAGGCGATGAGGACAGACCTTTGAGCAGGGCATTGCCGGCCGCCACCTCCTGGTCGAACCCGAACGACAGCGCAATGGCCGTGTCCAGAGTATCCCCCCGAATGTGATGGCGCTCATGCAGGGCATTCGAGAGCAGCAGCGCCGCGGCGAGGACGCAGGTGACCAGGATGACGGCTGCGAACGTCAGGGCCAGCCGGCCCCGCAGACGGGGCGGCACCGGAAGTGAGCGCGCAACCTTCGGGACGGCACCGTCGCTCATGACGGAGACCTCTGGCCGCAAGGGTAACGCAACGGGATCGGGGTCGCGACGAGGACCTTCGGTCCGATAACGTACGTTAAACCCTGAGCTGGTTCGCTGTCGACTCAGCATCGGCATGAGCCCGCGGTCAGCCACCCGAATGCCCCCCTTCGCGCTGGATTCCCGTCACCATGGCCGGCGAGAGACACAAATTCAGGGTCTGCCTCCACCATTTTCAGGATAGACCCTGATAGCCCGATGGCCGCGCGCTGGATGATACTGCCGGCCTGCCAAGACGAGAGCAAAGCCGATGACGCAGGCTGTACTCGGAGATGAACAGCACACCGGTTCAACGGATGATCCGCGCGCGGGCATGATTCAAATCCCCGGCGGCACGTTCCGGATGGGTTCGGATCGGCACTATCCCGAGGAAGCACCCGTCCACCGGGTGACCGTCGACGGGTTCTGGATTGACCGGACGCCGATCACAAATCGCGAGTTCCGCGAATTCGTTCGAGCCACCGGTCATGTCACGTTCGCAGAGAAGCGGCCCAACCCGAAGGACTATCCCGGCGCTCTGCCGCACATGCTCTTTGCGGGCTCGCTCGTCTTCACGCCGCCGGATCATCCGGTCGATCTCCAGAACTGGGGCCAGTGGTGGACCCTGCTCAAAGGCGCCGACTGGCGCCACCCTTATGGCCGGAAGAGCACCATCAACGGCCTCGACAACCATCCCGTGGTGCACGTGGCCTACGCAGACGCGCTCGCCTATGCCCGCTGGGCGGGCAAGGACCTGCCGACCGAGGCCGAGTGGGAGTTCGCCGCCCGCGGAGGGGTCGATGGAGCAGAGTTCGCCTGGGGCGATGAGCTGACGCCGGGTGGACACCAAATGGCGAACACCTGGCAGGGCGCTTTTCCGTTCCAAAACCTCGCAGAGGACGGCTTCGAGCGTACGTCGCCCGTCACTGCCTTCCCACCAAACGGCCATGGCCTCTACGACATGATCGGCAACGTCTGGGAATGGACGAGCGACTTCTACATGCCGAAGCATCAGGCAGACGCCGTGAAGGCCTGCTGCATCCCGGAGAACCCGCGCGGTGGCCGCGAGGAACAGAGCTTCGATCCGCACCAGCCTGAGACGCTGATCCCGCGCCGTGTGCTCAAGGGCGGCTCTCACCTGTGCGCGCCCAATTACTGTCGCCGTTACCGTCCGGCCGCGCGTCACCCGCAGCCTGTTGATACTTCAACCAGCCACGTCGGCTTTCGATGCGTGGTCAGACAGAGGAACGATAAATGAAGACGCTCATATCGGACTCGAATGAAAAGTTCGCGCACAAGCGGACAAGACGAAGCCTGATGCTGTTCGGCGCAACCGCGCTCGCGGCTACTACGATGTTCACGCCAGCCGGCGCGCAGACGCCTCAACAACAGCGGCCGAACATCCTGTTTATCGTGTCCGACGATACGGGGCTTGGCGACCTCGGTCCCTATGGTGGGGGTGAAGGCCGCGGAATGCAAACGCCGAATATCGATCGGCTGGCCAGCCAAGGCATGATGTTCCATTCCTTCTATGCGCAGCCGAGCTGTACACCCGGCCGGGCGGCGATGCAGACGGGTCGTATTCCGAACCGCAGCGGCATGACAACCGTTGCGTTCCAGGGCCAGGGCGGCGGTCTGCCGGCGGCGGAATGGACGCTGGGCTCGGTACTCAAGACCGGTGGCTACAAAACCTACTTCACCGGCAAATGGCATCTCGGCGAAGCCGACTACGCGCTGCCGAATGCGCAGGGCTACGACGTGATGAAGTACGCTGGTTTGTACCATCTTAACGCCTACACCTACGCGGACCCAACCTGGTTTCCCGACATGCCGACGGACCTTCGAGAGCTGTTCCAGCGGGTGACCAAAGGTGCTCTGTCCGGCAACGCTGGGCAACCTCCGAAGGAAGACTTCAAGATCAACGGACAATATGTCGATACGCCGGTCATCGATGGGCGGGAAGGCGTCGTCGGCATTCCCTTCTTCGACGGCTATGTCGAGAAGGCCGCCCTCGAATTCCTCGATGATGCGGCACGCACGCCCAGCACGCCATTCTATATCAACGTCAATTTTATGAAGGTGCACCAGCCGAACCTGCCGGCGCCCGAGTTCCAGCACAAGTCGCTGTCGAAAAGCAAATATGCAGACAGTGTTGTTGAACTCGACACCCGTATTGGCCGCATCTTGGATAAGCTGCAGGCCACCGGTCTCGCCCAAAACACATTGGTGTTCTACACGACCGACAATGGCGCCTGGCAGGACGTCTATCCCGATGCCGGCTATACGCCTTTACGCGGGACGAAGGGTACGGTGCGCGAAGGCGGCAACCGGGTGCCGGCGATCGCGGTGTGGCCTGGCAAGATCAAGCCAAACACCAAGAGCCATGACCTGGTCGGCGGTCTCGATCTGATGGCGACGTTCGCCTCCGTCGCCGGCGTCAAGCTGCCGGAAAACGACCGCGCCAATCAGCCCATCGTCTTCGACAGCTACGACATGTCGCCCATTCTGCTCGGCACTGGAAAGTCGCAGCGCAAGAGCTGGTTCTACTTCACTGAGAACGAGCTTTCGCCGGGCGCGATCAGGGTCAACAATTACAAGTTCGTGTTCAATCTGCGAGGCGATGACGGCGCGCAGACGGGCGGCTTGGCGGTCGACTCCAACCTCGGATGGAAGGGAGCAGAGAAGTACGTGGCGACCGTGCCGCAGGTCTTCGATCTCTGGCAGGATCCACAGGAACGCTATGATATTTTCATGAACAACTTCACCGAGCGCACCTGGATGGCCGTGTTGATGCAGGAAGAACTCAAGAAAATCATGGAGACCTACGTAAAATACCCGCCACGGAAATTGCAAAGCTTCGGCTACACAGGTCCAATGACACTCTCGAATTATGAGAGGTTCCAATGGGTACGGGAAGAACTGGCAAAAGGCGGCATGAACATCCCGATGCCCACCGGCAACTGACGTGAAGCGCGCGGAGAGGACATAGCGTCTACTGACCTCTCCGCACTCATCTAAAACCGATGGGCAGAAGTTCGGCATCGAGCTCCAACCGATCACGAACACGAACCCACCGTTTATCGAGACAAACAAGCGCCGCGAACCCATAACCGTCCTTTCGAGGCTGTGGAGAAAATCATGATCAGATTCGCGCTACCGATTCTTGCCTTCGTCCTATGTGCAACAGCAGCCACCGCACAGATCGGGCCGCCAACCTCGCAGAGGCCCTGTGCTGCAAACCGCGCACTTGTTGTCAAGGACGGCGCAGTCGTCCTTGACACCGGGCCATCCACCTACGCCCGCTTCGTCAATAGCGCTGCAAAATGCCTCGTCGATCAATTCCCCGAGCCGGCATGGGTCCCGAGCTCGAACAATC
>NZ_VCMV01000002.1 GCF_008757455.1 Microvirga brassicacearum | reverse complement strand
TGTTCGGATCGGTCGCGCTCAGGTTGCCGACCGCAACATCATTCGCGGTGTTCTCGTTGATCGCGCTCGCAGACAGGCCAATATCCGTCGGCGCCTGGTTTGTCGGTGCTGCGCCGGGCGTGACATAAACTTTGAAGATTTTTTCTTCAAGCAGGAGAACCCCGGGTGTGGGACCGCCGGCATCGGTCACCCGCACCTTGACTTCGTAGTACTTGCCGCCGCCGTCGGACAGCAAGTCGGACGCGTTGTAGTTGAGGGGAGTCGCGAGGACGACTTTCGTGCCGGTGGCGTCGAGCTTGAACCGGTTGCCGGGATTGCCCGTAATCGAATAGGTCAGGGTGTCGCCATAACCGAGCTCGGCATCCTCGTCCGTCGCGGTCAGATTGCCCACGAGGGTGTTCGCGGCCAAATTTTCGGCGACCGACAGAGCGGTTCCGCCGGTCGCATTTTTTAGCGCGAGATCGGTCGGTGCGTCGTTGACGTCGTTGACATAGACGCCGAACTGACCCGATTGCGATCCGGTCGTGCCCGTGGGCGGCGTGCCGATGATCGACATCGAGTAGATGCCGGACGTCTCGAAATTGAACAGGCTCGAGCCGTCATCCGCCTTCGCAGCCTTCACGAAGATCTGGTTGCCGACGATATAAAACCGGCCATCGCCGTCGCCGTCGAATCCGGGAGCGTAGTTGAATGCATAAGACCACCCTGGCTGGGCGTTGGAAATCGTCCCGATCAGAACGTCTTTTGCCACATTCTCGTCGAACACCACGTTGAATCGCGGATCTTCCTGGTACTGCGTTCCGGTGGAGCCGGCGACGATTTCGAGTGTAAAAGGAACTGCCATTCTGGCCCCCAGATTATAACTGAATAGGTTTGCTGCGCCGCGCGGCGGCAGCCTTTAGAGTAAGAAGCAGGCGATTGCCGCCCTGCTCTGCTCGTTCGGTTAGATGATGAAAAACTGCGCCGCGCTCAGCGCCGGTTTGGTGTTCAGGATAGCGATCTGAACCGCGGCATGGTTCGTGGTGCCATTACCGGCACCATCGAGATCGTAGTAGAGCGCGCCCGTGGTCGTGTTGTAGATGATACGGTGATCGGCGGTGCTGCCCGCCTGCACGTCGGCGCCCGCGTGGAACGCAGCTTGAGTCAGCGCAAGAGGATTTGCCGGCGTTCCGCCACTTCCAAGTCGAATGAACACCGCGTTGTCGAGGTAGATCTTGTCGTCGGGCACGCTGAAATCCGTGATCGTGTCGATGTTCGTGCGCGCGTTGGCCGCCGTGTCGAAAACGAAGATGTCGTCTCCTCCCCCGCCGGTAAGGATATCCTTGCCGCCACCGCCATGGAGCCGGTCGTTGCCCCCATTGCCCTTCAGTTGATCGTTGCCCGATCCCGCCTTGATGGTGTCGGCGCCGCTCGTGCCGTTGACGATTTCCACACCCACGTTCCGGACATCGACGATGATGGTCTTCTCGACACTCGCACCGCCCAGATCCACGGCCCTCACTTTGAGGTCGAACGTGCGCTGCTGCTCGAAATCGATCCGGACGCCGTCCTTGACGGTCACGAGCCATTGGCCGTTGACCTGTGCGATACCGAAGCGCCCGCCGCCATCTTGCACTATACCGTTCTCGGTCACGAACGCGTAAGTGAACGTCTCGCCGGCATCGCTGTCCACGGCGCTCAGGACGCCGACGCCGGACGTATTTGCCGCGAACTCTTTCACCGTCCTCTCGGAGAGCAGGATATCTGTCGGCGCATTGCTGCCGATGCCATCGCGCGCGCTGACCGTGACGGATGCGTTGCTGACGACGCCGACCGCATCGCGGATCGTGATCGTGAAACCGGTCCTCTCGACCGCGCCCGGCGCACCGCTGCGATCGGTCGGGACGAAGATCAGGCTTTGCAAAGCCGTCTGAACTTCCGCAACCGTGCCTTCGAGACGGTAGTATCCACCGGTCCGGCTGTAGCTTCCTCCCAGAGCGCCCTCCAGATGTCCGTGCGCCGGGTTGTCGAGTTTCACCAGGAGTGAAACGCTCTCTCCATTCGGTTCGCTGACAGTAGCGTCGGGAAACAGGCGAACGGTTTCGGTGTCCAGGATCGTGTAGTGGCTCGCCGTGACGTTGAGCACAGGATCGTTGGCGGGGTCGGATACCTTGATCGCATAGGCTCCGCCTGACTCGACATCGTAGATATCCGCGAGGCTGATGGTGAACATCAGATCTCGGGCGAAGTCCGGCAGGTCGGCACCGGTGAAGGTTATCGCATGGAACAGCGTCTGGACCCGCTCAGCGGTCGCGTTCCCGTTGAAGTCGATGGCGAGGCCGTCTTCGGTCGTGCCATCATGCGTGATGGTGCCGATCTCGATTCCGCCCACCCGGATAACGCCGCCAACCACGACCCCGTCGGGAAGCCCGATGCCTGCGTACTCCGCCGAAATGCCGAACCGGCCCTCGTAGGGCCCGACAAGTCGAAACGCGAGCGAGCCCAGGAGACTGTCGTCCGACAGGATTGCGCTTCCGGTCGGGTCGATGAACGTGCTCTCGCCTCGCTTTGCGGCCACGGCTTGCGCGCCGAAAGACGCGAGGACCGGCGCGCGATTGGTATGAACCCCGCTGTCGTCGGAAATCGAGCTGATCCCCTTGCTGAAAAGGATATGGCGTTCTTCAGCGGTGAAACTCTGCCCCGTCAGGACCACGCCGTTGTGAAATTCATCGCGCGAATCCGCCTCCAGCAGCATCGCGAGACTTTTGTCTGTCGTCTGGACGATGCTGTTCCTTAGATAAAATCGCTCGGCGCCCAGGAATGTCTTTCCTGCGAGGTTGAAGACGCCGTCCACAAATAGAAGGTAGTCCGACTGGCCGCTGCCGAGGTCGATATATTCGACGTCGCGCAATGTCGGGACGTCGACCGCAAGGCTGTTGCCCTGGCCGGTTCCGAGTTCGAAAACGATCCGCTCGATTCCCTCGAACTTTGCCGCGGCCGCAAGATTTACGTGGCCATAGCCGCCCTTGACCAGCAATGTGTCGATGCCGAGTCCCCCGACGAGTTCGTCACCCTCGCTGAGCTTGGAAAGGTCGATCTCGCCCGCGATGAAGGTGTCGTCCCTGATGGAGCCGTAGCAAAGGTCGATCCCGGACGAGAGAAGGAATGTGTTTCCCGGTGCAAGGTCAGCGATGCCCTCTTGCCGCATGGCCGTCGAGGAGCCGCTTTCGACGACGGGCGAGGCGAATGCGTCCGCGGGCGGCGCCTCGGCGAACCTCACGCTCACACTTTCGAACGCCCGCAGGATCCCACCTGGACTGACCGTTCCGAACGAATAGTCGGTCGAAATCTCCGTAAGCTTGAAGGATTCAAGAGATGGACGGGCCAGTACCGTAATAGCACCGTTGTTTTCGCTCTGCGTCGTCGTATTATTCGTCATATCTGCCTCGCAAGGACTAGTTCCCCGCAGCTCTCGAGATCACCGACCCGTCTGATTTCGTATTGAGAGACATGTCCGTCGCCAACGTCGTTATCTGCAGGGCCGGTCCGATCAATTCCATGAAATTTCGAGCAGAACGACTTGGAATGAACTGCCGAATTGCATTAAACTGAGCGAACATTCCGGTTTTAACTCCAGTTTTTCAGCACAACACCCTGCGTTTACCTAGGGAAGTGCCGGGCTGATGATCGCCGTCACTTGCCTGCTGCCGAGCTTGGCCATGGGCTTGCGGAACACAGCAAGAACAGTTACCTTGTTCCTGCTTTGTTTCAGAATCGCTCCACCAGGGGCAGTAAAGGCCAGCCATGCTGACGCGAAAACAGCACGAACTGCTCCGTTTCATCCATGAACGCCTGCGCGAATCCGGCGTGCCGCCGTCGTTCGACGAGATGAAGGATGCGCTGGATCTCAAATCGAAATCCGGCATCCATCGGTTGATCACAGCGCTGGAAGAGCGCGGCTTCATTCGTCGCCTGCCCAATCGGGCGCGGGCGCTGGAGGTCATTCGGCTGCCCGAAACCGTCGGTGGCGCAGCCGGACAAAAGCGCTTCACGCCGAGCGTGGTCGAAGGTGGCCTTGCCAACCGGACGAAGGCCGCGCCGCCGCCGGCCGAGGAACGCGGCAGCCGCGAGACCGCGATCCCCGTCATGGGCCGGATCGCCGCCGGCACGCCGATCTCGGCGATTCAGAACCGCTCTCATTCGATCACCCTGTCGAACGATTTCCTGAGCCAGGGCGAGCATTACGCCCTGGAGGTCCGCGGGGATTCAATGGTCGAGGCGGGGATCCTCGATGGCGATCTCGTGGTCATCCGCCGGCAGGACAACGCCAATACGGGGGACATCATTGTGGCTTTGATCGACGAGGAGGAGGCAACCTTGAAGCGCTTCCGCCGCCGCGGCTCCTCGATCGCCCTCGAGGCCGCAAACCAGGCCTACGAGACCCGCGTTCTGGGGCCTGACCGGGTCAAGATTCAAGGCAAGCTCGTCAGCCTGGTCCGTCGCTACTGAAATCGTCATGCGACGGGTCTGGCTCGGGCCGGTCGTCCTCCGGGATATCCTGTTCGGGAACGGCTCTTGCGGGTCTTGCCGCGGGAACGGGCGGACGCGTCGCAGCAGTTGTGCGCGCGACGGTCTCGTCGCCTTTGCGCACGGAGCGGATTTCGATGCTGTCCGCGCCCAAACGGATCGTGGTCGCGCCGCGCACCGCGAGTGCCTCCCGATCAAGGACAAGAAGCGCCGCGCAGGGCAGCGTCGGCGCCTTCAAACGCGTGATGATGATCTCGGCGCGCCGGCAATCCTCCTCGAAGGCTGAGGCTTTCTGCACGAAGGCGATGTTGCGGCGATCGACGCTCTCGACCACGCAGCCCTCCGGGTCGCAACGGGCGCCGTCCTTCGCAGACGCAGCGGCGGAATTCACATCTGCCGCATCGCGCCCGTCGCCATCGGCGCGCAGCCATTGCTCGGCGACGAAAGCTGATGTCTTTCCAACGAATGTCAGCCGGCCGGCGGCGTTCCTGATTGCAGCGCCCTGCCCGTCCCGGTCGACATAGATGTCCGGGCGGGCCGGCGCAGCGGCCAATGCGAGGCCCGCCAATGCCGGCACCACCGCGAGCCATCGCAGCGCGGAGGCGAAAATGGCCGCCACCAGAAGGGCGAGGCTGAACAAGGCCAACGCCCCCAGGCCCAAGGCCGGGATCACCACGCTCGATCCGCCAAAACCGCCGACCCATCCCGAGACGTCGAGCACCTGCGAGACGGCGGCGCCCATCATCTGCCAGACCGGTCGATCGAGGCCGAAGGGATATGTCAGCACCCCGAGCACCGCCGACGGCATGACGACCAGCGAGACGAGCGGCAGCGCCAGAGCGTTGCCGACGAGGCCGTAGGGATTGAGCGTCTGGAAGTGATAGGCGGCGAAGGGCGCCGTCGCGATGCTGGCGACCAGGGTCGTGGTCACGAGCCCCACCGCATGCCGCCCCAGCCAGCGCAGGGCGGTTTCCAGCCGGCCGTTCGAGCGCCCCTCGAACCGGCCCCATTGCAGAAGCGGCACGAAAGCCGCGAGCGCCGCCACGGCCCCAAACGACATCTGGAAACTGGGACCAAGCAGCGCCTCCGGCTCGCGGGCGAGCACGACGATGGCGGCGATGGCAAGGTTCCGGACGCTTAGCGCGGGCCGGTCCACCAGCACCGCGCCGAACATCACCAGCGTCATGATCAGCGATCGAATGGTCGCCACATCGGCGCCGGAAAAGACGCAATAGCCCGTCGCGCCGGCCATCGCCGTGACGGCCGCCATTTTCTTCACCGGCCACATCAGGGCGAGCGTCGGCACGAGGCTCAACAGGGCGCGCGCCAGCCAGAAGAAAGTGCCTGCGGCCAAAACCATGTGGAGACCGGAAATCGACACGATGTGGTAGATGCCGGCCGCGCGCAGCACGTCGTTCGTCGCCTCTGGAATGAGACCGCGCTTGCCGGTCACGAGCGCAGCGCCGACCCCGCCCGCGGGCCCTTCGATGGCGGCGGCAATGCGTTGGGTCAGGATGTTGCGCGCCTCGTCCACAGCGGCCGCAAGGCGCAGCCGCCATGGCGGCGGTGCAGGCGGATCGAGCGTCTTGACCGGTCCCAGGATCGAGCCGACCGCCCCGACCCCCCGGTAATAGGCATCGCGGCCAAAATCGTAGCCGCCGGGCCAGGCCGGCTGCGGCGGCGGCAGCAGGCGCGCCTGGGCGCTGATGAACTGGCCTGCGACCAGCCCCTCGCCTTTTCGCAGCGTCACCCGCACGCGCCGCGGCCGGTCGACTTCGCTCGTCCCTTTCAGGTCCACCAGCCGCAGGAGGAGACGCTTGCCCGCAGGCCGATCCTCGACCGCCTCGATGAACCCTGACATCGGCGCGATGACGATCCGGCTCAGGACCGGTGCCTCGACCGCGCGGGATCGAAGCGCCCCTGCGGCAAAGCCTGCGAACACCATGGCCGCTCCGACGCAAACGGCAAGGGCCGCAGGGCGGCTCCGAAAGGCCGCGGCGAAACCCGCGAAGAGCGCGAGGCCCGACAAGGGCGCCCAGAGCGCCGGCCTGCCTTCAGCCTGGAAGAACAGCAGGATTCCGGCGCCGAAACAGACCGCAAGCCAGGGGAAAAGCCGCCGCTGATCGATCTCGCGCGAGGCCCCCCGCGACAGCCAGCCTTGCCAATCGGCGAGACCGAATTCGATGGCCGGTTGCCACCGTCGCGGCAAGGCGACAGCCCGCGCAATCAGACGCGGCTTCGGCCCATTCTGGCGATTGTCAGGCAGATGCATCGGTTCGGCTTAACGTCCGGCGGGTTTACATGGTAGACGACGGTCGATTGCGGCGAACCCTCCATATGGAGGTCTCGAATCGAACGAGTTCCGTCGCCCCCGTTCTTTCCTGCCAAGGTTCTGTCCGATGAGTGTCATCACCCGCTTCGCCCCGTCTCCCACCGGTTTCCTGCATATCGGCGGCGCGCGCACGGCTCTGTTCAATTGGCTCTACACCAAGCGGCATGGCGGCAAGATGCTGCTGCGGATCGAGGATACCGATCGTGAGCGCTCGACCGAACCGGCCATCAAGGCGATCCTCGAAGGCCTGACCTGGCTTGGCCTCGATTGGGATGGCGACGTCGTCTACCAGTTCTCCCGCGCCGCCCGCCACAAGGAGGTCGCCGAATCCCTGCTCGCCAACGGCCGCGCCTATTATTGCTATGCGAGCCAGGACGAGCTTGAGGCCATGCGGGCGGAAGCCCGCCGGGACGGCAAGGCCATGCGCTACGACGGCCGCTGGCGCGATCGCGACCCGTCCGAGGCGCCTGCGGGCGTGAAGCCGGTCATCCGCCTGAAGGCGCCGCAGGAAGGCGAGACCGTCGTTGAGGATGCGGTGCAGGGCCGTGTCGTCTGGCAGAACAAGGATCTCGACGATCTGGTGCTTCTGCGCTCGGACGGCACGCCGACCTACATGCTCGCCGTCGTCGTCGACGATCATGACATGGACATCACCCACATCATCCGCGGCGACGACCACCTGACCAACGGCGCGCGGCAGACCCAGATCTATCAGGCCCTTGATTGGCCGGTGCCGAGCATGTCGCACATTCCGCTCATCCATGGTCCGGACGGCTCGAAGCTTTCCAAGCGCCATGGGGCGCTGGGGGTCGAGGCCTATCGCAGCATGGGCTATCTGCCGGTGGCGTTGCGGAACTATCTCGTGCGTCTCGGCTGGAGCCACGGCGATCAGGAATTCTTCACGACCGAGGAGATGATCGAGGCGTTCGATCTCGGCAGCATCGGCCGCTCCCCGGCGCGTTTCGACTTCGTGAAGCTCGAGAACATCAATGGCCATTACATGCGTCAGACCGGCGATGATGAACTCGTCGGTGCGATCGAGGGCCTGCTGCCGGAAATCGGCGCCGAGCGCGGATTGGGCGACGCTTTCACCCCTGCCCTGCGCGCAAAGCTCGTCGCCGCCATGCCGGGTCTGAAGGAGCGCGCCAAGAACCTCGTGGAACTGCTCGACAGTGCCTATTACCTCTACGCCCAGCGCCCGCTGAAGCTCGACGAAAAGGCCGCCAGCCTGCTCGGTGAGGGCCGCGCCCGGCTTGCCGGAATCGTCGAGAAGCTGGAGGCGGTGTCGGACTGGAAGCCTGAGAACGTCGAGGCCGTCGTGCGCCAGCACGCGGAGGCGCTCGGGGCGAAGCTTGGACAGGTGGCGCAGCCCTTGCGGGCGGCCCTCACCGGACGTGCGACCTCGCCCGGCCTCTTCGATGTCATGGCTGTTCTCGGTCGTGACGAAACCCTGTCACGGCTTCGCGATCAACTGAGCGCTGCACCGGCTGCATAGCCCGGCGCAGCGCCCTCAGACGTGCTTGCTCCGTCCGGACGGATAAGCTACCCACACGACCATAAAGTTCCCCCGACCGGCCAACCTCGGTACGGACCTCGGCACGGAGACACCTTCTCCAGACACGCGGCTGCACTAGGTAATGCCCGGCCTCCTGTTGAAAGGGCGAAGACGCATGAGCGCGAATTCTGTAACGCTGAATGTCGAGGACAAGAACGTCGAACTGGCGGTGAAAAACGGCACCATCGGCCCGAGTGTCATCGACATCTCCAAGCTCTACGCCCAGACGGGTTCCTTCACGTACGATCCGGGTTTCACCTCGACCGCGAGTTGCGAGTCGAAGATCACCTATATCGACGGCGACAAGGGTGTGCTGCTCTATCGCGGCTACCCGATCGAGCAGCTCGCCGAACACGGCGATTTCCTCGAGACCTGCTATCTGCTGCTCTACGGCGAGCTGCCGACCGCAGCCCAGAAGGCCGATTTCGATTACCGCGTCACGCGCCACACCATGGTGCATGACCAGATGAACCGCTTCTTCCAGGGCTTCCGCCGCGACGCACACCCGATGGCCATCATGGTGGCGTCGGTGGGGGCGCTGTCGGCCTTCTATCACGACTCGACCGACATCTCGGATCCGCAGCAGCGCATGATCGCTTCCATGCGCATGATCGCCAAGATGCCGACGCTGGCCGCCATGGCCTACAAGTATTCGGTCGGCCAGCCTTTCGTGTATCCGCAGAACGACCTCGACTACACGTCGAACTTCCTGCGCATGTGCTTTGCCGTCCCGTGCGAGGAATACAAGGTCAATCCGGTGCTTTCCCGCGCGCTTGATCGCATCTTCATCCTGCATGCGGATCACGAGCAGAACGCCTCGACCTCGACCGTGCGTCTGGCCGGCTCCTCGGGCGCCAATCCGTTCGCGTGCATCGCTGCCGGCATCGCCTGCCTGTGGGGCCCTGCTCATGGCGGCGCCAACGAGGCGGCGCTGAAGATGCTGGAGGAAATCGGCACGCCCGACCGCATCCCGCAATACATCGCCAAGGCGAAGGACAAGAACGATCCGTTCCGCCTCATGGGATTCGGCCACCGGGTCTACAAGAACTACGATCCGCGCGCGCGCATCATGCAGAAGACCACGCATGAAGTACTGAACGAACTCGGCATCAAGGACGATCCGCTGCTCGACGTCGCGATCGAACTCGAACAGATCGCTCTCAAGGACGAGTATTTCCTCGAGAAGAAGCTCTATCCGAACATCGATTTCTATTCGGGCATCACGCTGAAGGCCATGGGCTTCCCGACCTCGATGTTCACGGTGCTGTTCGCGCTCGCCCGCACGGTCGGCTGGATCGCCCAGTGGAGCGAGATGATCGAGGACCCGTCGCAGCGCATCGGTCGTCCGCGCCAGCTCTATGTGGGCTCGCCCCCCCGCGACTACGCGACGGTCGCATCGCGCGGATAACTGAATGTCCGTCATTCCGGGTCCGCGAAAGCGGAGCCCGGAACCCAGACGCGCTGACAAGGTCGAGTGAACGCAAGGGTTGGCGCTCCTCTTGATCCCTTCGGTGTTGATGGATTCCGGGCTCTCGCGGCGCTCGCCCCGGAACGACAGAGGGCTTGCGTGCGATAGGGCTATGAAACACTATACCGCATGGTTTATTGTGTTTATCTGCTCGCCAGCCGCCGCCACGGCACGCTCTATCTTGGCGTGACGAATGATCTGTCCCGTCGTGTCGGCGAACACAAAGCGAAGATCATACCCGGCTTCTCCGCTCGATACGACGTGCATCGGCTCGTCTGGTACGAGACCTATGAGAGAATTGACGAGGCGATCACACGCGAGAAGAGCCTCAAGAAATGGCGCCGCGATTGGAAAATTCGTCTCATCGAAGACATCAATCCCGATTGGTCGGACCTTTATCTGACCCTGAACCGCTGAATATCCGGGTCCGCGAAAGCGGAGCCCGGAACCCAGACGCGCTGACAAGGCCGAGTGAAGCGCTGAAGGCCGTGAAGCTCGTCCGGACGCCGCAATGCTTATAGGTTCCGGGCTCTCGCTGCGCTCGCCCCGGAATGACGGTGGAGGGTTTCGATGACGGTCCGCGCCGCGCGCTCGCTCGGTTGTTCGTCACCGAGCCGCATCAGATCGTCGAGCCTGCGGAAAGCCTCTTCCTGTCGTCGCCGCTCCGGAGTGTCGGAAAGCAGCGGCAGCAGCGCCTCTGCGAGTTTGTCGGGGGTGCAATCCCACTGGATGAATTCGGGAATGACGTTCTCGCCCAGCACGAGGTTGGTCAGGACGATGGAATGGGCCTTGATCAGATATTTCAGGATCTCTTCGATCTTCGAGACCCGGTAGGCGACGATCATCGGAACGCCGGACAGGCCAAGCTCCAGCGTCACCGTCCCGGATGCGGCGAGCGCCGCATCGGCCCTGCGAAAAGCCGCCCATTTCGCCGCCTCGTCCTGGACGATCGTCGGCTTTAAGCTCCAGCTCTCGGCGCGGCGCGCGATCTCGTCGGCAAGATGCGGCACGGCCGGGATCGTGACGTCGAAGGCGCGTGCTGAAGCCTGCTGCAGCAACGCCAGAGCCTCGCCGAACGGCGCCATCAGCCGGCTCACCTCGGAGCGACGACTGCCGGGGAGAACGAGGAGCCGGAGAGGTTCGCCGTCGGACGTTCCCCGCTCGCCCTTTGCGGGCCTGATCTCGCCAAGCCGCTCAATCAGCGGGTGCCCCACATAGGTGGTCGACGGACCGCCAAGCCGCTTATGCGCCTCCGGCTCGAACGGCAGCAGCGCGAGCAGGTGATCCACATAGGCGCGCATCGTCCGCGCCCGTCCCGGACGCCAGGCCCAGACCGACGGGCTGACGTAATCGACGATGGGAATGTCCGGGGCGCGCTTGCGCACAGCCTTCGCCACGCGATGGGTGAAATCGGGGCTGTCGATGATGATCAGCATGTCGGGTTTGGCCGCTACCACCGCGTCGACGCTCTGCCGGATCCGGCGAAGAATCGTCGGCAACCGATTGATAACGGCCGAGAAACCCATGACGGCGATATCTTCGAGCGGAAACAGGCTGTCGAGGCCTTCCTGCGCCATGGCGTGACCGCCGACCCCGCCGAAGCGCAAGCGCGCCCCGTTCTGTTGCGCCTTCAGCGCGCGCATCAGCTTCGCGCCGAGTTGGTCGCCGGATTCCTCGCCTGCGACAATCCAGATCGTCAGCGCCGCGTCACTCGCCATCGGTCCGGTCCATCCACGGCAATTCGACCGCGATCAGAAACAGCCCGAGCCGGTCGGCGAGCGCGAGGGTCTTGTCTTGGTCGAGCACCAAAGTCGAGCCGGCACCCACCGCGATGCCGGAGAGGCCGGCGCGCGCCGCCTCCCGAACCGTCCGCGGGCCGATCGCCGGCATGTCGACGCGCAGATCCTGCCCGCGTTTGGCCGCCTTGATGAGAACGCCGCCCTCCTTGTGCTTGCGGAACCCGAAAAGCGATTGCCGCATCGCCGAGACCCGGCCGAGCATCCGGTCGGTCCCCTCCGGCCCCTCCACCGCCAGCACATGCTCGCGCGCGACAATGGCCGCCTGCCCGATATCGAAAGCCGACAGTGATCCAAGCAGATCGAGCCCAACGGCGACCGCCTGCTGATCCTCGGGACTTGGCGCATGCGCCCCCGTCATGGAAACGGGCACGACGAGGCCGGGCGCGAGTTCGTGCGCGCCCACCACCTTGTAGCCACGCTCTTCGAGCAGCATCACGGCCCCGCGCAGGACCTGATCGTCGCCCCGTGCGATGACGTCGCGGACCTCCTGCCGATTGCGCAGGAGCGAATAGGCCCCGAGCAGCGCGGAGAAGCCCGGGCGGCGCACGGCCCCCACCAGCGCGACTGCGCGCGGCTGCCATTCCTCGAGGCGTTGCATGATGGATTTGAGGTCGAGCAGATCGACCTTGGCGTCCGCGCGCCGGCGCAGCTCCGCCGACACGAATCCGCGAAACGCCAGCACGCGGCAATCCTGCCCTGTCCGCTCGAGATGATGCACGAGCTGGATCGGCAATTGGCCGGAACCGGCGAGAATCGCGACCGGGCCGGCGTTGCGGCCGCGCCCTTGCGCGGAGTCAGGCGACATCAGTTCGAGGCGACAGGATCTCGCGGCGTGCAAATCGCCCGGTCCTTGCCCTCGCGAATGAAATCGAGGATCTCGTGCACGAAGGGATGCATGGAGAACTCTCCCGCCACATCCTCGACCCGCTCCGACAATGTGCCTTCATCGGCAAAAAGCAGGCGATAGGCGCGGCGGATCTCGTGGATCTGCTCTCTGGTGAAGCCGCGGCGGCGCAAGCCGATGATGTTGAGGCCCGCCAGATGGGCTCGGTTGCCCATGGCCATGCCGTAGGGGATGAGATCGTTCTCCAGTCCGGTGAGGCCGCCGACGAACGCGTGGGAGCCGACGCGGGCAAACTGGATCACGGCGGCACCGCCGCCGAAGATCACGAAATCGCCGACCGTCACGTGGCCCGCCAGCATCACGTTGTTCGACAGGATCACGTCGTTTCCAACGCGCGTGTCGTGGCCCACATGGGAATTGGCAAGGAATGCGCAGCGATCCCCGATCACGGTCTTCAGGCCGCCGCCCTCCGTGCCCGGATTCATGGTGACGCCTTCACGCAAGGTGCAATCGGCCCCGATGGTGAGCGTGGATGGCTCGCCGCGATATTTCAGGTCCTGCGGGATATGCCCGATGGACGCGAAGGGAAAGATGCGCGTGCGGGCGCCGATCGTGGTTTTCCCCGCGACGGCCACATGACTGACCAGCTCGCAGCCCTCGCCGAGTTCGACCTCGGGGCCGACCATGCAGAACGGGCCGATCTTCGAGCCCGCGCCGATTTTCGCGCCGTCTTCGACGATGGCGGTCTTGTGAATGAATGTGTCCATCAATCCATTACCAGCATGGCGCTAACTTCCGCTTCGCAGACCAGCACGCCGTCAACCTTCGCTTCGCCCTTGTACCACCACATGTTGCGGCGGTTGTTGAGCTTGCGCATGTGATATTCCACCCGATCGCCCGGCTCCACGGGCTTGCGGAACTTCACCTTATCGATGGTCATGAAGAAGACCTGCTTGGGCTTGGCCTGCTCGGCGATCTTCGACGCGACGCAGATGGCGCCGGCCGTCTGCGCCATGCCCTCTATGAGGTAGACGCCCGGAAAGATCGGCCGCGTCGGAAAGTGGCCGGTGAATTGCGGCTCGTTATAGGTGACGTTCTTGATGCCGATGCAGGACCGGTCGCCGTCGATCTCGATGATCCTGTCGACGAGAAGAAACGGATACCGATGGGGCAGCAGCTCAAGAATCTGCATGATATCGGCGGTCTGAAGCGTGGTTGGCGCTTCGCTCATGTCATCGTCTCCGGATAGTGCAAGATGTCTTCACGGATCCGAAGACATGCCGTCATGGCTGGCGGCATCGCCGGAATCGGCTTTCGATGCAAGTTTTTTCAGCGCGTTCATCTCGCGGAACCATTCCCGCATGGGCCGGGCAGGAATACCGCCCCATTTGGCGCCCGCCGGCACATCGCCGTTGACGCCGCTGGTGGCGGCGATCTGGGCGCCCATGCCGATGCGTAAGTGTCCGTTGACCGCCACCTGTCCGCCGATCGCCACATAATCCTCGACCGTCGTGGAACCGGCGATGCCGACTTGCGCGACGATCACGCAATGGCGACCGATCACGACATTGTGGGCAATCTGGACGAGGTTGTCGATCTTGGTGCCCTCGCCGATCACCGTATCACGGCTCGCGCCGCGATCGACTGTGCTGTTGGCGCCGATCTCCACGTCGTCCTGAATGATCACCCGCCCCACCTGCGGCACCTTGAGGTGCCCTTGCGGCCCCATGGCGAAGCCGAAACCGTCCTGCCCGATGCGCACGCCGGGATGAAGGATCACGCGGTTGCCGAGGAATGCGTGAGACACGGTGACGTTGGGGCCGATCGAGCAATCGCGGCCGATCTTGACCTTCGCGCCGATCACCGCATGCGAACCGACCAGCGTGCCGGCGCCGATTTCGGCCCCGGGTCCGATGACAGCCCCGGGATCGACCTTCACGCCGTGCTCGAGCCGGGCGGTCGGGTGGACGAAGGAGCCCGGTGACGTCCCGGTCGAGGCAAAGGACGATTCAGGCCGCATGGCGGAGGGGAACAGAAGGGCCAGAACCTGTGCGAAAACGCGATAGGCTAACGGCGTGACGAGCGCGATGCTGCCCGGCGGGACCTTTGCGGCAAAACGCGGCGTGACGAGGACGGCGCCGGCCTGAGTGGCGCCGAGTGCGCGCCCGTAGGCGGCATTGTCCATATAGGCGAGATCGTTGGGACCTGCGCTTTCAAGGGGGCCGACGCCTTTGAGCAAAAACTCCCCGTCAGCGCCCTCGGGAAGCGCCGCATTCGCCATTTCGGCCACCTGACGCAGTGTGAGCGTTTGGGCCTGGGGGAAGAAACTTGTCTCAGTCATGACGAAAAAGCGAGGGCGCCGCTGGGGCGCCCTCTCCGTGCTGGAAGGTTTCGGTTCAGTGGAAGCCGGAGACATTGCGCTCCGAATTCCCCCTGCTGGCGCTTTCCGCGAACCCGGTTTCGCACCATGCCTTAGAAGCGCGAACCGCCGGTGAAGCGGAAAGCCTGCGTCCGGTCGCCGCCGATCTTCACACCGAGCGGCGTCATGACGCCTTCATCCTTCGAGAGAGCGAATGCGTAATCGAAGCGGATCGGGCCCAGCGGCGAGGTCCACAGGATCGAGGCGCCGACCGCCGAGCGGATCGTCTTGCTGTCGCGGACGAGGATACATTCCTGCGACACGATCGCGTTTGCCGTGCAGCCCGTCGGAGCGAAGCCTTCGATAATGCCATTGTTGTTCGTATCGAACCGGGTCGGGCCCTCATAGCCGAACAACGTACCGGCATCGGCGAAGACGGCACCCTTCAGCCCCAGCTCCCGGGGGAGACCCCAGATCGGGAACTGAACTTCGAGCGATCCACCGAAATAGGTCGTGCCACCGATGGCGTTGGCATTGGTGTCGTAGCTCGAGATGTCGCGCGGGCCGATGCCGTTGGTGGCAAAGCCGCGAACGAGCGACGGGCCGAGGAAGAACTGGTCGACGATGCGCAGATCGCCACCGCTCCCCGCCGTTCCCTTGTCGCCGCCGTCGAGCCCGTAGATCTGACCGCCCTGAACGCGGGCGATACCGACGATATCGTCCCAAAGCTCGCGGTAATAACGCGCGTCGCCGGTGGCGCGGAAGTAGCGGGAATCGCCGCCGAGGCCGGCAAAGTCCGTCTTCACGTCGGCATAGAAGCCGTTGCGCGGGTCCTTGGTGCTGTCGAGCGTGTTATAGTTGAAGGTCAGGCCCGCGAGCGAGGTCAGGGTGTCGCCCTGCGATTCCTTGATCGCCAGCGACGCCTCGCCGTTGCCTTCGCAGAAGAGGCGGTTCGGCAAGCCGGCGCCGGGGCTGCCGGGCGGGTTGAGCACGGTGTAGCCCGGGAGCGGTATCGAGCAGTCGTTATAGGGCTGCTTGAAATCGTTCGGGATCTCGAGATCCTGCTGATACAGCGAGTAACGCAGCGTCAGCGTGAATTCTTCGGTGAACGGCAGGCCGAGACGCAACTGACCACCGGTCATCCGGTTCTCATAGCGCGCGTACTGGGTCTGGTCGCTGAACTTCGAGAACAGGTCGATACCGGCCGCCATCCGATAGCCGAGGAAATACGGCTCGGTGAACGAGAAATCGACGCCGTTCGAGCGCTGGCCGAGCTGGCCGGCAACGCGGACGAACTGGCCACGACCGAGGAAGTTCGATTCGCTGACCGCGACCTCGCCGATGAAGCCGTCCGACGTCGAATAGCCGCCCGAGATCGAGAACGCGCCCGTCGATTGATCCTCGACATCCACATTGACCACCACGCGGTCGGGCGCCGAGCCCGGCTCGTTGGAGACGCGGACGTTCTTGAAGTAACCGAGGTTGTTGAGGCGTCGCTCGGCGCGGTCGATGAGCACCCGGTTGTAGGGGTCCCCTTCGCCGAGATCGAACTCACGACGGATGACGTAATCGCGGGTACGGCTGTTGCCGCGGACGTTGATCCGCTCGATGTAGACGCGCGGACCGTCTTCCACCACGTAGCCGAGGTTGATGGTCTGGGTCGCGGGATCGCGGGTTCCGACCGGGCGAACCTGTGCGAAGGCGTACCCCTTGCGCGCCGCATCGGCCGTCACGTCCTGCAGCGACTTCTGAACCTTGTCGGCACTGTAGACCGAACCGGCGGAAGTCGAGATGTTCCGGCGAACCACGTCCTCGCCCAATTCGGGAATGCGGGAATCCACCGTGACGGCGCCGACGCGATATTGCGGGCCCTCTTCGACCACGATGGTGATGACGTAGCCGCCGGCATTAGGATCGAACTGCACATCGTTGGAAACGATGCGGAAATCGGCATAGCCGTTCTTCAGGTAATAGCGGCGGACCAGCTCGAGATCGGCGGCAATCCGGTTCGGGTCGTAAACGTCGGTGCTCTTGAGGAAGCTGAGAATATTGGTCTCGGTGGTTCCCATGACGCCGCGCAGGCGGCTGGCCGAAATCTGATTGTTGCCGACGAAGCGAATTTCCTTGACGCCGGTCTTGTCGCCCTCGTTGACGCTGTAGACCACGTCCACCCGGCCGTTCGGCAGGTCGACGATGCGGGGAGTCACGGTCGCGAGACCACGACCCTGGCGGCGATAGATTTCGAGAATGCGCTGAACGTCCGCGTCCACTGTGGCCTGGTTGTAAGGACGGCGGGCCTGCATCTCGAGGCTGCCCTCGATCATCGCCTTCTCGACGCGCTTGTTGCCCTCGACCACAACGCGATTGATGATGGGCCCCTGCGAAACCGAGGCCCTGCGGCTGCCCTGGGTCGTCTGCTGCGCGAAAGCCGTCTCTGCGGCAGTCACTCCGGCGATCATCGCGCTGATGGCGACAATGGCGGTGGTGGCCGGCTTTTTCCGGCGTTTCGTGGTCGTCGACATCATCAACTGGCCCGTCTCTTTTATATTTGCCTAAGCGGGGCGCCCGACGGATCGGCGATGACTGAAGCCAATCCTATCGGTGCGGTCCGCTTGTACAAACTTTCGCCGTCATTGCAAACGGCGGATTACTCAACAGAGTAGCAATTTTAACGGGCGTTGCGTCTGTGTCACGTACCCTTGGCCATAAAACTCGCACCAAGGTGAACAATGTCATTCCAGGTGGCAAACAGCATGAGCATCGCCACCAGGGCGAAGCCGATTCGAAACCCTATTTCCTGGGCTTTTTCGCTCAAAGGACGGCCGCGGAGGGCTTCCACCGCATAGAAAAGCAGGTGGCCGCCATCGAGCAACGGAATGGGAAAAAGGTTAATAAGACCAATCGAAACCGACATGAATCCTATCAATCCGACGAGGCTGTAGACGCCGCCCACGTCAAATGCCGTTCCGGAAGCACGCGCAATGCCGATCGGTCCGGACAGTTGATCGGCCGATTCCTTGCCCACCACCAGCCGGCGCAGGAAGTTCATGGTCCGGTCGACGAGGTTCCAGGTTTCGACCGCGCCCGCCTTCAGGGCGCCCCACGGTGTGTAGGACAGCCGCTTGACCGCCGCGGGATCGCGTGAGGCTTCCACGCCGAGCAAGCCGATCCGCTGCTTCCCAAAGGGCGTGGTCCGCTCGGTGAAGTTCGGCGTCGCGTTCAAGGTGACGGTCTGCCCGGCCCGGTCCACCGTGAAGGCAAGCGACTCGCCCGCGCTCGAACTCACGAGCAGCTGCATGTCGGCGAAAGTCTCGATCCGCCTGCCGTCGATTTCAATGATCAGGTCCCTGGGCAGGAAGCCGGCCTTCTCGGCGGCGCTGCCGGGCTGGACCGCCTCGATGCGCGCCTCGATCACCTGACGACCGCTGAAATAGTTGAACCCGGCGAAGATCGCGATCGCCAGGATGAAATTGGCGATGGGCCCCGCCGCCACGATGGCGGCGCGCTTGGCGACACTTTGATGGGGAAAACTGACGGCGCGCTCGGCAGCCGTCATCCGGGGAAGCTGGCTTTGATCCGGCACGCTGGCGGCATTCAGGTCGCCCACGAACTTCACGTAGCCGCCGAGGGGAATCGCCGAGAGTTTCCAGCGGGTGCCGTGCCGGTCGGTCCAGCCGACCAATTCCTTGCCGAACCCGATCGAGAACGCCGTCACGCCGACGCCGCAAAGGCGTCCGACCCAGAAATGCCCGAACTCATGGATGAAGACGACGACGCTGAGGACGACAACGAACGCAATGAGAGTGAGAAAAACCGAACCTGTCGCCCCGGTCGCCGCTGCAAGCCAATCCATGGTCTTCCCTTTCGCGTCCCCGCGGGCCGCGCCAAATATCGTCAGGCCGACAGAAACCGCCGTGCCGTGTCCCGAGCTTCCCTATCTAGTATCAGCGCGTCCGATACGGTAGCGGGTGCCGGCAGGGAACGTCCTGCAAAAGTCGAGCAAACACGTTCAACCGTTTCCGGAATCGCGTAAAATCCGATCTCCGTCCCCATGAATGCTGCAACGGCGATTTCATTGGCGGCGTTCAGGATCGTTGGCATCGCCCCACCGGCCCGCAAGGCGGCCCTGGCCAGGGCCAGGCACGGAAACCGCGCCTCATCGGCGTTCTCGAACGTTAAGCGGCCAATCGCGGCAAGATCGAGACGAGGCAGGTCCATCCGCAGGCGTTCATGATGACGCAGGGCGTTCGCAATCGGCACTTTCATGTCCGGCAAGGCCAGCCCGGCGGTGAGCGCGCCGTCGCGCCATTGCACGAGGCCGTGGAAGATCGCCTCCGGGTGCACCACCACGTCGAGGCGCTCGGCTTCGAGGTCGAACAGGTGATGCGCCTCGATCAGTTCGAGCCCTTTGTTCATGAGCGTGGCGGAGTCGATGTTGATCTTGGATCCCATCGACCAGACCGGATGAGCTGCCGCCTCGGCGGGGGTCGCCCTCGCGATCTGCTCGCGCGTCCAGGTACGGAAGGGGCCACCGGTCGCCGTGATGATCGCCTTCTCGACATCGCCGTTGCGTCCGGCCGCGAGAGCCTGGTCGAGCGCGTTGTGCTCCGAATCGACCGGCATGATCCGCACGCCGAGACGGCGCGCCTCGCTCATGAATGCGGCACCCGCGCAGACGAGGCTTTCCTTGTTGGCGAGCGCCAGGGTTCGACCCGGCTTGAGGGCGGCCGCGGTGGGACCGAGGCCGGCTGTCCCGCTGATGGCGGCGAGCACGATCTCGGCTTCGCGCTCGACAGACTCGAGGATCGCCGAGGGGCCGGCCCCGCTCTCAATCCCGGACCCGGACAGGGCGACTTTCAGCTCTGCGCCACCGCGCTCGTCAGCCAGGGCCGCGAACTGGGCACCAACCAGGCGCGCCACATTGGCGAGGGCCTGTGCATCCTGACCGCCGACCACGGACACGACCCGGAACTCGTGCGGGTGGGCAAGCACCACCTCGAGTGTGGACCGGCCGACCGAGCCGGTTGCGCCAAGAATCGTGAGGGTGCGTGCCATCGAACGATCAGCCCGCCATCCAGGTGATGAAAAGGACGATGCCGAGAATGAGCGAGACGGCCCAGAAGCCGTCGAGGCGGTCCATCACGCCGCCATGCCCGGGAATGAGGTGGCTCGAATCCTTCACGTCGCAATGGCGCTTGAGGGCGGATTCGCCCAGGTCACCCAATTGGCTGGCGACCGCCGCGATGATCGACAGAATCACGGTGTTGCGCAGGCTGAAAGGCTGGATCCACCCGGAGCGCTGGGCGACCCATGCGACGAGGAAGCCCGCGATCGCAGCCGCCAGCAATCCGCCGAGGAAGCCTGACCAGGTTTTCTTGGGGCTGACGCGGGGCCAGAGTTTCGGCCCGCCGAGCGCCCGTCCGGTGAAATAGCCGGCGATATCGGTCGACCACACGACCGCGAACATCCATAGCAGACCGACCAGCCCAAGGTTCGGGTGCGCCCGCACGAGAGGCGGCACAAGGACGATCACCAGGCCGTAAAGAAAACCCGAGGCCGCCCAGAGCTTGTCGCCCGAGGTGCGCCCCAGGATCGCGGCGGCGAGCAGCGCGATCGCCGCAAGGGCGACGAACGTCACGAAATCGGCCCGCAGCAGCAACAGAAGCGTCGCGCCCGCAAGACCGACGGCCAAGACAGCTTTCAAAAGGCGCGAGGGCTCGACCTTCGTCATGCCCGTCCACTCGACCACCATGGCGATTCCCGCCGCGAGCCAGAACAGGGCGAACGGCCAGCCGCCGAGAATCGCCGTCATCAGGGCGAGCGGGACCAGGACCAGCGCGGAGAGAACGCGCTTCTTCAACTCGCTGGAGGCCGGGACGGCTTGCGGCACGGAGCCCTTCTCCAAGGCCATGCTCAACCCGCTCGCGCGCTGAGACCGCCGAAGCGGCGCTCGCGGCGACAATATTCGTCGATGGCCGCGCGAAAGATCGCGTCGTCGAAATCCGGCCAGAAATCCGGGATGAACAGGAATTCCGAATAGGCGGTCTGCCAGGTGAGAAAATTCGACACCCGCTGCTCGCCGGAGGTGCGGATCACGAGATCCGGGTCGGGAATGCCATGGGTGTCGAGATGCTGCTCCAGCAGGTCGCAATCGATGCTGGCGGGATCGAGGGTCCCCGCCCTCACCTTCTCGGCAAGCGCGCGCACGGCACCGACGATTTCCTGGCGCCCGCCATAATTGAAGGCGATCACCAGCGTGAGGCCGGTATTGTGGCGCGTCAGGTTTTCGGCTTCGTCCAGCAGAAGCACGATATCGCTGGTCAATCCCTGCCGTTCGCCGATGATGCGGACCCGGATGTTGTTGGCGTGAAGCTCCGCCAGATCGTGGCGGACGAAGCGTTTCAGGAGGCCCATGAGATCGGAGACCTCCTGCGCCGGGCGCCGCCAGTTCTCGGCCGAGAAGCTGTAGACCGTCAGGTAGCGGATGCCGAGTTCACCGGCCGACCGCACGGCGCGCCGGATCGCTTCCACGCCGCGCCGGTGCCCCTCGAAGCGCGGCAATCCGCGCTTCGCAGCCCAGCGGCCATTACCGTCCATGATGATCGCGACATGGGTCGGGACGCCCTCGCCTGCTGACGGGCAGGCGAATTCCGGAGCCGACAGCTTCGCTTCACCACTCATGATCGCTTTTCCAAATGCCGGCCCGACTAGATCACGATGCCTTTGGACGGAATCGTCCAATGGCATAAGACGTGATCGATTTCAGTAAGTTGGAGCATATGTCGTCCGAAAACCGTTACACACTTTTCGGCATCACGCTCTAGACCTGCATGATTTCCTTTTCCTTTGCCACAAGCAGAGAGTCCACATCGGCGACGAATTGATCGGTGGCCTTTTGCACCTGATCGGCGTGGCGCTTGCTGTCGTCCTCGCTGATGGAGCTATCCTTCTCGAGCTTCTTGAGCAGGTCGAGGCCATCGCGGCGCACATGGCGCACGGCCACTTTCGCCTCCTCGGCGTATTTATGCGCGACCTTGACCATTTCCTTGCGGCGCTGCTCGTTCATCTCGGGGATGCGCAGGCGGATGACCTGACCTTCGGTCTGCGGATTGAGGCCGAGATCGGACTCGCGGATCGCCTTCTCGACAGCCGCCACCATGCTGCGGTCCCAGACCTGCACGCTGAGCAGGCGCGGCTCCGGCACGCTGACGGTCGCAACCTGCGCAATCGGCATCGCGGCGCCATAGGCGTCGACCTGAATCGGATCGAGCAGCGTCGGCGACGCACGTCCGGTGCGCAGGCTGCCAAGGTCATGTTTGAAGGCATTGATGGCGCCCGTCATGCGGCGCTTCACGTCATCGAGGTCAAAAGAGGTGGCCATCGTGATTGAATCCTTACTCGAACTGCACAAAAAGGGGCTTACGCCTCCGTCGGCTTTGCATCAAGGGGCGACAATGGTCGACGGAACGGTCCCATTGAGGATCGCCGTCACCGAGCTCGGAGCATGGATCGAGCCGACGATGATCGGGATGCGGCTCTCCCGCGCAAGTGCGAAGGCCGCCGTATCCATCACCTTCAGATCCTTGGCGATGGCTTCGTCATGGGTGAGCTTCTCGTAGCGAACCGCGTCCGGGTTCGTCTTCGGGTCCGCCGAATAGACGCCATCGACCTGGGTGGCCTTGAGCACCGCGTCGCAGCGCAATTCCGCCGCGCGCAAGACCGCCGCCGTGTCGGTGGTAAAAAACGGGTTGCCGGTGCCGCCGGCAAGAACGAGCACCTGGCCCTTTTGCAGGTGGTGAAGAGCCGGCTGGCGCGCATAGGTTTCGCAGATCGACGGCATCGAGACCGCCGACATGGTGCGGGCGGAAACGCCAGCCGCGTTCAGCGCGGTTTCGATGGCGAGCGAGTTCATGGCGGTGCCGAGCATGCCCATGGAATCGGCGGTGGGTCGATCGATCCATCCAGCGGCGCTCATGCGGGCACCGCGGATGATGTTGCCGCCGCCGATGACGACGGCGATCTCGAACCCGGCCCTGGTGGCGGCGCCCAGATCCTCGGCAAGACCCGAGAGGGTTTGCGGATCGAGCCAATAGCCGTCGGAGGCCATGAGGGCCTCGCCGGAGAGCTTCACCAGAATGCGCCGGAATTGTTTCACTGGCAGACCCCTTGTCGGTTGGGTGACGGCGCGCTGAGCCCGGTCAGGCGATCGTCCCGCTTCAAGCCCTCGAGCATGTCGGTGGGAGAGCCTACCGGGCTTTCTCCCAATGCTCTATCGTCCGGTTACTCACGAAACCAGGCGCTCGCGAGGTGGCGCGTCGCATCATCGCGCGGCGAACCGCAACCGGCCGGCTCGTGCGCCGGTCTCTCATGAAAACGGCGGCTGAGGCGCCGCCGTTTTCTGTTTGGAACGTGTCAGGCTTTCAGCCCGGCCGCCGCTGCCACTTCGGAGGCAAAGTCGGGTGCCTCCTCCTTCTCGATGCCCTCACCGAGAGCGTAGCGCACGAAGGCCTTCAGGACGACCGGCTTGCCAGCCTTCGACTCGGCCTCCTTGAGCACCTGTGCCACCGTCTTGGACGGGTCATGCACGAAGGACTGCTCGAGGAGGGTGACCTCCTTGTAGTAGCTCTTGAGGCCGCTCTCGATGATCTTCTGCATGACGTTTTCCGGCTTGCCGGCGTTCTTGTCGCGCAGGATGGCGCTCTCGCGCTCCAGGGTCGCCGCATCGACGCCGGATGCATCGACGGCGACCGGGTTGGTCGCAGCCACATGCATGGCGATCTGGCGGCCGAGCGTCGACAGGGCCGTCACGTCGCCCTCGGATTCGAGCGCCACGAGAACGCCGATCTTGCCGAGGCCGTCGCCCACCGCATTATGGATGTAGGTGGCGATGACGCCCTTGGAGACTTCGAGCTTGGCGACGCGGCGCAGGCTCATGTTCTCGCCGATCGTGGCGATCAGTTCCTGCAGACGATCCTTGATCGTGGTCTGCGAGCCCGGGAAGTGAGCGACTTCGAGGGCCTCGACAGTGCCGTTGCCCATAAGCGCAATTTTCGCGGCTTCGCGGGCGAAGGCCTGGAACTGGTCGTTACGCGCCACGAAATCGGTTTCGGAGTTCACCTCGAGGATGGTCGCGGTGTGGCCGGAAGACTCGACGGCCACGAGGCCTTCGGCGGCAACGCGGCCAGCCTTCTTGGCGGCCTTCGAGAGGCCCTTCTTGCGCAGCCAGTCGATCGCGGCCTCGATGTCGCCGCCCGTCTCGTTGAGGGCGTTCTTGCAATCCATCATGCCGGCGCTGGTCGTCTCGCGCAGCTCCTTCACCATCGCAGCGGTAATGTTCGCCATGGCTCGTCCTTTCACAGGTTCACAGATAGAGCATGATGCCGAAAAGTGTGAAGCGGTTTTCGGACGACATCATGCTCCAGGTTATTGGAATCGATCACGCTTTATGAGTTTGAACCGATCCGGTCCCGACTCATCGTGATCTACAGGGAGCCCGGCGCTCAGGGAACGCCGGGCTTGATCACTTCGCTCAAGTCGCCCCGCCCTCGGGACAATTCAAGACAGCATCCGCTGTCCTATTGTCGCCGGCACGGGCGAAGCACGATCCGGCTGGCGTTACGCCGCCTCGAGCATCGCCCGGGCCTGACCGATCCAGCCGTCGCGCTCGACGCGGCCGTTCAGCTTGGCGTCCTTGTCAAGCTGCTCGACATCGGCGGGCGTCATGGCGACAAACTGCCAGTAATGGAAGATGCCGGCTTCGTTCAGCTTCTTCTCGAGCTGCGGGCCAACACCCGTGAGCTTGGTCAGATCGTCGGGCGCGCCGCGGGGAGCCGCCAGACGCTCGAACTGCTCGCCCTGCTCGGGAGCCACGGCGTCGTTGGCCGGGATCTCTTCGGCCATCGGGTTCTCCGAAGCGCCGATATCGATGCCCATGGCGCCAGCGCCGCGGGAGATGCCGTCAAGCGCCGCGCGGGCGATGAGGTCGCAATAGAGCGTGATCGCACGACCGGCGTCATCGTTGGCCGGAACCGGGAAGGTGATGCCATCCGGATCGCAGTTGGTGTCGACGATGGCCGCCACCGGGATGCCGAGGCGCTTGGCCTCCTGGATCGCCAGCTGTTCCTTGTTGGTGTCGATGACGAAGATCAGGTCCGGCGTACCGCCCATGTCCTTGATGCCGCCGAGAGCGCGCTCGAGCTTGTCCTTCTCGCGGGACAGCATCAGGCGCTCTTTCTTGGTGAGGCCGGTGCCGCCGCCGCCGAGGATCTCGTCGACCTTGCGCAGACGCGAGATCGAGCCCGAAATCGTCTTCCAGTTGGTCAGCATGCCGCCGAGCCAGCGGGAGTTCACATAATACTGCGCCGAACGCTTGGCCGCATCGGCGACGGAATCCGCAGCCTGACGCTTGGTGCCGACGAACAGCACGCGGCCGCCCTTGGCGACCGTGTCACTGACGGCCTGAAGGGCGCGGTGCAGCATCGGGACGGTCTGGGCCAGGTCGATGATGTGGATGTTGTTGCGGGTGCCAAAGATGTATTGCCCCATCTTCGGGTTCCAGCGGTGCGACTGGTGACCAAAGTGGGCGCCGGCTTCGAGCAGCGAACGCATAGAAAATTCAGGTAGTGCCATGGTATCTCTCCGGTTAGGCCTCCGCGGAGCAGTGGACCGGAAAACCGGCCACCGGTGGCAGCCCGATTAAATCATCGAGCAAGCTCCGCGTGTGGGATGAGCGCGCCTATAGGGGAGAATCGGGGCGAAAGCAAGGGTGGTGGCGAATGGGGAGTGGCGAATGGCGAGTGGGGTAGTCTCGACGGCGCCAATGGCTGGCCAAACACTCCCACTGTCAAACCCGGCCCGTCATGGCCGGGCTCGACCCGGCCATCCAGACTTTCTCGCGAGGGCGCCGGAAAAAGGCGTGGGGGCCCGGATCAGCCCGGGCATGACGAGGGTGTGGTGGTGAGCGGCAGATAGCTCTCGATCGCACCGCCGAATTCGCCATTCGCCACTCACCATTCGCCTAATTCATATGCACGTCCACCACCCCCGGCACCGCCCTCAGCGCGCCGGCGATCTGCGGCGAGGCCATGTACTTGCCGGGAAGCTTGACCTCCACCTCCCGGTCGCCGTCATCGAGGATCAGGACCAGCGAAACCTCGCCCTCGCCCTTGGCTTTCAGCCGCTCGAAGACGCTGCCGATCGGACGCTCGTCGCGCAGGAAGATGCGCATGCCCTTTTGGTGCTTGGAAATGGCCTCTTCGAGCGGCTCGGCCGTGCCGATGCGCGCCCTCACCTCGTCGCCTTCGAGCCCCGCCGCCACCATCAGCACCACGGCGCTGCCAGGCTCGAGGATTTCGCGGTAGCGCTGAAGCCCTTCGGAGAACAGGATGGCCTCGAAGTGCCCGGTCTGGTCGGACAGGGTGAGGATGCCCATCTTGTTGCCGGTCTTGGTGCGGCGCTCCTGCCGGTCGAGGACCGTCGCGGCGATACGGCCGACCGAGTTGCCGGCCTTCACCGAGCGGCAGAATTCGACCCATGTCTGCACACGCAGCTTCTTCAGCAGGTCGCCATATTCATCGAGGGGATGGCCGGACAGGAAGAAGCCGACCGCGTCGTATTCGCGCTGCAGGCGCTCCGAGGCGGGCCACGGCTCGAAGGGCGGGATGCGCAACTGCACATCGCCTGAAGCGACGCCGCCGAACATATCCGCCATGCCGCCGTTGGCCGCATCGTGGGATTGCTGCGCGAGGCTCATCACCGCGTCGATGGAAGCCGCGGCCTTCGCCCGGTCCGGCTCGAGTTCGTCGAGGGCGCCGGCCGCGATCAAGTTTTCGAGCGTGCGCTTGTTGAGCGAGCGCGGATTGATGCGGCGGGCAAAATCGGCGAGATCGCGGAACGGCTCCTCGCCGCGCGCTTCCATGAGCGCTTCGATGGCCTGGCGTCCGACGCCCTTGATGGCGGCGAGCGCATAGAGGATCGCGCCCTGCCCTTCCGCGTCGTATCGCACGTCGAACACCACGCCTGAGCGGTTGACGGAGGGCGGCTCGACCTTGATGCCGAGGCGCTGCGCCTCGCGCCGGAATTCGGAGAGCTTGTCGGTATTGTCGAGATCGAGCGTCATCGAGGCGGCGAGAAACTCGACCGGGTGATTGGCCTTGAGATAAGCGGTCTGGAAGGCCACCAGCGCATAGGCGGCGGCGTGGCTCTTGTTGAAGCCGTAATCGGCGAACTTCGCCAGGAGGTCGAAGATCTCGTTGGCATTGCTCTTGTCGAGCCCGCCCGCGACCGCCCCGGAGACGAAGCGCTCGCGCTGGTCGTCCATCTCCTTCTTGATCTTCTTGCCCATGGCGCGGCGCAGCAGGTCGGCATCGCCGAGCGAATAGCCGGCGAGCACCTTGGCCACCTCCATCACCTGCTCCTGATAGACGATGATGCCGAAGGTTTCGCGCAACACCGGCTCGAGCTTGGGATGGGGATACCAGTGCTTCTTGTTATGCTCGTCCTTGCCGAGTTTGCGCGCGCAATAGACCGGGATATTCGCCATCGGGCCCGGCCGATAGAGCGCCACCAGGGCGATCAGGTCCTCGAACCGGTCGGCCTCCATCTCCACCAGGGCCTTGCGCATGCCCGCGCTTTCCACCTGGAACACGCCGACCGTCTCGCCCCGGCAGAGCGCCTCATAGGATTGGCGGTCGTCGAGCGGAAGCGCCGACAGGTCGATCTCCACGCCCCTGCGCCGGATCAGATCGACGGCGGCGCGCAAAACGGTCAGGGTTTTGAGGCCGAGGAAGTCGAACTTCACGAGGCCCGCCTGCTCGACCCATTTCATGTTGTACTGGGTCACGCGCATACCGGTCTTGGGATCGCGATAGAGCGGCACCAGTTCCTGCAAGGGACGATCGCCGATCACCACGCCGGCGGCGTGCGTGGAGGCGTGGCGGTGCAGGCCTTCGAGCTTCTGCGCGATGGTGAGCATGCGCGCGACGACGGGCTCCTCGTCGATCGCGGCCTGCAGCTTCGGCTCGCCTTCGATCGCCTGTTTCAGCGTGACGGGACTGGCCGGATTCTGCGGCACAAGTTTGGTGAGCTTGTCCACCTGGCCGTAAGGCATTTCGAGGACGCGCCCGACATCGCGGATCACGCCGCGCGCCAGAAGCGTGCCGAAGGTGATGATCTGCGCGACCTGCTCCTCGCCGTAGCGCTTTTGCACGTAATCGATGACGCGCTCGCGTCCATCGACGCAGAAATCGATGTCGAAATCAGGCATCGATACGCGTTCCGGATTGAGGAAGCGCTCGAACAGCAGGCCGAACCGCAGCGGATCAAGATCGGTCACGGTGAGTGCATAGGCGACGAGCGATCCGGCGCCCGAACCACGACCGGGTCCGACCGGAATGTCGTTGTCCTTGGCCCATTTTATGAAGTCGGCCACGATCAGAAAGTAGCCGGGAAACTTCATGCGCTGGATGACGCTGATCTCGAAGGCGAGCCGGTCGTGATAATCCTGCTCGGTCAGCCCCGGCGCCGTGCCATGGGCGGCAAGCCGCTTCACGAGGCCTTCCTCGGCCTGCCGTTTCAGCTCGGCATCCTCGTCGAGCGGCGTGGCGTCCGAACCGGTGCCGAAACGGGGCAGGATGGGCTTGCGCGTGGTCACGCGCGTCGAGCACCGCATGGCGATCTCGACGGTCGCCTGCAGTGCGTCGGGCAGATCCTTGAACAGCTCCATCATCTGCTGGCGCGTCTTGAAATCGTGCTGCGGCGAGAGGCGGCGGCGCGCACCGTCCGACACCACCCGGCCGCTGGAAATCGCCAGCAGCGCGTCATGCGCCTCGAAATCTCCCGTTGCGGCGAAGAACGGCTCGTTGGCGGCAACGAGCGGCAGGCCGTTGCGATCGGCGAGCGCGATCAGTTCGGCCTCGACCAGCCGTTCCTCGTCGAGGCCGTGACGCTGGATCTCCACATAGAGCTGGTGACCGAAAGCGTGCTTCAGGACGTCGAGCCGCGCTTGCGCCACATCGGGCCGCCCGCCGTCGCGAAGCGCCGTGTCGAGGGGACCGGTGAGACCACCGGTGAGCGCGATAAGGCCTTCGCAATGAGCCGCCAGCGCGGTCGCTGCAACCCGCGGGGCATCGCCCAGCGGCACGCCGAAATAGGCGTGACTGACGAGACGCATGAGGTTGCGATAGCCCTCCTCGGTCTGTGCCAGAAGGACGATGTTGGTTGCCACCGGCGCGATCCGCGCAACCGGGTCGGCCTCCTCGAAACAGACCGACAGTTGAACGCCTGGAATCGGCTGGATGCCGGAGCCCGAGAGCTTCTCGGAGAATTCGAGCGCACCGAAGAGATTGTTGGTGTCCGTCAGGGCGATCGCCGGTTGCTTGTCGGCTTTCGCCAGATCGGCAATCTTGCCGATCTTCAGCGCGCCCTCGAGCAGCGAATACGACGAATGCACGTGCAGATGCACGAAACCGATATCTTGAAGAATACGCGCCATGGAACCCCGACTCAGAAGGCCCCCATTTTCGCATGCGGCGCTCCGACCCCACCAGCAGGATCGGCGCAAATTATCGTCGCATGCGGCCTTTGCCTGTGAACTTCGGGGTCAAGCCATCGGCGAGAGGGCGAGCGCCCAGATCGCCACCATGCTGCCGAAGATGGCGAGCGAGGTGATTTCAGCGGCGGTTTCGATGAGGGTGCGAACCATGTCTTTGCTCCACGTTCCTGACATGTTCATTATTGTTCGCGTTCTGTTCTGTGTAAAGCGGGGATAACGCTGGGGTGGCGGCGGAGTCAACGGGAGGTTAACGCGCGCAAATGCTAGAGCCTGATCCGGCGAAGTGGAGACCGGTTCGCCGAAAGATCATGCGCCAAACAAAGAGATAGAGCCGGATCAGATTCGAAGAAAGTGATCCGGCTCTGGATTAAGCCGAAGCAGCATCAACGGATCGAGAGGACGCGCCATGGGTGCCAAGGGAAACGACCGCCAGATCGACAATATCGAATTCAACGTCGCCGATATCGCCCGTTCGAAGGAATTCTACGGAAAGGCCTTCGGCTGGCGCTTTACCGATTATGGCCCGACCTATTGCGAGTTTACCGATGGCCGGCTCACCGGCGGATTGACGACGGGCGGGCCCATCCGTCCCGGCGGTCCGCTCGTCATTCTTTATGCGGACGATCTCGCTGAGACCCAGGCGCGCCTCGAAGCGCTGGGAGCGAGGATCGTGACGCCGGTTTTCAGCTTTCCAGGCGGGCGGCGCTTCCATTTCGCCGATCCTGACGGCTACGAACTGGCCGTCTGGTCGTCGAACTAAAGCCTGATCCGGCGAAGTGGATACCGGTTCGCCGAAAGATCATGCGCCAAAACAAAAAGAAGAGAGCCGGATCAGATTCGAAGAAACTGAATCCGGCTCTCGCGCAACGCTTCTACGTGAGCGGCACGATCAGGCCGTCGCGGATCGTCACCTGCCGGTCCATGCAGCTGGTGAATTCGCGATTGTGGGTCGTGTTTATGGGTTCCGGGTTCTCGCTTTGCTCGCCCCGGAATGACGGGCGTCAGTGATAACGGGACGCATTCCCGTCATTCCGGGGCCGCGCAGCGGAACCCGGAACCCAGACGCGCTGACGGGAGGCAGTTCCGCTCTAGTGGGATGCAGTCGGCCTGATCGCCAGCAAGCTACGTGAGCGGCACGATCAAGCCGTCGCGGATCGTCACCTGCCGGTCCATGCGGCTCGCGAGTTCGAGGTTGTGGGTGGCGATGAGCGCGGCGAGTTTCGAGGCGCGCACGATGGCAACCAGCGTCTGGAACACCCGGTCGGCCGTGTTCGGATCGAGATTGCCGGTGGGCTCGTCGGCGAGCAGCAGGCGCGGCGCGTTGGCGACCGCCCGCGCGATGGCGACGCGCTGTTGTTCGCCGCCGGATAATTCCCCGGGGCGATGGTCGAGCCGTTTTCCCAAACCCAGAAACGTCAGAAGCTGGCTCGCGCGACTGCGCGCATCCGCCTTGCTCAAGCCGCGGATCAGTTGCGGGATGACAACGTTCTCGAGCGCCGAAAATTCCGGCAGCAGATGGTGAAACTGATAGACGAAACCAAGGTCCTCGCGGCGGATGCGGGTGCGCTCCGAATCGTCCATGGCGGCGGTCGGCCGGCCGCCCACATAGATCTCGCCGCCATCGGGCTTTTCGAGCAGCCCTGCGAGATGCAGCAAGGTCGATTTGCCGGTGCCTGACGGTGCCACGAGGGCGACCATCTCACCGGGCCAAATCGCCAGATCGCCGCCGCGCAGGACTTCGAGAGACGTCTCGCCTTGCGGGTAGCGGCGTTCGACCTTGGAGAGGAAAAGGGCTGGTTGCGGTTGGCCGGATGACATCATTTATCCGTAACGAAGGGCTTCGACCGGGTCGAGCTTCGCGGCGCGCCAGGACGGATAGAGCGTTGCCAGCAACGACAGCACCATCGCCATCAGCAGGATCGACAAGACTTCCGTCGGGTTCACGTCCGCCGGAAGACGGCTGAGGAAATAGAGCTCCGCCGGAAACAGGTTGGTGTTGGTCAGGTGCGAGATGAAACTGCGGATGCTCTCCACGTTGAGCGCCAGCAACAGACCGAGCCCAAACCCCGCAATGGTGCCGACGATGCCGATCGACGCGCCGGTGATCAGGAACACGCGCATGATCGCGCCCTTGGTCGCCCCCATGGTGCGCAGGATCGCGATGTCGCTCGACTTGTCCTTCACCAGCATGATCAGGCCCGAGATGATGTTGAGCGCGGCCACAAGCACGATCAGCGTCAGGATGAGAAACATGACGTTTCGCTCCACCTCGAGCGCGCCGAAGAAGGTGCGGTTGCGCTGCCGCCAATCGGTCATCAGGATCGGCCGACCGGCGGCCTCTTCGATCGCGATGCGGGCTTCATCCACGCGATCGGCATTGTCGAGATAGACCTCGATCAACTGCACGTCGTCGGGACGATTGAAGTAGCTCTGCGCTTCAGCGAGCGGCATGTACACGAAAGTCGAGTCGAATTCGGACATACCGATCTCGAACACCGCCTTCACTGGATACCCCTTGATGCGCGGCGCGGTGCCGAAGGGCGTCGAGGCGCCGCGCGGCGTGATGAGCGTGAAGGTGTCGCCCGCCTGCAGCGACAGCGACTCGGCGAGACGGCGGCCGATGGCAACGCCCTCCCCCTTGTCGAAATCCTCGAGCGTGCCCTGCCGGATATTGCCGGCGATATGGTCGATCTTCTTCAGGTCGTCAGTGCGCACGCCGCGCACCAGAACGCCGCTGCCGCTATATTGCGAGGAACCGAACGCCTGGCCTTCCACGAGCGGCATCGCGCGCTTCACGCCCGGCGCGGCCGCAATCCTCTGCGCCACCGCATCGTAATCGGTGAGCGGGGTCTCGATCGGCGCCACGAAGATATGGCCGTTGATGCCGACGATCTTGTCGAGCAATTCCTTGCGGAAGCCGTTCATCACCGACAGCACGACGATGAGCGTCGCGACGCCGAGCATGATGCCGAGGAACGAGAAGCCCGCGATGACCGAGACGAAACCCTCACGTCGGCGCGTGCGCAGATAGCGCCCGGCGAGCATCCATTCGAAGAGCGAGAATGGCCTCGTGCCGGAGGCGGTGGCGGTGCCGTTCGCGATCGTTTTGGATGTACCGCTCACCTACTCCCCTCCCCCTTGTGGGGAGGGGTTGGGGGTGGGGGTGTCTGTGCCACGGATCTCGATCGGTCGCGCAACACCCCCACCCGCTGCGCTGCGCGCGTCGACCTCCCCACAAGGGGGAGGTTAAAAGGGCGCGCGCTTGATATGGGCAAAGACATCACGCCGACTAACCGCGCTTTGCAAAGCGCGAAACCACTTCGCCGAGCGGCACAACCTGCTTGTCGCCGGTTGCGCGGTGCTTCAGTTCGACGTTGCCGTCGGCGAGACCCTTGGGGCCGATCACGACCTGCCACGGAATGCCGATGAGATCGGCCGTCGCGAACTTTCCGCCCGGCCGTTCGTCGCGGTCGTCGTAGAGCACGTCGCGGCCCGCCGCACTCAGTTCGCGATAGAGCCTGTTGCAAGCCTCGTCGGTCGCTGCATCGCCGGCCTTCAGGTTCAGCAGCGCGATATCGAACGGCGCCACTGATTCCGGCCAGATGATGCCGTTCTCGTCATGACTCGCCTCGATGATGGCGGCGATCAGGCGGCTCGGGCCGATGCCATAGGAGCCCATATGGACATCGTGATCCTTGCCGTCCGGTCCCATCACCTTGGCGCCCATCGGGGCCGAATATTTGGTGCCGAAATAGAAGATGTGGCCGACCTCGATGCCGCGCGCCGACATCTTCTTGTCTGCCGGCACCGCCTCATAGGCGGAAACGTCGTGCATCTCGGAAGTCGCCGCGTAAAGCGCCGTCCATTTGTCGACAAGGCCCTGCAGGCCTTCCGCATTGTCGAAATCGGTATCGACCGCGGGCGTGTCGTAGTCGAGATAATCCGCGTGGCAGAAAACCTCGCTCTCGCCCGTCGCCGCGAGAATGATGAATTCGTGGCTGAGATCGCCGCCGATCGGACCGGTATCGGCCCGCATCGGGATCGCCTTCAGGCCCATGCGTGCAAAGGTGCGAAGATAGGCGACGAACATCCGGTTGTAGGAATGTCGCGCGCCGGCCTGATCGATGTCGAACGTATATGCATCCTTCATGAGGAATTCGCGCGAGCGCATGACGCCGAAACGCGGCCGCACCTCGTCGCGGAACTTCCACTGGATGTGATAGAGATTGAGCGGCAGGTCCTTGTAGGAACGCACATAGCCGCGGAAGATTTCGGTGATCATTTCCTCGTTGGTCGGGCCGTAGAGCATTTCCCGGTCGTGCCGATCCTGGATGCGCAGCATCTCCTTGCCATAGGCGTCATAGCGGCCGGATTCGCGCCACAGGTCGGCCGATTGCACCGTCGGCATCAGAAGTTCGACGGCACCGGCGCGGTTCTGTTCCTCACGGACGATCGCGCTGATCTTGTTCAGCACCCGCAGACCCAGCGGCAGCCAGGCGTAAATTCCCGCCGATTCCTGACGGATCATGCCGGCCCGCAGCATGAGACGATGGGACATGATCTCCGCTTCCTTGGGAGTCTCGCGGAGGATGGGCAGGAAGAAACGGCTCAAACGCATGGAACGCCTTCAGGATCGGGTTTGTTGGCAGGAATAAAAACAATAAAGGTCACGACTCGCCTCAGCACACAACACAGCCCCTCGTCAAAACACAAGCTGTGATCGTGCCGGAGATGCCAGCGGCCCTCACTAATACCAAAGATCAATCCCAATTGTGCCGAAAATTGCATCACCGGGTGCTCAAAAAAGATGACATCATCTGCCGTGGCGTTTATGAAGAGAACTCTAACCTCTAGAACCTTCAAAGGTCGGAGGAGACGGTCCGAGTTTCGGGAGGAACAAGATCCCCGCGCGCCATTTCAGGCGACGGCGTCAGAAAGCCAGGGATTAAAATTTGCCAAAAGGCATGTTCAGGCAAGGCGAAAGCCTTGCTTTTTCTTTTTGTGCCACGTGTCGGGATTTCTTCGGGTCGAACGAGCCCGTCTAACGAGTGAGGCCGCGGCCTCCTACCAAAACCTCAAAGGAAGCGCGCAGCTTTGCCCAAACCTCATGCTGAGGAAGGCCGAAGGCCTGTCTCGAAGCACGAGGCGTCTCCAGAGAGCACTGGAGGATCCTTCGAGATGCCGCTGCGCGGCTCCTCAGGATGAGGCGCACGCGATGACGCTAAGGCAGCGCCGATGTCTCACAACCCCGCGAGCGGCAGCACCCAAGCGGTGAAGACCAGCACGATGGCGGCGACCAGCGTCGTCCAGAGCGCTTTTTCGCGCAAGGCCGGGGCCGCGGGGGCGCCGGGTTCGGTGCCGCGGGTGACCTCACCGGCTTCGGCCTGACTGCGCACGCCGAACGGCAGGATCGCAAAAAGCAGCGTCCACCAGATGATGAAATACAAGGCCGTGCCGCCGCTGATGCGCAGGCCGAAGGCCGATACGACGATGGCGATGGCGATGATGGCCGCCACGAGGACCGCCGCAATCGTGCTCCAGAACGAACGGGCGACGAACCTGATGAGCGTGACCATGGGCGTTCCTCAGGCTTGTTCGAGTTCAACGAGGGTGCCGTTGAAATCCTTAGGGTGCAGGAAAAGAACCGGCTTCCCGTGTGCGCCGATTTTCGGCTCGCCGGAACCCAGCACTCGCGCGCCGGATTCCAGCAGCTTCTCGCGCGCCGCCAGGATGTCCGCGACCTCGTAGCAGATGTGGTGAATGCCGCCATCCGGGTTCCGGTCGAGAAACCTGGCGATCGGCGAATCGGCGCCGAGCGGTTCGAGCAACTCGATCTTGGTGTTCGGCAGTGTGATGAAAACCACCGTCACGCCGTGCTCGGGAAGCGGCTCGGGCGCGGAGACTTCCGCGCCGAGCGTATCCCGATAGAGGGCGGAGGCCGCGCCAATATCGCGAACCGCAATGGCGACGTGATTGAGACGCCCGATCATGCTGCGCTTCCCGAAAGTTCCATTCCGTCCCTATACCTCAAGCACGAGCACATGACAGGCGGGCTTCTTGCCCCAGGCTTCGTTGACGGCGGCGCGAACCGCCCGCTGAACGGCGTTCTCGACCGCGTCCGCGTCCCGGCGTTTCACTTTCGACAAGCCATCGAGCAGATCGCCGACGACATCCGCGATGAGATCGGTGAGGTCCTCGCCCTTGCGGTTCTTGGCCGGCAGGCCCATGGCTTCGACCACGGGATCGCCCGCGATCTCACCCTGCTCGTCGATGGCGATCGCGACGCTGACGATGCCCGCGAAGGCGAGCTTGCGGCGTTCGGGCAGCGCACGCTCGCCGGCCTCGATGACGATGTTGCCGTCCTTGTAGAGACGCCCGACCGGAATGCTGTCGATGATTTTCGCAGGACCGGGCGCCAGTCGCACGAGGCTGCCGTTCTTCGCGCGCACGACTTCCGGAATTCCGAGGCTCTGGGCGAGTTTCGCGTGTTCGGCGAGATGCAGCGCCTCGCCATGTGCCGGGATTGAAATGCGCGGGCGCGTCCACTCGTACATTTTGGCAAGTTCGCCGCGGCGCGGATGGCCCGACACATGGACCATCTCGGTCCGGTCGGTGATGACCTCGACGCCCTGCTCGATCAGGCTGTTGATGATCGCGCCGACCGCCTTCTCGTTGCCGGGAATCGTGCGCGACGAAAAGATGACCCGGTCGCCTTTCGACAGTGCGATGTCGGGATGCTCGTCCTGCGCGATGCGCGCCAAGGCGGCGCGCGGTTCACCCTGTGAACCGGTGAGCAAGGCCACCACCTTGTCGCGCGGCAGATAACCGAACGTGTCCGGCGTGCGGAATTCCGGGATGCCTTCGAGATAGCCGCAATCGGCCGCCACATCCGACGTGCGATCCATCGCGCGGCCGACCATCACGACCTCGCGGCCGCATTCGCGCGCCGCTTCGGCAACGGAGCGAATACGAGCGACATTCGACGCGAACGTGGTGATCGCAACCCGGTGCGGCGCGTCCTTGATCAGTTCGGCGAGCCGGCGCGCAACATCAGCCTCGCTCGGGCTGATGCCGTCGCGCACCACATTGGTGGAATCGCAGATCAGCGCCAACACACCCTCGTCGCCAAGGCCGCGGAAGGTTTCCTCCGACGTCAGGCTGCCAAGATACGGCGTATTGTCGAGTTTCCAGTCACCGGTATGAACGACAAGGCCATGCGACGTGCGGATGGCGAGCGCGTTCGATTCCGGAATCGAGTGGGCGACCGGAATGTACTCGACCTCGAACGGGCCGATCTTCAGGCGGTCATGCGTGTTGATCTCGCGCAGATCGACCTTCGGCGCACCGGCTTCCGACAGGCGGCGGGTTTCAAGCAGGCCGACGGCGAATTTCGTCGCGTAGACGGGCGCGCGCAGACGCGGCCACATCTCCACCAGCGCGCCGATGTGATCCTCATGCGCATGGGTGATGAAGATGCCGAGCAGGTTATGGCGGTCTTCCTCGATGAAGCGAAGGTCGGGATAGACCACGTCGATGCCTGGCAAATGCTCCTCGCCACCGAAGCCCATGCCGCAATCGACCATGATCCATTGCCGGCTGTCCTCAGGACCAAAACCATAGAGGGCCGCGTTCATCCCGATTTCGCCAAGACCGCCGAGCGGGACGAAAACGAGTTCGTTATTGGGGGAATTCATTGATCAGAACCTTGTCGTGCCGGGAACAAGTCCGGCGTTATCATACTGCAAATTGGGAAAATAAAGATCGCCCGCATCGATCAGTTCCACACCCGACGCGCTTTTCAGCTGCAGCCGGCCCGAAGAATCGAGCCCCTCGAAGAGGCCGCTCTTCTCACCGGAGGGAAGACGAATGGTAACCGGTTGTCCGATACCCGCCGCCCGTTCGAGCCACAGACGGCGAATGGCCGCGAACGGATCGGAGGGCGTCATGCGCGCTGCATTGCGCCACGCCGCGAAGGTGCGGGCAAAACTTGCGGACAATGCGGCAAAAACATCCTCGACCCGAAGGTTGGGGACAAGCTTGCTTAGCGCCACCGTGGGATAGGGCGTTCCCGTCGGTGCTATGGTGACGTTGACGCCGAACCCGATGACGATCGCGAGCGACTGGCCCGCGGCGATCCGATGTCCCTCGAGCAGGAGCCCCGACGCCTTGGCGCCATCGAGCAGCAGGTCGTTGGGCCATTTCAACGCAAGGCGAGGCGCACCAATTCCCGTGAGCGTCTCCACCGCTTCATGCAGGGCAAGACCGGCCACGAAGCCGAGTTGCGGCGCGCTTGCCACCTCGCAAGGGTCGACGAGGAGCAGGCTCGCGTAGAGATTGCCCGGTGGCGACGACCATTGCCGGCCATGGCGCCCCCTGCCCGCCCGCTGCTCGGCGGCAACGATCCAGAGCTGCCCCGGATCGCCCGACCTTGCGGCTTCGACGGCATCGTCATTCGTGGATTCCGTCGCTTCGCGCGAGAGGATCCTGTATCCGGCAGCTTCTGTCTCTGGCCCTAACCGCACGTTAGAACAGCGAGCGCGCGGCGGCGCCTGCCGCAGCCGTCAGGGGCGCCGGAAACAGGACGTAAAGCACCACAAACACGCTGGACAAAGCGAGCACGAAGCGCACGCCGGACGGCATGGCATCGTAGCGCTCGACCGCCTCATCGAAATACATCACCTTGACGATGCGCAGGTAGTAATAGGCGCCGATGACGCTGGTCACGACGCCGATGACCGCGAGGGTGACGAGATTGGCGTTGATCGCCGCTGTGAAGACCGCGAACTTGGCAAAGAAACCGGCAAGCGGCGGAATGCCCGCGAGCGAGAACATCATCATAGCGAGGCAGAATGCCATCAGCGGATGGGTGCGCGAGAGGCCCGACAGATCCTCGATCGTCTCGAACATCCTGTCGCCGCGACGCATGCTCAGGATGACCGCGAAGGTGCCGAGCGTCATCGCGAGATAGATCGCCATGTAGATGACGACGCCCTGGATGCCCTCCGACGTTCCGGTCGCCAGGCCCACGAGCGCGAAGCCGACATTGCCGATCGACGAATAGGCCATCAGGCGCTTGAGGTTGCGCTGGCCGATGGCCGCGAACGACCCGAGCGCCATCGACGCAATGGCGCTGAAAACGATGATCTGCTGCCACTGGCCGAGAATGCCCGGGAACGCATCGATGAAGACGCGCACCGCCATCGCCATGCCGGCCATCTTGGGCGCCGCCGCAAAGAAGGCGGTCACCGGCGTCGGCGCGCCCTCATAGACGTCGGGCGTCCACATGTGGAACGGCACCGCCGAAATCTTGAACGCGATGCCGGCGGCGACGAAGACCAGTCCGAAGACGAGGCCGAACCCGGCGCTGCCCTGCAGCGTCGTGGCGATCGTCGGGAACGAGACGCTGCCGGTGAAACCATAAACAAGCGATGCGCCATAGAGCAGCATGCCCGAGGAGAGCGCCCCGAGAACGAAGTATTTCAGACCTGCTTCGGTGGAGCGCACGTTGTCACGGTCGAACGCCGCGATGACGTAGGATGACAGGCTCAGCAATTCGAGGCCGAGATAGAGCGCGATCAAGTCGTTCGACGAGATCACCATCAGCATGCCGATGGTCGAGAGCACGATCAGGATCGGATATTCGAAGCGGTTGATGCCCGCCCGGCGCATGAAGTCGAGGGACAGGATGATGCCGGCGGACGACGCGATCAGCGTCAGCGCCTTCATGAACTTGGCAAAGGAATCGACGACGAAGGATCCGCCCATCGTCTCCACCCGCTCCGAGGGCAGCATCAGGACCGCGACCAAAGCCGCGCCGATGAGGACGAGCGCCAGGATATTGATGATGCCGGAGGAGCCTTCACCGCGGATCGCGCCGAAAAGAACGAGCGCGAGCACACCGGCCGCGAGAATGATCTCGGGCAGGACAGGGCCAAAGGCGGGAATGGCGAGGGCGGTGTTCATCGAAACCTCAGTGCGCGGCCAGAGCCGCAGTTTTGACCGTGGCGAGCGCGGCCTCGTAGCTCTTCAGGAGAGCCTCCGTCGGCGCGGCGAATGCGTCGAGGATCGGGGCCGGCTGCACACCGTAATAAATGACGAGCAGGACGAGGGGCGCGAGGATGACCATTTCGCGGCGATTGAGATCCATGATGGTCTTGAGCTGCGGCTTGTCGAGCACCCCGAAGATGATGCGGCGATAGAGCCAGAGCGCATAGCACGCCGACAGGATCACGCCCGTGGTTGCCAGGAACGACACCGTCGTGTTGGCCTGGAACGCGCCGAGAAGGGTCAGAAATTCGCCGACGAAGCCGGACGTGCCGGGCAGTCCCACATTGGCCATCGTGAAGATCATGAAGGCGACCGCATAGAGCGGCATGCGCTCGACCAATCCGCCATAGGCCGCAATATCGCGCGTGTGAATGCGATCATAGACGACGCCGACGCAGAGGAAGAGCGCGCCCGACACGAGGCCGTGCGAGATCATCTGGAACATCGCGCCCTGAATCCCCTGCGGATTCATGCTGAAGAGACCCATGGTGACGAAGCCCATATGGGCCACCGACGAATAGGCGATGAGCTTCTTCATGTCGGTCTGCACCAGAGCGACGAGCGAGGTGTAGACGATGGCGATGACCGAGAGCGCGAAGACCATCGGGGCGAAATAATGCGAGGCGTCCGGGAACATGGGGATCGACACCCGGATGAAGCCGTAGCCGCCCATCTTCAGAAGGATGGCGGCCAGAATGACCGATCCTCCGGTCGGCGCCTCCACGTGCGCGTCCGGCAGCCAGGTGTGAACCGGCCACATCGGCATCTTCACCGCGAACGAGGCGAAGAAAGCGAGCCAGAGCCAGGTCTGCAGGTTCTCGGCGAATTTGAATTGCAGGAGCGTCGGGATATCGGTGGTGCCGGCCGCCCAATACATCGCCATGATGGCCAGCAGCATCAGCACGGAGCCGAGCAGCGTGTAGAGGAAGAACTTGAAGCTCGCATAGATGCGGCGCTTGCCGCCCCAGATGCCGATGATAAGGAACATCGGAATGAGGCCGGCCTCGAAGAACAGGTAGAACAGCACGAGATCGAGCGCCGCGAATACACCGATCATCGTCATTTCGAGGACCAGGAAGGCGACGAAGTATTCCTTCACGCGATGCTGGATCGAATCCCATGAAGCGAGGATGCAGAACGGCATCAGGAACGTGGTGAGCAGGATGAACGGCATCGAGAAGCCGTCGACGCCGAGCTTGAACCGGATCGTGTCGGTCAGCCACACATGGCTCTCGATAAGCTGGAACGACGCCGTGCCCGTATCGAACCGGCTCCAGGCGACAAGCGACAGCAGGAAGGTCAGGACCGTGGTGGCGAGCGCGGCCCAGCGCGCGTTGGACTTCGCCGCTTCGCTGTCACCGCGCAGGGTGAGGATGAAGGCTGCACCGACCAGCGGGAGGACAAGAAGGCCGGAGAGAATGCCGAACCCGAGCATTAATGTGCCCCCCGGAACAGATAGAAGGTGATGAACGCCGCGACGCCGATGAGCATGGCGAAGGCGTAATGGTAGAGGTAGCCCGTCTGCACCCGCACGACACCGCGGGTAACGTCGAGGACGCGCGCCGAGACCCCGTCAGGCCCGAGGCCGTCGATGATGCGCCCATCGCCCATGCGCCACAGGAAGCGGCCGAGGCCGATGGCAGGACGCACGAAGATCGCGTCGTAGAGCTCGTCGAAATACCACTTGTTCAGGAGGAAGCGGTAGAGAACCGGATTGTCGGCCGCAAGCTGCGCCGGCTTCTTGGCGTCGATGATGTACATGTACACCGCGAGCAGGAAGCCCAGGATCATCATGGCGGTCGGGAGCAGCGGCACCCAGCCCGGCAGATGGTGCATTTCCTCGAGGATGTGATTGTCCGGCCGCGTGTAGATGGCGCCCTTCCAGAAGTCCGCCGCGCCCTCGCCGATAAAAGCGCCGTGGAACAGGAGGCCGGCAATCAGCGCGCCAAGCGCCAGCACCGCGAGCGGCAGCAGCATGACGAGCGGGCTCTCGTGCGGCTTGTGCTCCGCATGATGGCCATGATCGTGCTGCGCGTGCGAGGCAGGCTCGACGTCGTGGCTGTGATCGTCGTGCTCGACACCCTCATGGGTGCTGCCGTTGTGATGCGCCTCCGACCAGTGAGACTTGCCCTCGAAGGTCATGAAGAACAGGCGCCACGAATAGAACGACGTCATGAATGCGGCGACGACCGTTGCGACGAACGCGAAGGTGCCGGCCGAATTATGCGCCGCATAGGCCGCCTCGATGACCGCGTCCTTGGAATAATAGCCGGCGGTGAACGGGAAACCGGTGAGCGCGAGCGTGCCGATCGCCATCATCGCCGTGGTGAACGGGATGTATTTGCGCAACGCTCCCATGTTCCGCATATCCTGCTCGTGGTGCATCGCGTGGATGACGGAGCCTGCGCCGAGGAACAGCAGGGCCTTGAAGAAAGCGTGCGTGAAGAGGTGGAATACGCCGACGCCGTAGGCACCGACGCCCAAAGCCACGAACATGTAGCCGAGCTGCGAACAGGTCGAATAGGCGATCACCCGCTTGATGTCGTTCTGCACCAGGCCGACGGTCGCGGCAAAGAAGGCCGTGATGGCGCCGATGACCGTCACGACCGTCAGCGCGGTCGGGGCATATTCGAAAACCGGCGACATGCGCGCGACCATGAACACGCCCGCCGTCACCATGGTGGCGGCGTGAATGAGGGCGGAGACGGGCGTCGGGCCCTCCATCGCATCCGGCAGCCAGGTGTGGAGCAGGAATTGCGCCGACTTGCCCATGGCGCCCATGAACAGCAGCAGGGCCGCGATGGTCAGCGCGTGCCATTCATAGCCGAGGAAGACGAAGCGCTGATCGGCGAATTCCGCCACGCGCGGGAAAATCTGCTCGAAGGCGACGCTGTCGAACAGGACAAACAGCGTGAAGATGCCGAGCAGAAAGCCGAAATCGCCGACGCGATTGACGACGAAGGCCTTGATGGCGGCCGCGTTCGCGGATTCCTTCTGGTACCAGAAGCCGATGAGCAGGTAGGACGCGAGACCGACGCCCTCCCAGCCGAAGAACATCTGCAGCAGGTTGTCGGCGGTCACCAACGCCAGCATGGCAAAGGTGAAGAGCGACAGATACGCGAAGAAGCGCGACCGGTGCGGGTCCTCGCTCATGTAGCCGATGGAGTAGAGGTGGACGAGGGCCGAGACCGTGTTGACCACGATCAGCATGACGACCGTCAGCGTGTCGATGCGGAACGCCCAATCGGCGACGAAATCGCCGACCGACATCCACTGCGCGACCTGAATCCGCGTCGCGCCGGAGCCGAACCCGACGTCGAAGAACGCGATCCACGACAAAGCGGCTGCGATGAACAGGAACGCCGTCGTGATGATCTCGCTCGGGCGCGGTCCGAGAATACGCCCGAACAAGCCTGCGATGAGGAAGCCGACGAGCGGCAGGAAGACGATTGCGTGATACATTTTCGCGTTTCTTCTCGGCCCTAGATCACGACGAACTGGAGGATGACGACATCGGCATCATGCTCTAGCCCCTCATCATGTTGACGTCTTCAACCGCGATGGAACCGCGGTTGCGGTAGAACACCACCAGGATGGCAAGGCCGATGGCGGCCTCCGCCGCCGCGACCGTGAGAATCAGCAGTGCGAAGACCTGGCCGACGATGTCGTTCAGATGGGTCGAGAAAGCCACCATGTTGATGTTCACGGCGAGCAGGATCAACTCGACCGACATCAGGATGACGATGACGTTCTTGCGGTTCAGGAAGATGCCGAACACACCGAGCGTGAACAGCAGGGCGGCGACGGTGAGATAGTGGCTGAGGCCGATGACCATCACGTGTCTCCTATATGCCCTGGCGGAAGGGAACCTTCCGCACCTGCACGTCCTGCGCGGTCCGGGCGTTCTGGACCGAGATGTTCTGGCGGCGGATGCCCTTACGCTCACGCAGGGTCAGCACGATGGCGCCGATCATGGCGACCAGCAGGATGAGGCCTGCCGCCTGGAAGAAATAGAAGTAACGCGTATAGAGCACCTGTCCGAGCGCCTCGGTATTGGTCATCACATCGGGCGACGGAATCGGTACCGCAGGAGACCGCACCAGGCCGGGATCGATGATATAGGCGCCGATGACGAGGGTGAGTTCGAGGAAGAACACTACGCCGATCAGCGCCCCGAAGGGCAGATATTGCAGGAAGCCCTGCCGCAATTCGGCGAAATCCACGTCCAGCATCATGGTGACGAAGAGGAACAGCACCGCGACCGCGCCCACGTAGACGATGACCAGGATCATCGCCAGGAACTCCGCGCCCATCATCAGGAACAGCCCCGCCGCGTTGACGAAGGCAAGGATGAGGAACAGCACCGATTGCACGGGATTGCGCGAAGCGATCACCATGAACCCGGAGGCGACCGCGATGGTCGCGAAGAGATAAAAGAAGGCGGCGGTAACCGTCATACGAAATTCCTGTGCCGGGACAACGGCGTTGTTTAGTTTAGCGAATGGCGAATGGCGAGTGGCGAATGGTCAGGTCGCGAGGGTGACCAATCGGCATGTCATTCATGACCAACTCCCACACTGCTCCATTCGCCATTCTCCATTCGCCTCTACCGATAAGGCGCGTTCTTGGCGATGTTCTGCGCGATCTCGCGCTCCCAGCGGTCGCCGTTATCAAGCAGCTTTGCCTTGTCGTAGTAGAGCTCCTCGCGGGTTTCGACCGAGAATTCGAGATTCGGGCCTTCCACGATGGCGTCGACCGGGCAAGCCTCCTGGCAAAGACCGCAATAGATGCACTTCACCATGTCGATATCGTAGCGCGTGGTGCGCCTTGTGCCGTCATTGCGGCGCGGGCCGGCCTCGATGGTGATGGCCTGCGCCGGGCAGATCGCCTCGCACAGCTTGCAGGCGATGCAGCGCTCCTCCCCGTTGGGATAGCGGCGCAGGGCATGCTCGCCCCGGAAGCGTGGGCTGCGATGGCCTAGCTCGAATGGGTAATTGATGGTGGCCTTCGGCTTGAAGAAATACTTCATGGCCAGCACGAAGCCGGACAGGAATTCCGTCAGCAGCAGCGATCTTGCAACCTGATCGAGTTTCATTTCGATCCCCTTTATTGCATGCCCGGCGCGAGGCCGGTTGCCATCAGCACGCCGGCGACGATCACCACCATGGCAAGCGAGATCGGCAGGAAAACTTTCCAGCCGAGGCGCATGAGCTGGTCGTAACGGTAGCGCGGCACCATGGCTTTCGCCATCGCCATCAGGAAGAACAGGAAGCTCGCCTTGAGGATGAACCAGATCACCCCCGGCACCCAGGTGAAGGGCGCAAACGGGATCGGGGACAGCCAGCCGCCGAGGAACAGGATGGCGCCGATCGAGCACATGGTCATGATGGCCACGTATTCGCCGAGCATGAACAGCAGGTACGGGGTCGACGAATATTCGACCATGTAACCGGCCACCAGCTCCGATTCCGCCTCCGGCAGATCGAAGGGCGGGCGGTTGGTCTCGGCCATGGCGGAGACGAAGAAGACTACGAACATCGGAAACAGCGGCAACCAGTACCACCCCAGAAGCCCGAGGCGGGTATCCTGCGCTTCGACGATGCCCGAGAGGTTCAGGGTGCCGGCGCACATGAGCACCGTGACGATGACGAAGCCGATGGAGACTTCGTAAGACACCATCTGCGCCGCCGAGCGCAGCGCGCCGAGGAACGGATATTTCGAGTTCGAGGCCCAACCGCCCATGATGACGCCGTAGACGCCAAGCGACGAGATCGCGAAGATGTAGAGGATGCCCACATTGATGTCGGCGATCGCCCATCCGGCATTGAGCGGGATGACCGCCCAGGCGGCGAGCGACAGAACGCAGAACAGAAGCGGCGCCAGCAGGAACATGCCCTTGTTGGCGGGCGCCGGAATCACCGGCTCCTTCAACACGAACTTGAGCAGGTCGGCAAAGGACTGGAACAGGCCCCACGGCCCGACGACGTTCGGACCGCGGCGAAGCTGCACCGCCGCCCAGATCTTGCGATCCGCCAGCAGCGCGTAGGCGATGAAGATGAGCAGCGCGACGAGCAGCAGCAGGCTCTTGCCCAGCATGATCGCGATGTTGAGGAGAATATCTCCGAGTTCCATGTTTCCGATCCTCTTATTCGGCCGCTTCGAGCCGCAGATCGCGGGCCAGCGCTGAGCACTCGGCCATGATCCCGGACGAACGGGCGATCGGGTTCGTCAGGTAGAAATCCTTGACCGGGCTGACGAACGGCTCGCGTCCCGGATTGCCGCCGATGGCTGCCAGCGCCTTGACGCCCGCCGCCACGTCGCTCGTCGCGATGCTGTCGAGCTCGGCGAAATGCGGATGCTCCGCATAGAGCTTCGTGCGCAGCGCATTGAGCGAGTCGAATGGCAGCCGGTGGCCGAGCACGTCCGACAGGGCACGCAGGATCGCCCAATCCTCGCGCGCATCGCCCGGCGCAAAGGCGGCGCGGTTCGCCATCTGCACCCGGCCTTCCAGGTTGACGTAGGTGCCGGACTTTTCGGTGTAGGTCGCGCCCGGCAGGATGACGTCGGCGCGATGAGCGCCACGATCGCCATGCGTGCCCTGATAGACCACGAAGGTGCCCGGTGCGATGTCGATCTCGTCCGCGCCCAGGTTGAACAGCACGTCGACCGCACCATCCGCCATCTGGCGCGCGGTCAGGCCGCCCTCGCCCGGCACGAAGCCGAGATCGAGCGCGCCGACGCGCGAGGCGGCATTGTGCAGGACCGAGAAGCCGTTCCAGCCCTCACGGACAGCGCCGATGCTGTCGGCGAGCTGCGCCGCGAGCGATAGAACGGCGAGCCCGCTTTCACCGGCGAATGCTCCCGGTCCGACGATGATGAGTGGGTTCTTGGCGGCCTTGAGCTTCTCGAAGAAGCTGTGACGACCGGCCGCCACATCGGCCAGCGTCTCAGGCCCGGCGCCGATGTAATCGTACGGATAGGTGAGATCGACCCGCTCACCGATGAGCGCAATCGGCGGCGGCGCCATGCGCCAGCGCTTGCGGATGCGCACGTTGACCAGCGACGCCTCGATGCGCGGGTTCGCGCCCACGATCAGGACGGCGTCGGCGTCTTCGATGCCCGCGATGGTCGAGTTGAAGAGATACGAGCCGCGGCCATGAGCCGGCGACAGCAGGCTGCCATCCTGACGGGCGTCGATATTGGCGACGCCGAGGCCGTGCATCAGGGTCTTGAGCGCGAAAAGTTCCTCCACGGAGGCCAGATCGCCCGCAATGGCGCCGATGCGCTTGCGCTCGGTGCCCTTCACGCGCTCGGCGATGACGGCGAAAGCCTGCTGCCACGTGGCGGCGCGAAGGCGGCCATCGATGCGCACGAACGGCCGGTCGAGGCGCTGGAGACGCAGGCCGTCGACGATGTGACGGGCCTTGTCGGTGATCCATTCCTCGTTCACCGCCTCGTTCACGCGCGGCAGGATGCGCATGACCTCGCGGCCACGGGAATCGACGCGGATCGACGAGCCGACCGCATCCATCACGTCGACGGAATCGGTCTTGCTGAGTTCCCACGGACGATAGTGGAACGCTTCCGGCTTGTGGGTCAGTGCGCCCACAGGGCAAAGGTCGGCGGCGTTCGATTGCAGCTCGGAGCCGAGAGCCTTTTCGAGATAGCTCGTGATCTCCATGTCCTCGCCGCGCCAGATCGCGCCGAGATCCTCGACGCCCGCCACTTCCGTGGTGAAGCGCACGCAACGGGTGCAGTGGATGCACCGGTTCATGGACGTCTTGATCAGCGGCCCGAGATATTTGTCGGGCACCGCGCGCTTGTTCTCGTGATAGCGGCTGGTATCGACGCCGTAGGCCATCGCCTGATCCTGCAGGTCGCACTGGCCGCCCTGGTCGCAGATCGGGCAATCGAGCGGGTGGTTGATGAGGAGAAACTCCATCACCCCCTCGCGCGCCTTCTTGACCGTCTTCGATTTGGTGAGAATTTCCGGCGGTTCGCCGTTCGGCCCCGGGCGGCAGTCGCGCACGCCCCAGGCGCAGGACGCCACGGGCTTCGGCGCGCCCTTTACCTCGACCAGGCACATGCGACAATTGCCGGCGATCGACAGCCGTTCGTGGAAGCAGAAACGCGGAATTTCCGCGCCGGCGGCTTCCGCCGCCTGAAGCAGCGTGTATTCCGGCGGGACGTCGACTTCGACGCCGTCAACGATGATTTTTGCCATCTCGCTTCTCTACTCCGCCGCCAACATGGCCGGCTCGGAATGCGGGTTCGCCGCGTAGTCGTCGATCCGTTTTTCGATCTCGTGCCGGAAGTGCCGGATGAGACCCTGCACCGGCCATGCCGCCGCGTCGCCGAGCGCGCAGATGGTATGGCCCTCGATCTGGGTCGACACCTCGAGCAGCATGTCGATCTCGCGCTTTTGCGCGCGGCCCTCGGACATGCGCGTCAGCACGCGCCACATCCAGCCGGTGCCTTCGCGGCAAGGCGTGCACTGGCCGCAGCTCTCATGCTTGTAGAAATACGAGATGCGCGTGATGGCGCGCACGATGTCGGTGGACTTGTCCATGACGATCACGGCCGCCGTGCCGAGACCCGATTTCAGGTTCCGCAGGGTGTCGAAATCCATGTAGGCATCCATGATTTCGTGCGCCGGAACACATGGCACCGATGAGCCGCCGGGAATGACCGCCAGCAGGTTGTCCCAGCCGCCGCGAATGCCGCCGCAATGGGTGTCGATGAGCTCGCGGAAGGTGAGGCCCATCGCCTCTTCGACGTTGCAGGGCTTTTCCACATGGCCGGAGACGCAGAACAGCTTGGTGCCGACGTTGTTCGGGCGGCCGATCGAGGAGAACCACGAGGCGCCGCGCCGCAGGATCGTGCCCGCAACCGCAATCGACTCGACGTTGTTGACCGTCGTCGGGCAGCCATAGAGGCCCATATTGGCGGGGAATGGCGGCTTCAGGCGCGGCATGCCCTTCTTGCCTTCGAGGCTCTCGAGCAGCGCCGTTTCCTCGCCGCAGATATAGGCGCCGGCGCCGTGATGCAGGTAGAGGTCGAACGGAAAGCCGTGGATATTGTCCTGGCCGATCAGGCGCGCCTCGTAGGCTTCGTCGATCGCCCTCTGCAACGCGTAGCGCTCGGCGATGTATTCGCCGCGAATGTAGATGTAGGCCGCGTTCGCGTTCATGGCGAAGGAGGCGATCAGGCAGCCCTCGATCAGGAGGTGCGGATCGTGCCGCATGATCTCGCGATCCTTGCAGGTGCCGGGCTCCGACTCGTCCGCATTGACCACGAGATAGCTCGGACGACCATCCGATTGCTTGGGCATGAAGGACCACTTCATGCCGGTCGGGAAGCCAGCGCCGCCACGGCCGCGCAGGCCCGACTTCTTCATCTCGTCGATGATCCAGTCGCGGCCCTTCTCGAGCAGGAACTTGGTGCCGTCCCAGTTACCGCGCATTTTCGCAGCCGCGAGGTCCGGCGAATGGAGGCCGTAGAGATTGGTGAAGATGCGATCTTTATCCTGAAGCATTTACATCACTCCTTCAGGACGATTTCTTGGTGGGATCGGGGACCACATCGGGTTTGCTTTCGCTGCCGTCGCGGCGGGTCGTCGTCTCCGAAGGCGGCGTTCCGGCGATGGGCGTCGTCGGCGCCTCGGCGGCGGCGCGCCCGGCTTCGGGTTTCGACGGCGTTGCCACATACGACTTGCCGCTCTGGGCCGCCGGCACATCGCCTTTGGGCTTCTGCTCAGCGACGGTCGTCTTCGACGTGTCGGCGGCTTCCTTGCGCTCGCTATTGGTGACCGGCTTTTCGCCTTCTTTCACGCGCTTCGCCGGGGTGTCGGCCTTTTCGGTGTCGATGGCGCGGCCGGCATCGGGTTTGCCTGGCTTGGGATTTGCCGCCGCCGTTGCGGTCGCGGCAGCAGCCTCGCCCGTATCGACAGCCTTCACGGCCTCTTCCTCGAAGCGCTTGCGCCACGCGCCCACCATCGAGCCGTCATAGAGCGACGGATCGGTGAGGGTCTTTACCGCATCGGCCGGCTCGGACGAGCGACGGCTGCTCTGCGGGCCGGCTTTCACCGGACGGCCAGCGGCCAGATCGTCGAGCAATTTCTCGAAATTCTCCGGCGTCAGGTCTTCGTAGTAATCGTGGTTGATCTGAACCATCGGCGCATTGCAGCACGCACCCAGGCACTCGACTTCGAGCCAGGAGAAATTGCCATCGGCCGAGACGTGGCTCTGCTCGCCAACGCGGCGTTCAAGAACCTTCTTGATGTCCCCCGCGCCGCGCAAGGCGCACGGCGTCGTGCCGCAGAACTGGATGAAATATTTGCCGACCGGGTCGAGGTTGAACATCGTATAGAAGGTCGCGACCTCCAGCACGCGGATATCCGGCATGTCGAGGCGCACTGCAACCGCTTCAATCGCCTTGCGCGGCAGCCAGCCGCCGGTCTGTTCCTGCGCCCGCCACAACAACGGAATCACCGCGGACGCCTGGCGTCCGGGCGGATATTTCGCGATCTGTTCCTGCGCAAAAACCTCGTTCTCGGGCGAGAACGCAAAGCTCTTGGGCTGTATTTCCTCGGGCGCGAGCCTACGAACGGCCATTCTAACCTCTCTCAACCGTCATGGCCGGGCGTGACCCGGCCATCCACGACTTTGACTTGACGCCGCGCCACGAAACCGTGGACGGGGCCGAAAACCTCACCGATCGACCTCGCCGAACACGATGTCGAGCGAGCCGAGAATACCCGCGACGTCGGCCAGCATGTGCCCGCGGCACATGAAGTCCATTGCCTGCAGATGGGCGAAACCCGGCGGACGAATCTTGCACCGATACGGCTTGTTGGTGCCGTCGGCGACAAGGTAGACGCCGAACTCGCCTTTCGGCGCCTCGACGGCCGCATAGACCTCGCCCGCCGGCACGTGGAAGCCTTCCGTGAAGAGCTTGAAATGATGGATCAGCGCTTCCATCGAGCGCTTCATATCTTTCCGTGACGGCGGTGCGATCTTGCCGTCGAGCGTCGTCACAGGCCCCTGCCCGGCAGGCTCGCGCAATTTCGCCACGCATTGTTTCATGATGCGCACGCTCTGGCGCATCTCTTCCATGCGGATCACCTGACGATCGTAGTTATCGCAGTTCTTGCCCACTGGAATGTCGAAATCCATTTCCTCGTAGCATTCGTAAGGCTGCGCCTTGCGCAGATCCCATGCCGCGCCCGAGCCGCGAACCATCACGCCCGAGAAGCCCCATTTCCAGCAATCCTCCAGCGGCACCACGCCGATATCGACGTTGCGCTGCTTGAAGATGCGGTTGCCGATGACGAGGGTGTCGAGATCGTCGAGCACCCTAAGGAACGGATCGCAGAAGGCTTCGATGTCGTCGATCAGTTCCGGCGGCAGATCCATGGCGACGCCGCCCGGCCGGATGTAGTTGGCGTGCATGCGCGAGCCCGAGGCGCGCTCGTAGAAGATCATCAGCTTCTCGCGCTCCTCGAACCCCCACAAAGGAGGCGTCAAGGCACCGACGTCCATCGCCTGCGTCGTCACGTTGAGCAGATGCGACAGGAGGCGGCCGATTTCCGAATACAGCACCCGGATCAACTGCGCGCGGCGCGGAACAGCGAGACCGAGAAGCTTCTCGACCGCGAGGCAGAACGCGTGCTCCTGGTTCATCGGCGCGACATAATCGAGCCGGTCGAAATAGGGCGTCGCCTGCGTGTAGGTCTTGTACTCGATCAGCTTCTCGGTGCCGCGATGCAGCAGGCCGATATGCGGATCGACGCGCTCGACCACCTCGCCGTCGAGTTCCAGCACAAGGCGCAACACACCGTGCGCCGCCGGATGCTGCGGCCCGAAATTGATCGAGAAGTTGCGGATACTATGCTCGCCCATGGGCTACCCTCTCCGCTCTCTCACGCCTTCGCCTTCTCGTCGCCCGGCAGCACGTAATCCGTGCCCTCCCATGGCGACAGGAAGTCGAAATTGCGGAATTCCTGATTGAGCCTGACGGGCTCGTAAACCACCCGGCCCTCTGCCTCGTCGTAGCGAACCTCGACGTAGCCGGTCAGCGGGAAGTCCTTGCGCAAAGGATAACCCTCGAAGCCGTAATCGGTGAGGATACGGCGAAGGTCCGGATGACCCGAGAACAGGATACCGTACATGTCGTACGCCTCGCGCTCGAACCAGTTCGCGGCGGGAAAGACGTCGATGATCGACGGGACCGGACTGACTTCATCGGTTTCGACTTTCAGCCGAATGCGATGGTTCAGATGCGGCGAAAGCAGGTGATAGACAACGTCGAAGCGCTGCTCCCGTCCAGGATAGTCAACACCGCAGATATCGAGGAACGAAATGAACCGGCATTTGGGGTCGTCGCGCAGAAACGTGACGGCGCGCACGATGTCCTCAGCGCGCACCACGACGGTCAGTTCATCGTAGGCGATTGCGCTCGCCGTTACAGCCTCGCCGAGAGATGCCGCAAGGTGATCCGCGAGTGCCTGGAGTTCAGCAGTCATGCTCTGATCCTCGCTCAACGCTCGATGGTGCCGGTACGGCGGATCTTCTTCTGGAGAAGGAGAACACCGTAGAGCAGCGCCTCGGCCGTCGGCGGGCAGCCGGGAACGTAGATGTCGACGGGAACGATACGATCGCAGCCGCGCACCACCGAATATGAATAATGGTAGTAGCCGCCGCCATTAGCGCAGGATCCCATCGAGATCACGTAGCGCGGCTCCGGCATCTGGTCGTAGACCTTGCGCAAAGCGGGAGCCATCTTGTTGGTCAGGGTGCCGGCAACGATCATCACGTCCGACTGGCGCGGAGACGCGCGCGGCGCGAAGCCGAATCGCTCGACGTCGTAGCGCGGCATCGACATCTGCATCATTTCGACCGCACAGCACGCGAGGCCGAAGGTCATCCACATGAGCGAGCCGGTGCGCGCCCAGGTGACCAGGTCCTCGGTCGAGGTGATGAGGAAGCCCTTGTCGGAGAGTTCATCCTTGACCGACAGAAAATAGGGGTCGGCGGCGCCGATCGGCTGGCCGGTCGCGGGATCGACGGCTCCCACAGGCTGGGGAGCGACAAGCGTGCCGGTGTGAGGGTTTGCGATCAATCCCATTCGAGGGCGCCCTTCTTCCATTCGTAGACGAAGCCGACCGTGAGAACGCCCAGGAAGATCATCATGGACGTGAAGCCGAACCAGCCGAGGCCTCCAAAGGTGATGGCCCAGGGGAACAGGAAGGCGACCTCAAGGTCGAAGATGATGAACAGGATGGCGACCAGATAGAACCGCACGTCGAACTTCATGCGGGCGTCGTCAAAGGCATTGAACCCGCACTCGTAGGCCGAAAGCTTCTCACTGTCCGGGCTGCTATACGCGACGATAAAAGGTGCCACGAGCAGCGCCAGCCCGATCAGGAGCGAAACGCCGATGAAAATCACGAGAGGCAGGTAGTCGGCGAGAAGATTCGTCATGCGACACCCAAGAAACGGAGCGAGGCGAAAAGCCTGCGGCAATCACGCATTTAAGTCGCAGCGGCCCTCAATTGAAGGCCCTGCGACAACCCATGGATTGCGCGCGAGGCTTAGCCGAGATCCCCTGCCCTGACAAGTGTTTGCAGCGCAGCAAAAGAACGCTTCTAAACTAGGACGCGGCCCGGCGGTGGCGGTTCCGGGACCTCTGATGGGCAAGCTTTTCGGCGATCTCCTCGTCCCCCTCGCCTTTCGCCCGCTCCTCGGCCTCGGCGAGGATCTTGTCGAGCTCTTCCTGGGTCAAATGCTCGATGCCCACGAAGGCGTTCCGCGAGTCGCTGGCGCGGATCAACTCGTCAAGCTTGGCCTGCATCGCCGCCCCGTCGCGATTCTGGGTGTTCTGGATCAGGAATACCATCAGAAACGTGACGATGGTGGTGCCCGTGTTGATGATCAGCTGCCACGTATCGCTGAACCCAAAAATCGGGCCGCTCGCCGCCCAACCGGCAACGACGAGGACGCAGACGGCAAATGTTACCGGCTTGCCGACCGCGTGAGCGACCGTATTGCAGACCTCGGTGAAGAACTTTGAGACCAACATTCATCCCTCGCAGCACATGGTTGCGAGAATAACGCTGAGCTTTCGCAAAAGATCGGAAGGACGGTGAACGTGCCATGGATGGCGCAACGTCAGCCGTGGCGAGGAGCCCGGGCGTGCGGCCAAAAACGAAACAATTTCGGGAATGAAATGGCGCGGGTGACGGGGCTCGAACCCGCGACCTCCGGCGTGACAGGCCGGCACTCTAACCAACTGAGCTACACCCGCGCGGGGGACCGCCGAAGCGGTGTGGGGGCGGTGTAAGGGCGCCCCCGTTCCCTGTCAAGCGTTCCGTGTGTTTCGTCCGAGAAAACGTTCGCGGCGGCGTTCGGCACCGGTCCAGGCTCTTGTTCCGTGCGACCGTTCTCGACAACCGGGCAGTGAAAACACACCCGAGATTTCGCGCAGGAGGAACGCAGGTAAACCTGCGGTTTCGGCGCTCAATCTGCTTCTCACGCCGGCCCGGGAACAACGCCGCCCAGAAGGCTGTTGGCCACATGTGGTTCGTCGCTGTGACTTCGAGGATATCTCACATGGATGGCTGGATCTGGGGTCTCGTGATCGTTGGCGGCCCGGTGATCCTGGGAATCGCCCTGTTCGTCGCAGCCAGGCGCCGTCGCCTCACGCGTTCGGAAAAGGCGCGATCCGACCAGGCCGCCCGGGAAAACTGGGGCCAGGAAGATATTCGATAAGCCCGGTTGGGCAATGATGCTGGCCGGGGAAAATGGTGGGCGGTGACGGGCTCGAACCGCCGACCCTCTCGGTGTAAACGAGATGCTCTACCAACTGAGCTAACCGCCCTGCCCCACACTCGCCGGCATTCGAAAAATGCCGGGTCGCCGCGACTCGCGGCATGCAAGTGGTCTGGCGCCTCACATAAAAAGAGAAGGCCGACAACGCAAGCGTCGTCAGCCCTCTTGTAACCAAAAGCGCGCGAAAACGCGACTACTTGTTGTTTACAGCGTCCTTGAGGCCCGCGCCGGCGCGGAACTTCGGCGTCTTGGAAGCCGGAACCTTGACCTTCTCGCCGGTGCGCGGATTGCGCGCCTCTCCGGCCGCACGGTCCGTGACCACGAAAGTCCCGAAACCGACGATCTTCACCTCGTCGCCCTTCTTCAGGGCACCGGTGATGACCTCGATCGCGGCGTCGATCGCCTCGCCGGCCTGGCCGCGAGACAGGTTGACCTTTTCTGCGACAGCCGCAACGAGCTCGCCTTTATTCATCCTGATATCCTCCAGTGATCACGTGAGCATCGTAACATTTGTGCCAACGTTTCAGGGACCCTCGTGTGGCGCAAACGCCCACCCGGCGCAACCCCGGGGCGGCGGGAACGGGTGGTTTTTCGAGGTTTTGGCGGAAAAAAAGCCCCCGAATCGACGATTCGGGGGCCTGTTCAGAAATGACGAAGCGTCAATTCTTAATGGGCGATCACGCCTGAGGAATCATCCTCCGTGGCGGCGGGAGCCGGTGTCTTGAGCGGTGCCGGCTCATCCCATTCGATCGGCTCCGGCATCCGCACGAGGGCATGCTGGAGGACCTGGTCCATGCGCGAGACCGGCACGATTTCGAGGCCGTTCTTCACGCTGGCCGGGATGTCCACCAGATCCTTGGCGTTGTCCTCGGGAATCAGCACCTTCTTGATGCCGCCCCGCAGGGCAGCGAGGAGCTTTTCCTTCAGACCGCCGATCGGCAGCACGCGTCCCCGCAGCGTCACCTCGCCCGTCATCGCGATGTCCCGGCGAACCGGAATGCCCGTGATGACCGAGACGATGGCGGTGCCCATGGCGATACCGGCCGAAGGACCATCCTTGGGTGTCGCGCCTTCCGGCACGTGCACGTGGATGTCACGACGATCGAACATCGGCGGCTCGACGCCGAAATCGAGAGCGCGCGAGCGGACATAGGATGCCGCCGCCGAAATCGATTCCTTCATGACGTCGCGCAGGTTGCCGGTGACGGTCATCTTGCCCTTGCCCGGCATCATGATGCCTTCGATGGTCAAAAGCTCGCCGCCGACCTCCGTCCACGCCAGGCCCGTCACCGCGCCCACCATGTCCTCCGTCTCGACTTCGCCATAGCGGAAGCGCGGCGGGCCGAGATAGTCGGGCAGGTTTTCCGCCGTCACCGCGACCGTCTTGACCTTGGAGATAAGGATCTCCTTCACGGCCTTCCGGTTGAGGTTGGCGATCTCACGCTCGAGATTGCGCACGCCCGCCTCGCGGGTGTAGCGCCGGATCAGCATGAGCAGCCCTTCGTCGTCGATGGACCATTCCGATGCCGCCAGACCATGCTTCTTGGTGGCCGACGGGATCAGGTGGGTGCGCGCAATCTCCGCCTTCTCTTCCTCGGTGTAACCCGCGATTCGGATGACCTCCATGCGGTCGAGAAGCGGCGGCGGGATGTTCAGCGTGTTGGCCGTCGTCACGAACATCACGTTGGACAGGTCGTAATCGACCTCCAGATAATGGTCGTTGAATGCCTTGTTCTGCTCAGGATCGAGAACCTCGAGCAAGGCGGCCGACGGATCGCCGCGGAAATCCATGCCCATCTTGTCGATCTCGTCGAGCAGGATCAACGGGTTGGACGTCTTGGCTTTGCGCATCGACTGGATGATCTTGCCGGGCATCGAGCCGATATAGGTCCGCCGGTGACCGCGGATCTCGGATTCGTCACGCACGCCGCCAAGCGACATGCGCACGAACTCGCGACCGGTCGCCTTGGCGATCGACTTGCCAAGCGAGGTCTTGCCGACGCCCGGAGGGCCGACGAGGCAGAGGATCGGGCCGGTGAGCTTGTTGGCACGCTGCTGCACGGCGAGATACTCGACGATGCGCTCTTTCACCTTGTCGAGACCGTAATGGTCGGCATCGAGCAGGTTCTGGGCGGCCGTCAGGTCCTTTTTCATCTTGGAACGCTTGTTCCACGGGATGCTCAGGATCCAGTCGAGATAGTTGCGCACCACGGTGGCTTCCGCCGACATGGGCGACATCTGCCGCAGCTTCTTCAGCTCGTTCTGGGCTTTTTCACGGGCTTCCTTCGTGAGCTTCGTCTTCTCGATCTTATCCTCGAGCTCGGCCAACTCGTCGCGACCCTCGTCGTCGCCGAGTTCCTTCTGGATCGCCTTCATCTGCTCGTTGAGATAGTACTCGCGCTGCGTCTTCTCCATCTGACGCTTCACGCGGGTCCTGATCCGCTTCTCGACCTGCAGGACGGAGATTTCGCTCTCCATCAGGCCGAGAACCTTCTCCAGGCGTTCGGCAACGGTCGGGATTTCGAGGATCGCCTGCTTGTCGGCGATCTTGATCGCCAGATGAGAGGCGATGGTGTCGGCAAGCTTCGCCGGATCGTCGAGCTGGGTCACGGCGGACACCACCTCGGGCGAAACCTTCTTGTTCAGCTTGACGTAGTTTTCGAACTCGGAAACCACCGAACGGGCCAGGGCCTCGGCTTCGATCTGGTCGCCGAGAGCGTCGGGAAGCGCCTCCGCCTCCGCCTCGTAGAATTCATCGGTCCGGGTGTAGTTCTTCACCTGCGCGCGGCTTGCACCCTCGACCAGCACCTTCACGGTGCCGTCCGGGAGTTTCAGAAGCTGCAACACGCTGGCGAGCGTTCCGACCTTGTAAATGGCATCCGTGGCCGGATCGTCGTCCGTCGCATCGATCTGGGTTGCCAGAAGAATGTGACGGTCCCCCTTGACCACTTCCTCAAGCGCGCGGATCGACTTCTCGCGGCCGACGAACAGCGGCACGATCATATGCGGGAAGACGACGATGTCGCGCAGAGGCAGAACCGCGTAGGTTCCGGTCGAGCCCGGGACAACGGGCTGACGTGGCTTTGCTTGTGTCATGAAACGACATCCTTTCGACAGCGTCCGCGAAGCGCCTCACATGAGCGCGCCTGAGGACGAATAACCGGAACGCTCAAGCAATGATATTCGCTGCTTCCGGTACCCGGCGCCATCCCTCCGAAGATGAGCTGACAGCGGCCGTGCGGTAGTTGATGTGGCGAGGCAGGCACAATGTTTCAAGAACTGCGACCGCCGAGCCGTTATCGTACTGAATCCTCGAAACCGATCAGGCGCTGACGCTTGCGGCAGGCTCGCCGCGATCGCCATGAATGAAGAGGGGCTTGGCCTTTCCTTCGATGACTTCGGGGCCGATCACGACCTGCTCGACGGAGTCGAGACCGGGCAGATCGTACATGGTCTCGAGCAGGATGCCCTCCATGATCGAGCGAAGGCCGCGGGCGCCGGTTTTGCGATCGATCGCCTTGCGGGCGATCATCGAGAGGGCCTCGTCCTGGAAGGTCAGGCTCACGTTTTCCATCTCGAAGAGCCGCTGATACTGCTTCACGAGCGCGTTCTTGGGCTCCTGCAGGATCTTTTTCAGGGCGTCTTCGTCAAGATCCTCGAGGGTCGCTAGAACCGGCAGGCGGCCGACGAATTCCGGAATCAGACCGAATTTCAACAGATCCTCGGGCTCGACGGCGCGGAAGATCTCGCCAGTGCGGCGATCGTCCGGAGCCTCGACGGAGGCGCCGAAACCGATCGACGTGCCCTTGCCGCGGCTCGAGATGATGCGCTCGAGGCCCGAGAAGGCACCACCGCAGATGAACAGGATGTTGGTGGTATCGACCTGCAGGAATTCCTGCTGGGGATGCTTGCGCCCGCCCTGGGGCGGCACGGAGGCGACCGTGCCTTCCATGATCTTCAGCAGGGCCTGCTGCACGCCCTCGCCCGAGACATCGCGGGTGATCGAGGGATTGTCGGATTTGCGCGAAATCTTGTCGATTTCGTCGATATAGACGATGCCGCGCTGGGCCCGCTCCACGTTGTAATCGGAAGCCTGAAGCAGCTTCAGGATGATATTCTCCACGTCCTCGCCCACATAGCCCGCCTCGGTGAGCGTCGTGGCGTCGGCCATCGTGAACGGCACATCGAGGATGCGCGCCAGGGTCTGCGCCAGCAGCGTCTTGCCGGAACCGGTCGGGCCGATCAGCAGGATGTTTGACTTCGCCAGTTCCACGTCATTGTGCTTCGTCGCATGGGCGAGGCGCTTGTAATGGTTGTGAACCGCGACCGACAGCACCTTCTTGGCGTGCTCCTGGCCGATCACGTAATCGTCGAGAACGTGGCTGATCTCTTTGGGGGTCGGGACGCCATCGCGCGATTTCACGAGCGAGGATTTCGACTCCTCGCGAATGATGTCCATGCACAGCTCGACGCACTCATCACAGATGAAAACCGTCGGGCCGGCGATCAGTTTGCGAACCTCGTGCTGGCTCTTGCCGCAAAAGGAGCAGTAGAGCGTGCTCTTGGAATCACTGCCGCCAGCTTTGGTCATTATCACTTCTCCAACCGGAGCAGGTCCGGCACGTGCCGTCCCCCCACTCCCTTTAAGTTTAGGCGCGTCGGAACTAAGGAAAGGTTCCGACGCCAAAATAGCAGGCTCTCAAATCCCCGGCTTCCCGAATCCTCATGCAAACACGCAACACAGCCGTGAGCAATAGGAAGGGGGCAGGACGCTAAAAAGACGCACCGTTGAGCTTATGGCCCCCCGGTTTTCGTCATTCAGACCGGTGGATTCGCAGACTCGGGACGCTTGGTAAGGACCTGATCGATAATACCAAATTCCTGTGCGGCCTCGGCGGTCATGAAGTTGTCGCGCTCGAGCGCCTGCTCGACTGCCCCAATGTCCCGACCGGTGTGCTTCACGTAGATTTCATTGAGCCGGCGCTTCAAAGCCTCGCTCTCGCGGGCGTGAATCATGATGTCGGTCACCTGGCCCTGATAGCCGCCCGAGGGCTGGTGGACCATGATTCGGGCATTCGGCAGCGCGAAGCGCTGTCCGGCCTCGCCTGCGCACAGGAGCAGCGATCCCATCGAGGCGGCCTGGCCGACGCAGAGCGTGGAAACCGGGCAGCGGATGAACTGCATCGTGTCGTAGATCGACAATCCGGACGTCACGACGCCGCCCGGGGAATTGATATAGAAGGAGATTTCCTTCTTGGGGTTGTCGGCCTCGAGGAACAGAAGCTGTGCCACGATCAGCGAGGCCGTGTAATCTTCAACCGGTCCGGTAAGGAAGATAATCCGCTCCCGCAGCAGGCGCGAATAGATGTCGAACGCGCGTTCGCCGCGGTTCGACTGCTCGACCACCATGGGGACAAGCGTGTTTGCGTAGAGGGCGACCGGATCTCTCATCGTCTCACTGCTCCAAAATCCGACCGCGCAATGGCGCGGCCGTCAGGTTGATGCAAGCTGCGAGACGCTGAAATCAGCGCTACTCGCTCTTGCTGGCTTTCTTGCCGCCCTTGGCCTTGCCCGTCTTCGATGCCGGCTTGGAGCCTTCCTCCTCACCGTCCTCGTCGCTGAACAGAGCTTCCTTGGACACGGTCTCGTCGACCACCTTCACCTGCGTCAGGATCTGGTCGACCACCTTTTCCTCGAACAAGGGTGCCCGGATTTCGGCAAGCGCCTGCGGGTTCTTCCGGTAGAAGTCCCACACCTGCTTTTCCTGACCCGGATACTGGCGGACCCGTTCGACGAGAGCCTGCGTGACCTCGTCGTCGGAAATCTTGATATCGGACTTCTCACCGATCTGCGCAAGGACCAAGCCGAGCCGTACACGACGCTCTGCGATCTTGCGGTACTCGGCGCGAGCCTCTTCCTCTGTGGTGTCCTCATCCGCAAAGGTGCGGTTGTTGGACTTCATGTCGCCCTCGACCTGGGCCCAGACGGCTGTGAATTCCTGCTCAACGAGGCTCGGGGGCAGCTCGAAGCTGTATTTGGCATCGAGCGCGTCGAGCAGCTCCTTCTTCACCTTGCGGCGGGACTGTGCGTCGAAATCGCGCTGCACGGCGCCACGGATGGCTTCCTTCAGCTTGTCGAGCGATTCCATGCCGAAGCCCTTGGCGAGCTCGTCGTCGATCACCAGTTCGCCCGGCGCCTCGACGTCCTTGACGGTGACGTCGAATTCGGCAGCCTTGCCGGCGAGGTGCGGCGCAAGGTAGTTCTCGGGGAACGAGACCTTCACCAGCTTGGCGTCGCCCGCCTTGACGCCGACGAGCTGCTCTTCGAAGCCCGGGATGAAGGTGTTCGAACCGAGCTCGACCCGGATATCCTGGCCGGTGCCGCCCTCGAATTCCGTACCGTCGATTCGGCCGACGAAATCAACCACGACGCGATCGCCGTCGGCGGCCTTGCCCTTCTTGGGCTCGAAGGCGCGATTCTGCTTGGCCATGCGCTCGAGCGATTCGGTGACTTCCGTCTCGGCGACCTCGACCACCGGCTTGTTGACGGTCACATCCTTGAGATCGACCAGCTCGAACACCGGCAGGACCTCGAGCGCCACCGTGAAGGCCAGATCGCCCTTGGCGTCCATGGCCTTTTCGATCTCGTCCTTGTTCTCGGGGAACTGGACCTGCGGCTCGAAAGCGAGCTTGAGGCTGTTGTCCTCGATGATCTTGCGGTTGGCCTCGTTGACGGCGTTCTGCACGACGTCGCCCATGACCGAGCGGCCATAAACCCGGCGCAGGTGCCCGACCGGCACCTTGCCTGGGCGGAACCCGTTGATCTTCACCCGGTCCTTGAGAGTCGCCAGCTCATCGTTGAGCCGCTTCTCCAACTCCGTTGCCGGGAGCACGACCTTGAATTCCCGCTTCAAGCCTTGGGACAGAGTTTCCGTCACCTGCATGGTTCTAACCGCCTTCACTCTTGCAAAAAATCTGCGGCCCGGGCCTCGATCGACGCGGCAAGCCGCATGCGACCGGGCCGGCGGGCCCATCCGGAAACCAACCCTGACGGGATTGGTGCGGGCGGAGGGACTCGAACCCCCACGACTTTCGCCGCTGGTACCTAAAACCAGTGCGTCTACCAATTCCGCCACGCCCGCGCGGGAGGCGGCGCGACACGCGCCCCTCGTCCGGGACGCGCGCTCTATACCACGCTCTTCAACCGGTGCACCAAAAAACTTCGTGTACTCTAGGGAGGGGCTTCACTCGGCGGAATGGAGCGGCCTGGGATGGGCGGCACTTGGCCGCTGCTGGTTCAGGCTGTAGGCCTGAGGCTTATCTTGCTTTGCTGAAGGTCCCTGTCCTCATGATCACCCGACGCACTGCAACCGCCGGCCTAGCAGCGGCCTTCGCGAGCCCTCCATTGCAGGTCCGGGCGCAGCCTGTGGACGGTCTCAAGGGGAACGGCATCACGCCCGAACTGAGAGCCGCGCCATCTCCCATGCGCCTTCGACCAAATGCGTCGAGAGATGCGGATATCTGGACACTCGGCGGGAAGCTTGCACCTGCCTTGCGGATCAAGCACGGGCAGGAGGTGAGACTAGCCCTCAAGAATGAAACCGCCCTGCCCCTTTCGCTTCATCTCCACGGCGTTCGCGACCCCAATGCGGCGGATGGAGTCGGAGGGTTGACGCAGGCTCCGATTCTGCCCGGCGGTCAGTTCGATTATCGCCTCACCCCGCCGGATGCCGGTACTTATCTGATCCGCCCCTGCGTGATCGGCGGGAGTGCGGAGCCCCTCGAACGCGGCCTGTCCGGCCTGTTGATCGTGGAGGAGCAGAACCCGCCGCCGGTCGATCGCGACGAGGCGATCCTCGTCGACGATTGGCGGTTGGAGGAGGATGGCTCACTCTCGCCCTTCGCGCCCGATGCGGTTGGGCGGCTCGGCAACTGGCTCAGCGTCAACGGCAAGGCGATCCCGCTGAGGATCGAGGCGCGCCCGGGAAGCCGCGTGCGCCTGCGCCTCGCCAATGCCTGCAATGCCCGGATCATGCGCCTGCGCTTCGACCGGTTGAAACCCTACGTGGTGGCGATCGACGGCCAGCCGACGGACACCTTCGAGCCCTTGCGCTCCTCCCTGCCGTTCGCGCCCGGCACCCGGTACGATGTGATCGTCGACGTACCGGATGAAGCCGGGGCAACCGGCGCCGTCACGGCCGTGATCGGGGATGGAATGCCGCTGGTGGAATTGCTGGCCGTCGGCGAGAAAAGTCCGGAACGCCCGCAAATCGAGCCGATTCCGCCCAACAAGAAACTCCCCGAGACGATCAAGCTGCAGAATGCCGCCCGCAAGAACCTCGTCATCAAGGCTGGCGCAGATGGCGCGAAATCTGCGTGGACCATCAATGGGATGGCGGGCGACGTGAAGGTGCCGGTTCTCAAGGTCAGGCGCGGGGCGCCGGTCGTGCTGGCGATCGACAACCAGACGGATCTTGTTCAGCCCATGCACCTCCACGGCCATGTCTTCCGGCTGCTCCATGGCCTCGATGACGGCTGGGAGCCCTATTTTCTCGACACCCTGCAGGTGCCGGAACGCCGCACCGCGCGGATCGCCTTTGTGGCCGACAATCCCGGCAAGTGGCTTCTGGCGTCGACGGTCATGGAGCGCTTCGATGCGGGCCTCTGGACGTGGATCGAGGTCAGCTAGATCGCGATTAGTTGGAGCATGATTAGTTGGAGCATGATGTCGTCCGAAAACCGCGACACACTTTTCGGCATCATGCTCCGAGAAGCCCTTGAAGAACCTCCGGAATGAGCTCCGGCAGGTCCTCGGAGATGAGGCCAGCTCCGAACGCGGCTCCGGCTTCCGCATGGATCCAAACCGCGGCGGCGGCGGCCTCGAAGGCCGGAAGATGCTGCGCCATCAAACCGGCGATGATTCCGCACAGAACGTCGCCGGATCCTGCGGTTCCGAGATAGGGCGTGCCGTTGGCGTTGATCGCCGCCCGCCCGTCCGGCGCCGCGATGACCGTGTCGGCGCCTTTGAGCACCGCAACAGCGCTAAGATACGCCGCGGCCCTGCGCGCCCGCTCGACTTTCGATGACGGATCAAGGATATCCGGGTGTCCCTTGAACAAGCGCGTGAACTCGCCGTCATGCGGCGTGATCACCGTGGGGGCCGAACGGAAACCCTGGTGGAGTTCGGAGGCCAGACCCTCGAACGACGTGAGGGCGTCGGCGTCGAGAACGAGCCTGCGCCGTGCCTGTGCGGCAACCGCCACCATCGCGCGTGTGACCGCGGTCACACCGAGCGCCGGCCCGACGACCAAGGCGTTCAGCCTCTCGTCCGCCAGAATTGCGTGAAGCCCTTCGGGTCCGTCGCAACCGCGCAGCATGATGGCGGTCAGTTGGGCCGCATTGACCCCAAGCGCCTCCGGTGGGGACGCAACGGTCACGACGCCGGCGCCGATTCTCAGCGCCGCGCGCGCTGCCAGTCGCGCTGCACCGGTCCGGGTCGCGCCGCCGGAGGCGACCAGCACATGGCCCCTTTCGTATTTATGGGAGGAAGGACCGGGGCGCGGGATCGCCTCGCGCCAGAGCGCGGGTGCATTGACGTAGGTCCTTCCCCCCGACGCCTGGAGGTCACTTGAACCAACTCCGATATCGGCCACGGTCACGTCGCCGCAAAACGTGCGACCCGGCAGGAGATAATGACCGGGTTTGCGCGCCGCGAACGTCACCGTGCGCGCAGCCCGCACTGCAATCCCTCTCACCGCCCCGGTCTCGCCATCGATGCCCGACGGAAGATCGACGGCCAGAACCGGCCCGCCCGACATATTGATTCTGTCGATGGCGGCTCGCGCGGCGCCTTCGATCTCGCGCGACAACCCGCCGCCGAAGAGCGCATCGATCACCAGCTCGGCCGGTGCGAGGTTCGCGCCATCCACGGCCACCACGTCGCTCGGCCATTCCCGCGCCACGAGGGCAGCATCGCCGGAAAACGCCTCGCGTTTGCCCAGGAGCCCGAGCGAGACGCGATAGCCCTGCTCCCGCAACCGGGTCGCCGCCACGATCCCGTCGCCGCCGTTCTGTCCCGGCCCGGCCAGAACCACGATTCGGGCGCCGGGCGACACCATCTCGCGCGCCGCGTCCGCAACGGCGGCTCCGGCATTTTGCATCAGGGTCACCCCAGGCGTGCCGGATCGAATGACCGAAGCATCGGCCTTTCTCATCTCCCGTGGCGTCAAAAGCAGCTCTGGCGCGTTCATCGGATCATTCTTGCGCAGAAAAGCACCCTATCGACCTCTAAACTCGCAAGTGCACAAACTTTAGCCACGACATGCCGCACAAGGCGGCAAGACTCGTCCATTCGCAAACAGGACTCCGTGGAAGCACGCGTTTTCTGGTGCTAAAAGCGGCAAATCCTCGAAACAAAGCGGTTATCGAATGAAAAAGATCGAAGCCATCATCAAGCCCTTCAAGCTCGATGAAGTCAAAGAAGCCCTTCAGGAGGTCGGCCTGCAGGGCATCACGGTGATCGAGGCGAAGGGATTTGGCCGTCAGAAGGGCCACACGGAGCTTTATCGCGGGGCCGAATACGTGGTCGACTTCCTGCCGAAGGTGAAGCTCGAAATCGTGCTGGCCGACGACCTGGTCGAGAGCGCCATCGAGGTCATTCGAAAGGCGGCACAGACCGGCCGCATCGGCGACGGCAAGATTTTCGTGTCATCGGTCGAAGAGGCCGTCCGCATCAGAACTGGCGAGACCGGATCCGACGCGATCTGACCTTGCCTCCTCAAACCACGGCGTTCCGCCGGGTATAATTTCTCTAGGGCAGAAGGGACTACACGATCATGCAGACCGCCAAGGATGTGCTGAAGGCGATCAAGGACAATGACATCAAGTATGTCGATTTCCGTTTTACCGACCCGCGGGGCAAGTGGCAGCACGTGACCTTCGACGTTTCGATCGTCGACGAGGAAGCGTTCGCCGACGGCGTGATGTTCGATGGTTCGTCGATCGCAGGCTGGAAGGCGATCAACGAATCCGACATGACGCTCATGCCCGATCCGACGACGGCGCAGTTCGACCCCTTCTTCTCCGCATCGACCCTCTCGATCGTCTGCGACATCCTCGAGCCGGCCACCGGCGAACCCTATGCCCGCGATCCGCGCGGCATCGCCAAGAAAGCCGAGGCTTATCTCAAGTCCACCGGCATCGGCGACACGGTGTATGTGGGCCCGGAAGCCGAGTTCTTCGTGTTCGACGACGTGAAGTTCATGGCCGATCCCTACAATACCGGCTTCAAGCTCGATTCATCCGAGTTGCCGACCAACGGCGACAAGGATTACGAGGGCGGAAATCTCGGCCACCGCATTCCGATGAAGGGTGGCTACTTCCCGGTGCCGCCGCTCGATTCGGCACAGGACATGCGCGGCGAGATGCTGGCGGCCATGGCGGCCATGGGCGTGAAGGTGGAGAAGCACCATCACGAAGTGGCATCCGCCCAGCACGAGCTCGGCGTGAAGTTCGACACCCTCACCCACATGGGCGACCAGATGCAGATCTACAAATACTGCATCCACAACGTCGCCCAGTCCTACGGCAAGTCGGCAACGTTCATGCCGAAGCCGGTCTATGGCGATAACGGCTCGGGCATGCACGTGCACCAGTCGATCTGGAAGGGCGGCAAGCCGGTCTTCGCCGGCAACAAATACGCGGATCTCAGCCAGGAATGCCTGTGGTACATCGGCGGCATCATCAAGCACGCGAAGGCGCTGAACGCCTTTACCAACCCGTCGACGAACTCCTACAAGCGTCTCGTCCCGGGTTATGAAGCGCCGGTGCTGCTGGCCTATTCGGCCCGCAACCGCTCCGCATCCTGCCGTATTCCGTGGACCACCTCGCCGAAGGCAAAGCGCGTCGAAATCCGCTTCCCGGATCCGACAGCCAACCCGTATCTCTGCTTCGCCGCCCTGCTGATGGCCGGCCTCGACGGTATCGTGAACAAGATCGATCCGGGCGCTGCCATGGACAAGGATCTCTACGACCTGCCCCCGCGCGAGTTGAAGAAGATCCCGACCGTCTGCGGCTCGCTCCGGGAAGCTCTGGTCAGCCTCGACAAGGACCGCGCCTTCCTCAAGGCGGGCGGCGTCTTCAGCGACGACTTCATCGACAGCTTCATCGAACTGAAGATGACGGAAGTCGCCCGCTTCGAGATGACCCCGCATCCGGTCGAGTTCACGATGTATTATTCCTGCTGATCGGGAATTCTTCTCGCGCTCGCGCTCGCGCGCGACACTTCTGCCGGAGCCCTCGCGGCTCCGGCTTTTTTGTGCGCGGGACGTCCGGTCGAGAGCTGCCGAACCGCAAACGGAAAAGGCCCGGCGTCTCCACCGGGCCTTCATTCGCCGAAGCGAAGGTCTTAGTAGCTGCTGAACTTGTAGTTCAGGCCGGCGCGAACCACGCCGAACTCATTGTTGTTGTTGCCCGCGAAGGCAATGCCGAAGTTACGATCGTCGTCGCCGTCGAGGTTGACGTAGAGACCTTCGACCTTGGCGGTCAGGTTGTTGGTGAAGGCGTATTCCACGCCCGCGCCGACCGTCCAGCCGAAGTTCGAATCCGCATAGGCGACACCGCCGGTGGCGTAGGCAAGGAACCGATCGAACGCCACACCGGCGCGAAGGCGGGTGGTGCCGAAGAATTCATTGTCCGAGCCGTTATCGATGACGCCAAGCCCTTCGAAGCGGATCCGGTTGCCGAGATCGGCATACTGAATGTCAGTCTCGGCACCGAGCACGAACATGCCCATCTGATAGTTGTAGCCGAGCTGCGCGCCGCCGACGAAGCCGCCGTCATCGCCGCCGCCGCCGATGGCGATCCCCGTGATCGGATCGACCAAGTCGTTGTTGTCGTTTGCGTTCCAGCCGTAGCCGGCGTTCACGCCGACATAGAAGCCCGTCCAGGTGAAGACCGGAACCGGGGCCATCATGGCAGGAGCCGCGCGCGACGGGAGGTCAGCCGCGGCAGCGGATACCGTCAGCCCGACGAAGGCGACCGTGGAGAGAAGGATTTTTTTCATTGTGATTCGTCCTGTTGCGAGAAGTCCAGCAACGTTATTACTTCACCGCAGCGCAATTTTCTGTAACATTTCTGCAACATTGTCTCGTAATGAGAGTCTAGGATCTGTCGAGCCACAGGCGCATGGCCGAAGTGACCTGCTCGGGCTCCTCGAGCGCGGAGAGATGGCCCGATCCGCGGATCACGATCAGCGAGGACCATTCGATCATCTCCGCCATCTCCCGCGCGATCTCCGGCGGCGTGATCGCATCGCCGTCGCCCACCACGATGAGGGTTGGAATCTCGATCCCCGGCAGGAGCTCGCGCGAATCGCGCCGCCCCATGATGGCCCGCTGCTGGCGGACGTAACCTGCCGTGCCGGTTTCGCGAAGCTGGGAACCGACCTCTCCCTTCAATCCCTCGTCGCCCTCCCGACGCGGATGAACCAGCTTGGGCCAGAGCTCGGCGAGGATCTCGTCCCAGCGGGCGGCCTCGGCGAGGCCGATGAGCCGCTCCCGGTTCCGCTTCGCCTCCTCGGTATCAGGCCGGGCACTGGTATCGAGCAGGGCCAGCCTCTCCACCCGTTCGGGAGCCTGACGCAGGATTTCCATGGCGATGTAGCCGCCCATGGACAGGCCGGCGAGGGCGAAGCGCTCCGGCGCATCGGCCAGAGCGCGACGGGCGATCGCCTCCATCGAATCATCCGGGGTGTGGTCGGCCATCATGACCGTCATGAGCGGCGAGAAGGTCGCGATCTGGTGTTGAAACAGCCGTCCGGTATTGCCGAGTCCCGGAATCAAAAGGAGGGTCGCCGCCATCAAGAGTTTTCCCTTGGATTGACAAGCGACTAGCTTGTCCTATGGTCCGGCCACACCTTTGCTTGGGCGGATACCTCAGGTAAAACTCGTTTTGCGCCGGTTTGTTGCCGCCTCGTGCGGTCGGGACCGAAAGCGCCTCCAGACCCCAACGGTTATACTCCTCATGTCTTTCGCCGAACTCGGACTCAGCGAGAAAGTTCTCCAGGCTGTCGCGGCCTCCGGCTACACGGAGCCGACGCCGATCCAGGCGCAGGCCATTCCGCATGTGCTTGCCCGCCGCGACGTCCTCGGCATCGCCCAGACCGGAACCGGCAAGACCGCCGCCTTCGTGCTGCCGATGCTGACCCGGCTCGAGAGCGGCCGGGCCCGGGCGCGCATGCCGCGCACGCTGATCCTCGAACCGACGCGCGAACTCGCTGCGCAGGTGCAGGAAAACTTCGACAAATACGGCATCAATCACAAGCTCAACGTGGCCCTGCTCATCGGCGGCGTCTCGTTCGGCGACCAGGATGCCAAGATCGCGCGCGGCGTCGACGTGCTTATCGCGACGCCGGGCCGATTGCTCGATCATATCGAGCGCGGCAAGCTGCTCCTGAGCGGCGTTGAACTGCTGGTGATCGACGAAGCCGACCGGATGCTCGACATGGGCTTCATCCCGGATATCGAACGTATCGTGAAGATGGTGCCGTTCACCCGCCAGACATTGTTCTTCTCGGCGACGATGCCGCCGGAAATCCAGCGTCTTGCCGACGCATTCCTGCACACTCCCGTAAAGGTCGAGGTGGCGCGCGCCGCATCCACCGCCGCGACCATCACCCAACGCCTGGTCGCCACCGGTCGCGAGGATTTCGAGAAGCGCGAGACGCTGCGTGAGTTGATCAACGGCGCGGTCGATCTGCAGAACGCGCTCGTGTTCTGTAACCGCAAGCGCGACGTGGTCGTCGTTCACCGCTCGCTGCTGAAGCATGGTTTCAACGTGGCGGCGCTCCATGGCGACATGGATCAGCGCTCGCGGATGGCGGCCCTCGACGCTTTCAGAAGCGGCGAGGTGCCTCTGCTGGTGGCAAGCGACGTGGCGGCGCGCGGGCTCGACATTCCGGCGGTCAGCCACGTCTTCAACTACGATATTCCCCACCACGCCGAAGACTACGTCCATCGCATCGGTCGCACCGGTCGCGCCGGACGGGCGGGCGCTGCCTTTACGCTGGTCGGGCCAGGCGACGAGAAGTCCCTTACGGCTATCGAGAAGCTGACCGCCCAGGCGGTCGAATGGCAGGGTCCGACGCTTGCGGAGCGTCCGGCCTCCACATCATCCGAGCGTCCTTCGAAGCGTCGTGTGCGCACCGGGGGAAGCGATCGTCCCCGCGGCGGCCGCCGGGGCGGCAGTGATCGTGAGGCTGCCGGCGAGCGTCCGGAGGCGGCCGAAGAGGCGGCTCCGCGGCAGGAACGGCCCGCACGTGCTCCGCGCAAGCCGCGCGAGGACAAAGTCGCTCGCGAAGCCAGGCCACCCGCCAATGATGAAGGTGCCCGGGAGCCGCGCCCCGCCCCTGAGGATCGCTCGCCAGCAAGGCCTCCTCGCGGACGCGATCGTCAGCCGGCCCGTTCGTCGGACGATAGACCCCGCCGTCAAGAGCAGGATTCCGACGCACCGGTTTTTGGATTGGGCGAGCACGTCCCCGCCTTCCTGATGCGACCCACTGCTCCAAAGAAAACCAAGCCCGAGTAAGCAAGCGCCGCGCGCTCGCCGCGGGCGCGATCAATCAGCCGCGTGCTGTACGGTCTCGCGCCGGCTTCTTCGCGTGCGCCCGCCGGGCAGCCGCGATCGCCAGGGCCGCGAAACGCGCGGCTTCTTCCGGGTCGTCGAGAGCCCCTTCGGGCATCAGCCAATAGCTCATCGACCTGGGCTTGCCGTCACGCCCTTGATAGGTGAATGGCCGGGAGCCGAGATCGCGAAACCGATCGAGGGTCTCGGAATCGACCTTCAGGTAAAGCTCGCCGCCCGCCTCGAGCGCGAACATCAGGTTGTCACGATAGACGCCCTGCCCGCCGAACATCTTGCGGACACGGATATCCCCCGTCTCTCGAAAGATCTCGCGGATCGCCTCAGCATCCATCGGCTAGAGCCTGGCGCCAAAATGCGAGCAGCGGCTTTCAGACTGCATCTGCGTGCCTAATGGGCAGACTGGAGCATTTCGGGCACGGCGGGAGTAATCGCGACCGATTCGCCGCAGCCGCAGGCCGAGGTCTGGTTCGGATTTCTGAACACGAATTGCGACGCCATCTTGGAGGTTTCGAAGTCCATCTCGGTCCCCAAAAGGAACAGCACGGCCTTGGGGTCGACCAGCACGGTCACGCCCTTGTCCTCGACCACCTCATCCAGCGGTGTGGCCGTCTCGGCATATTCCATGGTGTAGGACATGCCCGCGCAGCCGCCGTTCTTGACGCCGACACGCACGCCCACGATGGGCCGATCCGCCTTGCCGATGATGTCCTTGACGCGGTTTGCCGCCGCGTCGGTCAAGGTGATGACCTTGAATCCGGGTAGTGCCATGAAAGTCTCTCCTGACGGCCGGGTTCAAGGCCCGGGCAGAACGAGGGATATGTCGTACAGATAGGAGGTCAAACCCGAAACGTCGAGATTTTTCCCACAGGACGGCCGGTTTGGGTTGACGATTCGGGTCCTTTTCCAATCTAACGAACCGGAACAATCAACCGAAAAGGAGAGCAGATGCCGCATCATACCCCGCTGATTTCGACCATCGTTGTCGGCTTGGTGATGGCATTTGCTTTCGGCGCTCTGGCGCATCGGCTTCGGATCTCCCCTCTCGTCGGATACCTCGTCGCAGGGGTGCTGGTAGGGCCTTTCACGCCCGGCTACGTGGCAGATCAAGGTCTCGCGAACCAGTTGGCTGAAATCGGCGTGATCCTGCTGATGTTCGGCGTCGGTCTTCACTTTTCGTTGAAGGACCTGCTCGCCGTGAAGGCGATCGCAATTCCCGGCGCGGTCGTGCAGATCGCCAGCGCCACGCTCATGGGCATGGGCCTGGCGTGGCTTATGGGATGGTCGATCGGCGGCGGCATCGTCTTCGGGCTCGCCCTCTCGGTTGCCAGTACGGTCGTGCTCCTGCGCGCCATGCAGGAGCGGCGTCTCATTGAGACCGAACGCGGCCATATCGCGGTCGGCTGGCTCATCGTCGAGGACCTGGCGATGGTCCTCACGCTGGTCCTGCTTCCGGCCATCGCCACCGCGCTGAACGAGACCAATGCCGATCCCTGGCTGCTCCTGGAATCGCTTGCAATCACCCTCGGCAAGGTCGGCGCTTTCGTGGCGATCATGCTGGTCGGAGGACGCCGGCTCATTCCCTGGCTGTTGCACTTCGTAGCCCACACGGGATCGCGCGAACTGTTCCGGCTTTCGGTGCTCGCCATCGCTCTCGGCATCGCCTACGGAGCCGCCGAACTGTTCGGCGTCTCGTTTGCGCTCGGCGCGTTCTTTGCCGGCATGATCCTGAGCGAATCCGAGCTGAGCCAGCGCGCCGCCTCGGAGACGCTCCCTTTGCGCGATGCCTTCGCGGTGCTGTTCTTTGTCTCCGTCGGGATGCTGTTCGACCCGATGATTCTCATCAACGATTTCGGGCCTGTCCTGGCGACGTTTCTCATCATCGTCATCGGCAAGTCCCTGGCGGCCTTCGGGATCGTGCGCCTCTTCGGTCACGGCAACGCGACGGCGCTGACGATTGCCGCAAGTTTGGCGCAGATCGGCGAATTCTCCTTCATCCTTGCCGGATTAGGTGTGGACCTGCAGATGTTGCCCGAGCGCGGCCGCGACCTGATTCTCGCCGGCGCGATTCTCTCCATCATCTGCAACCCGTTCATTTTTGCAGCGCTCGATCGATGGACGGCACGCACGGAGGCGCGGAAGGCTGCGGCCCTCGATACGCTGGAACCGATGGTGCCGGAGCCGACGCCCACCCTCGAGAGGACGACGCTCACCAACCACGTGGTGCTGGTGGGCTATGGCCGGGTTGGCAAGTTCATCAGCGCGAAGCTTCAGGCCCGCAACATTCCCTTCACGGTCATCGAGGCCAACGAGGACAAGCTTGTTCAGCTCAAAGCAGATGGCGTTGAGCCGATCATCGGCAATGCGGCCGATCCGGATGTCGCAGCTGCGGCGAATATCGGCGCGGCGCGCTGTCTGCTGGTGGCGATCCCGGACTCGTTCGAGAGCGGTCAGGTGGTCGAGCAGGCGCGAAAAATCAGCCCGGCCCTGCCGATCATCGTCCGCGCGCATTCCGATGCCGAACAGGAGCATCTGACGAAATACGGCGCCACGGCGGTGATCATGGGCGAGCAGGAGATTGCCCGCGCAATGGTGAAGAACGCGCGTGCGCTCGTGCTGCCGGAGGGAGGCGATGATGCGCCCCGCAAGGACGCACCGCCGGATGCGGAACCGCTCGAGGCCTGATCCAGGACGCCGGATCGGCCCGCGCCGGTAGCGCTACCACATATCGAGGGCGACGCGGGCTTCGTCGGACATGCGGCTCTGGTCCCACGGCGGATCGAAAACCATCGCGACCTTCACGCTCTGCACGCCTTGCACGGCGGCCACGGCGTTTTCCACCCAGCCCGGCATCTCGCCCGCAACCGGACAGCCGGGTGCCGTCAGCGTCATGTCGATGGCGACGTTGCGGTCATCGTCGATATCGACGCGGTAGATGAGCCCGAGTTCATAGATGTCGGATGGGATTTCCGGGTCATAGACCGTCTTGAGGGCCGCGATGATGTCATCCGTCATGCGGTCGAGCTCCTCGGGCGGAATCGCCGAGGTCTGCGATAGCTGGGGCGCGTTCGGCGCGGTCTCGATGGGTGTCTGGTCGTTCACAGGTCAATCCTCACGAGAACAGGGCCTCGGCCTTTTGCAGGGCATCCGCCAGTTTATCGACTTCCGCCTTCGTGTTGTAGAGGCCAAATGAAGCGCGGCAGGTGGCGGTCACGCCGAACCGTTCGAGCAGCGGCATGGCGCAATGGGTGCCGGCGCGAACGGCGACGCCCTGCCGGTCGATGATCGTGGCGACGTCATGGGCATGCGCTCCGGCCATCTCGAAAGCCAGAATAGCGCCCTTGCCCTTGGCGCGCCCGAAAATGCGGATGGAGTTCATGGCCCCGAGGCGCTCATGGGCATAATCCGACAACGCCGTCTCATGAGCGCGAATCTTGTCGCGGCCGAGCTCCATCATGAAGCGAAGCGCCGCATCGAGGCCGACCGCCTCGATGATCGCCGGCGTTCCCGCCTCGAAGCGGTGCGGCGGCTCGTTATAGGTGATGGCGTCGGTGCGCACCTCGCGGATCATCTCGCCGCCGCCCTGATAGGGCGGCATCTGCGCAAGCAATTCCTTCTTGCCGTAAAGAACGCCGATGCCGGTCGGGCCATAGACCTTGTGGCCGGTGAACACGTAGAAATCCGCATCGAGATCGCGCACATCCACATCGAGATGCACCGCACCCTGCGCGCCATCGACCAGCACCGGCACCCCATGCGCGTGAGCGATACGGATGATGTCCTTCATGGGCGTGACGGTGCCCAGCACATTCGACATGTGGGTGATGGCGACGATCTTGGTGCGCGGCGTGATCAGCTTCTCGAACTCGTCGATGAGGAAATTGCCCTCGTCGTCGACCGGCGCCCATTTGATGACCGCGCCTTTTCGTTCGCGCAGGAAGTGCCACGGCACGATGTTGGAATGGTGTTCCATGATCGACAGGATGATCTCGTCACCCTCCCCGATCGCCATGCGGCCGAAGGAATCGGCCACGAGGTTGTAGGCCTCGGTCGCGGATTTGGTGAACACGATTTCGTCGATGGAGTCGGCGTTGAGGAATTCCCGCACCGTCTCTCGCGCGCGCTCGAAGGATTCGGTTGCCGCGTTGGCCATGAAATGCAGGCCGCGATGGACGTTCGAATATCCGGTCTCCATGATGTTCGTCATGGCATCGATGACCGCCCGCGGCTTCTGCGCCGATGCCGCATTGTCGAGATAAACCAGCGGCTTGCCATAGACCTGCTGCGACAGGATCGGAAACTGAGCCCGGATCGCCTCGACGTCGTAGGGGGCCACAATCGGTGCGTTCATCGACAAATCCTTTTCGCCGTCATGCCCGGGCTTGTCCCGGGCACCCGCGCCTAGTTTCCCACCGTCGTAAAGACATGGGTGGCCGGATCAAGTCCGGCCATGACGGGTCACGTCACACTCTGGCCTTTAACCAATCCTCGGCGATCGCAATCAACCCATCGCGCGCCGCCTCGTTGTCGACGAACTCGATCGCTTCACCGAGAAAGGCCTGGACCAGAAGCCTTTCGGCTTCCATGCGCGGCAGGCCGCGCGCCATCAGGTAGAACAGGAGATCGTCGTCGAGCTGACCGCAGGTCGCGCCGTGGGCGCATTGCACGTCGTCGGCGAAGATCTCCAGCTCGGGCTTGTTGTTCATGGTGCCGCCCTCGGACAGGAGCAGCGCGGCCGACATCATGCGGCCGTCGGTCTTCTGGGCGTGATGGGGCACGATGATCTTGCCCTGGAACACGCCCGTCGCCTCGCCGTCGATCACGGTCTTGAACAACTCGCGGCTTTCGCAATGGGGCGCCGCATGCTCGACGATCAACGTCGAATCCGCATGCTGTCCGCCCTTGATCATCGACACGCCGTTGATCTGCGCCTTGGAGTTCTCGCCATTGAGCATGGCGAAGACCTGATGACGCGAAATCGACGAGCCCGCTACCACGTTGATGCTGTTGAAATAGGCGTCGCCACCAAGCTTCAGGGCAAGGGTCGAAAGGGCAAGCGTTTGGTCGCCCTCGCGGTTGAGGCGCACGTGATGGACGTTCGTCCGGTCGCCGGCGATCAGCTCGACGACGTCGTTCGGCTGGTGAGCCGCGCCGTTCGTGCCTTCATGGGATTCGAGCAAAGTCACGGAGGCGCCGTCCTCGACCAGAATGAGAATGCGCGTAGCGGTGGCGACCGCCGTCTCGCTGCCCGTCATGAAACGCAGGTGAATGGGCGTCTCGACCGCACCCACGATCCGCAGCATCACCCCATCGGCCATGAAGGATGAATTGAGCTGATAGACCGGATTGTCCTTCGCCCATGCCACCGGGCTGAGGCGGGCAAGCCATTCATGGCCGGAGGCCAGCGCCTCCGCCAGCGGGACGATCTCGACCCCCTCGGGCAACGCGTCGAACTTCACCGCGTCGCGCACGAAGTGACCGTTCACGAACGGAACGTCCAGCGCCTCGGTGCCGGCGAACGCCGTCGTTTTCGCCAGCGCCGCAGCGGCGTCGGAAGCCGAGGGCTTGACAGCGAAGGGCGCGATCTCGCGCATGAGGGCGCGCAGGTCGGTGTATTTGAACTCCTCGACCCGGCGATGCGGCAAGCCGTTGCGGTTGAAGATCTCGAACGCCTTCGCACGCGATTCCACGTCTCCGGGAAGCGTCGCCTTCGCGGCGTCGAATGCCTGGACCAAGGCGGTCTCGGTCGGCGTTCTCATCAATGTGAGCTGGGCCATGTCAGGCGGCCTCGATTTCGCGGTAATCCGCATAGCCGTTGGCCTCGAGTTCGAGCGCCAGTTCCTTGCCGCCGGATTTCACGATGCGGCCGGCCGACATCACATGCACGCTGTCCGGCACGATGTAGTTCAACAGGCGCTGATAGTGGGTGATGACGAGGAACGAGCGATCCGGCGAGCGCAGCGCATTCACGCCTTCCGACACGATGCGCAGGGCATCGATGTCGAGACCCGAATCCGTCTCGTCGAGGATGCAGAAACGCGGCTCGAGCAGCGCCATCTGCAGGATTTCCATGCGCTTCTTCTCACCGCCCGAGAAGCCCACATTGAGGCCGCGCTTGAGCATGTCCTTCGGCACTTCGAGCTTGGTGGCCGCAGCATTCACGCGCCTGATGAAATCCGGCGTCGTCAGCTCGATCTCGCCGCGCGCCTTGCGCTGTGCGTTGATGGCGGCCTTGAGGAACGTCATCGAGGCGACGCCGGGAATTTCCAGCGGATACTGGAAGGCCAGGAACAGGCCGGCAGCCGCACGTTCATCCGGTCCCATCTCGAGGATGTTCTGGCCGTCGAGCAGGATCTCGCCGTCGAGAACCTCATAATCGGCCTTGCCGGCGATGACATAGGACAGGGTCGATTTGCCGGAGCCGTTCGGCCCCATGATGGCCGCCACCTCACCCTTGTTCACGGTGAGGTTGAGCCCATTGAGAATGCGGTTGTCCTCAATCTGGACGACGAGGTTTTTGATCTGGAGCATGACAAACTTCCGTTTCAGCGTTTGTTGAAAGCCGCCGGCGCGTTCCCTCCCCCTTGTGGGGAGGGTCAGGGTGGGGGTGTGAGGCACCAAACTTGATTCATGTTGGCGCCAGCACCCCACCCGCCGCCTGCGGCGTCGACCTCCCCACATGGGGGAGGTGAAAAGGGTTAACCGACCGAGCCTTCGAGCGAGATCGAGATCAGCTTCTGCGCTTCGACCGCGAATTCCATGGGCAGGTGCTGGAGCACATCCTTCACGAACCCGTTGACGATCAGCGCCGTTGCTTCCTCGGCGGAAAGGCCGCGCTGCTGGCAGTAGAACAGCTGATCCTCGGAGATCTTCGAGGTCGTCGCCTCGTGCTCGAACACCGCGGTCGCGTTCTTCGACTCGATGTAAGGCACGGTGTGCGCGCCGCATTGGTTGCCGATCAAAAGCGAGTCGCAATTGGTGAAGTTGCGCGCGTTCGATGCCTTGCGGTGAGCTGAAACGAGCCCGCGATAGGTGTTCTCCGAGCGACCGGCGGCAATGCCCTTCGAGATGATGCGGCTGGTGGTGTTCTTGCCAAGATGAAGCATCTTGGTGCCGGAATCGACCTGCTGCATGCCGTTCGAGACCGCGATGGAATAGAACTCTCCGCGCGAACCGTCGCCCCGCAGAATGCAGGACGGATATTTCCACGTGATCGCCGAACCGGTCTCCACCTGGGTCCAGGTGATGATCGAGTTCTTGCCGCGGCAATCGCCGCGCTTGGTCACGAAGTTGTAGATACCGCCCCGGCCTTCGGAATCGCCCGGATACCAGTTCTGCACGGTCGAGTATTTGATCTCGGCATCATCGAGCGCGATCAACTCGACCACGGCCGCGTGAAGCTGGTTCTCGTCGCGCATCGGGGCCGTGCAACCCTCGAGATAGGACACATACGAGCCCTTGTCGGCGATGATGAGCGTGCGCTCGAACTGGCCGGTATTCTTCTCGTTGATCCGGAAGTAGGTCGACAGCTCCATCGGGCAGCGGACGCCCGGCGGAATGTAGACGAACGAGCCGTCGGTGAAGACCGCCGAATTCAGCGTCGCGAAGAAATTGTCCGTCACCGGCACGACGGTGCCGAGATACTGGCGCACCAGATCCGGATATTCGCGGATCGCTTCCGAAATCGGCATGAAGATCACGCCGGCTTTCGCAAGCTCGGCCTTGAAGGTCGTCGCGACCGACACCGAATCGAACACCGCATCGACGGCGACCCGGTTCTTCGGCTCGACGCCCGCCAGAATTTCCTGCTCGCGCAGAGGAATGCCGAGTTTCTCGTAGGTCTTGAGAATCTCCGGATCGACCTCATCGAGGGATTTCGGCGACGGGAAGTTTTTCGGCCCGGCGTAGTAGTACATGTCGTTGTAGTCGATCTTGTCGTACGACACGCGCGCCCAGTTCGGCTCCTTCAGGGTGAGCCAACGCTTATAGGCACCGAGCCGCCATTCGAGCATCCATTCCGGCTCGCCCTTCTTGGCCGAGATGAAGCGGATCACGTCCTCGGAGAGGCCCTTGGGAGCCTTCTCCATTTCGACATCGGTTTCAAAACCGTATTTGTACTGATCAACGTCGATCAGGCGAACCTGGTCGATTGTTTCCTGCACAGCAGGCATCTGTCTCTCCCACCGCTCACGGCTTCAAGGGCCGCGGGTTGATGACGTGGAAATACGAAGCGTGACCTCAGGCCGCGCTCGCCTTCCGCTTATATAGGGTGTCGACCACTCTTTCGCACGTTTCCGCAAAGCGGGCCACGTGCTCTTTTGTGGACGTCCACCCCAAACTCACGCGCAGGACACCATCCGCCAAGGCAGGATCGACCCCCATGGCGGCAAGGACATGCGACCGTCTGACTTTGCCCGACGAGCAGGCTGAGCCCGACGACAGGGATATCCCGTGAAGGTCGAAGGCGATCAACGCCGTTTCGGCCTTCAGGCCGGGTATGGCAAACGCGAAGGTGTTCGGCAACCTTGACGATTGCTCGGCGATGATGACCGCATCCGGGGCAAGACGGCGAAGCGCCCGCTCCGCCTCGTCACGCAAGAGCCTGAGCCTTCCGGCCTCTTCATCCAGCGACCGGGCGGCAATGGCCGCCGCCTCGCCGAAACCGGCGATCGCGGCGACGTTCTCCGTACCGGCCCGATGGCCGCGCTCCTGTCCGCCGCCCCGAATGAGCCGGTCGGCAATCTCGAACTGGTCCGAGGCGAGAATGACGGCGCCGGCGCCCTTTGGCCCGCCGATCTTGTGGGCGGAGAGCGTCACCGCGTCAGCGCCAAGGGCCGCCATGTCGATGGCGAGCTTCCCGGCCGCCTGCACCGCGTCCACATGGAGGAGCCCGCCCTCGGCGTGGACAAGATGCGCGATCTCGGCGATCGGCTGGATGATTCCGGTCTCGTTGTTGGCAAGCTGGATGGAAGCCAGGATCCGACCCTCGCCCGGCTCCTTCAGCCGCGGGGCAAGCCAGGTGAGATCAACGATGCCCTGGGCATCCACCGGCACGATTTCCACATCGGCTGGCGCAAACCGGTGACCGTTCAAGCCGCACGGGTGTTCCGTCGCGCCCAAAAGCAACGTCGTGGAGCCACGTTCGCCGAGACGGCGAAAGGACGGGCTCAAGACCATGTTGGCGGCCTCGGTGCCGCCGCTGGTAAAGATCACGTTCTTGGACTTGGCACCGACGAGCCGCGCAACCTGATCGCGCGCGCTCTCGATGGCGGCGCGCGCGGCCCGTCCCTCCGCGTGGACGGAGGACGGATTGCCGACAAGGTCGAACGCACGCGTCATCGCCGCTGCGACCTCGGGCCGGATCGGCGAGGTGGCATTGTGATCAAGATAAGCGCGCGTCTGAACCGTCATCCGGTGCTCTACCTTTTCGAGCTTCTCCTCCGCAGAGAAGCCCCGCCGTCACGAAAGGCTCTGCCACCGACTGGCCTGCTTTCATGAAATTCTTGCAATTGCCCTGGGTTGTCATGCTAAAGCACCGCAACCACATTCTCACGAGCTCACGCCGCCGAAGGTCGCCACGTGAGTGAAACAATAAAACAGTTTAGAATTGTTCTAAAACTTTACCGAGGTTCGCGGGGCCAAGTCAAGGCCGTACCGGACTTTCCCTCTCGCAGTCGAGAGGTGGAGCAAGAGGTTTACATTCATGCCTGAGGTCGTCTTCACCGGTCCCGCCGGCCGTCTCGAGGGGCGCTACCAGCCTGCGAAGCAGCGCGGAGCGCCGATTGCCATCGTGCTGCATCCGCATCCGCAGTTCGGCGGCACGATGAACAACCAGATCGTCTATAATCTCTATTATGACTTTGTGAACCGGGGATTCTCCGTCCTGCGCTTCAATTTCCGCGGCGTCGGACGGAGCCAGGGCGCGTTCGATCACGGCCAGGGCGAATTGTCGGATGCGGCGGCGGCTCTCGATTGGGCGCAGGCCGTGAACCCGGACGCGCGAGCCTGCTGGATCGCCGGCGTATCGTTTGGCGCCTGGATCGGCATGCAGCTTCTCATGCGTCGTCCCGAGATCGAAGGCTTCATCTCGATCGCCGCCATGGCCAACCGCTACGATTTCTCGTTCCTCGCCCCCTGCCCGTCCTCCGGCCTGTTCGTGCATGGGTCGGAAGACCGCGTGGCACCGGTCAAGGACGTGGTGAGCGTCATCGAGAAGGTCAAAACCCAGAAAGGCGTCAAGCTCGAGCACGCAGTAGTCGAGGGTGCAAACCACTTCTTCGATGGTCGCGTCGAGGAACTGATGACCTCCGTCGGCGCCTATCTGGACATGCGCCTGGGAGCGACCGAAGAGGTCGCATAGGGCTTGAGGACGGCTTCCGTCCTTGCGTTGCTCCACCCCAGCAAAGTTGCACCACCCGTCGGAGACCTGGATTCCCGGCGGATGTCGCGGACCGGAGCTCGTCCGCCCGGCGACGCCGATCACATCTCCCACCGGTCAGAAAAAGAGGCCGCCTCGCTTCCGCGCAGGCGGCCTCTTTCGTTTCGTGGAGCGTGCGCGCGGTCAGATATTGAGGAAGTTGAAATCGTCCGCGTGCAGGTGCCAGGGCCTCACACCGACGAGTTCGATCCGGAAGTCACCCTTGACGATGAACGTGCTGTCGCCGCTTGCGTAAGTGGCCGCATTGACCTCTGCGAAAGAGGCAAAAATGTTCTTGTAGATCAGGATCTCATCCGTGTACCCGGCGCCGGCTGTGAAATCCGTGATCCTGGCGTGACTGCCCGGGAAGACCACGAAGCGGTCGTCACCGGATCCGCCGACCATGGTGGCAAAACCGCCATTAACGATCAGCATGTCGTCTCCGTCGTCACCGCCCAGATGATCGCTGCCGCCTTGACCGACGAGTTGATCGCTGCCGCTGTTGCCGAGAAGAACGTTGTTCCCCGAGGACCCGTAGAGAACGTCCTCTCGCGCCGAGCCGATGACGTTCTCGAATCCGAAGATCTGATCGCCCGTCGCGTAGCCGCCCACAACCGTGCCGGCGCCAAGATTGACGGATACGCCGGTGGGGGAATCGCTGTACTCGACCGTGTCGTAGGTTCCGGCGCCACCATCGAGATAATCCGCGCCGGCACCGCCGCGGAGGTGGTCCGCACCCTCACCGCCGATCAACCTGTCCTGTCCGGCCGCCCCGGAGAGAGTGTCATCTCCGGCATTGCCCGTCAGGACGTTGTTCGCCGCATTGCCCCGAATGTCGTCGTCTCCGTTCCCGCCATTCGCGTTCTCGATGAGTGAGCGCCCATCGCCCTTGTACAGGAAGGCATTGTAGACGTTGCCCTTGACATAGGTGGTCGCGTTTTTGTGCGCCAACTGGGACTGCGAGAACTTCACGTACCCGCCGGGTGCGAGATCGATCACCGCGCCGCCGTGGTAATTCGACAGGTTGTAGGTATCGATCCCGCCGCCATCCCAGATCGTCATGAAGATGATATTCTTGGTGGGAGCTCCCTGCCCCACGCCGTTGACGAAAGCCTCCCCGGTCGTCGGAGACCACGTATAGGTGGTGCTGCTGCTGTTGGTGACGAAGTCGGCGCCGTACATCGCCTGCAGTGCCGCAACGTCATATTGCATGAAGGTCTGCGGGTCGTCCGCGGTCAGATGGTACGACATCACGGTGTATTCCGCTGAATCGCGAGCCGCACTCATTTTGGGAAGCACGCCGCCGGAATCATGAGGATGTTTGAGGCCGAGTGCGTGGCCGAGTTCGTGCAGCACCAGGAAATGGCTGTAGGAACCGACGCCGGCGCTGTCGCGGCTCAACCAGACGTCCCCGCCATAGCCGGGCACACCGGGATAATAGCCGTGGCTGCGGTTGATCGTGTCGCCGGGAGTAAAACCCGACACCTGGATGGTCGCTCCGTTCCGACCCGCATAAGCCAGCGACAGATTGGTCACGCCCTCGACTGAGGTGAGGCCCATCTTCGGTCCGCCGGCATAGGGGCTGTAGCCCTCAAAGGCGTAGCGGATCGCCTGTTCGGTATCGAATGACAGTGCCCTATAGCCGCTCGCGCTCGGATTGAACCACTGGTAGTCGCTTCGGGAATCCGGAAGGCTGTAAGTGATTGCGCCGGAACTCCACTGGGAGCCGGTCAATAGGGCGCGCACATCGGAATCGAGGCCTGACGGCACGACAAACCGGACGCCCGCGACCGAAAACGGCGCGGTCGTTGCCAGCGCGGAAAAGAGGCTTAGCGGCGCGGTCGAGACATTGTCCGAAATCCAATCGTAGACATCGTCCACAGCGCCTTCGATCCAATCGCCGATGCCGTCCCACGGAGCGCCCGCAGCCATGCTGGCAAAGGACATGGCGTGATTCGTCGCGCCGTCGCCAAGCGGTTCGCCGTTGGCACCCCACGTGGTGGCTGTCCAACCCAGATCATGCGAAAAGCTCGAAGTTCCGTGGTTGCTGCCTGCACACAGATAACACATCGACAACCTCCCCATGTGAAACGTTATGACATGTTATTCTCTTGAGGAGAGACGTCAACCGACTTGGCCGTGCGAGTCAGTTTGGCCCATCTCAATCCTTGGTTGAGTGAATGGACGCCTCTTCGCCGCACAGGAAAATATCTTGTCGATCAGCAGCACGGCCGATAGAGCTTCCCTATCTTTTCCTGCTGAGCCCCGAGAGAGACGCGATGAGCGCGCCGAAATCCGAATTCCTGAAAGTGCTGACCGAGCGCGGCTTCATTCACCAGACGTCGGATTTCGAGGGCATCGACGCGGCGGCGCTTGAGGGGCGGCTCACCACTTACGTGGGATACGATTGCACCGGCCCATCGCTGCATGTGGGTCATCTGTTGTCGATCATGATGCTGCACTGGCTCCAGAAGACCGGGGCCGGCAAGCCGATCGCTCTCATGGGAGGCGGTACCACGCGGGTGGGCGACCCCTCCGGCAAGGACGAGAGCCGCAAGCTTTTGACGCCGGAGCAGATCGACGACAACAAGTTGAGCCTCAAAGGCGTGTTCTCGCGCCTGATCGATTTCGGCGAAGGCACGCGCGACGCCATCATGGTCGATAACGCCGAATGGCTGACCCGGCTCAACTACATCGAGTTCCTGCGCGATGTCGGCCGGCATTTCTCCGTCAACCGCATGCTCTCCTTCGACAGCGTGAAGCTGCGCCTCGAGCGCGAGCACGAATTGTCGTTCCTTGAATTCAACTACATGATCCTGCAGGCCTACGATTTCGTGGAATTGCACAAGCGCTACGGCTGCATCCTGCAGATGGGCGGCTCGGATCAATGGGGCAACATCGTCAACGGCATCGACCTCGGCCGCCGCTCCGGCACCGCGCAGCTCTATGCGGTCACCTGCCCGCTCCTCACCACGGCGTCGGGCGCCAAGATGGGCAAGACGGCGTCGGGCGCCGTCTGGCTCAACGCCGACATGCTGAGTCCTTATGATTACTGGCAGTTCTGGCGCAACACAGAGGACGCCGATGTGGGGCGGTTTCTCAAGCTGTTCACGCTTCTCGACATGGACGAGATTGCCAGACTCGAAGCATTGGGTGGGGCCGATATCAACGAGGCCAAGAAGGTCCTGGCAACCGAGGCAACCGCCCTCCTCCACGGTCGCGAAGCAGCCGAACTTGCGGCCGACACCGCACGAAAGACATTCGAGGAAGGCGCTCTCGCCGAGAGTTTGCCGACCGTCGAGATTTCAGCCTCGTCGCTTGATGCCGGTCTCGGCGTGCTGACCGCATTCGGGCCTGAATACGCGAAACTGCTGCCATCCACCGGCGAAGCGCGGCGGCAGGTCAAGAGCGGCGGCCTCAGGGTCAACGACCAGATCGTCACGGACGAGCGCGGCGTGTTGCGGACAGCCAATCTCACGCCCGAAGGGGTGATCAAGCTGTCATTCGGCAAGAAGCGCCACGTGCTCCTGCGCGCGGTCTGATTGTTCAGCGTTCGGGCGGCGTCGGCAGGGACCCCGTCGGCTGCTCGCCACCGGCCCCGAACAGCTTGCGCAGGAAGCCTGGTGCCACCGCCGAGAGCGGGTTGACCGTCAGCGTCGGGCTGGCAACCGGGCCGCTGACGCGGAAATTGACCGCGAACAGGCCCTCATACTGCCCGCCGCCGAGCAGCGGACCGAACAGCGGCACCTGCGCAAAGGCGTTGTTGAGGCCGTAGGCCGGCACGAACGTCCCGGAAATATCCATGCGGTCTTTCGTGTTGTCGATGAACCCGCCGAGGGTGAAGCCGACCTGGCTGCCGAACACCGCCGCATCCTTGAAATCGAGCCGTCCGGCGGTGCGGGTGAAATCGACCCGGGCCTTGCTGAAACGCGCCGCATTGATATCGACCTTCACCGCCTGTGCGTTGCCGTCGCGATCCTGGCCAGCGACGATCTGGGTCTGGGTCGGGATGATGCGGCGAAGCGCCGGTTCGTTGCTGAGCGCGAAGTCGCGGACGATGAGGTTTCCGGCCTGTGGTCCATCGCCGGTCCCCATCTGGAGCACGAGATCGCCCCCGGTCATCCGCTTGTAGATGTCGAGAAATCGCAGCAGCGATCCGGCATTGTCCGATTGAATGACGATCTGAGGACTTCCTGCGGCAGCCGTCACGGTGCGGGCCGTGAGGTTGGTGGCGCCGAGACGGCCTTTCATGTCGAGCTGCCGGATATTGTCCTTTCGGAAGGAGGTCTTCACGGTCGCATTGGTGATCGCCTCATCGTTGAAGCCGGTCAGGATGTTGAGGTTGAGATCGAGGTCGAAATCCTTGGCATCGCGTGACGCCGCCGCGCGGCCCGGTGCGGGGCCGGCATCAACCGATTTGGCAAACGGTCTCGCATCGCCGGTATTGCCTCTGATGACAACCTTGTAGACACCTCCCGTGCGATCCACCTGGGCACGCATATCGTCCCCCGGCGAGAGCTTGAAGGTCGAAAGATCCGCCTTGTCGAGGGCTCCGTCGGGCATCAGCGTCGCGGTGCCGCGCAACTGCACCGAACCGCTGTCGAGTTGCAGGTCCCGGATCTCCGTCGTCGCGCCTTCCGTCATGGTGAAGGACAGTTTGGCGGCACGACCCGCCGGCTTCACCCAGCCCGGAATAAGCTGATCGATTGCAGCCTTGGTCAGATCCGCCTCGACGCGCATGCCAGCCTTTGCATCGTCGCCGAGGGGAACAATGACCTTGAGCGGAAAGGTGCCGTTCAATTGCGATCCGAACGACATGCCCCGCTTGGCGCGGCCTGCATCGTCGAGACTGAAGGTCACGTTCGCTTCACCACCGGCCGGATTCTTCTGGAGGTCGATATTGGCAGCGCTCCCCCCGAGCTTGCCGTCGCCTTTGATCGTCAGGTCACCTTTGTCGTAGGCGATCGCCAGTTTCGCGCCCTCGAGGCGATCCTTGCCGAAGACCTTGTCGATGACGAGATCGCTCATCGTCCCGGTCACCGAAATCGGAAGATCGACAAATCTCGGAATGTCCTTCACCGGAAGCGCAATCTTCACATTCAGATCGGCACTGCCCTTCATCGTCGCCGGGTCGATCTCGAAGCCCGCAATGTCATGAATCAGCGGCTGCCGCAGCAATGCGCCGACACCATCGGCACCTCCCGTCAGGCGGAAATTGATGAAAGCCGTAGCGTCATCCTTCCAGTAGTTCTCAAGGATGAAGGTGCCGTCCGACGCATCGAGGAAGCGGCCGTCCATCTCTGCCTTCCCGACCGGCGCCCGCAGCCGCACATCGAGGCCGCTGACGGCGCCCGTCACATCGAGCTGTGAGAGCGGCGGAAGGCCTTCCGCGGCTGTCAGCGTGCCGTCCGAGATCGCGAAATCAATCCGCAGCGCTTCCGCCGGAATCGGCCCGCCGGAGACGGCCTTCGTCATGTCGGCTCCGCTCATCGCCACTTTCAGATCGATGGCATCGAGCAGACCGCCATTGAGGTGGCCGACGAGGAACTTGCGCACGGGGGGCGCGACCGCCTCCGGCCAAAGCCGCAAGGCCGTCCGAATGTCGGTTTTCGCGCCGCGCACGCGCAGATCAAGCGAACTTGGATCGGCCGCGGGAACGAGGTGCCCGTCGATATCGGCCGACAAGTCCGGTCCGCGCAGCTTCACCGACTTCACCGTTATGCCGTCGGGCCCGGAAAGCTCCGCCGCCAAATCGGCAATGTGGACCTGCGCGTCCGCACCCGCTGCGCCGGAGAGGAGGAGATCTTTGCCGGCAAGCGACAGCCGCCAGCCTTCATCCGGCACCTTGGTGGTCAACCGGCCTTGGAGAGTGACGTCGTTTCCGCCGCCGCGCAGGTGAAGTCGGGTCAGATCGAGGGCCTTGGCGTTTTCATCCCACGACATTTCGATGCTGGAGCCCTCGACGATGGCGGGCGACGTATCCTTGTCGTCGACCTGGATTATGCCCGCCTTGCTCGAAAGCTTGGCCCTGAGGTCGGTCACGCGGCCGGCCGCATGGGCGACGTCGACGCGGCCGGAGAATTCCAGATCGGTCGTGGCCGGCAGCGCCGAGAGGCCGGCCAGCAGGAGCATGTCCTGGATCGGAGCGCCGTCGGCGAGAATTTCCGCCCGATAGCCGCCGCGTCCATCGGAATCGACATCGCCCGTCAGCTGCCATGCCCCCTGCGGACCCTCGAGGCCGGCGGAGAACCTGCGTCCGCCATCGTCGGCCCAATCGAAGGTCGCATCGAGCCGATTGAAGGAAGCGCGCTGGCGTTGATCGGCATCGACGAAGACGAGCCGCGCATTGGTGAGTTGAGCGCGGTCGAGGGAATTCAGGATGCTTTGCGGACCGACGACGAGCTCGAACAACGAGCCCACCACATTGGAAACGGGGGACGCACCGGCGGTCGCGAGGACAGGCAAGGCCGAGGGCATGGGCGGCGACGCGGGATTGGGCTGGGGCGTGGCCAGTTCTCCACCCTCGGCCGGCGGCACCGGGGAAAAGCTCAGCGCGCCGTCACGGTCCACCAGAACCCGCAATTGCAGATCCCGGACCTCGATGGCTTTCGGTTGCAGGTTGCCGGCAAGGAGCGAGAGGGCATCGACGCTGACGAGCGCATAGGGCGCGCGCAGGACGAGCCCGCCATCCGGATCCCTGACATCGAGGCCGTTCGCCCGCAAGGCCGGAGCGCCGCCACGCAGTTCAAGCGCGGTGTTGCGCAGCGTCACCGACCAGCCGGGCCCGATGCGCGCCGCAATCGATTCGGCAACACGATCGGGAAGGCTGCCGAAGCTCAAGGGACCGGCAGAAAGGCGCATGTAGAGCAGGCCCAATCCCAAGGCGATCAGCAGGATCACGGCCGCGCACGAGTACGCGGACCCGCGCATGACACGAGCAAGGGAACTGCGTCTGACCGATCTGCGTCGGTGGAACTTGAGTCTGGATAACGACTTCATTCTCGTGTTGTCTGCAACCGCTCAAGCTTTTCCACGGAAGAGGGAATCAGAGCGCGACCTTAGCCCTCTTGCGCACGCGCCGCGACCATGTCTTTCAATGAGCGCGAATGTTTCCAATCACCCTATTCCGTCGAAAGGAAGGCGATCCATGACCTTGGCAGCAGGCGATGACGCCCCGGCTTTCACTCTTCCGGCAACCGACGGACGAGAGCTCACCCTCGACGGCCTGAAGGGCAAGAAGGTCGTGCTGTATTTCTACCCGAAGGACGACACCAGCGGCTGCACCCTCGAGGCGAAGAATTTTCAGGCTCTCAAGAGCGAATTCGAGGCGGCCGGCACCGAGATCATCGGCGTCTCGCCGGATGCGATGAAGAGTCACGACAAGTTCCGGTCGAAATACGGGCTCGATTTCGCTCTCGCATCCGACGAGGGCAAGTCCATGCTCGAGGCTTACGGCGTCTGGGCCCAGAAAAGCATGTATGGCCGCAAGTATATGGGCGTCGAACGGACCACGATGCTGATCGACCGCAACGGCAAGATCGCGCGGGTCTGGGAAAAGGTGAAGGTGCCGGGTCACGCTGAGGAAGTTCTCGCGGCCGCGAAGGCGCTTTAGGCTGGCAGGCGGCATCTCGTCCGACGCACCGCACACTGACCTTAGAAAAAGAACTTTGTTCGAATGCCGATCTCAGTTATGGAATTGCAACGATATTTCATAGTTTAGAGATGGGCCCATGGGCGAGAACATTGTTTCCAACTACCGCGGAATTCTGTCGGGTTCTTCGTGGGTCACCAGCTTCGGCACGCTTAAGACCAGCAAGAAGCCGGTCTTTCTCACCTTTTCATTTCCTACCTTCATGCCGGAGGACGATCGAAAGTCGTGGCCCGAGGATGAGAAAAAGTGGCGGGCGTTTTCAGCGCAGGACAGGATCGACGCGAAGGCTGCGCTCAAACAATGGGGTGACGCGTCAGGTGTCCGCTTCCTGGAAGCAAAAAAGGATCATGGCGATATCCAGTTCAGCTGGATTCCGCAACCTGGAACCCAATCTGCTTTCGCCTATCACCCCAGCAATTATTCGCCCTACGGCGAGCCCAACACTCATACGCATTTTTATCCTTATGCCGGCAACGTTTACATGAATACGGAATATTCTGAGACATTCAGGAGGGACAAAGCATTCAAAACTTATATCTTGCTTCATGAAATAGGGCATGCCCTTGGCTTGAAGCATCCGTTCAATACATCGAACTACAACAATTCCATCATGTCTACGCAATATGACAGCGTCAAATATTCAGTAATGGCATACACCTCGGACGGGGATGCCTCCCCGACAAAGTTGGCCCCGTTCGACCTCCAGGCAATCCGCGCGCTCTACGGAACCGGCCGCTCTGACGCCAAACACGTAAAAAGCTGGCATTGGAACGCCAAGAAGGAAATCTTGACGCTCAAAGGAAAGGCCGGATCGGACGTTATCCAGGGCACTGGCGGCAAGGATGTGATTTCCGGCGGCGGCGGCGATGATCGTCTGCTTGGGTTATCGGGAGACGATGTGCTGTCCGGAGGCAGCGGATCGGACGTTCTGATCGGCGGCACAGGCCGTGACATCTTCCGCTTCGATACGGATCCGTCCTCTGACGGAGCGGATGTGATCTACAATTTCGAAAAAATCGACTGGATCCACCTGTCTGGCGCAATCTTTGCCAAGCTGGGTCCAAAAGGTGCACTCGCGGCGGGGGTCTTCGAAATTGGCGCGAAAGCGACTTCCGCCGCCACCCGCATTCTGTATGACGGCGGGCACTCGGACGGTCTCTTCTACGACCCGGACGGGTCGGGGCCCGAGGCATCAATCAAGATCGCCTCGTTTCAGGTCGTGACCGACGTCGTCAACGCCAGCCACTTCCTGATCATCTGACGCGGCCCGCTCGTCCCTAGAGTCGGATTCAGTTTCTTCGAATCTGATCCGGCTCTAGCTCTCTGTTTTGGCGCATGATCTCTCCGTGAACCGGTATCCACTTCGCCGGATCAGGCTCTAATCGATATCCTCGACCTCGGTTCCGTTGCCGAACACGCGCTGCGCCAGCGATGCCTCGATGAACAGGTCGATGTCGCCGTCCAGCACATCCTGAGGGCTGGTGGATTGCGCGCCAGTGCGCAGGTCCTTGACCATCTGGTAGGGCTGCAGGACGTAGGAGCGGATCTGGTGGCCCCAGCCGATCTCCGACTTGGAGGCGGCCTCGGCGTTGGCTTTCTCCTCGCGTCGTTTCAGCTCGGCCTCATAGAGGCGCGCGCGCAGCATGTTCCAGGCGGTCGCCCGGTTCTTGTGTTGCGAGCGCTCCTGCTGGCACGCCACCACGATTCCGCTCGGGATATGGGTGATGCGGACCGCGGAATCGGTCGTGTTCACGTGCTGGCCGCCGGCGCCGGATGACCGGAAGGTGTCGATCCGGCAATCGGATTCCTTGATCTCGATGTTGATGCGGTCATCGACCACCGGATAAACCCACACGGACGCGAAGCTCGTATGCCGGCGGGCATTCGAATCGTAGGGCGAAATGCGCACAAGCCGGTGAACGCCGGATTCGGTCTTGAGCCAGCCATAGGCGTTGTGCCCTTTGATCAGGAGCGTGGCGCTCTTGATGCCGGCCTCTTCACCATCGGTGATTTCCAGCAATTCGACCTTGTAGCCCCGGCGCTCGCCCCAGCGCGCATACATGCGCTGCAGCATCGAGGCCCAATCCTGGCTCTCGGTGCCGCCCGCCCCGGAATGCACTTCCACGTAGGTGTCGTTGCTGTCCGCCTCGCCGGAGAGCAGCGTCTCGACCTGACGGCGCGCGGCCTCGGCCTGAAGGGCGCGGATATGTTCTTCGCTTTCCTTCACGGTCGCCGCATCGCCCTCGGCATCGCCGAGTTCGATGAGCGTGATGGAATCCTCGAGATCCTGCTCGAAACGCTTGATGGCGGAGATCTGGTCTTCAAGCGACGTGCGCTCGCGCATGATCTTCTGCGCGGCGTCCGCATCGTTCCAGAGGTCCGGGTCTTCGGCGAAGGAATTCAGTTCAGCGAGGCGGCGCTGGGCATTGTCCCAGTCAAAGATGCCTCCTCAGCAGTCCGATCGACTGCTTGGCTTCGTCCACGAGATGTTCGATTTCGGCGCGCATGGTCTTGAGAGATTCCCGTCAAAGATATCGCGGCGTCATAGGATCAGCGCCGCGGCGTGTAAAGCAGTGCGCCGCGCTCGGACGCGGCGTCTCCTCATATGGATATCGGGTCAGCTAGTACAATCCGCCGACGCTTCCGGGCGCGACCGCCCGATAGGCTTCGGGCGGAGCCTCCGCCTGCGGGTCGACCTCGACCGGGATGTAGCTTTCCGGCGGACCCGTGCCCGGCTTGAAGGCCTCGACGATGACGCCGCCGCCCTCGCCCGATCCGGCGCGCAGGCCGGTGGAGGCGTTGACGCGGATCAGCTTGATGCCGGGCGGCACGCGGAAAGGCGTCGCGGGCTTTTCTTTCAGCGCCATCTGCATGAAATCGCGGAACACCGGCGCCGCGTATTGACCCGCCGTAGCGGCGTTGCCGAGCGAGGCCGGCTTGTCATAGCCGATGAAGACGCCGACCGCGAGATCGGGCGAGAACCCGACGAACCACACGTCCTTCGCGTCGTTGGTGGTGCCGGTCTTGCCGGCGAGCGGCTTGCCAACCACCTTGACGCTCTGTGCCGTGCCGCGCTGCACGACGCCTTCGAGAAGCGATGTCATCTGGTAGGCGGTCAACGGATCGATCACCTGCTCACGGTTATCCGTCAACTTCGGCGCCGCGCCGCCATCCCAATCGGCCGCATCGCACGTTGCGCATTTGCGGTCGTCGTGGCGATAGATGGTCTTGCCCGAGCGATCCTGAATGCGGTCGATGAGCGTCGGCTTGATGCGCCGTCCGCCGTTCACGAACATCGAATAGGCCGCCGTCATCCGCATCACGGTGGTCTCGCCGGCACCAAGCGACATCGACAACAATGGCAACAGATCGTCGTAAACGCCGAAGCGGCGGGAATATTCCGAAATCGCCGGCATGCCGATCTCGTTGGCGAGGCGCACCGTCATCAGGTTCTTCGAGTGTTCGACGCCGTATCGCAGGGTGCGCAAGCCGGCTGATTTGCCATCATAGTTCGAGGGCGCCCAGGCGGCCTGACCGGGGCCCATATCCAGCACGAACGGCGCGTCGAGCACCTGGCTCGACGGAGTGTAGCCCTTGTCCAGAGCGGTCGCGTAGACGATGGGCTTGAACGATGAGCCGGGCTGGCGCATGGCCTGGTTGGCGCGATTGAATTCGCTCTGGTCGAACGAGAATCCACCCACCATGGCATGAACACGTCCGGTATACGGATCCATGGCGACGATCGCGCCGGAGATTTCCGGGATCTGACGCACACGGAACTGATCGGTTTTGTCGTCGATCGGCTCGACATAAACCACATCCCCGGTGGAAAGCGCTTTTTCCACGGTCCGGCGTGTCCATTTCACGCCCTCGGCGCCGACAAAGCCCGTCTGACGCTCGGCGACGACCTGTCCCGATGCAGCCTTCCTGGGCTGAAGTCCGATGCGGGCGCGCCCGCCGGACACCTCCAGCACCACCGCGAGACGCCAGGGCTGCACGTCGCCGAGAACCGGCACTTCGGCAAGCGCGAGACCCCATTCGCGACCCGTCAGGTCGATCTTCTGCTGGGCGCCGCGCCAGCCCCGCGCCTGATCGAAGCGCACAAGACCGTCGACCAGCGCCTTGCGCGCCATCGCCTGCATCTGCGGGTCCAACGTGGAGCGGATGAAAAGGCCGCCCTCATAGAGGGTTTCCTCGCCGTAGCGATCCGCGATGTCGCGGCGAACGCCTTCGGCGAAGTACCCCGACGCGATGCTGTTGGGGGAAACAGAGCGGGGGCTGACGGTCAGCGGCTCCTTCTTGGCGGCGTCCGCTTCCTCGCGTTTGATGTAGCCGTTATCGACCATGCGATCGATGACCCAGTTGCGGCGCTCGATAGCCGCCTGCTTCTGGCGATAGGGGTGATAATTGTTCGGCGCTTTCGGCAAAGCCGCCAGATAGGCGGCCTCGGCGACGGTCAGTTCATGAACCGACTTGCCGAAATAATTGAGCGCTGCCGCCGCGACGCCGTAATTGCTGAGGCCGAGATAGATCTCGTTCAGGTAGAGTTCGAGGATGCGGTCTTTCGAGAACGTCGATTCGATGCGCAGCGCCAGCAGCGCCTCGCGGATCTTGCGCTCGTAGGTGCGCTCGTTCGAGAGCAGGAAGTTCTTGGCGACCTGCTGGGTGATGGTGGAAGCGCCCTGCTCGCGCCGGCCGCCGGAACGGAGATTGGCGACGACCGCACGCACGATCCCCTCGGGATCGATGCCAGCATGCTTGTAGAAATTCTTGTCCTCGGCAGACAGGAACGCCTCGATGACGCGCTTCGGCATCGCCTGGATCGGCATGTGCAGCCGCCGCTCGCGGGCGTATTCGGCGATCAGCGAGCCGTCTGAGGCATGGACGCGGGTCATGACAGGCGGCTCGTAATCGGCCAGCTGCGCGTGATCCGGCAGGTCCTTCGAGAACATCCACGTGCCGTATGCGAGACCAGCGGCGCCGATCAGGAAAAAGATCGCTCCGATACTGAACAGAAATCCGAAGAAACGTAGGACGAAGCGCATCCGAAAATGTTCCGTTCTCGGCGCTGGCGCGCCCGGTTATGCTGGTGTGCAAACGCAAAGCCCGGCTGTCAAGCAACCGGCTCCACGATGGCCCATCTGCCCTGTAGCCGAGGAATCACGTCCCCGCCACGGATATCGACACGGTTTCTATGGTGAAACTGCGGCAGCCCCCTGGCGCGCCAGCCGTGTGGCGAAGAACCGGTCGATGGCAACCGCCATCGAGGCAATCGCCTTGCCGCGCCATTCGTCCGAAACGAGAAGGTCGAGGTCCTTGCGGCTGGAGAGATAACCCAGCTCCAGCAGCACGGAGGGCACATCGTGCGCGCGCAAGACCTTGAAGCCTGCCTCGCGCCGCGGGTTCTTGTTCAGTTGCGCCACCGCGTCGAGCTCACCGACGAGGCGTCCGGCGAAGCGGTGGGAGAAGCTGCGGGTTTCCCGCGAAGTCAGCTCCTGAAGGATGTCCAGGATCTCATCGGGCCCCTCATTCGCTTCGATGCCGGCAGCCGCGTCGGCCTTGTTCTCGCGATCGGCCAGCCGTGCCGAATCCGCGTCCGAGGCGCGCTCCGAGCCGGTATAGACGGTCAATCCGCGGACGTCCTGTCCGCCGGAGATCGAGTCCGCGTGGATCGAGATGAACAGATCCGCCTTCGCCGATCTGGCGGCGCGAACGCGGTCGCCGAGCGAGATGAAAACATCCTGGTCGCGTGTCAGCAAAACCCTGTAATACCCTGAGCTGTCGAGCTTTTTCTTCAACTGCTGGGCAAAGACGAGCACCAATTCCTTCTCGACGATCCCGTTGGCGCCGTTGGCGCCGGGATCGATACCGCCATGGCCCGGATCGATCACGATGATCGGTCGCTCATCGGTCTTTTCGACCGCGCTTTGACGGGTCGGCGAGGTCTTGGCCGCGGTCGCGATGCTCGCCGCCTGTACGCGGCGAAATTCGTCCCGCTCGACCCGCTTCAACTCGACCACAAGGATGGACGCGCCGCCCGGCGCATCGCCCTGAATGCGAATGTCGGCCACAATGGCCGGCTGGGCGAGATCGATGACGACGCGGGAGCGGCCGGGCGCGAACAGCCCGTAGCGGTAGGACGCAATGACGCCTTCGCGCTTCGCCCCGTTCTCGGCCGCGAGGTGGAAGGCCACCTCGGGGAGATCGACGATGACCCGGTCGGGCCCCTCCATCAGGTGGGCCAGCGCCTCGACCGGCTCCGACAGGGTGACGCGGAACTGCGTCCTGTCGCCCTCGACATGCACGCCGACCGCTGCGGCAACAACGCTGGTGGCCGCCTGTTTCGGAGCGCCGGTGCCGTTCTGCGCCCACGCGATTCCGCTTCCCGCGACGGACAGCATCGCAAGCAGGAGAAAACCGCAGAGGTTGGAGAATCGTCCGATGTGCATCCCGAGCGCCGATGGTTTCGAGTGCCCCTCATAAACCCATAAGCAGGGTTTGGTTAACGAATTGTCACGGCAAAAGGGACCATATTGCAGCACTGTTGCGTCCGCAGCACAGTCGCGTTCGGGGTGGCGGCGGCGGCGGCCGCATCTTATCTTGCCAAATGCCTCCGAGGCTCTGTATTGATGGGCGTCCCGTCCGGCATGGCCGAATCTGGCGGCGGGGTCCGTGGAGACGGTTGTGTTGATCGATCCTCTGGACCCTGCGTCACCTCGACAGGCTCACGGACAGGCAAAGTGGCGATGTGATCGCTGTATATACCGGTGGCCAGCCTCGTCTGGCTCATCGATTTCGAAAGGGCCGTCGTTGAATGGTTGCGCTAGCGAAGTCAGTTCTGACTATCGTCTCAGCATCGTTCAATGCGCGCGATCGGTTTCGCGCCCGCCCATGTTCCGCTCAACCCGGCATGGCGTCGGCCCAATTCAACCCAGAATGCGCCCCAATGAGGCGCATGATGGCGACCGACAGACATTTGAACGCAATACAGGCCCGCTGCCGAGTTTCGCGGCGAGGCCACCCGCCCCTTTCGCGGCTCCTGCCTCAGGTTCTGGCCCCGGTCGCCATGTCGAGAGTTCAACATGGCAAACAAGATGCTTATCGATGCCTCCCACCCGGAAGAGACCCGGGTCGTGGTGGTACGCGGCCAAAAGGTCGAGGAATTCGACTTTGAGTCGGCGACCCGCAAACAGTTGCGGGGCAATATTTATCTGGCGAAGGTAACGCGGGTCGAACCGTCCCTTCAGGCGGCATTCGTGGAATATGGCGGCAACCGCCACGGTTTCCTCGCCTTCAGCGAAATCCACCCGGATTACTATCAAATCCCCGTCGCCGACCGTCAGGCTCTGCTGGAAGCGGATGCCGAGGCTCAGCGCGAGGAAGAGCGCGACGAGGAGCAGCGCCGCAATCGTCGCCGTCGCTCGGCGCCCAAGCGCTCGCGGGGCGATGCCGCCGTCACATCCTTGGAAATCGGCGCGGATGAAGGCGTCGAGCCTCCTGAGGGCGGCGCACCGATCCTGGAAGGCGAGTTCGAGGTTGTCGGCGACACGACCGTTCTGACGACCGGCGAAGCATCCGGCGACGAACAATCCTCGGAAGGCGAAGCGCCCTCCTCCGGCGAGGCTTGGGCCGAGGCCGCCCCGTCAAGCGAGGCTCGCGAGGAGCATTCGGACGAGGAAGAGCACGACGACCATCATGATGACGACGACCACGGCGAAGAGGATCCCGACCATATCGTCGAGCAGCTCGGCGGCGGCGATGCCGAGGAGGACATTCCTCACCGCCCGCGCGTGCCGCGCAAGCAATACAAGATCCAGGAAGTCATCAAGCGTCGCCAGATCCTGCTGGTTCAGGTCGTCAAGGAAGAGCGCGGCAACAAGGGCGCGGCGCTCACCACCTACCTGTCGCTCGCGGGGCGCTATTCGGTGCTCATGCCCAATACGGGGCGCGGCGGCGGCATTTCCCGCAAGATCACCAATGCGGCCGACCGCAAGCGCCTGAAGGAGATCGCCCAGGACCTGTCCGTGCCGGACGGCATGGGCATCATCCTGCGCACCGCCGGCGCATCGCGCACCAAGCCGGAGATCAAGCGCGACTACGAATACCTGATGCGGCTTTGGGAGAGCGTGCGCGAGCTGACGCTCAGTTCCTCGGCACCGTCCCTCGTCTACGAGGAAGGCTCGCTGATCAAGCGCGCCATCCGCGATCTCTACAACAAGGATATCGATGACGTCACGGTGTCGGGCGAGGACGGCTATCGCGAGGCCAAGGACTTCATGCGCATGCTCATGCCGAGCCATGCCAAGATCGTCCAGCCCTATCGCGATCCGCAGCCGCTCTTTGCCAAACACGGCGTCGAAGCCCAGCTCGACGCGATGTTCTCGAACCACGTGACGCTGAAATCCGGCGGCTATCTGGTCATCAGCCCGACCGAGGCGCTGGTCTCGATCGACGTGAACTCGGGCCGCTCCACCCGGGAGCACAATATCGAGGACACGGCCTACCGCACGAATCTCGAGGCCGCGGAAGAAATCGCCCGCCAGCTTCGCCTGCGCGATCTGGCCGGCCTCATCGTCATCGATTTCATCGACATGGAAGAAAAGCGGAATAACCGCACCGTCGAGAAGAAGCTGAACGAGTGCCTGAAGAACGACCGCGCCCGCATCCAGGTCGGACGCATCTCGCCGTTCGGTCTGCTCGAAATGTCGCGTCAGCGCATCCGCACCGGCGTCCTCGAATCCTCGTCGATCCCGTGCGCCCACTGCGCCGGCACGGGCTTCGTGCGTTCGACCCCGTCGGTGGCCCTGCATGTGCTGCGCTCCATCGAAGAGACGCTGATCAAGAATGCCGGCTACAACCTCGTCGTCCGCACGCGGATGGAGGCGGCGTTCTACATCCTCAACCAGAAGCGCATTCACCTGCGCGAACTGGAAACGCGGTTCGGCGTCACGATCAGCATCGTGGCCGATGACAGCCTGACCGGCACCACCAACTACGCGATCGAGCGTGGCGAGCCCGCACTTCGCATCGAGCACCGGGCCGCCGCCACCGGCATTCAGATCGACGCCATTCCGCCCGCCGACGAGGCCGCGGAAGCCGATCTGGAGATGGAGGACGAAATCGAGGGCGAGACCGAGGCGGCGGACGAATCCGTCGTCGAAGCGCGATCCGGTGAGGACCGCGACGAGGAAGGAGACGGCACGGGCCGTCGCCGTCGTCGTCGCCGCCGCCGCCGTGGCCGGGATCGTGACGCCTCTGGCACCGAAACCGAGGGCGACGAGACGGGCGCGACCGAAGAGGGCGAAGGCTCGGATGAGGAATCCGAAGCCGAGGCGCCCCTTGCGGCTGAAGCCGGAACCGCCGAATCCGAAGAACGCAGCGCGCGCCGCCGTCGTCGCGGCCGTCGGGGTGGTCGTGGCCGCGGCCGCGAAGAAGGTTTGGAGGCTGTCTCCGAAGATCTGTCGGATGCCTCCGGCGCCGTTGATGCAGCGGAACCCGCCACGCCGTCAGAGGCCGGCGAAAGCGCGCCCGCGCCACGGAGCGAGGAGCGCGCAGGCGCCATCCGCTCGGTGCCCATCGTCGAGTCGGTCACGAAATCGCACGCGCCTGCAGGGGAGTCTGCACCCGAGCCCGAGCCCGAGCCCGCTCCGCCGGCGGCGCCGGAACCCGAGCCCGTCGCAGTCGTCCTCACCCCGCCCGATCCGGATCGCCCGAAGCGCGCCGGCTGGTGGTCGAAGGCAAAGTCGGTGATCAGCGGGCATTAGGCTCGCGCAGCGCCCGGAAAGACCTTTCCCCTCACCCTCGCTTCGCTCGACCTCTCCCCGCCGGGGAGAGGTGATGGTGCCGCTATTCACCTTTCCCCCGGGAGTGAAGGGTCGGCGCTTCCTCCACCTCTCCCTCGAGGGAGAGGTCGGACCGAAGGTCCGGGTGAGGGTGCGGCGCGGTTTTCGGAAAGACCCCTCACCCTCGCTCCGCTCGACCTCTCCCCGCCGGGGAGAGGTCATGGTGCCGCTCTTCACCTTTCCCCCGGGAGTGAAGGGTCGGCGCTTCCTCCACCTCTCCCTCGAGGGAGAGGTCGGACCGACGGTCCGGGTGAGGGTGCGGCGCGTTTTCCGGAAAGATCTTTTCCCCTCACCCTCGCTTCGCGCCACCTCTCCCCGCCGGGGAGAGGTCGCGCTCCATCGTTATTTCAACCAAGCCGCGAGGCGGGATACTGTCTCGCGGCAATCGTTTTCCGACCCTGCGAATGAAAAGCGCAGGTAATGCGCGCCCTCGACCGGGTCGAAATCCATCCCCGGCGTCGCCGCCACTCCCGTCTCGTCCAGCATGCGCTTGCAGAAGGCGATGGAGTCGTTCGTGAAGCGGGCGATGTCCGCATAGATGTAGAAGGCGCCATCGACCGGATGCATGTCGGAGATGCCGATCCGCGGCAGTTCTTCCAGCAGGATGGCGCGATTGCGGGCATAGCCGGCTTTGACGATTTCCAGCTCGTCGATCGCCTCGAAGGCCGCCAAGGCCGCCACCTGCGAAAGATAAGGCGGCGAGATATAGAAGTTCTGCGCCAATCGCTCGATGGGCCGCACCACGCGCTCCGGCACCACCATCCAGCCGATGCGCCAGCCGGTCATGCAGTAGTATTTCGAGAATGAGTTGATGATGATCGCGTCGTCATCCGATGACAGGGCGGTCGAGGCCGGGGCCGAATAGGTGAGCCCGTGATAAATCTCGTCGGAGATGAACCACAATCCGAGGCGGCGGCACATGGCGCCGAGTTCCGCGAGGGCGTCGCGGCCGATCATCGTGCCTGACGGATTGGCCGGACTCATGGCCAGAATGCCGTGGATGGGCCTTTCCGCATGAGCCCTCTCGACCGCCTGCGCGGTCATGATCCAGCCCTCCGGCTTCGACAGAGGGACGATGACCGGCTCAAGATCGAGCGCTTCGAGGATATTGCGATAGGCCGGGTAGCCGGGCGCGGTGATGGCAATGCGCTGCCCTGGATCGAAAAGGCTCAAGAACGCCAGCACGAACCCGGCGGAAGAGCCGGTGGTGACGACGATCCGCTCAGCCGAAACGCCGACGCCGTAGCTGTCCCGGTAATGACGGGCGATCCGCTCACGGAGGGACGAGAGGCCGAGGGCCTCGGTATAGCCGATGCGCCCCAGATCCAACGCGGTCTTGGCCGCCTCGCGCGCGGCACGCGGGGCCGGTGCCGAGGGCTGTCCCACTTCCATGTGAATGACGCTGCCGCCCTGCCTTTCTTTCGCCGCGGCGGCGCTCAACACATCCATGGCAAGGAACGACGACACGCGCTCCATGCGGCGCGCGACGACGGGCAGGTGAAGGTTCGGGCGTGCTTTTGTCATGCGCGGGTGGTACCCGCTTGACGCCCGCGCCTCAAGAACTTCCCGAGGACTGCCACATGCGTCCACGAAGGCGTGAATTGAGCTTCCCGGCCGAAACCGTTAGTTCTGGCGTGGAATCACGCGGTCGATGGACCGCTTCACTTTTTCGTCTCTCTGCCTTCGGGAGACATTTCGTCGCCCTTTGGCGCGACAGGGGCTTCGCTCCCGACAAGGACCCAAAATGCGTTTTTCGCTCTCCCACTCGCTTTCGACCTTCGCCCTCTTCGGCAGCTTGGTCGTCGGCTCAGCCGCGACGGCCCAGAATGCGCCATTCTCCGAACCGCAACGTCAGGCGATCGGCGAGATCGTGCGTGACTACCTCCTCAAGAATCCCGAGGTCCTGACCGAGGTGATCGCCGAGCTGGAGAAGCGGCAGGCCGATGCCCAGCGGGTCTCGCAAGCCGGCGCCCTGAAAGAAACCCGCCAGACGCTGCTGAACTCGCCGCATTCGCTGGTCGTCGGCAATCCGGCCGGCGACGTCACGCTGGTGGAGTTCTTCGACTACAATTGCGGCTACTGCAAAAAAGCTCTCGGCGACGTCCGCACCCTCGTGAAGAACGACCCCAAGCTTCGCATCGTGCTCAAGGACTTCCCGGTCCTCGGGCCGGATTCGGTCGAAGCCAGCCGGGTCGGCCTCGCGGTCAAGAACCAGCTCCAGGGCGAGAAGCTGCTCGATTACCACGTCAAGCTGATGGACAGCCGCGGGCGGGTGAACGGCGAGCGGGCGCTCGCCGTCGCCAAGGAGATGGGCCTCGACGTGCCGCGCCTGCAGAAGGAAATGGCCGGCGCCGAGGTCGGCGCCGCGCTCGAGGAGAATGCGGGATTGGGCGACAAGCTGGGCCTGACCGGCACGCCGGCCTTCATCGTCGGCGAAGAGATCATTCCGGGCGCCGTCGGCCTCGACCCGCTCCGGCAAGTTGTGGCCAATACCCGGAAATGCGGCAAGGCCGCCTGCTGATGGAGAACCGGTCGCGCAGGGCGTGAATACCTGGCGGAACAAGGCTGCGCGCCGGTTTGAGCCTGTTCGGAAGCGCTTCCCGAACCACGCCCTGCGGCTCTGGCTTTGGAAAGACTTGGTTTTACCCTTCCCCCTCGGCGGCGTTTTGGCTAAGACGGCCTTTCGGCTCCAGTTTTTGGCGCTTTCCGGAATAGTCATTTCGCAATGATCACGATCCACGTCCTGAACGGACCCAACCTCAACCTTCTCGGCCGCAGAGAGCCGCAGATCTACGGCAGCACGACGCTTGCGGAAATCGAGCGGCTGGTGCGCGAGAAGGCGGGCACGTTGGGCGCATCAGTGACCTTCCGGCAGTCTAATCACGAGGGCCATCTGGTCGACTGGATCCAGGAAGCCGGCACTCAGGGCGCCGGCATCGTCATCAATGCGGGCGCGTATACCCACACGTCGCTCGCCCTCCGGGACGCGATCGCGGGCAGCGGCGCTCCCACGGTCGAGGTTCACCTGTCCAATGTTCATGCTCGTGAGGCCATTCGCCACCGCTCCCTGATCGCACCGGTATCGCTCGGGGTGATCTGCGGTTTCGGGCCGATGAGCTACCTGCTGGGTCTCGAGGCCGTCCACCGCACGCTGGCGGAGCGGTCACAGCAGGACGAGCCTTCCAAGCATTAGTTCTCGCAAAGCATTCGTTCCTCAAAGATTAGAGGCAAGCCTCATGGCCAAAGACAATCCTTTTGATCCCGATCTCGTGCGCGAGCTCGCAGCACTGATCTCCGACACGGATCTGACCGAGATCGAAGTTGAAAAAGGCGACCTTCGCATTCGCGTCGCGCGGATGATAAGCGCCGCGCCAGCCGTCTCCTACGCGCCCGCGCCAGCCATTCCAACAGCGGTCGTCGCCCCGCCCCCGACCGTCGCCGAGGCCGCCTCGACCGCGCGGGCGGCCGCCGCAGCCCATGCCGGCGCCGTGCTGTCGCCGATGGTCGGCACCGCCTATCGCAAGCCTTCGCCCGAGGCGAAGAACTTCGTCGAGGTCGGCTCCAAGGTGCAGGTCGGCGACAAGTTGCTGCTGGTGGAAGCCATGAAGACCTTCAACGAAATCACGGCCCCGCGCGCCGGCACCGTGACGGCGATCTATGTCGAAGACGGAACGCCCGTCGAATATGGCGAACCGCTCCTCGTCATCGAGTGATGGCAATGTTCGACAAGATCCTCATCGCCAACCGGGGCGAGATCGCCCTGCGAATCCTGCGGGCCGCAAAGGAGCTCGGCATCGCCACCGTGGCGGTTCACTCCACCGCCGATGCCGACGCCATGCATGTGCGCCTCGCCGACGAGAGCGTCTGCATCGGGCCGCCGGCCGCCCGGGATAGCTACCTCAACATTCCGGCCCTGATCGCCGCATGCGAGATCACCGGCGCGGACGCCATCCACCCCGGCTACGGCTTCCTCTCGGAAAACGCGCGTTTCGCGGAGGTGCTCGAGCATCACCACATCGCGTTCATCGGCCCCAAGGCCGAACATATCCGCATCATGGGCGACAAGATCGAGGCCAAGCGGACGGCCAAGCGCCTCGGCATCCCGTGCGTTCCCGGCTCCGAGGGCGGCGTCACCGACGAGGGCGAAGCCATGCGCATCGCCAAGGAGATCGGCTACCCGGTCATCATCAAGGCGGCGGCAGGCGGTGGCGGTCGCGGCATGAAGGTGGCGCGGACAGAAGCGGACCTCGTCCATGCCCTCCAGACCGCGCGGACCGAGGCCAAGGCGGCCTTCGGCGACGATGCTGTCTACATCGAAAAATTCCTCGAAAAACCGCGTCACATCGAAATCCAAGTCCTGGGCGACGGCCGCGGCAATGCCATCCACCTCGGCGAGCGCGATTGCTCGCTCCAGCGCCGGCACCAGAAGGTCTGGGAGGAAGGCCCCTCGCCTGCCCTCAACGTCGAAATGCGCGAGCGCATTGGCAATGTCTGCGCCAAGGCCATGCAGGACATGCAATATAGCGGCGCCGGCACCATCGAGTTCCTTTACGAGGACGGCGAGTTCTACTTCATCGAGATGAACACCCGCATCCAGGTCGAGCATCCGGTGACGGAGATGATCACCGGGATCGATCTGGTCAACGAGCAGATCCGGATCGCCGCTGGCGCCCCCCTGTCGGTCAAGCAGAGCGACGTCCGGTTCGATGGCCACGCCATCGAATGCCGGGTCAATGCCGAGCATCCCTCGACGTTTCGCCCCTCGCCCGGCACGATCAGCTATTTCCATACGCCGGGCGGTCTCGGCGTGCGCGTCGATTCGGCGGCCTATCAGGGCTACCGCATTCCGCCGCATTACGACTCGCTCGTCGGCAAGCTCATCGTCCATGGCCGCACGCGCAACGAATGCCTGATGCGGCTGCGCCGGGCGCTCGACGAGTTCGTGGTCGACGGCGTCGATACGACCTTGCCGCTGTTTCGGACCCTCGTGCGCAATCCCGACATTCAGAACGGCCAATACGACATCCACTGGCTGGAGCATTTCCTCAAGACCGGCGGAATCGAGGACGTGGACAACATCTGACGAGTCCCCGGGCGGGAATCGTCCTCCTCGCATGATCACAACTTGGTTTTACCCGTGTGACATCGGGCCCGGCTCGGCTTAATCTGGACAGGCAATGAGCGGGTTTTAGTTGCATGAGCAGAGCCTCGGATCGCGCGCTCGAAATCACCCCCGAGATCCTTCTCCGGGCATATGCGGCGGGAATCTTCCCGATGGCCGAGGATGCCGACGACCCGACCCTGTTCTGGGTCGAACCGCGCGAGCGCGGCATCATTCCTTTGCGCGGCTTCCACATTTCGAAGCGCCTGGCGCGGACCATCCGTTCCGACATCTTCGATATCCGCGTCGACGAGGATTTCGATGCGGTCATCGCCGCCTGCGCGGCACCGGGATTCGACCGCGAGAAAACCTGGATCAGCGGTCGCATCCGCCGGCTCTACGGGGAACTGTTCGACGCCGGCTTCTGCCATACCGTCGAGGTCTATCGCGACGACCGTCTCGTGGGCGGGCTGTACGGAGTGCGCCTGCAAGGGGCGTTCTTCGGCGAAAGCATGTTTCACCGGGAGCGCGACGCTTCAAAGGTGGCGCTGGTCCACCTGGTCGCACGGCTCAGGAAGGGTGGTTTCACCCTGCTCGACACGCAATTCGTGACGCCGCATCTGGCGCAATTCGGCGCCATCGAGGTGCCGCGGCGCAATTACAAACAATTGCTTCGCGCGGCCATGGACCACGATGCGCAATGGGACGTCTGGCCGCTGGACACCGCCGTCAGCGGCAACGAAGTCCTCGCGGCGATCGCCGAGGCGGACAGTCGCTAGACGGCAGTTCTCTCAAACACTAGCGGTCGTTCGACCGATCATTGTTGATGACCGGGGCAACCGGCGCGCGGCGGACCGGAGCCTGCGGACGCAAAGGGGCCGTCTCGATCGGCGGCGGAGGCGGCGCGGTCTGGGCGTCGACCCCGGGAGCCAGAATGTCGCCGGGCCGAGAGGCTTCCGTTGCGACCGGACGAGTCTCATCGATCGGCGGCAGTTCCTCTGCGGCTTCCTTGGGCTCGGGGATGATTTCCCTGCCGCCTTTGCAATCCACGAGCCAGATGTCGTAGACCGGGTGCTCGATGCCGTGGAGGCCGGGGCTCGACGCAAACATCCAGCCGGAGAAGACCTTGCGGGACTTGCCGTCCGTGCCGCTCTCCTCGACCTCGACAAACGATGTGGTGTTGGGGTTCTCGTTGGGCGGCTTGGTAAAGCAGACGCGGGATTGCATGCGCAAGGCGCCGAACTGAACCGTCTCGTCGATGCCGACTTCGAACGAGACGATGCGGCCGGTGATCTTGTCGAGGCCGGAAAAGACCGCGGTCGGATTCTTGATCCGGTCCGCCTGAGCGCCGCTCGCGCCGCCGATCAAAGCTGCGAGCACCAGGGCGGCCCGCTTCCATCCGAAATCCATATCGCGTCCACGCTCTCGATAGACCGGCCAAGCGTGGCCGTCCTCACATCCCTGCAACGCGTTAACACGGCAACCGTGTTGGAAAAAGGGCATCTTCCGGAAAGGGCGATGGCGGGTGTGAATTGTCCGCTCCTTCGTCCTCGGCAAAACGGCGGAGGCGATGAAGGCTCAAGCGGTCCTTTCCCTCCCCCTTGCGGGGAGGGTCAGGGTGGGGGTCGGAAAGTCGAAGCGCTCCTCGAAACCGCGTGTTTTCGAACGGCGATACGGCGTTCCGATTCCGGAACCACCCGGTCGTTCGACCCCCACCTCCAGCTCCTCCCCGCAAGGGGGAGGAGAGGCGCGAACATGCAAACCGGCCGTCGCGGCGGTGGGCCGGCCTATGACCAGCCCCGCCACAGGAACCAGATCTTGCGCCACTTGGCGATGTCGACGGGCGTGGTGAACGGGTCGTAATCGGCCCGCTCCATCCGCCTCAGATACGGCTCGACGAGCGCAAGGAGACGGTAGACTGGCCTTGTCTCGGGCCGAATGGTGCTGCGCAGGCTGCGCGTCTGTTCCATGTGCCAGCGGGCGACGGCGCGCATGTCCGCCAGCGCTCCCGTCAGGCCCGGGCCGCCGCGCCCGCTGATGATGTCGTCGCGCACGACACCATGACGCGCCAGGATGTCAGTCGGGACGAAAACCTGGCCCCGGCGCGCATGCCACGGAAACGCGCGCAGCAATCCCGTCATGGCGTAGGCGACCCCCGCATGGCCGGCCGCATCCGCACTGCCAGGATCGGCCCCGCCGCACAGGATGATGGACGCGAGCCGAAGCAGGCTCGACGAGGTCTCGCCGCAATAGCCCTCGAGATCGTTCACCGTGGGCATCTGGTCGTCGTAGAGGTCGAACACGCGCGCATCGATGAGATCGACCAATGCTTGCCGCGGCAGACGAAATTTCACGATCGTTTCGTCGAGCGCCGCCGCGATCGGGTTGGCGCGCACATCGCCGCGCGCTTCGCCCTGGAGCGTATCGCGCCACCATTGCAGCCGGATTTCGCCAATCATCGCCTCACGGACGGAATCGCGCACGCGCGCGATCTCGTGGCTGAAGGCGTAAAGAGCAAACAGGTGGGGCCGTTTGTCGGCGGGCGAAAACTGTGCCGCAAGAAAACGATCCTCATCCACATCGCGGATAAGTTCCTCGCAATGGGCATAGGCAAAATTCAGGGCGTCGTCTGTCATGTCAGGCCACGGCGATCAGCGCCGCGCCGACCTTGCGGTTTTCCGCCAGCAGGATGTTGTAGGTGCGCGCCGCAGCACCCGTCTGCATCACATCGAGCCCGATGCCGGCGGCACGAAAGCGCGCGCGCAACGTCTCGGGAAGCGCCACGATTTCGAGCCCGGTCCCGAAGAGCAGCAACTCGAGTTCAGTGCCCTGCGCGAAAACGGGCGCGAGGTTCTCCGCCGTGACATCCGACATGGCGGTCACAGGCCACGCAACGATGCCGGACGGCAACGCGAGAATCGAACCGCGATGGGACATTTCGGCGAAACGGAAGCCGCCATTGCCATAGGCGTCAATTAAATGACGCCCTGGAACAAAGCCGTCGTAAATCCGGCCGCCACTCATCGATCTACTCCGCCGGCGCGACCTTGCCGCCGACCGTTTTGGTGGCTTCCGAGCCGCGAAGCCCGATATAGATCAGCATCGGCGACGAAATGCAGATCGCCGAATAGGTGCAGATCACAACACCATACAGCATCACCTGGGCGAAGCCTTCGATGGCGCGCCCGCCGAAGAGCACCAGCGCCAGCAGCGACAAGGCCGTGGTCACGGCCGTCATCACGGTGCGCGACATGGTGTTGTTGATCGACAGGTTCAACAGATCGACGGATGGCATCGTCTTGTAACGGCGCATGAGTTCGCGCGTGCGGTCGAACACCACCACGGTCTCGTTCAGCGAATAGCCGACGATCGTCAGGATCGCCGCGATGGACGTCATGTTGAATTCGTGGCGCGTGATGACGAAGAAGCCGAGCGTCAGCACGATGTCGTGGAGCGTGCCGATGATCGCGCCGACAGCCAGTTCGCGCTCGAAACGGAACCAGAGATAGAACAGCACCGCGATGACCGCCAGGATGATGCCGACGGTGCCGGATTGCACGAGTTCGCCGGAGACGCGCGGACCGACCGTCTCGACGCGCTGGAACTCGTATTCCGCCCCAAAAGTGTCGCGCGCCTTCTGCACGACGGCGCTCTGGGCGGCTTCGCCGCCTTCCTGGATGGCGAAGCGCAGCGAGATTCCCCCCGCGGTGCCGAATTCCTGCACCTCGACCTCGCCGAAGCCGAAGCTGTCGGCCGCCTGGCGGACCTTGCCGACATCGGCCTGGCCGGATTTCGCCTGCAGCTCCATGAGCGTGCCGCCCTTGAAATCGATACCGAAATTCAGGCCGACCGTCAGCAGCAGGACAACTGTCACCACTGAGAAGAGGGCGGAGAGCGGGAACGAGAACCGCCGAAACTTCATGAAGTCGAAACGGGAGTCGTCGGGCCAAAGCCGGATGAGGCGCACGATGAGAGCTCCTTAGAACGGAAGGGTTTTTGGACGCATCCAATGGTACCAGAGCGCAATCATCATGCGCGTCAGGGTCACGGCGGTGAGAACCGTCGTCAGGATGCCGAGAATGAAGACGACCGCGAAGCCGCGCACCGGCCCCGAGCCGAGGAAGAACAGGATCACGGCGGCGATCGCCATGGTGCTGTTGGAATCCACGATGGTGGCGAAGGCGCGGTCGAAGCCCGCCTGAATGGCGGACACCATCGATCGTCCGGCTTTGAATTCCTCGCGGATGCGCTCGTAGATGAGCACGTTGGAATCGACCGCCGTGCCGATGGTGAGCACAATGCCGGCGATACCCGGAAGCGTCAGCGTCGCCTCGAGAATGGACATGAGGCCGAAGATCAGGCCGACATGGACGACGAGCGCGATATTGGCGAACAGGCCGAACAGGCCGTAGGTCGCGAACATGAAGATCACGACGAAGATCGTCGCCACATAGGTCGCCTTCTTGCCGGCCTCGATCGAATCCTGCCCGAGGCCCGGACCCACGGTGCGTTCCTCGACGATGGTGAGCTTCGCCGGCAGGGCACCGGCGCGCAGCAGCACCGACAGGTCGTTGACCTGCTGGACCGTGAAGCGGCCGGAGATCTGTCCGGCGCCCCCGGTGATCGCGGACTGGATGGTCGGCGCGGAGATCACCTCGTTGTCGAGCACGATCGCGAGCGGACGGCCGATTGCCTCCGTGGTCGCTTGGCCGAAGCGTTGCGCGCCGCGGACGTTGAAGCGGAAATTGACGATGGGTTCGTTGGTGCGGCTGTCGAAGGCGGGTTGCGCATCCACCAGATCGCTGCCGTCGACGATGACGCGGCGCTCGACGGGAACACGGTTGCCGCCCTCTTCCTTCATCGGCAGCATGTCCACATCGGCAGCGCCCGGTTGCGCCAGCAGGCGGAATTCGAGCTTGGCCGTGCGGCCGAGAAGTTCTTTCAGCCGCTGCGGATCCTGCAAGCCCGGAACCTGGACGAGAATGCGATCTGCGCCCTGCCGCTGAATGCTGGGCTCGGTCGTGCCCGTCACGTCGATACGGCGGCGGATGACTTCGATGGCCTGGTCGACGGCGCGGCGAACCTTCTCGTTCACACCCCCTTCCGAATAGGTCAGCGCAATGAGGCCTTCGGGCGTCACCGACACCTCGATATCGCGGCCGCCGCCCTGGCCCAGAATGGCGCTGCCGAGGGGTTGCCCCAGCTCGCGCAGCTTCGGCAGAACCCGGTCGCGATCGGCCACATCGGGGACCCGGATCTGGGCCCCGCGCGGGGTCAGCTGGATGCCGCCCTGCGGCGTCACGCGCGTCTCGCGCAGGATCCGGCGAATGTCGTCGCGGAGCTGCGTGGTCTGCGTGCGCATCAGATCCGGCACATCGACCTCGAGCAGGACGTGCGAACCGCCCTGCAGGTCGAGGCCGAGCACGATGGCGCGGGACGGGATCAGCCACGACGGCACCCAATTGGGCAGCGAGCGCTGGAACGACTCGCGCTGCTCGCGGCTCATCATGCTCGGAACGGCGAGCAACAGGCCGATGACGATGATCCCCACCGTGAAGATGATCTTCGATTTCGAGAAGCGCAGCATCGTCAGCTCAACCTTTTATTAACGCGACAGCCGGTTTGTCGGCGGCAGCCAATTCATCGGCGACAGCCGATGGTCAGGCCTTGACCGGCTCGCCCTTGGTGCGCACCTCGGAGATCATGGCGCGGGCCACCTTGACGTTGACGCCGTTGGCGATTTCCACGTCGATATCCGGCGTGCCGTCGATGACCTTGGTCACCTTGCCGATGATGCCGCCCGTGGTGACGATCGTGTCGCCGCGACGCACGTTCTTGATCATCTCCTGATGCTCGCGCACCCGCTTCTGCTGCGGACGGATGATGAGGAACCACATGATGACGAAAATGAGGATAAACGGGACGAGATTCGTGATGAGCGAAGTCGCCCCATCCCCACCGAGAAACCCTTGAGCGTAAGCGGGCGAAATGAACAAGTGGCTCTCCATGGATGATGGCGCGTGGCGGGCGTGACGCTGCCCACCCGCGCCAAATGGGGGTTGAAACGTGGCGGACTATACCGATCGACCTCACGAAATCAATGAAGTTGCGGGCTTTTCCAAAGGAGCTCTGCATGGACCCTCCCCGGCAGTTACGCTAAACACGGCATTCAGCCATTCGAGCACCCATGTCCCACGCATCCTCCACGCCGCCCTCCTCCCCTGTTTCTCCCGAAACTCTGGCGCTTTTCCAACGCATCGCCGACGCTCTGGAGCGGATCGCCCCGCCCGCAAGGCTCGATGCCAATTTCACCAGCGCCGACGCCTTCGTGTGGCACGCGGCCGGGCGCCGGCTCGCGCCGGTGCCGAAGGTGAACCGCGTCGAGATGAGCCTGCTGCGGGGAATCGACCGGGTGCGGGACATCCTGTCCGAGAACACCCAGCGCTTCGCCAGGGGCCTGCCCGCCAACAATGCGCTCCTGTGGGGCGCCCGGGGCATGGGCAAGTCGTCGCTGGTCAAGGCCGTCCACGCGGAAATCAATCACCTGCGGGAGCGGGATGAGCGTCCGCTGAAGCTGATCGAGATCCACCGGGAGGACATCGAGACGTTGCCGGACCTGATGGGCCTGCTCCGCGCCGACCCGCACCGCTTCATCATCTTCTGCGACGATCTCTCCTTCGATTCGGATGACACCTCCTACAAGTCCCTGAAAGCGGTGCTCGAAGGCGGTATCGAGGGACGGCCCGACAACGTGATCTTCTACGCCACCTCGAACCGCCGTCACCTGATGCCGCGCGACATGATGGACAACGAACGCTCGACGGCGATCAATCCCGGCGAAGCGGTCGAGGAAAAGGTGTCCCTGTCGGACCGGTTCGGCCTCTGGCTCGGCTTCCACAAATGCAGCCAGGACGAGTATCTCGATATGGTCTTCGCCTATGTGGCCCATATCGGCCTCGACGTCGATCGCGATACCACGCGCGCGGAGGCCCTCGAATGGGCAACGACCCGTGGCGCGCGGTCCGGGCGCACGGCGTGGCAGTTCATCCAGGATCTGGCCGGGCGGATGGGCAAGGCGATCTGACCCGCCAACAATCCTTTGCCCCCGCCGGATCTACAACTCCACCGTCATGCCCGGGCTTGACCCGGGCACCCACGCCTTGTTTGCCATCGTCGCGAAGTCGTGGGTGGCCGGGTCAAGCCCGGCCATGACGGCAGGTTTGCGAATGTGGAGGTGTCCAATACGAAAAAGGGACGGCGGCTGAGCCCGCCGTCCCCTCGTGCGATCTGCCCCGTTGGAGGCGGATCGGTAAAACCAAATGATGCGCGTTCAGCCGCCGAGATGTTTCATCGGGTCGACCGGGGTCGCCCCTTTTCGGATCTCGAAGTGGAGTTGCGGCGAGGTCACGTTGCCGGTCTGGCCCGAGGTCGCGATGACCTGGCCGCGCTTCACCGCCTCACCGCGCTTCACGCTGAGCGAACCGTTATGGGCGTAGGCCGAAACGAAACCGTTCTCGTGACGGATCAGCACCAGATTGCCGTATCCTTTCACCTCGCTGCCCGCATAGGTGACCGTTCCGGCCTCGGTGGCCTTCACAGGGGTCCCTTCGGGCACCGCGATATTGATGCCTTCATTGCCGCCATTGGCGCCGAAACCGGCGATGACGCGGCCGCGGGCCGGCCAGCGGAAATCACCCGCCGCATTATCGTTCGACACGCTCGCGGTCTGGTCCGGATCGGCAACCGGAGCCTTGGCGGTGGCCGGGGGTGCCGCAGGCGCAGCCTTGACCGGCTGGGCCTCGGGAAGAGCCGCGACCTTCTGCGGCACGACCGGCGTCGGCGCGGAAACCAGCGGCTCGCTCGATGCGGCGGCGGTCTTGACCGGCTCCGTCGTCGCCATGCCCGGACGGGTGCGCTTGGGAGCCTCTGCGACCTCGACCGGCGCCTTGTTCTTGGACGCGTCGACGAGGCGGAATTTCGGCTGTGCGGCGGGAGCTGCAGGGGCAGGCGCCGTGCGCGCCGGAGCGGCGGCGATCTGCATCGGGGCCGTCCCGCCCTGCGCCGGAATCGTCAGGCGGGTGCCGGGGGAAATCTGATTGGCGTTCTGCATGCCGTTCGCGGCCAGGATGGCGCTCGCCGGAACGCCGTAGCGCTGGGAAATCATCGTGAGGCTGTCGTTGCTCGTCACCGTGATCTGCGTCCCGCCATTGGCGCGGGATGGCGACTGGATCGGCGGCAATGCCTGAGACTGCACCGAGGCGGTCTGCATCGGCTGCATCGGAGGCTGCGCGGGCTGGCTCGCTTGCACGCTGCTCGCTTCCATTCTTCCGCTGCTCGCGAAAGGATTGGAAAACGGCGTGTCCGCAAACCGCATGGTATCAGAACTACAGGCTGCAGCCGCACTTCCGATCAAGCTCACCAGAGCGATCCGCGATACCGCGACCCAATGCCCCGAACCCACACGCTGACGCATAATCCACCCCAACCACAACGCAACTCGATGATGTGATTAAAAACAGATTCAGGTTAAGCAACCGTTGCTGCACAAAACTTTGTCGTAACGTTACGCGGATTTTTTCGGCGCGCGACAAAGCCGGAGCATGATGGCTACCGCCAGCGTTCGTTACAGGGTCGTCGCGGCGCCCGGCAGCAGCGAGGACAGCCGCAGGTTGGCGCCGAATTCCTGACGGAATTCGCCATCCTCCAGCCGATCGACTTTCACGAGCCGTGGCAGGCCTTCACCGGTCAGCGCCCCGACGACCCGACCGCCGGGACCCAGCAGCGACAGGAGCGAGGCCGGTACGTCGGCGAAGGCTCCGTTCAGGAGAATACGGTCGAAACGCTCGCGCGGTCGGGTCGCCAATCCGTCCCCGGTCTCGATGCGCGCATTGGCGACCTCGACGATCTTCAGGTGCTGCAGGGCGCTTTCCGCAAGGGTATTGAAGCGCTCCACCGACACCACCTCGGCGCCGAGCCTTGCCAGCAAGGCGGTGACGTAGCCGCTTCCGGTGCCGATCTCGAGCACACGTTGCCCCGGCTGGATGCCGAGGGCCAGCAGCATCGTGGCAACCGTTCGAGGCGCCGTCATCGTCTGGCCGCAGGGCAGCGGCAGCGCCACGTCGGTGCGCGACAGATCGGTGAAGCGGCGCGGCGCGAAAACCTCCCGCGGCACCAGCTCCATCGCGCGCAACAGCGCGATATCCCGAATGCCGCGTGCGCGTAAGGAGAGGATGAACGAGGCGACGCCCACCGCCTCGTCCTCAGCATCGTCATGGGCAGGGTCATCCGCGTCGAACGGGAAATTCATCTGGTTCGCTCGCGGAATTTTAGCCGTCATGATGATTGGTTTTTCGTCCATCCTGAGGCAATCGGCAAGTGCAACCTTCTTTAGGTCCTGCCTAGCGCCCCACCCGTCATTCCGGGGCGCGCCTTGGCGCGAGCCCGGAACCCAGACGCGCTGACGCCGGGAGGATCGTAATGCCCCCTCGCGCCTCCATCTGCATCGTTAGCGCTTATACGTTCCGGGTTCCGCTGCGCGGCCCCGGAATGACGCCTCGCTCAATCGAACAATTGCGCGTAACGCGTCAGCGTTGGCTCATCCGTCATATCGAGGCGCAGGGGCGTGATGGCGATGCGGCGGTTGGCGATGGCCCACAGATCCGTGCCGTTGCCGGGCGTGAAGGGACGCCGCTCGAAACCGATCCAGTAATAGGGATTGCCGCGCCCGTCCGCCCGCTCGTCGAGCTTGAGGAGCTCCTGCGTGCGCACCCCCTGATTGACGACGGCGGAGCCTTCCACGTCATCGGGCTCGCAATCGGGAAAGTTGACGTTGACCAGAATGCCCTTGTCGATCCCGGCCTCCAGGATCTTGCGCACCACCTTGGGACCGTGATGCTCGGCGCATTGCCACTTGAGATCCTTGCGGCTGCTGGCGCTGTAGGCTTGCGACAGGGCGATCGACGGGACACCGAGGAGCGTGCCCTCGATGGCGCCCGCGACCGTGCCCGAATAGCTCACATCCTCGGCGACATTCTGGCCGCGATTGACCCCGGAGAGGATCAGGTCGGGCTTCGTCTCGCGCATCAGGTGGCGCACGCCCATGATGACGCAATCGGTCGGCGTGCCCTTCACGGCGAAATGCCGGTCCGAGATTTCGCGCAGGCGGAGGGGATCGTTGAGCGAGAGCGAGTGCGACACGCCGCTCTGGTCGGTCTCGGGAGCGACCACCCAGACGTCGTCGGACAAGGCGCGGGCAATGGCCTCCAGCGTTTCCAGGCCAGGAGCGTGAATGCCATCGTCGTTGGTGCAGAGAATGCGCATGTCAATCCTGTCGTTCGATGCGGGTGATGCCGCCCATGTAAGACTGCAACGCGGAAGGGATTGTGACGCTGCCATCCTCGTTCTGGTAATTTTCGAGGACCGCCACCAGCGTGCGTCCGACCGCAAGGCCCGAGCCGTTGAGCGTGTGGACGAAACGCGGGCTCTTGTCGCCCGCCGCCCGATAGCGCGCGTTCATGCGCCGTGCCTGAAAATCTCCGCACACCGAGCAGCTCGAAATCTCACGATACATCCCCTGCCCCGGCAACCAGACTTCGATGTCGTAGGTCTTGATGGAGGCAAAGCCCATATCGCCCGTGCAGAGCGTCATGGTGCGGAACGGCAGGTCAAGCTTCTTCAGCACGTTCTCGGCGCTTTCCAGCATCCGTTCATGCTCGGCCGCCGACGTTTCGGGCGTGGTGATCGAGACAAGCTCGCATTTGGTGAATTGATGCTGCCGGATCATGCCGCGCGTATCGCGTCCGGCAGAGCCAGCCTCGGCGCGAAAGGAGGGCGTGAGCGCGGTAAAGCGCAGGGGAAGTTCTTCGTCGGTGAGGATCGACTCGCGCACGAGATTGGTGAGCGGGACTTCGGCCGTAGGGATGAGCCAAAGTTTTTCAAACTCAGGAATTCCGGTAAGCAATTCGAGAACGTTCGTACGTTCCAGCGCTTCTTTGGCATCAACTTTATCTGAGCTTTGCAACATCTCCAGAAAGTTGCTTCGAGCGACTCGCGTCGCAGCAATCATGCGCTCAGCTTCGGAGATCTGTTTACTTGCAGCAAATTGATCGTCGGCAAATTTCGGCAATTGCGCCGTACCGAACATGGCGTCGTCGCGCACCAGCAACGGCGGGCTGATCTCCGTATAGCCATGCTCGTTGGTGTGCAGGTCGATCATGAACTGGCCGAGCGCGCGTTCCAGCCGCGCCAGCCCTTTCTTCAGCACGACGAAACGCGAGCCGGACATTTTCGCCGCCGTCTCGAAATCCATCATGCGAAGATCCTCGCCGATCTCGAAATGCTGCTTGGCGGCTGCGAGGTTCCTCGGGTTGCCGAACCGATGGCGCTCCACGTTGCCGTGTTCGTCCGCGCCCAGAGGCACGTCGTCCTTCGGCAGGTTGGGGATGGCTGCGAGCGCGTCGTGAAGTTCCTTCTCGGCCGCGTGCTCTTCCTGCTCGAGCTGCGGAATGCTCTCTTTGAGCGCCGAGACCTGCGCCATCAGTTCCTGCGCGCGCGCCTCGTCCTTCTTCGCCTTGGCCTGGCCGATCTCCTTCGAGAGGGCGTTGCGGCTCTCGGTGGCGGCCTGCAGGCTGGAAATCGCACGCTTGCGGCGATCGTCGAGGGCGATCAGCTGCGCGGACAGCGGCTCCAATCCCCGTTTGCCGAGGCCCTGGTCGAACCTTTGCGGATTGTCGCGGATGAAACGGATGTCATGCATGGGACGGAACCGTGCTCACAAAGACGCGGTCCTGTCGCCGACAACATGACCACCTCGCTTAAAGAATGCCAAGGTTGGCGGCCGACGGAAAAGGGGGTTGAGGCCTATCCGGCTGCCGCGCGCGCGGCCTCGGCTTCCGCACGCTTCCTCTCGACCATGCGGACGGAGATGATGGATGCCTCGTAAAGAAGCAACGTTGGCACCGCAAGCGCGAACTGGCTGATGACGTCCGGCGGGGTCAGGACGGCGGCCAGAATGAACACCACCACGACCGCATAGCGGCGCTTTTCCTTGAGGAATTGCGAATCGATGATGCCGGCCCGTGCCAGCAGGGTCAAAACCACCGGCAGCTGAAAGCAGACGCCGAACGCAAAGATCAGGGTCATGATGAGCGACAGGTACTCGCTGACCTTCGGCAGGAACTCGATCGCCGGGCTGGACTCGGTCGCAAGCTGCTGCATGCCGACGGAAAACCGCATCAGAAGCGGCATGGCGATGAAATAGACCACCGATGCGCCCACCGCGAAGAGCACGGGCGTGGCGACCAGATAAGGCAGGAAGGCGCGGCGCTCGTTCTTGTAGAGGCCGGGCGCCACGAATTTGTAGATCTGGCCGGCAATCACCGGGAAGGCGAGGAAACCGGCTCCGAAGGCCGCAACCTGGATCTGGGTGAAGAGATATTCGAGTCCGTGCGTATAGACCAGATGGGCCTTTTCAGGCGAGCCGACCGCGACCACGTAGGGCCAGACCAGGATGTTGTAGATGATCTTGGCGCCGGCGAAACACACGAAGAACATCAGCACGAACGCCACCAGAGCCTTGATCAGGCGCGAGCGCAGCTCGGTCAGGTGCTGGATGAGGGGCGCGCGTGACGCTTCGACCTCGTCCTCTTCAACAATCGGGTCGCTCATTCGGCTTTTGCGTCCGGTTTCACTGAGGGCATCACGGGCTCGGGCGCGGCCGTTTGGCGGGTCTCGGGGGGATGTTGCGGTTCGATTGCGAGTTCGTCGGAAAGCGCCTCGGCCCGGTGGGTCTCGGCCTCATGGGTCAATGTCGAGGCAAAGGATTCCAGCGGATCGACGACCGGAGGAACAGAGGGATCAGGCAGGGAGACCGGCTGCTCGATCGGCGCCACCGGATGGGCCTCACCACGCCCCTGCGCCGCGGCCTCGGTCGCCGTCTCCGCGGCGGTTTTGTCCAGCGAGCCAGCCGGCGCCTCGATCGCGCCCTTCAGCTCGTCGCGGATCGTCTGAATCGGATTCAGGCTGCCCTTGTGGATCGACGACACGGAATCGTTCATCCCCTGGAGCTGCTTCTTGACGTCGTCCAGCTCAGCTTCGCGCATTGCCTCGTTGAACTGCCCCTGGAACTCCGCCGCCATACGACGAATCTTCGAGGTCATGTTGCCAACGGTGCGCAATGCCTTCGGCAGATCCTTCGGGCCGATGACAATCAACGCAACGGCGCCGATCACCATCACCTCACCCCAGCTCATGTCCAACATGAAGCGGTCCCGACCTTGCCTTTGGTTTTAAGAACGTCAGTCGCCGGTGATCAGCCGACCTTGTGGTCCGACGTCGCGTTGGTCGTGGTCGCGGCGGACGGCGTTTGATGATCGATCGTGCGGACCGGTTCGCTGGCGGCGGGAGTTTTCTCCGGCGCGTCCTCGTCGGCCATGCCCTTCTTGAACGCCTTGATGCCCTTCGCGACATCACCCATCATGTCGGAGATCTTGCCGCGTCCGAAAAGCAGGACGACGATCAGACCGACGACGATCCAGTGCCAGATGCTAGCACCACCCATGACAACCTCCTGCGCCTCCCGGGCGCGGCGTTTGAATTTTACGAACGTTGGGCCAACCTAGGGATCCGTCGCGGCGAAAACAAGGACATCCTTCGGGTCGATGTCGATCCCCACGTCCTGACCCTCCTTCAGGCCGGCCGAATCGTGAACGCGGCCCTGTAGAGGACGATCGACGCCCTCGACGTCGATATATACGAGATCGACCTCCCCGAGGAAGCGGCGGGACACGACACGACCCGGAAGGCAGAACCCCGCCGCCTTCAGTCTGAGGCCCTGCGGACGAATGCAGACGACCGCCGGTCCGTCCGGAAGGCCGGGGGCCGCAAACACGCCGACGGGGCACGAGGCGCGGCCGTTTCGGATTTCCCCCGGGACCTCGTTGAAATCGCAGAAGAAGCGCGCCGCGAACAGGTTGGCGGGCGAGGAATAAAGTTCCTCGGACGAACCCTGCTGGATGATCCGGCCCGCTCGCATCAGCACGATCCGGTCGGCGATGCGCATCGCCTCTTCGGGATCGTGCGTCACAACGATGGTCGTAGCGCCCGTTTCCCGCAGGATTGCAACAGTTTCGTCGCGAACGGCGTCCCGCATCCGCTTGTCGAGATTTGAAAACGGCTCGTCCATCAAGAGGACGCCCGGGCGCGGCGCGATGGAACGCGCCAGCGCCACACGCTGCTGCTCGCCGCCCGAGAGCGTGTGCGGATACTCGTCCGCGTAACGCTCGAGCCCCACCCGCGAGAGCGCGCGCCGGGCGGCGACGGCGGCTTCGCTCGCGGATAATCCGGTGAGCCCGAACATCACATTCTGCTGCACGCTCATATGCGGAAACAGGGCGTAATCCTGGAACATCAGGCCGATGCCGCGCCGCTCCGGCTCGACGAACCCGCCCGGCCCGCTCGCCTGCTGGCCATCGATCAGCACCCGGCCCGCACTCGGCGTTTCGACCCCGGCGGCGATGCGCAGGAGAGTGGTTTTGCCGCAGCCTGAATGACCGAGCAGACAGACAACCTCGCCCGGCTCGATGGTCAGCGAAACGTCATCGAGGACATCGGTCTCGCCAAACCTCATGACGATGTGCTCGAAGGTCAGTTGGGCGGGAATCGAGGCGCCGGCCGTGCCCCGCTGGCCCCAGCGCGGCAAGCGAAACCGATCCTTCCCCCTCTCAGGGGCGGCCGAATTCATTCGTCTCCGTCCCCCAGTTCCATGGGTTCGAAGAGATCATCCTGCTCGAGCGGGTCCTCGTCCTCGCGCAGGGTATTGTCGTCGGACGGGATCGGCACCGAGAGATCGGACGGCACGCGGCCTTCCATGAATCCCGAGCCTTTGAGCTCTTCGAGGCCCGGCAGGTCGTCGATGGCATCGAGGCCGAAATGATCGAGAAATTCGGGCGTAGTGCCATAGGTCACCGGCCGTCCCGGTGCTCGCCTACGGCCGCGCAGGCGCACCCAGCCGGTCTCGAGCAGCAGATCGAGCGTGCCCTTCGACGTCGCGACGCCGCGGATCTCCTCGATTTCGGCGCGGGTCACCGGTTGGTGATAGGCGACGATCGCCAGCGTCTCCATGGCGGCGCGAGAGAGCTTTTTCTGCTCGACCACATCGCGGGCCAACACGAATGAGAGGTCGCTGGCGGTGCGAAACGCCCAGCGTCCCGAAACGCGCACGAGGTTGACGCCCCGCCCCGCATATTGCGCCGAAAGCTCGTCGAGAATCGCCCCCACATCGGTGCCTTCCGGCAGGCGGCCGGCAAGTTCCTCGACGGTGAATGGCTCGGCCGAGGCGAACAGGAGAGCCTCCGCGATGCGCAGGGCTTCGCCGCGATCCGGGCTCGTTTGATCCTCGGAGATCGCGTTCTCGACCCTGTCGTCGGTCATGCTGTCCATTTCAGGCTCCTGCGTCCACGGGTTCGGCCACCACCTTGACCCAGACCGGCGCGAACGCCTTGTCCTGCCGGACGCTCAGCTTGCCCTCGCGCACCATTTCGAGCGTGGCGGAGAGGGTCGATGCGAGGATGGTCGGGCGCATGGAAGGCTCGACCATGAACTCGACTAGATAAGTGTCGAGGTTCGTCCAATCGTTGAGATGCCCGACAAGCCGTTCGAGAGCCTCGCGCGCTTCTGCCAGGGTCCAGACATTCCGGACGTGAAGTTGGACCCGGCTGTTGAATTGCTTCTGCCGCTGACGCGCATAGGCGGCCAGCAAATCGTAGAGAGTCGCCTGAAAGTGGGAATCCTTGTGGATGACCACGGCTTCGGGCGCTCCGCGGGCAAACACGTCCCGCCCGAGCCAGTTCCGTTCGCCCAGCTTCTTGGCCGCTTCGCGGATGGCTTCGAGCCGGCGCAGGCGCAGGGCGAGTGCGGTCGCAAGGTCCTCGGCGCTCGGCTCCTCGCCCTTGGGCGGCTCGGGCAGCAGCAGGCGGGATTTGAGATAGGCGAGCCAGGCCGCCATGACCAGATAATCGGCCGCCAGCTCCAGCCGCATGCGGCGGGCGGCCTCGATGAAGGTGATGTATTGCTCGGCCAGCGCCAGAATCGAGATGCGGTGGAGATCGACCTTCTGACGGCGCGCAAGCTCCAGCAGCAGGTCGAGCGGTCCCTCGAACCCGTCGACATCGACCAGGAGGGCAGGTTCGCCGTCGGCGCGCTCAACGCGGTCGGCATCCTCAAAGGGCAAGGCGTTCGCCATCAATCCATCATACCAATCAGCCGATTCGCAGCTTCGGCCCCTTAGGCGACCATCGCAAGCGCGGCGTCAAGCCTGGCGCGGGCGTCCACAGGATCGAGCGGTTCCGGCTCGTGCCGGATGCGCTGGAGTGCCGCGTCGGCTCGCCGCAGGGCCTCGCCGGCCAAGGCCGGGGCGGCCCCGGCGACCGCAATCATCTCGTCCATCACCCCATTGCAGTGGAGCGCCATGTCGCAGCCGGCGGCAAAGGCCGCCTCGGTCTTTTGGCTGAATGTGCCCGACAACGCCTTCATGGAGAGGTCGTCCGTCACCACGAGACCGTCATAGGCGAGATAGCCGCGGACAATGTCGTCCATGACGATCCGGGAGGTGGTCGCCGGATGGTCGGGATCGAGCGCGGTATAGACCACATGCGCCGTCATCGCGATCGGCATGTCGGTCAGCATTCGGAACGGCGCGAAATCGTGCCGCTCCAGCGCCTCGCGAGAGGCGTCCACGATGGGAAGCGCCAGATGACTATCCGACCCGGCGCGGCCGTGGCCGGGCATGTGCTTGATCACCGGCAGCACGCCCCCGGCGAGCAAGCCCTCGGCGGCAGCCCGGCCCAGGATCGCCACCTGCGCGGGAGTACGGCCGTAGGCGCGATCGCCGATCACATCGTGGGCGCCGGCGGTCGGAACATCGAGAACCGGCATGCAATCCACGTTGATGCCGACCGCCCGCAGATCGTGTGCCATGAGACGCGCGCCGAGCCGGGTGACTTCCCGCTGAACGAGTGGATCATTGGCGTGCAGAACGCCATAGGTTCGGCCCGACGGATATTTGGGCCAATGGGGCGGCCCCATCCGCTGCACCCGTCCACCTTCCTGATCGACGAGGATCGGTGCGTCCCATCCGACTGCCTCGCGAAGCGCCTCGCACAAAGCGGTCGCTTGCGCTGGATCGGCGATGTTGCGCTTGAAAAGGATGAAGCCCCACGGCGATGCCTCCCGGTAGAAGGCGATCTCGTCGGGCGTGAGGGCAAGGCCGGAGCATCCGGCAATAAAGGCGCGGGTGGTCATCCCCGCGCCTTACGTCCCCTGCCACGCAGGGTCAAGAAAGTCTTGGTCGTGGCGCCTAGTTCTTCGCCACGAAGCACTGGCCGCCCTGCCCTTGCACGGCTGAGCAAAGCTGCGAGGCGTCGTCCCGCGACATCGGGCCGGCGCGAACACGGAAGATCGTGTTTCCGTTGACCTCGGCCTTGCGGATGATCGGCGACTGATCCGCCAGCTCCGCATATTTCTTCTGGAACTGGGCAAAGGCCAGTTGAGCGTCCTTCTCGGAGCCGCGAACCGCGAGCTGGACCGAAAACCCACCGAGGGCAGCCTCAGCGGGAGCCGTCGCGGCTGGCGCCGTCGGCTGGATCGAGGCAACCCGCTGAGGGGCGGCCGCAGGCGCCGGTGTCTCGGCGGCGGCGACCGGAGCGGGCTTGGCCGCGGGTGTCGCGGCGGCGGGCGTCGCGGCGGCAGGTTTCGGCGCGGGGGCTGGAGCGACGGCGGCCGGAGCGGGAGCCGGGGCCGGTTGGCTCGCTGCCGGCAAGGTCATCGCCGGAGGGGCGGCGACCGCCGCCACCTTGGTTTCGGGCTCGGGGCGCGCCAGGGTGCCGTCGGGCTTGATCGAGATCGTGCGGACCTTGCGGGGCTCGCCCAGGTTCAGGCCGTTAGTGGCGTGCGGTGCGGGTCCGGCCGAGCCGGTCGCGTCGGCGACGCCATTCATGCGAACGGCCTGCTTGACGTCCACCGGCTGCTCCGAATTGCTGACCACCTTGGTCGCGCCGCTCTGAGCGCGCTCGTAGATCTGCTTGTTCTGGTTGGGAATTTCCACGCCGCCCGGATTTTGCGGCGCGACCTTGATCGGCTCGTTGCTGGCGGTGATAAGAGGCGGCTCTCCGCCGGTGATCGCAGCGGATCCGCCGCTGAACATGAAGGCACCCGCCGATCCGATCAGGACCACCCCGAGCACGGCGCCCAATGCCAGCACGGCCTTCCGCGACCGGCCACGCGGTGGCGGCTGATAGGCTGCCTCATCGTAATGGGCGGCTTGATCGCCATTGCCGTAATAATCTTGGCTGTAGCCGCCCTGATCGTAGGCGTGCTGATCGTGGGCGGGTTCCGCCGCCGCAGGTTGCTGGTAGCCGTAGGATTGGCCGGCGTGCTGCACGCCCTGATGCGGCTCGTCTTCGAAATCGAAGGGCGCGGGATCCGATGCGCGCCGGGCATAGGGATCGCGCGCCGCCTCGCCACGCACGGCAAAGAGCGGATCGCGCCGCTCCTGCTGCGGCGCACGGCCGCGGGGCGGCTCGTTGGCGAGCAGGGCCTCGAAGGGATCATCCTGCCCGCCGATGCGGGCCAGATCGGCCAGCGGGTCGTGACGCCCGCCTGACGAGGATGGTGTTGGCGCGGCAGATTGGGCCTGCGCGAGTTGACGCTCGATCTCGTTGAGATCAACCGCAAAATGGGGCTTCTGTGTTCCGCTCATAGCGCCGGACCTCCGGTAATCCGACGCGCATCAGCGATGCTGCGTCGGCACGACGTAAACGGCTTTCCGGCGCAATAGACCAGAAACGATACCGTGTTTCCAGTTGTCTAACGCATTTCGTCGGGAGCCGTAACGCCCAGGATAGCGAGACCAGACGCCAGGACGCCCTTGAGGGCATACACAAGAGCGAGTCTCGCTTTCGTTGAATCTTCATCACTTTGATTAACAAAGCGTAATTGCGGCAAGTCTTTGCCCTTATTCCACAAAGAATGGAAGGCGCTGGCGAGGTCATAGAGGTAGAATGCCGCACGATGAGGCTCGTGCGAGCCTGCCGCCGCCTCGATCATCCGGGGATATTGGGCGATCCGGTGGATCACGTCCATTTCGGCCTCGTCGCTCAGAACCGAGAGATCCGCAGCCGACAAGGCTTCGCCCGAAAAGTCCACTCCGGGGAAAACCTCCCCCGCCTGGCGCAGCACAGACGCGCAGCGGGCATGGGCATACTGGACGTAGAAAACGGGGTTGTCCTTCGACTGCTCGACCACCTTGGCGAGGTCGAAATCGAGCGTCGCGTCGTTCTTGCGAAACAGCATCATGAAGCGGACGGCATCCCGCCCGACCTCATCCACTACTTCACGCAAGGTCACGAAGTCGCCGGAACGCTTCGACATTTTCACCGGCTCGCCACCGCGCAGAAGCTTCACCAGCTGGCAAAGCTTGACGTCGAGATCGCCCTGATTTGCGGTCACGGCCTTTACCGCCGCCTGCATGCGCTTGACGTAACCGCCGTGATCGGCCCCCCACACGTCGATCATCGAGGCGAAGCCGCGTGAGAATTTCGAGTGGTGATAGGCGATGTCGGAGGCGAAATAAGTAAAGGAGCCGTCCGACTTCAGAAGCGGCCGATCAACCTCGTCGCCGAACGCGGTGGCGCGGAACAACAGCTGCTCACGGTCCTCCCAATCCTCGTCCTTCTGGCCCTTGGGGGGCGGCAGGCGACCCATATAGACCAGGTCGCGCGCCCGCAGGTCGGCGATGGTTCTCGCCACCTCGCCGCCGTTGTTTTCCTGCAGCGAACGCTCGGAAAAAAAGACGTCGTGATGGATGTTCAGGGCCGCCAGATCCTCGCGGATCATGTCCATCATGGAATCGATGGCGATATTTCGCACCAGCGGAAGCCATTCGGCCTCCGGCTTGTCGCGCCAGGCCGCGCCGTGGTCGCGCGCCAGCTTTTCACCCACCGGAACGAGATAATCGCCCGGGTAAAGGCCTTCGGGAATGGTGCCGATATCCTCGCCCAGCGCTTCCCGGTAGCGCAGGAAAGCCGAGCGCGCGAGGACGTCCACCTGTGCGCCGGCATCGTTGATGTAATATTCGCGGCTCACCTTGTGGCCGGCAAAGGCCAGCAGCTCGGACAGCGCATCGCCGAACACGGCGCCGCGGCCGTGGCCCACATGCATGGGGCCGGTCGGATTGGCGGAGACGAATTCCACATTCACCGCGACTCCCGCGCCCTGCCCGCTGCGGCCAAAGCCGTCGGTATCGACCACGGCGGCGCGCAGGATCTCGTGCAGCACATGCGGTTTCAGCTTGAGATTGATGAAGCCCGGTCCGGCGATCTCCGCCTTCACGACGCGGGGATCCTGGCCGAGATCGGCGACGATCAATTCGGCGAGCGCACGCGGGTTCATGCGCGCTTCCTTGGCCAGCACCATGGCGGCGTTGGTGGCGAGGTCGCCGTGAGACGTGTCGCGCGGCGGTTCGACGACCACGCGGCTCACATCGAGCCCGGCCGGGATCTTGCCCGCCTCGGCCAAACGGCCAAGAGCATCCGCCACACGTTTCTCAAACAGCCCGAAGATGTTCATAATCTCAATCTCGATAGGCCTTCCGGCCCTTCAACGCTTTGGCGCGCCTAACGCAAGTCCGGCGTCACGTCAAACAGGCGCTGGTGTTCGAGGATGGCATAGCGGTCCGTCATTCCCGCGATGTAATCCGCCACGCGGCGCGCCAGCCGCGGCTCGTCGTCCCGCGGGAGATCTGTTTGCCACTCTGCCGGCATCGATTCCGGCTCGGCCATGAAGCGTGCGAAGAGATCGTTGAGGATGGCATCCGCGTCATGCCGCACCGCCATCACATGGGGATGACGGTACATGTGGGGATAGAGGAAACCCTTGACCGCCGCATCGGCCGCCTGCATCACCGTCGAGAAGCAGATAGCGGGCTTGGCGGCTCCCCTGATCGCACCGGCACTCGCGGGTGCCAAAGCCGCCAGCCGGCGGTCCCCCTCGTTCACCACGTCCTCTACGAACCGGGTAATGACGCGGCGGACAAGCTCGTGGATGCGGCGCGAGAGGTCGAGGCCGGGATAAAGACCGTCGATTTCCCTCAAGATGTCGTCGAGAAAAGCGACCTCGCGCAGAGCCTCGATATCGAACAGCCCTGCCCTGAGCCCGTCATCGATATCGTGGGCATTGTAGGCGATGTCGTCGGCGACGGCGGCTGCCTGCGCCTCACCGCCCGCATGGGTCGCAAGCTCGAGGTCCTGCAAGGCGTTGTATTCCAGGATTGCCAGCGGCACGCCGCTTTTCGCATAGCGCGAGGTGGGATTGCCGGCCGCATCGAGAAGCGGCCCGTTATGCTTCACCAGCCCTTCCAGGGTTTCCCAGGTCAGGTTGAGGCCGTCAAAGGCGGCGTAGCGGCGCTCCAGCCGAGTGACGATCCGCAGGGCCTGGGCGTTGTGATCGAAGCCGCCGAACGCGGCCATGCGGGCTTCCAGCACGTCCTCACCGGTGTGCCCGAACGGCGTGTGGCCAAGGTCGTGCGAGAGCGCCAGCGCCTCGGCCAGATCCTCGTCCAGCCCCAGCGAGCGGGCGAGCGCGCGGGCAATCTGGCTCACCTCGATGGTGTGGGTCAGCCGGGTGCGAAAATGATCGCCCTCGTGATAGACGAAGACCTGCGTCTTGTGCTTGAGGCGGCGGAAGGCCGACGAATGGATGATCCGGTCCCGATCGCGCTGGAATTCGCTCCGCGTCGGGGAGGCAGCCTCAGGATGGAGCCGGCCGCGGCTCGCCTGAGGGTCGCAGGCATAGGGCGCTCGCCATCGTTCGCCAAAGGGCCGCACGTGCTATCCCCGGGTTGAAGCTTCCGTCCTCGGCACTTACCTTGCTGAAGGGACGTTGTCCAAGATAACGTCTCAACCCAGGACCGGATCGACCATGAGTGACATCACCCTTACCGAACGCGCCGCCCGCCGGATCAACGAGATCATGGCAAGCGAACCCGACGGCTCGATGCTCAGAATCAGCGTCAACGGAGGCGGCTGCTCGGGGTTTCAATATGCGTTCGATGTGGACCGGACACGGCAGAACGACGACCTCGTGGTCGAAAAGGATGGCGCGACGGTCCTCGTGGACGAGATCTCGATCCAGTACATCGAAGGCTCCGTCATCGATTTCGTCGACGATCTAATGGGCCAGTCGTTCAAGATCGAGAATCCGCACGCCACGGCCTCATGCGGGTGCGGGACGTCGTTCGCGCTGTAGACCTTAACGCCCGTATCGCCGCTCGTTTGCAGAGCGCCAGCTCCCGCCGCCACCATTAGAGGAGCTTTCATGAGGCGTCTTTACCGGCCCGCGCTTTGTGCCTTGGCCCTGTTCGCTGGCGCCGCCGTTCTGCGCTTTGAACCGGCGATCGTGAGCAATCTCGCGCTCGACCGCAACGGCCCCCAGGTGACGGTCGGCTCCGTGAAGGTGCCGCTCTGGAATGCGGCATTTGCGCAAAGCGCCGAGAGCGTCACGCTGGAGAATGTGCGCTTTACCTCCGGCGGATCGACCTACGAGGCCGCGCGAATCGAGATTTCGGGCCTTGCCTCGTCCCGCGCCGATCTCGATGCCCTTTTGGCGAGCACGTCCAGCGAGCCCCTCGAAACGCGGTTGGCGCGCATCAGCGCCAAGCAGGTCGTGGCGCCCAGCCTGAAATCGACCCGAACGATCGGTCCTCAAACTCAGACGATCACCTACAAGAACGTCGTTTTCAGAGACGTCGTCCGTGGCAGGGTTGCGGAGGCCACCGCCGATACGGCGGGCGCCGAAACCACTGAAGGCCGGGATCAGGCCAATTTCAGCTACGGTCGCACCTCCGTCAGCGATCTGGAGCTGCCGGCGCTCGCACGTCTCTATGAAACGCGAGCGGCCGCCGGCCCCAACCCGCTGGTGAAGATCCATGGCGCGTTCTCGATCGACAACGTCGATCTGGTGGACGGCAAGGAAGGCGTGCAGTTCAAAATCGCCCGGATCTCCGGCCGGGATTTCATGGCGCGCACGATTTCGGAATCGTGGCTCGGCGCCACGACGCTGTTTGCGGAACTCGCCGGCAAGGACGAGATGACGGCTGACGAGCAGAGCCGCCTCATCGCCACCACGGCGGATTTCTTCGGCGCTTTCGATATCGCTCACGTGGAGGCGACCGGCTTTGAAATGAAACGGACCCGCCCAAGTCCAGGACCCAGCGCGAAAATCGCCCGCATGAGCTATTCGGGGCCGGGATCGCGGCCCGCGGAGGTGCGGATCGAAGGGCTCGAGTTCAACGACCAGAGCGGAAGGTTCTCTCTTGCCAGCGCCAGTCTCACCGGATTCTCCATAGCGCCCACGCTCGAAGGGCTGAAAAAGCTCCAGGGCAAGTCGCTGGATGCGTTCGAGGCCGTGGATGCGCGCAGCCTCGCGCCGACGCTCGGGACACTGAAGCTATCGGGGATCGCTCTCGACACATCCGTGAACGGCAATGGCGGCCGGACAACAAAGCTCAGCTCCACGGTGAAGGAAGTCGAGTTCACGGCCGATCAGCCGGTTAACAACGTGCCGACAAATCTGCGATGGGCGGTGCAGAACTTTGCCGTCACACTCCCTGAAGACAGCAAGGAAGACGGCGTGAAGGAGTTGCGGGCGCTCGGCTACCGGGACCTCGATCTGTCTTTCGCCTTTGCGGGACGCTGGAACGAGGCAGCCAACGAGATCGCCGTGACGGAACTGTCGTTGCAGGGCAAGGACATGGCGACCATATCGCTCACGGGCCTTTTCGGCAGCGTCTCGAAGGAAATCTTCGATGCGGACGAGGCGATCGCCACCGTGGCGCTGATGGGCGCGAAAGCAAAGGCGCTCGATGTCACGCTGGAGAATCGCGGATTGTTCGAGCGCTTCCTTGCAAAAACCGCCAGGGAAGAGAAAACGACCCCGGACAAGCTGCGTCAGACCTATGGCGCCGGAGCAGCGTTCGTGGTGCCATCGCTGATCGGCCATTCGGAGCAGGCGACCACCATCAGTCGCGCCATCGCGCGCTTTGTCGCCAAACCGGGGCGGCTGATCATCAATGCCCGCGCCAAGGACGCGTCAGGACTTGGCATCGTCGAGATCCTGTCGCTCTCGGATCCGAAAGCGGCACTGGAAAAGCTCGATGTGACGGCCGTCGCCGAATAGCAATGCGGCGACGGTTCGGCGTCAAACCACGCGTTCCGCCAACGCCGCGTCTGCATCCTCTTCGGCCGCCTGAGCCTCGACCACCGCGATCGCCGTCAGATTGACGATTCCCCGCGCTGTCACCGAGGGGGTGAGCACGTGGGCGGGCTTTGCCGGGCCGATGAGGATCGGGCCGACGGGCAGTGAATCGGCCAGAATCCGGGTGAACTGAAACGCGATATTGGCGGCGTCGAGATTGGGCATGATGAGGATGTTGGCCTCGCCCTTGAGCCGCGAATTCGGGTTGACCCGTTCGCGGATCATTTCCGACAGGGCTGCATCCGCCTGCATCTCACCGTCGACTTCGAGTTCGGGTGCACGTTCCTGAATGAGCGCCAGCGCATCGCGCATCTTGCGGGCCGAGCGGGTGTTGGCAGCGCCGAAATCCGCGTGCGACAGCAGCGCGATCTTGGGTTCGAGTCCGAAGCGCCGCACGTGGCTGGCGCAGGCAATCGTCATGTCGGCGATTTCCTCGGCGTTCGGATCCGGCTGCACATGCGTATCAGCGAGAAAATACGCGCCCTTCGAGGTGATGACGAGGGAGAGCGCCGCCATCTCGCGTACGCCCGGCGAGAGCCCGATAATGTCCTTGATGTGCTTCAGGCGCGACTCGAACCGTCCCTCCAAACCGCAGATCAGCGCATCCGCATCGCCGCGCCGCACCGCGAGCGCACCGATGACCGTCGAGTTGGTGCGCACCAGGGTCTTCGCGGCATCGGGCGTGATGCCCTTGCGGCCCGCGGCTTCCACATAGGTCGCGACGTAATCGCGATAGCGCGGATCGTCCTCGGGATTGACCAGCGCGAAATGCCGGCCGATCTCCATCGACAGGCCGTAACGCTTGATGCGGGCTTCGACCACATTCGGTCGGCCGATGAGGATCGGCTGCGCGATGCCTTCCTCGACGATGACCTGCACCGCGCGGAGCACGCGCTCATCTTCGCCTTCGGCGTAGATCACCCGCTTCGGGTTGGCCTTCGCCTTGGAGAAAAGCGGCTTCATGATGAAGCCGGAACGGAATACGAAACGTCCCAGCGAATCCGCGTAGGCCTCAAGGTCTTCCAGGGGCGTCTTGGCGACGCCGGAATCCATCGCGGCCTTCGCGACCGCCGGAGCGATGCGCAGGATCAGGCGCGGATCGAATGGACTTGGAATCAACGATTTCTTGCCGAATGGATGCGCCTCGCCGCCATAGGCGCGCGCCACCACTTCGGATGGCGCTTCGCGCGCGAGGCCGGCGATGGCTTTGACGGCCGCAGCCTTCATCTCCTCGTTGATCGTCGTCGCGCCCACATCGAGCGCGCCCCGGAAGATGTACGGGAAACACAGGACGTTGTTGACCTGGTTCGGAAAGTCCGAGCGGCCCGTGCAGATCATCGCGTCCGGACGCGCGGCCTCGGCCTCTTCGGGCATGATTTCCGGATAGGGGTTCGCCAGCGCCATGATGAGCGGATTGGGCGCCATCTTCGCTAGGAATTCCGGCTTCAGGACGCCGCCGGCGGAGACGCCGAGGAACACATCCGCATCCGGCATGATATCGGCGAGCGTCCGCGCATCGGTCTTCTGGGCATAGACCGATTTCCACCGATCCATGAGTTCGTTGCGCCCATCATGGACGACGCCCTCGATATCCGACACCCAGATGTTTTCACGCTTGGCGCCGAGCGAGACGAGCAGGTTGAGGCAGGCGAGCGCTGCGGCGCCGGCGCCCGAGGTCACGATCTTCACGTCCTCGATGCGCTTGCCGGCAAGTTCAAGCGCGTTCGTCACCGCGGCGCCGACGATGATCGCGGTGCCGTGCTGGTCGTCGTGGAAGACCGGAATGTCCATGCGGCTTTTCAGGCGTTCTTCGACCTCGAAGCATTCCGGAGCCTTGATGTCTTCCAGATTGATGCCGCCAAAGGTCGGCTCGAGCGCCGCGATCACATCCACCAGCCTGTCAACGTTCTTCTCGGCGATCTCGATATCGAACACGTCGATGCCGGAGAATTTCTTGAACAGGACCGCCTTGCCCTCCATCACCGGTTTTGACGCCAGCGGGCCGATGTCGCCGAGGCCGAGCACCGCGGTGCCGTTGGTGATGACAGCGACCAGGTTCTGGCGCGACGTCAGATTTGCGGCTTCCGCCGGATCGGCCGCAATGGCTTCGCACGGTGCGGCAACGCCCGGGGAATAGGCGAGCGCGAGGTCGCGCTGGTTGCCGAGCGGCTTCGTCGGCTGGATCTCGAGCTTTCCCGGACGCGGATAGCGGTGGTAGAAGAGCGCTCCCTGCTTTAGATCCTGCGAGATGTTATCAGCCATCCCAAACGCTCCTCACGCCAACTGTCAGTGTTTGTTCGTCAGGTGTCCTTGTGCGCGCCCGGCCCCCTGTCGTCAACGTCGTTCGACCAGTAGGCGCTGACCCATGGGCATTCGTCACCGCCTGAAGAACTGGCGCAATCCGCATAACCAGACCGACCTGCACCTCGCGGACCTCGCGCAGCGCTACGGCTTTGAGATCGGGGCGTTCAGCTACGGTCGTCCGAAGGTGCGTTTCCCGGAATCCGGCAAGAAGCTCACGATCGGGCGCTATTGCTCGATTGCCGACAAGGTGGAAATCCTCCTCGGCGGGAATCACCGCACCGACTGGGGAACGACCTACCCGTTCTCCGCCCTCCCCGGCCTCTGGCCCTCGGCGCCGGAGACTCGCGATTATCACGGCTCTCGCGGCAACGTGACCATAGGGCATGACGTGTGGCTCGGCTCGGGCGCGACGATCCTGTCCGGCGTGACCATCGGCAACGGCGCCGTCATCGCCGCTCATGCGCTGATCACGCGGGACGTGCCGCCCTACGCCATCGTCGGCGGCAACCCGGCCAAGATCATCCGCTATCGCTTCGATGAGGAGACCGTCGCGGCCTTGCTCGAGGCCCGCTGGTGGGACCTGCCGCGCGAGCGCATCGGGACGCTCATCCCGCTGCTGCAGAGCGACAGGATCAAGGAACTGGTCGCCGCCGTCAGGGTGCTGCGGGCTCAATCGTCTTGAGCGTTCGGCGCCCCAGGGCCTTCGCCTTCAACGCCAGCGCCGGCTTCTCGACCGCCAGCCAGGAGAGGGCCGCGACCGCGAGCGTGAGCGCCAAGGCGGGTCCGAGCAGGACCAGCGGCGCGACGGCGGGCAGAGCCGCGTGCAGCGCCTGCTGGATCGGCCAGCCGTAAAGATAGGTGCCGTAGGAGAGATCCTGCCGCGGTTCGAAATGCCACCGCGTCAAGGCGGGCGACAGGGCAAGCCAGAGCATCGCATAGGCGGTGCCGGTGAAAAGCAGCGTCTTGTACAGGAACGTGTCGCTCGAGAGCCACGTGGCGGTAGCGAATGTCAGCACCACGATTGCCGACAGCCGAACCGTATCGCGCAGCACGTAGAGCGCGCCGCCGAATGCAAAGATCAGCGGCAGGCGGATCGCGGTCTCGACCCCCTTGGGGGCGGCCGGGTTGAAGAGGTCGAGGGCTAGCAGGGCTGCAGCAAGGCCGGCGACGAGAGCGACGGCGGCCCAGCGCCAGCGCAGGAATCCAACGATACCGATCCCGAGGACAGCCGCGTAGCAGAGCACCTCGTATTTCAGCGTCCACACCGTCCCCATCGGGAAGCGGAAGGGGTTCTCGGTGAAAACCCCAGGAAGCGCGATGTTGCTCTTGTAGGTGGTGAGCGTCGCGATAATGAAGCGCCACACGCCCTCGCTTTGCAAATAGGCGGCCGCGGGGAGCGCCGTCATGAGGCTCCCGAGCAGGAGCGCCACCACCAGTGTCGCGACAATCAGGCCCGGCGCGATGCGCAAGGTCCGCGCAATCACATAATCCCACCAGCCCCGGCGGTCGAAGCTCATGGTGACGAGGAAACCCGAGATGGCAAAAAAGCCGTTGACCGCATGCTCGCCGAGAGTAAATCCCGTCAGCAGGGCCAGCGGTTCGTCGTCGACCCGCCCGGTGGTGACGCTGAACGCATGGGAGACGACGACGGCGAGCGCCAGGGCCAGGCGCAGCAGCGTGAAGTTGTTCGTGTCCTGCTCCATCGCCACGCTGACGGTGGGGACCCTACCAAGGAGAACCGATTTCCTCATGTCAGGCCCTCATGGCCCAAGGCCGTGCGCCCGCGAAGAAACGCCCAAGCGCCGGCCGCCGAACCGGCATAGCGCTCGATCAGGGAACGGCGGAACGACAATGCGACGCCAATTGTCTTGAGGGCATTGATGAGAAACATGCCCGGAGCCGGCGTCGGCAACCCATATTTGCGGCTCACATAGGCGCGCGACCACGCCTGATGCCAACGGGCTTTGAAGACGCGCCCCGGTTTCGGTCCGCTCGACCGTCCGCGCCCATGCCGGACGATCGCCTGCGGCACATAGACGAGCGACGAACCGCTGTCGGCGATCCGGCGGCAGAGATCGTTATCCTCATAGAACAGGAAGATACTTTCGTCGAAGCCGCCGAGCCGCAGGAAAAGTTCGCGCCGGACGAGAAAGCACGCGCCGGAGAAGAACGGCGCGCACGATTCGCCTTCCGGGAGCGCGAGCTTGCCGGGCGGATTGGTCAGATACGGTGCGAGAAGCGATCGAGGTTGGAAAAACACCCGCCCACTCGGCTCGACGATCTGCGGCGCGAACAAACCCGCATCGGGATAGCGTCCCGCGGCGTGGAGCAGCGCCGCGACAGCACCCCGTTCGAGGATCACGTCCGGATTGACGACGAGCAGGAACTCGGTTTTCGCCGCGCGCGCGCCGATATTGTTGGCGCGGCCATAGCCTTCGTTGCGCAGGTTGCGGACAACCTGAACGCCTCGCTCTTCCGCTATACTCACGGTATCGTCGAGCGACGCATTGTCGACCACGACGGTCGGCACGCTTTCGGCCTGCAAAGCGTCGAGACAATCCGGCAGCGCGTGCGCGCTGTCGAATGTCACCACGATGGCAGTGGCCGGGATCATTTCTCCTGCAGGTTCAGACGAATGTGCAATTCGCGAAGCTGCTTGGGCGAGACCTCGGATGGCGCGCCGAGCAAGAGGTCTTCGGCCCGCTGGTTCATCGGGAACAGGGTGATCTCGCGCAGGTTCACCGCGCCGCAAAGCAGCATGACGATGCGGTCGATGCCCGCCGCCATACCGCCGTGGGGCGGCGCGCCGTAATGGAACGCGCGATACATGCCGCCGAATTTGTCCTCCAGCGTCTGCTCGTCATAGCCGGCGATCCCGAACGCCTTTTTCATGATGTCGGGGCGATGGTTGCGGATGGCGCCGGAGGCGAGCTCGAAGCCGTTGCAGACCATATCGTATTGGTAGGCGGTCAGCTTGAGGATGCGATCCTTGTCGGCGTCGGTGAGCTTGAGGAACTCCTCAGGCTCGATCGCCGGCATCGAGAACGGGTTGTGCGAGAAGTCGATCTTCTTCTCGTCCTCGTTCCACTCGTATTGCGGGAAGTCGACGATCCACGCGAAGGCGAACTGGTTCTTGTCGCCAAGGCCGAGTTCGTCGCCGATGCGCACGCGCGCCTTGCCCGCAAGCGAGGCGGCTTTATCCTCGGTTCCTGCGGAGAAGAACACCGCGTCGCCGGCCTTGAGGCCAGCCTTCTGGCGGATTGCGGCTTGCACCTCGTCGGGGATGAACTTGGCGATCGGGCCCTTGCCGATGATCTTTCCGCCCTCTTCCTCGAACACCACATAGCCGAGGCCGGGCGCGCCTTCCGTGCGCGCCCATTCGTTGAGCTTGTCGAAGAACGAGCGCGGCTGCGAGGCGGCGCCAGTCGCCGGAATGGCGCGCACGACGCCGCCCGACCTGATGACGTTCTTGAAGGCGTTGAAGGTGACTTCCTCACGCGAAAACTCATCCGACACATCGGCGATGATCAGCGGGTTGCGCAGATCCGGCTTGTCGGTGCCGTATTTCAACAGCGCGTCGAAATACTTGATGCGCGGAAACACGTCCGTCACCGGCTTGCCGTCGGCGAATTCGCGGAAGGTGTCGCGGATGACCGGCTCCATGGTCTGGAACACGTCTTCCTGGGTGACGAAGCTCATCTCCACGTCGATCTGGTAGAATTCGCCCGGCAGGCGGTCGGCGCGCGGGTCTTCGTCGCGGAAGCAGGGCGCGATCTGGAAATACCGGTCGAAACCGGAGATCATGATGAGCTGCTTGAACTGCTGCGGCGCCTGCGGCAACGCGTAGAACTGGCCCGCATGGAGCCGCGACGGCACCAGGAAGTCGCGCGCACCCTCCGGCGACGAGGCGGTGAGAATCGGTGTCGTGAACTCGAAGAAGGCGCTTTCCTTCATGCGGCGGCGAATGCCGTCGATGATGGCGCCACGCTTGATGATGTTCTGGTGCAGCTTGTCACGGCGCAGATCGAGATAGCGGTAACGGAGACGCGTCTCCTCCGGGTATTCCTGATCGCCGAAAACCGGCATCGGCAGCTCGTCCGCCGGACCCAGCACCTCGATCTCCGTGATGTAGAGCTCGATCATGCCGGAGGGGAGATCCGGGTTTTCGGTTCCGGCCGGACGTTTGCGCACCTTGCCGTCGACGCGGATCACCCACTCGGAACGGGCGGTTTCGGCGAGCTTGAAGGCGGGCGAATCCGGATCCACGACGCACTGGGTCATGCCGTAATGATCGCGCAGGTCGATGAACAGCACGCCGCCATGGTCCCGGATGCGGTGGCACCAGCCCGACAGGCGGGCGATCCCGCCCACATCGGATTCCCGGAGCGCGCCGCAGGTATGGGAGCGGTAGCGGTGCATGGGCGTGGAAGGGGCGGACATGGGAGAGGCGGAGGACATGGGAGCCTGCTGAATGAACCTGATCGGAGCAATGTCCGGGCAACATTCATGGCCGCCGGGGGATGTCAAGGCGGAAGGGCTAAATCCACCATGCGGTCGCAAGCCTGAGGGCTCCGTCCAGCCAGCCCCGCCATTTCGCTGCCGGCCTCGGCCCGGGCGAGAAAGAGCTGACATCGATTGGCGCCAAGCTTTCGATCGAGCCGGGAGCTTGGCGGCGCCTTGCCACGCCTCAGAATATGCAACATAGTTGCTTATTGCCCATTATCGTTAAGGCTGCGCTTTCTTGAACCAGAGCTTTTTTCGTCCGCAGGCCCTCGACGGCGCCGAGAATTCGGCTGCGGCGGTCCCCACCGCACCGCTCTCGTGGCGCCTTCTCGGATCGTTTCTCGTCGCCGCAACGCTTCTCATCGTCGTTTTCGTCTCAACCGCCGGATATGCCCGCAAGGAAACCGCCATCGGCGCACTGGTCTCGACCGAGGGCGTCGCGCGCGTATCGGCGCGGCGCCACGGCGTCGTGACGATGCTCAGAGTCCGGGAGGGCGACCGGGTTCGCGTCGGGGATCCTCTCTTCACCATCGATTCGCAGCAGGGACTGGAGGGCGGCGGAACGCTGGGGGCCACCCTGCTGGCAAGCCTCGACGCGCAGACACGCCTCATCCGCGAGCAGATCGCGGCGGACCCGGCCCGCGTCGCCAATGAAATCGTGCGGCTCGATGCCACCATCGAGAGCGTGCTCGCCCAGCGGGACGCCATCGCCGCCCAGCGCGCCTTGCAGGTGGAGCGGGCCGGCGCCGCCGAGGAGCGCCGCGAAACGCTGTTCCAGCTCTACCAGAAAGGAAGTGTCACGAAGCTCGCCTTGCAGGTTCAGGAAGAGACCGTGCGGGCGACCCGCCAGGATCTGGCCGAGCTCGATGAGGAGCTTGCCACCAACGGGCGCGAATTGCAGCAGGCGCGGTTGCAGCGCGACGGCCTTCCCGTTCAGGCCCGCGAGCGTTTGTCACAGCGACGCCTCGACCTTGCCGATCGCGAGCGGGAGCGGAGCGAAATCGAGGCGCGGGGCGCGCAGGTGATCCGGGCGCCCGTGGCCGGCCTCGTCACGGCGCTTCAGGTCGGCCCGGGTCAGGCAGTCGATCCGAACCGCCCCCTCCTCACGCTCGTGCCGGATGGCGCGGAACTTCGGGCTGAACTGTTCGTCCCGAGCCGGGCGATCGGCTTCGTGGAGCCGGGCCAGCGGGTGCGGCTGATGATCGACGCATTTCCCTATCAGAGCTTCGGCAGCAAGGACGGGATGGTCGAGACCGTTTCGCAGGCGATCCTTGCCCCGGACGAACTCTTCGGAAAGGTCGCGCTCAAGGAGCCGGCCTATCGCGTCACCGTGCGGTTGAAGGACCAGGCGATGAGGGCTTTTGGGCGTGATGTGCCGCTGCAGCCCGACATGTCGCTTCAGGCCGATATCGTGCTCGAGGAGCGCTCCCTGATGGCATGGCTCTTCGAGCCGCTTTTCAGCCTCCGGGGTCGCATGTGAGCGTCCTCGACAAGGTCCACTTTCTCGGCGGGCCCCGCCTCCCGATGATTCTGCAATCCGAGGCCGCGGAATGCGGCCTGGCGTGCCTTGCCATGGTGGCGACCTATCACGGGCACGAGATCGACCTCATTGGCTTGCGGCGCCAATTCTCGATTTCCCTGAAGGGCACCACCCTCAAGGATGTGCTGACGATCGCGCAGCAGATCGGCATGATGGGACGCGGATTGCGCCTTGAACCCACCCAGCTCAAGGACATCAAGACGCCCTGCATCCTGCACTGGGATATGAACCACTTCGTGGTTCTGAAAGAGATGAGAGGCCGCAGCATCGTCGTCCACGACCCGGCCTCCGGCATTCGCACTTATACGCTTGCGGAATCGGGACGGCACTTCACCGGCATCGCGCTGGAATTGACGCCCACGGAAACCTTCGAGATCAAGAAGGCCGCCGCGCGACTGCCTCTCTCCACGTTCTGGGCAAAGCTCACCGGAACCCGCCGGGCGCTCGCACAGGCTCTCGTGCTCTCGATCGTCATGCAGATCGTCGTCCTGGCAAGCCCGTTCTACATGCAACTCGTGGTCGACGACGCGATCATGAAGGGCGATTCCGGACTTCTGACCGCGCTCGCGGTCGGTTTCACCCTTCTGCTGATCATCAACGCAGCCGCCAACTGGCTGCGTGCGCAGGTCCTGCTGTTTCTCGGCAGCGCGCTCAATTTCCAGATGAGCGCCGGCCTTTTCAACCACCTTGTGCGCCTGCCGCTGGATTGGTTCGAAAAGCGCCACACCGGCGACATCATCTCGCGATTTGGCGCGACGACGCCGATCCAAAATCTGTTTTCCCAAGGTCTGATCGGCGCGCTTGTCGATGGCGGAATGGCAATCCTGACGCTGGTCATGATTCTCATCTACAGCCCGTCACTGTCGCTCGTCGTCCTCGGTGCGCTCCTGCTCTACGCGCTCATCCGTGCGATCTTCTACCGCGCCCTCCGGCAATCGCAGGAAGAGATGATTGAAGCGCAGGCGAAGGAAAGCACCACCTTCATCGAGACCGCACGGGCGATCCAGAGCATCAAGATCTTCGGTGCGGAGAGCGACCGCGAGGCTTTGTGGCAGAACAGGCATGCGAACGCGATCAGCAAGGCCATCCGTCAAAACCGCCTGAATATCGGTTTCAGGACGGCGAACCAGTTGCTCTACGGGCTGGAGAACGTGCTCGTCGTCTATCTCGGCGCGCGTGCGGCCATGTCGGGCGCAATGAGCGTCGGCATGCTCTATGCGTTCATGTCCTACAAGACACAGTTTCTCGAAAAAGCAACGGCGCTGATCGAGATGGCGATCCAGTACAGGATGCTGGATCTCTATGTGTCCCGTCTGTCCGATATCGCCCTGACCGAGAAGGAAGCAGGCTACGACGAGAAGCGGCTGATCGCGAGGGAACTGCAGGGCACGATCGAGCTGAAGGACGTTTCCTTTCGCTACGCCGCGACCGAGCCTGAGATCCTGTCGGAGATCGCATTTCGCGTCGAGAGCGGCGAATTCGTCGCCATCACCGGCCCCTCGGGCGGCGGCAAGACCACGTTGCTCAAGCTGATGCTCGGGCTCTTCAGCCCAAAGACGGGAAGCGTGCTGGTCGATGGCATCCCGCTCGGCCATTTCGGCCTCCAATCCTTCCGCGCCCAGATCGGCGTCGTGATGCAGGAAGATCACATGCTGTCGGGCAGTCTCGCCGAGAACATCAGCTTCTTCGACGCAAGGCCCGACCTCGACTGGATGCGCGAATGCGCGACGACCGCGGGCATCGACGGCGAGATCATGGCGATGCCGATGAACTACAATACACTCGTGGGCGACACGGGCACGACCCTTTCGGGCGGCCAGCGTCAACGGGTCCTGCTCGCCCGGGCGCTCTACCGCCGGCCGCGCATCCTGTTCATGGACGAAGGCACATCAAACCTCGACCTCGACAAGGAGCGGGAGGTGAACCATGCGCTGGCGAAGCTGAAGATCACCCGTGTGGTCATCGCCCACCGGCCCGACACCATCCGCGCCGCCGACCGGGTGATTACACTGCAGGAGGGGCAGGTGGTGCCTGTCCCCGATCTCCCGGTAGGGAATTCGCGAAGCCGCGCGGGTGCGCTGGGCGCTGCCTAGAGCATGATGCAGAATTGACGCCATGCTCCAGGTTATTGGAGTCGATCACGTTTTATGAATTTGGACCAATTCGACCCAAACTCATCGCGATCCGGACGGCAATAAATTCCCCCTAAGAGGGATCTGCGGATCCAAAAGACAGGTCGCGGGATCGCGCGGCTTCGGTTAAAAGCCTTTTCCATGGACCTGATCACCACTACCGATGCCCTCGCGGCTGCCTGTGCCCGCCTTGCCGCCCATCCATTCGTGACGGTCGATACGGAATTCCTGCGCGAGACCACCTATTATCCCAAGCTTTGCCTGATCCAGATGGCGGGGCCGGATGCGGCCGACGCTTTCCTGATCGATCCCCTCGCCGACGACATCTCCCTCGATCCCTTCATGGCGTTGATGGCCGATCCGAATGTCACGAAAGTGTTCCATTCCGCCCGGCAGGACCTGGAAATCGTCTGGAACCTGGGCCAACTGGTCCCCGCGCCTCTCTTCGACACCCAGATCGCCGCCATGGTCTGCGGCTACGGCGATTCGGTTTCCTATGAGCAGCTTGTCAACGACCTGGCGAAAGCCCGCGTCGACAAATCCTCGCGCTTCACCGATTGGTCGCGCCGGCCCCTGACCGATGCGCAACTGACCTACGCGCTCTCCGACGTGACGTATCTCGTGACCGTCTACCAGGAATTGCTGCAGCAGCTTGAAAAGAGCGGCCGCCTTGCCTGGCTGAGCGAGGAGATGGCGGTCCTGACCGCCCCCGAGACATATCAGGCGGATCCCGAGAACGCGTGGCGGCGGCTCGTCGGCCGTCTGCGCAAGCCGAAAGAGGTTGCGGTCCTCATGGAGATCGCCTCCTGGCGCGAGCGCGAGGCGCAAAGCCGCGACGTCCCGCGGGGCCGCATCCTCAAGGACGACGCCCTCGTGGACCTCGCCGTCTCGGCCCCCCGCACGGTCGAGGCGCTCGGTCGCCTGCGCTCGATCCCCAACGGCTTCGAGCGCTCCCGCACGGGCGGCGACATCCTGGAGGCCGTCGAACGCGGCCTCGCCCGCGATCCCGCGACCGTGCCGGTGCTCGAACGCACGCGCGGCCGGGGCGCCGCCGGCGCCGTGGTCGAGTTGCTGAAGGTTCTCTTGAAGGCCGTCGCAGAGGAAGAAGGCGTGGCGCCCAAGATCATTGCCACCGTCGACGAACTCGAGGCCATCGCCGAGAGCGACGCCGCAAACGTGCCCTCGCTGAAAGGCTGGCGCCACGAATTGTTCGGGCAAAAGGCGCTGGCGCTGAAGAACGGAAAGTTCGGGCTGGTGCTGGAGCGGGGCCGCGTAAAGGTTCGCGCTGTGCCCGATTCCGTGTCGTTTGATCTGGGACAGACCTAGAGTCGTCGGCGAACCGGTATCCACTTCGCCGGATCAGGCTCTAAACGATCTCGATCAACGGCTCCAGATTCGTCAGTTTCCCGAGCGCCCGCATCCGCCCCAGCAGCCTCTCATTGGCAAGCTCCGCCATCGCCTGCGGCAGCTGCAGCACGACGTTCCGGTCGCGCAGGAACAACGGCGTCCGGGGCAACACGCCTTCCATCGCGACCGAAACCGGGTAGGCAACCCGCATCAACGCGGCGAGCAGGCGTGCGCGTTCCATCAAGCGCGGACCGGCGAGGGACTTGATGCGCGATCCGACCTTGTCGGGCGACAAGCCCTCGTGCCGGAAAAAGATCGCCAGCGCCAGATAGGCGCGGCCGGGATGATCGAGGCCCGCAAAGGCCCCGTAGGCGATCAGGTTGAGGCTCTGCTCGCCGCGGTAATCGGGATGGGCGCGCCAGCCGATATCGGCAAGGAGGCAGGCGGCGTGCCGCAGGCGGCGTTCGGCTTCGGTCTCCGGAAGGCCGACGGAATCGATGAACTGGCTCGTCCAGGCCCACAATTCCTCCCCGTGCGCCGGCGAACGGGATCGCAACAGGTTGAGGTCCTCCGTTGCCGAGAGCAGCGGATCGCGCTTCTGCGTGGCCGGGTCGAGCTTTTGGTAGAGTACGCCCTCACGCACGCCATAAGCGGAGATCGCGATCTCCTTCGGCTGGCCGAGCCGGATGATCTCTTCGAGCAGGATGGCTCCATAGGCAAGCAGCGGCCGGCGCGCCTCGGAGATACTTTCGATATCCTTCAGCGTCTTGCTGTCCACCTCCTCGACGAGATGCAGGAAGTCGAGACTGTCGCGCGGATCGATCGTGTAGGCGTGCATCACATGCAGCGGATAATCCGTCGCCGCCTGATGAAGCCGGGCCAAGGCGCGCCACGTGCCGCCCACGGCATAGAAGGTTCGCCCGTGCAGATGCTCGAGATATTCGGGCGCCCGTTCGAGCGCCGAGCGAATGATCTTCTGCGCTTTCTTCAGCGAGCCGCCGCTCATGTCCTGCAGGGCGAGTCCGCCGAGCGGCATGGTGACGCCCTCGCCGACGCTCTCGCGGCTGACATCGACCAGTTCGAGGCTGCCGCCGCCCATATCACCCACCAGCCCGTCCGGCGCGTAGAAGCCGGACAGCACACCGAGGGCGGAAAGCCGCGCCTCCTCGGCGCCGGACAGAAGTGCGATCTCCTGTCCGCAGGCCTTTGATGCGGCCTCGAGAAATGCGGCGCCGTTCGTTGCGTCGCGCGCGGCCGCTGTCGCCAGCACGAACACGTCCGAAACGTTCATGGTCCGGCAGAGAACGCGGAAGCGCGCCAATGCGCGCAGCGCGCGCCCGGTTGCCTCGTCGTCGAGCCGTCCTGTCGTCGCCACGTGACGGCCGAGGCCGCAAAGAACTTTCTCGTTGTAGATCGGCGTCAATGACCGCACGAGGCCCTCATAGGCGACGAGGCGCACGGAGTTCGAGCCGATATCGATGATCGCCATCGGCTGCCCGACTTTGAGGCGGCCCTGTGCTTCGCGTCGGTTGAGAAGGTGCATCTCAGCGCTGCCCGCGTTTGGCCAGCGCTTTCGGGCTGGACGTCTTGAGCGACTTGCCGCGACCCGACAAGCTCGGATTGGTCATGAAATACCTGTGGGCGTTGAAAGGCTCCTCGCCCTTCGCCAACGTGATCCGCTGGCTGGTGCCGTCCGACAACACCGTCCAGCTCTGTTCGTTGTCGAGCAGGTTCGCGAGCATGATCTGGTCGAGCACCTGCTGGTGCACGGTCGGGTTGAGGATCGGCAGGAGGGCTTCCACCCGCCGGTCGAGATTGCGCGACATCAGGTCGGCGGAGGATATATACACATGCGCCTTCGGGTTCGGCAGGCTCTTGCCGTTTCCGAACGCATAGATGCGGGTGTGTTCGAGAAACCGCCCGACGATGGATTTCACGCGGATATTCTCGGACAGGCCCTTGATGCCGGGGCGCAGGCAGCAGATGCCGCGCACGATGAGATCGACCTGCACGCCTGCCGCGCTGGCATCGTACAGCGCATCGATGATGACGGGATCGACGAGGGAATTGCACTTGCACCAGATCGCCGCCGGCTGGCCCGCCTTGGCGTTCGCGACCTCCTCGCCGATGTGCTGGAGGAGGCGTTTCTTGAGCGTCAGCGGCGACACCGCCATCCGCTCCAGCGCGGCCGGTTCGGCGTAACCGGTGATGTAGTTGAAGATGCGCCCGACATCGCGCCCGATCACCGGATCGGCGGTGAAGAACGACAGGTCGGTATAGATACGCGCGGTGATCGGGTGGTAATTGCCGGTGCCCACATGACAATAGGTGATGAGCTGTCCGCCCTCGCGCCGCACGATCATCGACAACTTGGCGTGCGTCTTCAGCTCGATGAAACCGAACACCACCTGAGCGCCTGCGCGTTCCAGATCGCGCGCCCAGCGGATATTGGCCTCCTCGTCGAAACGGGCCTTGAGTTCCACCAGAGCGGTTACCGCCTTGCCGGCTTCCGCCGCCTCGGCCAGCGCCGCGACGATGGGCGATTCCGAGGACGTGCGGTAGAGCGTCTGCTTGATGGCGACCACGTTCGGATCGCGCGCCGCCTGCCGGAGAAACTGGACCACGGCGTCGAACGACTCATAGGGGTGGTGGACGATGAGGTCCTTCTCGCGGATGGCCGCGAAGCAATCTCCGCTATGCTCCCTGATCCGCTCCGGAAATCGCGCGTTATAGGGCTTGAACTTCAAGTCCGGCCGGTCGAGCGCCACGAGGTGCGAGAGCTCGTGGAGACCGAGCATCCCTTCGCCGACGAACATTTCGTCGCCTGAGATTTCGAGTTCCTCGGCCACGAACAGGCGCAAGTCTTCCGGCATCCCGGCCTCGACCTCAAGCCGGATGACGCTGCCGCGCCGGCGCTGCTTGAGAGCGGTCTCGAACAGGCGCACGAGATCCTCGGCCTCTTCCTCGATTTCCAGATCGCTGTCGCGGATGACCCGGAATGCGCCCTGACCCTGCATATCGTAGCCGGGGAAAAGGCGGCTCGTATAAAGCGCGATGACCTGCTCGAGCCCGATAAATCGCGTGGCGCCGGTTTCGGCGAAATCCGGCAGCCGGATGAAGCGGTCTGCCCTGGACGGCAGGCGGATCAGCGCGTTCAGCACCTTGCCGTCGCTCTGGCGCGCCAGCTTGAGCGCGATCGAGGCGCCGAGGTTTGGAATGAACGGGAATGGATGGGCCGGATCGACCGCAAGCGGCGTCAGCAGCGGGAAGACGTGGTTGAGGAAGTAATCCTCGAGCCAGGACGATTCCGGTTTGGTCAGGCCGGTGGCGCCCTCGACGAGGACGATGCCCTCCTCGAGCAGGCTCTCCTTCAATTCGCGCCAGCGCCGTTGCTGGTCGGATGCGAGCTTCGAGACCGCCGCGCCGATGAGGCTCAATTGCTCCTGCGGGGTCAGTCCGTCCTGAGACGGGGCAGCAATCCCCGACCGCACCTGACCGCGCAGGCCGGCGACGCGAACCATGAAGAACTCGTCGAGATTGCCGGCGGAAATCGACAGGAAGCGCAGTTGCTCGAGCAACGGATGATTCCGGTTCGCGGCTTCCTCCAGAACCCGCCGGTTGAATTGCAGCCACGACAATTCGCGGTTGATGAAGCGCTGCGGAAACTGGCGCAGGACCGCGCCGTCAAACTCGATATCCGGCGGAGCCTTCGGCGCCGGGGTTTCGCTGACGATTTCGGTTTCGTCCAGGACCAGGCTGTTGCGCACTTCGTTCTCCGTCGTGACTTTCGACGACGTCCGTTTTGGTGGGGACTTCGTGACGGTTTCACGACGGCGGGGCGCTAGGGGCTTCACTCGATCTCATCCATTTCCTGAGAAGCACCGAGAATTTCGGCCGCCATCGCGCGCGATACGCGACGGCCCCGGCTCAAGGCCTCCTTGTCGAGAATTGTCACGAACTCGTCGGCCTTGGCGAGCGAGCGTTCGATCCTGAGGGCGATATAATCCACAACGCTGGTATCGACCACGAGTTGCCGGTCGACAAAAAGCTTTACCAGGACGGCTTTCAGCAGCGCGTCGTCCGGCGCGCCGATCGACACGCTGGGCGCAAGCCGCAGCCGGGACAGCAGATCGGCCGTGCGCAGGCCCCAATTGTCGGGAGATTTCTCGCAGGTCAGCAGCACAAAGGCCCGTTTCTCGCGCGCCAGATTGAGCAGGTGAAACAAGGCCGCCTCGTCCCGATCCGCCCGATCGATATCCTCGATCGCGAGCGCGCCGTTGGAGATCAGGTGGGGCACCTTTTCGGATACGATCTCGAAGGCGTCGACCGTCCAGGCATGGGCGGCTGCGGCCCAGATCGCCGCCAGATGGCTTTTACCGCTGCCGCGCGGACCGTTGAGCAGCAGCACGGTGTCATTCCAGGCGGGCCAGCTCTCGATCCGGGCATAAGCCTGCTCGTTCGACGGCGAGACGAGAAAATCCTCGCGTCCGAAGCGGGGATCGAGGGGGAGATCGAACGTGAGTTGCCTCGGCGTCTCACGCATCGAGATCGACCTTCGGCGTGATGATGACCGGCTCGGTCCCGCGATAGAGCGGGCTGGTGAGATATTGCTGTAGCGCGAAGCGAGCGATCACCCCAATGGCGGCCGCCAGCGGCACCGCCATCAGCAGCCCCACGAAGCCGAAGAGCGAGCCGAAAGCCAAAAGGGCGAACATCAGCCAGACCGGGTGCAGCCCGACGCTTTCGCCGACGAGTTTAGGCGACAGAATATTGCCTTCGACGAACTGGCCGAACACGAAGATGCCGAGCGTCGCGACGATCAGCGTCCAGTCGGGCCAGAACTGCACGATGGCGACGCCCATGGAGAGGATCAACCCGGTCAGCGACCCCACATAAGGAATGAAGCTCAGAATGCCCGACGTCATGCCGATCATGGCACCGAAGTTCAGGCCGAGCAGCGTCAGCGCGACCGCGTAAAACGTGCCGAGGATCAGGCACACCAAAGCCTGGCCACGAACGAAACCGGCAATTGCCCGGTCGATGTCCCGGGCGATGGCCCGGATCGTGTCTCGATTTCGCATGGGCATCCAGGAATCGACGGTGGAGACCATCCGGTCCCAATCGACCAGCATGTAGAAGGCCACCACCGGGGTGACCACGAGCAGGGAAAAGATCCCGAGGAGCGCCTGTCCGCCGGACCAGAGGCCCTGCAGGAAGGTGCCCATCCAGGCAATGCCCTGCGACATGAGGTTCCCGACGGATTTTTGAATGTCCGAGAGGGCATTGGCGCCGCCGAGACGATCGATGAGCGGGCCGCCCTGCTCCACCGCCAATTGCTGCAGGCGCGCCACGTAGCTCGGAAGCCGGTCGACGAACTCCCCGAGCTGCTGGCCGAGCAGCGGCACGATCACCATCAGGGCGACGATGAAGACGAGGACGAACAGGATGAGGATGATGAGGCTGGCGCCCAACCGCCCGATCCCGGTCCGCTGAAGCCGGTCCGCCAAGGGGTCCAGCATATAGGCGAGCGCAAAGCCTGCGACGAAGGGCAGCAAGACGGCCCGAAAAATAGCAAGCAGCAGCACGGTGACCGCAAGCGTCAAGATCCAGAAAATCACCTGCCGTTGGAGCGTCATCGTCCCACCATTGCGAAAAAATTTAGGCTCAGGCCGCCATGTGCCGGAGCCAGCCCCCGAGATAGGCACCGGCCGATGCGACGGTCAAGGCTGCGACAACAACCGCCGCCGCATCGCCGAAACCCTCGAAGTCCGCCCCGAAGGCCTTCACCGCAAGGGCGAACGCCGCAAAACAGATCTGCGCCGCCGTGCTGAGCTTGCTGATGAAGAGCGGCTTGATCTCCACCGGGCGGCTCATGACCCAGGACAGCATGATGGCGGCAACGATCATCATGTCCCGCGCCACGACCACGATGGCAAGCCAGGCCGGAACCGAGCCGACGATGGCCAGGGTCACATAAATCGACACCAGAAGCGCCTTGTCGGCAATGGGGTCGAGATGCGCGCCGAACTCGCTTCTCATGTTGAATTGCCGTGCGATGAACCCGTCGACCGCGTCGGAGAGCCCCGCCAGCACGAAGACGGCGAAGGCCGCCACCCACCGCCCCTGCAGGATCATCACGATGACGATCGGGACCATGATGAGCCGGGCGATGGTGATAAGGTTGGGAATGGTCATGGTGCGGGGTAAATGGCGGCTCCGGGCGGTGAGCGCAACGTTGCCCCTGCGGCAGGCACGCGGGGAACGGTCTCTTGCGCCGGGATGCACAAAAAATCCGAGTTTCCCTTGCCTCCGGCCACCGCTCGTCCTACTCCCCGCGCTTGAGACGGGGTGAGCGGATGACGAAAGATTTGCCGAACGGCCTGACCTACGCGCAAGCGGGCGTCGATATCGATGCGGGCAACGCCATGGTCGATGAGATCAAACCGCTGGTGCGCGCCACGCGGCGGCCGGGTGCCGATGCCGAAATCGGCGGCTTCGGCGGGTTGTTCGATCTCAAGGCAGCGGGCTTTACCGATCCAATTCTGGTGGCGGCCAATGACGGGGTCGGCACCAAGGTGAAGATCGCCATCGATACCGGCATTCACCACACCATCGGTGTCGATCTGGTGGCGATGTGCGTCAACGATATTATCGTCCAGGGCGCCGAGCCGCTGTTCTTCCTCGATTACTTCGCCACCGGCAAGCTCACACCGGAAATCGGCGTCGCCATCGTCCGGGGCATCGCGGATGGCTGCATTCAGGCCGGCTGCGCTCTCGTGGGCGGAGAGACGGCCGAGATGCCGGGGCTCTACGCGCGCGGCGATTATGATCTGGCCGGTTTTGCAGTCGGCGCCGCCGAACGCGGCACGCTGCTGCCGAAAGCCGTGGCTGCGGGCGACGTCCTGATTGGCCTGCCCTCCTCCGGCGTCCATTCCAACGGCTTTTCCCTCGTGCGGCGCATCGTCGAGGCCTCCGGCCTCGCCTGGAATGCGCCGGCGCCCTTCGCGCCCGGCCGCAGCCTCGGCGAGGCGCTCCTCGATCCGACCCGCATCTATGTAAAACCGCTGCTTGCCGCCCTGAAAGCCGGCGACGGCATCAAGGCGCTGGCTCACATCACCGGCGGCGGGTTCCCCGATAACATCCCGCGCGTTCTGCCCGACGGCGTCGGTGTGCTCCTCGATCTCGACGCCATCCCTGTACCGGCGGTTTTCGGCTGGCTTGCTCGCACCGGCGGCGTTGCCGAGGCGGAGATGCTGCGCACGTTCAATTGCGGCATCGGGATGATCGTCGTGGCGGCGGCCGACCGTGCCGAGAACGTCATGCAGGATCTCCGCAATGCCGGCGAAAACCCTGTGCGCATTGGCAAAACCATTGCGCATGACGACGGCGAGCAGGTGCGCACGTCAGGGCATCTCAAGCTCTCATGACCCGTCGGCGCATTGCCATCCTGATCTCGGGCCGCGGCTCCAACAGCGTGTCGCTCATGGAGGCAGCGCGGGCGCCGGGTTTTCCCGGCGAGATCGCGCTGGTGCTGTCCAACCGGCCTGATGCCGGCGGTCTGGCGCGTGCGCGGGACGAAGGCATCGAGGCTTTTGCCATCGATCACACGGCTTATGCGGATCGCGCGAGCTTCGATGCCGCGCTCCACGAGGCGCTTGTTGCGCGTGATATCGACCTGATCTGCCTCGCCGGTTTCATGCGCGTGCTGACGAGCGAGTTCGTGGAACGCTGGTCGGGACGGATGGTCAACATTCATCCGTCGCTGCTGCCGCTGTTTCGCGGCACCAACACCCACCAGCGGGCGCTCGACGCCGGCGTCCTCATCCATGGCTGCACGGTGCATTTCGTGGTGCCGGAACTCGATGCCGGCCCCATCATTGCGCAGGCGGCGATCCCGGTCGTGCCCGGCGATACCGCGGCGGACCTGGCAGTGCGCGTGCTGGCGCAGGAGCATCGGCTCTATCCGCAGGCTTTGCGCATGATCTGCGACGGCGACGCCCGGCTTGAGAATGGCCGGGTTGTCTTCTCGGAAGGATGGAGCGCTGCGGGGTCGTTGCGGTCGCCGGGCTAGCTCGCGCGAACTGGCCGGAGGCTACATCGCCGGCCGTTGCAATTTGCAGGAATCGAGCGATGCCAGCGCTTTGCCGCGCGTGGAATCGTTGAAAACACCCGTATCGCGATAGGCTTGCACTTCCTCGGCGCTCATGGCGCGAAGCGTCTGGCCCGCATAGCAATCGCATTTGCGCGACAGGGAGGCCTCGCTGACATTCAGGAGCCTGGCCTGGGTCACGCCGCAGGCCTGGCTCACGCGAGCCCGCAACTGGCTGAGGCTTTCCGTCTTGAGCGCCGGATCGGGCTGGTAGTTGATCGGCGTATTGGACGCGGAGGCGAGGACGGCGGTAGCGGACACGGCGACGGCAGCAGCGGCCAGCAGCGTGCGAAGGGCGGTTCTCATCGGAACTCCATGATGCGACGGTACAGTCGCATTTAAGAATAGCCTCACCGGCACCCGTCAAGGTCAACCTGACAAGACGCTTAAGATTTGGAATACATGCTAAGACCGCGCGGCACGTCCGCTCACAACCCAAGTCCGCTCAACAACGAGAATTGCGTTATGCCCGACCTCTCCGCTTTCCCGATCACGACGCGCTGGCCGGCCCAGCATCCCAATCGCCTCCAGCTCTATTCCGCGCCGACGCCGAACGGCGTCAAGGTCTCCATCATGCTGGAGGAGATCGGGCTCCCTTACGAGCCGCATTTCGTCGAAATCGGCAAGAACGAGAGTTGGACGCCGGAATTCCTGTCGTTGAACCCCAACGGCAAGATCCCCGCCATCATCGATCCCAACGGGCCGGACAGCGCGCCGCTGGCGCTCTTCGAGTCGGGTGCCATCCTCCTCTACCTCGCCGAGAAGACTGGAAAGCTCCTGCCCGCGAAAGCCACGGAGCGCTATCAGACCATCCAATGGGTCTTCTTTCAGATGGGCGGCGTCGGGCCGATGTTCGGGCAACTCGGCTATTTCCACAAATTCGCCGGACGTGAGATCGAGGACAAGCGCCCGCTCGAGCGTTATCGCGCGGAATCGAAGCGCCTGCTCGGCGTTCTCGAAACCCGGCTCAACGGGCGGGAATGGATCATGGGCGCGGATTACTCCATCGCCGACATCTCGCTGCTCGGCTGGGTGCGCAACCTCGTCGGCTTCTACGAGGCCCGCGAGTTGGTGGATTTCGACAGCCTCAGGCACGTGCCCGCATGGCTGGAACGAGGCCTCGCACGACCGGCCGTCCAGCGCGGCCTCACCATTCCGAACCGGCCGGCGTAAGCGCTGCTCCAACGAAAAAGGGCCGCCTCGGTGGGCGGCCCTTGGACGGCAATGACGGAAAGCGTCAGCCGACGATCTCGTTGCCGGAGAAGAACTGGGCGATTTCCAGCTTTGCGTTCTCCTGGCTGTCCGAACCGTGGACGGAATTTTCGCCGATCGACTTGGCGTAGAGCTTGCGGATGGTGCCCTCGGCGGCGCTTTCCGGGTTCGTCGCGCCCATGATCTCGCGATACTTCACGACCGCGTTGTCGCCTTCGAGGACCTGCACGACGACCGGCGCCGAGATCATGAAATCGACCAGTTCGCCGAAGAACGGACGTTCCTTGTGGACCGCATAGAATGTCTCGGCTTCGCGGCGGTTCATGAGGATACGCTTCTGCGCCACGATGCGCAGGCCGGCTTTCTCGATGACGGCATTGACGGCGCCGGTCAGGTTCCGCTCGGTCGCGTCAGGCTTGATGATGGAAAACGTGCGCTCGGTGGCCATGAAACTCACTCTTGAGAAGGAAAATGGAAAGGTGGCGCGCTTATAGCCGCGCACCCCCCTGCCCTCAAGCGCCTTTTCGCATCTGCGAACTCAGGGGAGATACCGCCTTGCCGATCATGCCCCGGATTTGCCGGGGAAACCCTTTGCTTCCCGATCGTTTTCCTCGGCAGACCAAGGAAAGGCGACGCGCGGGAGGAGGTCATGAGGTTCGCAACCATAATGGCACTCGGCGCGATCTTGTTCGCGACCTCGGCCCCGGCGCAACAATCGTTTGATCCAAGCGGCACCTATGTCAGCCAAAGCGGGAGAACCCGCGTCCGCGTCAGCAGATGCGGGGCCGCGCATTGCGGCAGGATCGTCTCGGTCGTCGGCGAAACGAAAGATGTGAACAACCCCGACCCGGCCAAGCGCGGACGAAACCTCGTCGGCTTGGAGATGATGTGGGACGTCAGGCCGGCGAGAGGCGGCTATACGGGCCAACTCTACAATTTCAGGGATGGCAAGATCTATGCGGGCAAGGCCACGTTTGACGGCGACGCGATGAAAGTGTCGGGCTGCGTGCTCGCCGGCCTGATCTGCCGCACGCAGACGTGGCGTCGCGCGAATTGAGCGTCAGATCCGCTACCGCGCTTTCTGGCCGAACAGGATAGCCTGCACCGCCGGGTCCTGCATATCGTTGGCGCCGCGATCCTCCGCGCCGACTTCGATGCCCCGCCGGACAGCGGGCCGGTTCAGGACCGCCTCGAGCCAGCGTTTCACATGGGGAAAATCGTCAATGTTCTGGCCCTGCCGCTCCCATAGCTTTGCCCAGGGAACGATTGCCATGTCGGCGATCGAGTAATCGCCGGCGACGTATGGCCGCTTGGCCAGTTGCTTGTCGAGCACGCCATAAAGCCGGTTGGTTTCGTTGGTGTAGCGTTCGATCGCATACGGCACCTGTTCGGGCGCGTAGATGCGGAAGTGATGCGTCTGGCCGAGCATCGGGCCGAAGCCGCCCATCTGCCAGAACAACCACTGGTCCACCTCGATGCGCTTGCGCTCATCCGCCGGATAGAATTGGCCCGTCTTGCGCCCGAGATATTGCAGGATCGCGCCGGATTCAAAGATCGAGATCGGTTTTCCGTCCGGTCCCTGCGGGTCGACGATCGCCGGCATCTTGTTGTTGGGCGAGATCTCGAGGAATTCAGGCTTGAACTGATCGCCCTTGCCGATATTGACCGGGTGGACCTTGTACGGCAGGCCCGCTTCCTCGAGCATGATGGAGATCTTCCATCCATTCGGGGTCGGCCAGTAATAGAGATCAATCGGTTGTTGGGCGGAAGCCGCCATAGCATACCTCTCCTCGGCTGGTGGGGGACGTGTGCCGCAAGCGTAGGCCAAACCATCCGCCATGGCACCCCCCACGTCCTCAAATCACGCTCCGCTTCGGAAATCCGCGCCGTGAAATCAAATGCGGTGGACAGAGCGCCCGCTGGCGCCTGCCGCCTTGTGTGTTTCATTGTTTCATATGAAGATTGAGGAGCGTCGATTCAACCAGACGCGTTGGGGGATTTCTCTATGACCAAACGCCTTCTCGTCTCCACCTTGGCCTGCGCATTGGCACTTTCGTTCGCCTTGTCGGCTCATGCGGCCACCGAAATGAAGCCCAAGAAGGAGCCGAGCGCCGCACAGATGGCCGCGCGCGACCGCATGACCAAGTGCAGCGCCGAATGGAAAGCCGCAAAGACCGGCGGCAAAGTCGAGGCCGGCTTGAAGTGGCCGAAATTCTGGAGCCAGTGCAACACCCGCCTCAAGGCGGCCAAGGCCTGAGGCAGGCGGCGGCCCCTGAGCCGGTTCGTCTAGAGTTTCCTCTTGAAGCCTTCATGCGATGACGAGTACCCGATCCGCTCATAGAACCGGTGAGCGTCCTTGCGCGATTTCTGGGACGTCAGCTCAAGCAGGCTGGCGCCGCGCGCGCGGGCTGCGTCGGCGGCGAAATCCATCATCCGGGCGCCGATGCCGAGCGAGCGTTTGCTGCGCTTCACCTTCACGCTCTCGACCTTGGTCCGCAGCGCTCCCCGTCCCGTCAGGTTGGGAATGAAGGTGAGTTGGAACGTGCCGACGACCTCCCCGTCCTGAAGCGCCACGAAAAGGCGATTATCCGGGCTCCGGTCGATCGCCGTGAAGGCTTTCTCGTAAGCGTCCCGGTTCTCGGCGGTCCACGCATCGCCGCGCCCGCCGAGTTCATCCTCCTCATGAAGGCGGATGATCGCCTCGAGGTCGGCGGCTTCGGCATCGCGGATTTGTAGGTCTATCATGGATGAGCTTTCGGATGATTTATCGGAGGGAAGTTCATGCGCCGTAATGGAAGCGGCACATGGCGATTTCAATCGCCTGATCCGGACCGGTGCCTGTCAGGCGATAGACCAGCCGGTGTTCGCGGGTGATCCGCCGCGACCACCAGCCTTTGAGGTTCCCGGCAAGTGGCTCGGGCTTGCCGATGCCGCTGAAGGGTGAACGGGTCGCATCCTTGATCAGGGCATTGACCCGCCGATGGATGGGCGGATCGTTCTCCTGCCAGAACAAGTAATCGGCCCAAGCCAACGACGCAAAAACGAGCTTCATTCCTCGATCAGGCGTCGCTCGCGGCCGCCGCCGGCATCGAGTTCCGCAATCGCCTGTCGAAGTTGCTCGGCGTTGGCGGGCGTGCTGAGCAGATGAAGGCTCTCTCGCAGCCCCTCCAGTTCGGCCAGCGGCATCACCACGACAGGTTCGTGGTTCTGGCGCGTGACCACGAGTTCGGTGCGGTCCGCCTCTACCCGGTCGAAGTGCTTCGCCATGCTGGCGCGCAATTCGGTAAATGTGACATAAGACATGCGTTCAGGTCCCCGATTTATATGTACGCATATACGTACATCCTCAAAAGAGCAAGCTGTCCAGAGGCGGGTTAAGCCCGCGCGGGTTGATCTCCCGACCAAAAGGATCAAAATCTCAGCAGGGAGAACGCCATGACGCGGATGCAACAGGAACGCCGGCGCTTGCAGCAGGTGGTGGGGCTGGTCGCGCTGCTGCCGGTCGCGGTCGGGCTTTATGGCGTGCTGTTCGGACAGGCGCTCACCGGCGATACCGTCAGCATCTCGGCCGAGAGCCATTTCCGCTTCCTCTCCGGCCTGCTCCTTGGCGTCGGCATCCTGTTCTGGAGCACCCTGCCGAGCATCGAACTCCACACCAACCGTTTTCGTCTTCTTACCCTGCTGGTGGTAATCGGCGGGTTGGCGCGCCTGACCGCCTTCGCCTTCACCGGCCTGCCCTCCCTGTTCATGATCGGCGGCCTCTTCATCGAGTTGGTGGTCACGCCGGTCCTCTGCCTCTGGCAGACCCGGGTGGCGAACCGGTACGCCGATGCGTTCGGCGTCGCCTGAAGATCCGCCGCGCGGACCATAAATCGCCCACTTCTTCACCTATGCGATGGACCTGCCGCTGAATTGACGCGCGGACGGCGCCCGGTTTGACGTGGCATCTCTGCCCCCGAAAGGTGGCCTATGACCGAACATCTGTCGCTGTTCGCCATCCTGCGCCAATCTGCCGACGTCCGCACCGTCGATGCCATCGAGCGCCTTGTTCGAGACGCGCCGGACAGCGCGCTCAACCGCATCAACGTGCTCGCCTTTGCCGCAAGAGAAGGGCTCGACGAAGAGCGGACGATTGCGGCCTTCCTGCACGCGGCCCGGCTCGGAATTTTCGAGATGTCGTGGAATGTGCTGTGTCCCGGATGCGGCGGCGTACTGGATGCGGGCGCAAGTCTCAAGACGATCCAGCAACCCTCCTATAGCTGCGCGCTCTGTGGCGCAGGCTACGAGCCGACGTTGGACGAGATGGTGGAGGTCACCTTCACGGTGACGCCACGAATCCGCAAGATCGCCGGACACGACCCGGATACGATGTCGATGTGGGATTACGACCGGCAGTTCTTCTGGGGCTCGGGCGTCGACATGCCGGAGAATTTCGACGAGATCGTCGAGGAGATCGTCCTCGACGCGATGGAGTTGCCGGCGGGCGAGCGCGCGTCCCTGTCGCTTCAGCTCCCGGCGGAATTCGTCATCGTCTTCGAGCCGATCACGCATTCGGCGCAGTTCATCGACGTCAAGGGCGAGCCGACGAAAGAACGGCAGAATTTGTCGGTCGTGTTCAACGATGCGCATCCCCAGCATCAGACGGTCGAATTGCGACCCGGCCCGCTGCGCCTGACGCTCGACAACCGGACGACGCGGCGCGTGCTGCCGGCGGTCTGGATCGCCGGCACCGCTTTGCATGATATGCTGGGGCGGCGGAGGCCTTTCCTCACCGCCAACCGGCTGCTGTCCAACCAGACCTTTCGCGATCTCTATCGCACCGACACGCTCGATATCGATCAGCGCCTGAAGATCACGAGCCTGACCTTCCTGTTCACCGACCTGAAAGGTTCGACCCAGCTCTATGAGCGCGTCGGCGATCTCGCCGCCTATGACTTGGTGAAGGAGCATTTCCGGGTCTTGCACGACATCGTCGGCGCTGAGGCTGGCGCGGTGGTCAAAACCATCGGCGATGCCGTGATGGCGACCTTCCCGACACCCGATCGCGCCGTCGCCGCAGCATTGCGGATGCGCGAGGAGATGCAGAAGCTCAATGAAACGCGGGGCCGCGAGGACCTGCTGCTCAAGATCGGCATACACGAGGGGCCGTGTCTCGCGGTGATGCTCAATGATCGGCAGGATTATTTCGGCCAGACGGTGAACATCGCCTCGCGGGTGCAAAATCTTGCCATGTCCCATGCGATTTTCGCCACCGGTGCCGTGGTGGAGGACCCGGTCACATCCGAGTTGATGGAGCGTCGCGGCCTTCATCCGACGCAACGGCGCACAGCCCTTCGCGGCATGCAGGACGAGTTTTCGGTCTACGAGATCCCCTGACGATCACAGGTCCCGTTCGAACCGGACTTCCATGCTGTTGGAAATGTCACCGAGCGGGCGCTCGCCGGGAACGAGCCGGTAGCCGACGCGCTGGTAGAGCCGGTGGGCCGCCTCGAAGCGCGTGTCGGACCAGAAGAAGAGATGCCGGGCGCCGCCTTGGCGGGCAAAACGCTCCACATGCGCCACGAGCCTGCCGCCAAGCCCGCGCCGGCGCTGGTCCGGCCGCACATAGAGCCGGTGCAGTTCGGCCACGCCGCGCTCGGGAAAGTCGACCGCCACGCAGGCGCAGACGCGCCCGCGTTCATCGTCCAGGACCCAGAATGCGCCGCCCGAGCCGGCAAAGGCGCGTCCAGGCGCACGCAGATCCGGCAGGTCCTCATGAGGATCGACGTAGCAGCCCGGATAATCGGCAAAGCACAGGGAGAGCAAGCCGAACAGATCCTGCGCATCATCATCCGTCGCCGGGCGCAGCCGCAGATCGTCCATCGTCATGACGCCGCCGTCGTTCATGCCTTGCTCCGGTTCACTCGATACCGAGCTTTGCTTTGAGAAGTTCGTTGACCGCCTGCGGATTGGCCTTGCCGCCGGTCGATTTCATGACCTGTCCGACGAACCATCCAAGCAGCGTCGGCTTGGCTTTGGCCTGTTCGACCTTGTCGGGGTTGGATGCGATGATCTCATCGATCGCCTTCTCGATCGCACCCGTATCCGTGACCTGTTTCATGCCACGGCTTTCCACGATCTGGCGCGGATCGCCGCCTTCCGTGTAGACGATCTCGAACAGGTCCTTGGCGATCTTGCCGGAGATCACGCCCTCGGCGATCAGATCGACGATGCCGCCGAGTTGATCGGCGGAAACCGGCGAGGCCGAGATATCCTGGCTCTGCTTGTTGAGGCGTCCGAACAGTTCGTTAATGACCCAATTCGCCGCCGCCTTGCCGTCGCGCCCCTTGGCGACGTCCTCGAAGAAATCGGCGGAGGAACGCTCGGCCACCAGCACGCCTGCATCGTACGGGGTCAGGCCGTAGGCGGCGATGAAGCGCGCTTTCTTGGCGTCGGGCAGTTCCGGCAGGTGCTGCGCAAGATCGTCCACATAGGCCTGGTCGAACTCGAGCGGCAGCAGGTCGGGATCGGGGAAATAGCGGTAATCGTGCGCCTCTTCCTTGGAACGCATGGAGCGGGTCTCGCCCTTGCCGGGATCGAACAGGCGTGTCTCCTGATCGATGGTACCGCCGTCCTCGATGATGCCGATCTGGCGCCGGGCCTCGTATTCGATCGCCTGACCGATGAAGCGGATGGAGTTGACGTTCTTGATCTCGCAGCGCGTGCCAAGCGGCTCGCCGGGGCGGCGCACTGAGACGTTCACGTCGGCGCGCAGGTTGCCCTTCTCCATGTCGCCGTCGCAGGTGCCGAGATAACGCACGATGGTGCGCAGCTTCGTCACGAAGGCTTTGGCCTCCTCGGACGAGCGCATATCGGGCTTCGACACGATTTCCATCAGCGCCACGCCCGACCGGTTGAGGTCGACGAAGCTCATGGTGGGATGAAGGTCGTGGATCGACTTGCCCGCATCCTGCTCCAGATGCAGCCGCTCGATCCGCACGGTGATCGTCTCGCTCTCGCTGACGTCGACGATGACCTCGCCCTCACCGATGATCGGGCTCTTGTACTGGCTGATCTGATAGCCCTGCGGCAGGTCCGGGTAGAAATAGTTCTTCCGGTCGAAGGTGCTGCGCAGGTTGACCTCGGCCTTGAGGCCAAGCCCGGTACGGATCGCCTGGCGAACGCATTCCTCGTTGATCACCGGCAGCATTCCCGGCATGGCGGCATCGACCAGAGAAACGTGGCTGTTGGGATCGCCGCCGAATTCCGTCGAGGCGCCCGAAAACAGCTTCGCTTCGGAATTCACCTGGGCGTGGATTTCCAACCCGAGGACGATTTCCCAATCGCCTGTCGCGCCCTTGATGAGTTTCTTCGGGTTGACTGGAGCGTTCATGCCGCCTCGCGCCTTTATATCTGCCGTTTCCTGCCCGGAGTAAGAGCCATAGCCCGCCCGGGTCAACCCCCTTCCATCTGAACAATGGTTCAGAATAAACGGCACCTCGGCCAAGGTCGTCTGGAACTTATCCACACCCGATCAGGCAAATTGCCAAGCCTCGATGAAACCCCACGGGAAATTGAACGTTGTGCCTGTGTAAAACCGATCAAGGAGCTCACAATGGCAGTAGATCCCATGGACCGCGATCCGAACGTCTACAATCGCGAGACCAACGTTTATGAAAGCGAAGGACGCAGTTCCAACACTCTTGCCTATCTGATCGGCGGACTTGTTGTTGCCCTCGGGCTTCTCGCGTTCCTGTTCTACGATGGCGGGTCGCGCGACGTGTCGACCACGGGCAGCACCGCGCCTCAGACGGAGACCGCTCCTGCGACTCCGACGCCGAATCCGAGCGCTCCGGCCACGCCGACGCGCCCTGCTCCGACATCCCCGGCACCTGCCGCTCCCGCGGCACCTGCGACCCCTGCTCCGCAATAATCGCGGGACAAGGCAGAATCCACACAAAGGGTCCGACTTCGGCCGGTCCCTTTGGCATTCTGGCGACCTTAAGCCGGGCGCAAAGCCGGAGCGCTTTTTCGTCCCGGGATCGTCATCAGTCCGACGCCCGCGAGAATCAGCGCGAGGCCTGTCAAGGCGGAGATCTCCAGCCTCTCGCCCAGATAAAGTGCGCCGATCGCGACCCCGATGGGCGCCCGGAGATATCCTTGCGCCGTCGTGCTCACGGAACCAAGGGTCCTGATGAGACGGAAGTAGATCACAAAGGCGATCGACGTGGAGAAAATCGCGAGCCCGACCAGCGCCAGAATCGATGGCATCGATGGCGACAATGTCCAAGGCCGGTCGACCGTGAGGCTGAGAGGAACGAGCATGACGGCCCCGCAGATGAGCGACCCGGCAGCGGGCGCCATCGGATCGAGATCCTTGAAGTTTCGGCCAAAAATCGCGGCTCCCGCATAGCAGATCGTCGCCAGGACCACGGCGAGCTGGGCCGCGAGTTCCTGCCCGATCTGGTGCGTGGCCTGCATCCCGACGACGAAGCAGGTGCCCGCCATTCCGACCAGCACGCCGGCAAACCGACGAAAGCTCGTCGGTTCATGCCGCGACCAGACCATCGTGATGAGAAAAGTGAAGACCGGCGTCATGGAGTTGAGGATGACGGCGACACCCGCATCGATGGATTGTTCAGCCCAGGCGATCAGCGTGAAAGGAATGACACTGTTCAGGCATGCTTGGACAAAGAACCTCCCCCAGGTCGCCCGATCCCGGGGAAGGCTGATGCCCCGCAGCAGCATGACGAGCCAGAGCACGCCGCCTGCAATGAGCGTGCGCGCCGCGATCAGCGTGATGGGCGGGATCGTCTCGACGCCGATCTTGATGAAGGTGTAGGAGGCGCCCCAAAGAGACGCCAGGACGACCAAAAGGATAAGCTCGATCGCATAGGTCGGCTTCTCGGCGGATCTCGTTGTCATGCTTGATTACCTGTCTGGTTGGAACGCGACAGGTTTAAACGAATCCGGAACCGGGATGCTTCGGCAGTGGCCGAACTATCGCGATTGCCTCACGGTCTCAGGCGCGCGAAAGACGTCGCCCGAGATAGGCAACGGTGGCCCAGACCAGGGCCGCCACGGTTCTGACCGGAAGCAAGGTAGGATTGGTGCCGCCGACGGGGGCCATCCAAGGCAGCCCAACCGCCGTGATCGCCCAGGAGACCAGAACCGAGCCGCCTAGAGCGGCAATCGCCGCAATGAAGACTTTTCCGAACTGATCCGCCTTCCACCCCAGGATGACCGCAATGGCGATGAGAACGGGGTCGAAGGCAGCGAGCAGCCAGATAGAGACGGGAATGACCGGAGGCGTCATGCCCCCGCCCACCAGGGCTCAGGCAGCTTGATGCGCCCGGCCGCGTCCTCGATCACCTGCCCGGCGGCAAAAAGCGTTTCCTCGTCGAAGGCCCGGCCGATGAGCTGCAGCCCGAGCGGCAATCCCTGGGAGTCGAGCCCGGCCGGCACCGCGATGCCGGGAAGGCCAGCCATGTTCACGGTGACGGTGAAGATGTCGTTCAGATACATCTCGACCGGATCGGCCGCGCCCTTCTCGCCGATGCCGAAGGCGGCCGACGGGGTGGCCGGCGTCAGGATCGCGTGGACGCCCTGCGCATAGACGGTCTCGAAATCCTGTTTGATGAGCGTGCGGATTTTCTGAGCCCGCACATAATAGGCGTCATAATAGCCGGCCGACAGCACATAGGTGCCGATCATGATCCGGCGCTTGACCTCGCGCCCGAACCCCTGAGCGCGGGTGTTCTCGTACATTTCGGCGATATCCCGGCCCGGTACACGGACGCCGTAGCGGACACCGTCGTAGCGGGCAAGATTGGACGAGGCTTCCGCCGGGGCGACGATGTAATAGGCCGGCAGCGCGTATTTCGTGTGCGGCAGCGAGACCTCGACGATCTCGGCCCCGGCGGCGCGAAGCCATTCCGTGCCTTGCGCCCACAATTTCTCGATCTCCGGCGACATGCCGTCGACCCGATATTCCTTCGGGATGCCGATTTTCAGACCCTTCACGCCGCGTGAGACCGCGGCCTCGAAATCGGGCACCGGGAGATCCGAACAGGTGGTGTCCTTCGGATCCAATCCCGCCATAGAGCGCAGCATGATGGCGGAATCCCGCACCGTGCGCGTAATCGGACCGGCCTGATCGAGCGAAGACGCAAACGCCACCGTGCCCCAGCGCGAGCAGCGTCCGTAGGTCGGCTTGATGCCCACCGTGCCGGTGAAGGCGGCCGGCTGACGGATCGAGCCGCCGGTATCGGTCGCCGTGGCGCCCAGGCAAAGATGCGCCGCGACCGCCGATGCGGAGCCCCCGGAAGAACCGCCCGGCACCAGATGCGTGCCCTCGATCATGCCCGCACCGCCGGCGCCCACATTCGAGCCTTCGCGCCGCCAGGGGGACACCACGGGACCAAACGCGCTCGTCTCGTTCGACGAGCCCATGGCGAATTCGTCCATGTTGAGCTTGCCGAGCATCACCGCGCCGTCGTTCCACAGGTTGCGGGTAACGGTGGATTCGTAAGGCGGATTGAAGGTCTTGAGAATGTTCGAGCCGGCGGTCGAGACCACGCCTTCGGTGCAGAACAAGTCCTTGATGCCGAGCGGAATGCCCTCGAGCGCCCCACCCTCTCCCCGGCCAATCTTTTCATCCGATGCCGCCGCCATGGCGAGGGCCTTCTCGGGCGTCTCCAGCACATAGGCGTTGAGCGCCCTCGCCTTCTCGACGGCGGCGATATGGGCCTTCGCCAGTTCGGTGGCGGAGAAGCGCCTCGCCTTCAGCCCGTCACGGGCCTCGGCGAGGGTCAGATGGGTGAGTTCGGTCACGACGTTCGGTCCTCGTCATCTCGGGTGCCGCGAGCACCCGGGATGGTGCTGAGAGTTCATTGGTGGCGCGATCCGGCATTTCGGCGGCCGGCATCACGGCTGTGTCTTATTCCACGACCTTGGGCACGAGGAAGAAATTGTCCTCGGTGGCCGGCGCATTGAGGAGGATTTTCTCAGGGCAGAAGCCGTCCGTGACGCCATCCTGCCGTTTGCGCATGACCATCGGCGTGACGGACGTCATCGGCTCCACGCCCTCCACATCAACCTCGTTGAGCTGCTCGACGAAGGACAGGATCGCGTTGAGTTCGCCCTGCAGATGCGGGACCTCGTCATCCGTCACCGCGATACGCGCCAGATGCGCGATGCGCCGAACCGTTTTCTGATCGACCGACATGGATCGCCAAACCCTTCTTGAATGTTGCGCGGGCTATAGCACCCAGCCCCCACCAGCCGCAATGTCAGATGCGCAGGCCGACGGTCTTGTGCGGCACGACGACCTGGATCCCGCTGCCGTCAAGCGCCGCCACGAACCTGTCCGCATTGGGTTCGAGCACGGAATACGACCCGTAATGGCACGGGATCGCGGCTTTGACCTTGAAGTAGCGCCGGACTGCGAGCGCCGCGACCTCCGGGCCCATGGTGAACCGGTCTCCGATCGGCACGATTACCACGTCTGGCTGGTGGATCTCGGCAATCAGCCCCATATCGCCGAAAATATCGGTATCGCCCATGTGATAGACCGTCGGCTCCCCCGGCGCCTTGACGATTACGCCGTTGGCGCTGCCCACGGGGGCGTTGGCGCCCATTTCCACCAGCGCGGCCGAATGATCGGCCCGCACCAGCGTCACGGTAAAGCCGCCCTGATCCGTCGTGCCGCCGGTATTCATCGGATCGACCGTGAGACCCTGTGAACCGAGCCAGCCGGCAAGATCCGCATTGGCGACGATCGTTGCGCCGGTTGCCCTCGCGATGTTGAGGGAATCGCCCACATGATCGCCATGCCCGTGGGTGATAAGGATGTGCGTGACGCCCTCGGCCGCTTTTTCGACACTGCCCTCGAAAGCCGGATTGCCGGTGAAAAACGGATCGATCAACACGACCTTGTCGGCAAAATCGAGCCGGAACGCGGAATGTCCGAACCAGGTGATCTTCATGGCGTCCTCGCTGTGCTGTCGCCGTTGAGCTAGGGCATCGAACCGAAATTGGCTATAACCACCCGCATCTCAAAGATCACGCGAAGGAAAATCGGTGAACGTCAACGATACGGAATTGGCCGCCTTCATCGAGGGTCTTGCGCCCCGCGCCCGCCTCATGGGGATCGATCTGGGCACGAAGACAATCGGGCTCGCGCTGTCGGATGTCGAACGGCGGATCGCCACCCCGCTTGAGACCATCCGGCGCGTCAAGTTCACCCCCGACGTCGAGCAGATCAAGGTTCTGGTCAAGCGCTACGACGTGGGCGGCCTCGTGGTCGGCCTGCCGTTGAACATGGACGGAACCGAGGGACCACGCTCGCAGGCGACGCGGGCCTTCGTGCGCAACCTCAATCCCCTAATCCCCCTGCCGGTCATATTCTGGGACGAGCGCCTTTCCACCGTCGCGGTGACGCGCACGCTGCTCGACGCGGACGCATCCCGGGCCAAGCGGGCCGAAGCGGTCGACAAGATGGCCGCCGCCTACATCCTGCAAGGGGCGCTCGATCGCTACGAACGGATGGCCTCCGATGCCTATGACGCCGAGGAGGAGGCCGCGCTGAGGGCCGAAATCAAGATGGAAACGCCGCCCGAAGGCGGCGCTCTCGACGACTAGGCACGGCGTAGCGCCAGCCTCAGAAACCGTTGGCCCGGTTCCAGGCGCGGACCTGGCCCTTGGTATAAAGCTGCTGCGGAGCGACCTGGTTGTTGCGCGGCGGCTGGCGCGGCTGGGCGTAACGCGGCGGGGGCGCGTAGCGGCCGGGGGGCGGCGCGTAATAGGCGCGAGGCGGCGGCGGGTAATAATCGCGCCGCGGCGGCGGATAATAGTCGCGATAGTATGGCCGCGGCGGCGGGTCGTAGTAGACCGGCGGCGGCTCGTCATCAAAAAAGAACTGCACCGTCTGCACGGAGCGTTGGCCGTCCATCGGCACGAGCGGCAAGGGCGCCGCCTGGGCGCCAGCTGCGCCCAAAACGGCACCGGCCACGGCACCGAGAACCCATCGACCTAAACTCATGATCTCGATCTCCTGCCTGGCCGAATCCAGCCCGGCTTCTCATGAGGGATGTTGACCCGATTAAGTTGAACAATCAATGAACCCGCCGGAGGGACGAAGCTGTCGCGATTTGACCGGCGCCTCGCCCCGGAACGGTTGACCGCGATCCAAAAACCCCCTATCTGACCGCCATCCACGGACTGCGCCGTCCTTCACTGCCCGAATCGAGCATTCTTCGGGCCAGTCGAAGCCTTCGCGACAGACCCGGTGGGGGATAGTTTAATGGTAGAACAGCGGACTCTGACTCCGCTAGTCAAGGTTCGAGTCCTTGTCCCCCAGCCATTTGAAATTATTACACTTTTCCCTCCGCACATCGGGCTCCGGTCGAATGAACGGTTGGCGTTCATTCACGCGGCGACAGGAAGGCTCGGCCTCCGGATGGGTAGAGGCGCCGGGCGAGTTCGGCCGCTTCCTCGAGCGTGTGGTAAATGCCGAACCCGAACCGGAGGCGGTTGCCTCTTGTGTCCGTAACGACCTGTTGCTCCGTCAGGAGTTGGTGAATTTCCCGAGCGTCCGGCCGCTCGAAGCTCAGGAAGTTGCCGCGTAGCGCTTCGGGAGGCAGTTTGGTGGTCTCGGGCTCAAAACCGGAGCGCCCAGCGACAAGCTGGAGGAAATGCCGTTGCAACGACCGGGCATGGTCGTGGATCGCCTCAACGGCGATTTCCTTCTCGGCGAGCCACCGCATGACAGCGTTGAACCGATAGAGCCCGGAGGGATCGAAGGTCGATCCCATGAATCTCCAGCCATCGCCGCTGTAGCCAACCTGGTCCTTTTGCGTGTTTGATAGATCACCGAAGGCGGCATACCAGCCGGTATCCCTCGGCCGCGGCCCCCAGTCGGGTGGGCAATGCATGAAGCAGGCGCCCTCGCCCGACATGGCATATTTATAGCCGCCAGCGAGGTAAAACACACGATCGGACAGGGCGTTTAGATCCGTCGGCCGCGCCATAAACCCGTGGTACCCGTCGATGACGATCATCGCATCCGCGGATGTTTCCGTCAGCCTTTCAATATCCATGGCAAAGCCGGAATTGAAGAAGACCTGGCTGGCGAAGACCAGATCGTGGCCGGCCTGCGCGGCTGAAAGGAAGCGATCTTCAAAACTTGCGAACGGCTCGACGGGCACGCGCGTGACCATCACGAGACCCTCTTCTTCAAGGCGCGCAATCTGGCGGCTGAAGGAGTGAAACTCGCTGTCCGTGGTCAGAACGCGGACCGATCGCTGCGCCGGAAAACACGAGAGAATGCGCTTGACGAATTCGTGTGTATTGGGCGCGACGGCGATCGTCTTCGGATCAGGAAGGTTGAGCTGTCGCGCGACATGTGTCCGAAACTCCTGCAGGACGGGACCAAGGATGTACTCCCATTTGCCGTCGATGAGACTGGCAGCGTCATCCCAAGCCCGCAGATGTGCGTCCCGCGTCACATCCGGCCAGGGATGATGACTGTGCGCCGCAAAGTGGAGACGCCCCGGTTCGGCGTTCAGAAACCTTGAAAAATGGGAGCGCAGATCAAGCATCGCATTTCGTCCCGTTAAAGCTTGGTCCGGACCGACCAGAGTTCCGGGAAGAAAGACTGCTCGAGCGCGCCACGAAGATACGCGACGCCCGAGCTGCCGCCTGTGCCGCGCCGCATTCCGATGATGCGCTCGACGGTTTTCATGTGTCTGAACCGCCATTGCTGGAAGGCATCCTCGAGGTCGACGAGTTCCTCGGCGAGCTCGTAGAGATCGAAATGCTCGTCCGAATGCCGGTAGATCTCCTCCCAGGCCGCCTCGACACTCGGATCCGCGACATACGGGCTTGTGACATCACGGTCGAGGATAGCCCGTGGGATTTGGTATCCCCGCGCAGCCAGCAGGCGCAGCGACTCGTCGTAAAGGCTGGGTGCCCGGTAAGCCGCTTCCAACTGATCGGTGATCTCGCTGCGGTGCCGGTGCGGCGCAATCTTTGCCGCGTCCTTGGCCCCCAGCTTGAATTCAACGAGCCGGTATTGCCAGGATTGAAAGCCCGAGGAGCGGCCGAGGGACGGTCTGAACCGGAGATAATCGGACGGCGTCATTGTCGAGAGCACCGTCCATGCCTGGATCAATTGCTCTTGAATCCGATTGATGCGGGCCAGGCACTTGAACGCCGGCTGCAATTGATCGGCCCGCACATGTCCCAGCGCCTTGTCGAGCTCCCGGTTCAGGAGCTTGAGCCAAAGCTCCATCACCTGATGGATGACGATGAAGAGCAGTTCGTCATGCTCGCCCGACAAAGGGGCCTGTGCCGAAAGCAGCGTATCCAGACGAAGATATTCGCCGTAGCTCATTCCCTCGGAGAAGTCGGTGTGGATTCCGTCGTTTTCTGCCGACATATCATTGCCTCCCTTCACGGTTCACGGGCTGCGAGGGTCGAGCCTCCGAGACCCGCCGCGCGCGCGGATCTGCAGGCCAGATGAGCACGTGTCGGTCGGCAAAGCTGCCTTACGGATCGGCTGAGACCGGCCATAGGAGAAATCATAGCACGAGACAGCCGTGCCTTCTCCCATCGCGTCGGCACTCGAGCCGCGTCTGCAAGCGGCTCGGGTGAAACCACCTTCGGATTAGGCCTTGGTGGTCTCGACATCGAAAAGACAAACCAACACGAAAGCGGTAAAAGTCGCCTGCTTGTCGGCCCATCAAAAACAACCAGGGGAACTTCCATATGACTGCGTCATCACTCAGCTTCGGGCTCGCCGTTCTCTTCGTTATCGTCGGCATGGCGATGGGTATCGGCATGGCCGCGTCCCAGGACCACTCCATCATGCCGGCCCACGCTCATCTGAACTTGCTCGGGTGGGTGTCGCTGTTCCTGTTCGGGATCTATTATGAGCGTCGCCCAAGGCTCGACACGAGCCGGCTTGCGTTGATCCAGGTCAGCCTATGGTCAATCGGCACCGTGGTTCTGACAATAGCGGTTGCGGCGATCCATCTCGGCTACACCGCCGCGGACCCGATTGCCGCCGTCGCATCGCTCATCGTGCTCGGCGCGATGCTTCTCTTCGCCTATTTCGTCTTCCGCCCCGGCGCGTCCGTGGCCGCGGGACCAGCCGCCCGGATGACGCCCGCGGAGTGAGCCACGCAACCGCGGGGCGGCCGCGCCGCCCCGTTATCTGTACCGCCCTCCGAGGCTGTCGGCCGCCAGTCGGTGGCGAAAATCACGGCTTGCTCAAGACCTGACGCGCCTCGTCCGGCGAAGCCGGGCGCAATCCGATCGCTGACGTTCCGACCACGACACATCTCACCAAGGCGGCGTTATCCGGCGCCATCTCGCCATCCGGCATATGAAGATTGTTTTCAAAGCCGACCCGGGCGTGCCCGCCCATCGCGGCAGCCGAAATCACACAAGCGGCCTCACGCTTCCCGAAGGCGCAGGTAATCCACGGCAGATCCAGGCGCCAAGCATCAAGGAAAGGCAGGAGGTCGCGAGGATCCGATTGCTGTCCGGCGGTATAGCGACCCAGGACGAAGAGAACGCTCGCATGGCTCGGCGGAATGGCCCCCTCGGCAACCAGATCCTGAAAACGCATCACGTCGCCGGAATCGTAGAGGATGTGCTGCACGAGGCATTCGCCGCCTGCGAGGCGGTGCAGGAACGCGCTCCCCTCCCGCTCGGCACCCGGTTCAGGCATCAGCTCCCGCAAAGCGATCGAAACCGCTTCCGGCCGCACCTGCTCGACGACTTCCATCTGCTGCCGCGGAGCGTATCGTCCCACGGATTCCGTGGTGATCTGAACGATGGGCGCAGCACCCACCTGAGCGCGGATTTCGCGCGTGGAATCGCGGTATGCATCCGCGTCGAGGATATGAGCACCCTCGGCGTCACGCACATGAACATGGATCATCGCAGCGCCCGCTTCGACGCATTGCGCCGCATCTCGACCGATCTCCGCCATCGTCAGCGGGATCCGCGGATGGTCGCGCTTGAGGCGACGGGCGCCGTTGGGCGCCACGGTGATGATGACCGCACCGGTCATGACGAGGCCTTGTTCTTGAGCCGGAGGATCTCGACGAGGAGATGATCCCGTTGGGCTTCAAGATCCGCGATCGAACGTCCGCCCGCTTCCGCTTCGACGCCCGACACGATGGCGCCTTTTACATCCTCGGTGAGACGGGGCTCCCCGAGCGATGCCCAGCGCCGCTCCTGGCTCGGCCCAAGATGTTCGAGATAATGGGCGATGCCGCCCTCCCCGCCACCGAGATGATAGGTCATGTGCGGACCCATGATGGACCAGCGCAGACCCGGCCCCTCGCTGATCGCAGCATCGATATCCGCAACGCTCGCGATCCCCTGCTCCACGAGATAGACCGCCTCGCGATAGAGCGCGGATGAGAGCCGATTGGCGATATGGCCGGGGACTTCCTTCTTGAGCACGACCGGCTTGCGTCGAAGCGAGCGGTAGAAGGCGCACGCCCGCGCGATCACCGCATCGTCCTCGCCGACGATTTCGACCAGCGGCAGGAGGTGCGGTGGATTGAACGGATGGGCCACGATATGCCGTTCAGGATGTTCGCAATCGGCAACGATCCGACTGCGGAGCAGCGCCGAGGTGCTGATCGCCACGATGGCATCGGGACGAGCCGCTTGATCGATGCGTGCCAGAAGAGCCCGCTTGAAAGCCTCGTTCTCGGGCGCATTCTCCTGAACGAAATCGGCCGTGGAAACGGCAGCCTCCAGATTGTCCACGAAGGTCAGACTACCCCTGCCGTTGAGGCCGAGAGTCGCAAGTTGCGGCCTTGCGCGATCGATGAAGCCTCTCAGCTTTCTTTCCGCTTCCGGCGCGGGGTCTGTCGCCACGACATCATAGCCGCCGGCGAGAAAAAGAGCGGCCCAGCTCGCTCCCACTGTTCCGCAGCCGACGACCGCGACACTCCTGATCGACTCGGATCCCATCATGCTTTCTCTTCCGCGCGGGCGCCGCCTGCCATCATCGCATGGATCACGTCGGCCTTCAGCATCACCGGCTCCGGATAGGCGGCACGGCCCGGCTTCAGGCCGAGCGCCAGGAAAGTCTCGGCAAGCTTGTAGGTCAGCGGACCCGGATTGATCACGGGCACCGGCAATTCCCTTGCGAGGAATTCCGCCGCCTGATGCATGGTCGTCGAGCCGAGGCAGATCACGTCCGCGCCGTCCTCTTCGATGCAACGTTTGGCGACCGCGAGCATTCGCGGAAACACCTTGTCTTCCTTGCCGTCGAGCAGCGACGAGAAATCCGGCGGCTGGTCGAAGGAGCGCACGGATGCACATTGCTTCTCGAATCCGTATTCGCGAATGGCCTTCCGGTAGCGCGGCAGAGCCGGCTCCCATTGGGCGAGGATCGAGAATTTGGAGCCCAGTGTCAGCGCATAGAGCATCGAGGCCTTGCCGGGCGAAATCACCGGGATGTTCAGGACAGACCGCAAGGGTGCCATCCCGGAATCGCTCATCGTATCGATGCAGACGGCGTCGAACCCATCCGCTTCCGCGCTCATTCCCGCCTCGAAGATCGCAAGATCCATCAGCGTCCAGTCATGCGGGCTCATGAACGAGGTCGGTCCGGCCGTCACGGGGCGGTATGTCAGCTCCGTCTCCGCGTCGAGCTGCACGTATTGCTGCTGCTTTTCGCGATTGGCCACACCGTCTGCATCGAGGGCGAAAGGGACGATCACCAAAATCCTGGCCATTCTTATGCTCCCTTGGCTGCAGCAGCGCCGGCTTCGCCGATGGCGCGGATCATGTCGGTCTTCGGCACCAATGGCGCCGGATAGGTCGCGCGGCTGTGGCTGAGATTGAGTTTCAGCGCCGTCTCGGCGAGGCGGTATGTCAGCGGGCCGGGATTGATCACCGGCACACTCAGGCGGGTCGCCAGATAGGCGTGCGCCTGATGCATCGTCGTGGAGCCGAGGATAATCACTTCGGCGCCGTCCTCGTCGATGCAGCTTTGCGCGGCCTCGAGAAGTTTGGGAAAGACGTCGTCCTCCTTGCCGACCAGCAGGTTCTTGTTATCGGGACGTACGCCGATGGAGCGGATCGAGGCGCATTTCTCCCGCAATCCGAGCTCCCCCAGCGTCTTCGCATAGAGCGGCTTCCAGCGGTCCCACATGACGAGGATCGAGAACGTCTCGCCGAGCATCAACGCAGTGAGCATGGCGTGACGGCCCGGTCCGATTACCGGTATGGTGAGCACCGAGCGCAACGCGGACATTCCGGAATCGCTCATCGTGTCGATGCACACGGCGTCGAAGCCATCCTTCTCCGCGTCGAGCCCGGCATCGAGAATCGAGAAATCCGCCAACGTGAAATCATGCTGGCTGGTGTAGTTTGCCGGTCCGACCCGCACCGGTTGGAAATGGAATTCGATATCGGCGCCGAGCTTCACGGCCTTGAGCTGCTCTTTCCGTCGCCCCAGTTCCTCCTCGCTCATCGCAAAGGGAACAATCACCAGAACGCGCTTCATCTCATTCTCCTGAATGTCGTGGTGGTGTCAGATTGACGTCGTGAGAAGGCGCGCAGCAGCGAGGCCTGCAAGTCGCCCGAGGACCGTCGCCGACAGAAGGCCGTTTCCCGACACGTAACCCCAGGATGATGGCCCGGAGAGGCCGCGGGCGGCGCCGCCGCCGGCAAACAGGTTCGGCAGCGGCGTTCCGTCCGCCTTCAACACTCGCGTCTCGGTGTCGATGACGAGGCCGCCCTGCGTGTGGAAAAGGGCGCCATTGACCTTCGCCGCCAGATAGGGCGCGGAGAGTGGCGGCTGCTTGGTGAAGTCGCGACCCAGCGGATCGGGTTTGTCTCCAGCGCCGTAGCTCTTCACCTCGTCCATCGTGCGCTTGAGCGCCTGAACCGGAAGATCGGTGAGCGCCGCCAGCTCATCGATTGTCTCGGCCCGTTTGATCGCGCCGAGTTTGATGATCTCCCGGTAATCGTGGAAAGCGAGCGCAGGTTTCTCGCAGCGCTCGTCATAGATGTTCCAGGCGAGATGGCCGGGCTGTTTGATCACTTCCTCGGCGTGCTCCGAATAGCCGCGCATCTCGTTGGCAAAACGCTCGCCGTTGAGATTCACCTGAATGCCGCCTTGCGTCATGACGGCCCAGGTCAGCGGCAGGCCATGCGGATAGGCGACGGAGCCATGTCCCTGATAACTGCCCATATCGGCCAGCTCGACACCGAGAGCCTCGCCCCAGTTCATCGCATCGCCGGTATTGGAGGCGTGCCCGCAATATTCGGCCTCGGCCATCTCGGGAATGAACTTCGCCACCATGGCGCGATTGCCGCCAAACCCGTTGCAGGCGAGGACGAGCGCGTCGCAACCGACCGTCTCGACCTCCCCGTTCGGGCGTCGGAAGCCGACACCGACGATCGTGCCGTCGTCCTTCGCATAGAGATCCTCGACGGAGGCGCCGGTGATGATATCGATGTCCGCGCACTCGGCCGCGGCGAGAAGCGATTGCTCGAGCTCCGCGCCGGTCTGGTTTTTCGGACCGTGCATGCGCAGGCGCGAATGGCCGGGATAGTAGAAGCCTTCGACGAGATGCAGCTCGACGCCGTGCCGGTCTGCGAGCCAGTCGATGGTCTGGCCGGAGGCTTCCGCCACCGCCTTGACGATGGCAGGATCGCTTTTTCCCTTCGCCTTCGCGCTCAGGTCGGCGGCGAAAATCTCGGGACTGTCGTCGATTCCCTTCTCGCGCTGAAAGCGTGTGCCGGCCGCCGGGATGAGACCGGCGGAGAGCGACGTGCTCCCCGTTGGGTTCGCGTCCCGTTCAAGAACGAGAACCTCAGCGCCTGAATCGCGGGCAGCAAGCGCCGCAACCAGGCCGCACGAACCGGCGCCGACGATGACGACGGGAACGCTGAACTCGAATTTGCCTTCTCTGGCCGGCCGCACTGTCATGGTCTTCTTCCGCGAACAATTGAATTAAGGGGAAAGGCTCTCCGCGAAGCGCCCGCAGGCGCCGGTCGGTTCAGTAGCCGGCGCGACCCGCCTCGGGCACGCCGTAGCGCTCCTCCAACTCCCGCACCTCCTGCATCCCGACGAGGTCGAAGAATTCCTGGAACGACGGAACATTCGGCGCGATGCTGGCGATGGTTTCTTCCTCGCGCAGCGTCGTGAGCACTTCATCGGCAGCGCGGATCGCCGCCAGCATCAGCCAGTTCGGATAGATGATGAGCTTGAAGCCCAGTTGTTCGATTTCCGACTTCTTCAGGAACGGCGTCTTGCCGCTCGTCGCCATATTGTAGAGCGTCGGGAATTGCAGGCGCTCCGGAATGGCCTTCAGGTGCTCCATGCCGGGCGATTCGATGAAGAGAATGTCGGCGCCCGCCTCGCGGTAGAGCTCGGCGCGTTCGAACGCAGCCTCAAGACCGTCCAGCGCCAACGCGTCGGTGCGGGCGATCAGTACGAAATCCGCATCGGTGCGTGCGTCGGTCGCCGCCTTGATCTTCGCCACCATCTCCTGCGACGAAATCAACTGCTTGCCGGCAAGATGGCCGCAGCGTTTCGGCAGCACCTGATCCTCCAGATGGATCGCCGCGACCCCGGCCCGCTCATAGAGCTGCACGGTGCGGCGAACGTTGAGCGGTCCGCCATAACCGTTATCCGCATCGGCGATGAGGGGAATGTCGCTCACCGCCGCGATGCGCGCGGCATTGTCGACCATTTCGGTCAGGGTGAGCAGGCCCACATCCGGCATGCCAAGGCGCGAGGCGGAAGTCCCTGCGCCCGTCATGTACATCGCCTCGAAATTGTGCTTGGCGACGAGACGCGCGAAAAGCGGATCGACCACCCCGGGCGCCATGATCGAACCGGGGCGGGCCAGCAATTGGCGCAATTTGGTGGTGGTCCTTGTCGACATCGATGTGTTCCTGTTCAAATCGGAAGGTCAGCGCGCAAACGCCGGCATCCGCAATATCAAAGTCCCAGATAGGTTTGGCGCAGGCGTGGGTCGGCGAGCATGTCCGCGGCCGATCCTTCGAGCGCAAAGCGACCCTGCTCCAGCACATAGGCGCGGGTGGCAACACCAAGCGACTGCACCACGTTCTGCTCGACCAGAAGAATCGCCAGACCCTCTCTGTTGATCCGTTGGACGAGATTGAACATCTCCTCCACCATGATCGGTGAAAGGCCCAGCGACGGCTCGTCGAGGATCAGGAGCTTCGGCTCCGCCATCAGTCCGCGGCCGATGGCGAGCATCTGCTGCTCGCCTCCTGAAAGCGTGCCGGCGAGCTGGTCCAGCCGCTCCCGCAGGCGCGGGAAGATGTCGCAAATGCGCTCGAAATTGGCGCGCATGCGTTCCCGCGCGCGGCGGAAGGCGCCGAGCTCGAGATTTTCCTTCACGCTGAGATTTGGAAAGACCCGACGCCCTTCCGGAACCTGGGAAATGCCCACTTCCACGATGGAGCGCGGCGGGTGCCCGGTAATGTCGTTGTCTTCAAAACGGATCTTGCCCTCGCGTGGCTTGATGATGCCGCTGACGACATTGTTGAGGGTCGATTTGCCGACCCCGTTCGATCCCAGCACGGCAACGATCTCACCGTCGGCGATCGACATGGTGATGCCTTGCAGGACATTGACGGGGCCGTAGCCCGCCTTGATGCCGGAAATCTCAAGCATGGGCGCCCTCCTGTTGCAGGCGGTCGGCGGCGCCATGGCCGAGATAGGCTTCGATCACCGTCGGGTCGGCAACGAGTTGCTGCGGCGTCCCATGCGCAATCATCCGACCCTGATTGAGCACATATGCTTCCTCCGAAAGACTCATGACCGCCTGCATGACATGCTCGATGAGCAGGATGGTGACACCGGAATCGCGGATCTTGCGGATCGTCGCGACGATCTCGACGATCTCGCTAGGAATGAGACCGGCCATCACCTCGTCGAGAAGCAGAAGCTTTGCTTCCGTCGCCAACGCTCGCGCGAGTTCGAGACGCTTGCGGCCCGCCACCGTGAGCGATTGCGCCGATTGCTCGAGCATCCGGCCCATGCCGACCTGCTCGCCGATCATGGCAGCCCGCTCCAGCGCATCAGCCCGGCTCTTGTGGCGCAGATGCGCCCCGACGGCGATGTTCTCGAGCACGCTCAGACCCGCGAAGGGCTGAACGATCTGGAACGTGCGCGTGAGGCCAAGACGGCAGATCGCATGCGGGGCATGCCCCGTGATGTCCTGGTCTCGAAACCTGATTTCCCCCATGTCCGGGCGCACGAAACCGCCGATCATGGCGAACAGGGTGGTCTTACCCGCGCCATTAGGCCCGATGAGCGCAACGATGCGGCCTTCCTGCACTTTCAGCGACGCGTCATTGACGGCAACGAGGCCGCCATACCTCTTGGTGACGTTTTCGACCGTCAACATCACTGCGCCTCCTTGACGGATACCGCAGCGGCTTGTCCCGTCCGGCCGATGCCCCGAGCGAACCCGACAATGCCGTCGGGCAGGTACCGAAGAATGACCAGCAGCAGGACGCCGTAGAGGACAAGGTTGAGGCCGGGCGCTCCACTCACGAGGTGCTTCGCGCCTTCACCCAACAGATGCAGGCTCAACGTTCCGACAACGGGTCCCCAGATCGTTCCCGCACCGCCGATGATCGGCCCAAGAAGCGCCTCGATCGACATCGTCGAACCGTAGGCGATGGGCGCATCGATGAAGAGATAGGTCTGCAGGTAGGCGACGCCGGCCGCGCCGCCGATCGCGCCGGACAGCATCATGGCGAGAACCTTGGTGCGGAAGGTGTCGATGCCGAGCGCTTTTGCCGCCTCTTCATTCTCGCGAATGGCAATGAGATAAGCGCCGAAGCGAGAACGTTGAACCGCGACGGTGATGAGCATCGCGACGGCTACCATCACCAGCACCAGGGTGTAGGTCGTGATGCGGTCCGCGAACTGGAAATTTGCCAAGCCGGCCTTGTAGGGCACGAGGATGCCCTGCCCGCCACCCGTGAACGCGAAGGAGCTGGCAAGGATGCGCAGCACCTCGGCAAAAGCGAGCGTGACGAGCGCAAAATACGAACCCCTGAGACCGTAGCGAAACGACAGGGCGCCAATGAAACCGGCGACCAGGGTTGCCGCGACCACCGCCAGACCCGCGGCAAGCCAGGGGTTGACCCCAAGCTTGACCTGCAGGATCGCGGTGACATAGGCCCCGGTGCCGAACAAGGCCGCGTGTCCGAAGGACATCTGGCCGCCGAAGCCGCCGAGCAGGTTCCAGGCGACGCTGAGGATCGTGACGATCAGCGCATTGATGGTGAACCCGAGCCAGGCCTGCGACGGGAGCAGGTAGATCAGCAGCAGATAGGCGCATATCGCGCCATAGAGCAGCCACTCGCCGAGCGATGTATGTTTCATGCCGCGCGCCGTCCAAACAGGCCAGATGGCCGAAACAGAAGGATGAGGATGAAGGCCAGGAAGATACCGATCTGACCGAGGCTTTCGCCGAGGAAGAGGCCGCAGAGTGCTTCAATCACGCCGAGCAGGAGACCGCTCACGAGGGCGCCAAGGAAACTCCCCATGCCGCCCAGCACCACGGTGGTGAAGGCGATCAGCACGAAGGCGTAGCCGACCTGGGGCGTGACATAGAAGGTCGGGATGAGAAGACAGGCCGCGACCGCCACACACGCGGTTCCGATGCCGAAACACACCGCGTAGGTGTTCTGGACGTCGATGCCGACGAGTTCGGCGCCCCGTCTCTCGACGGCGACGGCGCGGATCGCCTTGCCGATCCGCGTACGGCTTATCACGAGCCAGAGGATCAGGGCGCAAAGCATGGACGCAAAGAATGCGATCACCCTGGGCAACGGAATGAATGCGGGCCCGATCTCGACCATCTCATAGGCGTAGGGCAGCGAGATGGTGCGGGTGTTGGAGGTCCAGAAATACAGCGCGAGGTTGTCGATGATCATCGAGAGTGCCAGCGTGACGAGCAGCACGTTCTGCTCCTTGCCGCCGCTGAAGGGAGCGATGATGCCGCGCTGAATTCCGTAGCCCAGGAGGAAGAAGAGCGGAACGACGATCGGAATTGCCAGGTATGGATCAAGGCCGAAGAACAGGTGGAGGAAGTACACCCCGTAGAGCGCCAGCATGAGCAGGCTGCCATGCGCAAAATTGATGATGTGCAAAACACCATAGATCAGGGTCAGGCCGAGAGCGATCAGGGCGTAGATCGCCCCGGTCGTCAGGCCACCCAGTATGGCGGGCAAAATAAGGGAAGACATGGCGCCGCTCTTTCGTTTGCGGGGCTACGGGCGCGCGAACGCGCCCGTAGGATTAACGGACGGGCGCCGCTCAGCCGCGCGCCGGGATCGGGAATACGGCTTCGGCCGTTGCATATTCCTTCGGGAAGACCAGCTCGATCTTTTCGCCGCGGATCTGCGTGTTCACCGGCTGCGCCGCTTCATTGTTGCCATTGACGAACTTGGTCGGGCCGTATGGCATGATCGATCCGCTATAGGTCGACGTGGACAGCGCCTCGATCATCTTCTCGCGGTCGTTGGAGGCCGACCGCTCAAGCGAATCCGCGATGAGCTGAATGCACGCATAGGCCACCATGATGTCGTAGGTCATATCGAGCTTCGCGGCTGCCGCCGTCTTGGCCAGCGCCTGCGATTCCGGCTTGCGGGGATCGTACCAATGGTTGCAATCCATCACATATTGCGCGGCTTCGTTATGTTCGCGGACAAACTTGATGTTCGATGCCGCGCCGCCGAGGATCGAGTAGATCGCCTTCGCCTCGAGCCGCTGCTGACGCAGGCCCATCGCGAAGAGCGTGTACTCGTTGATGTAGTTCGACGGGATGATCATGTCGGGCTTCGCCGCCTTCAGGCGCAGCACGATGTTGGTGAAGTCGCGCTGGGGCGTCGGGTGGCCGATGCTCTCCACCACCTGAATGCCGATCTGCGGCAGTCTCTCGTTCAGGAGCTTTGCCATGTTGGAGCCGAACGGCCCGTCCTCGTAGACGATGGCCGCGGTCTTCACGACGTTTCCGGCATTCTGGTTGAGAAGCTTGAGATTATCGAGCGCGGTCGAGGTGCATTTGTTCACACCAGGCGTGAAGCGGAAGACGTTCTTGAGTCCGCGCTCGACGACCTGCTCGGCGGTGCCTACATCGAAGACCTGAGCGAGATTGTAGCGGGCAGCCGCCTGCGAACTTGCAAGGCCGAGCGCGCTTGCCTGACAGCCGATAAAGGCGACGACGCCGGCCTGAGCGAGCGTGTCGACGGCAGCGGCCGCAACATCCGGTCGCGACTGCGCGTCCGCCACCACGGCTTCCAGCTTGGCGCCGCCCATGCTCTTGATACCGCCCGCGGCGTTGATGGCGTCGATGGCGAACTGGGCGCCGGCGCGTGCCTGCGTGCCGTTATAGGCAAGGTTGCCCGTCAGCGGCTCCAGTACGCCGACCTTGATCGTCGCTGCCTGGGCGCGCAGCACCGTCGGAGCAGCGATCGTACCGGCAAATGCAGTCGCGGCGCCCGCTTTCAGAAGATTGCGGCGGCTAAGCGTGAAAGATTTCGAATCGTTATGTGACATTGCTCGTTTTTCCCTGAACTGAAAGGTCCTGCTTGAAGTTGAGCCGCTGCGTATAACGGCCAGAATCGGTGAGCTGGCCTCACCTGTTGATCCATCTCATTTCTGAGAGATACCGATCTTCGAAGTCGCGGATTTGGGGCATGTAGCCAAGCGTCAGCTCGACCTCGTCGACTCCTTTCATGATGCATTCGCGCCAGAACGGGTCGATGGCGAGCGCATGCTCGGTTCCGTCCGGAAAGGTCACGCGCTCGGCCTCGAGATCGATGGTAATGCCGCGTTCGGGCCCGGTCAGAAGTTCGCGACGAAGCCCTGCTACGACCTCCTCCGGAAGCCGCACCGGAATGAGACCGTTCTTGAGCGCGTTGTTATAGAAAATGTCGCCGAAACTCGGCCCGATCAACGCCTTGATGCCGTAGTCGCACAATGCATAAACGGCGCCTTCGCGCGACGACCCGCAGCCGAAATTCTCGTCCGTCACGAGGATGCGCGCCTGCCGGTGAGGCTCCTGGTTGAGAACGAAGTCCTCGCGCTCGGTGCCATCCGGCGTAAAGCGCAAATCGTGGAACAGGAACGGGCCATATCCCGCAGAGCGGTCCGCTTTCAGGAAGCGCGCAGGGATGATTTGATCTGTGTCGACATTGCGTCCGGGAATCGGCGCCGCCAAAGCCGTTTCCTTGATGAAAGCCTGCATCATGCGTCTCCCGTCAGCTCATCATCCGGCGGACATCGGTGAGCCTGCCGGTCACGGCCGCGGCGGCGGCCATGGCAGGGCTCATGAGATGGGTGCGCGCGCCGGGACCCTGCCGGCCGACGAAATTTCGGTTCGAGGTCGATGCGCAGCGTTCCTGCGGCTTCACGAAATCGCCGTTCATGGCGGCGCACATGGAGCAGCCCGATTCGCGCCATTCGAAACCGGCATCGCGGAAAATCCTGTCGATCCCCTCGGCCTCGGCTGCAAGCTTCACGCCCGTCGATCCGGGCACCACCATCGCCGGCACGACAGCCTTGCGCCCCTTCAGGACAGCGGCCGCGGCGCGCAGGTCCTCAAGGCGGCTGTTGGTGCAGGAGCCGATGAAAACACGATCAATCGGAACGTCAGCAAGCGCCGTGCCGGGCTCGAGACCCATGTAACGCAAGGCCGCCGCAACCATCTCCCGATGCGCCGCATCGGTCTGCGCCGCCGGATCAGGCACAAACCCGGTGATCGGCAGCGTATCCTGCGGGCTGGTTCCCCAGGTCACCATCGGCTCGATCGCGCCGCCATCGAGCTCGACCTCACTGTCGAAGACCGCATCGGCCTCGCTCGGCAGCGTCCGCCAATACGCAACGGCGTCGTCCCAGTCAGCTTCGGAGGGCGCAAAGGGGCGGCCATGCAGATACTCGAACGTCGTGTCGTCCGGCGCGACCATGCCGCAGCGCGCCGCCGCCTCGATCGACATGTTGCAGATCGTCAGCCGCTGCTCGATCGACATGGCGCGGATCGCCTGTCCGGCATATTCGATCGCGTGGCCACCGGCGCCGCCTGCGCCGATCTTTCCGATGATGGCGAGAATCACATCCTTGGAATGCACGCCCTTCGCGAGCGTACCGTCAATGGTGATGCGCATCGTCCTGGGGCGCGCCTGCCACAAGGTCTGCGTCGCCATCACATGCGCATTCTCGGATTGTCCGATGCCGAATGCGATGGCGCCGAGCGCCCCATGAGTCGAGGTGTGGCTGTCGCTGCAGACGATGGTGAGGCCCGGCAACGTGATCCCCTGCTCCGGCCCGACGACGTGCACGATGCCCTGGCGCGGATCGCGAAGGCCGAAATTGCGGATGCCGCCCCATTGCATGTTTTTGTCGAACTGGCTGATCATCCGCGCGATTTCGGGCGTCGCCGCGTCGCCGATGCTGCGCCCGGAGGTTGGAACATAATGGTCCGGCGTGCCGAACATCTGGCGTGGCTTGCGCACGGTGAGGCCGCGACGCTTCATGTCGGCAAATGCGTGGAAGGAGCCTTCGTGAATGATGTCGCGGTCGATATAGATCAGAGACGGACCTTGGTCGCGCGCAACGATCACGTGGCGATCCCAGATCTTGTCGAACATCGCCTTGCGAGCGGTGCCGGTCCTTGCGCTCTCTTCACGTGCCATCGTGGCGCCTTTCATACCTGACCGGGGGATTCAAGCCTGCGCACGGAAGGCCATGAGAATATCCGCGCCCGTTGCGGTCCACACGCCCTCGTGCCCAAGAATGTAATCCAGCACTTCACGCAGATATCCGACGCGGTAAGGAACGCCCGAGACCCACGCGTGAAGCGGAATGCTCATGACTCGACCGCCGTAACGATCCGTCTCGCGATAGAGCACATCGAAGCGATCCTTGACCTGCTGCGCCCAGGAATCCTCGCTGTGGTGAAAGTCCATCATGACCGTGCGGTCATCCGTCTCGAAAGCGTGCGGCATTGCGAAAATCGGATTGCCGGAAGTTTTCATCTCGTAGGGCAGATCGTCGTTCGCCCAGTCGCACGCGTAAGTGACGCCATTCCGCGACAGGATGTCGGGCGTCGCGTGGGATTGCGCGCGACCGGGCGAGAGCCAACCGGTAACGGCCTGTCCCGAGGCGTCGCGCAGAAGCGCGAGGGTGCGCGACACGAGGTCTTCCTCCGCCGCGTCCGACAACCCGCTGTGATGGACGTGTTCCATGTCGAGGCCGTGCCCGACGATCTCGTGCCCCGCTTCAACAAGGTCCTTGAGAAGCAGCGGATAGCGCTCCGCAATGATGCCGTTGACCGCGATCGAGGCCGGCAGGCCGCGATCCCTCAACACTTTCAGGATGCGATAGATGCCGACGCGGTTGCCGTAATCGCGGTTCGTGTAATGCCGGTAATCGGGGAACGGCATGGTGAGCCCGCCGGGCGCGCGGAACGGCTTGCCCGTCATGTCGATCGGGAACCATTGCAGCGCCGGCATCACCCACAGGGCGATCCTGGCTCCGTTCGGCCACACCACCTTCTTGCGATCGAAGAGGTGCGACCACTGGTAGCGGTCATGATCCATGCCGTGGCGGCGGGCCGGGTATTTCAGGTAGTCGTCGGCGAGAGGCATGATGTGTTTCTCCCTCAGGCTCGGACGGCTTCGATGGCCTTGACCATCGGATCATAGGAATGTGCGTAGAAATGCTCGGCGATCTCGCGGCCTGTTGCGAGCCAGACGTCGTCATGCTGCGCGATGTATCGCAGCGCCTCCGCGAAGGGATCGATGCGGTGCGGCTGCCCGACGAGATAGGGATGAAGCGGAATGCACATCACCGTGCCGGACGTTTCGCCCTCCTCCCGCAGCTGGTCGAACTGGCGCTTGATCGCTTCGCCATAATGGCGCGGCGAATAGAGGTTCGTGTTGTAGACGATCACGTCGTTCATCTCGAGCGAGTAAGGCATGCTGATGAGACGGCCCGACTTCACGTTCACGGGCATCGGCTGATCGTCGTGAAAGAGATCGCAGGTATAATCGACGCCGTATTCGGCGAGCAGATCCATCGTCCAGGTGTTGTTGGACAAGGCCGGCGCAAGCCAGCCGGAGAGCTTCTGCCCGGTCCATTTGCGGATCGTCTCGATCGAGTCCTCGATGATCGCCCGTTCCTGATCGGGACTCATGCCGTAGGTGTAGCGCGTGTTGTAGATGCCATGGGAGAAGAACTCCCAATCGCGCTTCGCGCAGGCCTCGATGATTTCGGGATGATGGTCGCACAACGCAACATTCAGCGAAACGGAGCCGCGGAAGCCGGCATCATCCATCGCCTCCATCATCCGCCACCAACCGACGCGGTTGCCGTAGTCGCGGTGCGAATAAGCCAGCACGTCGGGCAGAGGCCGTGCCCACGGCGTGCGCTGCGGGTTCGGGGGCGGTGTGAATTCGTAGAACTCGATATTGGGCGCAACCCACACCGCGATCTTCGCGCCGTTCGGCCACGTGATCCTGGGCCGGCGGTTGTAGGGGATGTAATCGTAGAGACCGGGATCGTTCGACATCACGCCCTCACGCTGCGCGCTGATAGGAACGGAAATGGGCGATCACGTCGGCGACCGGAACCACATCGCCATACTTGATGGCGATGTCGTAGAGGTTGGCAAAATGCGGGCTCTCGTGCTTGTCCGCGACGCATTCCTCGGGAACGATCACGCGATAGCCCCGGGAGATCGCATCGACCACGGTGGCGCGCACGCATCCAGAAGTCGACCCGCCGGTCAGAACCACGGTATCGCATTGGTGCCAGACCATCAGGGATTGCAGGTTGGTCTCGTGAAATGCCGAGGCCATGCGCTTGTTGATGATGATGTCGCCGACGGGATCGATCTTCAGCCGATCATCGAACTCGGCGCGACGCGACCCGACCTTGATGTTCTGGAGAGAATCCGGCGTGTTGGTTCGCGTGCCCCATACGCCGCAATCCTCGCCCGATTGCATGTAGGCCACATAGGTCCACACCACGGGAATGCCGTTGGCGCGCGCGAGATCGGCAAGGTGGTTCACATGGTCGAGCTGCAGGGGGTCGGTTTCGTAGGAACTCACGAACTCGCCGACGCTGGTGTAGGCTTTCTGCAGATCAATGTTGATGAGGATCGGTTTTCGCCCGAATCCAAAACGGGGGCGGACCGGCTTTGCCTTGATGTCCTCGAAGAGTTCCCGGGCCGTCTTGTTCGAAAGCTCCACCGTCAATCTCCCTGATCGTTCTCGTTGTCGAAAGTTACGCCGCGTGGAGAAAATGCGAGGGCGATCGCAGGAACGACCGTCTGGGCGATCCGAAATGGAGAGGAGATCGGCAAGTCCCTCATATCCATCCGGACTCCTGTTGCGCGCAATCTTCCATCATCTGGAAGCGGAGACGCGATCGCAAATGTCTTGTGCGGCGGCTCAAATATCATAAAGATATATCTTTAGACGCTTGTAAAGCGGTCTTTGGAGTGGTTCGCGACGAAATGCTGTGTTTTAAATGCTATAGCGTGACGTTTGAAGGCCGCGCCCGGGACGAGACGGCGCATCTATCCCGCTTGGAACGAAAGCACTTGTGGCCTCAGGCGACTGGCCGCTTGCCCCGCAGGCATGAGATCGGCCAATACGGGGAGAGCGACCATCCCGGCCCGCCTGCCAATGCCCGGCCGACGGACGACCGCAAAGGACCCCAGCGATGACTTCCTCGAACGCACGCAAGGGCGGAGCGGCGGCAAAATTGACGGAAGTTCAGGCTCTCGCGGAAACCCCGTTCGGGGCCGACCGGTCGCCGATCCCGCTTTATCATCGCATCTATGTGATTCTCCGAGAGGGAATCATGAACGGCACCTATCAGGTCGGAGAGACGCTGCCGAGCGAAGCGGAGTTGATGGAACGCTACCGCGTGAGCCGCATCACCGCACGTCGTGCGCTGGACGAACTCTCGGATGAGGGCTTGGTGGCCCGCGCCCGCGGACGGGGGACGCAGGTATCGCCCCGCGCGGTGCCGCAAGTCGGCGGTGCGCCGATCGTCGCGGGAATTGAGGGTCTGATGGCCAACCTGTCGATCATCGGCCGCCAGACCACCGTCACGGTCTTCGAATTCGGCTTCGTGGAGGCGCCGGATCTGGTGGCGACCGAAATGGCGCTCGCACCGCGCGAGATCGTGCAGCGGGCGGTTCGCGTGCGAAGCCTCGATGGAGCACCGTTCTCGCTTTCCACCACCTACGTGCTCGAGACAATCGGACGGACCATCAGCCAGGACGATCTCGCGACGGTCCCGCTCATCGACCTGATCACACGCTCGGGAACGATGATCGTCAACGTCAACCAAACCATCACCGCCACCCTCGCGGACGATGTGACGGCGCAGCGACTTGGCGTCCAGCCCGCCAGCCCGCTTCTGAAGCTACGCCGCGTTTTTTATGACAGCGACCGGGCGGTCTATTATGTGGATCTCTTCTATCGCCCCGACCGGTTCGAATACCGCATGACCCTCGCGCGCGGCGACGACAACAAGTTTCGACTCGACCGCCGCTGAGGAGCTTCCAGAGCAAGCGCGGGCGGCAATCGCCCGAGTCGTTGGCGGCCGGCGTTCAGGCCCCTTCGAGACCATTCGACCTGGCGAGCGGGATAAGGCGATCTCGACGCAGCTCGTCGAGCGAGGTCATGCCGAGCAGCGCCATGTTGCGGTTGATCTCATCGGACAAGATGGTGATCGCATGGCTGATCCCGGCCTCGGCGCCAATCGCCGCCGCGTAGATAAATGGGCGGCCGACAAAGACGAACTTGGCGCCGAGTGCAATGGCCTTCAGCACATCCGAGCCGCGCCGGATGCCGCCGTCCATCATCACGGGAATCGATCCCGCTACAGCATCCACGATCCCCGGCAGCACGCGCAACGGTGAAACGGCTCCATCGAGCTGCCGTCCGCCATGGTTCGAGATGATGAGGCCGTCGGCTCCGGCATCGCGAGCAATGCGGGCATCCTCCTTCGCCATAATCCCCTTCACCACCAGCCGCCCCTTCCAGCGATTTCGAATAAGTTCAAGGTGCTTCCAGTTGAGGTGATCCTTCGCGCCGAAATCCCGCAAGACGTTCCGAGCCATGATCGGCGCTCCTCGTGTCGCGTAGGAATTCTCGAAATGTGGCATGCCGTGCTTCAATAACGTGCGCAGAAAGGTGTTTACGGTCCAGTTTGGTCGCGCGATGCCATCCCAGGCGAGGCGAAGACTGGGCCGCAGCGGTGTGGAGAAGCCATTTCGGACATTGTTCTCGCGATTAGCCAATACGGCGGTGTCGACGGTCAGGACGAGTGTATCGAATCCTGCTCGCTCCACGCGTTCGACGAGGGCCAGGATGCGTTCCGGCTCGCCCGGCACATAAGCCTGAAACCAAGCGGTCGCGCTCTCTTGTGCGACTTCTTCCAGGCGAATGAGAGAGGAGCCGCTCATCACCATCGGAATGTTCGCGTGACTTGCGGCGCGGGCCAGCACGATATCGCCGCGATACGCCGAAAGCGCGCTGATCCCCATCGGAGCGATTCCAAATGGGGCCGCATAGGTTTTGCCGAACAAGGTCGTCTCCTGCGTCCGTTGCGACACGTCGACGAGCACGCGCGGAACGAAGCCGAATTCGGCGAATGCAGCGCGATTATCGCGAAGCGACGCATTCGTTTCCGAAGCACCGGACACGTAGCCAAATATCGGGCGCGGGAGGTGGCGGCGCGCCGCGGTTTCAAAATCGTCCAGCGAGAGAATCCGACGAAGCCGTCGCGGAGGCAACGTGCGGGCCGCCGGCGCGGGAGGCGCTGCCGCGTTCTGATCGGCCGGGGAACCAGCGGCATCGAGTTGTGACTGGGACGAGGTCATGCTGGCAAATCTCCGATCATAGATCCAGGCTCTTCAAAACCGTCGTTCGACGACCATAGACGAGAGCGCTGAAGACAAAAGTCAGGACTGCCCCAACTGCGAGCGGCCAGCGCAGGCTCATGAAATCGGACGCAGCTCCGATTGCAAGTGCCCCAAGCGCCGGTGCGCCGCGGAAGATCATGCTGTGGAGCGAGAGAACGCGGCCTCGCAGGTGATCCGGCACGACAAGCTGGATCACCGTTTGATTGGCGATCCCGCTCACGACCATGCCGTAGCCTAATGCGAGCAGGGCGACGAGAGCCAGCCATTCGTACTGCGTGCCTGCGGCCACCAGCAGAGCCGCGCCCATGAGCAGGCCGTTGGAAAGCGCCATTCTGGCAAGAATGCGAGGGTTGTTCAACCGGCTTAAGCGGATTGCGCCGATCAAGGATCCAAGGCCGATGACGGAGGTCATGACGGCAAATTTCATCGCGTCCGAGTCGAACAAGCCGGCGTAGCTCGGCATCAGCTCGAGGACCGGACGAATGCATAGCGAGATCACGGCCAAGGTCAAAAGCATGGCGCCAAGGCCGGCATGTCGGGCGGCATAGCGGCAACCTTCCACGACGGATTTCATCAAACCGGGATTCGCAGAGGGCAGCTGCTCGATTCTCACGAGGCGAATTCGCGCGAGGGCCACCGAGAAGGCCGCAAAGGTGACGAAGTTGAGGACGAACGCAAGGGTTACACTTCCCCACGCAATGGCAAGGCCCGCAATCGCCGGTCCGATGAACCGTGCCGTATTGAACACGATGGAATTGACCGCCACGGCACTGACGAGGTGGGAGCGATCGACTAGGCTGGGGAGAAGCGCCATCCTGAACGGTTGGTTGAACGCCGTTATCACACCGCCGACCAAAGCAAGCGCCAGGATCAACTCCGGCGAGAGCATGCCGAGCGCGCTGAAAACGGCCAGCAGGCCAGCCTGAGCCATCAGCAACGCCTGACTGATCCTTGTGACCCGAAGCCTGTCTACACGATCGGCCAGGGCGCCCGCAAAGGGCGTGACGAAGACCATGGGGAAGAGGTCGGCGAAGGCGACCGCACCGAGCCACGCTCCCGATCGCGTGAGTTCCCATACGACCCAGCCGAGGGCAAGCCGCTGAACCCATGTGCCGATAAGCGAAAAGGCGTTGCCGATCGTGAAGGTGCGATAGTTGGCTTCCGACAACGCCGCGCGGACCCCATGCCATCCGTTCGCCATCACGAGGCCACCGCGCCAATGGACAGAGTGCTTGAGGAATTCATGACGCCTGGCGTGAACAAAATCGAACCGCCCGCCTCAGGACCCAGCATGTGATTTCTGAGGGCTCCGACATAGCCTGAGCGCTCAGCGACATAACGATCGTGCCGAACATTCGCCGGGTGCTTTACGATTCCTCGTCGACAAACGCTTCTTCGCGCGTTTTGCGGACGGCTGGCACGACCATCAGGACGAGCAATCCGAGTGCCGCGACGAGGAGCGCAAGGCTGATCGGTCTTTGAATGAAGACGCTCGGATCTCCCTGCGAGATCAACAGGGCTCGTCGCAGGTTCGTCTCCAGGAGCGGGCCAAGGACGAATCCGAGCAATAACGGGCCCGGCTCACATTTTGCCTTGCGGAAGAGATAACCCAGAAAGCCAAAGCCGACAGCCAGCGCAACGTCAAACGCACGATTGCTCACGCTGTAGACGCCGACACAGCAGAACAGGAGAATAGCCGGATAGAGAAGCCGATACGGCACCGTCAGCAGGCGCACCCACAATCCGATGAGGGGCAGATTGATGACGAGCAACATGGCGTTGCCGATCCACATGCTGGCGACCAGACCCCAGAAGAGTTCCGGTTGATTTTGAATCACCGCCGGACCCGGAGTAATGCCGTGGATCGTCATGGCTCCGAGCAACATGGCCATGACCGCGTTCGATGGAATTCCGAGCGTCAGGAGAGGGATGAACGACGATTGAGCACCGGCATTGTTCGCAGCCTCCGGCCCTGCGACACCTTCGATTGCGCCTTTGCCGAACCTGCGCGGGTCGCGGGAAACTTTCTTCTCGAGCGTGTAGGCGCTGAACGCGCTGAGCGTCGCGCCACCTCCGGGAAGAATGCCTAGGAAGGTTCCAAGCCCGGTGCCGCGAAGGACCGCGGGCCACGCCCTCCGAAAGTCATCGCGGGTGGGCCAGAGGCGGCTGATTTTCGCCGCGATCAAACCACGCAATTCAGGCGTCTCGAGATTGACGATGATTTCGGCAATTCCGAACAAGCCAACGGCGATGACGACAAACTCAACACCGTCAAAGAGCTCGGTTGCACCGAATGTGAGCCGCTCCGAGCCGCTATTGACGTCCGTGCCGACCATTCCGAGAAGCAGGCCGATGCAGATCATCGCAATGGCCTTGATGACCGAGCCGCTCGCCAGCACAGTTGCGCAGAGCAGGCCAAAAATCGTCAGCGAGAAATACTCGGCAGGACCGAACGATAGGGCAAGCGTGGCAAGCGCCGGCCCGGCAATGGCAAGCCCGAGCGTCGAGACCGTGCCTGCAAAGAACGATCCCAGAGCCGCGACGGCGAGAGCCGCCCCTGCCCTGCCCTGCTTTGCCATTTGATAACCGTCGATGGCCGTGACGACAGAGGATGCCTCGCCAGGCAAATTCACCAGGATAGCCGTCGTCGAACCGCCGTACTGCGCGCCGTAGAAAATGCCCGCGAGCATGATCAGCGCGGCCAAGGGCGGCAGGAAGAACGTGATCGGCAGGAGGATTGCGAGGGTCGCGGTCGGGCCGATGCCCGGGAGCACGCCGATGAGTGTCCCAAGCAGAGCACCCATCAGGCAGAAAAGAAGATTGGTCGGGGTGGCAGCCGTGCTAAACCCAAGGATGAGGGAATCGAGAAACTCCATCAGAACGGTCCCAACTTCATCTGGACACCAAGTCCCACAATAAAAACGAGGATGCCAAAGGTCGTCAGCACCACGATGGAGGCAGCAACCTCGCGCAGACGCGTCTCGCGATCCGCCATGCTGCCGACGCCGATCAGCCAGATTGCCGCGAGGATGAAGCCCAGCGATTCTGCCGCATAGGCGAATCCAGCGACCGCCACGAGGATGATCAGAAGAGGACGAAGCCGTATGACGTCCAGGCGCTCGTTGTCGCGCACGAGTCCCATGATGGTCACGATGAGACCGATAAAAACGATCAGCGAGGAAATAATCAGCGGAAGGTAACCCGGCCCCATCATTGCCGCCGCTCCCACCCTCAGGTCGCGCCCGGCCCACAGGCCGAGCGCTCCCACGACGATGAAAACCAGACCCGCGAGAATGTCAGGGTGGTTACCGGTCCGCCCGAACGTCGAGCGGACAGCCATCATTGCACCCAGGGTGTCTTGTTCCAGATTTCCTGGAAGGATTGCAGGCGCTTGGGCATCTGCTTTTCCCAATCTTCGCCCGACAGATACGCCAGCGGCAAGGCAAGCTTCTTGGCCTGCTCTTTGAACTGCGGATCATCGACGACGCGCTTCACCGCGTCCGAAAACTTCGTGCGGATATCGGCTGGAACATCGCGGTGGGCTGCAAGGCCGCGCTCGGAGCTCATGACGACATCGAAGCCCTGCTCTTGCGCCGTCGGAACATTGGGGGCTTCTGCCGCCCGCTTGTCGCTAAATTGCACGAGGGGTCGGATATTCGTCGTGTCACCACCCGCGAATTCGCTGACATTCAAGCCACCGACCGTGATGTGATTGCCGAGAAGTGCGGTTCTTGTCTCGCCTGCTCCTGGAAACGGCACGTGGGTCAGCGACACGCCGGCCGCCTGCTCCAGCAGGATCGTCGCGAGATGATCGTCGGTGCCGACGCCCGAGCTGCCGACCGAGACAGCTTTCGGGTTGGCCTTGGCATGGGCAACCAGTTCCTTCAGAGACTTGAACGGCGCATCTTCGCGAACGACGAAGGCGGTCGGATCGTCAACGATGCGCGCCACCGCCTGAATGCTTTTCGGGTCGTAACGCAGCTTGCGCTGAACCTGCATCGACAGATAGCCGGGCGTGTTGATGAAAGAGAACGTGTAGCCGTCCGGCTTTGCTTGCGAGAGCTGTGTATATGCGATCTCACCCGACGCACCGGGCTTGTTGATGATCACGATCTTCGCGCCAAGCTCCTTCTCGAGATATGGCTGCATGGCGCGCGCCATCACATCGGTGCTCCCGCCCGGCGCGAATGCCACGATGATTTCGATCGGACGGTCCTTGGGCCATTCAGCCTGAGCCGTGCCCGCGGTGACGGTCGCAGCAAGTGCGCCGATGCAAAGCGTTTTTAGAATCTTCAACACTGTTTCCTCTCCTTCTCGATCATTACGATCTGGCTATTCGCCCTCAGGCTGGCGCTCTGCGCGCGTCGATTGGCGGCCTGTGGGTCGAATTCTGGTTGTCGGTCTTTCCGCCGAGCTGACGCGTGAGTTCATTGGCGATTGTTTTCAACGGTTCCAGATGCCGCGCCACGGCCGCTTCATCGAACCGGCTCGTGGGGCCGGTGACAGCGAGCACGCCGACGAGTTGCTGGCCGATGCGAAACACCGGACATGCGAGACTGCTGACTTCCGGATCGCGCTCGCCATACGTCGCATAGGCGAAGTCTTGGCGGATCTTTTCATAGAGATCGCCTTGTTGCCCGCCAAAAGCGAGCAGGACGTGTCCGGGGGCGCCACGGTTGAGCGGCAGCATGTCTCCGGTTCGCGCGTGGTGCCCGATCGATTGCGGTGAGTCGACGCGAAACAGGCAGACGCGCATGTCGGCTTCACGCACGTAGAAGGCTGCACTCTCCCCGGTCGCCTGGCTAAGGCGTCGAAGAAGCGGCTGGACATAATCACCGATCTGAAAGCCGCTCTGGTACAGCATTCCCAATCGGGCGAGCTTCGGTCCGAGACGCCAGGTGGTGTCGTCGTTCCGAACCAAATAACCGCTTCGCGCGAGTGATTTTGCGAGCCTCAATACGGTCGGTTTGGAGAGCGCGACTCGTCGCGCGAGTTCCGCCAGCGCTAGCGACTGGTCACCCACCGTGAATACGTCGAGCACAGCCAAAGCGCGTTCGACGGCAATGACGCCTCCGCCTTCTCTCGCCTCGATGTCAAGCGCGGCTCTCGCCATGCGTTTCACTCTATGTAACGGCATTTCTTACTATGAAATACTAGAGAAATGTGCTTCTGTCAAAGCATGCCGCGACGCACGAAGATTTCGTCGCACGGCTCCTTTTTGTTTGTTCAGCGAATCGGGCCGACGATTGGTCCGCGCCGCATATGTTTGACGTGGGAGAAAAAAGTGCTGGGAACTCGACCTGGGGAATTTCAGCCGAAACACGACGCGCAGCCGGGGCCTGCACGCGCGGTGCTGGTCACCGGATCAGCCCTGGCGGAAGAAGCCGTCGCAACTCTGAAGATGCACAACCTCGAGACCCATTATTGTGAGCCTTACGCCTCTTCGGACGCCATCGCCAAGCTCGCGGCAGACCTTCAGATCGAGGGGCTCATTGTCCGTCAGGGAAAGGTCGACGAGGCGGTCATCGGCGCATCGCCGCGCCTGAGGGTCATCGCCAAGCATGGCACCGGGGTCGACAATATCGATCTCGCCGCAGCCGCCCGGCGAGGGATTCCGGTCCTTCGCGCCTTGGGCGCCAACGCACGCTCGGTTGCTGAGCACACCATCGCGCTTTCGATCGCACTCTTGAAGGACATTGTTCCGCTTGATCGTGCGGTGAAAGGCGGCGCGTGGCCAAAGGCGAGCTACATCGGCAGGGATCTTTGTGGCGCGAAGCTGGGCCTCGTTGGGTTCGGCGCCATTGGCAAAGAAGTTGCAACCATTGCCCGGGCCCTCGGCATGAGCGTCGTCGTCTTCGATCCCTACACCACCGAACTACCGGCGGGCGTGCAGCGGGAAACCGACCTCGACGCAGTCTTGGCGACCTCGGACATCGTCAGCCTGCATTGCCCGCTGACGGACGAAACGCGTCACTTGATCAACGCCGAGCGTCTTGCCCGCATGCAGCCGACATCGTTTTTCGTGAATACCGCACGCGGAGGCATCGTGGACGAAATAGCGCTGGTCGAGGCTTTGCGGACGGGAATCATCGCAGGCGCCGGCCTCGATAGCTTCGCGACGGAACCCCCTGCGAAAGACAATCCCCTGTGGGCGCTGCCCAACATCATCGTGACGCCGCACACGGGGGGTGCCGCGAAGGGAGCCATCCGGGCGATGGCGGAGACCGCCGCGCACCACATCATCAGTGTCCTTGACGGTGATGGGCCCGATCTCAGAAGCGTCGCGAACCCACAATTCCAGGCCGCCACATACGCCGCGGGATAACGATCGCGAAGCGCGCCGCTTTGTAACCGCGGCCCCGCGCCAACATTATTTCATGCCAAAGAGGAGGAATAGAGTGACCATCGGATTCAGAGTTCTGCCGCGCAGCCGCAAGGTCGGCGCAGAGGTTGTGCGTCAGTTTAGGGAGCTGCCCGTCGCGAACGTAAGCGATGTCATGTCGCGCATCACGGCTGCTGGGCCACGGCTGCGTCCACTTCACGCCGAAGGCATTCTTGCAGGACCGGCCCTGACGGTGCGCACCCGCCCCGGCGATAATCTGATGGTCCACAAGGCCCTGCAAATCGCCGAACCGGGCGACGTCATCGTGGTGGATGCCGGCGGCGACCTGACCAATGCGATCATCGGCGAACTCATGCTCGCTCATGCGGAGAAAATCGGCTTGAGCGGAATTGTGATCAACGGCGCCGTGCGCGACTACGGCGCCATCCGTATCGGAAAATTTCCGGTCTTCGCTGCGGGCGTCACGCATCGTGGCCCTTACAAGGACGGACCCGGCGAAATCAACGTTCCAATCGCAATTGACGGCATGGTCGTCGAACCCGGCGATTTGATTCTTGGCGACGACGATGGCCTGCTCTGCGTGCCCTTCGACGACACCACGAAGGTCTACCGAGACGCGTGCGCCAAGCAGGACGCTGAGGCAAAGATCATGGCGGCGACCCAGGAAGGCCGTGTTTCCAAGCCCTGGGTCGATGAGACATTGAAGCGGCTGGGGTGTGAGGGCGTTTAGGCCGATCTCAGCTTCACCGCTTGCGCCCTGCCCTCATATGCTGAGCCGCGAGCGGAGCGCGTTGTCCGCATTGAAGAGGTCGGTCGGGCGCTGACAGCCCGGCTCGCCATAAAGCTACACCAGGCGCATCTCTGATTTCGATCTCCCATGCGCTTCCGCCGGGGCGGCATTGTTGGGAACTCGGCCGTAGCGGAATCGGCCTGGAACGTTCAGCCGTCGGCGTTTGTTGAACCGGTGCCTTGCGTCACAACGATTCCCTGAGGACTCGGACCTGACAGGCACACCGGTCGGCACATGGACGAGGACGATACCGATGGCCACCACCGCATCCGACGTTCTCGTCGACACTCTGATGGATTGGGGCGTCGACACGATCTTCGGCATTCCCGGCGACGGCATCAACGGCATCATTGAGTCGCTGCGGCAGAAACAGGACAGGATCCGCTTCGTGCAAGTCCGGCACGAGGAAGCGGCCGCGTTCATGGCCTGTGCGTATGCCAAGTGGACGGGCCGGCTCGGCGTCTGCCTCGCGACCTCCGGTCCCGGCGGTATCCACCTGCTCAACGGTCTCTATGACGCCAAGCTCGACGGTCAGCCGGTGCTCGCGATCACCGGATTGCAATTCCATGACCTGATCAACACGCACACGCAGCAGGATGTCGAACTCGACAAGTTGTTCGCGGATGTCTGCGTCTACAACACGCGCATCATGAGCCCGACCCACGTGGAGAACTCCGTCGGGCTGGCATGTCGAACCGCACTGGCCTACCGGGGCGTTGCGCATGTCACCATGCCGGTCGACCTCCAGTCGCAGTCTTTGAAATCCGACAGCCGTTCGGAGCGCAATGTCGCCCACCATATCTCCGATCTGATGGCGGAGGGCGCGCATGTGCCGACGGACGATCAGCTCGCTCGCGCAGCCGCGATCCTGAACGAAGGACGCAAGATTGCGGTCCTGGCCGGACGTGGCGCGCTCGGAGCGCGGGTGGAGGTCGAAGCGATTGCCGAACGGCTCGGCGCGCCGGTGATAAAGCCGCTCCTCGGCAAAGGCGTTCTGCCCGACGATCATCCTTCCACGACCGGCGGCATCGGCCTGCTCGGCACAACACCATCCCAGGAGGCGCTGGAAGGCTGCGATACGCTGCTCATCATCGGCTCGAGCTTTCCGTATATCGAGTATTATCCCAAGCCCGGCAAGGCGAAGTGCGTCCAGATCGAACTCGACGCAAAACGGGTTTCACTACGCTACCCGGTCGATGCGGCGCTCGTCGGCGCTGCCGCCCGCGTGCTCCAGATGCTCCTGCCAAAGCTCGATTATCATCAGGATCGCTCGTTCCTGGAGACGGCGCAGGCGGGAATGCAGGAATGGCGCGCGCTGATGACAGAACGGGGCACGCGCACCGACATGCCAATGAAGCCGCAGGTGGTTGCGCACGAACTGAACAAGCTTCTCTCCGATGACGCGATCATCGCGACCGATTCCGGAACGATCACGACGTGGGCCGCGCGCCATATCGACATAAGGGGCAGCATGATGTTCTCGTGCTCGGGCAATCTCGCGACCATGGCCTGCGCCTTGCCGTATGCCAATGCTGCGGCGATCGCTTATCCCGGCCGACAGGCCGTCTGCTTCATCGGCGACGGCGGCCTGTCGATGCTGATCTGCGAACTGGCAACGGCCGTGAAGTACAAACTCGACGTGAAAATCATCGTCATCAAGAACAACACGCTTGGCCAGATCAAATGGGAACAGATGGTCTTCCTCGGAAACCCGGAATATGTCTGCGACCTTCAGCCGATCGATTTTGCGACCGTGGCGGAGGGCTTCGGGGTGGCGAGCTTCAGGATCGATGATCCGGCAAGCTGCAGCGAAGTTCTGCGACAGGCGCTCGCCACACCGGGGCCAGTCCTGGTCGAAGCGCTCGTTGACCCGCACGAGCCGCCGATGCCGCCCAAGGTGACGCTCAAGCAAGCGGCCAAGCTCGCTCAATCGCTGGCGAGCGGTACGCCCAATGCCGGCCGGATCGCGCTGACGATTGCCTCGGATACTGTGCGCGAAATCATCTGAATGTCGCGGGGTCCAGGCCCGCGTGAGGCGCTGAATTCGACTTCATGCCCTTATCGATTCCGCTCAATTCGGCATGTGTCACCGGCATCACCACGAGGTCGCGAATGCGCCAGTGGTAGGACTTCGCTTTTTCGGTCAGGTCGGCGATCTTGTCGACGAGATCGTCTGTCCTGCGGGGCACGATGAATGCCTCGCCGACGAGAACATGCCCTTCGTCCCGCATCCTCACCTCGGCTTTTTCGACCCAGGGAAAGGACTCGAGATAACGGGCGAGCTCCTGCGGCACAGGTTCAACCTGTGTGCGATCCGTTGTCTTTCGCGGCGCCTCGTCGATCAGATCCGCGACGGCGGCAGACAGGTTGACGATTCCATCGCGCACGATGTTGGCTGAGACGATGGCCGCAGCCGCTCCGTCCATCCACCAGAAGCCAAATCCGATTCCAACCACGCCGATCGCCGTCGCGCATTCGAACATCCAATCGGCCTTCATCATATCGGCGTCGGCGTGCAGAATCTTGTCGTTGATCTGCGGCGCCAGTCGGGCTTTGGCCCGCCCGAGAAAAAACGAAGGAATTCCCGTGTAGGCGAGAGCCGCGAGCATCGGCCAGCCGGCCCAGACGGTGTGGCCAAAAATAGTGAACCCGCCGATGCTGGGCCGCTCGCCGGTGGCAAGCGTGAGGACAGCCTCGCCGAGGAGAAAAAGACCCATGACCAAAAGCGCGAGCGAGGCGGTGAGATGGCCGATTGAGATTGCCGAGTGGAAGCCGTAGGGAAAGCCAGACCGGGCAGGCAATCTGGCGACGCGGGTCGTGATCAGGAATGCCAGCGCCGGCACGAGACTGATCATGTCCTCGAGCCAACTCGTGCGCATCGCCTGCGAATTTCCCATCGTGAGGTAGAGAAACAGCGCAGCCGAGCCGATATAGACCAGCGTGAAATATTCGAGCCGCCGTGCCCGCTTGTAGGCCGCCATCTGCTCCGGCGGAAACTCGAAGGGATCGACTGGCTTCACAGGCCGCTTCCTCCGACGAGAGCCTGATCGGCAGCGGATGCCAGAAACCGATCGAGCGAGAGCAGCAGCGCATTCTCCCCGGGGGCCACGGTCATCACATGGCGTTCTCGCGAGAGGATAGTACCCGCGGATTGAAGGCCGGTCCGATCGAGCTCGAAGTCGTAAGCGGCGACGGCGCCAGGCCGCTGCCCCTGCGCGAGGATCGGTATCGCGCCCGCATCAGCAACGAGCCCGGCGAAGTCGGGGCGGGTCCCAGGGTAGCCCACGATCTGCCCTGCCGCATTTTGCGTGGGCGATTGGCCATTCCCATCGCGCGGCTTGGCAATGACGACTGCCGCATGCGCAAAGGGTTGGCTCATGCCGACGTGCTTTTCCCACGGCGAGTCGTCCACGAAGCCGCCGATTGCGACGTCGAGTTGGCGGTGATGCAACGCGTCAATCAGGACAGTCTCGGCGCCTTCGACCCACTCGATGCGCGCGCCAAGCTTTGCAGCCCAAGCGCGGATCAGGCGCGGCTCGATCCCCCCAACCTCGCCACTCGCCTTGATGACCCAAGGCTCACGCTGGCTGAAACCGATGCGGACCACCCCCGTCGAGCGGATTCGATCAAGCGATCCCGCAGCATCCCGCGGGAAGTCACAGCCGGATAAAAGAACGATGAGAATCAGAATTCTGCTCGATCGCGAGAAAACCATGTAACGGTGTCCTCCCCTCCCGAACGCGAAGCAGCCCACGTGGGGAGCCGAACCTCACCCGCTTGACGAGTATGATTTCGGCCGGAGCCTGTAAAATTCAACTCCCGCCCTATCTGGCCAAGAATTCTGCTGCCTTCGGCGGAAGCGTCGAAGCGGGGGCTCGACTTCATCCGCTTGAGCCCCAGTTCTGTTGACCGACGGTAGCGATGTCCGCCGCGATATGAACGCACGCAGGAGTTTGACCATGCAACGACGCCACCTTGGAAATCTCGAAGTCTCCGCGATCGGCCTCGGCTGCATGGGCATGTCGGATTTTTATGGGGGGCGCGACGAGGACGAGGCGATTGCCACGTTGCATCGGGCGATCGATCTCGGCGTGACGTTTCTGGATACGGCCGATATGTATGGTGTCGGCCGCAACGAAGAACTCGTCGGCCGTGCTATTCGCGGGAAGCGCGATGCAGTCACCATCGCCACCAAATTCGGCAATGTGCGCGCGCCGGATGGCACGCATCTGGGGATCGACGGCACGCCGACTTATGTCCGGCGGGCGTGCGAGGCGAGCTTGCAGCGGCTCGGGATCGAGACCATCGACCTCTATTACCAGCATCGGGTCGATCCCAATACGCCCATCGAGGATACCGTTGGGGCGATGGCGGATCTCGTGCGCGAAGGCAAGGTGCGGCATCTGGGCCTCTCCGAGGCCGGGCCGCAGACCATTCGCCGGGCACATGCGGTCCATCCCATCGCGGCGTTGCAGACGGAGTATTCGCTCTGGAGCCGCGATCCGGAAGACGAGCTCTTGCCGACCGTGCGGGAACTCGGGATCGGCTTCGTGCCCTACTCTCCCCTCGGACGGGGCTTCCTCACCGGGCAAATCAAAAGCATCGATGATCTCGAGGAAGGCGATTATCGCCGCACGACGCCGCGTTTCCAGGGTGAGAATTTCCAGAAAAATCTCGATCTGGTGCGCGAAATCGGAGCCATGGCGAAAGACAAGGGCTGCACGCCGGCGCAACTCGCGCTCGCCTGGGTTTTGGCGCAGGGCGACGACATCGTGCCGATTCCCGGAACAAAACGGCGCCGCTATCTCGACGAGAATGTGGGTGCGCTGCAGGTGACGCTCACCGCCGGGGACTTGGCGCGCATCGACACCATCATCCCGCCGGGCTCTGCTGCCGGCACGCGCTATGCCGCCGCGCAGATGCAGAACCTCGGCCGATAAACGGCGCGCGTCTCAGGATTCCTGGGTCGCTATTTTGCCGACAGCCTTGCCCGGCTTGCCCCGGGCGGCTTTTGTCGCCTCGCGGGCGAGGCGCCTGATATCACGACGACCGATGCCGAGATCCGACAGGTCACGTTCGTCCAGGCGCTCAAGCTGAAAGACCGTTTCGCGATACGCGAGCCACGCGCGAACCCTGTTCATAAGGATGGACATCAACATGGAGGAGCCTGGTCTTGGTGACGAGCCGTGCGGGGGAGTATCTTAGGCGGAGACGGACGGCGGTTCAGCCCTGACCGAAGCGGTTGCCGATCTGGCGCTCGACGTCATCGGTGAGCAGGCCGCCGTTGCGCGCCACGAAGCGGCCGATCTCGCGATGGGCCCTGCGCTGGTTGGCGACGCTGATCGCATCCGCGATGCCGGCGATGAATCGCCGAAGCAGCGAAAATGCCGGACGAGGAGAGGCAGCAGGCGCTTCGAAATGCGCTGCGACCGGGTTGGCGATGGACATTGGGTTTCTCCTGGCGTGTTGGACACGAGGATCCCGAGCGCTTCCAGTTCTTATTCTTGGCAGCCATCCTACAGCATTTGCTGCATTGCGGAATAAAGGTCAGTGCATATGACCTATGCGCGTTCGGCAAAGCTTCTGGGCGGACCGTTTCCGGCGGGCGGAAGGTTCGCAAGCGCCTTCGGGGACAGGCGCTTCAGGGAAAAAGCGCGAGCGGCTCAATCACCAGTTCGAAGGTGACGCAGACCGGATTGTCGCCGCGCCGGATCTCGCCCTCGCTGATGTTCCCTTCCATGTCGACCACCGCGATCTCGAGACGGGCGCGCGGCGCGCCATCCACGCTCGTCACACGTCCTTGACGGATGAGAAGCTCGGTGGCGTGGGAGTGCATTTGCCGCCCGTCGGCGAAATACACCTCGTTCAGGCTGCCGATCCCGAAGACGTTCGCGCTCGCGATCCCATGAGAGGTGCAGAGCGACTCGAGCGCGAGGCACACGTCTTCGTTGGGTCTCACCCTGACGAGCAGTGAGGAAGTCGGCGGGCTGGGAGCTTGCGCGCCCGCAGCCACAGGCTCGAACAGCGTAAAATGCGTCTCCGCGTCATAGGTGGCGCTGAAAGTCGCGTGCGCGAACCCGAGCCCCGTCACGACAATGGGTTGAGCCACGACGCAAGTTGGCGCGAGCATGTGGCCCATCCGCAAACCATCCGATGTCTGCCACATGCCATGACAATGGAGGAAGGGTTTGCCGTCCCGATCGCCCACGATCCCGACGCATTGCTTCATCTCCACCGCCCCCTCGGGCGAGAAGACGTCGCTGTACCACGCCGCATGGGCGCCATCGCGCGAGACGGCTGGGATGACGAATTGAAACGGATCGCAACTGCCTGAATCGAAGGCGACGACTCCGCCAAGACAGCCGGCGGCGGCGAACCCCTTGGCAATCCCCGCATCCACCCTATCGCCCGGTTGAAGCGTGAAGCGAAGGTGAATCGGCGCATCGGCAATCGCGCTCGTGCGTGTTGCCGCGACCGGACCTGGGTGACGAATTTGCCTCACAATCCCCCTCCGTCCGTTCAATCCGCGCGCATGATCTCGGCCGGGTTGGAACGCGGGTCGCGCGGCCCCCAGCGCCCGGCTTCGACCTGCGCGATGAACTCGGCGACGAGGCGGTTGAACATCTCGGGTTCTTCAAGGTTGAGGGTGTGGCCGGATTTCGGCAACACCGACAGACCCGAACGCGGCACGACGCGTTTCAGGAAAATGCCCGGCAGAAGACTGTGATCGTCCTCGTCGCCGCATACGACCAGCAATGGTGCAGCGAGCGCTGACAATTCGGCTTCGAGATCGTAGAGCGAGGGTCTGCGCATCTGGACACCTCGCATGGTGTTGGCCGCACCGAGGCTCGAATGGCGTGAAAGCCGCTCCGCGAAAAGAGCCCAGCCGCGCGGATCCTTGTCCTGAAACTGCACGCGCGAAGCGCTCTCCGCATAGGTCTTGGCGAAGCTCTCCGCGCCGCGTTGCTGAATGGCGTCGGCGACCTGTTGTGCGTTGGCGCGGAAATACGCTTCGTGTTTTTTCTCCGATCCGTAGCCGATCCCGGCAACAACGGCCGACAGAACCCGCTCAGGGAATCGCATGGCGGCGTGAAGGCACGCGAACGCGCCCATGGAGAGACCGACGAGATGAGCCTTGCCGAGCCCCGCCGCATCCATCACGGCGACGATGTCGGCGGCGGCGCGTGCTTGCGAATATTTCTCCACATCATCGGGAATGTCCGAGGGCGCATATCCGCGCGCTGCGTATGTCACGCATCGCTGGCGCCGGGAGAAATAGTTCAGTTGCGGTTCCCAGCTCCAATGATTGCCGCCGAACTCGTGGACGAAGACGATCGGCGTCCCCTGGCCGGCGCTCTCATAGAAGAGTTTCACGCCATCGCTCGTGGTGGCGAATGCCATTCTGTTCTCCTTAGCGCCCGTGCGCTCCGATTTCAGCGAAACTCCGCCACCGCGCAACTTTGACCGCCATCGACAGGCAGGCATATGCCGGTCACGAACTGGGCCTCATCGGAGGCGAGAAACACCGCCGCGTGGGCGACGTCCCATGCGGTTCCCATCCGGCCGACCGGAACCGCCGCGTTGCGGGCGGCCACCATCTCTTCCACAGACGCATACTGCCCTGAGATCTGCTTGTAGATCAGCGGCGTATCGATAAGCCCCGGCATGATGCAATTGGCACGGATGCCCTGCCGCGCATATTGCATTGCAAGCGCTACGGTCGCCTGATTGACCGCTGCTTTCGTGGCGTAATAGGCAAAATAGGGATAGCCGGTCCAGCGAATGGCGGCGAGCGACGAGATATTGACGATGGCGCCGCCGCCCTGTTCCAGCATGTGCGGGATCACGGCCTTCGCCGTGCGATAGATCGGGCCGATGTTCAGGGCGAGCGATGCTTCGAACTGTTCGTCGGACAATTCAATGGGTCCGCCCATATGCGTGACACCGACATTGTTGTGCAGGATATCGACGCGACCGAACCTGGCCACGCACTCCTTGACCGCGTTGGCGACCAATCCCGTATCAGTCACATCAGCCGCAATCGCGATGGCGACGCCGCCCTCCCCGGCGATGATATCCGCGGTCTCCTGCGCCGCCGCGGCCACAAGGTCGATGCAGGCGACCTGTGCGCCTTCGCGGGCATAGGCCACCGCCGCGGCCTTGCCGTTGCCCCAGCCAGGTCCCGAGGAACCCGCGCCGAAAACGATGCCGGTTTTCCCCTTCAGTCGATCGACCATATCGTGTCCTAGATCTCTGCCGGCCCACGGCGCAGAGGTCGTCCCGGCGATGCAGCCGCACGCCGCATCGCCGGGAGGGCGGGGTTGGTCAGCTCAAGGAGCTGCCGACGGCCTTCTCGAGAATGGCCCAGGCTTCGTCGCCGTACTTCTTCTTCCAGTCCGCATAGAAACCGGCCTTGCGCAATGCCTCGCGGAACGGGGCGGCTTGCGGCTCGTTGAAGATCATTCCCTTGGCGACCAACTCGTCCTTCAGCCCCGCATTGAGCTTCGCCACGTCGGCGCGCTCGGCGACGCCCGCCTCGTTGAGGTTCCGGGCGACGATGGCGCGGAGATCTTCCGGCAGGCGTTCCCACGCACGACGGTTGGCGAGGAACCAGAATCCGTCCCACATGTGGTTCGTCATCGAGCAGTATTTCTGCACCTCGAAGAGTTTTGCCGTGGAGATGATGGCGAGCGGGTTTTCCTGTCCGTCCACCACTTTCGTCTGCAACGCGGTGTAGACTTCCGCAAAGTTGATGCTGGCCGGAGCGGATTCGAAGGCGGTGAACATGGACGTCCAGAGCGGACTGACGGGCACGCGGATCTTGAAGCCCTTGAGGTCGGCCGGCGTCTGAATCGGCTTGTTGGAGCTCGTGATCTGGCGGAACCCGTTATCCCAGATCTTGTCCATGACGACGAGGTTGGCCTTGCCGATCTGGCCGCGAACATAGGCCCCGAGTTCCCCGTCCATCGCCTTCCAGACCGCGTCGTAATTGGGGAATGCGAACCCGATGCCGCTGAGCGACGCGTTCGGCACGAGCGTGGACAGGATGAGCGGCGAGAGCGTAAAAAATTCGACGCCGCCCGAGCGAACCTGACTCAGCATGTCGGTGTCGGAGCCGAGCTGGTTGTTGGGGAAGATCTGGATGACGACCCGGCCACCAGTCTCCTTCTTGATCTTTTCCGCAGCTTCGGTGGCGCGCAGGTTCATCGGGTGCGCGGCCGGCAGGTTGTTGGCGTATTTGTAGGTGAACTCAGCCGTCTGCGCGCGAGCGCCGAACCCGCTGACCAGTGCCGCGGACGCGGTGACCTGAAGCATCGACCGACGTGAAATCTTCATCTGTTTCTCTCCCATGGTTTGTTTTTCTCCTGCCGTCGTATGTGCGCTTCCGCCATCGCCGCCAGAACGTCTCTTGAATTCCTGGCAACCTGCGTCGCTGCCGAAGTGCGCCCATCCTTGCCCACGCTCCCAGCGCGATCAAGGTTTATCGTCTCGGGCTGAGCCCGCGACGCGGTTTGCCCTTCCTATCACACAAAGGCTGTCGAAATCGCAGGGATCGCCGCGATAAAGATGAGGCCCACGATCAGCGCCAGAAGATAAGGCCAGATCGCTCCCATGGCCTCGTCGGGCGACACGTTGCCGATCTTGCACGCGATGTAGAAGCCAATTCCGATGGGCGGCGTCATCAGGCCGATATTCATCGCCGTCACGACCACCATGGAATAGTGAATGTCATTGATGCCGAGGTTCTTGGCGATGGGAAACATGATCGGCGCCATCAGAACGATCGCCGGCAATCCTTCCAGAACGCAGCCCAGCGTCATGAAGACCACGATGGTGACCGCCATGTAGCTGATCCAGCCGCCCGGCATGTTGATCATCAGGGTCGCGAGCTGTTGGGCGAAACCCGTCTGGGTCAGCGCCCATGCCATGGCGAGCGCGGTGCCGAGGATCATCAGGATGGCGCCGCTGAGCGCCGCCGTCTCGACGAGCATCGCGTAGAATTTCCGCCAGGAAATTCCGCCATAGAGGACAATGCCGATGACGATGGAATAGAGCACCGCGATCGTCGACACCTCGGTGGCCGTCGCGACGCCGCCGCCCACCGCGCTGCGGATGATGAAGGGCAGGACGAGGGCAGGCGCTGCGATGAGCGCGGCATTGCGGATGACCCGAAACGAGGCACGGCGCACGCCTGTGAGATCCTCGCTGCCGGCTTTCCAGCGCGCGAGAACCGCCAGCGCTGCAAGCAGCACCATGGCGACCACGAAGCCGCTGGTGAAGAGGCCTGCGATCGAGACCCCGGCGACCGAGCCAAGCACGATCAGAACGATGCTCGGCGGCACCGTATCGGCCATGGCGGCCCCGGTCGACAGGAGCGCGATCATCTCCTTCGGCTTATGCCCGCGCCGTTTCATTTCGGGGAAGAGCGCCGGTGCGACGGTTGCCATGTCGGAGACCTTGGAACCGGAAATGCCCGACACGAGGAAAAGCGAGCCGAGAAGAACGTAGGACATGCCGGCGCGCACGTGACCGAGCATCGAGGCCATGAAATCGACGATCGCCTTGCCCATGCCGGTCGCATCGAGCACGCAGCCGAGCATCACGAAGATCGGGACCGATAGCAGGATGATGCTCGACATCCCCTCATCCATGCGCCCGATCATGACGAAGATCGGGACATGTGTCGCGAAGGCGAGGAAGCACATGGTGCCGACGCCGAAGCAGAACGCGATCGGAACACCGAGGACGAGGCACACGACCACGAACCCGACGAGGAAGATCAGGATGTTGTAATTGCCCCAGCCGAGCAGGGTGGGAGACAGGAGCCAGCATAGGGCTCCGATGGCGGCAAGCAACGCAGTGCTCATCACGAGATCCCGCACGGTCGAGGTGCGGATCGCGTAGGAGACGACAATGGCGAACATCAGGAAGATGCCGAAGGCGATTGCCGAAACCCGGAAACTGTTCGGGATGTTCAGGGCCGCCGAGGTGACGAACCATTCCTCCATGACATAATCGACCGAGGGCTCCATCATGACGAGCAGGAAGGTGGCGATCAGGAGAAGCGCGAGCGTCTGGACGAAACCCTGAAGGTTTTTTGGGAACATTCCCAGGAAGATGGTGAGCCGAAGATGTTCGTTGCGGTCGAGGGCAATGGCGGAGCCCAGCATGGCGAGCCACAAGAAGCAGATCGACGCCACTTCGTCGATCCACACGACGGGGATCGAGAAGACGTAGCGCGATGTCACGCCCATCAGCAGAAGAACGATGATGATCGACAGGAGCAGCGCCGATATGGCCTCGACAGGCCTGAGCAGGCGCGAGCCCGTCCGGATCATGTCAGGCTCGATCGCGCTGGACAGCGGGGCGAGATCATCAATTCCAGCAGCCATGTATCCTGGTCTCCGGGTTGTGGCGGTGGTTACGCCACTGCTGGACGAGATCCAGCCTGTCGCTTTTCAAGCGGCACTCTTTCAGAAATTTTGCCGTGCGCGAACCCGCACGACCCGCCAGTTCCGCTGGAAGGCGAACATGACGCCAGCGCTCGCCGGCCGCAACAGACGGCCATCAGGGCGAGTGACGCCGCCGTGGTTTCGCTTCCTCCACCGACTTCACGTCCCCGACGAATCGGAGAGGATGAAGGTCCACATTATAGATTTTTCTGATCGCGGACAGCTGGGAGGATACACACTCGTCGATCCATTGCAATACGGCGCCGGTCCAACTAGCCTGCGTTACGCATTCGAGACCGGTCCGTATTCTGGACCTCTGTTGAGACGATTCATGCACGGCAAGCTGCCCTCCATCAGCGAGCTTTCGGGGTCCCAGAGCGTCGATCGCGCTTTGCGACTGCTGGCACTCGTCGGGCGCGACGCTGAGAACGGCCTGGCCCTCAGCGAAATCGTCGAGGAAAGCGGTCTCAACAAGCCGACCGCGAGACGGCTGCTGGTGGCGTTGATGCGCGCTCGCCTCGTCGAGCAGGATCCGCGATCCCGCCGTTACTATCTTGGCGACGAAGCCTTCGTGCTCGGCGTCCTCGCCTCGCGGCGGCACGGATTGCTCGAACTCTCCATGGAGAGCCTGCGCGCGCTCTCCGAGGCAACGATGGATTCGAGTTTCCTTTCGGTGCGCCGGGACAACTTCTCGGTCTGCCTCTATCGCGAGGAAGGCACCTACCCGGTCCGCACGCACGCTCTGCAGGCCGGTCTGCAACATCCCCTCGGCATCGGCGCCGGCTCGCTTGCGATCCTCTCCGCATTGCCGGATGAGGAAATGGAAGCGGTGCTGGCAGCCAACCGCACCGTCATGACGACGCACTATCCCGCCTATGGCGCGGATCAGATCCGCCAGGACGTCGCCAAAACCCGTCAGCGTGGATTTGCGCTCAATCCAGGCCGGATCGTCGCGAGTTCCTGGGGGGTCGGGGCCGTGTTCCGATTTCCCGACGGCAGGATTGCGGGCGCCCTCAGCCTTGCGGCCATCGATAGTCGCGTCGGCCCCGAGCGTCAGCCGGAATTGGCCCGTCATCTGCAGCGCGAAGTCGCGCGCATCGAGGAAAAGTTGCGAAAAATGTTTGTTCCGCGACCCACGGATTTGGACATGCATGCAGGGGCGAGATCATGAACGTCATTCCCAAGCGGGTCATGAACCTCTCGCATCTGGTCCGTCAGGCCGCCCGCCGATACGGCCAGGAAATTGCATTTGTGTGGGGCGACTCGACCTGGACCTGGGCCGAACTCGACCGCCGCATCGACGCAATGGCGTCGGCGCTGGCCGAACGCGGGGTCGCGAAAGGCGACCGGGTGCTGGTTCAATCCAAAAATTGCAACCAGATGTTCGAGTCGATGTTCGCGTGCTTCCGGCTCGGCGCGGTGTGGGTGCCGACGAATTTCCGCCAGACGCCGGGCGAAGTCGCCTATCTCGCCTCCGCGAGCGGTGCTTCCGTCATGATATGCCAGCACGATTTTCCGGAGCACGCCGCCGCGGTGCGTGAAGCCGTGCCCGACCTCCGGTTGGTGATCTCGATCGGGCCGTCCGCCTTCGGCGACGATTACGAGGCGCTGGTGGAGCGCCACCTCGGAGAATCCGTCGCGGTCGCGCCGGTGGAACACGACGATCCCTGTTGGTTCTTCTTTACCTCCGGCACGACGGGCCGGCCTAAGGCGGCGATCCTCACACACGGGCAGCTTGCTTTCGTCATCACCAGCCACCTCTGCGATCTCATGCCGGGCACCACCCAGGCGGATGCGTCTCTGGTGGTTGCCCCGCTTTCCCACGGCGCCGGCGTTCATCAACTGGTGCAGACGGCGCGCGGGGTGAAGACGGTCCTGCTCACGAGCGACCGGTTCGATGCCGACGAGGTTTGGGCGCTCGTGGAGCGCTGGCGCATCACCAACATGTTCACCGTGCCGACGATCGTGAAGCTGCTGACTGAACATCCCTCCGTCGATGCGCACGATCATTCGTCCCTGCGCTACGTCATCTATGCCGGCGCGCCGATGTACCGGGAGGATCAGAAACACGCGCTGAAGAAATTGGGGAAAGTGCTGGTGCAGTATTTCGGCCTCGGCGAAGTCACCGGCAACATCACGGTGCTTCCCGCAGCACTTCACGACCCAGAGGACGGCGACGCGGTGAAGATCGGCACCTGCGGGTTTGAGCGCACGGGAATGCAGGTCTCGATTCAGGATAATGCGGGGCGCGAATTGCAGCCCGATGAGACCGGCGAGATATGCGTCTGCGGTCCGGCGGTGTTTGCCGGCTATTACGACAACCCCGAGGCCAACGCGAAAGCTTTCCGGGACGGCTGGTTTCGCACCGGCGATCTCGGTCACATGGACGAGGAAGGCTTTCTCTACATCACCGGCCGCGCCTCCGACATGTATATCTCCGGCGGCTCCAACGTCTATCCGCGCGAAATCGAGGAGAAGATGCTCACGCACCCGGCGGTGGCCGAGGTCGCGATCCTCGGCGTGCCGGACCGAACCTGGGGCGAAGTCGGCATCGCCGTCTGCGTGTTGCGGCCCGATGCGCGGCTGGACGAGCGGGATCTTCTCACGTGGATGGACGGCAAGGTTTCCCGCTACAAGCTGCCCAAACGGGTCTTCTTCTGGGACGCCCTGCCGAAATCGGGCTACGGCAAAATCACCAAGCTGGCCGTACGGGCAGAGCTCGAGGCTCGGGGCTGCCTGCCGCTCGAAGCCAAGGGCGCGGAAGTGCCAGCCCAACAATCCACCGGACAATAAGGGAAGCACCATCATGTCGGAACAGCAGACAATTCTGGTCACGGGCGGCGCTTCCGGCATCGGTCTGGCCATTGTCGAGGCCGCGCTCAACGAAGGCTGGCGCGCGATCATCGCCGATCGCGACCCACAAAGTCTCGATCGATGCCGGGATTCCTTTCGCCAAGCACCGGACCGGGTCCGTTACGAGACACTGGACGTCGCCGACGAGGAGGCCGTTGCGCGGACCATCGCGCGCTGTGCCGAAGAATTCGGGCCGATCACCGGCCTGGTGAATTCCGCCGGCATCGGAAGCGATATTCCGGCGATGGATACGAGCGCGGCCTTGTTCCGGAAGATCCTTGAGGTCAATCTGATCGGCAGCTTCATCGTCTCCCGCGAGGTTGCGCGCCACATGCAGGCGCATGGCGGCGGGTCGATCGTCAACATGGCCTCCGTGTCCGGAATACGCGGCAATTCAGGGCGCGTCGCTTACGGCTCATCCAAAGCCGGCGTGATCAACATGACCCAGGTCATGGCCGTGGAACTCGCCGCGGCGGGAATCCGCGTCAATGCGGTCGCACCCGGCCCCATTGAGACGCCGCTGGTGCGTGAGATGCACACGGCGGAGTCGCGCGCCGAATGGTTGCGCGCCGTGCCCCTCAACCGCTACGGCCAGCCAGCCGAGATCGCCGGCGCGGCGATCTTTCTTCTCGATGGCTCCAAGGCGAGCTACGTCACCGGCCAGACCATCAGCGTCGATGGCGGATTCACGACCGCGGGGTTGCGGCACAACACCCGCTGACGAGGCGCCCCGACCTTAGCCGATCCCGGTCGGGACGAAGTTCCTGATCACAAAGTTTTCAATCACCTCCCGCTTCCCCTTCAACTAGGCTGCAACCTGTCTGGTTTTGCGTTTCAACACACAGCAATTATCGGGAGGGTGAAGTGAGAATGACTCGCATGCTTATGTTGGGCGCCTCGATCGGGATGATTTCCCTGTTGCCGCTGCCCGCCTCCGCCCAACAGACAGCCGCGCCAGCCAACATGACGTTCTTCGTCACCAGCGTCGGATCCGGCAAAGGTGCCGATCTCGGTGGGCTCGAGGGAGCCGATCGTCACTGTCAGACGCTCGCACAGGCAGCAGGCGCCGGTACGAAGACCTGGCGCGCCTATCTCTCGACTCAAAGTGTGGGCGGCGCGACCGCCGTCAATGCGCGCGACCGGATTGGCACGGGACCCTGGCAGAACGCCAAGGGCGTCGTGATTGCGAAGGACGTGGCGGAGCTCCACGGCACCAACGCCATCAGCAAGCAGACCGCGCTCACCGAGAAAGGTGAGGTGGTGAAAGGCGGCGGCGACACGCCCAATACTCACGACATCCTGACAGGCTCGCAACCGGACGGGACCGCTTTTGCCGGAGCCCAGGATCAAACCTGTGGCAACTGGACGAAGAGCGGCACCGAGGGCGCGGTCATGATGGGCCATCACGACCGCATGGGCACCGGCGAACAACCGTCGGCAAAATCGTGGAACTCGTCCCATCCCTCGCGCGGCGGCTGCAGCCAGGATGCGCTGAAAGGGACCGGCGGCGCAGGTCTGTTCTACTGCTTCGCCACCAATTGAAACGCGGCAAGGCGACCGTCCCGCTGATCGGCAGCGGGACGGTCGGACCATCAGGGTAGCGCCGGAAGAATGGCCTCGATGTCTTTTCGGCGCGGCTCCAGGAAGCGTGGAAGCTTCAGGGATGCTCCCAGCGAGGTCGCCGGCTCATCGATAGCAAAGCCCGGATCGTCGGTGGCGATCTCGAACAACAACCCACCCGGCTCACGGAAATAGACGGCGCGGAAGTAGTCGCGGTTCTTCTGTTCCGTCGCCGTAATGCCGTGATCCCGCGCAAGCTTCGCGACCATTGCGGCCTGCGCCGCGTCATCTTTGGCGCGGAACGCAATGTGATGCACGGTGCCGGCGCCGGACCGCCCTGCAAGAAAACCGCCCGCCCCCCGCACGTCGACGATCCCGCCAACGGCGGTGCCATCCGCTTTGAAGCGAACCACCGAGCCATCGCGCGCGATCTCCTTGAATCCGAGGACATTCGTGAGGATCGCGCCTGTGGGAGCCGCATCGGCCACCAGCAGCGAAACGCCGTGGAGGCCACGGATGGCGTGTTCCACCGGAACGTCGCCGCCGTTCCAGGCCGACTCCCCTTCGATGCCGGGCACCGCCACCAGCGCCAGCCTCATCCCATCCGGATCCTTGAAGGTGAGCACCGTCTCGCCGAACCGTTTCTCCGGCGCCTCATGCGGCACGCCCTTCTCGAGGAAGCGGTGCGTCCAGAAGCCGACCGCACTCTCGGGGATACGAAACATCGTCTCCTGCGTCTCGCCGATACCGACTCGACCCGGCGCAGCGTGCTCCCACGGGAAAAACGTCAGAATGGTGCCGGGCTGGCCCGCCTCGTCTCCGTAATAGAGATGGTAAGTGCTCGGGTCGTCGAAATTGACAGTTTTCTTGACGAGGCGAAGTCCGAGCGCCCGGGTGTAAAAATTGAGGTTGCGATGGGCCGGACCCGCGATGGCCGTGACGTGATGGATGCCGTTCTGCATGGCGAACTTCCTTCGCTGGGCAACACCGCCCGCGCGTTGATCTCAAGATAGGACGCTGACCGCTGCTTGCTACGGGGCTTTCATTGCATCAGCGCAAAATCATCATCGCATTCCCACCGATTGTCTTGCGCGCACCACGCTGGCACCGTCACGCGTCTGTCACGCAATGGTCGGCAGATCGGATCGTGTTTGTTTAAAACCGATCTTTGCGGTTCGATCGTTACCCGCATCGCATCGAGGAGTTTTGATCGGCAGAGCCTGATCCGTGCCGGCAGCAATCGCGCGCAACTCCGATTCACCAGATGCTACAGAAGGAAGCCATCGCATGAGCACTTTCACCACCCGGGACGGCACGGAAATCTATTACAAGGATTGGGGCACCGGACAGCCGGTCGTGTTCAGCCACGGCTGGCCGCTCAATGCCGATAGCTGGGAAGCGCAGATGCTTCATTTGGCATCGAACGGCTATCGCGCCATCGCGCATGACCGTCGCGGACATGGAAGGTCGAGTCAGCCGTGGCACGGCAACGACATGGATACCTACGCGGATGATCTCGCGATGCTGTTCGAAACCCTCGACCTGAAAGACGCCGTGCTGATCGGCTTCTCGACCGGCGGCGGCGAAGTCGCACGCTATATCGGTCGCCACGGGACCAAGCGTCTGGCCAAGGCGGCGCTGGTTTCGGCGGTGCCGCCGCTGATGGTCAAGACGGAAACCAATCCGGAGGGTCAGCCGATTGCGGCCTTCGACGGAATCCGCGCCGGCGTCATCGCCGACCGTTCGCAATTCTACCAGGACGTCAGCGCTGCCTTCTTCAACGCCAATCGTCCCAACAACAAGGCGACCCAGGGCATGAGGGATGCGTTCTGGTTTCAGGGACTGCAATCGGGCCACAAGAACCAACTCGATTGCATCAAGGCGTTCTCGGAGACGGACTTCACCGAAGACCTGAAGAAATTCGATATTCCGACGCTGATCATCCACGGCGACGACGACCAGATCGTGCCGATCGCTGCCTCGGCCCACAAGTCTTTGAAGCTGGTGCCGAACGCCACGCTGAAAAACTATCCCGGCGCCCCTCACGGGCTGACCGACACGCACAAGGATCAACTCAACGCCGACCTGCTCGCCTTCGTGAAATCCTGATCTCGAGCGCTGCCGCGGCATTCAAGCGGCGGCAGCGTATCCACTTCGCCGGATCGAGCCCTAGAATAAACGGCGGCAAGCCCGCCACGGCACGGTGCGTGAGAAGCGATGAAAACAATCTGGATTCTTCTGGCGATGCTGGTTTCGACCGGCGTCGGCGCGCAAAATCGACCGATCACCACGGCGATGAATTGCGCCCAAGCCAGCGCCCTCGTGAAGGCAGGTGGTGGCGTGGTGTTGAATACCGGGCCTTACACCTACGATCGCTATGTGAGCGGCAGCGGGTTTTGCGGGCGGGGCGAGACGACGGAGCCGGCCTGGGTGCCTACCGCCGATAGCGGCCAATGCTTCGTCGGCTATCGCTGCCGGGGGCAAGCACAGCGGCAATCCAGCCGGTGACCGGCCCCTGCCAACACTCGGTCCAAGAAGAAACGCCCGCGCCGTGGGCACTTCAATCGCCGCGGCGGGGCGCTTCGAGCGATACGCAACCTGCTCCCCACCATGTCTACAAGAATTCGCGGATCGCGGAACCAGCCGGAGGACGCATTTCCCCCGTTCAGCACGGTTTTGCGGCCGACTAATCCGGAATTTCCACCCACGCGGAAGGACATTGCTCCGAGGCACCGCCTCAAATGTGAATCGCGTGGCCGAGCGCACCGAGCGCTGCTTCGAGAAAAGCTTCGCTTTGGGTCGGATGGGCGTGAATCGTCGCGGCCACGTCCTCCAACCGAGCGCCCATTTCCAGCGCCAGGCTGAAAGCCGCCGACAGTTCGGCGACGCCCGCGCCTACGCCCTGAAGTCCCAACAGCACATGGTTGTCCGCCCGGGCGACGACGCGGATGAACCCTGACTCGTTGCCCAATGTCATGGCGCGGCCATTGGCCTGGAATGGAAACTGCCCGGTGGTGATTTCAATCCCCGTCGCCCGCGCCTCATCCGGCGACAGCCCCACGGTGACGATTTCGGGATCGGTGAAGCACACGGCCGGAATGCTGATCTTGTCCCAGATGCGTTTCTTGCCGGCGATGATCTCGGCCACCATCTCGCCCTGCGCCATCGCCCGGTGGGCCAGCATCGGCTCGCCCGTCACGTCGCCGATGGCAAAGACGCCGCGCATCGAGGTGCGGCATTGCTCGTCGATGCGGATGAACGGACCGTCCATGGTCAGATCGATGTCCTCAAGCCCCCAGCCCGCAGTCAAGGGTCGACGCCCGACAGTCACGAGGATCTTATCCGCCGCAAGCGTCGTTTCGTTCCCCGCCTCGGTCTCGACAGAAAGACCGTCGCGCTTCAATCCCTTGGCCTTGGCGCCGGTCAGAACCTCGATGCCGAGTTCACGCAGCCGCTTCGAGACGGGCCGGGTCAGCTCGGCGTCGTATTGCGGCAGAATCCGAGATTGCGCCTCGGCCACCGTCACCTTGGAGCCCATCTTCGCAAATGCCGTTCCGAGTTCGAGGCCAATATAGCCGCCGCCCACCACCACGAGCTTTTCAGGGACCTCCGTCAGCGCCAATGCACCGGTTGAGGAGATGACCCGTTCGCCGAAAGGCAGGAACGGCAACGTGACGGCTTCCGAGCCGGTCGCGATGACCACCTGTTCGGCGCGCACTACCTGCGGCCCGAGTTCCGTCGCCACTTCCACCGTCTTGCCGTCACGAAATGTCGCCCAGCCGACGATGACCTTGACGCCGGCCTTCTTGAGCAATCCGGCGACGCCGCTGTTGAGGCGCCCGACGATGCCGTCCTTCCACGCGATGGTCTTCGCGAGGTCGAGGGTCGGGCTTTGCGCGGAAATCCCAAGCGGGCTGCCGCCATTGACCATATGCGCGAGGGCGTCGAATTCCTCGGCGGCATGAATCAGCGCCTTCGATGGAATGCAGCCGACATTAAGGCAGGTGCCGCCCGCCTTCTTCGCCTCCACGATGACTGTATCGAATCCGAGCTGGCCCGCCCGGATCGCGCAGGTATATCCGCCCGGCCCGGCGCCGATCACCAGAAGCTTGCAGGAGATCTCTTTCATGGGATCAGCTTTCGATGAAGATCATGGCGGGAGTTTCGAGCAGTGTCTTGATGCGTTGAATGAAGACCGCCGCATCCCAGCCATCGATGACCCGGTGGTCGAAGCTCGACGACAGGTTCATCATCTTCCGCGGGATGAAAGTCGCGCCATCCCAAACGGGCCGCGTCATCATCTTGTTGACGCCGACGATGGCGACCTCCGGGTGGTTGATGATCGGCGTCGTCACCACACCGCCCATCGCGCCGAGCGACGTGATGGTGATGGTCGAACCGGTAAGCTCCTCGCGTGTTGCGACGCCGGCTTTAGCGGCTTCGGCGAGCCGGTTCAGTTCCGCGCCCATTCCCCAGAGGTCGAGCGCTTCGGCGTGCTTGACCACCGGTACCATCAGCCCCGTGGGTGTCTGCGCCGCAATGCCGATATGCACACCCGCGTGCTGATGGATGATCCCCGCCTCGTCGTCGAAATGCGCATTGAGATTCGGCTGCTCGTCGATGGCGCGAACCATCGCGCGCATCAGAAACGGCAGGAAGGATAACCGTGGTTGGTCCTGGCGCTTGCCTGCGTTGAGCGCTGCGCGAAGTTCCTCGACGGCTGTGACGTCGATCTCTTCCACATAGGTGATGTGGGGAATGCTCCTTGCCGCCGACATCTTCTCGGCGATGCGGCGACGCATGCCGACGACCTTGATGTCCTCCACCGCGGTCCGCGCCTGTCGAACATGCACTCGCGCACCTTCAGGACCTTTGGCGAAAACCGCATCGAGGTCTTCGTGGGTGATGCGGCCCGCAGGGCCTGTGCCCACAACCTGACGCAGGTCGATGCCGGCCTCGCGCGCCCGAAGGCGCACAGCCGGCGCGGCGAGAGGCTTCTCACCCTCGGCCCGCGGGGCCCCACCGCCGAGGGCTTGCCGCAATGGCGGTCTGCTCGGCGCGGCGCGCTCGGTGGCAGGAGCCGGTGGTGCAACTGGAGCCGGTTCAGGCGCTGTTGCAACAATCTTGGGCTTGGGCGAAGGCACGGCTGCGGGCGCGGGCGCGACGGCGGCGCCCTCCCCCTCCTCCCCAACCACATCCAGGCGAACGAGATTCGAGCCGACCGCGACGACGTCGCCGACATTGGCGCCCAGCCACAGCACCTTGCCTTCGACCGGCGACGGGATTTCCACCGTTGCCTTGTCGGTCATCACTGCGCCGAGAATCGCGTCCTCGCGCACGAGGTCGCCGACCTTCACGTGCCACTCGACAAGTTCAGCCTCGGCAACACCTTCGCCAACGTCAGGAAGTCTGATCACATGTTCGGCCACATCACGGCTCCATCGCATTCAGCAGTGCCTGACCCACGCGGGACGGACCGGGGAAGTAGTCCCATTCCTGTGCGTGGGGATAAGGCGTGTCCCAGCCCGCCACGCGGGCGACCGGCGCTTCGAGGTGGTAGAAACATGTTTCCTGCACGAGGGCCGACAACTCCGCGCCAAAGCCCGATGTCAGCGTCGCTTCATGCACGACGATGCATCGACCGGTCTTGCGCACGGATGCCTCGATGGCCTCGATGTCGAGCGGCACGAGTGAACGCAGATCGATGATCTCCGCGTCGATTCCGGTCTCGTTCGCAGCGGCTTCAGCGACATAAACCATGGTGCCGTAGGCAAGCACCGTGATGGCCGAACCCACGCGCCGAATGGCCGCCTTGCCGAGAGGAATCGTGTAATAGCCGTCGGCAACTTCGCCGAGTTCGTGTTTCGACCATGGCGTCACCGGCCGTTCATGATGACCATCGAAAGGGCCGTTATAGAGGCGCTTGGGTTCGAGAAAGATGACGGGATCGGGATCCTCGATGGCGGAGATCAACAAGCCCTTCGCGTCGCTCGGGTTGGAGGGCATGACCGTCTTCAAACCGGCCACGTGCGTGAAGAGCGCTTCGGGGCTTTGGCTGTGCGTCTGCCCCCCGAAAATCCCGCCGCCCGTCGGCATCCGCACCACCATGGGACAGGTGAACTGGCCGTTCGAACGATAGCGCATGCGCGCCGCCTCGGAGACGATCTGGTCATAGGCCGGATACATGTAATCGGCGAACTGGATCTCGACGCAGGGGCGAAGGCCATAAGCTGCCATGCCGACGGCCGAACCGACAATCCCGAGTTCGCTGATCGGCGCATCGAAACAGCGGCTTTTTCCGTACTTCGCCTGCAACCCTTGCGTGGCGCGAAAGACGCCACCGAAGAAACCCACGTCTTCGCCGAACACCACGACATTGTCGTCGCGCTCCATCATCACGTCCATGCCATCGCGGATGGCCTCGATCATCGTCTTGCGCGGCATCCTCAGACTCCCGCCTGCTGACGCTGCCGGCGCAGATGCGGTGGCATCTCGGCATAGACGCCCTCGAACATGTCTCGCGCCGACGGCCTGCCGCCCGCATGCAGCGTGCCGTGCCGCTCGGCTTCCTTCTGGGCGGTGATCACCGTGTCGAGCACTTCGGCCTCGGATTGCTTGTGACGCTCCTCGGACCAGACGCCGCGCACGATGAGATGGTTCTTGAGACGGATGATCGGATCGCCGAGCGGCCAGGCGTCGGATTCGGTCTTGGGGCGATAGGCGGATGGATCGTCGGAACTCGAATGGGCCCCGACGCGGTAGGTCACGTATTCGATCATGGTGGCGCCGAGATTGCGCCGCGCCCGCTCGGCCGCCCATTTGGCGACTGCGTGCACGGCGAGAAAATCATTGCCGTCGACGCGCAGGGCCGGCAGCCCGAAACCGAGACCGCGCGCCGCGAACGTGCCCGACCCGCCGCGCGCGATGCCCTGAAAAGTCGAGATCGCCCATTGATTGTTGACGATGTTCAGCACCACCGGCGCCTTGTAGGTGGAGGCGAAAACGAGCGCGGCGTGAAAATCGGATTCGGCCGTGGACCCGTCGCCGATCCAGGCGGCGGCGATCTTGGTGTCGTTCTTGATCGCCGAGGCCATCGCCCACCCGACCGCCTGAATATACTGGGTCGCAAGATTGCCGGAAATCGAGAAGAAGCCGTTCTCCTTTGCCGAATACAGAACCGGCAATTGCCGGCCCTTCAGCGGATCGCGTTCGTTGGAATAGATCTGGCACATCATGTCGACGAGCGGATAACCCGAAGCAATCAGCAGCCCGGCCTGCCGATAAGTCGGAAAGTTCATGTCGCCCGGCAGCAATGCCTTTTGAAAGGCGCAACTGACGCCTTCTTCGCCCATATGCTGCATGTAGAACGAGGTCTTGCCCTGCCTCTGCGCCATCTGCATGCGCGCATCGAAGGCGCGCAGGGTCATCATGTCCCGTAGGCCCTGAAGAAGCTCGTCGTCGCTCAGGCTGCCGGCCCAGGGACCCACCGCCTCTCCGTCGCGGTTCAAGACCCGGATGATCGAATAGGCGAGCTTGCGCATGCTGGCCGGGTCCGCATCCACCTCGGGGCGGTCCACGGAGCCCGCCTCAGGGATCGGGACGTTCGAAAAATCCGGATGACCACCGGGCCGGACGGCGGGTTCGGGAACATGGAGGGTGAGAGGGGGGTAATCGGTCATCGTGCCGGGGTCTCCATCGCCTGGAGCATGATGTCACCCGAGAACCGCTTCAGATTTTTCGGCATCGTGCTCTGGGACAACACTCAAGCTGGTGAGCGCATCATGCATCAGCGCGCCGAACATATCGACCCGTCTTTGCGTGGAGACGATGTTGGAGCGGACGGAAGCCTCGATCACCCCTCAGGGGTCATGGCGACCAACACCTCGCCGAGGGTGATTTCCGGCTCCCCATCGATGAGATCGGCAAGGCTTGCTTTCAGCCAGACCATCGCTTTCTCGTTGGCATCGATGGCCGTCTGCCTGTCCTCGAAGAACGTGACGGAGCCGCCGACCCCGCCACCGCCATCGAAAACGTAATACCCCCGGAAGCCGGGAGCGGCCTTCAGCACCTGGCCGATCCCGCTCTCCGCACGGCGGGCGGCCTCGGCTACCGACCGCATGTTGTTGAACTTCCGGATCACGACGTACATCACCTGTCCCCTCGGACCGGAGCCCCCGTCAGAATCGCTTCAGATCGAGGACGCTGCGGTCGCCGATCCACACTTTGGTCAGAAGAGCCTCCGCCTCCTGCCGGCCTGCGGTGTCGCCGCGCGCCTTGGCGACCTCCATCAGCCCGAACAATGCCCAGCCGCTATTGGGGGCCCGCTTCAGCGCTGCCTGGAAAGCCTGCTCGGCCTCGTCGAGCCGCCCGGTCATGAGCAGTGCGGCCCCGAGAGATTGCCGCACCGGATAATACCAGTAGGGCGGCTCCATGTAGGCGAGAGATTCCTGCAGAACGGCAGCCCGTTCGAAGGCGGGGATCGCCGCGCCCGGATCGCCCCGCGCCATCGCCATCCGACCGGTCAGGACCTCGCGCGCGATCGTCAGCACCTCCGGGCCGGGAATGCCGGCAGCGGCAGCCTTGGCGAGATCCTCGGCGCTGGCAAGGGACTCGATCGCGGAAATCTCCGCCTGCACCTCATCCGTCCGCCCTTTCGAGACGAGCGCGGCTCCGCGCGCGTAGTGGCGCATGGCCTTGACGTAGGTGGGTGCATTGTCCGGAGCCGGGAGCGACAGGACGGTGTCCGGCGTCCCGAACATCGCATTCGCCCAATACGGCGCCGCCATATCGGGTTGGACCATCGGGACGGCATTCGCAGCATCCGCCGTCACGATGCGTTGCAGCTTGGCGGCCGCTTCCAGCGCGGTCTTTGAATCCCCCGCCAGTTGTGCGGTTGCGAGCAGGAAGTGCACGTTGTGCGGATAATAGGCGAGCGGATAGGGCCCGGTCGGACCGACCGTCGCGATATAGGATTCGTCCGCCGCCACCGCCGCCTTGTTGGCTTCGAGCGCATCGAGATAGCGCCCGACCCGGTAATAGATATGGCTCGGCATGTGCACGATATGACCGGCGCCGGGTATCAATGCCGCAAGCCTGTCGGCCCCGGGCTGTGCCCGTTCAGGCCGATCGGATGCCTCGACGGCGTGGATATAGAGGTGAATGGCGCCCGGGTGTTCCGGGTTTTGCGTCATCGCGCGCTCGAGTTCGGCGACGATCTCCTGGGCGTGGCCCTTCGCCCGTCTGCCACCATCCTCCCAATAATCCCACGGCTGCGTGTCCATCATCGCCTCGGCGTGAAGCACGGCAAGTTCGATATCGTCCGGGAACCGCTTGGCGACTTCGCCCAGGGCATCCGCCCAAGCCTTGTCGAGCGCCGCCCTCTCCGCACTAGGATCGGCCGCGTAGCGCTTCGCCAGCGCTGCGATCAACGCCTGTTCCTTGTCGGTGGCGTTCCCTGCAAGCGCCTCGGCCTGTCGGAGGGCCGCAAGCGCGGGCGCATTCGCGGCCGGATCCATCGGCACGTTGATGTTGGGCCCGAGCACGAACGCTTCACCCCAGAAGCACATGGCGCAGGACGGATCGAGCCGCTGCGCCTGCCGGAAAGCCCGTCGTGCCTCGCCGTGATTGAAACCGTAGGCAAGGCGAAGGCCCTGATCAAAAAAGGCCTGCGCCTCGGGGGTGCGGGTCGTCACCTTCCAGCCGTGCCGCCCCAGATTCTCGAACAGCGGCGGAGTGGCGTCCTCATAAGCGGTCGGTGCTGCCGAAGGGGCAGCGTGAAGGCCATGGTGGAACGGGGCCACCTCGGTCTTGGGTGCGCTCTCCTGTCCAGGAGCGGGCCCCTGTCCAAGAGCGGGCTTCGCGATCACACACACGCTCGCGATGACAACCGCCCCGATCACCGCCCGGTCGAGACCGGTCACTCCACACGCTGTACGAGGGAACATGATAACCTCCCCGGTGTTCGGAATGCGCGCGGAGTTTACGCTTCAATCGTGGCAAGGAAAAGCACGCCGCCGGCCGGCGATCGCCCTCCTTGACGGGAGCCGTCAACGAAAACTTCATCAAGACGTCAGACACTTGCCAGCCAGCAGAACTGCACAGAATGGCGCGTCGCTTCGTGGCCGATCCTCAAGTGCCCGTCCGGCGCAGAATGGAGGGCGGCACATCGGGTGCGGGTGGAGCCAAGAGATTAGGACAATATGATCCCGCCCGATCCATTAGCCCAACTGCCCGTCGAGGTGGTCTATACGTCGCTCGATCTGTTCCAGGTCGTGCTCGGCGTCGCCATTCTGGTGGTGGTCGTCTTCATTCACGGGGCCGGCATCCGGCGGATCTCGCGATATTTTTCAGGGCGATGGGTGCATGTGACGACGGCGACGCCCCATTGGCGCGTCAATCTCCTCTTCGGCACCGTCGTTGCCCAACTGGTCGCCGTGCATCTGATCGAGGTGGTGGTATGGGCGCTGCCGATTTATTGGCTCAACCTCATTCCGGATCTCTCATCGGCCGCCTTCTTTGCGGCTGAAACCTACACGACGCTTGGCGAGGGGGTCGTGAGGTTGCCTCCGAGCTGGCGCCAGCTCGGGCCAATCATCGCCGTGTCTGGCTTGTTCACGTTCGGCTGGACGTCGAGCGTGCTCGTATACGTGATGACTCAGTTCGGGACCTTGGACACCCATCACGCCGAACGCAACAAGTCGCTTGCATCCGACAAGGCGGGATAGAACGCGCGTCGAGTCACCCTTCACTTCGCGTTCGGCCCTCGCAAAAGATCCCGCAGCTTCAGCCCGAGCGACCAGACGTTCTGCTTGAAAATTGTAGCGGCGGGATTGGACAGCATCGTCGGCGGGGCGCTCACCAGACTGGCATTCGGGCTGATGACGCCAATCGTCACCTCGCCGTCGGTATAATAGCGATCACCGCCACCGTTATGACCATTCACTGTGGGCCCGACGCCCGACACTTGATAGGTCGACACGAGCATTCCGGCGTTCGAGAGGTCACGGATCACAAGATCCCGGTCGGCATCCACGTCGGGCGCAATATGATGGGTGATCTGCCCGGTGTCGTGGCTCAGGCCGACGCCTTGATCGAAACTCGCCGAGCCGAGCCATACGGGCCTTCCTTCGGCGCCGCTTTGAAGCACCAGCCAGAGCCGGATGTGATGGCGGCGGTCGGCGCTGTCGCCTACCGGCATCTCGAATGCGAGATCCTGCCGCCGGCCCTCGAACAACAGCGTGCTGACGGGTGCTTCCAGATATGGGCGATCCAGGAGAACGCTGGCTCCGATCTCGACGCTGCTGCGCAACGTGATGGCGTCGGCCGGATCCCACTTCGCGGCCGCGAATGAACGGATCACATCCTCCTTCGATCCGACGAGTCCCACATTGATCGGATCTCCCGGGATGTCCTGCGGTGTCCGGGTGACCATCGGCCGCTGCGCCAGATCAGGCTGGTGCTCGTAATGGAGCCAGAGCCTCGGCAACAGCAGATACGCGACGAGGAGATAAATCGACGCCAGCACGATCGCCGTCGCGACCAGCCACCGCCAGAGCTTGCGCCGTCCCATCCACGCCTCTCCTCGATGCCAATTCCGGTCGGGGCTTCGTTTCACGCTACGCGATAAATGAGGCGGTCGCCCGCGATCCCGCGGAGTTGAAACGTGCCCGCCTCCACGGTCCTCCGGCTGCAGCGCTGCGCGAACGCCTCCGACATCACAAGGTTCACGTCGAGCAGATCACAGAGCGGTTCCATGCGGCTCGTCTCGTTCACGGCGCGTCCGATCACCGTGAAATCGAGCCTGCGCGTCGCGCCCACATTGCCGTAGACCACTTCCCCGAAATGCAGCACCACATCCACATCCAGATCAGGTTCGCCCCTGGCGATTCGCATACGATTGAGTTCGGCGTTTGCGGCGATCGCCTCCTGGGCCGCCTGCAGCGCCTGTTCGCAGATGAGGCAGGGACGCGCATCGGGGTCGCTCACCGGAAACACCGCCAACAGGCCGTCGCCCATGAACTTGAGAATCTCGCCGCCGCGCTCGGTCACCGCGTTGCCGATCGCCTCGAAATGCTCGTTCAGCCATCCGACCACCTGCAGTGCATCTTCGCGCTCCGTCAGATTGGTAAAGCCTTTGAGATCCGCGTTGAGAATGGCAGCCGCGATCCGCTCGCCCTCGCCGCGCCGGATCTTGCCCGCCAGCACACGGCGCCCCGTTTGCGGGCCCAGATAGACGCTCAAGGCATCCGCGGCGATCCGCGCGATGCTGATGCGATAGGCCGCGAGCCCCAGCGCGGGAACAATGCGGTTGACCAGGTTGCATTGTGTGTCGGTGAACCCGCCTTCCTGGTCGGTTGCGACCGAAAGCGCGACGCCGCTGAGCGCCACCTGCTCGCCGCCAAAAGGCACCAGCCGCAACAGGTAATCCGTCGCACCCTCGGACTTCATCTCGTGCAGGAGGTCGAACTGCGACACGCCTTCTCCCGCATCGAGCCGGAAGCGCGCCATGGTGATATTCCGACTTTGCAAGTCGAAGATGACGCTGCGCTGGAACCGCTCGGCCTGTTGCTGCGTATGCGGCAAATGCTCGGTCGCCACACCCTTGCCGCGCCACCACACATGGGCGACGGCGCGCGCGCTTGGATCGATGGTCGGAAGCGAGATGCTTGCGCGCAACAGCGGAAAATCCGCTTCCAGCAGGCGTTCGCTCAGCCCCGAGAGCAGCGAATCGAGCTCGTCATGCGCGGTCGCGTATTGCAGCACCCAGTCGATGAGATCGTCTTCGGTCGCCCCGCTCATCGCTCAACCTCTCCGCCAGCCGGCATTCCCGTATGGTGCCGCCCGTGCGACGGCCGCGATTATCAAGCGCGAATTTCTACCGCACTGCACGCGAACTCGCCAGCCGGCGCCGGAACGGCCCGGCCTTGCCTGGAACCGGCGTATCGGCGTGACGTTGATCCGGCAAGCCTGCGGCGCCGCTGCCTCACACGCGGCGGAGATGTGGTGAGCGACAGAGAAGGAGAGATAGAACCATGACACATAGTGCTCCGGGAGTGATGACGGGCGATCCCATGATCGGAAGCGATCGCGTCGAGGGTACAAGCGTCTATGGCCCCAATGGCGAGCATATCGGCTCGATCAGGCGTCTCATGATCGAGAAGATGAGCGGCCGGGTCACCTACGCGGTCATGTCGTTCGGCGGTTTCCTCGGGATCGGCGAAGAGGAACACACGATCCCTTGGAACAAGCTTGACTACGATCCCTCGCTCGGCGGCTATCGCACGGATATCACCGAAGACCAGCTCCGTGGTGCGCCCACCTTCTATCGCGAGGATGACTATCGCTGGTCGGATCGCGATCGGGAGCGCGAGCTTCACGATTACTGGAAGACCCCGTATTATTGGGGCATCTGATCCGACAGGTTCTCTCCGGGACGGCTTCCGTGCCGTCCCGGATCCTGCCGCGGACATTCTTGAACGTTATATCTCACCTCGAATAACGAGGCGGAACATTGTCGTTTGGGCTCGGCTGTTCTATTTTGAGATGACATGCGTCTTTTCATTGCAATCGCTACCACCGACGCCTTGGCTGCGGGATTGCCCGGCAGCGCACTGATTGCTGCGCAATCCGGGCCGGCGGAATACCGAGGCAATTGCATTCGGGTGTGCGGCCATTGATTTGTGAAGGAGCCGACTCACGCGGAGGTTAGCGCCTCCCATGGAACACCCACGCGTCCCCGGTCCCGATGAACTCCGCTCGGTTCCGTCCGGCCTTCGCCTTTGCTGCGCTGGGTTGAAACCAACGGAGCAGAAAGGAGAATGTCATTGTCACGACTGGTGGTCGTTTCCAATCGCGTAGCCGTCCCGGATTCCAAAGGAGTCGCTGGGGGATTGGCGGTCGCCCTGCGCGAGGCCTTTGAGGCCTATCCGGGCCTCTGGTTCGGGTGGAGCGGCAAAGTGGCGGCGCAACCGGCAACCCATCCGCGGATCGTCGATAAGGGGCGGATACAATACGCCCTGATGGACCTCACCTCCATTGATCGCCAGGAATATTACAGCGGTTTCGCCAACCGGGCCCTATGGCCCACCATGCATTACCGGATCGGGCTCGCCGATTTCTCGCGCTCCGATTACGCCGGATATCTGCGGGTCAATCGGACCTTTGCGGCAGCGCTCGCGCGCCTTGTCCGACCCGACGACCTCATCTGGGTTCACGATTATCACCTGATCCCCCTGGCGGCGGAATTGCGCGCGCTGGGGATCACGAATCGGATCGGCTATTTTCACCACATTCCCTGGCCAGCGCCGGAGGTCTTCGCCACCCTCCCCGGCAGCACGCAGTTGCTGCGCGCGGTCATGTCCTACGATCTCGTGGGCGTGCACACGGAGCGCGATGCGGACAATGTCAGGCGTGGCCTGCTTCAGGAAGTCGGCGCGAGCATCGTCAAAGGCGATATGCTCGAACTCGGAGAGCGCCGCACACGGATCAAGGGGTTTCCGATCGGGATCGATCTTGCGCGATTTGAGGCGGCGGCCGAGCGGTCCAGCACCCATCGGCTGGTGCGACAGACCATGGCGAGCCTCGGCTCGCGCCAGCTCATCATCGGGGTCGACCGGCTCGATTATTCCAAGGGCATCCCCGAGCGCATGGAATCCTTCGAACGGTTTCTGGTGAGCAATCCGGATCAGCGCGGCCGCGTCACCTATCTGCAGATCGCGCCGACGAGCCGAAGCGAAGTCCCCGAATACGCCACCCTCAGCCGCGCCGTGAACGATACGCTGGGACGGATCAACGGGTCGCTGGGCGAACCCGGATGGGTGCCGATCCACTATGTGACGAGCACCTACCCACGGCCGGTTCTGGCGGGGCTTTATCGCCTGGCGAAAGTCGGTCTGGTCACGCCGATCCGTGACGGCATGAACCTGGTTGCGAAGGAATACGTGGCCGCCCAGGACCCCGCCGATCCGGGCGTGCTGATCCTCTCAAAGTTCGCCGGAGCCGCGCAGCAGCTCACCGACGCGCTGATCGTCAATCCCAACGACAAGTTCGAGGTGGCCGAGGCCATCAACGTCGCTCTCCACATGAGCCTGGAGGAGCGCATCAACCGCTGGTCGGGCATGATGAAGACGCTGAAGGCGCAGGATGTCTCCTGGTGGGCCTCCGCCTATCTCAATGCCCTGAAGGTTCAAACG
>NZ_VCMV01000028.1 GCF_008757455.1 Microvirga brassicacearum | reverse complement strand
GCGAAATTTCGTGACCGAGGCACCCAGTCGCCCGACCCCCACCCCTAGCCCCTCCCCGCAAGGGGGAGGGGAGCGCGCGACCTACCTCGGCGGCCGCATCTTTCCTGATTGCACCAAAAAGCCCCGGCCTTGCGAGCCGGGGCTTTTCTCGTCTGTGCCTCTGGAAGGCTTCGTCTTGTTTCGGCTCAGTAATTGTAGGCGCGCTCGCCGTGCTCGGCGAGATCGAGACCCTCGCGCTCGGCCTCCGGGGTTATGCGCAGGCCCACCACCCCATCGACGATCTTGTAGAGGATCAGCGAGCCGATTCCGGTCCACAGGATCGTCACCACCACGGCGATGATCTGCGTCCAGACCTGGCCGCCGATCGTGTACTCGCCGACGCCGTAGCCGCCGAGGGACGGGGCGGCGACGATGCCGGTGCCGATGGCGCCCACGATGCCGCCGACGCCATGGATGCCGAAGACGTCGAGCGCATCGTCATAGCCGAGCGCGTTCTTGACCCCGGTCACCGCGTAGAAGCACACGACCCCGGCCACGAGACCGAGCACGATCGAGCCCATCGGTCCGGCAAGGCCCGCCGCCGGAGTGATCGCCACGAGGCCCGCGACCGCACCCGACGCGATGCCGAGCAGCGAGGGCTTGCCCTTGGTGAAGGCCTCGGCGGCCATCCACGCAAGTCCGGCAGCGGCCGGCGCCACGATGGTGTTGAGGAGCGCCAGTGCCGCGCCGCCCGTGGCCTCGAGGTTGGAGCCGGCATTGAAGCCGAACCAGCCGACCCAGAGCAGGCAGGCGCCGACGAAGGTGAGCGTCAGCGAATGGGGCGCCAGGAGATCGCGGCCATAGCCGATGCGCTTGCCGACCAGGATCGCGCCGACGAGGCCCGCCACGCCCGAATTGATGTGCACCACCGTGCCGCCGGCGAAATCGAGCGCGCCGAGGGCGAACAGGTAGCCTTCCGAGAACCACACCATGTGGGCGATGGGCAGATACACGAAGGTGAGCCACAGGCCGGTGAACAACAGGATGGCGCCAAATTTCATGCGCTCGGCGAACGCGCCGACGATGAGCGCCGGCGTGATCGCCGCGAAGGTGAGCTGGAAGGCCAGGAAGGCCATTTCGGGAATCGCCACACCTTTGGTGAAGGTATCGGCCGTGGTCTCATTGGTGACGCCGGCAAGGAACGCCTTTCCGAGGCCGCCGATGATCGCCCCGATTGCACCCGGCCCCGACGTGAAGGCGAGCGAATAGCCGTAGGTGACCCACAGGATGGAAACGAGGCTGAACACCGCGAAGACCTGGGTGAGCAGCGACAGCATGTTCTTGGTCCGCACGAGGCCGCCATAGAACAGGGCGAGGCCCGGGATCGTCATGAGGATGACGAGCACGGTCGAGATCAGCATCCAGGCGGTGTCGCCTTTGTTGACGGTCGGCGCGGCATCCTGCGCGAGCGCCGGCGTGAGCGCGAGCAGGGTCAGCCCCGCGCCTCCGAGGAGGGTGGCAAAGAGACGACGATTCATCGGATTGGAACTCCGGGAAAGGGAAGGGCGGGATTGCGGAAAAGCGGGTTCACAGGGCATCGGCATCGGTCTCGCCCGTGCGGATGCGCACCGCTTTTTCCAGCGACATGACGAAGATCTTGCCGTCGCCGATCTGGCCGGTGCGGGCGGACGCGATGATCGCGTCGATGACCCTCGGCACCAGGTCGCTTGCCACCGCCACCTCGATCTTCAGCTTCGGCAGGAAGCTGACGGCGTATTCGGCGCCACGGTAGATTTCGGTGTGGCCCTTCTGCCGTCCATAGCCTTTCACTTCGGTCACCGTCAGGCCATGGACGCCGAGCGCGGTGAGCGCGTCGCGCACCTCGTCCAGCTTGAACGGCTTGATGACCGCCATCACGATTTTCATGGGTTATGCCCCCTTTGTGGCGCCGCCCGAACCTGTCCTGATCAGGCGCGGGCGGCGGTTTCCAGATGAATCCCGCCAAGAGCGGGGTCTCCGGCAAAGGGTAAGCAAGAACTATGCCAAGCCTTGTGAATCAACGATTTGCCACGAGCCTGCCTCCCAAACAGGCAGCGTGAATCCGATCGATTCCGGTCATGTTGCCTAAAAAGCAGGCAGCCTCATTCGCGGTCGCGGATGAGGCCTTCCTGGGCGACCGAGGCCACCAAGGTGCCGTCCTGCTTGAAGATCGAGCCGCGCGAAAAGCCGCGGGCGCCGGAGGCGTTGGGCGTGTCCTGCGCGTAAAGCAGCCACTCGTCGGCACGGAACGGACGGTGGAACCAGAGGGCGTGATCGAGGCTCGCGGCCTGGATGGTCTTGTCGAACACCGTGTGGCCGTGAGGCATCAGCGAGGTATCGAGGAGCGTCATGTCGGACGCGTAGGCGAGAACCGCCTGATGGATCGCCGGATCGTCGGGCAGCGGTTCGGTGGCGCGGATCCACACATGGAAGAGCGGCGCCATCGGATCCTTCGACATGTAGCGCTGGATTTCCACCGGCCGCATCTCGATCGGCCGCTCGCGCTCGTAATAGGTGCGCATCGGCTCGGGCATGGCGGCGATGATCTCGCCCTGCATCTCCTCCTCGCTCGGCAGCGCATCAGGACCCGGGACGTCGGGCATGATCGCCTGATGGTCGAACCCCTCTTCGGCCACCTGGAACGAAGCCGACATGGAAAAGATCGCGTGCCCATGCTGGATGCCGACCACGCGGCGGGTCGTGAAGCTGCGCCCGTCGCGAATGCGATCGACCTCGTAGATGATCGGTATCTTGGGATCACCGGGAAGCATGAAATAGCCGTGCAGGGAATGCGGCTGGCGCCCCTCGACCGTGCGGCTTGCCGCCACCAGCGCCTGCCCGATCACCTGCCCGCCGAAGACCCGCTGCCAGCCCACTTTCGGGCTCTGGCCGCGAAAGAGATTGAGCTCGAGTTGTTCGAGATCGAGGATGTTGAGGAGGTTCGCCACGGCGCTGGGCATCTCGATGATCCTTGTCGCAAGTCACATCCATCGGAGAGGGCCGGGCGAAGGTCAAGCCTCGAGCGCGACGCCCACTGCCCTCCCCATACGGGGAGGGACCGAGGGTGGGGTCGGAAGGTCGGAACGCTCGCGGTTCTATAGTGGAACGGACATTGATACGAGAAAGCCGACATCGGTTCAGCCCAATCGATCGACCCCCACCCCCTAACCCCTCCCCGCAAGGGGGAGGGAATGGGGCTCCCGGTTCACACAAAGGGCTCGACAGGGCGCGGGCGCGGGCCTATCGCCGATGGCAGGCCGCATCGACCGGGAGGGATCTCATGAGCCAGGCGGGTTCGAACGCCACGAGCGCGCCGCGCCTCGTCATCGCGGGTGGCGGCCTTGCTGGCCTGTCTCTGGCCCTGGCGCTCAAACAGGCGCTCGGCGACAGCCTCGGCGTGGTCATGTGCGACCCGGCGCTGCAGCGCGATCCCCATGGCGATACACGCGCCTTTGCCATTGCTGCCGCGGCGCGGCGGATGCTGGAAGCCATCGGAATCTGGCACAAGGTCGCGCCCAAGGCCCAGCCGATCCTCGATATGGTCATCACCGACAGCCGGCTGCAGGATCCCGTCCGGCCGACCTTTCTCACCTTTGAGGGCGAAGTCGGCGAGGGCGAGGCTTTCGCCCATATGGTCACGGCGGGAGACCTGACCGTCGCGCTGATCGCGGCCTGCGAGACATCGGGGGTGGACCTCCGCGCGGAGGCCGTCGAGAGCTTCCAGACCCGGGCGGCGCACACCGATGTCAAACTGGCGGGCGGAGAGATCCTGCCGGCCGCCCTGCTGGTTGCAGCCGATGGCGGCCGGTCGCGCTTGCGCGAGCAGGCGGGGATCGGCTGGATTTCCTGGCCCTATGGCCAATCGGGCATCGTCGCCACCATCCTGCATGAACGCGATCACGAGGGCCGCGCCGTCGAGCATTTCCTGCCCTCCGGCCCGTTTGCGATCCTGCCGTTGAAGTCCGAGACTCTCGTCGATGGCACCGTGAAGCACCGCTCCTCCATCGTCTGGAGCGAGCGCACCGAGAACGTGGCGGGGTTGCTGGAAGCTGATTCGGCGGATCTGCTCACGGAGCTCGAGCGCCGCTTCGGGCTGCAGCTCGGCCGCATCGCCTTCGAGACGCCGCCATATGCCTATCCGCTCTCCTTCGGGGTGGCGCGGAGCTTCGTCGGCGACCGTCTCGCCCTGCTCGGGGACGCCGCCCATGTGATCCATCCGATCGCCGGGCAGGGTCTCAATCTCGGCCTGCATGATGCGGCCGCCTTGGCCGAGATCGTGGCCGACGCCATGCGTCTCGGCCAGGATCCCGGCAGCGGCGAGGTTCTCGAAGCCTATGAGCGGGCCCGGCGGACCGACATCACCGCCATGGGCCTTGTGACGGACGGGCTAAACCGGCTCTTCTCCAACGATTGGCTGCCGGTCAGGCTCGTGCGCGACCTCGGCTTGGGCGTGGTGGACCGGATGCCGGCCCTGAAACGCTTCTTCATCCGCGAGGCCGCTGGCCTGACCACCCGTGAGCCGCCCCGCTTGCTGAAAGGCGAAAAATTGTGATTAGTTGACTAAGTCAACTAAATGATTGACGGTGTCTCTCCGCAAGGGATGAGCCGCCATGTCCGCCAGACCGACCGCCGACCAGATAGCCACCATGCGGCGCTTCAGCCGCTTCTACACCCGACAGCTCGGCCTGCTCGTCGAAGGCTTTCTGAAAAGCGAGTTTTCGCTCACGGAAGGCCGGGTGTTGTATGAGCTTGCCCATCGCGATGGGCTGACGGCGGCGGATCTGGCGCGCGAGCTCGGGCTCGATGCGGGTTACCTCAGTCGCATCCTCAAGCGATTCGAGGCCCGCGGGTTCCTCGGTCGCGCGACAGCGGCAGGGGACGGGCGACAGGCGGTGCTGGCGATGACCGATGAGGGCCGGGCGGCGTTCCAGCCGCTGGATCAGGCCTCCGAGGCGGAAGTGGCAACCCTGCTGGCCGGGCTTTCGGAGGCTGAGCGCCGCCAACTCGTCGCTGCGATGAGCACCGTCGAGCGCCTGCTCGGCGGGCGCACCGAACCGCGCGTCCCTTATCTTCTGCGCCCGCTCCAGACGGGCGATATCGGCTGGATCATTCGCCGGCAGGGCATGCTCTACGCGGAGGAATTCGGCTGGGACGAGACATTCGAGGCTTTGGTCGCCGAGATCGCGGCCGCGTTCGTCAAGAATCACGATCCGCGGACGGAGCGCTGCTGGATCGCCGAGCGTGAAGGCGAAATCGTCGGCAGCGTGTTCGTGGTCCGGCAATCGGACGCGGTGGCGAAGCTGCGCCTGCTCTATGTGGAGCCCTCGGCGCGCGGCCTCGGCATCGGGCGCCGCCTCGTGGATGAGAGCATCCGGTTCGCCAGAGCGCGCCATTACCAGACGCTGACGCTCTGGACGAACGACATCCTGGCCTCGGCGCGGCGCATCTATGAGGAAGCGGGCTTCCGGCTGGTGCAGGAAGAGCGCCATCACTCCTTCGGCAAGGACTTGGTCGGGCAAAACTGGGATCTGGAACTACGAAACGGGAACATCCGCGCTCTCAACAGCGAAGCGTCTCAGACCTGAGCCGGCACAATGTGATCCGCCCCGCAGAGCTCATGGTCACCCAGAACCTGGATGATCCTGCATTCGCGGATCTGTCCGTGATCGCAGGTCTTGAGCATGCGCCGGAGTTCAGTCCGCAAGGCGGTAAGGTGAGCGATCCTGCGCTCGACGGCCGCAAGGTGCCGCGTGACGATCTGGTCCGCCGGTTCACAAGGGCCATCCGGCTGTTCACTCAGTCCCAACAATTCGCGGATCGCTTCAATTTCGAAGCCGAGATCCCGGGCATGCCGGATGAAGCCGAGGCGGTCGAGTTCGGCTGGGCCGTAGCGGCGTTGCCGGCCCTCGGTGCGCGGCGGCGGTGGGAGCAGGCCGATCTGCTCGTAATAGCGGATCGTCGGCACCTTGACGTGCACCCGCCGGGACAATTCACCGATCGACAGATCCGACATTTTTGCGCTTGATCCTCTAGTCGCTAGAGCTTGTACGCTTCAATCCTCGTCGATGAAAGAGGATGATGATGAACGACACGCGCCACCAGGATTCGCCATGCTGCGGATCGCCGGAATGCCATTCCCACTCCCCTCCCGAACGTCCGGTTTCTCACGCACATGCCCATCCTCACGCCCATGAGCACGGCATCCTGCCGCTGACGGCCGGCGGCTCCTGCTGTCATGATGGCGTTCCGGTCTTCGACGGGGTCGATCCTCGTTACAAGCTGGTGCTCTGGATCGTCATAGCCCTCAACGGCGCGATGTTCCTGACCGAAATCGTCGCCGGCCATCTGGCCAGGTCCCAGGCCCTGCAAGCCGACGCGCTCGATTTTCTCGCCGACACCGTCACCTATGGCCTGAGTCTCGCGGTCATCGGGATGAGCCTGCGAACGCGGGCTGTCGCCGCCCTGTTCAAGGGTCTCAGCCTCACCGTGATGGGAGCCTGGGTGCTCGGCTCGACCGCCTATCACGTGCTTGTCCTCGGCCTGCCGCGCGCCGAAATCATGGGCGTCATCGGCATCTTGGCATTGGTGGCCAATCTGGCGAGCGTTGGCCTTCTGCTGCCCTACAAGGATGGCGACGCGAATGTCCGCTCGGTCTGGCTGTGTTCGCGCAACGATGCCATCGGCAATGTGATCGTGATGGTGGCCGCAGGCGCGGTGTGGGTGACATCGAGCGCCTGGCCCGATCTGCTGGTGGCGGCCATCATGGCAGGCCTGTTTCTCACCTCGGCGGTCCAGATCCTGCGCCGCGCCTGGGACGAATACCGCCTCGACGCGCCAGCGCGCCGGGTCGTGGCGGGCAGGCCCTGACACAAGAAAAAGGCCGAGGTTCCTCTCGGCCTTCCCGCTGTTTTGATGATTCGCAACGAAAAGGGCTTTTCCTCAGCCCTTCTTCTTCGCGCGCTCCATGCCCTCGCGGATCAGCCGGCGGGCTTCCTCGGCGTCGCCCCAGCGCAGGATTTTGACCCATTTGCCAGGCTCGAGATCCTTGTAGTGCTGGAAGAAATGCTCGATCTGCTTGAGGGTGATGTCGGGCAGGTCGGTGTAGGTCAGAACCCGGTCATAGCGCTGGGTCAGGTGAGCCGACGGAACGGCGATGATCTTCTCGTCCTCGCCCGCATTATCCTCCATCACCAGCACGCCGACGGGACGCACGTTCATGACCGCGCCGGGGATGATCGCCCGGGTATTGGCCACCAGCACGTCGCAAGGGTCGCCATCCCCCGACAGGGTGTGAGGGATGAAGCCGTAATTTCCCGGATAGCGCATGGCGGTGTAGAGGAAGCGATCGACGAAAAGCGCGCCGGATTCCTTGTCCATCTCGTATTTGATGGGCTCGCCGCCGAGCGGCACCTCGATGATGACGTTGACGTCGTCCGGCGGGTTATTTCCAATTGAAATGGCGTCAAGGCGCATAAACGATCTACTCCGAAACAAAAAGGTCACGAGCTTTCCGCTTCACTAGCCGCACTGGCGGCGAGCAACAAGCCGGATGAGCGAATTAGCATCTGGTGGGCGAACGGAATAACAGATCGCCGAAGCTCCGACCGTTCTAGACGAACAGGTAGCCGACCTTCGACAGCGTCACGCCGCCAATGCGTTCCTCGACCTCGGCAACGCTGCGCCCGCCAAGGCCCTCGTAGAAGCCGCGCGCCCGGGCGTTGTCGGAGAGCGCCCAGATGCCGATGCGCTTCATCTGCCGATCATGCAGGTCGTTGCGGACGGCCTTGAAAAGCCGCCGTCCGTAGCCGATTCCCTGATATTCCGGCGCCAGATAGAGCTCGTCGATCTCCCCGTCCGCCTGGAGACGACGGTCGCGGCTGCGGCCGTAGGACACATAACCGGCGATTCCCTGCCCGACATCGAGCACCACCAGGGGCCGGCCGCGCCCGATCGCCGAGCGCCACCAATCCGCACCCCGGCGGGCCAGCAGCTTTTCCAGCGCAACCCCCGGGATGACGCCCAGATAGGCTTCCCGCCACGCCGCCTCGAACACGCGCGCCAACCCCGCCGAATCTTCGGCTTTGGCGCGGCGGATGCTGACGAGAAGGTCGCTCATGGGATCAGCTTCGGCAGAAAACGGGCATTGACGCCACGATACCATCGTCCGCCCGACAAGGTTAAGGCCGCCTTAAGGACTACGGGCCGGAAGCCGCCAAAACGCCGCAGGCGTGAACCCGCTCACGCGACCTTCGCGATCCAGCTTTCGAACTTGTCGAGATAGCCCTGCAGGAATTTGCGCGTGGAATCTGGAATGATGTCGTGGTTTTCGTCGATGAGGTCCGGCTTCATGGTGAAATACACCTCCGGCCGGCCCAGCAGCAAAAGCCCGAGCGGCACGAGAATGCTGCGCAGCTGCGCCTGCGCGACGGCCGTCCCCACATTGCCGGGACTGGCCCCGACGATGGAGGCGGGCTTTCCCGACCACGAATTCTGGCCGTGGGGGCGGGTGCCCCAATCGACCACATTCTTGATCACCGCCGGAATCGAGCGGTTATATTCCGGCGTCACGAACAGCACCGCATCGGCATCGGCAATGTCCTGCTTGAGGCGCAGGACGCTGGCGGGTGGATCGACCCACAGGTCCTCGTTGTAGAGCGGCACGTCGCCGAGTTCGACGAAGTGGAAGGTGAATTTCGACGCCCCGAGCTTGGCCAGCGCCTTGGCGAACTGGAGATTAATCGATTCGCGCCGGAGACTGCCGACAAACACCGCGACCTTGTACATGACGTCCCCGTTCGCTTTACCAAAGGCGCGATACGCTAGCGGACGGGCGTCCTCTCACGCAAGGTCAAGGTAATGAACGAATGGTGCCTCATTCCTTCGGCTGAACGTAGATGTTCACCTCGAGATTGGCATCGTTCGAGTCGGTCATCTCGTTTGCGTATTCCTCGGCGAAGGCGTCCTGCGCGACGATGTTCTTGGCATCGAGATAGGCGGTGATCGTCTCGTACGTACCGTCGATTTCCTCGTACGCATCCTTGTGGACGAAGCGGAAGGCCTTGCCTTCGGGGGTCCTGCCGAACTTGATCTCGGGCGTCAGCTCGGCCTTGCCTTCGGGTGCGCCGGCGATCGGGATCATCGCCTCATAGCGGAAACCCTGATCGTCCGTGTGCACGAACACCGTGAGCGGCTTGCCCGTAGGCGCGATTCCCGCCCGCGTCAGCGCGTCCTCGATCTTGCCGAACGCGGCTTTCAGGTTGTCGAAAGCCTGTTCCCAGGTGCTCGTTCCAGTGGCGATCGCCGCCGGCTTTCCGGTCAGCACCACGTCCTCGACGTTGGTCGGGTCGCCGGGCGTCGGCACCAGGGTGGTCCGGCCGCCTTGGGGCGGAGGTGCGGGGGTT
>NZ_VCMV01000027.1 GCF_008757455.1 Microvirga brassicacearum | reverse complement strand
GACCTTGAAGTGGGACGGCACGTATTCGAGGATCTCGCGCTCATCCTGGCCGATGCGGCCGAAGCGCGTGCCGCCGCATTGCGGGCAGGCGCACGGTGCCTCGTGCATGACCTCTTCGCGCGGCAGGTGATCCGGAAGAGGTCTGCGGCCGGAACGACCCTTGGTGGATTCCGGCCGGGCGCTGATCGTCTCGCGCGGTGCGGCTGCTTCCGCCTCGTCGGCCTCCAGCGTTCCGATCAGTAGTTCAAGCTGTTCGATCTCCCGTTCGAGCTTCTCTGAGGAGCGGCCGAACCGGGCCCGGCGCAAAGCCGCCAGTTGGGCCTTCAGCTTCACGATATGCAGGGTCTTCGCATAAAGTTCCGCATCGCGCGCGGCAATCTCGGCGCCCCCGACATGGAAGCTTACATTGAAATTGACGCTGATGTCGAACTTCCCACCTTCGAAACCGATTTCCAGACTTCCGGTTATCGAGCCGTGGCCGACGTTGTGAGCATACCGGATCGCCCGGTTGACCGACACGGCCACGGCGAAATTGAAACTGCTGGAGTTCGACGGCGGAATCCGCCACGCTTCCCTCCGACAGCGAACGGAAGGATGCCTTGGGGAACGTCTCACAATTCCGGCGCCGGCGCGGAGCGAGGAGACCGAGCCGGCTGCCCGCACAGCTGCGCGCCTTTCCTTGGGTGGCGACATTGGCGGTCCTGGCGGTGATCGGCCTGGCCTCGGCGCGCTATCACTACAACGACCGTCCAGAGCCCCGGCAGGTCATCGCGCTCAGCGTCGGCCCCGGCGGGACGACCCTCTCCCATTATGCGCCCACCGCCTCATCCTCCGTCGATGCGTTGAGCGGAGAGTTTGCGGTCTGCGGGTTTCTGAACCGGCAGAACTGCGTGATCGATGGCGACACCATTCTCTACAGCGGCGTGAAGATCAGAATCGCGGATATCGACGCGCCGGAGATCACTGAACCCAAATGCGCGGCGGAAGCGGCCCTTGGCGACCGCGCTAAACACCGCCTCGTCGAACTCATGAACGCGGGGCACTTCCGCATCGTTGCCGCGGGCGGGCGGGACGAGGACGTCTATGGGCGCAAGCTGCGCCGCATCGAGCGCGACGGTCGGTCCGTGGCCGACGCGCTGGTCCGTGAAGGTCTGGCGCGGCGGTGGAACGGCGCCCGCCGGAGTTGGTGTAACTGAGGCCCATACCGGGGAATGATGCGCCGCGGGTCAAAGGCCGATTGATGCCCTGACTACGAATCTGGAGGTCAGAGGTTCGATTCCCTAGGCCGTATCGAACCCCTACGGGGTTCAAATCCCTCTCCGCTACCACCACTAGGGGTTCGACTCCGATGGCTTGGAAGGCACTGCTCTGTCGGGTATGTGAACCGCTACGCTTGGGTTAGAGAATGGGCGCGGGCTGGTGGCCAGAGAGTAGGGTAGATGCGTTATATTATGCTTCTTGTTGGTTTGGCCTTGGCAGGCTGCGTTACAACGGACACCAAGCCGGACCCTCTTGTGGCAGCCGGCCGTAAAGAGTGTGCAGCTAGGTTTAAGGCCAAGGAACTAAAATCCTTGGTCGCCTACGGCCGATGCCTGGAGCAGGCGGAGTTGCCCCTTACTCTAGGTGTCTACGGGGACCTCTTTAGGTTGAAGGGGGCCAAAAGAACCGCAAGCTTTGAGCGCGTGGATGCAGGTCAAATTACCTTGGCTCAGTCCGACGCAGAAATGGCCGAGGTAACGTCGTACATAATAAGTGAAATCAATCGCCGAGCAGATTCCCAACAGTCTCTCCTTCTTCTGGAGAGAGCGGCATCGCCGGCACCCGTGACCTGCACCCAGTATGGGAACTCGGTTACCTGCCTCTGATCCCCGGTCAGCCAGACGACCAGCCTACGAATCTGGGGTCAGAGGTTCGATTCAGCCTAGGGGTATCGAACCTCTACGGGGGTTCGAATCCCTTCTCCGCTACCACCACTGGGGTTCGACTCCGAATTCAGCTGGGAAGGCTGCTGCTCTAGCCTGCGTGGCGGAGACGAAAGGGACTTAAAATCCCTTGGCCTCAACCTGGCGGAAGCGGGGGGATTCGAACCCACGGAGCCCTTGCAGGCTTGCCGGAGTTCAAGTCCGGAGCATTCATCCACTCTGCCACGCTTCCGCCACCTCATTAATCGTGCCGCCTTGCTGAGGCAAAGGATTTGGATTTGCAGTCCTCTGCTAACTGGCAGCGCGGGCCGGCCCGGCGACCCTCGCGAACCGCACCACCCATTTTGATGAAGCCGTGGGGCTGGTGTTGCTCACGATCAAATCCGCACTTTACCTCCATCCTGCTCGGTCTTAGTGGGGACTTCGTTGACCAACCTTTTGAGAGCGACCGTGAAACTTCAATCCCTCGCCATCCTTATCGCTATTTCGTTCCCTGTTAGTGCGAATGCTGGTTGGTATGCGGTAGAGCGAGGCGGCGACCGCTGCACCGATAATTTGACACCTGCGGCAATGCTGAGGCTCGGGGAGGTTGGGGGAGGGGCGACGTCCCGCGAAACCCGAGATGCTAATGGGAGTTTGGTTGCGGTATCGGTGACATTGGATCGAGGCGGAACCACCGTGACGGTTAAGTTCTATGCGACCGAGAAGGACTGTCTTGCGTCGATACCCGCGCCACGTTCAATCCCCAAAGAATACGAGTAGGCAGCCTAGACCCCCAGATCCACGACGTCGGAACGGCGACTCCTTGAGCCACCTCCATCGGGACCTGAACGGCAGCCGCAGGCAGGCCAGGATCAAGCGGGCGCCGAATGCGGCCAGCCGATCGATTGCCAGAAGAGCGAAGGTTGCGGCTGCCTTCACACCCTCCAGTGTCGTCAGAGCCGTCCCTAGGGAAGGCCAGACGAATCCGCGTTGCAGCAGCTCGCGCACCCTCCGTTCAAAATCGGCGAAGTCACCCGGGTGACTGCAATAGAGAGCCGCGATCACGCTTCCGCCCGAGACCGACGAGATGACCGAAGTCTGCTTCAGCAAGCCGGCCTCGTGGAGGGCCTTCAGGCATCCCAGGTGGAAGGCCATGGCACGTGACCCGCCACCGGACAAAGCGAGGGCAACCCGCTCGGCCTTCCCTGCCGTCCTATGTGGAGGATCTGTCGTGTGATCGCCCATACGTTTTCCATGGGAACGCCGGGCGGAACGGTTGGTAGCGACCCTTGCGACCCAAGCCGCGACACTGGCATTCCACCAGTGAGGAGCGACGCATGAGCCAAGGACGGACCTACGTAATCGACCGGATCATATCGAAAGAATTGACCTGCCTGATCGAAGGGATCGTTGATGTGCGCTCGACTAGGATGACCGTCGCCAGCGCTTGCGGCCGGTTCCGATACAGCATCTCCGGCGACGAAATCTCCGAAGACACCGCTTGGCCGCTCCTCGGCCTGCTGCCGCCACCCACAGCCGAACTGGATGGCGTCGAAGCGACCGCGGGATTCACGCTATCGAACTCGACGACCACCAGTCGTCGCATCTGCTCGTCCATGAGATTCCGGCGTGGCATCGCCGGGTCGATCGATGCTCTCGCAAGTCCGAACTTGTGATCGGCAAGACTTACGACATCAGGAATTTCGGCAGCCTGCCGCCGCTCCGGGAACCCGTGTTTCCACCCGAGACCTCCGCCTTCCGCTGCTGAAATTGCCGATCAGCCCCTGATCGGGAACCTCCTCGGTCAGGGCACGTATCGACCTGATTTCAGCAGCGGGCCGTTCAGTTGGGTCAATCGGGCCGCCATGTAGGGGCAATGGGCTATTAAATGAGTCCTCTGACATCAGGTTTCAATGTGATTCGTGTGGGGCGTTGATTGGGCAGGCGATTTCCAAGACGTCAGCTCCCACTGAGGTCCAACGACGAAGTATTGCCACAACGATATAAGGACAATCGCGAGCGCGAATACGCGGATGTTATTCAGCGCCATGTACGCAAGCAAAAGGTTAGAGACAGCACGTGGTGGGGTGCATACGACGCCTACCTCAATTCGCCGGAATGGCAGGCGCGGCGTTCTAAAGTCCTCAAGCGTGCCAATGGACAGTGCGAGGGCTGCGGCGATAGAGCCGCAAATGAGGTCCATCACCTGACATATGCTCATCTGGAAGAAGAATTCCTGTTCGAACTCGTGGCTCTCTGCAAGGAGTGTCATAGACGAATTCATCAAAGCGATGCACCGCCCGAGAATGACCCAGGTGATGGATTTCCATGCGATGCCTCTCGTTGGCAGGACGAGCGGGGAGTCGAGCGGTGGTGTGCTAAGCTGGATATTCAAGCATCTGATGCCCTAGGTCCAAGCGGCGCATGTGGCCCGCAGCGCGCGGAGCTCGAACCGCTAAAATAGGCAGCCGGAACCCTTCGCGCCATTGCAGTCAGCTAGTCGCGAACCGCTTTGAAACTGGACACTCTTCGTCTTTTCCGAACCGAGATCTCGTTGCCGTTCTTC
>NZ_VCMV01000026.1 GCF_008757455.1 Microvirga brassicacearum | reverse complement strand
GGGTCGGAGTGGGTTCGGGAGTCGGAGTGGGCGTCGGGGTCGGAGCCGGAGCCGGAGCGCCACCGTCAACCCAGCCGCTCGGCGCGGCGCCGTCGGTCTTGTTGGCGGTCGTCGTGTACTGGCCCTGGCCGCTATCGACCGTCAACCAGCTGGCGCGATCGAAGCTGTTGTTGTCGAAAGTAATGTTGCGGCTCGGCCAAAGTTCATGCGTGTCACCCGAGGAGACGATATCGACAAAGCGCGACGAAGCCACGTCGTGGAACCAGTTTCCGCTGACCTTGACGTCCTGCGCACCGATCACGCGCAGCGCCTGCTGCTGCGAACCGTCGACTTCGTTGCCCAGCACGCGAACGTTGGTGGCCTCGAAGTTCGTCGTGCCCGGGAGCAGGTTCTGAACGTTCGTGCTGCCGCCGACGAGAATGCCCCAGCGGCCCGTATCGTGGATCGTGTTGTAGGAAATCTCGACGTCGATCGAGCCACCCTTGACCTGGATCGCGGCGCCGCCGGTGACGCCCGAGACGTCGTTGCCGGAAATGATCGAATGCGTCACGCCGACCGCGTCGATGCCCTGCTCGTGGGTCGATCCGACGACCGTGTTGTCGAGGATGCTGATGTGATCGCCCTGGCTGATCTTCACGCCATCGCCGGCATCCGGGCGGATGTCGTTGTTCTTGATGGTGATGTAGGCCGGGATCTTCGTCATGTTGTCGGCGGACGAGACGTGGATCGCATTGGCGAGGCTCGGGCCGATCACCTTGAATCCATCGATGGTGATGTGATTGACGGCGCTGACGCGGATCGTGTCGGCGGAGCTGTTGGCGGGCCGGATTTCGGCCTTGCCCACGCCATCGGCCGAAACCAGCTCGATCGGGGCGCTGGCGGTGCCGCTGGTTCTAAACACGACGTTCTCGGTGTAGACGCCGGCTTTGACCATGATCGTGGTGCCGGGGCCTGCGGCGTTGACTGCGGCCTGGATGGTTGCATAGGGCGAGGCTTCGGTGCCGGTCCCGCCGGCACGTGCCGAGCTAGCAACCCAAATGATTTGATTAGCCATTTTTCAATAATCCTATGTGAATGGATAGGTCTGTAATGAGTGTGATTGGCAACATCTGGAAGGAAGATTAAAATCCGTAGTAATTACGAATTCGCCACGGTTGAAATAGCCTCATTATGTCCATAATAAGGCACGAGATACATGAGTATAGGCTTCGTTATTCTGTTTTTCTATGAATTTTATCTTATTTTGGTCCAATTGACGCTTGGTTGTTTTCATTCCTGCGTCGCGATTATGCTAAGGCTCACAAGAACTTAGCGTGGCCGTAAGCTACCTCTTTGGGGGTAGGTGGCAGCACCCGACCGTGCCGCTCGAATAAGCGAATGACGCAATGAAATAAAGATGCATCACGCAAGGATCCGGGCCGAGGGAGCGGCAATCGGCGAGTTTTCATGTCGACGATTCGGCGATCCCTTTACGGCAGCATGCCTGACCATCTCTGCTTGCTTGCAAACAAGCAGAAAAAATGGCGGGTTTTCTGGAATCTCTTGCACCCGCGCCGTGACCGGGGCGCTATCGTGTTCAGGTGAGATCAAACTGTCCCTGGCCGGCGATCCCCTCATGGGCGAGCAGCCAGCGTTTCCGCTCGATGCCGCCACCATATCCGGTGAGGGTGCCGTTGGCGCCGATCACCCGGTGGCAGGGAACGACGATGCCGACCGGATTGGCGCCGTTGGCCAGTCCGACGGCCCTGACCGCGGCCGGCCGGCCAATTCGTCGGGCCAGTTCCGAATAGGAGATGCTGGTGCCGCACGGAATGCGCCGGAGTTCACTCCACACGATGCGCTGGAATTCCGTGCCGCCGGTCGCGACCGGAAGGGTCTCGATGGCGGCGAGTTCGCCCTCGAAATAGGCTGCCAGCGCCGCCGTGAGGCCAGCGGGGTTGCTGGCCGGTTCGAGACTGTACCGACCGGGGCCGTAATGGCGCCCGAACAGGCGGTGCAGACGGTCGTCGTGGTCGCTCCAGTCGACGGCGCGCAACTGCCCCCCGGTGTCAGCCACCACGGCAAGTTCGCCCAATGGCGTGGGAATGCGGTCGACGAGCAGCCGGAGAGGATCGGACATGTCAGTTTTTCCAGTTGAGGGCGGCGTCTGCGGCCCACAGGTGTTGCGCCGCATAGGCACGCCACGGCCGCCATAGCTCCGCGCGTTCGAGAAGTTGCTCGGGACGCGGCCGCGTCCCCGCCGCATCCGCCGCGCCTCTGAGGAGGCCGATATCGGTCGCCGGAAAGGCGTCGGTCTCGCGTAAGGCGCGAAGGGCAATGTAATGAGCAGTCCAGTCGCCGATTCCACGAATGACGCGCAGGCGCGCCACCGCCGCCTCGATGCTGCCGAGGGAGTGAAAAAGCGACGGATCGGCGATCGCCGCCTCCGCGACCGCCTTCAGGGCCGTCCGCCGGGCGCCGGGCATTCCGAGGGTGGACAGGTCGGCCGCTGCCACTTGTTCGGCCGATGGGAAACAATGGGTCAGGGCACCGGTCGTGGGCGTCGTTGCCGCGCCGCAGAGCGCGACCAGCCGCTCGGCCAAGCGCCGCGCCGCCGTGACGGTGATCTGCTGGCCCAGCACCGCCCGAACGGCCAGTTCGAAGCCATCCCAAGCGCCGGGCGCACGCAGGCCGGGCCGTTGCGCCACCAGCCCCGCGAGCGAGGGGTCGCGCGACAGGTGCGCGCCGATTGTCGCGATATCGGCACCGACATCGAAGACCCGACGCACGCGGGCGAGAATGTGGGGCAGCGCGCGCACGCAGGGAAAGCGGATTGTCACCGCAAGATTCTGCCGCGCCGGTTCGTGCCGCACCTCGACGATTCCGTAGCGATCGCCATGGGCCACCGTCCGGCGATAGATCCCATCCGTCACCTCCTCGACACCCGCAATGACCCGGGCGTCCAGGTAGGCCAGCATCGAATCCCAATCGTAGGGCGCGCGGTAGCGCAGCCGAAGCGTGACGCCCGCCTCGCCGACCGAGCCCGCGGGCAGGGCTGTGGCGGAAGCGCGGCGGAGCGCCCCAGGCGGGCGCTGATAGAGCGCCTGAAAGGTCTCGTTGAAACGCCGGACGGAGCCGAACCCGGCCGCGAATGCGATTTCGGTCATCGGCATGCGGGTTTCCTGGATCAATTGCTTGGCAAAAAGCACGCGCCTCGTCTGCGCAACGGCGACCGGAGAGGCGCCAAGGTGCTGCTTGAAAAGGCGCCGCAATTGCCGCTCGCCGACCCCCAGACGATCGGCGAGGGTCTCGACCCCGGAATTGCTGTCGAGGCGACCCTCGGCGATGAGCGCAAGCGCGCGCGAGACCGTGTTGGAGGTGCCCCGCCAGACCGCGAGATCAGGCGCGGTTTCGGGGCGGCAGCGGAGGCATGGGCGCAGCCCGCTCTCCTGCGCTGCGGCGGCGGAGGGGAAGAACCGGCAATTCTCGAAATTGGGCGTCCGCGCCGGACAGACCGGGCGGCAATAGATGCCGGTCGAGGTCACGCCCACGAAAATGCGGCCGTCGAAACGAGGGTCGCGGCTCTGCAGGGCACGGTAGCAAATCTCAGGGTCGATCATGAACATGCCGAAGAATTATTACCGGAGGCGAAGTGGCGCTCGCGGTTTTCGGACATTACCATTGGGGTGCGGTCTCGTCCCTTGCGGTCAGCCAAGTTTGAGATGGGATACGAACGCCTTGCGCTTCCCCGAGAGGGCCTCGGCGAGATCGGGCGCGGGTTCGACCGTGGCCTTGAGCTCTCGCCCTGCCTCGGCAATCAATGGCCCTCCGACGGCCACTCGCGCAAGCCTTGCCGCCCCAAGGGCTGGCCCGAAGGCGGCGGTTTTGGACAATGTGACGGGGCATCCGATGGCGCTGGCGATCAGGGTGGTCCAGAACCGGCTCCGCGAGCCGCCGCCCACCAAGGCGACGCGCTCGATTTTGACGCCACTCGACGTCAGCGCCTGGTGGCAATCGCCAAGCGCCATCGCGACGCCTTCCATGACGCCCTGCACCAGATGACGTCTCGTGGTCGCGAATGTCAGGCCGGAGAAAGCAGCCGTGAGGCGCGGATCGTTATGGGGTGTGCGCTCCCCGCCGAGATAGGGCGTGAAGACGGCGGTTTCGGACAGGGAAAGCGGGGCGGTGTCGATCGATCGAACAAGTTCACCGACATCGCCGCCGGTCACATCGGCAATCCACGAGAGGGCCGCGGTCGCGCTGAGCACCACGCCGTGCTGGGCGAACAATCCCCCGACCGCGTGGCGATGCGTATGCATGCCGCGATCACAGGCCGGGACGAACATATGGTTGGCGACGAAGTAGACGCCAGATGTTCCGAGGCTGATGAAGGCGTCTCCCGATGTGACGACGCCGGCGCCGAGTGCTCCGGCCATGTTGTCCGCGGCCCCGCCGACAACGGGAAGGCCGGGTTTCATTCGCCACCGTGTCGCGAGTTCGTCGCGCAACGTTCCGCCGATGGCATCGCTGGGGATGATCGGCGGCAATTGCGACGCGGAGACGCCGCAGGCTGCGAGGATCGCGTCATCATAGGTCCCACGGCGAGCATCGACGAGAAGCGTTGCGGAGGCGTCGGATAGGTCCGTCAGGGCATCACCGGTCAGGCGCAGGCGAACGAAATCCTTCGGCAAAAGAACGTGGCGCGCAGCATGCAGCGCACGCGGTTCGTGCTTGGACAGCCATCGCAGCTTCGGCGCGGAAAAACCCGGCATCGCCCGACTTCCGGTGATGCCGGGAAAGTCCGCAAATGCGTGTTCGAGTTCGTCGCATTCCTTTGCCGACCGGCCATCGTTCCACAGCAGGGCAGGGCGGATCGCGTCGCCATTCTGGTCGATGAGCGCGACGCCCAACATCTGGCCGGACAAGCCGATCGATTCTACCGCCGACAATGCCGCCGCGTGGTTTTTGGCCAGCGCATCCAAACTTGCAACAACGGCGTTCCACCACGCTTGCGGATCTTGTTCCGACCAGAGCGGATGCGGCCGTTGGATGGTGAGTGCGGCGCTCGCCTCCGCGCAGACGCGGTCGTCGTGATCGACGATGATCGATTTGACGCCGGAGGTGCCGATATCGATGCCGAGGAAGAAGCTCATGCGGCCGCTTCCACTTGTGCGAGATCGAACGCCGCCCGTGCGGTATCTTCATCGCAGATCAGCACGGAGGCGAGCTTTGCCCGCAGCGCACCTGCGATCGCGAGCGTCTTGTTGGCTCCGCCGGATGCCAGAACCACCGTTGGAATGCGCACGAGGTCATGAAGCGGCAGCGCGATGGCGCGGCGGTTCAGCGGATGATCGATGGGCGTTCCGCTTTGGTCGAAGAACTGACCCATGATGTCGCCGACCGCGCCATGCGCCAGCAAATCTGCCGTGCCGACATCGCGCGGCAAACCGTAACGCACAAGAAGCGAGCGCTCCGAAAGATCGCCGATGCTCAGCACCGCCACATCGTTGGTGGCGATGCGCTCGAAGGCTTCGCGGAAGACATCCTGGGCGAGGATGATGTCACGCGATTGCGGGCTTCCCGCATAGATCGGCGCCGCCAGATATTGGCACTCCGCCCCGAGCCGGTTGGCAAGGCCGCTTGCGGTCTCAAACGTGTTGAGCTCCTGTCCACGGGTCAGCCCGCCCATCATCGAATTGATGCACAGATCGGGATATCGACCTGGCCGCATATGGCGGATCGTCTCGCGCAACGTCGCCCCCCAGCCGACGCCGAAGCCCGAGATGACGTTCTCCTCCAGGTGGTTCGACAGGAAATCGCCCGCGGCCTGCCCGAGCAGCACCGGGATGAGATCGGGATCCTGCGGCGTCGGGATGATGATGGCGGCCTTCAGGCCAGCTTTCGCTACGAGCGCGCGCTCCAGTTCGATGCAGCTCGCAAAGGGAGTGTTGAGCGTGATGCCGACGAGGCCGCTGGTGCGGGCCTCCACCAGCATCCGGTTGACGCGAAGTCTGGTCATGCCGAGCTTCGCCGCGATGTCGGCCTGCGTCAGCCCCTCCATGAAGTAGAGCCAGGCGACCCGCGCTTCGATCTGTGTTTCGGCGCTCTTCATCGTGCCACCCCGAACGGCCCCATGGTGGCCATGGATGCGGTCATACTCAAGAAACCACCCCTCCGCAAAAGCAGCCGCATCGGGCGCTCTCATCCTGGCAGCCTCCCGGTGCGGCAAGCATTCTTGTCACTGTCATACATTTGTAATACAAATTATTCAAATGTAACTCCCAAGTGAGGAATTTATGGCCGCGCAGGCAAGCATTCTCGATCAGGCGGTTGGAAAAGCAGCGGTGACGCGCAACGTCGTCGTGGCTTCGGATGCGCTCTCGGCGCTGCCCGATCTCCTGCGGGACGTGCCGGGGGGCGAAGTGGTCGTGATCGCGGACGAGACCACGATGAATGTCGCGGGACGGAACGTCCTGTCCATTCTGGCGGATGCGGGTCTCAGCGTCGGCGCACCGATCGTTCTGGAGGAGACGCCGCGCCTGAAGCCGCATGCCCGCACCTCTCGCGCCATTGCGGCCGCATTGACGGATCGGGTCATCCCGATCGCGGTCGGCGCCGGAGTGGTCAACGATCTCGCCAAATACGCGGCGGAACTCGCAGGGCGGCCTTATGTTTGCGTCGCGACAGCGGCATCGATGGACGGCTACGCGGCCTCCGGCGCGGCCCTTCTGGACGATGGCTTCAAGCGTACGCTCGATTGCCGGCCGCCGGTCACGGTCATCGCCGATCTCGACATTCTCAGCGGCGCCCCGCGCCGCATGGCCGGATGGGGCTATGGTGATCTCGCCGGCAAGATCGTTGCCGGCGCAGACTGGATTCTTGCGGACGCGCTGGGCGAGGAGGCGATCAATCGCGAGCCGTTTGCGCTGGTTCAGGGCAACGTGCGCGAATGGCTTTCGCAGCCGGAAGCGGTGGCGGCAGGCGACAAGAATGCGCTCGGCGATCTCATGGGCGGTCTGCTGATCTCCGGCTTCGCCATGCAGGCTCACGGCAATTCGCGGCCGGCCAGCGGCGCCGAACATCTCATCTCGCACGTCTGGGAGATGGAGCGTCTGACGTTCCGCGGCGAGCCCGCCGCGCACGGGGCGTGCGTGGGCATCGGCACGGTGGGAATTCTGGCCCTCTACGAGTGGCTTCTCGCACAGGAGATTTCGTCGACCGCGATCGGCACGGGCGGTTCATCGGCGAACCAGATCGAAGCCGAGATTGCCGCGGGCTTTCCCGAACAGCATCTGGCCGACAGCGCGCGCGCCGAAATGGCGATCAAACTGCAGGGCGCTAAGCGCCGCACTGAGCGCCTGCGCGCGCTCGCATCGTTGTGGGCCACGCTCCGCGCGGAGTTGCGCGAGACCTGCGTTCCGGCCTCCGAAATGGAGCGCTGGCTTCGCGCGGCCGGCGCCCCGGCGCACCCGCATGATCTGGGCGTCTCGCTTACGAAGTTCGCGGCAGATTACCGCCGCGCGCGGCTGATACGCCGCCGCTACACCATCCTGGATCTTCTCGACGATCTCGGGTGGCTCGACCGGGCAATCGCCGACCTGTTTTCCGAGAATGGCTTCTGGGGACGGCGTTCCGAGACAGGCCGGATGGAAGCCGCATCCGCCTTTCGCGACGACAAGCAACAAACCACATGGGAGAAACTGCCGTGACTTTACATTCCTTCAGGGTGAAGGCCGCCGCCAGCGTCCTTGCATTGTGTCTTTCAGGCGCCTCCGCGCTTGCGCAGCCGGTCGAAGTGCAGTGGTGGCATGCGATGAACGGCGTCAACGGCGAGCGCGTCGACGATCTGGTCAAGATGTTCAACGAGTCGACCGACAAGTACAAGGTCGTGGCGGTCAACAAGGGCAATTACGATGAGGTGATCAACGGCACCATCGCGGCTTATCGCGCCAAGCGTCCTCCCCATATCGTGCAGATCTATGAGCGCGGTTTCATGACCATGCTGCTGTCGGACGCGGTGGTTCCGGTTCAGGAGCTGATGGACAAGAGCGAGGTCAAGATTGACTGGAGCGACTTCATCAAGCCGGTGGCCGGCTTCTACTCCTACAAGGGCAAGCTTGCGGCGATGCCGTTCAACTCGTCCTCGCCGATCCTCTATTACAACAAGGATCAGTTCCAGAAGGCCGGTTTCGACAAGCCGGCGGAGACCTGGGGCGAGTTCGAAAAGCAGCTTTACGCCATCAAGAAAGCGGGCGCTGCCGAATGCGGAACGGCGCTGGCGACCGACTATCACTGGAGCATGATCGAGAACTACAGCGCCATCAACGATCTGCCTTACGCAACCAAATCGAACGGCTATGACGGTCTCGACACCGAATTCGTCTACAACAAGACTCTCGTCGTGCCGCAGGTTGCACGGATGAAGAAGTGGCTCGACGACGGCGTGCTGCAGATCGCCGGTCAGGGCTTCAGCCCCGAACAGCTCTTCACCTCCGGGAAATGCGCCACCTACTTCGCGTCGACCGCGGCTCATAGCGGTATCGAGCGCAACGCAAAGATCGGCTGGAGCGCCACGTTCATGCCGTGGGAAGAGGGCAAGCAACCCAAAAACAGCACCATCGGCGGCGCCGCGCTCTGGGTCATCAAGGGCCACAAGGCGGATGAACAACAGGCGATCGTCGCCTTCTTCGACTTCCTGGCAAAACCCGAGACGCAGCTGTGGTGGCACAAGGCGACCGGCTACGTTCCGCTGACCAACAAGGCCTACGAACTCGCCAAGGCCGAAGGCTACTACAAACAGAGCCCGACGCGCGAGATCGCGGTGCTGCAGCTCAACCGCGGCACGCCGACGGCAAACTCGCTCGGGTTCCATTTTGGCAACTTCACGCAATCCATGTTCGCACAGCGTGAAGAGGTCGAGGCGGTGTTCACCGGCAGCAAGAACGCCCAGCAGGCCATGGACGATGCGACCAAGCGCGGAAACGAAATCCTGCGCCAGTACGAGCGCCTCAACAAGGGCAAGTACTGAGATATTCAAACGCGCCGCGGAGGGGGAACTCTCCGCGGCGTTTTCGTATCCGTCCCAGTGGAGCAACGATGTGGCTGCGCCCCTTCACGAGCCTGGTTTGAAGCAATCCCATTTCAAGGGCGTCCGTCTGCCGGCATTGCTGCTCCTGCCGCAGCTTCTGATCCTGCTGTTCTTCTTCTTCATCCCGGCGGTTCGCGCGCTGATGGGAGCGTTTCTGCTGAGCGACCCATTCGGCGCCACCGTCCATTTCGTATGGTTCGACAACTTCATCGCGCTCTTCCATAGCGAGAGCTATCGCAACTCGGTGCGGGTGACGATCGTGTTCACGCTCGCGCAGAATGTCATCACGATCCTGATCGCCGGTGTGCTCGCCTTTGCGACCGACCGGGTGGTCCGAGGCCAATCGGTCTATAAAGGCGTCGTGCTTCTGCCCTACGCGATCGCGCCTGCGATTGCGGGCGTGCTCTGGGCATTTCTGTTCAACCCCGCCGTCGGACCTGTCGCTTTCTTCATCAAGTCCCTTGGTTTCGCGTGGGATCCGAACCTCAATGGATCGGATGCGATGCTGCTCGTGGTTTTCGCCGCTTCATGGAAGCATATCTGCTACAATTACATCTTTCTTCTCGCCGGATTGCTGGCGATCCCAGGCTCGCTTCTCGAGGCGGCCGCGGTCGATGGGGCAGGGCCGATCAAGCGGTTCTTCCAGATTTCCGTGCCGCTGCTGGGGCCGACGATCTTCTTCCTCACGACCATGAATTTCGTCTACGGCTTCTTCGAGACCTTTGCGATCATCGATGCGGTGACCCATGGCGGTCCGGCGGGCGCGACCAACATCCTTGTCTACAAGGTCTATCAGGACGGCTTCATCAACCTCGATCTCGGCTCGTCGGCGGCGCAATCGGTGCTGCTGATGACCTTCGCACTCATCCTCACCCTCGTTCAATTCAAGCATGTTGAGCGGCGGGTCAATTACACCATCTGATCATGGTTGAACGCACACCCATTCTCACTTTCATCTGCCACCTGCTGCTCATTGGCGGGATCGCGCTCGTCTGTATGCCGCTGTATTATGCTTTCATCGCCGGTTCGCTGACGATGGAGGAAGTGCAGCAGGTGCCGCTGCCGTTCTGGCCCGGCGACCATTTTCTCGAGAACATCGAGACGGCGTGGAGCAAAGTGAATTTCGGCAGGCTCCTGTTGAATTCCTTCGTGGTTGCCGTTGGGATCACGATCGGCAAGGTCTCGATTTCCCTGCTCTCGGCCTACGCCATCACGTATTTTCGCTTTCGCTTTCGGATGCTGGCCTTCTGGCTGATCTTCATGTCGCTCATGCTCCCTGTCGAGGTCCGCATCGTGCCGACCTACGAGTCGGTGGCGAACGCCGCGCTGCCGATCCAATGGCTGATCGATCTGTTTCAGCTGTCGTCGCTGTGGGAGTGGATATCCGGCAACCGGATCGAGATTTCGGTCGAATGGAATATGATCAATTCCTATCAGGGCCTTATTCTTCCGCTCATCGCTTCTGCCTCCGCGACATTTCTGTTTCGTCAGTTCTTCCTGACCGTTCCGGAAGAACTTCTCGAAGCCGCGCGGCTCGATGGTGCGTCGGCGATGCGGTTCTTCTGGACGATCCTGCTGCCGCTTTCGCGCTCCAATATCGTGGCGTTGTCGATCATTTTGTTCCTGTATGGCTGGAACCAGTACCTGTGGCCCTTGCTCATCACGACCGACAAGGACATGACCACTGCGGTGATCGGGGTGAAGAACCTCATTCCGCGCTCGGACACAGAGCCGGCGTGGAATGTCGCCATGAGCGGGGCGTTGCTGACGATGCTGCCGCCGGTCCTGGTCGTTCTCGTCATGCAGCGCTGGTTCATCAAGGGCTTGGTCGACAGCAGCAAATAGGGTCAGGATCATGGTGAAGATCATCGGTCATCGGGGTGCGCGCGACCTTTGGCCCGAGAACAGCCTCGAAGGCTTCCGCAACCTCATCGAACTCGGCGTGGAGGGCGTCGAATTCGACATTCACCAGACGCGCGACAACGAAATTGCCGTCATTCACGATCCGACGCTGGATCGCACGACGCATGGGTCCGGACCGGTCGGCGAAAGGACCCTCGCCGAACTGCAGTCCATCGTCCTTCGCAACAGCCGCGAGCGCATCCCGAGCCTCGACGACGTGCTGGACGTGCTGGGTGAGCGCGCGCTGGAACTGCATGTGGAGATCAAGACCGATGCCCTCGGCAACAGCTATCCCGGTCTTGAGAGGCGGGTGATCGCGGCCATCGAGCGCCACGGCTTGCGCGACCGCACGATTCTCACATGTTTTGCACCGGACGTGCTCGAGACGGCGCGCCGGCTCGACCGGACCATCCGTGTCCTGGGCTCGCTCGACCGCCGTTCAGCCGAAATGATGGGCGGATTATTGCTTGCTCTCGACAGGTTCGCGGCCATCGACGGTTGCTTTCTCGCCGTCGAGAAATCCCTGCTGGCTCTCGGCATGGAGGCTTGCGTAGCAAAATTCGGCCACGAACGGCTGGGTGCCTGGGTGCCCAATGAGGAGGCTGATCTCGCGGCCTGGCTCAGTCGGCCGATTCGCCAGATCACGACGGACCGGCCGGACCTTGCCCTAAAGGTCAGGGAAGGGCTTACCTGCTGATCGCCCGTCCGCGGCTGTCCAATCTGGCCTGATTCGCAATAATCCCTGTGATTCCGTGCGATTCTTCCCGCCGTAACGTATTGGCACCCGGCGGAAGGTGACGTATCGAATCTCGGGCGGGACAGGCAAAATCCAGCAACGAGCCCTTGACGCCGGCCTTGCCGTTATGCCACGGCGGCGCACGCCCGGGCGTTACTGGGGCACGCTGTTTTGTTTGGCTTTCCAATCGGATTATGAGGACCATCATGAACAAGAACGATCTCATCGAGCATATCGCTCAGGAATACGAGCTGACCAAGACCCTCGCCAAGGATCTGGTCGAGAACCTTTTCGAGACGATCACCGACTCGATCCACAAGGGCGAAGAGGTCGCGATCTTCGGTTTCGGCAAGTTCAAGCTCGTCGATCGCAAGGCACGCAAGGGCCGCAACCCGCAGACCGGCGAGGCGATCAAGATCGCTGCTTCGAAGAACGTGAAGTTCGAGCAGGCCAAGGGCCTCAAGGAACTCGTCAACACGAAGCGCCGCGCGCGCAAGTAAAGGCGATGGCGGCCATTGCCGCCTGCCGATCTTCAACGAACCGGACGGTGCACGGCGCCGTTCGGTTCGTCGCGTTCTAAGTCTAAAGAATGTGACGCAAGCCCTCGGCCCCATCGCGCAACGCGGGCAGGAAGCGGCTCTCCATGTCTTTGGCGGCGACACGCGCCGCCTGCGTGCTGACGTTCAGCGCGATGCGCACTGAACCGTTCGGCTGCACGAGCGGAATCGCGATCGACCGCAATCCAAGTTCCAGTTCCTCGTCGATCACCGCGCAACCCTTCCGCTTCACCTCGTCCAGCGCCGCCAAAAACTCGGGCTTTCGCGTGATGGTCTTGGGCGTCCGGGGTTCGAGACGGACGCGCCGGAGATAGGCGTCGATTTCGGCCGGCGGCTGATGGGCGAGTATCGCGCGTCCGAGCGATGTGCAGTAGGCGGGGAGGCGGGTGCCGACCCCGAGACTTACCGACATGATGCGCTGGGTCGCCGAGCGCGCCACATAGACGATGTCGTCGCCATCGAGCATCGCCGCCGAACTCGATTCGCCCGTGAGGCTGGAGATCTTCTCAAGCGCCGGCTGCAGCCGTTCCGGCAGCGACGAAGATGACAGATAAGCATAGCCAAGCCGCAGGATCCGCGGGCGCAGGCTAAAATAGCGCCCGTCGAAATCGGCGTAGTTCAATTTTGCCAGCGTGTGCAGGTAGCGCCGCGCGGCAGCCCGCGTGATGCCGGTGCGCTTGGCGACATCGGTGAGGGTCAGGCGCGGCTGATCGGGGCCGAAAGCCTCGATGACCGCAAGGCCCTTTTCGAGGCTCGCCACAAATTCCCGCGATTCCCCCTCTGGCGATTTCGCCGTCCGCTCTTCCATCCGACACCTACCTGTGACTTTGGCGGGATTGACACGTTGCGGCCCGATAGTACTACATGTTCGATAAGAGTTTCAATGTTCGATATGCGAACAAATGAAACCACGGCCGGATGGGTTCATAGGGCAGCCCGGAAAGCCTAAGATCAAACGGCACGCTGTCGTCGAACAGCACGGAGGAAATGCCATGGTTGGAAGGAAGCTCCTGGGGGCGGCGCTTGGCGCGTTGCTGCTCGGTACGGTCTCGGCGTCGGCCGATACGATCAAAATCGGCATCATCGGGCCGTTCTCGGGCCCGTTCGCTCTTCAGGGCAAGAATTTCCAGGCCGGCGTCGAAGCCTTCATGGCGCTCAACGGCAAGAGCGTGAAGGGCCACGACGTCGAAATCATCTACCGCGATCTGCCGGCCGCCAACCCGGCACAGTCGCGGGCGCTGGCGCAGGAACTCGTCGTCAAGGACAAGGTGCAGTATCTCGGCGGGGTGTATTTCACGCCGGACGCCATGGCGATCACGCCGCTACTGAAGCAAGCCAACACGCCTCTGGTGATTTTCAACGCCGCTACCTCGGCGATCATGAACACCTCGCCTCTCGTGGTGCGCACCTCGTTCACCACCGCGCAAACCACCACACCGCTCGGCAAGGTGGCGTTCGACCGCGGCATCAAGAAGGTGATCAGCGTCGTGAGCGATTACGGTCCGGGCGTGGACGCCGAAGTGGCGTTCAAGAAAGCCTTCGAGGCCGCGGGCGGTCAGGTTGTCGAGGCGGTGAGAATGCCGCTCAACACCAACGATTTCAGCCCGATCATGCAGCGCATTCGCGACTCGAAAGCCGATGCGGTGTTCGCCTTCCTGCCATCGGGCCCGACGACGCTGGGCTTCGTGAAGGCCTATAATGACACCGGTGTGCGGCAGGCAGGGGTCAAGTTCCTGGCGCCCGGCGACCTGACGCAGGAATCGGACCTGCCGGCTCTCGGCGACGGCGCTGTCGGATTGCTGACGTCGTTCCATTATGCGGTGTCGCATGACAGCCCGGAGAACAAGACCTTCGTCGAGGCCGCCGCGAAGGCGATTGGCTCGCCCGAGCAGCTCTCGTTCCCGTCGGTCGGCGCTTATGACGGCATGCACGTCATCTACAAGATGATCGAGGCCACGGATGGAAAGCAGGACGCCGAGAAGGCCGTCAACGCCGTGAAGGGCCTGACTTGGACGAGCCCGCGTGGGCCCGTCGGCATCGACCCGGAGACCCGCCACCTGACGCAGAACATCTACCTGCGTGAAGTCGCCAAGGATGCGGCGGGCAAGAGCTACAACAAGGAAATCCAGACCTTCGCCAATCAGAAGGATCCGGGACTCGCCGCGCCTTAAACACGCGTCGCTCGTCGGCGAAGGAGCGCTGTTGATATGCGCTCCGTCGCCGGCTTCGGCACAGCCGAACGGGACACGTCCATGCAGACTGTTTTCAGCATCGCGATCGATGCGCTGGCCTACGGCATGGCGCTCTTCATCATCTGCATCGGCCTGTCGTTGACGATGGGGCTGATGCGGGTCGTGAATCTCGCCCATGGCGCCTTCGCGATGATCGCGGGCTACATTGCCTCCTACGCGGTGCGCGATCTCGGTATCGGATATGTGGTGGCAATCCTGCTCGCGATCGCCGGAACCGTTGCGATCTCGATCCCGCTGGAACGGCTGCTGTATCGGCGCATCTATGGCTCTCCGCAACTCACGCAGGTGCTGATGACCATCGGCATCACGTTCTGCGTGATCGGCATCACGAACTATTTCTTCGGCCCGACGCTGAAGACGATCCCGCTGCCGGCGGCGCTCTCGCAGCCGGTCGATCTCGGCTTTCGGTCGGTTGCCGCACACCGGCTTTTTGTGATGGCCTGCGGCGCGGTCGTTGCCCTCGGCCTGTGGTTTTTCATCGAGAAGACCGCTTTCGGCATCCGGCTGCGCGCCACCGTCGACAATGCGTCGATTTCGGAGGCGCTCGGCATCCGGACGCAGGCCGTCTACACGATCAGTTTCGCCATCGCCATGGGGCTCGCAGCGTTCGGCGGCGTGGTGGGGGCGGAGTTTCTGCCCATCGAACCCTATTATGCGTTGCGCTACATGGTGACCTTTCTGGTCGTCGTCTCCGTCGGTGGCGCAGGATCCATTCCGGGCGCGCTGATCGCGTGCCTGGTTCTCGGCGCGGTCGACACGACCGGCCGCTATCTCATGCCGGAATTCGGCAACTTCTTCTTCTATGCGGCCGTGATTGCCATCGTGTGGGTGTTCCCGCGCGGACTTCTCGGAAAGGCGCAGTAACGTGCAGCTTGTCGCCAGAACCAACCCGGTGAAGACGCTGCCCGCAACCGGCGGGCAGGTTCTGCGCGACGTCGTCGGCGTGGTGGCGATCGCGGCACTCGGCGTCGCCGGTTACTTCCTGTTTCCCGACAATCTCGCGCTTCTCACCCGGTTGATCGCGTTGGCATTGCTGGCGCTTTCGCTCGATCTTGTGGTGGGTTATTGCGGCATCGCGACGCTCGGACATGCGGTCTTGTTCGGCGCAGGCGCCTATGCGGCGGGAATCGCCTGCGTCAACGGCATGACCGAGCCGCTGACCCTCATTGCCATCGGTGCGATTGCCGGTGCTGGGGCGGGGCTGGTGATGGGGACGATCATGCTGCGCGCCCACGGCCTGGCGCAACTGGTGTTATCGATCGCCATCGTGCAACTTTTCCATGAGGCTGCCAACAAGGCCTCCGCCTATACGGGCGGCAGCGACGGTTTGGCGGGGCTTTCCGTCGGGCCGCTCTTCGGGGTTTTCGAGTTCGATCTGTGGGGCCGCACCGCCTACCTCCTCGGCCTCGTGCTGCTGGTCGTCGTCTTCATCGGGCTGAAGTTTATCGTCGCGTCGCCGTTCGGCATGTTGTGCCGCGGCATCAAGGAAGATCCGATTCGCATCCGCGCCATGGGGGCGTTCGTCGCGCCAAACCTCCTTAAGATGTTCGTCATTTCCGGTTTCGTTGCCGGGATTGGCGGCGCGCTCGCGGCGATTTCCACGCAGGTTGTCGGTCTCGACAGCATCAGCTTCGAACTCTCGGCAAACGCCCTCGTGATGCTCGTTCTCGGCGGCATCGGGACGCTCTACGGCGCCATCGTCGGCACGATCATCTTCATGGGGTTTGAACATATCGTGTCGGCCATCAACCCATTCCACTGGATGACGATGGTCGGCGTCTTGCTGATCGCGGTTGTCATTGCAGCGCCACAAGGCGTCAGTGGATTATTCGACCGGCTTTGGAGCCCGGCTGGGCGCGGTGGCCGGTCATGAACGGCGTCTTTCAGGTCGACAACCTGTCAAAGGCGTTCGGCGGCCTGACCGTCAGCCGCGATATCTCGATCACCATGAAAGAGGGTGCGCGGCTCGCGTTGATCGGTCCCAACGGCGCGGGAAAAACCACTTTCGTCAATCTCGTCACCGGGCAGCTTCGCCCGGATTCCGGCACGATCCTGCTCGGGGGAGAGAACGTGACGCGATTGGGTTCGGTGCGCCGGGTCCGCAAGGGCCTGGTGCGGACGTTTCAGGTCACGCGCCTGTTCTCCGACATGACTCCGGAGGAGCATGTTACGCTGACCGTGTTGCAGCGCGAGGGCAGGGCCTCGCGCATCCTCAGTCGCTTCTTCAACGATTCCGCGGTGGCGGGCGAGGTCGAAAGCCTGCTCGATGCGCTGGGCCTTCTCGAGGTGGCGAGGCGAAAGGTCGGCGAGATCGCCTATGGTCAGCAGCGTTTGCTCGAGATCGCCATTGCGCTCGCGCTGAAACCCAGGGTGCTGCTCCTCGATGAGCCGGCTGCAGGCGTGCCGCAAAGCGAAACTCCGCGCATCGAACAGGCGCTCGAGCGGCTGCCGCCGAGTCTCGCGGTTCTGATGATCGAGCATGACATGGATCTCGTATTCCGCTTTGCCAGGCATGTCGTCGTGCTGGCCGCTGGCGAAATCATCTTCGAAGGGTTGCCGGCCGAAGTCGCCGCCAACAGCAAGGTTCGCGAAGCCTATCTGGGAAGTTATGCCAATGCCCGCCAGCACGCTTGACGTTCGCGGCCTCAGCGCCGGCTACGGTCCGACGATCGTTCTCGAGGATCTCTCTTTCGCCGTGAGGGCTGGTGAACGCCTGGGCATTCTTGGCCGCAATGGCATGGGCAAGACGACGCTTCTGTCGAGCATCATGGGCCTTACCAGGCATTACGGCGGTGCGATCGCGCTGAACGGCGAGGACATCTCGTCCTTTCGCGGTTCGGAACGCGCGCGACGCGGTGTCGGGCTGGTGCCGCAGACGCGCGACATTTTCCGGTCCCTGACGGTCGAGGAAAACCTCCTCGCCGGCATCAAGGATCGGCCGCGAAACGTCATCCAGGAGGCCTATGAGATGTTTCCGCGCCTCAACGAGCGCAGGCGCAATCTCGGCTGGCAACTGTCGGGCGGCGAACAGCAGATGCTGTCCACAGCGCGTGCGATCCTCGGCCGCCCCTCCGTTCTGCTCCTCGACGAGCCTCTGGAGGGGCTGGCGCCGGTCATCTGCGACGAATTGATGGCAGCGTTCACGCGGCTTGCCTCGAGCGGCGACATGACCATTCTTCTCGTCGAGCAGCGCCTCGAAGCGGCCCTTGCTTTCGCCGACAACGTGCTGATCCTCGAACGCGGTCGCGTCGTCTGGAAAGGCAGCAGCGCGGAGTTGCGAGCGGATGACCGCTTGATTGAAAATTACATCGGCGTCGGTACGCTGCATTGAGATCGATCATGGCATTCACACGCGCAAACAAAATCGTTCTCCATCATCAGGTCGTCGGGCGCGAGGGAGCACCCGTCCTCGTCTTCGCCAACTCCCTCGGCAGCGATTTTCGCATCTGGCAGGAGATCGTCCCGTCATTCGCCGACCGCTACCGCATCGTGCTCTACGACAAGCGCGGCCACGGATTATCGGACGCTCCGTGCGGGCCTTATACGATCGACGATCACACAGAGGATCTTCTGGCGCTGCTCGACCATCTGCACGTCGAGAATGCCGCCCTTGTCGGTCTCTCCGTCGGCGGCATGATCGCCCAGCGCATCGCCGTGAAGGCTCCGGCGCGCGTGCGGGCGCTGGTGCTCTGCGACACCGCGGCAAAAATCGGAACGCCTGACAGCTGGGCGGAGCGTATCGCGGCCGTCGAGGCATCCGGCATCGAGGACATTGCCGACAGCGTCATGCAGCGCTGGTTCACGCCGTCATTCCGCGCCACGCGGCCGGCCGAATGGAAAGGCTGGCGCAACATGCTGGTGCGCACGCCAGTGCAGGGTTATGTGGGAACCTGTGCGGCCATCCGCGACGCGGATCTGACGACGGACGCCGCCCGGATTACGGTGCCGACGCTTTGCCTCGCAGGAGACCAGGATGGCTCGACGCCGCCGGATCTGGTGCGCCACACCGCGGGCCTCATCCACGGCGCGCGATTCAACATCGTCGAAGAGGCAGGGCATATCCCCTGCATCGAACAGCCGCATGCGACGGCACGGCTCATCGACCAGCATTTGCGGGAGGCCGGCCATGTCTGACGACGACCGTAGCGAGCGCTACAAAACCGGGATGAATGTCCGGCGCAAGGTGCTCGGCGACGCCCACGTGGATCGCGCGAGCGCGCAGATGACCGATCTCGACGCGGATTTTCAAACCTTCATCACCGAGGGCGCCTGGGGTTCGGTCTGGTCGCGCCCCAATTTCACGCTTCGCGAGCGCTCCATCGTGACCATCGCGCTGCTGGCGGCCTTGGGCCAGGACGATGAGGTTGCGATGCATGTGCGCGCGACCGCAAATACCGGCGCGACGAAGGACGATATTCGCGAGGCATTGATGCATGTGGCGGTCTATGCCGGCGTGCCGGCCGCCAACCATGCTTTCAAGATCGTCAAGAAGGTTTTTGCCGAAATGGAATCCGCCTGAGCCTCGCGCTCACAAGGTCGAGGAACGAGAATGTCCGATCAGGGATCCTACTACCAACGCGACCGGGGCTGGCATCCGCCAGCCTACACGCCGGATTACAAGACATCGGTGCTGCGAGCGCCGCGATATCCCTTGCTGTCGCTCGACAACACGATTTCGGAGACAACCGGGCCCGTCTTTGGCCACTCCATGCTCGGCCCGCTCGACAACGATCTGATCCGCAACTACGCGAAAGACGGCGATGCCATCGGCCAGCGCATTGTCGTCTATGGTCGGGTGCTCGATGAGAATGCGCGGCCGGTTCCCGGCGCGTTGCTGGAGGTCTGGCAGGCCAATGCGGGCGGACGGTATCGTCACAAGAAGGAAACCTATCTCGCGGCGATCGACCCTAATTTCGGCGGCTGCGGACGCGCGATCACCGATTCCGAGGGACGCTATTCGTTCCGCACCATCAAGCCGGGCGCCTATCCGTGGCCGAACGGCGTCAATGACTGGCGGCCCGCGCATATTCATTTCTCGGTGTTCGGTCACGCCTTCGCGCAGCGTCTCATCACGCAGATGTATTTCGAAGGCGATCCGATGATCTGGCAATGCCCGATCGTGCGGACAATCCCCGACAAGGCGGCGATCGAGCAGCTTGTCGCCGCCCTCGATCGCGAAGCCGCACTTCCGATGGATGCGCTGGCCTACAAATTCGACATCGTGCTGCGCGGCAGGCGCTCGACCCTGTTCGAGAACCGGCCGGAGGGGAACTGATGGTCCAGAAACTCGACCGACTGAAGGAATCGCCGTCGCAGACGGCCGGGCCATACGTGCATATCGGCACCAATCCCAATTGGGTCGAGATCACGGGCGTATGGGACAAGGATCTCGGCCTCGTGCTCGTCGATCCCAAGACGCTCGGCGAGCGCATCGTGCTGAAGGGCCGCGTCATCGATGGCAGCGGAACGCCGCTCAAGGATGCGCTGGTCGAGATCTGGCAGGCGGATGCGCAAGGTCTCTACAACTCGCCGCAGGAAAAGCGCGGCAGCGCCGATCCGCACTTTGCCGGCTGGGGTCGCCAGCCGGTCGATTCCGTGACGGGCGAGTACCGCTTCGAGACCATCAAGCCTGGCCGCGTGCCCTATCGCGACGGCCGCGTGATGGCGCCGCACGTCACTGTCTGGATCGTCTCGCGCGGCATCAATATTGGGCTCCACACGCGCTTGTATTTCGGCGACGAGGAAGCGGCGAATGCCGAGTGCCCTGTGCTGGCGCGTGTCGAGCACAAGGTGCGGGTGCCGACGCTGATCGCGCCGCGCTCGGATGAGAACGGCATCGCCACCTACACGTTCGATATTCGCCTTCAGGGCGAGAACGAAACCATCTTCTTCGACATCTGATCGACCGAAAGAGTGATATGGCCAGGTTTCAAAGCCTCAGCGAGGCTGTCGCGGACAATCTCAACGATGGTGATACCGTCGCGTTCGAGGGGTTTACCCATCTCATTCCTCATGCGGCCGCGCACGAGGCGATCCGTCAGGGCCGGAAGGACCTGACGCTGATCCGGATGACGCCGGACATCATCTACGACCAGTTGATCGGCATGGGGCTCGCCAGGAAGGTGGTGTTTTCCTATGCGGGCAATCCCGGTGTCGGCCTGCTGCGCCGCATGCGCGATGCCATCGAGAACAATTGGCCGCGCGCGCTCGAAACCGAGGAACACAGCCATGCGGCGATGGCCAACGCCTATGAGGCGGGCGCCGCCGGGTTGCCGTGCGCGATCTTCCGCGGCTATCGCGGCGCAGGCTTGAAGGACGTCAACCCGGCGATCAAGAGCGTGACCTGTCCGTTTACGGGCGAAGAACTCGCAGCCGTTCCCGCGCACCGGCCCGATGTGGCGTTCATTCACGCCCAAAAGGCCAACAGGCGCGGCGACGTGCTGATCGAGGGCATTGTCGGCGTGCAGAAGGAGGTCGTGTTGGCAGCAAAACGCGCCGTTGTGACGGTGGAGGAAATCGTCGATGATTTCGAAGGACTGCACCCGAACCTCTGCGTGCTGCCGCACTGGACCGTCACCTCGATCGTCGAGGTGCCCGGGGGAGCGCACCCGTCCTACGCGCATGGCTATTATCCGCGGGACAACAGCGCCTATCTGGAATGGGACAAGATCTCGGCGGATCGTGATGTGTTCACGCGCTGGATGAAGGAAAACGTGCTCGATTCCACTCCGGATGTTTTTGCCGCGCGGGTGAAGGGGCTGTGACGATGACCGATCTGTCCAACGTAACGCCCACCGAAATGATGACGATTGCCGCCGCGCGCGCGCTGTCGAACGACGATGTCTGCTTCGTCGGCATCGGTGCCCCGTCCGCCGCCTGCAACGTGGCGCGGTTGACGCATGCGCCGGGCATCACCCTGATCTATGAGAGCGGCACCATCGGCACCGCACCGGATGTGCTGCCCTTGTCCATCGGCGACGGGGAGTTGTGCGAGACGGCCGTCACGACGGTCTCCGTGCCGGAGATGTTCCGCTACTGGCTGCAGGGCGGGCGCATCTCGGTCGGGTTTCTCGGTGCGGCGCAGCTCGACCGCTTCGGCAACATCAACACGACCGTCATCGGCGATTATCGTCACCCCAAAGTTCGCCTGCCGGGTGGTGGTGGTGCGCCGGAAATCGCCACGTCCTGCCGGCAAGTCTTCATCACCATGAAGCAGGCGACGCGCGGCATGGTGGAAAAGATCGACTTCTATACCTCATTCGGCCACGGCGAAGGTGGCGATCACCGCAAGCGCCTCGGCATCGACACCGAAGGGCCGACGCTGCTCATTACCGACTTGGCGTTATGGAAACCGGATCCCGACACGAAGGAGTTCACCGTCGTGTCCATGCATCCGGGCGTCACACGCGAGCGGGTGCAGGAAACCTGCGGCTGGAAGGTGCGCTTCGCGGAACGCGTCGAGGAGACGCCGCCTCCGAGCAAACAGGAATTGACGGCGTTGCGCGAGCTGCAAGCACGCACCGAGCGTGCTCATGGAAAAAAGGGAAACTGACCATGCGAAACGCTTATATCTGCGCCTATCTGCGCACGCCCATCGGTCGATATGGCGGGGTGCTGTCGAGCGTTCGCGCGGACGATCTCGGAGCGGTGCCGCTGCGGGCGCTCATGGAACGCTTTCCGTCCGTCGATTTCGAGGCGATTGACGACGTGATCTTCGGCTGTGCCAACCAGGCCGGTGAGGACAATCGCAATGTCGCGCGCATGTCGCTGTTGCTCGCCGGACTGCCCGGTAATGTGTCGGGCACCACCATCAATCGTCTCTGCGGATCCGGCATGGACGCGGTCATCGCCGCCGCCCGCGCCATTCGTTCGGGTGATGCGGATCTGATCATCGCAGGCGGCGTCGAATCCATGTCGCGGGCGCCTTTCGTGATGCCGAAAGCCGAGACGGCGTTTTCGCGCAATGCCGAGATTTTCGACACGACCATCGGCTGGCGCTTTGTCAATCCGCTGATGAAACAGCAATACGGCATCGATTCCATGCCTGAGACCGGCGAGAATGTTGCGGCGGATTTTTCCATCTCGCGGCAGGATCAGGATGCGTTCGCGCTGCGCTCGCAGCAGAAGGCAGGCGCGGCGCAGAAGAATGGACGGTTCGAGAAGGAGATCGTTCCCGTCACAATCAAGCAGCGTAAGGGCGATGCGCTCACGGTCGCGGCGGATGAACATCCGCGCGGCGACACGACGCTGGAGATGCTGGGGAGGCTTCCGACGCCGTTCCGGAAAAACGGCACGGTGACGGCCGGCAATGCCTCCGGCGTGAACGATGGTGCAGCCGCACTCATCATCGCGTCCGAGGAGGCGATGAAAAGATACGGGCTTGCGCCTATCGCCCGCATTCTCGGCGGAGCCGCTGCGGGCGTTGCGCCGCGCATCATGGGGATCGGCCCGGTTCCGGCAACACAGAAGCTCTGTGCGCGGTTAGGATTGAAGCCGACGGATTTCGATGTGATCGAATTGAACGAAGCCTTTGCAAGCCAGGGCATCGCGGTGCTGCGTCAACTCGGCATTCCCGAGGATGGCACTCACGTCAATCCCAACGGCGGCGCCATTGCGCTGGGCCACCCGCTTGGCATGTCGGGCGCGCGCATCACCGGTACGGCGGCGCTCGAGTTGAAAATAACCGGGAAGAAGCGGGCGCTTGCGACCATGTGCGTGGGTGTCGGACAGGGTGTTTCCATCGCTCTCGAGGCTGTCTAGGCGCGCCGCATCATGACAACGAACCCCACATCGCCTCTTCTTCACGCGCTCGTCGGCGATGAAGAAGTGGGCGCGCTTTTTTCCAACGAGGCCGAGCTCGCGGCAATGCTTCGCGTCGAGGCAGCACTCGCGGAGGCAGAGGCCGAGTCCGGTCTGATCGCGCCCGCGGCAGCGCGCGCCATCGGCAAGGCCTGCCAAAGTTTTCAAGCCGATTGGCGGGCGCTTGCCGAAGGTCTGGCGCAGGATGGTGTCGTGGTGCCGGCATTGGTCACGCAATTGCGGGCGGCGGTGGGCGAGCCCCATGCCGGCGCGGTCCATCTGGGTGCGACCAGTCAGGACGTCATCGACAGCAGCCTGATCCTCCGGCTGAAAGACGTGACGGATGTTTTTCTCCAGCGTCTCGATCATCTGATCTTGGCTCTCGAGGCCCTGAAAATTCGCGACGGGACGATCCCGTTGATGGCGCATACGCGCATGCAGCAGGCACTGCCCTTCACCGCCGCCGACAAACTCGACACCTGGATCGCACCGCTGAAGCGCCATCGCGCACGACTGCTCGAACTGATGCCGCATCTGCTGGTGGTCCAGCTTGGCGGCCCGATCGGAACGCGCGCCGAGCTCGGAGGTAAAGGTGACGCGGTGGCGGCTGTCCTGGCGGCGCGGCTTGGCCTTCGCCTCGCCCCCGCCTGGCACTCGCAGCGGGACCGCCTCGCTGAATTCGGCGCGTTTCTATCGCTGCTGTCGGGAACGCTCGGAAAGCTCGGTCAGGATATGGCGCTGATGGCACAGAATGAGATCGGGTCGCTGCGTCTCTCGGGCGGCGGCGGCTCGTCGGCCATGGCGCATAAATCGAATCCGGTTGGCGCGGAGGTTCTCGTTGCGCTTGCGCGCTTCAATGCGGGGCTTCTCGGCACCCTGCATCAGGCATTGGTGCACGAGAACGAACGTTCGGGCGCCGCGTGGACGCTGGAATGGATGGTGCTCCCGCAAATGACCATCGCTGCCGCCGCCGGGTTGCAGAGGGCGCAAACGCTGGTCGCAGGCGCGACTTTTATCGCTTTGGAATAACCCGCAGTTCGTGGGCTGCGGACGGAGGAAATAGACAATGCGCGTGCAGGTCGCGATCATCGGTGCAGGGCCCGCGGGGCTCCTGCTCGGACGGTTGCTTGAAAACCATGGCATCGAGACTGTCATCCTCGAACGGCGAAGCCGCGACTACGTGCTCGGCCGGGTCCGGGCCGGCGTGCTCGAACAGGGCACTGTCGAGTTGCTCGATGAGGCCGGTGTGGGCGGCCGCATGCGCGCCGAGGGCCTGATTCATGATGGTATCGAGTTTTGCTTCGATGGCGATCGTCACCGGTTCGACTTTCACGACCTGATCGGCCGCAGCGTGATGGTCTACGGTCAGACCGAGGTCACGCACGATCTCATGGATGCGCGCGACGCATCTGGCGCGAAGACGATCTATGAGGCGCAGGACGTCTCGTTGCACGATTTCGACGGAGAGAGGCCAAAAGTCCGCTACACGAAGGATGGCGTGACGCATGAGATCGCCTGCGATTTCATCGCCGGATGCGACGGTTATCACGGGGTGTCGCGGCAAAGCGTGCCGGAAAATTCCATCCGCATTTTCGAGCGTGTCTATCCGTTCGGCTGGCTCGGTGTTCTGGTCGATCGTCCGCCGGTCGCCCACGAGTTGATCTACGCGCATCACAGCCGCGGCTTCGCATTATGTTCGATGCGGTCGCCGACGCGCAGCCGCTACTACGTCCAGTGTGCGGCAGGCGAGACGATCGCCGAATGGTCGGATGACCGGTTCTGGGATGAGCTTCGCAGCAGGCTCGATCCTGAGACCGCCGGAAAACTCATCACCGGGCCCTCGCTCGAGAAATCGATTGCTCCGCTCAGAAGCTTCGTTGCCGAGCCGCTTCGCTTCGGCCGGCTCTTTCTCGCCGGCGATGCGGCCCACATTGTGCCGCCGACGGGCGCCAAGGGGCTGAACCTCGCCGTCAGCGACGTGCGTTATCTCGCCCAAAGCCTGGTGGAGTTTTATGGGGAGCGCTCTCAGGCCGGCATCGCGGCCTATTCGGCCCGCGCGCTGGCGCGGGTCTGGAAGGCCGAGCGCTTCTCCTGGTGGATGACGTCGCTCCTTCACACCTTCCCGAACACCGATGATTTCGGTCGGCGGATTCAGCGTACGGAGTTCGAGTATCTCGCGGCCTCACGTGCGGCAGGGCAATCTCTTGCGGAGAACTACACGGGCCTGCCGGTCTAGGAAACTCGCCGCCTGACGCGGCGAGGCTCAGTTGACCGCGTAGGACGGCGCGTCGCCCATATTCGCGGCGGCGGCGGCCATCAACAGGGCCTCGCCCAGTTCGCGCGCGCGTTCAGGCGTCATCGCCACGGGCATCTTGTGCCGGATGCCTTGCGCGAAATCCTCCGCATTGGCTGCAATCTCAATCACCATCATGGCGTCGCGGCCATCGAGGGTGCCGACGGAGAATCCGGTCAGGGCGCCGATGAGGTCGAGGTTTAGGTCCGGGGGCATCTGTGTCTTCCACTTCATGACTGAACGTCACGCAGATGTAGCCGAATCGGCGAACCCCGTCTGCTCTACAACCGGAGAGTGGATAGTGTTGCTGAGGTCAAACGCCTCTGGGCCGGGATTTCGGCGCCGGGGGCGCGATGCCATTTCGAAGCCGCCGGGTGTGCCATCCCCTTTGGTAACTGGCGGCGACGCAACCACAATGGGCGGCGGTCCCGGATGGCGAGCGGGGCAGGCGGGTCATTCCGCAAGAAAAGTCCGCCTCCGCTTCAACTCGTCCGATCATCCCGAAGAAGCGCGTTAACAAAACTGCAGGTTAGCGGTGGTTCCGGGCGGTTGGGAGCGCGATTATACTTGACCGTATGCGTTGCGGAGTGGTTTTGTCGGGCGCAATCGTTGCGGAGTGAGGGCGATAATCCGGCTCTCGACGAGCAGGCGCAAGCGGTCGGCCCGTGTGGCTCGCACCGATTTCCCCTGGGACCGAAACACCTTGTCCGCCGGCGTCGTGCCGCGGGCTTTCCTAGGACCGACTATGAAACAGATAGCCCTCACGCTGGTCGCCGCCGCTCTCATGGCCGGCTGCGTCTCCTCGAACACGACCAGCCAGGAACCCAATTACGTTCAGGCTCAGATCTATCAATCCCCGGCGCCCATCGGAAACACGCTCGGCGACAACAGCATGTCGCCTGCCGTCGGCGGCCCGCGTTAAGACAACAAACGAAGCGGGGCGGCGTTTCAGGCGCCCCGTTCAGGCATGAGCGTTGCAGAACGGCACGATCGCCACGACGCTGCCGTCCGAATCGTACACATTCACCAGCCAGTCGGACCAATCCACCAGGTCGGGCAGACCGCTCATGAGCGATCCGGCCACGTGGGCGGCGGCGCGTTCGAGCCTCTGCGGGTGAACGCGTCTTCCGCGTCGGTCGACAACGAGATCGACGCCGTTGGTGCAGTGAAAATAATGACGCGGCATTACCGATCTCCCGCTGATAGCTCCTCCCGGCACAACGAGACAAAGATCGGCTGGGTGACCGGGTTCCGTCGCCTGGCGGAACGAACGCCGATACCCCCGCTATCCCCTCGATTCACAGGCTGTGCACAACCAGCCTGGGGATAAGCGCGTCAGGGCGCTGGGCGTGCAGCGTCGGCTGGCGCCCTGACCACCAGATCGCCCGTCGCGGCCGCGCTGTTGCTGATATGGTTGCCGAATTCTTCCATCTGGCCGCCAAAATTGTTGCGGGTCCGCGGATCGACCACCGCCACCGGCGCCGTGATGATCAGGCCCGCTGCATTTCCCACGGTCGCTGCCGCCCCGGTGGTCACCTGAACGATGCGCTCGCCCAACCCGACGCGGGAATCGGTGATCGTATCCTGGTTGGCGAGACGCTGGCCGATGAGTTGCACCACGTCCGGGCTTTCGGCAAATTTCGCATGGTTGAGACGATCGCCGGTGCTGAGCTTCGTCAGGTCCAGAACCGTGATCTTCTCCTGTGCGAGCTGGCTCCGGTAGGGCTCCTGCTCCGGATCGATGGCGCCGAGGCGGGATGTGCTGCCCCAGACACGCCGGGACACGGCGAGCGCACGGTCGTCCTGCGATACGAAAAGCGTGAAATTCGGACGGTTCGGGCCGAATTGGGAGAATTGCGCGCGAAACACGTCCACATCCACGTCCGGCGCCGCCAGCATGACATTCTTGATCTTCGGCGCGATCTGCTTGTTGCGGATCGCCATCTGGCGGAGCGCCTCGATGGTCACCCAGTTGCCCATGGAATGGGCCAGGATCGAAATCTCCCCGACCGCTGGATCTCGCGCAAGGCTGGTCAGGAGGCTTTCCAGCGAATCGCGGGAATAGTTGGCGCTCTCCCGGTCATAGCCGTAGGCGAAGAGCGAGCCGCGAGACGGCCACGTGAAGAGGATCGGGACGATGGGTGTGCCGGAATCGTGGACGATCTGGGCGAACCGGAAGACCGCGTCCTCGAACCGATTGTTGAAGCCGTGGATGAAAACGAGAACGCGCCGCTGGGGCGTGCGCACCACGGAGCGGTTGAACCACTTCAGCGCCGCGGCCTGATCGAGCGGATCGGCCTTCAGGGCCACGAAATCGGTGGCGGGGTTGCCGGGCAGCGAGCGCGGCCATTGCACCTCGCCGATCTGTCGCGCGTGGGTGGGCGGGATGGACACCGTGATGTTGGCGAAGCTAGCCTTGGCCCCGCCGCGCTCGCCGCTGAACATTTCGCCGGGAGAGAGCGCCTTGTCGCGGGTGGTCGCCACCAGCATATCGACCTGTGCGGTGCCGGGCGCGCCATGAGCAACGGGGAGCAGCACGCCCTTGGGCGTCCCCGCGCAGGCTGCCAGCGCGAACGCCATGGCAATGCTGACAGCGATCCTCTGAAAGCGACGGGCGGCGGAGGCGGACACATCTGACATTGCAAGCCGTTGAACTCTAGACTGCCGAGCGCACGCCCTGCTTCCGTCGGGAAACTGGACTATGGCGCGCCATTTCGCAACGTAAAGGTACCGCTGCCTCTCGCGGGAACGCTGGTGTTCCGAAGGAAATGATGATGAATCACAGTGGCACGGCAATCACATAGGACACGCCCACAGGCGCGAAATGCGCCGTGACGACCCCCGTCAACTCGCCCTCGATGCTCCGGCGGATCAGGCGCGTGCCGAAACCGTGATGCTTCGACGGCTTGACGACGGGGCCATCCATCTCACGCCAGTGCAGCCGCAATTCCGGCGCCAGCGCCTCCGATTGCGAGACGATCGACCAGCGCAATTCCAGGCGGCCCGCCGCGGTTGAAAGCGCGCCATACTTGACGGCGTTCGTCACGAGTTCGTGCAGCACGAGCCCGAAATTGATGGCGTGACGTGACGGCAGGTTCACCATCGGGCCCTCGATCGTCACGCGCTCATCCTGATCTCGCCGATAGGGCGCGAGCTCCTGCTCGGCGATGTCATGCAGGTCGGCGTCGCGCCACGAATTGCGGGTGAGGAGGTCGTGGGTCTTCGAGAGGGCCATGAGCCGGCCTTCGAAGGCCTGGCGGAACTTCTGCGGATCGGGGGCGGTGCGTTGCGTCTGGGCCGCGATAGATTGAACGGTTGCGAGCGTGTTCTTGACCCGGTGATTCAACTCGTCGAGGAGCAGCCGCTGCTGGTTTTCGGCCTGCTTGCGGGCTGTGATGTCTTGAAAGATCCCGACGAAATAGACCGGCCGCTTGAGATTGTCGAAGAACACGCGGCCTTTCGAGTTGATCCAGCGCGCGTCGCCGTTCGGGCGAACCACCCGGAACTCATCCTCATAATCCCCGTCCCCCAGCGCCGAGATGCGGAGATTTGCCAGGACCTTTTCGGCATCGTCGGCATGGACAAGGCTCAGCCAGGCGGGGAGCGTCGTGGTGGTTTGGTCGGGTGACAGCCCCAGCAACAGGGCGGCCTGGCTCGACCAGCCTCCTGTCCCTTTCAGGTGGTCATACCACCATGTGCCCATCTCGCCTGCCTCAAGCGCGAGGCGAGCATGTTCCTCACTTGCCTGGAGGGCGCGTTGGCGCTCGGCGAGATCGTCCATCAGGTCGTTGAATGCGCGCGCCAGCACGCCCAGCTCTCCGGGCGCACCGCGGAGGTCCATGCGGGCGTTGTAATCGCCCCGCCGCCACGCCCTGACCGCGTGAGTCATGGCCTCGAGCGGTTTGGCAATGAATGCTCGACTGGCGAGCCACGATGACGATAGGGCGAGAACCAGCGCGGCCGCGATGATCATGAAGCCGCGATTGGCGGCGCGGTTGATGGCGCTGAAAGCCTCCTTCGACGAAAACCCCGCGCTGACGAACATCCCCGCCGATGAGGCACCCGCCGGAATATAGCCGAGGATGCGCTTGACGCCGTCCTGGCTCACGGTTTCGAACGATCCGACCCCGCTTCCCTGAACATATTTCATGAACGGTTCCGGGATGCGGGTTCCGACGAAGCGGTCGGGCAAGGGTTCCCGCGCGATGATGACACCATTCCGATCGGCGATGGTGACCGAGCCGCCCGAGGGCAGAACCCGTTCCGCCAGCTTGACGTCGAGCCATCGCAGGTCGAGCGCCGCGGCGATCGTTCCGACGATTTTTCCATCGTCGCCCCAGATCGGAAGGGCCAGCGGCAGCACGGGATGCGGGCCGAGACCACCCTCGACGAATTCCGACGTGAACTCGCCGACCGCAAATCCCTGCCGCGCCAACGAATCCTTGAAATAGGAGCGCTCCGTGAAGCGGGTACCATCATCCGTCGGCTCGCCCGACCGGCAGCGCACGAGACCATTGAGATCCAGTGCCACCAGGGACAGGATGTGCGGAACTTTCCGCTGAAGGGATTGCAGATAGGTGCTGCAGAGGGGCGCGTTGAGCGTCTTGATCGACAGGGTCTCGTCCACGGCGAGCAGCAGGCTTTGGACGCCGTCGAAGATCCGCTCCAGTTCCGAGGCCGCAAGGCGCGCCTGACGGATCGCCAGGTCGGTCACTTCCGCCTCGCGGGCGCGCCGCAGCGAGACTTCCGTGTACGTCCAGATGATGATCGCCGGCAGAACCGAGATCAGCGCCAGGAGGAGCAGGCGTCTCGTAAGCGTCATGCAAGGGTCCAGCCGATGGAATCGAAAGGGATCACAAAGATCGACACGCGTCCACCCTTAGGAGGTAGCACCTCGGCGCGAATATCCCGCTGGCGGTGCCGGATTGTCGGGCTTCCCTCCGGCATGATCGGCTTTAATATCGATGGATGAGTGAAACCGTTATCCGCCCGGCATCGCAGAGTGACCTGGGCCAAATTCTGGACCTTTACCGGCACCTGAACCCCGACGATCCGCCCCTCGATACAAAGCGGGCCGAACAGGCCTGGTCGGCGCTGCTCGCCTCGGGCTTCGTCACTGTGATCGTAGCGGACGCAAAGGGATCCCTGGTATCCTCCTGCGCATTGGCGATCATTCCTAATCTCACCCGAGCAGCAAAACCCTATGGGGTGATCGAGAACGTCGTGACGCACCCGGAGTATCGTCGCGCCGGGCTGGGCCGCCGCGTTCTCACTGCGGCACTTGACGCCGCATGGCGGGCGGATTGCTACAAAGTGATGCTGGCGACGGGCTCGAAGCTGGAATCCACGCTGCGCTTTTACGAGGGCGCTGGCCTTGTTCGGGGCGGCAAGACCTTTTTTCAGGCGCGCCGCCCATAGGGCTGATCTGACCGGCCGGCTGGCCTTGCATCCGTGGCCGGGAGGTGTCACGGAAGCGCAAATGGCTGCACCTCCTCTTCTGACACTCCAAGACGTTGCTCTTACGTTCGGCGGAACGCCCCTCATCCAAAGTGCCGAACTGGCGATCGCGCCGGGCGAGCGCGCATGTCTCGTCGGGCGCAACGGCTCGGGCAAGTCCACACTGCTGAAAATCGCGGCGGGCCTCATCGAGGCCGATCGCGGCATCCGTTTCGTGCAACCGGGCGCGACGATCCGATATCTCGCGCAGGAGCCCGATCTCGGCGCGTTCGAAAACACGCTCGCCTATGTGGAGGCCGGCCTCGGGCCGGGCGATGATCCGTATCGCGCCCGCTACCTCCTGGAGCAACTGGGCCTCACGGGTGAGGAAGAGCCGGCATCGCTTTCGGGCGGGGAGGGCCGCCGCGCAGCCTTGGCGCAGGCCCTGGCGCCCGCGCCCGATATCCTGCTGCTCGACGAGCCCACGAACCACCTCGACCTGCCGGCCATCGAATGGCTGGAGAGCGAACTGAAAGGCCTCCGCTCGGCGATGGTCCTCATCAGCCACGACCGGCGCTTTCTCGAGAACCTGTCGGAAGCGACGATCTGGCTCGATCGCGGCCTGACCCGGCGCATGGATCGCGGGTTCGCGCATTTCGAGGCATGGCGCGACGAGGTGCTCGAGCAGGAAGAACTCGATCGGCACAAGCTCGACCGCAAGCTTGCCGCCGAAGCCGACTGGCTTCGTTACGGCGTCACGGCGCGCCGCAAGCGCAATGTGCGGCGGCTCGGCAACCTCCATGCCATGCGGCAGGAGCGGCGCGAACACCGAGGCGCGGTCGGGACCGTCAACATGACGCTCGCGGAAAGCGAGCAATCCGGCACGCTGGTCGTCGAGGCCGAAAAAATCTCGAAGGCCTATGGCAGCCGCGTGCTCGTCTCGGATTTGTCGCTGCGCATCCTGCGCGGGGATCGGCTCGGCATCGTCGGGCCGAACGGGGCCGGCAAGACCACCCTCATCAATCTTCTCACCGGCACGGCCAAGCCCGATGAGGGCCGGGTTCGGCTCGGGTCGAACTTGCAGATGATCACGCTGGACCAGCGGCGCATGAGCCTCGATCCTGCGGCGACGGTCGCCGAAACCCTCACCGGCGGGCGCGGCGACACCGTGTCGATCGGCGGGCAGACCAAGCACGTTGTCGGCTACATGAAGGATTTCCTGTTTGCGCCCGAGCAGGCGCGCACGCCTGTGAGCGTGTTGTCAGGCGGTGAGCGCAATCGGCTGATGCTGGCCCGGGCTCTCGCACAGCCCTCGAACCTGCTCGTCCTCGACGAGCCCACCAACGACCTCGATCTCGAGACGCTCGACCTGCTGCAGGAAATGATCACCGATTATTCCGGCACCGTCATCCTCGTGAGCCACGATCGCGATTTCCTCGACCGGACCGCCAGCTCGGTTCTGGTCTCGGAGGGGGAGGGCGTCTGGATCGAATATGCGGGCGGTTATACCGACATGGTGAACCAGCGCGGGCAGGGCGTGCAGGCCCGAGTGGTCGCCAAAGAGGAGAAGCCAAAGGCCGCCGCGAAGGCTCAGGTGGCGCCTCCGTCTTCGTCCAGGCGCAAGATGAACTTCAACGAGCAGCACGACCTGAAGACGCTGCCGGCGCGGATGGCGGAAATCGAGGCGAAGATCGGAAAGCTGCAAGCCGTTCTCGACGACCCGCAGCTCTATGGCCGCGATCCCGAGCGCTTTCAGAAAGCATCATCCGCACTCGGCGCCTTGCAATCCGAACTCGCGGCGGCGGAAGATCGCTGGCTCGAGCTCGAAATGCTGAAGGACGAAATCGAAGGGTAGGGGTTGCGGCAATCGGCAACCCCCTGTCGGATCAGGCGGCGACCGCGCCGCGCACGCCGTCGACCTGCGCATCGAGATGCGCCACGAGATCGGGCGGCAGATTCATCAGGCTCACGAGCCGGTCGAGATAGGCCTTTTCCTCCGGCGTGTCGGCGTCTCCGATCACCAGCCGGGACGCCACGTACAATTCCGATGCCTGTTCGGTCGTCGTGGCGAGCCGCGCGATGCTGGCCGCGTCGGCGGGCTTCGCGATCACGTCCATCAGGAAGCCTTTTTCGGTAGCGCCGAGGCCGAGCTGCTCGATCTGCTCCTGGATACGGGTGCTCTCCATGCTATCGAGATGGCCGTCGGATTTGGCGGCGGAAATCATCGCCTGTACGAGCGCGATCCCCAACTCGTTGCCGTTCTTGTCTTTTTCCTCGGTGGGGTGGAAGCCGCTGCCGGTTGGAACCTGCGCGGGGATCTGATCGAGGGAACCCGCGCCGGGCGTCTGCCTCTTCTTCCAATCCTCGTAAGCCTTGAAGGCGACCGCCGACAGAACTGCAAGTCCGCCTGCCTTCAGCAGCGAGCCACCGGCGGACCGTCCGCTCTTCGATCCCAGAATCAGCGAGAGCAGGCCGCCGCCTGCGAGGCCGCCCATGCCGCCGGGGATTTTCGCCACGATGTCGCTCAGGCTGCCCTGGAGGTCGCCCAATCCGCCCGGGCCACCTTGCCCCCCGAAACCGCCTTGCGACGGCCGGTTGCCGCCCAGTGGGTTCTGGCCGCGTTGCTGACCCTGGCCTTGCATGAGGCCTTCGAGGATGCTGCCGAGATTCATGGTTCACGCTCCCTGTGCTTGCGATGTTGTCCGCTTAAATGGCAGCAGAGCGAAAAGGGTTCCGCAAATATACGTCAGGTTTTCCGTTCATGACGCGCGACGTCCTGCTCGATGGCGCCGAAGATGGATTGGCCCGCTTTGTCCTTCATCTCGATGCGAACGGTGTCGCCGATCTTGAGGAATGGCGTCTTCGCCTTCCCGTCCCTGATCGTTTCGACGGTTCGGAGTTCGGCAATGCACGAATAACCGACGCCCCCGTCCGCAATGGATTGGCCGGGTCCGCCATCCGCCCCCTTGTTCGAGACGGTGCCGGAACCGATGATCGCGCCGGCCCCAAGGTTCCGGGTTCGTGCCGCGTGGGCGATCAGGGTTGCAAAATCGAACGTCATGTCGACGCCCGCATTCGGCTTGCCGAAGAGCGTTCCGTTGAGACTGGAGAGCAGCGGGAGGTGCAGTTTACCGCCGTCCCACGCCTCGCCCAGCTCATCCGGCGTGACGGCGACGGGGGAGAGAGACGAGGCCGGCTTGGACTGGAAGAAGCCGAAGCCCTTGCCCAGTTCCGTCGGCACCAGGTTGCGCAAAGAGACATCGTTGACGAGGACCACCAGCCGGATGGCCGCCGCTGCTTCCCCCCGGGTCGCGCCCAGCGGGACGTCGCCGGTGATGACCGCCACCTCGGCCTCGAAATCGATCCCGTGCGCCTCGTCGATGGCCGGGATTGGATCGCGCGGGTTGAGGAAGCCGTCGGAACCGCCCTGATAGATCAGCGGATCGGTCCAGAACGTGTCCGGCATGTCGGCGCCGCGAGCTTTGCGCACCAGTTCCACATGGTTCACATAAGCCGACCCGTCGGCCCACTGATAGGCGCGGGGCAAAGGGGAGGCGCAATCGTGCTCGTGAAAACGGAACGACGGCACGGAGCCGAGTTCGAGCTGCTCGGCCAGGTCGGCGAGCAGGGGGGCCACCTTTTCCCATTGATCGAGGGCTTGCTGGAGCGTTGGAACGATGAAAAAAGCGTCCGTCGCTCGCGTGAGGTCTTTCGACACCACCACAAGACGGCCGTCTCGACCTTGCTTTAGGGAAGAAAGCTTCATAGCCACCAGCCTGTTTGTTATGCTTAGACGAGCTTGCAACAAAACAATTCGCGGGGAAACGCTTATGACGTCCACAGCCATGAAAAGAAGAAGCTTCCTCACCGGAGCGGGTCTCGTCGCCGCAGCCGGAACGGTCGCGGCCCCGGCGATCGCGCAATCGGCGCCGGAAATCCGATGGCGGCTGACCTCGAGCTTCCCCAAGGCGCTCGACACCATCTACGGCACCGCCCAGACCTTCGCCAAATACATGGCCGAGGCGACCGACAACAAATTCCAGGTCCAGACCTTCGCCGCGGGCGAGATCGTGGGCGGCGGACAGGCCCTCGACGCGGTCCAGAACGGCACCGTCGAATTGGCCCACACCCCGAGCTACATGTATATCGGCAAGGATCCGACGCTTGCCTTCGGCACCGGCGTCCCGTTCGGCCTCAATGCGCGCCAGCAGCATTCCTGGTGGCACTTCGCCGACGGCGCCAAGATTACCAACGAGGTGCTGGCGCGCTACAACGCCATCGCGCTCGCATGCGGCCAGTCGGGCACGCAGATGGGTGGTTTCTTCCGCAAGGAACTGAACACCGTCGACGACCTGAAGGGCCTCAAGTTCCGCATCGGCGGTCTCGGCGGCGACGTGCTGGCGAAACTCGGCGTGGTGCCGCAGCAGATTCCGGCGGGCGACGTGTTCCCGGCCCTCGAGCGCGGCACCATCGATGCGGCTGAATTCGTCGGGCCTTACGACGACGAAAAGCTCGGTCTGGTGAAGGTCGCCAAATATTACTACGCGCCCGGCTGGTGGGAAGGCGGAGCGATGCTGCACCTGATGGTCAACCTGCAGAAATACAACGAGCTGCCGAAGAGCTATCAGGTGATCATGGCGAACGCCTGCGAGGCCGCCAATAACTGGATGCTGGCCAAGTACGATTACGTCAATCCCGGCGGCCTGCGCCGTCTTCTGGCGCAAGGCGTCGAGCTGCGCTCGTTCCCGCAGCCGATCATGGAAGCGGCGCTCAAGGCGGCGAACGAACTCTACGGCGAGATCTCGGCCAAGAACGCTGATTTCAAGCGCGCGTACGATTCGATGGTCACCTATCGTGGCGAGGTGCTGCCGTGGTGGCAGCTCAACGAATACGCCTACGACACCTTCATGATCCGCACGCGCGGGCGCTCATGATCTGCAAATCGTCGGGCGCGAGGCGGCGATGCATCATCGCCGCTTCAACCTTGCTTGCGTTGTATGGCGAGATTTCACGGCCTGCGGCGAGTGAACTCACCATCCCTGACGTGATCTATCCCCGTCTGCCGGCGCGCGCCGCATCGGCGGGCGGATTTATACCAGCCGGATGGGCGATGGAATCGCAAACCTTCGGCGACCTCAACCGGGATGGGATCCCTGATGTTGCGGTGGTTCTCCGTCAGCAAGATCCAAGGAATGTCGTCGCCAATGACGCCGGACTCGGCGCGAACCCACTCGACACTAACCCGCGGATCCTCGCGATCGCTTTCCGCAGCGGGTCATCCGGAGACTATATCCTGCGATTCCAGAACCATACTCTGATCCCCCGTCGCGTCGATCCGGTGTTGGATGATCCTCTCGAGGAGACTGGTGGAATTGCGATCGAACGGGGGGCGCTGGTTGTAAGCCTGCATTCATTTGCGAGCGCCGGGGGATGGACGATGTCGTCCGTCACCTACCGGTTCCGATTCCGGGAAGAGCGCTTCGCGCTGATCGGCTACGATCGTCACTCGGTCACCCGCAATTCCGGCGAGACCGCCGACGTCAGCATCAACTATCTGACCGGCAAGATAAGAGTTGAGCGCGGCGATATCAGTCATGATAAGAAGGAGGTTGTCTGGAAGAAGCTCCCCATTCCGTCGCTGCCGATGACCATCGACGCGATTGGCGATGGATTGGAATTTCATCCCGAAAACTGATTTGCAAGCGAATGGGGTAGGCCGGTTGACCTCAACATGCTGCCAAGACAGTGTCATGCTGTACCGTTCGAGGATTGCAGCATGATTCGAAAGATCGGAACGGTGCTTGGATGGGGGGCTGGCCGGAGCGGTGATCGCGCCCGTGCTCGGCTTCCTCACCGTGCTCGGGTTTATTGTGCTTAACCCGATCTGCCGCAGCCCCGGCGACAGCGGCGGCTGTTACATGAGCGCGGTGACCGTTCCGATCATGCTCGTTGTACCGGGCGCAATGACATTCGCGCTCGCAGGGATGATCCGCCTTCTGGTCCCTACCTTGAGGGGCGTCAGGCCCGTGCAACTCGCACGCGATCTGTGGCGCCGCGGACGGGCTTGGCCATACGATTGAACGGACGACGCCTTCAACGCGGCTCGCGCTGCCCCGGATCAAACATCTTTTTTAAATCGCGCCAGCAATCGATGTAGTCTCTCTGCAGCGTCGGCAATTCGGCGGCGTACTTCGTTACGCGCTGCGGAAAGCGAGTCTCGAACATGAACGCCAGCGTGCCGGTGAGTTTCACGGGCTTGAGTTCGACATTGCTCGCATGGTCGAACGCCGATGCGTCGGGACCGTGCGGCAGCATCTGGTTGTGCAGCGAGAATCCGCCCGGCACGAAACCCTCGGGCTTGGCGTCATAGACGCCATAGACCAGCCCCATGAATTCCGACATCAGGTTGCGGTGATACCACGGCGGCCGGAACGTATTCTCGGCTACCGACCACCGTTCGGGAAAGATGACGAAATCCACATTGGCGGTGCCGGGCGTTTCCGACGGCGCCGTCATCACCGTGAAGATGGACGGATCGGGATGGTCGAACATGATCGCGCCCACCGGCGAGAAATGGCGCAGGTCGTATTTGTAGGGCGCGTAGTTGCCGTGCCATGCCACCACATCGAGCGGCGATTGGCCGATCTCGGTCTTGTAGAGTTCGCCGCCCCATTTGACGAAGAGCCATGACGGTTCCTGCCGGTCCTCATAGGCCGCGACGGGGGTGAGAAAATCGCGCGGGTTGGCAAGGCAATTGGCGCCGATGGGACCGCGATCGGGCAGGGTGAAAGAGCCGCCGTAATTTTCGCAGACGAATGCGCGCGCCGCACCGTTCAGCAACTCGACCGTGAAGATGACGCCGCGCGGAATGATGCAGATCTCACCCGGCTCGATATCGATGATGCCGAACTCGGTGCGGAAGCGAAGCCCATTCTCCTGCGCGACAATCAGGTATTCGCCGTCGGCATTGAAGAAATACGCGTTCGTCATGGAGGCCGTGACGACGAGCACATGCGCCGCCATGCCGACCTGCGTGTCGGAATCTCCGGCGGTCGTGATCGTCCGCAAGCCTTCGAGAAACGTGACGTCCTCCTCGGGCAGCGGTGTCGGATCCCAGCGCAATTGGCCGATGGGAAGATCGGTATCCTCGCGCGTCGGCGCTGTTCTCATCAGGCCTTTGTCGACCTTCACATAGCGGCCGGAATGCTTGACGCTCGGACGGATGCGGTAGAGCCACGAGCGCTGGTTGGTCGCCTGTGGCGCCGTGAAGGGCGAGCCCGACAATTGCTCCGCATAGAGTCCGTAATTGAGCTTCTGCGGTGAGTTTCTGCCGATCGGCAGCGCGCCCTCCAGAGCCTCGGTCTCGAAGCTGTTGCCGAAGCCCGACATGTAGCCGGCGACGATGGCGCTTTTTCGGTGTTCGCGGGAGTGAATATTCGAAACGCTCTGAACGTTCATGGTCCTCTCCTTCGCATGGCGCGGGCGGCCTCGCTTGCCGGTGCGATCCGCGTGCCGAAAGTAGTTGTCAGTGCAACGAATATCGCTTATTGGTTGCAGGAGCAACGGTTAATCGGCGATGGCAACACGTTCCACGGCCCGCAAGGATGAATTCGACGCACTGGTGGTGCTGGAGCGCTTCCTGCCCTATCGGCTGAACGTCCTTGCTGCCTTGAGTTCCAACGCCCTGGCGCAAATTTATGCCGAACGGTTCGGTCTTTCGATTCCGGGCTGGCGCGTCATTGCCACGCTCGGACAATATGATGTGCGGACCGCGCGCGACATCGCAGCCCACGGCATCATGCACAAATCGACGGTTTCGCGGGCGGTCTCCGCGCTCGAGGAGCGGGGCCTGGTGGTGCGCCGGGCAAACCAGCAGGACCGCCGCGAGGAGCTTCTTGCACTCACCGCGCAAGGGCGTGCGATCTATGCGTCGCTCGCGCCCCAGGCGCTCGCTTTCGAAGAACAGCTGGTATCCGTCCTGAGCCGCGAAGAACAGAGGACGCTGTCCTCCCTCATGGACAAGCTGACGCGGCATGCACGCGCGATGGCGCCGGACGGGGAGGCGGGACAGTGAAGCTCTACACCTATTTCAGGTCGTCGGCCGCATACCGGGTCAGAATCGCCTTGAACCTGAAGGGCGTGTCTTATGAATCCGTCGCGATCAACCTGCTGAAAGGCGAGCAGCGTCTGGCCGAATATGGCGCGATCAATCCGCAGCACCGCCTGCCCGCGCTCGATATCGGCGGCTCCATTCTCACCCAGTCGCCGGCGATCATCGAATATCTCGACGAGGCCTATCCGGACCCGCCGTTGCTGCCCGTCGGCGCGGTCAATCGCGCGAAGGTGCGCGCGGTCGCGAGCATGATCGGTTGCGACATCCATCCGCTCAACAATTCTGGCACGCTTGCCTATCTCAAGAACCGTCTCGGGCACGACCAAGTGACAGCCGATGCCTGGTATGCGCATTGGGTCCGCGCTGGTTTCGACGCCATCGAGGCGCTGATCGAGCCGGGGCCGTTTGCTTTTGGATCACGCCCGACAATGGCCGACATCTACCTGGTTCCGCAGGTTTTCAACGCCCGGCGCTTCGACATTTCGCTTGCCGATTACCCGAAGATCGCGGGCGCCGATGTCGCATGCTCCAAACTGCCTGCGTTTGAAAGGGCGGCGCCGGCGCGCCAGCCCGACGCCGCCGAGAGCTGATCAGGGTTCGATCACGAAACGCGTCGCCGTGCCGCCGCGTTTCAAGACCATCGTTCGGCTGCCGGCCGGACATGCCAACAGGAGAAAAGCCATGGGTCCGTTCCCGCACGACGCACCGCCCCCTGCCATTTCGGACGAAAACCCGATGGGTACGGACGGCTTCGAATTCGTGGAATTCTGTCATCCCGATCCGCAGGTGCTCGACCGGCTGTTCAAGATGATGGGCTTCTCGCTCGTGGCCAGGCATCGATCCAAGAATGTGATGCTTTACCGGCAGGGCGACATCAACTTCATCGTCAACGCGCAGCCGGGATCCTTTGCCGAGCAGTTTGCGCGCCAGCACGGCCCTTCGGCACCCGCGATGGCATTCCGCGTGGTCGACGCGAAGCACGCCTATGACCGCGCAATTTCACTCGGTGCCAAGCCGGTGCGGACGCAGACCGGTCCGAACGAGCTCGAGATCCCGGCCATCGAGGGCATCGGCGGTCTGCAGATCTACCTTGTCGACCGCTACGGCGAAAAAGGCTCGATCTACGACGTCGATTTCGAGTGGCTCGGCGAGCCGGATCCAAAGCCTGAGGGCGTCGGCCTCTATTATCTCGACCACCTGACCCACAACGTGGTCCGCGGCCGGCTGGCGGAATGGGCCGGGTTCTACGAGCGGCTCTTCAATTTCCGCCAGATCCGCTATTTCGACATCGCCGGCAAGATGTCGGGCCTCCATTCCCGCGCCATGACGAGCCCGGACGGCAAGATCCGCATCCCCATCAACGAGGATGCGGGGGAGAGCGGCCAGATCGAGGAATATCTGCAGGAATATAAGGGCGAGGGAATCCAGCACGTGGCGCTCGGCTCGACCGATCTCTACGAGTCGATCGAAAAACTCATGGCGCGCGGGGTGGATTTCATGCCGGCGCCCAACGAGATCTATTATTCGCGCATCGACAAGCGCCTGCCGAGTCACGCGGAGCCCGTCGAGCGCCTCAAGGCCGACGGCATCCTGATCGACGGGGAGGGCGTGGTCGAAGGCGGGTTCACGAAAGTTCTGCTGCAGCGCTTCGGCAAGACGGCGATCGGACCGATCTTCTTCGAGTTCATCCAGCGCAAGGGCGATGACGGCTTCGGCGAAGGAAATTTCAAGGCGCTCTTCGAATCGATCGAGGAGGACCAGATTCGGCGTGGCGTTCTCAAGCCCAAGGTAGCCTGACCTGCGGCAGGCCCCGAATCTCGGCCGATTCGGTGCGATCGGGGCCTTCCGCCTCAATTTTTTCCAGTTTCCCCGCCAGATGGACGCCTCCGAGACTGGCCGCCCTCCCATTCGTTCGCACAGGCTCCGACCCTGCTTTCGGGATGCTTCGGAGCCTCCACGGCGGGCGAGCGACGATGCCAAGCCCTTTTGCCGCAAGGGTTTGTTAAGAAACTGCGGCCGTTTCTTTACGGGTCGTAAAGATCAGTCGGTCGAACGTGGCCATTGTGCAACACGCCTCTGAAAAGCCCCCTCTGCGGCCCCTTTTGCGCCTTCATTCGATTGCGCACCGGGCCGCTCGCAGTAATGTGACTTCAGCGGCGGGGGCACCCCAGTCGTATTCGGTTCCACCCAATGGGGGGTGGCTCCGCGAATTTCTAGGGGAAATGGGACGCGCTTCACTGGAGCGCTAACCCGGGCCCCCCAGGGTCTCGAAACTTTGGAGGTCAACTATGAAGCTCGTTAAGAGCCTTCTTCTCGGAACGGTCGCGGGTCTCGCCGCCGTTGCCGGCGCTCAAGCTGCCGATCTTCCCTCGAAGAAGGCTGCACCTGTTGAGTACGTTCGCGTTTGCTCCACCTACGGCGCAGGCTTCTTCTACATCCCCGGCACCGAAACCTGCCTCCGCGTTGGCGGCCGTGTTCGCGCCGACTACCTGTGGAACACCCCGAACCGTCAGGGCCTCATCCGCGGTCGTGACATCGACAGCGTCGGCTTCCGCGCTCGTGGTCGTATCCAGCTCGATGCCCGTACGGCAACGGCTTACGGCCTGCTCCGCTCGGTCGTCCGCTTCGAGATCACCCGCTCGTCGGCTTCGCCGTTCGGTGCTACTGGCAACATCGCCACCAGCCCGAACGTCGCTCAGGCGTTCATTCAGTTCGGCGGCCTCACCGCTGGTCGCGTGACCTCGTTCTTCTCGAACGGCGATCTCCCGACCGGTCACATGGGCACGCTGCGTTTCGACGACGCGCCTGACGTCGATCTGTTGGCCTACACCTTCTCGTTCGGCAACGGCTTCTCGGCCACCCTCTCGGTGGAAGACGGCCTCGAGCGTCGCAGCAATAACTTCATCGCTGGCGGTCCTTTCGCTACCGGCCTCGACTATGCTGGACAGCGCGCTCCTGACGTGGTTGCCAACCTGAAATACGCTGGCACCTGGGGCACGGCACAGTTGTCGGGTGCGGTTCACCAGATCCGCTCGAACAACCTGTTCACGAACGCAGCTGGCTTCTCTGACTTCCCCGATACCGAGTACGGCTTTGCCGTTGCGGCTACCGTGGGCGTCAACCTGCCGGCGCTTGCTCCCGGCGATGCTCTGTGGTTCGCCGCAACCTACGCTGACGGCGCTCTGACCTACCTCGACGGTGGTAACTCGGGCTCGATCATCAGCCCCCGCACGGACCTCCTTGGCAACAACATCGGCCTTGTTGATGCCTACGTGAACACGCTGTCGGGCGATCTCAAGAAGGGTCGCGGCTGGTCACTCGCCGGTGGCCTGCGCCACTACTGGACCCCGCAGATCCGTTCGAACTTCTTCGGTTCGTACCTGCGGGTTAACTACTCGGGCGGTGCGGCGTTCGTCGATGCTTTCGGCACGACGGTCGGCTTGCCTGACTTCAGCGAATACCGCGTCGGCGCCAACATCTTCTGGCAGCCGGTCAGCGGCCTCGACCTCGGTGTGGAAGTCATCTACGCCAACGTCGATCCGCGCGGACGTCTCGCAGTCCCGGGCTTCGTGAACACGATCAGCTCGTCTGACTCGTGGGAAGGTCGCCTGCGCGTACAGCGCGACTTCTAATCGGCTAAACCCGATTGGTTAAAGGAAACCCCGGTGGCAACACCGGGGTTTTCTTTTTTGGGCAGACGCCATTTCATGGGACGGGTCGCCGTTCTGAGAAGAGGTTGCCGGCTCTGAAGGCGGGTGCCCGGCGAGGCAAACATCGGGAGCGTCGCGGCAGGTTTTCAAATCAACCGGCAGTCTCTGCAAGACTGGGGTTCCACGCGACCGATACGAGATCTCGTCTGCGCCTTACGCCGCTCTTGATCGCGGTGGACGTTCCACATCCCGGATGAATTCGATGATCGCCCCGGCGATTTTGCCTTCGATCGCCGGCGCATGGCCTTCATCAGGAGCGGTGAGGGCGGTGAGGCGTGGATGAGCTTCCGCCATCAAGCGAAGGGTTTGGGCCGACAGCATGTCGGAATTCGCCCCTCGGATCGCGAGAACCGGAAATTTTCCCAGACCCTCGAAGAGAGGCCACAGGTCGGGCAGCGGCATGCCGAGGTCGATCGCATCCAGCATCTTCATCAGCGCCGGATCGTAGCGCAGCACGAGGCGTCCCTTTTCCTCGCGCCAGGTTCCCTCGGCAAGATGCCGCCATTGGGCATCGGTGTATTTCGGAAACTGCGCCTCGGATATCTGTTTCAGGATCTGTCCCGCCTCACCGAGGTTCCGCGGCGGCGGCAGCTTGCCCACATAGCCCTTGATCCGCGCAACACCCTTGCCCTCGATCACCGGCCCGATATCGTTGAGAACGACGCCCCTGATGAGGCTCGGCTTGATGGCGCCCAGCGCCATGCCGATCAGCCCGCCCCGGGACGTGCCGATGAAAATGGCCTCGGTGATGCCCGTCGCGATCAGCACTTGCAGCAAATCGTTCGTCTCGACGCGGACGTCGTAATGGCTCCAGTCCCTGTCCCAGTCGGAGCGCCCACGCCCGCGATAATCGATGGACAGGACCCGACGCGGGTGGGTTGCCTCGGTACTCAGCACCGTGGCGAGTTCATGAAAATCCCCCGACGTCCGCGTCAGGCCCGGCAGGCAGATGACCGGAATCGTCGGGGCGAAGCCCGGCCCATAATCGCGAACATAGAGCCGCAAGCCATCGGCACTGGAGACGAAAAGGTCCCGAAAGCCGCTGCTCATCCCGCTCCCTGCGCTTGCCGATTCCTGCCCCATCGCTGACAAGGATTATTCGCCCGGCACCGCATCGGCGGTGGCGCCCAGCGTCGATCCGGCCACGGCCTCCGCGGTGGCGGGCGCGGCGTTGGTCAGGCGCTCCCGATAAACCGTGAGATTTTCCATCACGCGCTGGACGTAGTTTCGCGTCTCGTAGAACGGAATGCGCTCGATCCAATCGACGAGGTCGATCCCGGGCTGGCGCGGATCGCCGTAGGCTCTGACCCATTTAATCACGTTGCCGCCGCCTGCGTTGTAGGAGGCGAAGGCCAGAATGTGGGAGCCCTTCCAGTCTTCCATCAACTCGCCGAGATGGGCGGAACCGAGTTTGGCGTTGTAGGCGGGATCCTCGACCAGCCGGTTGAGGTCGAACCCGACGCCGAAGCGCTGCGCCGTCCTTTTGGCGGTGGCGGGCATCAGCTGCATCAGGCCGCGCGCGCCGGCGCTCGATACCGCCCGCGGGTTGAACGCGCTTTCCTGACGGGCGATGGCGTAGATCATCGCGGGCTCGACCTCGTCGCCCACCGGCGAGAAATCCGGGATCGCCGCGAGGGGATAGGCATGGAGATCGAGAGGAAATCCACGCTGCGACGCAACCTTGCCGACGAGAAGCACGGCGCGCGGATTTTGCTGGGCCGCCGCAATCGACGCCAGGGCGTCGAGCTGACGGGGATCGTCCAGGGTCTGGGCGAGGTCGTTGTAGAGCCCGAGCAGCAGTTCCGGCTCGCTGGTCTGGCTGAGCAATTTCAGGGCCCGGATCGGCGTGCGTTCCTCGAAGACGGCCCGGTCTTCCGCGAGCAATGGTTCGACCTGCCTCAGGGCGACCGGCTGTGCGAGCTTCGAGGTTGCCAATTGGCCGTAATAGGTGGTCGGCTTCCCGGCTGCGAGAGCGTAGAATTTGTCGGCCTCCTCCCGCTGGCCCGCAGCCTCCGCCGCCCGGCCCTGCCAGTAGGCGACGCGCGCGGTTGAAATGGGTGTCGAGCCGGTCGTGGCGATGGCGGCAAAATGGCGGGCTGCGGCTGTCGGATCGTTGAGGAAACGAAGGGCGATCCAGCCGGAATGGAATTCGGCCTCGATTTGCTGCGCCGGCGACTCGGCCCCGTGATGGCTTGCCACCGCATAGGCTGTTTTGGGATCGTTCCTGTCCAGCAACTCCCGGGTGATCAGTCGCCGCTCGGCCCACCATTCATCCCCGTCGACCAACAGCTCGGGATCACGCGGCGCCTCGGCCATCACCGCGGCGGCCTCCAGGAACTGATTGCTGCGACGCAGGTAGAGCGCGCGCGAAAAGATATAGGAAGAATCCTTGCGCAAGGCGGCTGGCACTGCCGCAAAGGCCTTCTCGGCATTCTTCTTGCCGCGATAGAGACCCATCCGCGCCTTGACGAGCGTCGTGTAGTCCTTGCCGGCGAAGCCCGCGGCCCGGGTCGCGGCCGACCAGTTCTCCTTCAGAAGATACCGCTCCATCCGAAAGCGGTGATCGGCCTCCTTCAGCACACCCGGGAATCGATCGAGAATGCGGCTTTCCAACCCGTCGCCAAAGGTATCCTCACGCCAGACCTTGCGGATCTGCTCGTTCGCCTGCGCGTCGAGACCCTCCGCCTTCAGCGCGAAGGCGAGGGCGATCCGGCCCGAACCGGTTGTCGGCGGCTGATCGGCGAAGAACGCGCGGACCTCCTCGGCGGGCCTGCGTTCCACGAGAAGCGCTTCTTCCATCCGCCGCCGCAGAAGCGCGGTTGCGGGCCAATCCGGGTAACCGCGCGCGAACGCCGCCAGGCGTTCCCAGCCCACGGGAATCGCGGCGCGGATGGCGAACCACTCCGACAGGGCCACGGCCGCGGGCGCGGTCAGCTTGCTTTTGAGGATATGAGCCTCCGTCCAGTCGCCGTTGCGGTAGGCCCGGAAGATCAACGGCAGGGTCTCCACGTCGCTGCTGGCCGGCGCGACGGGGACGATCACCTCTAAATTGTCGGTCTCGCCAGGAGACTCCGCACTTGCCAGAACCGGGCGCGGCGGCGGGAGGGCGATGGTGGGGGCGGCTGCGGCGGGCAGGATCAGCAACGCGGGGAGGAGCGCTACGGAAGCCAGGAGGCCCGTCACAAGGCGTGTCTTGAGGTTCATCAGGCCCCCAATTCGTCACTGGTTGCGAACATGTGACGATGATTTCCTTGAAGAAACACTAACTGGAGGGTTAGGACAACCTCTGGCGGGCTGGTTTGCGCCGATGCGCCGCAGCCCTTATGTCTTACCGCTAACCCAGATAGCCGACCCGGCATCCCATTTGGGAGGAATATCGATGTCTCCATTCGCAGGCTCCATCACGGCGCTCGTAACACCTTTCAAAGACGGAGCTGTCGACGAGGCGAGCTTTCGCAAATTCATCAACTGGCAGCTCGAAAACGGCACCCACGGCGTCGTGCCGGTCGGCACAACGGGTGAGAGCCCGACCTTGAGCCACAAGGAGCACGAGCGCGTCATCGAGGTCACGGTCGACGAGATCAAGGGCCGCGTGCCGGTGATCGCCGGCGCCGGATCGAACAGCACCGCCGAGGCGGTTGCATTCTCGCAGCATGCGGAGCGGGTTGGCGCGGACGCGGTTCTGGTCGTGACGCCCTATTACAACAAGCCCACCCAGGACGGCCTGTACGCGCATTTCAAGGCCATCAACGATGCGATCGGCATTCCGATCATTATCTACAACATCCCCGGCCGGTCGGTGATCGACATGTCGGTCGATACGATGGCGCGGCTCTACGAACTCAAGAACATCGTCGGCGTGAAGGATGCGACGGCCAATATTGCCCGGGTCAGCCAGCAGCGCCGGGCCATGGGCCCCGATTTCCTGCAGCTTTCCGGCGAGGATGCGACCGCTCTCGGCTTCATGGCCCATGGCGGGCACGGGTGCATTTCGGTGACGGCGAACGTCGCGCCGCGCCTTTGCGCCGAGATGCAGAATGCCTGCCTCAAGGGTGATTACGCGGCGGCGCTGAAAGTACAGGACCGTCTCATGCCGCTGCATGATTCGCTGTTCATCGAGACCAATCCGTCGCCGGCGAAATACGCCGCTTCGGTTCTGGGCTTGATGCAGGCCGATGTGCGGCTGCCGCTTCTGCCGGTCTCGGAAGGGGCGAAGACGATCGTTCGCTCCGCAATGGCGCATGCCGGATTGGTCGACGCGTAACGCCATGGCAAAAGATCCCAACAAGCCGAGCGGACCCAATCGCCCCAACAAGGTCGTGGCGGATAACCGCAAGGCCCGGTTCAATTACGAAATCGTCGACACCTTCGAGGCCGGAATCGCATTGACCGGCACGGAGGTGAAATCCCTGCGGCAGGGCAAGGCCACCATCGGCGAGGCCCATGCGGGTCCGTCGGGCTCCGAGTTCGTGCTCTTCAACGCGTATATTCCCGAATACCTGCAGGCGAACCGGTTCAATCACGAAACCAAGCGCCCGCGGCGGCTGCTGTTGCACAAGCGGCAGATCAACCGGCTCATCGGTGCGACTCAACGCGACGGCATGACGGTGGTGCCGCTGAAGATCTATTTCAACGAGCGCGGACGGGCGAAGATCGAGCTGGGACTGGGGCGCGGCAAGAAGCTTCACGACAAGCGCGAGGCCGACAAGGAACGCACATGGAACCGGGAAAAGTCCCGGCTGCTCCGCGACAAGGGCTAAGCCGGAATAAAGTCCGGAAAGCCGGAGTTTCCTATCGCCACCTCATCCCGAGGAGCCGCGCAGCGGCGTCTCGAAGGATCGTCCGGAGATCACTGGAGACGCCTCGTGCTTCGAGACAGGCCTCTCGGCCTTCCTCAGCATGAGGCTCGGGGCCGATCAGACATCTCACACGTCGATGTCGTCATCCTGCGTTTGCCGGATGCCGTAGCGGCGTTCGAGGCCTGGGGCCGGAGCGGGCGGGCGTGGCCCTGAGCGATCGGTCCGGTCAGTACCGTCTGCGGCAGCGCGTTGAAGCCGGTCCGACGGATCGCGTCCGATTTTCGACGCCATATGCGCCAGTTCGAGAAACTCGTCGGCCTGGCGACGCAGTTCGTCCGCCACCATGGGCGGCTGAGTCGTGACCGTCGAGGCTACCGACACGTGCACGCCGCGGCGCTGGAGGGCTTCGACCAGAGACCTGAAATCCCCGTCGCCCGAGAAGATCACCATCTGGTCGACGTAAGGCGCGAGTTCGAGCGCATCGATGGCGAGCTCGATATCCATGTTGCCCTTGACCTTGCGGCGGCCGGCGGAATCGACGAATTCCTTGGTGGGCTTCGTAACGACACGGTAACCGTTATAGTCAAGCCAGTCGATCAGGGGACGAATCGAGGAGTATTCCTGATCTTCGACGAGCGCTGTATAATAAAACGCCCGGACCAGCGTACCGCGACTTTGAAATTCCTTGAGCAAGCGCTTGTAATCGATGTCGAAGCCGAGCGTCTTTGTCGTAGCGTAAAGATTTGCACCGTCGATAAAAAGGGCAATCCGTTGCTGGCTGGCCATAAACATTCTCTGGTTTTAATCTGTCGGGTTATGAAAACAGCCCCAACTGCACATCGGCTTCAAAATTATCTACGCTTGAAATACTATGGCGAGATCAGTTTGCGACGTGCCTGAAAACAGGCTGCTCTATTTCCCAAAAGACGAGTAAAAGCGATAACATCACGAGTAGAGCCGCGACCTCGTAACGTGTCAAGAATGTGGCAGGCCTATAACCGAGTTTAAACGCAATCGTGATTTTTGAGTTCTATGCTGTAACGTTCCGGCTGCCCGGCTTTGTTGCGGGAATCGCCGCGAGTTCGGGTGGCAACTGATCTGCCGGGTAGGCCGGAATATCGAGCTGCAGCAGGGACACCAGCGGCGCCCCGAGATCCGCCTTTCCGCCCGAGCGATCGATCAGGCAGGCGGCGCCCAGGAGCTCACCCGGATGCTCGCGCAATGCAGCGAGGCATTCCCGCGACGACAGGCCCGTGGTGACGATATCCTCCACCATGACGACGCGCGCGCCCTCGGGAATCGTGAAACCGCGACGCAGCACGAATACGCCGTTTTCGCGCTCCACGAAGATTGCCTTGCAGCCGAGATGCCGTGCGGTCTCGTATCCCGGCACGATCCCGCCGATGGCGGGCGACACGACGTAATCCACCGGCCCATAAGCCTCGCGGATTTTGTGCGCGAGCGCGCGGCAGACGCGCTCGGTCCGCACCGGATCCTGGAAGATGAACATCTTCTGGAGGAACACCGGCGAATGCAGCCCCGACGACAACACGAAATGCCCTTCCAGCAAGGCGCCGGCGGAACGGAATTCGTCGAGAAGGTCGTTGGGGGTCATGGGCGTTTCTCCTGCACGGCCGCTGTTTGGCAGGCGACCTTCCATTGCGCAAGCCGCAATCCTCCTGACGGCCTCGAGACGCAGCCTCCGGCTGCTTCTCGGAATCAGGCAGCGCCGCGTCCGGCTTCCTGCACGAATGCGCTGAAAATCCGATTTCCTGGATTGTCGGTGGTGGCGAAGGCCTCCGGGTGCCATTGCAGGCCGATGGCGAAGCGGTGGGCGGGAACTTCGATGGCCTCGATCGTTCCATCCGGCGCGAAGGCGCTCGCAACGACATGTTTCGAGAGATCGACGACGGCTTCGCGATGGTGCGTGTTCACGTTGATTTCCGACACGCCGACGATGCGCGACAAAGCGGTGCCGGCTTTGATCGTTGCAGGGTGCAGCACCTCGCGCTCGTCGTGCTGCAGAATGTCGGGTCGAAGGGAGCGCACGTCGGACACCATGCGGCAGCCGTTGAGGCAGGCGAGCATCTGCATGCCGTTGCAGATCCCAAGCACCGGCTTGTCGCGGGCGAGAAAGCCGCTCATCAACGCCCGATCGACATCGAGCCTGTCGGAGAGCGGGAATCGGGAGCGGTCGCCGTCCACGTACCATTCGGTCGGAAAGTTGATGCGGCCGCCGACGCTGACGAAGCCGTCGAACTCGTCGATGACGGTTTCAACGAGGTCGGAAAAATACGGGATGCCGAAGGGCAGGCCGCCGGCGCGGTGGATGGCGACGAAATAGGTTTTCTTGACCTCGTAGCGGGTGCCGTCGTCGCTGGTGTTCTCGTCCATGATGATGGCGATGCGGGGTTTATGGCTCATGCGTTTTCATCCGGTGACGCGGTCGACGCGGCTGATCGTGCGCTTGGCACGCAGTTCCGCGATGATGGCGTTGAGGTGTTTGAGATCCCAGACGCCGAGGTCGATAGTGACGTCGGTGAAATCCTGGGTGCGGCGCTTCATGGTGATGTTGTCGATATTGCCCTCGTGGTCGGCGATCACCTGCGTGATCTGGGCCAGCGATCCGGGTTCGTTGATGGATTGCAGTTTGATGCGCGCGGGATAGCGCTGCGGCTCGGCCTCGAAATCCCAGCGCACGTCGATCCAGCGATCCGGTTCGTTGTCGAAATCGGCGAGCGAGGCGGACTGGATCGGGTAGATGGTGACGCCTTCGCCCGGCGTCAGGATGCCGACGATGCGGTCCCCCGGCACTGCGCCGCCTTCCGGCGCGAAACGCACCGTGAGATTGTCGCTGAGGCCGCGGATCGGTATGCCCTCGGTGACGGTCTCCCCCGCTCCGTCGGGGCGCGCCGCCGGTTGGCTCGCCATCGAGCCGTCCAGCAATCCGGCGCGGCGCTCCTCCTTGTAGTCGGGATAGACGGCCCGCACCACGTCGCCGGAAAACATCTCGCCGCGGCCGACCGCGGCCAGCACATCCTCGATGGAGAGGCGCGCCAGCCGGGGCAGGGCGCCCTTGAGCTTCTCGTGCGAGTAGGCGCGTTTGGCGCGCTCGAAAGCTCGCTCGAGAATCTGCGTTCCGAGCCCGGTATATTGCTGCCTCACGGCAGCCCGCGTCGCGCGCCGGATCGAGGCTCGGGCCTTGCCCGTGACGACCAGCGATTCCCATGCGGCGGGCGGCGTCTGGCCCTCCGCGCGGATGATCTCGACCTCGTCGCCGTTCTGAAGCTCGGTCAGAAGCGGGGACATGCGTCCGTTGATCTTGCAGCCCACCGCCGTGTTGCCGACATCGGTGTGCACCGCATAGGCGAAATCGATCGGCGTCGCGCCGCGGGGCAGGGCGATGAGGCGCGCCTTCGGGGTGAAACAGAAAACCTGATCGTGGAAGAGTTCGAGCTTGGTGTGCTCGAGGAATTCCTCCGGGTTGTCGCCTTCGGCCAGAAGGTCGATGGTCCGCCGCAGCCATTGATAGGCGCGGCTCTCGACGGCGAGGCGCGAATTGTCGTTGACGCCTTCCTTGTAGAGGGCATGCGCGGCGACGCCATATTCCGCCACTTCATCCATCGCGACAGTGCGGATCTGCAACTCGACGCGTTGGCGGCTCGGACCGATTACGGTGGTGTGGAGCGAGCGGTAATCGTTGCCCTTGGGGGTCGAGATGTAATCCTTGTAGCGGCCGGGAATCATCGGCCAGCTCGTATGGACGACGCCGAGCGCCCGGTAGCATTCGTCCACCGTGCCGACGATCACCCGAAAGCCGAAGATGTCGGAGAGCTGCTCGAAGGAGACGGATTTGCGCTCCATCTTGCGCCAGATCGAATAGGGGCGCTTCTGCCGCCCGGTCACCGTCGCCTCAATCCCCTGGGCATGCAGCTTGGCGGTGAGGGTCCGCTCGATCTCGTCGACCAGCTTCTCGCTCTTGGTCGTGACTTCGTGCAGGTGCCGGCTGATCGCCTCATAGGCCTCAGGGTCGAGGTTGTGGAAGGACAGATCCTCCAATTCCTCGCGCATTTCCTGGATGCCCATGCGGCCGGCAAGCGGGGCGTAGATGTCGAGGGTCTCCTCGGCGATCCGCTGCCGCTTCTCGGGCGGCATGAATTGCAGCGTCCGCATGTTGTGGAGGCGGTCGGCAAGCTTGACGAGAAGCACCCGGACGTCATCGGCGATGGCGAGCAGAAGCTTGCGAAAATTTTCTCCCTGGGCCGCCCGTTTCGACACGAGGTCGAGGCGCTTGATCTTGGTGAGACCGTCGACCAGGGCGCCGATCTGCGGCCCGAAGGACTTGTTGATCTCCTCGAGCGTCGCCTGCGTATCCTCGACCGTGTCGTGGAGGACGGCCGCCGCGATGGTGGCGTCGTCGAGCTTCAGGTCGGTGAGAATGGCAGCGACTTCAAGGGGATGGCCGAAGAACAGGTCGCCGGACGCCCGCTTCTGGTTGCCATGGGCCATCATGGCATACACATAAGCGCGGTTGAGAAGCGCCTCGTCGGTCGAGGGGTTATAGCGCTTCACCCGCTCGACAAGTTCGTACTGGCGCATCATCCGGCGGCGTTCTCCTTTGGTCTCTTTAACGGGCTGAAGTTAAAAGGATATTGTGGAACGGCAGAAAACCGCAAGGATTCTGTTGATCAGCCCGCTTCGCGTTTCAGGCGGAGTGGCTGCCGATAATGCCATGTTGCGCCATCGAACCGGAGCGACGTACGACCGGTGAGAAAGATGCTGCGAAACCTGTCGGCACCGACCACGCCCGGACCCTTGTCTATGACCAGATTGCCCCGGCCTTCAAGGATAACCCGATTGTTGCCTGCCCACCGCTCGACGCAATACGACCATTCGCCCTCAGGCCGATCAGTGGCGAAATCGTAGCCCCATTCCTTGGCAATTTCTTTCTGCTGCAGCTTCCAGATTGCCAGTATAGGGAGGTCATAGGGCTCGTTAGAAACCGTGATGAATCGCCGGCCGTCCGGAGAAAATAACGGGAAGCCGCCCACGTCGGTCACCTTCCCGGTTTTGATGTCGACGAGGATGTAACTCCCGCCTTCGTAATAACCGAGATAAACGACCCAGAGATTATGGTCGGGCAGCGCAGCGACGAGCGAGTATCGCTCGCATTCCACAACAGGAACCTCTTCGCAGCCCTTGTCCTTGAAATCGACAGGACCGGCCTCAGTCATGACTCGCAGGATCGATCTGTCTCTCAGCGCCCGGCCCTTTGCTTTTTTGAGGGCGGGAGCCTCATCCGTTCGGCTCGACGGTTTCGGAAGACACGCGGCAACGGCCGCACAGGACATTGCGGCGGCCATCGAAACGATTGTTACGGGAATGATGATTGCGCGGGCCGCGCGCCGGGACAAAATTTTCCTCATACGCAACTTTATATCACGCCGTTGAGCAGGCGCAAAAAAGCCCGGCATCAAGCCGGGCTTTTTCTAAAGAAATTCAGATCGGAAAGCGCTTATTCGCGCTCGTCGTCATCCGCGCTGCTGCTCGGGGGAACGAGGCCTTCGAGGCCGCGGAGGAGGTCTTCCTCGCTCATGCGATCGAAGGTGACATCCGTGTCGCTGTCGTTGCGCGCGGTGGCGGCAGCCGCCGTGTTGCCGAGAAGCGGAACGGTCTCGGCCTCCGGCTCGTCCACTTCGACGTATTTCTGCATCGAATGAATGAGCTGCTCTTTCAGATCGTCCGGCGCAATCGTCTCATCGGCGATCTCGCGCAGGGCGACGACGGGGTTCTTGTCCCGGTCGCGATCGATCGTGAGCGGCGAACCCGAGGAAATCAGACGGGCGCGGTGGCTGGCGAGCAGCACAAGCTCAAACCGGTTGTCGACCTTGTCGATGCAATCTTCGACGGTCACACGAGCCATGAAGCGGCTCCTTTTCGTGGTTCAAGGAATATCGGAAGCGGGGGTGATTACACCGATTGGGGCGGAATGACAAGAGAAGAGGACATTCCGACGCGTGCGTTATGGCACCGAGGCCTGGAATCCGGCTGTTAGGCTGCCGTCCTTACCTAGGGAGAGGCACATGACGGCAGGTTGGTTTTTCCTCCTCGTGATTGGCCTGATTGCGGTCATCGTCTGGGTCGTGACCCGTCTCACGGAATTCCGCGAGGGAGATCCCCGCCGCAACAACGCCAGTGTTCGTATCTATGAACACGGCAAGTGCGGGAGCACCGGGTCGTAATCTTGACTCCTCCGGCTCCCGGTGCGAGTCCCGCCCTCGATCAACAGAAGAGGGCGGCTGCCGATGAAGCGCGCATTCGTATTTCCGGGTCAGGGCAGCCAGGCCGTCGGCATGGGCAAGGCTCTGGCCGAGGCCTTTCCGCAGGCCAGGGCGGTGTTCGACGAGGTCGATGACGCCCTGTCGCAGAAGCTGTCGGCCATCATGTGGGATGGCCCCCTCGCGGACCTGACGCTCACCGCCAACACCCAGCCGGCCCTGATGGCCGTCAGCCTTGCCGCCTTCCGGGTGCTCGAGGCGGAAGCCGGGCTTGATCTCAAGCAGCACGCAGCTTTTGTCGCCGGCCATTCGCTCGGCGAATATTCGGCGCTCGCCGCTGCCGGCAGCCTCTCCATTGCCGAGACGGCCCGGCTGCTGCGGATCCGCGGCAATGCCATGCAGGGCGCGGTGCCGGTGGGGCAGGGCGCCATGGCGGCGTTGATCGGGCTCGAATTCGACGCGGCCCTCGAGGTCGCCCGCGCCGCCGCTGAAGGAGATGTCTGCGACGCAGCCAATGATAATGGCGGCGCGCAGGTGGTGGTCTCCGGTCACAAGGCCGCGGTGGAGCGCGCCATTGTCATCGCGCAGGAAAAAGGCGCCAAGCGCGCCGTCATGCTGACCGTCTCCGCCCCCTTCCACTGCGCCCTCATGCAGCCGGCGGCCGACGCCATGCGCGAGGCGCTGGCGGCGGTGACCGTGAAGCCTCCCGTCGTGCCGCTGGTGTCGAATGTGACGGCCGGCCCGGTGACGGATGCGGCGGCGATCCGCGACGGCCTCGTGCGGCAGGTCACCGGCACTGTCCGCTGGCGCGAAAGCGTCGCCTGGATGGCCTCCCAAGGCGTTGAATCGTTTTATGAGGTCGGGTCGGGCAAGGTCCTGACGGGATTAGCAAAACGCATCGCGCCTTCTGCCACCGGCGCGGCGATCGGCACGCCGGACGATATCGCGGCCTTCACAGCCTCTCTCCAGGGATAAGGATAGACCCATGTTCGATCTCACTGGCCGAAAGGCTCTCGTCACCGGGGCAACGGGCGGCATTGGCGGCGCGATCGCCCGGGCGCTTCATGCACAAGGGGCGATTGTCACTCTTTCCGGCACCCGGCGCAGCGCGCTGGATGAACTCGCCGCGGCGCTGGGTGAACGGGTCCATGTGGTCGAGGCGAACCTGTCCGACAAGGATTCAGTCGAAGCGCTTGTGCCGGCTGCTGAATCGGCGATGGAAGGCCTCGATATCCTGATCAACAATGCGGGCGTCACGCGCGATAACCTGTTCATGCGCATGAAGGACGAGGAATGGGATACGGTGCTGGCCGTCAATCTTACCGCCGCCTTTCGGCTCTCGCGCGCCGCCGTCAAGGGCATGATGCGCCGCCGCTACGGCCGCATCGTCAATATCGGCTCGGTGGTCGGCGCCACGGGCAATCCCGGTCAGGCGAACTATGCGGCCTCCAAGGCGGGCCTGGTGGGAATGACCAAGGCGCTCGGGGCCGAGGTCGCGAGCCGCAACATCACGGTCAATTGCGTGGCGCCGGGCTTCATCGCCTCGCCGATGACGGACGCGTTGAATGAAAAGCAGCGCGAGGGGATCCTGGGGACGATTCCCATGGCGCGACTGGGCGAGGGCGAGGAAATTGCTGCCTCGGTGGTTTATCTGAGCTCGTCGGAGGCCGCTTACGTCACCGGGCAGACGCTGCACATAAACGGCGGAATGGCGATGTTCTAGAACGGGTTGGGGGGAGCGGCGCAATCCGGATCTGATCCGTTTGCCGCCTCTCGCCAGAGCCGACAAGCTTGTGTTAATCATGGTCCGGTTCCGCTCGGAGGGGTTGACCGGCGCTGAAAAATGCGGCTTTGCACGACACAAGGCAGTCGTTCCAGCGTTATCGGCTGAGCAGCTGATCTGAGTTTCCATTTTTAGACCGCCCATATCCTGAGGCGGCAGCCACTGAGGAAAAAACGATGAGTGACGTCGCTGATCGCGTGAAGAAGATCGTTGTCGAACACCTGGGTGTCGAAGCCGACAAGGTGGTCGACAATGCGAACTTCATCGATGACCTGGGCGCGGACAGCCTTGATACCGTCGAGCTCGTCATGGCGTTCGAAGAAGAATTCAATGTCGAGATTCCCGACGATGCCGCCGAGACCATCGTGACGGTGGGCGACGCGATCAAGTTTCTCGAGAAGAACGCGGCGTAATCACGCCTTCGGGCGCCGGACCTTCGCGTTCGGCGCCCGATTTTCGTCTGGAGCGTTTCCCGGTCGCGTGGGTCATGCGGCGGAGGACTCGTTCTCAATCATAAGCCAGGGCATGTCGTCCAACGAAGGGTCCGTCAACTTTTCGCCGGCATGCTTCAGAAGGCAGGAAACAGCATGAGGCGGGTAGTCGTCACGGGTCTTGGCATGGTCACTCCGCTCGGTTGCGGGGTCGAGCCGACATGGTCGCGTGTTCTCGAGGGCCAGAGCGGCGCAAACCGCATCGAAGGCTTCCAGATCGACGACCTCGCCTGTCAGATCGCCTGCCAGATCCCCATGGGCGACGGCACCGACGGCACGTTCAACGCCGATCAGTGGATGGAGCCCAAGGAGCAGCGCAAGGTCGATCCGTTCATCGTCTATGCGATGGCGGCGGCGACCCAGGCGCTCGAGGATGCCGGCTGGAAGCCCACATCCTACGAGGATCAATGCGCCTCCGGGGTGCTGATCGGCTCCGGCATCGGCGGCATCGGCGGCATCTATGAGGCATCGGTCACGCTGATCGAGCGCGGCCCGCGCCGCATCTCACCCTTTTTCATCCCCGGTCGCCTGATCAACCTTGCGGGCGGCTACGTCTCCATCGAACACGGTCTGAAGGGCCCCAACAACTCCGTCGTGACCGCCTGCTCGACCGGCTCGCACGCCATCGGCGATGCGGCCCGGCTGATTGCCCTTGGCGACGCGGAAGTGATGGTCGCGGGCGGCACCGAGTCGCCCATCAACCGGCTGTCGATTGCGGGCTTTGCGGCCTGCCGGGCGCTGTCGACGAACTTCAACAACGACCCCACCCGAGCCT
>NZ_VCMV01000025.1:633-159891 GCF_008757455.1 Microvirga brassicacearum | reverse complement strand
CCGTCGCCTCTGCGGAAAGGCTCATCCCCGATGGGGACACGCCCAAGACTCCGCTTTAAGAAAACGATGCATCTGACGTCAGACCAGCGAATAGGACTGGGCGGAGCCGAGCAAGCGTGACAGTCAGGAACTTACTTCCAATTGTAAAGTGTCTCATCGAACAGCCGGACGATAATCCACAGGGAAGTCGGTAGCGTATCGGATGGCGTCCATGGGGGTATACTCTCACGTCAAGGGGCTTCAAGCATCGCCCGCATCCGTCTCATCGAAGATTTCTCCATCCGCGCTTGGACTATGCTCCAACGGACCTCAGGGAACAGCCGGAAGTGCATCGAGACTTCCCGTATACAAGCTTACCCCCGGTCTTCCGTCAGGACGCAACTCGCGCATCCAAAGAGCGACACCGTCTTCTCCAGGTCGAAACACGCAATAAGTGTTCCGCTCGCTACCCGGTCTCCTAGCCCCGCCTGTACTGCCGTTGGACACCACATGCAGAGGATGTGAGGCAGGTCCACCCATCAGCGGAATGGTCTGATACTTCGCGAGGCGAGGCATGTGCTGATGACCATGTAGGACTACTTGAACGCCGACCTGCTGAGCAACGTCTAGGAGTTTCGAAGCATCTAGGGAGAGCGTTACACCCTTTCTGTTAGGAGCCTCCACGTCGGCAACGGGAAGCAGGTGATGGTGCATCGCCATGAACCTAAAAGTGGGGCGCTCGACGATCTCTGTCTTGAGCAGTTCAAGCGCGTCGAGACCCTTGTCGCCGACGAAACCGTACTCAGTCCATTCCGTGGCTAAGATCGTACAGGAGTTGAGAACACAAACCAAAATGTCCGCATTTCGGAGTTTCACCCGCTGAATATAATTGAGGGGCTCCTGCCATCGCCGCCCAGTCAGTTCATCCACGAACGTTCGGAACTCGCGTTCATGCTTATTGTTTGTCTGATTTCTCCCACTTATTGCTTCTGGACTTATTCCAGAGTCTTTCGGATACCTCACAATGTCATGATTGCCCGGTACAGCAATGATTTGGTCTCGATCCAACTGCAAATTCTTACGCAGAGCTTCAAACTCATCGAGCACCTGTCCTCGAATTTCATCACTCCAATCCCCTCCGGTGATAAAATCCCCCGTAACGACGACGGCTGCTATGTCGTCAACCAGTCCAAGGCGCGTAAGATCAGCGGTGATACACTCGGTCAACGTCCTTTTTGAACCACCAATGGGTTGTCTCTCGCCCTGTGGGCTAAAATCATAGTCGGCGCCAAAGTGAAGATCGGAGAGATGCAACACACACGACTTGTTGCTAATGGAAGCGCTGGTGACAGTTTTCTTCGCAGGTAGGTTTTCTACCGAACTAACTTTGAGCAAGGTATGATCGCCAAACTGCCGAGACAGATCCTCGAGAAATGGCTCATCCTCAATCTTTGTCAGATAGAACCAACCGAACACGAGCGAGACGTGTTGCCGGTAGTATTCAGGCACCATTGTGAGGTCGGATTGTTCGGGTTGTCCCGCTAACCACCTTACCGCAGTGGCTCGGAACATTCGTTCAGTAGACCGATCGACTATGAAGATATCTCTCGGCTCCGTAAGCAAGGTATTCAAGTAAGCCAGATGGTCTTCTTCGAAATCCTTTTTCCACCAGCCCCATAGAACAGCTCCTTCCCTGTCAATGATGACACGATGAGCTTCGATTGTGTCCACTCCCAGAGTGGTATCTCGGAACCGAAGAGCTATTACCGGTGGCGCCATTCGAAGTTTCTCCAGTGGGGTGGGCGTGGAATATCCCAATGCAGCAATTCGGGATACTCAGCTAATTCAGCTTCGAAAGACGACGCATTACAGGTCTTAAAGGTGCGGCGGAGAGTGTCGACGAGTCCGTCACTGTTACCGACCATGGCCACTTCGTTCCGCGAACTCCACAAGCCAATTTTTTCCCGCCCCGGGGCTCGCTTGCTCACGTACGGCCAAACCCAGCCCTTGGCGTTAGGATGCATGCGTATCGAGAAGTGTGTTCCCGCCAAACCCCCTATCCGAAGGGCTAGTTGATAATCATTCAAAACGAATCTTAGCCACCCGCCCCGCGGATCAATCTTCGAAGGTGCCTCAGGACGCCGCCTAATCCGAAGACGCAGTAGGCGTCCGACACCCGGGCTCGATGAAAACGGCTCTCCGTTCGAATCCGACGTCGCCACCACTTCAAACGCTGGCTGTTCATAATGTGCAAGAAGCGGTAGAAGCTCGACGTCTGCCCAGCCGGTGATCCATTCCAGTATTCGTTTAACCTCGTCGGCATCACCGGGCCTTGTTCCATCAGGCCAGAGGGACACAATGATGTGCCCACCAATCCGCACACTTTGAGCAGCCCACGCTATCCAACGGCACACGTCCTTGGAGTACCAAGGTGGATCTAGTATGGCTGCTGCAAAATCTTTGAGCTCCAATCCTCTTGTCCCGACTTCGACCGCCCAATGTCTCTTCACTCCTTGAAAAGGTTGTCGATCCACAAGGACAACCTCACGACGGAGGAGTTCAAGGTGCCGGGCAATCGAGGGAGTGCCAACCGCCAACACCGCGCCTTTCCGGGGCAGAAGCTCGCAAAGAGCAACCACGGTTTCGGCGGTGTATCTCCAGTCGTAATCTAAGGGATGTGGTTCGGGCGGTGCGGTCAAAAGTTCAACTCGAAATGCCGGTTGAGTACAGTTGCAATGTGGAGAGTTACCTCATGATGCGCTGCGAGTGAATACAGCTAAGCTGTTTACGCCACCCTACTTGAGGCAGTGCGTTCGTACCACAACTTGTTCCATTGGATCTTGCCCTAGCGGAACGTTCCACACGAACGGGTTGTCCGTTCCAATGGAGTGGGGTGTTGACAAATGGAACGATCCGACTTTAATGTCTTAGACCTTTTGGAACGAGACATACCACATGACGCTTATCGGATACGCTAGGACTTCGACGCTGGAGCAGGAAGCCGGGCTGGAGGCCCAAGTACGAGACCTCAAGACGCTTGGCTGCAAAAAAGTTTATCAAGAGCAGACCTCGTCCATTGGCCCTCGGCCCATCCTTGAGACCGCCTTGGATTATCTCCGGGAAGGCGACACGCTCGTGGTCACCAAGCTCGACCGATTGGCCCGCTCGGTTCACCACATGGGGGAACTGGTGAAGCACCTTGAGGAGAAGGGTGTCCACCTGCGTATCCTCAACATGGGCGTCGATACCAGCACACCCACCGGAAAACTCATGTTGAACGTACTCGCAAGTGTCGCCCAGTTTGAACGGGAGATGATGCTTGAACGGCAGCGAGAAGGGATTGCCAAAGCCAAGGAGGAAGGCCGGTACAAGGGCCGGACACCGACCGCCCGCGCTAAGTCGGATGAGGTCGTAGCGATGAACGCCAAGGGCCTCTCAATGGGCGAGATCGCCAAACGCCTCGGGATCGGCAAGGGAAGCGTCCACAGGATCCTCAAGGGATCCCAGACCTCAGTCGCCTGCTAGGGTAACCTCTCGGCGACAAGCTCTGGACGAGATCATCGGGACGTTGTCCCGTTGCCCAGAGTGGAGGGACGACCCTTGCTTTGACCTGCGGACATCGAATGATCCACCCCCAGTCTGATCGCACAGGGGCCAATCCCCCGCTGTGACAGATTAGGGCCCACTCTAGCACTCGCTCATCGACGGACGCGCCCGACCTATCGGGGGGACACAGGGGACTGCAAATCCCTTGCGTTCTTCGGGGATTCTCTAATGTTCCTATGCACATGGGCTCGTTTAATCCCCTGTGTGCGGGGTTAGAGCCACCCCCTAGATAAAAGCATGTCACCTGTGACGCGCGTCACCTTGTGACAACGAGGGCCCACTCTAGACCTCGAACCCCAGACAAGTTTCTGGCCGAGCGGCTCCCAACCCACGGATGCTCCCGTCCGGGACGTCAGGCGGTACTTCCGAGGACTCAGCGGCTTCCCGCACCTGTGCGGTCCTGCCTGACCACCTCAGACGGACAATCTCCGCAAGCAATCACTCTGCATCTCCAGTCGCCATGAAGCGAGGGAGATCACCCCATCCAACACAACGCCCTCCGAGGGCAACCAAGGACAACACATGAACCAATCAACAGTGGCTACTCTCGCCTCCGAAGCTCTCCCGGCAGCCTCCGAAGCTCTCCCGGCATGGGAAGCATGGTGCGACGGCAGCAGTCTAGACAATCCGGGCTATGCAGGTTGGGCCGTCTACGTCAGACGCCCGGATGGCACTGCTTTCACAAAGCACGGGAGCGGCTGCAAGAAGCGCAGCAACAACGAGGCTGAACTCTACGCCCTCATCCAAGCCATCAGCTCGATCCCAGTAGACACATCAGCGGTAGCCCGGTCCGATTCCACCTACGCGGTCAACGCCGCGACCAAATGGAGAACGTCATGGACGGCCAAGGGGATGCGAACTGCGGGCGGCACCCCGGTCGCCAACGCGGACATGGTGCAGCGCCTCTGGGAGGAACTCGACCGGAGACCCCTTGTCCGCGTTGAGTGGTGCCGGGGACACTCGGGGATCGAAGGGAATGAACTGGTCGACGGATTGGCGCGGCGAGCTGCCGAAGCAGTGAGGGCCGGTGGAAAGCCTGTGAGGGTGGAGATCATAGAGATCCCCGCGACCACCCAACGACGACACTGCGAGGTGCTTCGACATCAGAGTCCGATCCCCTCCTGAACAGCATAGACAGAACAGACACGACAATGAGCATTTGCTTTCAAGCAGAAGCGGCGCTCCAGCGTCTTCGGATACTGGACTCGCAGCCGCAACCATCGAGCATCACCCGAGCCATCGCGGCTCATGACGGTCAGATGCGGATGAGCATCGACGACATCACCGCTGAGGAGTCTCTCTTCCAGCCTCGCGACGGAATCAGCACGATCCACGTAGCGGAACTTGCGAGGACCAAAAGGAACGTTGGCGATCTCGACCCGGTGCTTGTGATCCAGGTTGGACCGAAGACCATCCTCCTCGACGGACACCACCGCTTGGAGGTCTACAAGGCTGACGAGAAGGAAGCCTCGATACCCGTCAGATTCTTCTCCGGGTCGCTTGAGGGGGCCATCGAGAAGGCTGGGGACCAGAACGTCAAGGTGTCCCGCCAGATGAACAGCGAGGAGCGCCTGAACTGGGCGTGGCGAAGAACGGTGCTTGGCATCGGATCCATTGCGAGAGTGTCCCGTGGATCCGGCGTTTCTCAAAGGACGGTCGCCGAGATGCGCCGGGTGAGGGACGCCATAAACGCCAAGAAGGGGCGCAAGCCAAACGCCAAGGCCGGATTCTACGCGACGTGGAAGGAGGCTCGCCGTGCCGTCCAAGGCGATGAGCAGAGGCCCGATTTCGATTACGAGGATCACATGACCCAGAAGGCGCAGGTCATCGCCGAGAAGCTGTACAAGTCCTTCGGAACCGCCTTCACCTCCTCACCGCTGCTCACAGCGAAGGTCTTGGAGATCATGTTCGGTGATCGTCTCGTGGAACTCCAAACACAGCTCCGGGACGTTCTCGAAGGTGAGGACGAAGATGAGAGCGAGGACGAGGTGGAGGAGATCGGAATGATCATCCCCTCCTGTGATACCGAGGGACACGCTGAGAGCGCCTCTGACCCCTAGCCTATGCACTCCATTGTATCTGCAAATGCACAGTTGGACGGATAGGCTGTGCAATCTGCACACCCCACAACCATCAAGTAACAGGCCCTGCCCCTCACCCGAGCGGCGGGGTCTTTTCATTCAGGAGAAACAGACATGCCCACCAGAACATCCATAAGACCCGGCCACCATCCGTGCCGAAACCCCGGATGCAAAGGGATCGCCCGATCCAACATCGCCGCGTACTGTGAGAGATGCCGAAAGCGAGTGCGAGCATCCGGCGATGCTCGTCAGGTCACCGTCAGGAAACCTGAGCTTCGGCCTCACATCGAACTTGCTAGAGCCGCGATGACACGGGGAAACGTCCCTCTCATTCGGTCCAGCTTGAGACAGATCACTACGCTTCTACGGGATCACTGCCAGAGCTATGTGGACGCCTATCATCGGGGCATCCCGAGCAACCGCCACAAGGTCGCCGCGTGTTCGGAGATCCTCAAGATCACGAAGACTGCCGAACCCGAGGAGGTCGCCCTGATGGTGGCCGGGATGCACCTCATGCGGGAGCACGACAGCCGACGCTTCCCGAGTGATGCAGGCTTCGACGGGCAGTTGGTTCGTCAAGTGCGGAGCCTCCACGGGATCGCTATGGGACGGACCGTCACGCTCGCTACTGGGAGGGACCGGGCGTGGTTCAAGACGCTATCCATTCAGGCCACCCAACTGATCGCGGCGTATCTCAAGGACGCCTATTCCACCTTCGCAGCTCACGTCATCACTTCCGAGCGGAGGCGTGAGGAGAAGCGGAACCGAGTGGTGGCGGACCTCGCCCGTGGTTTCGACGAGGATCCAGAGGCAGCGTAGCCTCTCACGATGAGGCTGGTGCCGCAACGCCCGCAGATCATTCTGCGTCTTCCTGTCGGTTAGAGGTCGGGGCCTATTCCAACTAGCTCACTGCGGACACCCGAAAGGGGCCGAACTCCCGCTCTTGACGTCCCCACACGACTTCCCCACAGTGGCCGCATCGACACTCGAAAGATCGTTGAAAAATAAGGCTTTTAGGTTCTCGCTGGGGACTTCAATCCTCTCTGGCAGCACCATTTTTTGCTCTGCGTTGCGGCATCGCCCTCCCACCGATCGAACACCCCAGCGACCTCAACCAAGCGCGCTCCGCCACCGTCGGCTTCGCTCACCGCCTCGCACAATTTAAAGTTGCTTGACGTTATCTTATTGCAATGACCTGATGGCGATGCTTCGGATCGGCTATCCGGAACCCCGCGCAGGCGGCTTTCGCTGTCTACGCGACGATCAAGACCATAGCCAAGCAAGGGGTCAGCCAGTTGGCTGAAGCAGTTCAATGAATACATCGATCATGCGGGACGTGCCTGTCGAAGACATCGCTACCAAGACCGACGAGAAGACCACGGCGATCGTGCTCAACATCGACGAGCTTGCCCAGGTGGCTGGCGGTCGCCAAGTCAACGAGTACGAAGGGCAGCATCGCTAGGGACTGACACTTCCGCTGAGTGTCCCTCTCGCGCAGCGGAAGCAGAAACGGCACCGTCAGGGTGCCGTTTTTGATTCTCGACCGAACTGAGCAAAGTTCGTCTTCCGCTTCTGAATGCCGCCCCGCGGCACGAGTCTGGGCCACGGACGGATTAGGCGCCCTCGTTCGTCGGCTCGGAATCCCCCTCGGACCGGGCAGGCACCTCGATCTCGGCTATCCTCGCCTCGACAAGCTCTGCCAACACGCTATCGGGAGCGAGCGCGCGCAGGTCCCGTGCCGCCTCTTTCAACTCTTCGAGCGTCGCGCCGTCGATGAGTCTGCGTTCCGCGATCTGCATCGAATCTTCAAAGACCATCGAGACCCTCCTTTCAAAATCAAGCGCACGATTTGATCGGCGAATGCGGCATCGATGAGTCTCGCCCGAAGCACTCCAGCGGCGTTCCGACGAACGCGACATCCGCGCATATGAATGGCCGCTCAATCGCGCGGTGCAGATGAGCGACGCGCGTTCACAAGCGCGTTGTGGCCGCGTCTTTTTGCCGTGCGGAGGATCGGATCGGACCATGTCGAAGCCTCGTCGGGTTGAGATCGTCGGCGGCTGAGTGCTCGGCTATCGGATCGGTCGCGATGCTATCGCGGCATTTGCCTGGCATCGTTTGAGATAGACCTGGAACAGCAAATCATCGGGATCCATGACGACAAGCTCTTCGATCAGCGCGTTTGCTTTTTCCCAATCTTCGAGATCGCAGGCGGAGAGCGCCTTCTGCCACGTCTGCAGGGTTTCCGCGCGCAATCGCGGAGGTAGAAGCTCCGGCTCGTCGGGGACGTCGGCGCCGATCAGCTCATAGAGAGCGATCGCCAGGTGAGCCCCATCGGGAACAGCCCGGTCGACAAAGCGGAAGATGAACTTGTCGCCCGCACCCTGGCGCACATCCTCGCTGACGAGGATCGTCGTGCCGTAGCGTTTGTTCAGCTTCTCGAAGCGCGATGCCATATTCACCGTGTGACCGAGTGCGGTGTAATTGATGCGGTCGACGGAACCGACATTGCCGACGACTGCGTCACCTGTATGAACGCCGAAGCGCGTGCGCATCGCCGCCCCACCCTCCGCGACGAATTCCGCGTTGAGCCGGTCGAGACGGCGCGCCGCGCGGAGCGCCCCAAGGCAGGCCTGCGCCACGTGATCGTCGCGCGTCTCCGGCGCGTTCCAGAACGCCATGACGCTGTCGCCGATATATTTGTCGATGGTGGCGCCGGACCGGATCAACTCCGTGCCGAGCTCGCTGAAATAACGTGAGGTCTTAGCCATCACCTGCTCGGGATCGAGGGATTCGGCCATGGTGGTGAAACCGAAAACATCCGTGAACAACACCGTGATCGGTTGGCGGATACCTCCGAGGTCGGATGAGAATTTTCGTCCGATGATCCCGCGCACGAGCGCTGTCGGCACATAGCGCATGAAGTTGCTCAGGGCGAGTTCCAGCGTGTCGATGGCGCGAGACAGCTCCCGCACCTCCACGACCCGCGATTCCTGCCGCCGGGCATGGCCGAATTCGAACTTCATGATCCGACGGATATCGTCGGCGGCCCGGCGCAGCGGCAATGCCAGACCGCGCGATGCAATCAGCACGATCAGCAATGCGAGAAGAACCGACCCACCGCTCACCAGAAGCAGTTTCGACGCAATCAGCTGCGCCGGCTGGACCATGGTGTCATACGGAATGGCAAGGCTGATGAAAAGATTGTCGAACCCCTGCCCGATCCGCTCGGTCCGCCCGAAATAACTTTCACCGCCGACAAGAAATGATGTGCTGCGCGGCTGTGCTCCGTTCGTCGCCCGAAAAGTTTGATACATTCCGCTCAGCAGCGGCGAATCGAGATCGTCGACGGTCAGAAGGCGGTCGAGAAGGTTGGCCTGCTGGATCTTGCGAAACGAGCCGCCGCGCGGGTGCGCGATGAGCGATCCGGACGAGTCGAACACCAGAAGTTCGAGATCCGCGGGGAACCGCAGCCGATCGAGATACTGATCGAGGCTCGCCAGCGTCATGTCGATGCCGAACACGGCTCCCGGCGTGCGCCTGCCCTGCCGCGCAAGAGTAATGCCCGCCTCGGGCAGGTTCGCAAAACGGTAGGGCGGCGTCAGGATCATGCCTGTCGTCGCAAGAGCAGGCCCGAACCAGGGCCGCATGCGAGGGTCGAACTTGGTCGGCTGCGGCGGGATGCGGCGGAGTTCGCGTCCATTCCTGTCGATGACGATCCAGCGGGTGGTGGGTCCCTTTTCTGAAAGCTCGACCAGCATGAACGCATAGGCGGCCGATTCGGGGAGGTCCGTTCCGATTTCCGGCGGCCGGGTGTCGTCGAGACTCTGGACGACCACATGCGTGCCGTCGCTGCGACCGACGAAGATGCCCATGGCCGCCGGTAGCACCTGATCCAGATCCTCGAGGACACCGGTCAGGACTTTGGCGAGATCCTCCAGCGGCAAATCCGCGTTGATGGTGAGCGAAGCGGTATCGAGCACCGAGCCGGCAACCTTTAGGCTGCCGGAGATCTCCTCTCGGATGTTGTTGGTGATGCGCTGAAAATCATCTTCCGCATCCTGGAAGGTCAGTGTCGTCAGCTGCAAATGGTTGTAGCCGATCAACGCGCCCGAGATCGCGAGTACGACCAGCGTGAAGACGAGGGCCACAAGACCCTGAAGGGACCACATGAAGGATTTCGGCGCGTCGCGGCTCATCCCCGTCGATCCATGCAATTTCGTCCCCTGCTGCTCCGCAATCGCGTGCAATGCTACTCTCTAGCACGGGGGGCTGGATATTCGGAAGGGACGGCACAACCGCTGGAGGGGCCAGTGTCAGCCCAGGTCGGACGCCTGAATATAGATCTCGACCAGGCGTTCGAATCCTTGGCGGTCGGCGTCATCGAAGCGACCCGGGTGGGGGCTATCGAGGTCGAGAACGCCGATGGCCTGGCCGTTCTTGAGGATCGGCACCACGAGTTCCGAACGGGAAGCGCTGTCGCAGGCAATGTGGCCCGGGAACTCGTTCACGTCCGCGACGACAAGCGACGTCTTGCGTTCGATCGCCGTACCGCAGACGCCTCGTCCCACCGGAATACGGACGCACGCGACCTTCCCCTGGAACGGCCCGAGCACAAGGCCGGGTCCCCGCATGAAATAAAATCCGGCCCAGTTGAGGTCAGGCACGAGATCGAAGATCAGCGCCGACATGTTCGCCGCATTGGCGATGGGATCCGCTTCGCCTTCGAGCAGCCCGGACAATTGCTGGGCCAGCGAGCCGTAAAGCTCGGCTTTGGTGGCGGTCGGCGAGGGGGATTTGGTTTCGAACATGCGGAGCATGTATGGCGACGACGGGCCATTGTCCAGAAGGTCCGGCGGCCTTGCAGTGCGTTCGACTTGTCTCAACCAATCAGTCGATGCGGACCATAACGGTGTCGGTCGCACCTCGTGCGTCGATGACGGACAGCCGGACGAACCCGGCGCCTTCGGGATTCCACACCGCTTCGCGCCGCAGGCTGCCAGCCTGGACGGGCGCACCATCAACCATCCACGTGAGCGGCGGCGCGCCACCGGATGCCTTGAGCGCCAGACTCGCGACGACACGGCCATTCTGGCGCTCCAGTTCGACGCGAGAGCCATCGAGCGGAAACGCAATGCGCAGCGGCGCGTCGATTGTCGCCGCGAGGGTCTTCGGCACATCGTGGCGCACATGTCGGAGCGGCGGCGGCAGGGTGGCTGTTGTCGCCTGCAGGGTGAACGGCGGCGTCACGAGGGGTTCCGGCTCGCGGTTCAACCGCCCGTAGGCGTCGAACAGGATCGGCGCGGCGACGATCCGGCCGATCAGTCCCGGCACGGCCGTTCCATCCGGGCGCCCGACCCATACGCCGATCGTAAAGTGCCTGTCGTATCCGGCGGCCCAAGCATCGCGATAACCGTAGGAGGTCCCAGTCTTGAACGCGATGCGTCCTGCGAGTGCATTGTCGGGCGGCGGCGCCCCTCGCAGGATGTCGTACACGTACCAAGCCGCGACGGAGTCGGCGATCCGCCGCTGCGATGGAGCGACCGGTGCTGCATCCGCGCGGCGAACGAGAGCGGGCATCGCGCCTCCCCGTGCGAGACCGGCATAAAGGCGTGTGAGATCCGTGAGCGTGATCCCCAGCCCGCCGAGGCCCACTGCGAGACCGGGCGCCGCTTCCTTCGGCATTTCCAGCGACACGTCGCTCTGCTGCAAGCGGGCGAGAAAACGCGCCGGGCCCAATTCGTTGAGCAATTCGACCGCCGGAACGTTGAGCGAAAATTGCAGTGCCTTACGCGCTGTCACGGTGCCCTGAAATGCGAGATCGAAGTTCTCGGGCTGGTAGCTGCCATAGCGGGATGGCCGATCATCGAGCAAAGTTTCCGGATGAGCCAATCCATTCTCGAAGGCGAGCGCATAGATGAAGGGCTTCAGCGCGGAGCCGGGTGAGCGTATGGCACGCGTCATGTCGATGGCGCCCGCCCGTTCGCGACTCATATAATTGGGGCTCCCAACCTGGGCGCGAACCTGCCCCGTCGCGTTGTCGATCACCAAGATGGCAAGCGAGAGTTTGTTGCCCAGGCGCTCGGCCCGTTCCCGTGCCAGTTGCTCGAGGCTCGTCTGCAGGCGGGCGTCAATCGTAAGGCGGTGGGTCGTCGCCGCCGGCAGCTCCGCCAAGGCCGCCTCCGCGGCATGAGCGGCGATCATCGGAAAGGGACGCCGCAGTTGCGGGACGGGCTCGGCTTTCGCCGCATCCGCCTCCGCGCGGTTGATGACGCCGTTCTGCCGCGCACGTTCGAGCACCCGATCGCGGGCCTTTCGGGCCGCGTTGACATTGCGATCCGGGCGGCGGAGCTCCGGAGATTGCGGCAATGCCACGAGCAGGGCGGATTCGGCGAACGAAAGCCGCTTCGGCTCGCGGCCGAAATAGGAAAGGCTTGCGGCGCGCGCACCTTCCAGGTTGCCGCCAAAAGGCGCCAGCAGAAGATAGAGCCGCAGGATCTCGTCCTTCGAGAAGCGCCGTTCGAGCTGTACCGCGCGCACCATCTGGCGGAGTTTCGCGGTGAAAGATCGTTCCTCGCGCGGCTCCAATAAACGGGCCACCTGCATCGTCAGCGTCGAGCCGCCAGAGACAATGCCGCCGCTTGTCATCAGCTGACCCGCGGCGCGCAGCAGCGCCAGAGCATCGACGCCGCTGTGTCGCGCGAAGCGCGCATCCTCATAGGCGATCAACATGGCGAGGTAGCGTGGGTCCACGTCCGCCACATCCACCGGCAACCGCCACCGCCCCTCCGGCGTGGCGAAAGGCCGGAGCAAGCGCTCATCGCGATCGACCACGATCGGCGACCGAGCGTCCGACGTGCGGAGGTCGAGGGGTCCCAGCGCATCGACGAAGCGCCACAGGGCAAAGGCCGAGAAAGCGACAAGACCCGCGACAGCCACGGCACAAACGATGCTGCGACGCCCCTTCGGTGCTGTCGCGGGCGCGCTGGTCACGGCCTGACCTGCACCACTTCGACCATTCCGAAATCGGTTCGGCCGAAGCGCTCCGGTCGGTACATATCTTCAACCTGTGCGGCGGGATGCACATAGCGGCCCGGCGAGACGGCGCGCACCATATAGGCGATGGAGAAGAAGGCAGCCTGCTCCGGCTCGCGATCAAACGCCGCAACGAAGCGATCGTCGCGGAACTCGGTATGCGCAGGCTCCACATCGCGCTTGAGCCAGGGCAGGCCCTTGACCGTGTCGCTGTCGGCGAGCTTGGGATTGTCGATCTCGAATCCTGCCGGAAGGCGGTCCACCAGCAAGACCCTCGCCTGCTTTGCCTCGCTCTCCGTGATCTTCAGCACGACCACGAGACGATCATTCTGCTGAACTCTTGAGGGCTGCACCTGAGTTCCATCAAGTTTGTAATAGGCGCGTTCGACCGCATATCCCGAGGATATCGCCGGCTGCGGCTCGATCGGGCTGCCGGTGACGGTGATCACCGCCTGCACCGGCGCCGAACCCGCATTGGCGAGCGTCACCGGCGCCGGCGCGAGCGTCTGATCTCGGTAGGCGTGATAGAAGGCACCCTTGTGCGCCGTGCCGTCGATCGTCAGCGCCATTGCCTCCGCATCGCGCGCCACCGCTTGCGCCGCCAGAACGAGCCAGGCCTGTTCCTGCGTGCTGGTTCGCCGGTTGCCACGCTCCTGGTCGATAACCTGTCCGACGCGTTGCACAAGATCCGCGCTATTGTCGGTTTCCGACGCAAGCGTGAGCAGGCCGGCGCCGTCGCGAAGACGCGAGCCGTAATCGCCGCGATATGATCCATCGTCTTTTTCGGTGGTCAGCAATTCCGTTGCCGACGCGAAGGCTTTTTGCGCCCTGGCGCGATCCCCCAGCAATGCGAGCGCCGCCGCGATCTGGGCCCGTGCCAGCGGCGAGCCGAACTCGGCAAATTTGGTGTCGGCGAGATAGCGCAGATCGCCCATCACCGGTCGGCCATTGCGGGCCAACACATAGGCCGCATAGGCGAGGTTCGAGCCGTCGTCCTCAACCTGCGTCGTATTGGCGACGAAGTTGCGCAATCGGTCGAGCGCGAGATTGAACGCCACCGCAGGCACCACAAACCCCTTCTCTCGTGCGCGGGTGAGGAAGTCGGTGGTGTACGCGTCAAGCCAGAGATCGTCGCCGCCGACGGACCAGAGGCCGAACGAGCCGTTCGAATCCTGCCGCGCCAGAACTCGTTCGATCGCGCCACGAACGCGCTCATCCGCGCTCTCGTCGAGCGACAGTTTTTCCTCTTCGGCCAGCTTGTTGACATAGAGAAGCGGTAGCGCGCGGCTGATTGTCTGCTCGGTGCAGCCATAAGGATACCGATCGAGCGCCTGCAGCAGCCCCGGCACATCGAGGCTGGCGCGAGGCGAAACCGAGACGGCCACCACGCCGGTCTGGCTCAGAATATCCGCCACCAGATCTTGCGAAACGGTCAGGCGTGCGCCGGGATCAAGCGGCCGAATGGTTCGCCGGGCAATGGCCCCGGTACCAGGCTGGATCGCTACCGTGAAACGCTGGCTGATCGCCGCGAGCCCGGGCCCTCGCAGCGTCACGTCGACCACGGCTCTGCCGCGTCCTCCCGCCGTCACCGGGATCGCCACTTGCGTCTTCGCCTTGGCGTCGAGCTTGACGATGGACCGCAACGCATCTGCGCCGACAATTACGGGGCCGCTCACGTTGAGGTCGAGCGTATACTCGCCGGCGGCGCCCTCGACATTGTCGATCTGCATGAAAAAGCGCGAGCGATCCCCGACCGAAAGAAAGCGGGGAAGCGTTCCGGCCAGCACCACGGGATCGCGCACGATCACATCAGCCGATGCGCTGCCGACGCGGTTCTTGGTCCACGCGACCGCCATCACCCGCACGGTGCCGTTGAACGCCGGCATGTCGAATTCGACGTTCGCGGTGCCGTCCGCGCCCACCTTCACCACCCCGGAGAAGCGCGCCAGCGGCTCCTGCGTCGGCGGAATGCCATCAAGGGGCTTCGGTTCCATGTCGCCACCGGAGCGGATCGCGCCGCGTGTCCCCTGCATGCCGTCGATGAGGTAGCCGTAGAGATCGCGCAGTTCTGCGGAGAGCTGCCGTTGGCCGAAGAAATAGGATTTCGGATCGGGCGTCTCGTAGTGCGTCAGGTTGAGAATGCCGACATCCACTGCCGCCACGGTGATGCGCGCCTCTCCGTCCGGGTCGAGACCCGCGACCTTGATCGGCAAAGCCAGCGTACCGCGCGGACGAATTTTCTCAGGCGCGTTGAGGCTTACCGTCAGCGAGCGGGCCTCCTGGTCGATAGCGAACCATGCGGTTCCCAGCGCGCGTCCGGGCATGCGCCGCGCGGCCTGATCGAGCGGTCGATGGGCGATGGCGACGAGGTACGCCCCCGGGCCCCAATCGGCCTGCACCGGAACCGTCACATCGGTGCCGCCGGCCGCGACGTCGACTACGCGGATATGGTGCATCCGGTCGCTGACGACCGCGAGCGTCGCCTTGCCGGCGAAGCGCGGGTTGAGGCGAACCTTCATCATGTCGCCCGAGCGATAGCTCGCCTTGTCGAGCGTCATGTCGAGAAGATCCGGCGTGTCGGCGGTTTGATCGCCCGACCAGCCGACGGTGAACGAAACGCTCGTTTGCGCCGTCTCGCCAAGATCCGCCGCACTGATGTCGAGGCGATAGGTGCCCCACTCGACCGGCGCTGAAATGCGCGCCGCCTCGGCTGTGCCGACATCGACACGTCCGTCGCTCATACGGCGGGTGCTCTTCACCGGCTCGTAACCCCAGCGGCCGTCCGAATTGTACCACTGATAACGACGTTCGATCTTGTAGAGGCTCCAGACGACGTTCCGGTTCGCGATGCGCGTCCCATCCGGGTTCGCCAGCACCACGTCGAACGTTGCGTTCGCTCCTTCACCGAGTTGTCCGGCAAAGTTCTTTCGCACCGCCACCACAGGACCCTTCGGCAGGATCGGCAGCGTGACGCTGCGCTCCACCGCACGTCCGCCCGCCTCGGAGACCCGCAAGGTGATGCGAGCCTCGGTGGGACGCGGCGTGGATACATCCTGCACCGGGATCTGCAAGCTGGCGCGGCCCTGCGCATCGGTCGTTGCCGCCTGCTCGATTTCGACAGTGGAGGACTCGACCGGTTCGTCGTCGAGACCCACCACATAGCCGTCGATGCCCTTGATGCCGCTTACCGCAGATGCCGCCACCGTCACTTCGCCCGAAACATCGAGGCCGGAGCCCGGAGCGCCGTAGAGATAGCGCGCCGAGAGATCGATCGGCGCCGGGCGACCGGCATGCAGCGCTTCTGCTTGCGGGGAGAGATTCACCTCCAGCCGCTCCGGCACATAATCCTCGACCAGAAACGTCGCGTCGCCGATCGACGGCCCTTTGGGATCGGTATAGGCGGCAACGCGCCACGTGCCTCGCAAGGAGCCAGGCAGAATCGGTATGGAAAGTGCTCGACCGCCAAGACCCTGATCCTCCACGAGCGCGCGGCGGTATTCGACGCCGTCGGGGCGCCCCACCACGATGGTCAGCGGAACGCCCGGAACCGCGACGCCCTTGACGTCGCGCAGCAGCGCGGTGAGCGCCACCGTCTCGCCGGTTCGGTACACGCCGCGCTCGGTGTAGAGGAACGCATCAACGGCGCCGGAGGCCGGACGACCCTTCACGCCACGATCCGTGAGATCGAAAGCCGCCGAACCGAGGTCGACGAAGCCGTAATCGGAGCCGGCGCTCGCCACCAGAATTCCCGGTGCGAGGCCGCCTTCGCCGCGCGCCAACCCCGGATCGAAGATGGCGACGCCGGCGCTGTCGGTTTTCTTGACGGCGAGAATCTCGTTGTTGCGCGCCACCAGCCGGACCTCCACGTCGGGACGCGGGTCGGCGGTGGCAAGCGAGCGGACAAGGACCTGCACGCCGCCCTTGCCGGTAAAAGCCGTCAGTCCGAGATCGGAGACGACGAACCATTGCGTGGCGATATTATCGTAGCTCTCAGTGCTTTCGTTGTCGCTGGGCGATCCATCATTCGGCTTTGCCGTCATCACGTAAACGCCGGGCTCCAATTTGCCGACTGCGTCGATCACCGGAAATGCGGTCACCACGTCGCGATTGAGTTCGGATGCCGTATCGAGTGTTCCGTTCCAAATTTTTAGACCCTTCTCGCGCGCGATTTCAGCAGCGGAATAGCGGGTGATCTGACCAAGAAAGTCGTCGGAGCGCACAGTCGGAAGAAGGTTACGGTCGCCGATACGATAGACCTCCACGTCGACCTTGGAGGTGTTCACCGAAACAACCGGAATGCCCTCTTGCCCCGTGCTCGGCAGGACATAGTTGCGGCCGGTAAAGCGCGCCTGAGGCGAGCGGTCGCGGACGTAGATCTCGGAATCGTAGGATTGCAGGAGGGCTTCGCCGACCGCGGACGGCAACCCCTGCCGCAACACCACCGCATAACGTTGGCTGTGCTTCAAGCCATCGACGCAAAGTTGGGATCCCTCAGCCGTGACGGCGGCGGTCGCGCTGCCGGACAGGGCAACGAAGGGAGTGAAATCGACCTTTCCGCCAGCCAGCGGTTCCGAGAACTGAAAGCAGACGCGCGGAGAGGCGGAATCGGAATCGATCTTGAAATCGGTGACGCGAAAGCCGTGCTCGGCGCGAAGCTGTTCGTAGGTCGCACGCACGGCCGCATTGTCCTGAAGCTTGAGACTCGCCGCATAAGCATTGAGCGACGGCCGCCAGGATTGCTGGTTCGCATAGATTTGCCCCAGCAGTGCGAGCGCCGACGCTTCGTCGGCCGGATTCGTGGCGCGCTGATAGGCCGTGTAGGCAGCAACCGCCTGCCGCTCCTGCAGCTTGTAGCGCTCCTGCCAATCATTGCCTGGATCCACCGCGAGTGCGGCCGCGGCGAATGCCGCCCAGTTGGCTGAGTTTCCCGGCTCGATTGCAATCGCCGCTCCAAAAGAGTTAAGCGCCTGCTTGGGAAGCCGCTGCGACAGGAAGGATTGTCCCTCGCGCCGGAGCTGGGCGGCGGGCTTGCCGCCGGCAAATGGGGCCGTTTCCGTCCTCAGGCTCTGTTGCAGGCGAACGCTTTCGCTTGCGAGATCCTCGCGGACGAAGCTTTTCTGGCTTTGCGCCTGGACGCCGACGATCCCCCAGCACAGCGTTGCCGCAACCAGCACCGCGCGCAGCAACTGTGTGACCATCGTCGTCGTCCTTGATTGTGGGTTTCGGCAGAGCCTTCGACCTTAGCATTCCCCCGGCTGTCCACAAGGCAGCCTGCGGGCCGCCACGTGCGAATTGCATCGTTTCACCGCACGATTGTTCTGGCTTCCTGACGGCAGGTTTGTGAAGGTGCGGCTGGGGGAAAGCTGACATGAGCCGTATCGTCGCCTGGAAACAATCCGTCGTCGGCGCGGTGATCGCGACGGTGCTGGCGGTCCCGACCTTTCAAGGCGCGAGTGCGCAGGAGCCACTTGGGCGGGCCGCCCTGGCAAGTACCAATCTCGTCGCCGCTCGCGCGGCGTTCGAGGCGCTGCCGGAGGCCGATCGAAAGGCCATGCAGGAAGCGCTGATCTGGGCCGGAACCACCTATAGCGGTGCCGCCGATGGCGTGTTCGGGCGACAAACCTTCGATGCCGTCGCGGCCTTTCAGCAAAGCAAGCGGACGCCCCCGAGCGGGATCTTGAGCCCGACCGAGCGCGCCGATCTGCAGGCGTCGGCGCAACGCGCCAGGAGCGCGGTTGGTTTTACCATCGTGGACGATCCGAAAACGGGCGCACGGATTGGCGTTCCTGCAGGCCTTTTGCCCAAGACGGACATCAATCCGAGCGGCGGCAGCCGGTGGCAAAGCACGGACGGGAGGGTGACTCTCGATACCCGGAGGGCGCCGCCGAACGCCACGCTGGCATCTCTATACGACAGAAATCTCGCGCTCCAGATTCCAGGGCGGATCATCACCTACAAGGTCCTGCGCCCGGATTTCTCGGTGGTGGCCGGTGAAACGGCAACCGGAAAATTCTACACGCGCTACGATGCGGCTGGTTCCGACCTGCGCGGCTTCTCCATCGGCTACGACAAGGCGCTGGCGCCGCAATTCGATCGCCTCGTCGTCGCCATCGCCAACAGCTTCCAAGCCTTTGGCGCCACCGCCCCCGTTGCGTCTGCGGTGGCGATACCGGTGCCCCCGTCCGCGCAAGCCGTGACCTCCCCGCCGAGCGGTCGCCGCCTGATCGGAACCGGGATCGCCGTCACGCCGCGCCGCGTCATCACGACGGCGACGCTGGATTCCTGCCGTGAGTTGCGCGTCGGCGAGGTTGCCGTTGGCGGCTCGCAGCAACCGCAGGCCAGAGGCTGGCTCACGATCGAACTTCCGCGCGATCTTTCCGCAGCGACGGCGTCGTTCGGAGCCGCTGATGCAACACCCGACCAGTCGATTATTGTCGTCGGTTACACGATGGAAACCGGCCGTCCGACTCTGTCGGTCATGCCTGGAACGATGTCAGAGGGACAATCGTTCACGGCGCCCCTTCAGCCGGGAGCCAGCGGCGCGCCGGTTCTCGATGGCAGCAATCGTCTCGTGGGCATTGTCGGTCCGGTTTCGGACGACGGACGCAAGGTGGCGGGCATCACGACAACCCGCCGCTATTCGGTCGTCCCGTCCCGAGACCTCGCGGCGGCGATTCCGGGCCTGGGCGACGGCACAAAAGCGGAAAACGCTCGCAGCGCTGCGCATATCGCGGCGTTCTGGGCATCGGCGCTCGTGCCGCTGACCTGCGCTCCTTAAGACGCCTGCCGGCTCACAAGGGCCGCCGCTGCGCCTGATCGTAGGGGCGCAGGGCCTCGGGGATCCGCATGTCACGCGGTACTTCGAAGTCACGAGCGACACCGCGCATCTGCGTCGGCGAGCGAGGCAGACCGCTGCGATCCCCATAGTCCCAATGCCGATCGCTTTCGTTCCGCCGGCTGGCATCAAGCGATTGCGCGCACAGGACATCGATGACCGTGACGCCTGCAACGGCCGCCGTCGCGAACACGACCCTATCCGTCTCCGCATCCCTGTCCGAGAGCGCCGTGCCAAGAATCGCGAGGTCGAGTGCATCGCCCCCAACGCGTCCCCACATCCACGGCCCTGGATCTCGCGAGGTCAGGAGGCCGATCCCCGTTGCGATCTCGCGCGCGCCATAGGCGCGGATTAACGCCTCGTGCTTGTCGAGTCCCATCCACCGGGCGAGACTTTTGGCGCCCAACAACTCCACGGCCCCGAGACCGAGGCTGAACCATCCGAGACCTCGTGCGACCGTGTCCGCGGCTGGGCGATGCGCTTCTTGGTGATGCGGCATTTCTGGAACCTCAATGGGGTTTGAGAACGACCTTGATGCAGCCGTCCTTCTTGTCGCGGAACGTCTCATACATTTCAGGTCCGTCATCGAGACCGACCGTGTGAGTAATCACGAATGAAGGATCGATCTGCCCTTCCTGGATGCGCCGCAGGAGATCCTCGGTCCAGCGGTTTACATGCGTTTGCCCGGTGCGGATGGTGAGTCCTTTGTTCATGACCGCGCCGAATGGAATCTTGTCGATAAGACCGCCATAGACGCCGGGCACCGAGACGACACCGGCCGGCCGGCAGACATAGAACATCTCCCGCAGCACGTGCGGACGGTCGCTCTCCAGCATGACCGCCTGCTTTGCGCGGTCGACCACGGAATCGATGCTCCGCGTCGCGTGGGCCTCGAGGCCGACCGCATCGATGCATTTCTCCGGACCCTTGCCGTTGGTCAATTGGTTCAGGCGCTCGATGACGCTTTCCTCGTCGAAATCGATGGTCGTCGCGCCGCCCGCTTGCGCCATGCTGAGGCGCTCGGGCACACAGTCGATCGCCACCACCTGCTTTGCACCGAGAAGGATGGCGCTGCGGATCGCCATCTGGCCCACGGGGCCGCAACCCCATATGGCAACCGTGTCCGACGGCTGGATGTCGCATTGGACGACCGCCTGCCAGCCGGTCGGAAAGATATCGCCGAGGAAAAGCACTTGTTCGTCGGTAAGGCCCTCGGGCACCTTCACATGCGTGGTGTCGGCATAGGGGATGCGCACATATTCCGCCTGCCCTCCGGCATAGCCCCCGGTGAGATGCGTGTACCCGAAGAGGCCGGCGGTCGTATGCCCGAAGGCCTTGGCGGCCAGACTGGCGTTGCGGTTGGTGCGCTCGCAGACGGAAAAATTCCCGCGCCGGCATTGTTCGCATTCGCCGCAGATGATGGTGAAAGGCACCACGATCCGGTCCCCGACCTTCAGGTTGCTGACGCTCGAACCAATTTCGACCACCTCCCCCATGAACTCATGGCCCATGATGTCGCCATCCTTCATTCCCGGAATGAAGTGATTGTAAAGGTGGAGATCCGAGCCACAGATCGCGCAACTCGTCATCCTGATGATTGCGTCTCGCGCATCCTCGATTTCGGGATCCGGAACCGTGTCACACCGGATATCGCCTTTTCCGTGCCAGCACAGGGCCCTCATTTCGCTTCCCTCCTAGCAATGATCGCACGGCGCCGCGCGCCTCCGCCTCGCTAATGAAAAGCCTGAAGGGAATTGTGTTCCCGGTTTCGTAAGGAAAAGCTGCCGCGCCGGCTGCTCGTCACACCGTCAAGGCGGGAAGTGCCGGAGTGGGCGTCGACTGCACATGAAGCGGCAGGGCGCGGATCACGGCGGCGAGCGCGGGTTCGAGAACCTGCTGTGCAGCTTCCTCGACCTCGAACCAGCGATAGTCACGCTGGCCTTTCTCCGGCCATTTCTTCAACTGCTTCGAGACCTCGAGCGGATAGACCTGAACGCGACAGAGATCGAAATGCTCAGCTCGCCGCTTCCAGTAATCGTAATGCCCGATGGCGACCTGTCCGACAGTCCCTTTGACACCGGCCTCCTCAAAAGCCTCCTGGGCCGCGGCCTTGTAGGCCTTCTTGCCTTTCATCGGCCAGCCTTTCGGAATGAGCCACCGTTTGGTCTCCCGTGACGTCACGAGAAGCACCTCCAGCGTGCCGTTCCGCACGCGGAAAGGAAGGGCTGCAACCTGATTGAAACGATCTTTTTGTGCGCGCGCCATTCGATGGGGTGGGGATTCCTGCTTCGGGGTGGCGAAAGTTAGTTGATTGAAGCCGGCTAATAAAGGATCAATTCTAAGCGCCGGAGAAGTGTTTTCACATTCGAGCCCCAGCCTCCGACACAGTTGTAAACCGGAAAATGTGAATGTTCGGCAACGCCGCCGGCTGTTCGCGCCCTTTCAGAGCGAGACGATCATAATGACCGACGGCCTGGACACACGAATTGCGATCGCCTGCGCCATCGCCCGCGAGGCTGGGATGCTGGCGCGCCGCCGGTTTCTGGAACGGCCGCGCTCGCAGCGTCCGGACATGAAGGGCCACCAGGACTTTCTCACCGCCACCGATTCCGAGGTCGAGAACCTGATCCGCCGTCGCCTGGCCCATCTTGTCCCCGACGACTCCTTTTTTGGCGAAGAGGGAGGCGGCTCGTTCGAGCGGGATGTGTGGGTCGTCGACCCCATCGACGGAACGGCCAATTTTGCCCGGGGGATCCCTCATTTCGCGATTTCGATCGCTTTCGTGCGGGACAACCGCACCGAGATCGGAATCGTCTACAACGTGATGCAGGACGAGCTTTATGCCGCCTCGCGGGGCGGTGGAGCTACGCTGAACGGCGAAGCCATTCGCGTCAGCGGTCTTGCGCAGATCAGTCACGCCACCGTCGAGGCGGGCTGGTCGTCCCGGCTCCCCGCCGAATCCTATGTCACGCTTGTCGAGAGGCTCAAGGAAGCGGGCGTCAATGTCCGGCGCGCGGGCTCCGGCACGTTGGGATTGGCCTATGTGGCCGACGGGCGCGTGGATGCCTATTGCGAACTACACATCAATTCCTGGGACGCGTTGGCGGCTCTCCTTCTCGTCGAGGAGGCGGGCGGATGGACCAACAATTTTCTGGCGAAAGACGGCCTCAGAAGCGGCAATCCCGTTCTCGCCTGCACACCGGAGCTGGCCGAGGCGGTGATGGCCGCAACAGGGATCGGCAAGGAGCCGAATTGACGATGCGGGACATGCCCAAATTTTTGCAAGCCTCTTGACCTGCAATCGCATAACATAGAGCTTAGCCAGCCAAGCATAAAAACGTCAAGAAACGACATAGGGAGAACAACATGAAGTTAAAGAAGAATTTCGTCGCCGCGACCATGCTGGCGGGCGCCACCACCGTCATGTCCTTCATGTCCGCGGGGGCGGCGCAGGCCCAGGGTGCCCTCGTCATGTATTGCGCCGTCCAGGAGGAATGGTGCCGCGCGATGACGAGCGCTTTCGAGCGCGAGACGGGCATCAAGGTTTCGATGACCCGCAAAAGTTCCGGCGAAATCTACGCTCAGGTAAAGGCCGAAAGCGCCAATCCCCGCGCCGACATCTGGTGGGGCGGCACCGGCGATCCGCACATGCAGGCTGCCGAGGAAGGTCTGACGGTCGACTACACGTCGCCCAAGAACAGCGAGCTTCAACCCTGGGCCCTTCGCCAGTGGGAACAGGCCAAGAAGCGCACCATCGGCGTCTATTCGGGCGCTCTCGGGTTTGGCTACAACACCGAGCTGCTCAAATCGAAAGGCATCCCGGAGCCGAAATGCTGGGCTGACATCCTCAACGTCAAGCTGAAGGACGAGGTCCAGATGGCGGACCCGAATTCGTCCGGTACAGCCTACACCCTGCTGGCCACGATCGTTCAGTTGATGGGCGAGGAGAAGGGTTTCGACTACCTCAAGGCCCTGCACAAGAACATCAATCAATACACCAAGTCGGGAGCGGCGCCGGCGAAGGCCATGGCGCTCGGCGAGACCACCGTGGGCATCGCCTTCATGCACGACATCGTCACGATGGTCGTCGACAAGGCGCCCATCAAGGTCGTCGCACCTTGCGAGGGCACCGGCTATGAGATCGGTTCCATGTCGATCATCAAGGGCGGCAAGAACCAGGACAACGCGAAGAAATTCTACGATTGGGCTCTGACGCCGGCAGCGCAGAAGCTCGGCGCGGAAGCAAAATCCTACCAGGTGCCGTCCAACAAGAGCACGCCGGTCCCGCCGGAGGCTCCAAAGCTCGAAGAGATCAAGCTGATCAATTTCGATTTCGCCAAATACGGCTCGTCGGACGAGCGGAAGCGGCTTCTGTCCAAGTGGGACAATGAGGTCAAGAATCTGCCGAAATAGCAGCTTCGATCATCTGCGGCGGGGCGGATTCGCCTCGCCGCTTTTTACCGGGTTCAGAGCACAAGTAGGACGACCCAAGGCGCCGCTTTCCGGTTCCGGGCGATTCCTGCGCGTCACGCGAGTATATCAATATGGCACGGGCAACACTCGGCTGGATTGTCCTGAGCTGGGTCGGCTTCGCTCTCCTGCCATGGTACGGCTTCGATAGCGGGTTCGCTCCCGGTCTCGGCGATTACTTTATCGGCGGTTCCGGCCTCGTGCTCGGCCTAAAGGGCGCCTGGTGGCTCCTGCCGATCGTCGTTCCGCTGCTGATGACGTTGCGACCGGTTGCGCCGGGCGCCAGCGCGTCGCATAGCGACTGGCTTGTCGCTGCCGGAGTAGCCGGTCTCGCACTCATCGTCATCCAGGGCTTCACCATCGGCCTCAACGGCTGGACCATGGATTTCCTGAAGGCGATCTTCGGCGAACCCGGCCCCCGCCAGGAGGGAATGGGCTACGGCGCCGCACTCACCGCAACGGCGTTCCTGATCATCCTCTGCCACGGCCTTGCAGCGCGCGGATGGTGCCGGGGCGATGCCTTCGTGACCTCCTCCATCGGCGTCGTCATCGCGCTGATCGCCGTGTTCGTTTTCTTTCCCGTATCGACGATCCTCGCCAGCGCCTTCGGCGATGACCGCGGCAATTTTGCTCCGGCTCAATTTGTCGTGAAGTTCTTCGATCACTCGATCTGGGGCCTGGATTGCCTTAAGGGCGACCTGCGCTGCGGGGTGGCCTGGAACACCCTGTTCCTCGGCGTCCTCGTGGCGTTCGGCACGACCGCTCTCGGCCTTTCCTTCGCGTTGATCGCCACGCGCACGAGCTTTCGCTACAAGAAGCTGCTGCGCGTCATGAGCGTGCTGCCGATCATCACGCCCCCGTTCGTCATCGGTCTCGCGTTGATCCTGCTGTTCGGCCGCTCGGGTGCGGCCTCGGCCCTCCTGTTCGATTGGTTCGGCGTGCCGCGCTCCCGCTGGATTTACGGCTTGCCGGGTGTCTTCATCGCGCAGCTTCTCGCATTCACGCCGATTGCGTTCCTCGTGCTGATCGGGGTCGTCCAGGGCATCAGCCCGACCCTTGAGGAAGCCTCGCAGACCTTGCGCGCCAAGAGTTGGACGACGTTCCTGATGGTGACCTTGCCGCTGATGCGTCCCGGACTCGCCAATGCGTTCCTGCTCGGTTTCGTGGAGAGCCTCGCGGATTTCGGCAATCCGCTCGTGCTCGGGGGCAATTTCGAGGTTCTGTCGACCAAGATCTTCTTCGCGGTTGTGGGCGCACAGCAGGATCAGGGGCGAGCTGCCGTCCTGTCGATCATCCTGCTCGCCTTCACGCTCGGCGCCTTCTGGCTCCAACACGCGTGGCTCGGCAAGAAAGTCTACACCACCGTCACCGGCAAGGGTGATTCCGGCATCCCGCTGCCGTTGCCGCGCCGGGTCGCCCTGGCGTCCTATTTGACGGCGATTCCATGGGCCCTCTTCACGGTGATCGTCTATGCGATTATCCTGATCGGCGGTTTCGTTCGTTCGATGGGCCGCGACTACTCGCCCACTTTCGATCACTATCTCACGGCGTTCCGCATCGAGCGCTCGGAGTGGGGCATCTATTTTTCCGGATCGGCCTGGGATTCGTTCTTCGCCACCATGAAGGTCGCGGCGATCTCGGCGCCGCTGACGGCGGCTATCGGAATCCTGACCGCCTATCTTTTGACGCGCCAGCGCTTCCAGGGGCAGCGACTGTTCGAGTTCGGAACGCTTCTCAGTTTCGCAATTCCCGGAACGGTTGTCGGCGTCTCGTATATCCTCGCCTTCAACGTGCCGCCCATCGAGATCACCGGCACCGGATTCATCCTGGTCATGTGCTTCGTCTTCCGCAACATGCCGGTCGGCGTCCGCTCGGGCATCGCCACCTTGAGTCAGATCGACAAAAGCCTCGATGAGGCATCGCTTACCCTCGGCGCGCGTTCGGCCACGACCATGCGCCGCATTGTGCTGCCGTTGCTGCGCCCGGCTATCGTCGCGTCTCTGGTCTATTCCTTCGTCCGCGCAATGACGGCGGTCAGCGCCGTGATCTTCCTCGTCACTGCCGAATACAACATGGCGACCGCCTATATCGTCGGCCGCGTTGAAGCGGGCGAGTTCGGCCTTGCCATTGCCTACTCCACCGTTCTCATCATCGTGATGCTGATCGCCATCACGATGATCCAGCTCGTTGTCGGCGAGCGGCGCCTCGGACGCCGCACTGCCAGCGCGAACGCTCCCGCACTCGCTGTTCAAGCCATACCATGAACCAGATGACCCAGACCGCCTCGCTCTCCCGCAGCGCCCCGTCCACCAAGAAGGCGGCGTCCGTCGAGTTTCGCAACGTGACCAAGCGCTATGGCGATGTCACCGCCGTCGACGACGTGTCCTTCACGATCGAGCCGGGCAAGCTGGTCACGTTGCTGGGGCCATCGGGCTGCGGCAAGACCACGACGCTCCGCATGATCGCGGGACTCGAGATGGCAAGCGCGGGCCAAATTCTCATCGGCGGTCGCGATGTGACGAACCTTTCGGCAGCCGATCGCGACGTCAGCATGGTGTTCCAGTCCTATGCGCTATTCCCGCATATGTCGGTTCTCGAAAACGTCGCCTACGGTCCATCCGTCCAGGGGGCGTCGAAGAAGGACGCGCAGGCGATGGCGATGGAGAAACTTGCGCTGATCGGGTTGTCGGGCCTCGAGCGGCGTTCGCCATCGGAGCTTTCCGGCGGCCAGCAGCAGCGCGTTGCCGTGGCGCGCGCGCTGGTGCTCGAACCTCAGGTTCTGCTCTTCGACGAGCCTTTGTCGAATCTCGACGCGAAGCTGCGCCGTCGCGTGCGCGAGGACATCCGCGAATTGCAGCGGAGCCTGAACCTGACTGTCGCCTATGTGACGCACGACCAGGAGGAGGCGCTGGCCGTCTCCGACCATATCATCGTGATGTCGAATGCGCGGATCGCCCAAACCGGTTCGCCGCGCGAACTCTACGAGGAACCCGCCGATCTCTTCGTGGCGGATTTCATCGGCGATGCCAATATCCTGACGGGGATCCTGGGCGAGCCGGATGGCGCCCATGCGCGTGTGCAGATCGGTGGATTGAGCGTTCGGCTTCCGCACCGCGGCGTAAAACCCGGACCGGTGAAGCTGGCGGTCCGTCCCGACGCTGTCGTGCTCAACGAGACTGCATCGACGGCCGGATCTGTTGCCGGCACCGTCACCAAAGCGTCCTATCTCGGGACTCAGATGGAATATGAAGTCGAGACTCCCGTGGGCAATCTTTTCGTCGTCCAGTACGGCAGCCGGGATCCCATTCCGACCGGCACCCGCGTGGCGATCTCGCTCACGCCTGAACGCGGTGTGGCGATCATTCCGGGGGCCTGAAACCGTGTTCAGCGCAGGTTTATCGTGCGCATGATTATCTATAAAGGGGACCCGCAAATCCAACGGGCAGTTTTTCTGTCGTGCCGGGTCTGGGTTTCGCGCGTTGCTCCGCCCTTCCGATTTTTCTGATACGAGACGCCATGACGCTGAAAGCCCTGATTTTCGACATGGATGGCACATTGGTCCACAGCGACCCTGTCCATCTGCGCGCTTTTGCGGAGGTTCTCGGCCCCGAAGGCGTGTCGATTGACGACGAGGTCTATCGCAACACCATCATCGGCCGCACCAATGAGTCGATTTTCGCAACGCTGCTGCCCGGCCGGCCTGTCACGGATCACGAAACGTTCGCGGATCTGAAGGAGGCTGCCTTTCGCCGATTGGCCTCCGACCTCAAGCCGCTCGAGGGGCTTCTCGATCTGCTCGACTGGGCCGACCGTTACACGGTCAAGATTGCCCTCGTCACCAATGCGCCGAGCCTCAACGCCTCCCATATGCTCGACACCATGGGCTTGACGGACCGCTTTACCGTCAAGATCACCCGGGATGATGTGAGCCGCGGGAAGCCGGATCCCCTTCCCTACCTCACCGCACTCGATCGACTCGGGCTCGCGGCGGACCAGGCGATTGCGTTCGAGGACTCTCCCTCCGGGATGAAAGCCGCAAAAGGCGCGGGGCTCTTTTCCTTTGGAATCCTGACCGGATTGACCGCGGCCGACATGACGCGTGCCGGGGCCGACATCACGATCCCGAACTTTCAGAGCAAGGCCCTGTGGGACGTTCTGGCGAAGCGTCTCGGCACCGCCACGTAATCGCTCGCGGAGTGGACGGCAAACATCGCACCGCTGGTCAACCCAGCGGTGCCGTCTCTTCAGCGCTCGTTTCTGATGCTCCGGGACTTACACTCGTCCAGCGAGAGCGTTTTCATAGAGCTTGCGTGCACTGTCCTTGTTGATGGGAACCGGGTTTCCGCCGGCTGTCGGATCCTGCGGCGCCATGGTGGACATTTCGTCGAAGCGCGTATTGTCGACCTTGAGGCCTTCGAGCGTGTGCGGGACGCCCAGATCCTTGCGCAGCTTCAGCACCCAATCGAGAAAGGCCTGGAAGGTCGGCTCCAGACCGATATAGGCCGCCAGTCGTTCGATCTTTGGCGCGATGACTTCGCGGTTATAGACCAGCACATACGGCATGAAGACCGCGTTGGTGAGGCCGTGATGCGTATCGTAGAGCGCGCCGAGCGGATGTGACAGCGCGTGGATCGCGCCCAGGCCTTTCTGGAACGCGGTCGCACCCATGGCGGCCGCCGACATCATGTTGGCGCGCGCTTCGATGTCGTTGCCGTTTTTGTAGGCGCGCGGCAGGTATTCCTTCACGAGCCGGATGCCCTCGACCGCGATGCCATCCGCCATCGGGTGATAACCCGGCGCGCAATAGGCTTCGATGCAATGGGCCAGGGCGTCGAGGCCGGTGCCTGCGGTGATGTGAGGCGGCATGCCGACGGTGAGTGCGGGATCGCAGATCGTGATCTTCGGCATCATCAGCGGATGGAAGATGACTTTCTTGGTGTGCGTCGCTTCCTGCGTGATGACGCCCGCACGTCCGACCTCGGCGCCGGTACCTGCCGTCGTCGGCACGGCAATGATCGGCAGGATGCCTTTCGGGTCGGCGCGGGTCCACCAGTCGCCCACATCCTCGAAATCCCACATCGGGCGGGTCTGCCCGGCCATGAACGCGATGACCTTGCCCGCATCGAGCGCCGAGCCGCCGCCGAACGCGACGACGCCGTCATGCTTGCCGGCTTTCAGCGCCTCGAGGCCCTTGTAGATATTCGTCTCGACCGGGTTCGGCTTGATCTCGCTGAACAGCGCGGCCTTGAGACCGGCGGCTTTGAGCTGGTCGAGCGCCGCTTTCGTCATCGGCTGCGTTGCAAGAAACGGATCGGTCACGATGAGCGGAGCCGAAAGACCGACAGCGCGGCACGCTTCCGCGAGTTCGGAAATCCGGCCGGCGCCGAAACGGATGGGGTTCGGGTAGTTCCAGTTGGAGCGTGGAGAAGCGGTCATCATCTGTCTCAAATGTCGTGGCGCAGGTGGAAGGATTTCGGGCGGGTCAGTGATTCATAGGCCAGTCGCGACAGGCTCGCGCCGCGTCCCGTCTCCTTCACGCCGGTCCAGGCGAGCGCGGGATCGAGATAGTCGCAGCGGTTCATGAAGACGGTGCCGGTCTCGAGACGATCGCCGATCGACTCGGCTGCATCCACATCCGAAGTCCAGATCGCGGCCGAAAGACCGTAGGGCGAATCGTTCATGAGACGAATCGCCTCCTCGTCGTTCGCCACCTTCATGATGCCGACCGTGGGGCCGAAACTTTCGTCACGCATCACGCTCATGGAATGATCGACTCCGGTCAGCACCTGCGGCGCCAGATAGGCGGTGTTGCCGACATCCGCGGCGAAGCGGGCCGTGTCGATATGCGCTTTTGCGCCCTTGGCGACGGCCTCGGCATTTTGCCCTCGCACCAGATCGGCGAAGCGTTTATGCGCCATCGGGCCGAGCGTGGTCTTTTCATCAAGCGGGTTGCCGAGAACGTATTTGTTGACCAGCTCGACGGCGCCCACGACAAACGCGTCATAGTGTTTCTCGTGCACGTAGATGCGTTCGATACCGCAGCAGCACTGGCCCGAATTGAAGAAGGCGCCGTCGACGAGGTTCTCGATCGCATGATCGATATTCGCATCGGCGCGCACATAAGCCGGGTCCTTGCCGCCGAGTTCGAGGCCGAGCGAGGTGAATGAACCGGCCGCCGCGCGCTCGATCGACCGCCCGCCAGAGACCGAGCCGGTGAAGTTGCAATGGTCCACGAGACCGGCGCCGAGAATGCGGCTTGTCTGGTCGTGGCTCAGCACGAGATTCTGGAACAGGCCCTTGGGCAGACCCGACCTGTCCGCCGCCATCTGGAAACGGTCGCCGGCGAGCAAGGTCTGGGAGGCATGTTTCAGCAGCACCGCGTTGCCCGCCATCAGCGCCGGCACGATGGTGTTGATCGCCGTGAGATAGGGGTAGTTCCACGGTGCGATCACCAGCACGACGCCAACGGGCTCGCGCTTGATCATGCGCCGGAAGCCGGCCTTCTGGTTCTCGGCCGGAATCGGCTTGAGGCTGTCTTCGGCGATGCGCATCATGTAGCGCGCGCGCTCTTCCACGCCGCCGAACTCGCCGCCATAGCGCACCGGACGGCCCATCTGCTGGGCGATCTCGGGCACCACTTCCTGGTTCATCGCCAGCAGCGCATCGAGAAAGGCGCCAACCTTGGCCGCGCGCTCGGCGATCGGCACGGCGCGCCAATCCTTCTGTGCTTTTCGCGCTGCGGCGATTGCCGCATCGATGGCGCTCTCGGCCATGAGGGATCGACGAACCAGCTCGCGTCCGTCGATCGGGGAAATGCAAACGATATCGGTTTCAGCCATGATGATGCTTCTAAATGATCTCTAAATAGCGAGCGAGTTGCCAATCTGTAACGGCCTTGCGGGCTTCGCGCTCCTCCCATTCGCGCGTTGCGACATAATGGTCAACAAACGTGTCGCCAAACAGCTCGCGTGCGGGTTTCGAAGCCCTGAGGCGCCCTGCCGCTTCGCCGAGCGAACGCGGCAGCGCACGCTCCTTCGGATGCTCCACCGCGTAGGCATTGCCCTGAATCGGATCGCCCGGCTCGATTCTGTTTTCGATGCCCCACAGGCCGGAACCGATCGCGGCCGCGAGCGCGATGTAGGGATTGATGTCTGCTGCCGCCACGCGGTATTCGACCCGCTGCGATTTTTCCGAACCCGGAATGACCCGCAGAGCGGTCGTGCGGTTTTCGACGCCCCAGGCGGAATCCGTCGGCGCCCAGAAACCGGGAATGAGCCGCGTGTAGCTGTTGACCGTGCACGCCACCATCGCGAGCGTTTCGGGCATGAGCTGCTGCTGTCCACCGACGAACCAGCGCATGGCGTCGGACATGTGGTGGGGCGCGGAGGCATCGTAGAACGCGCCCTTGCCGGTCTTGATATCGCGCAGCGAGGTGTGCAAATGGCCGGATTGTCCGGGCCAGTCGCGCGACCATTTTGCCATGAAGGTCGCCATCCAGCCACGTCGCTGCGCGAGGATCTTGGTGAAAGTCTTGAACAAGGCCGCCTTGTCGGCGGCTTTCAGCGCATCGTCGACGCGGATGGCTGCCTCGAGAACGCCCGGTCCAGTTTCCGTGTGCAGGCCCTCGATCTCGAAGTCCATCTTGTGACCGAGATCGAGAAGCTCATGATAAAAATCCGAGTGGACGCCGGAGCGCAAAACCGAATAGCCGAAGAAGCCCGGGGTGATCGTCTTCAGGTTGCGATAATTTTTTTCACGCACCGAATGCGGCGTCTCGTCAAAGACGAAGAACTCGAATTCGGCCGCAGCCGACACCGCGAATCCCATCTCCTCCGCCTTCTTGAGCACCCGCCGCAGAACACCGCGCGGGCAGGCCGCCTCCGCATATCCCTCGAACTCCGCCAAAAAGAACGGCAGGTCGTTCTCGAACGGGATCAACCGCATCGTCTCAGGCAGGATGCGGGCGGCGGCGTCCGGGTAGGCCGTATGCCAGCCGGTGAGCGTCGTGTTGTCGTAGAGCTGATCGTTGGAATCCCAACCCAGCACCACATCGCACATGCCGAAGCCACCGGTCAGCGCGGATTCGAACTTGTCGCGCGCCATGTACTTGCCGCGCATGATTCCATCGATATCCACGATGCCGATCTTGACGAACGGCAGATCGCGGCTTCGCACATAGGCTGCCGCATCAGCGGCCGTTTTGATCTTGGGAGTGTTCATGCGGGCAACCTGACACGCTAGGGAAATGGGAGCGCGCGAGGCGCGCTCCCGGATTGCACGAGATCACGGTGAGCTTGGACCAGTTGGTCCGAATTCACGGAACGTGATCGATTTCAAGAGTCTGGAGCGCTTTCGGCATCGCGCCCTAATGACTCTTGTATTCGGACTCGCCCTTGGTCAGCGCAAACTCTTCCTCCGGCGAGAGGATGAGCTTGTGCCGGCCCCAGAGCAGGAAATACGCCATCATGATCGCATAATAGATCACGACACCGATCACGCCCGCCCGAAACACCGGATCGGTCAACTGGAAGTACAACGTCACGGCCGCGATGATCATGCAGATCGCCGCGCCCGCGATACCGAAAGGACTCGTGTAGGGCCTGTGGAGAAACGCGAACTTCTTTTTCAGGACGATGTAGGACATGCCCTGCATGAAGTAGGCGAGCATGGCGCCGGCGACCGCCATGTTGAGCAAGGTGCCGCCGATGGCGGCGCCGCCCGCATCCGCTCCGAACGAGAACCAGGTGATTATCATCACCGCAAGTCCGAGAACCGCGCCCGCGATCAGCGCCACGTGCGGCGATTTGCGCGTGCCGTGGGTCACGGACAGGAAGGCCGGAAAATAGCCCGCCCGCGAGAGCGAGTAGATCTGCCGGCCATAGGCGAAGATGATCGTATGGAACGATGCGATCAGGCCGATCACCGCCACGGCCGCGAGGATCTTGGCGATGTCCGAGCCGAACAGGGCGCGGAAACCGTCAAGCAGCGGCTCCGTCGATTTGGCATAGCCAACGGCGCCCGCCTCGATCCCGGTGTTCAGGAAGATCACCAGGAACGCCGATACGATCAGCGTCAGGATGCCGGCGATGATTCCCTTGGGCATGTCCCGCTGCGGATCGTGCGATTCCTCCGCCGCCAGCGGCAATTGCTCGATGGCGAGAAAGAGCCAGACGGCAAACGGCAAGGTCGCGAAGATGCCCGCAACGCCGAAGGGCAGGAAAGGCCCGCCGCCATTGGGGAGTTCGACGCCGCCGGGGCCCATGTTGAGCGCCCAGCGCGAGAAGTCGAACTTGCCGGAGAAGATCACCGACAGGTAGAACACCGCAAGACACGCAAGCGCCAGAACCGTGACCGTCACCGTCACCTTGAACGACAATTCGACACCAATGACGTTCAGGCCGACGAACAACGCGTAACAGACGATCCAGTAAACCGGCTGGAAGCTCGGATCCGTGCCGAAGATCCCGGTCAGATACGAACCGATAAAGAACACGATCACGGCCGGCGTGAGCACGAACTCGATGTTTTCAGCAATGCCCGTGATATAGCCCGCCCATGGACCCATCGATGTGCGGGCGAACGAATAGGCGCCGCCGGTATGCGGCAAAGCCGGCGACATTTCGGCCAGCGAGAATGTCAAGCCGAGATACATGATGGCGATGATGATGGTCGCGAAGAACATCGAACCAAAGCCTTGCGAGAGGCCAAGATTCCACCCGGAGTAATGCCCGGAGATAACCGCGCCGACGCCCAGCGCCCAGAGCGACCACACGCGGGCATACCGCTTCAGTCGCCTTGCCTCGAAATAGGTGTCGTCAACCGTCGTATAAGTAATGCCCGCAGCACCTTGGGTGCCTGCGGGCGGGGCGTGAACCCCGGCACTTCCCTGTCCAACCGTCATGAAACTTCCTCCACGAAGTCATCTGTTCAAAGAGCCACGGCGCACCCTGCGCCATGGCCGCTGTCACGACGTCGGCACCCCGTCCCTCAACAGGGGTGCGAGACGATTCGACCACGACGATTGTCCGTTTTCTGTGCGGATCAGGTCGTTGCGGATCTCGATCATCAGCGGCGCCAATCCGCGCCGTACTGCATGGCGCTCAAGGGTGTGAAACACCCGATCGGCCGGTGAATAGGGTTCGTTCATGCCGATCGTCAGCCTCGCATCGCGCTTCAAGCCCATCTCGACGGTGCGCGCATAGCGCGCATCCGCATCGAAGATCAGGCCGATATCCCACGGGCGGGGAACGTCGCGATAGATCGGCGTGAAGGAATGAACGGAGACGACAGCGCGCAGCCGCCCTGAGGCAAGGCGCATCTCGGCGAAGGCGTCGACCTTCCCGTGGAACGCCGCGTAAACTTCGCGCGCCCGAAACGCGCGCTCCGCCGGGTCGAGATCGAGATTGCCGGGAATCGTCGTGCGCTCGCTGACCGTCGGGATGGAATCAGGCGCCGACGGGTCGCGATTGAGATCGAGGACAAGGCGTGACACGGTCGCGTGAACGAGCGGCGCATCGAGCAGCCGCGACAACCCGCGCGCCACCCCGAGCGCGCCGGGATCCCACGCGATATGGCTTTCGCGCTCCGGCAGCCCGAGACCCAGATCCCCGTAACGCGCCGGAATCGCATTCGATGCATGCTCGCAGATCAGCAGGATCGGCGACTGCCCGTCAGGATTCTCAACCCGGGTGACCGGACCCCAGCCCGCGCTGGTCCCGGCATTGTCGCCGCGACTTGGATCCGACATGCGGTCTTCCATCTGCTCTCCGGCTGGTGGGCTACCTTGAACGTCCGGTACGTAAGTTCTCGTTTTTCTTATTCTGGAATTTTTGATACAGGTTTTGGCGTCCGTCAAGGATGGCTGTGGATAGAACCGGTATGAGCGACAGGGCGCGGACGATTTCGACAGATGCATCGAGCCTCGCGGAGCGCATTCGCAACGACATGCAATCCTTTACGCCAAGCGAAAAGCGGGCTGCTCACGTCCTGCTCAGCCACTATCCTTTTGCGGGTCTCGACACGGTTGCGGAATTCGCCGCCCGCGCCGGCATCTCGGCCCCGTCGGTGCTTCGGTTCGTGACCCGACTCGGTTTTGGCGGATTTCCGGATTTCCAGAAACACCTGCGCGAGGAGCTCGAGGCGCAGTTGCTCTCGCCCCTCGCCAAGGCCCATCCGCCAGCGCGCGGCCACGGAGCGCCTGCCCTTGCGTCATTTGCGGACGCCGTGGCCGCCAATCTGCGGGCAACGGTGGAGAACATCGCGCCGGCCGAATTCGACTCGGTGGTGACCCTGTTGAGCGAGCAGCGCCGGCACCTGCACTTTACCGGCGGCCGCTTTACCGGCGCCTTGGCGCGCTACGCCGAGAGCCATTTTCGCATCGTGCGCAGCCATGTGGACTTTATCGACGGCCAACCCGCCCATTGGCGCGACCGCATGATCGAGATCGGCCGGAAGGACGTCATCGTCGCCTACGACATCCGCCGCTACCAGGAGGATGTGATCGCCCTCTGCGAGACCGCCGCCAAGCAAGGGGCGACGGTGGTTCTGCTGACCGACCCCTGGCTGTCGCCGATCGCCCGCGTCGCCAGCCACGTGCTGCCCGCGCATGTGACGGCACCATCCAACTGGGACTCCTCGGCGGGCCTTCTGCTCCTCACCGAGGCCCTGATCGCGGCCGTCACGAAGCGCCTGTGGAACAGCGCGAAGCCGCGCATGGAAGCGGTGGAGCGGCTGCGGGGCAAACTCTAGAGTCGGATTCAGTTTCTTCGAATCTGATCCGGCTCTATCGCTTTGCTTTGGCGCATGATCTCTCCGTGAACCGGTATCCACTTCGCCGGATCAGGCTCTAGGTGATGATGTCACGGCTCTTGGGCCGGTCGCGGCGCTGAAGCCACGCCACGACGAACGGCACCGTGAGGCCGATGCCCACGAACCTGACCAGATGGTGGATGCCCACATAGAGCGGATCGAGACCCAAAATCAGCGCCAGCACCGTCATGGCCTCAAGCCCCCCGGGCGCAAAGGCGATCAGGCTGTCGGCGAACGTGACGCCGGACGCCCACGAAGCAAGAATTGCGAAAGCGGCGGCGATCCCCATCCCTATGGCAAAGGACGACAGCCCGGCCATGAGCGCCGGCCGGATGGTGGCGGGATCAAGGTTGCGGAAACGCTCGGCGATGAAGATTCCGATCAGGACCAGACCCATCGTCGCGATGACGGGCGGAATGACGCCGCTGGCGAATTCGGTTGCGTGGCTGATCGTGCTCACCAACGTCGCGCCGAGCAGGATGGGCGCCGCCACGTTCAGCCGGGCCAGCAATGTGCCGATCACCAGACCGCCAAGAAGCACGAAAGCCATGGAGCCGGGGCTTTCGATAGGGAGCCCCTGCCCGATCAGCGCTCCCGTATGCACGCCGCTCCCGGACAGCACGATCGCGCTCGGCAACAGAGCGATCAGCGCGAAAAGCCGCATGTTCTGAACGATCGCGATGGGCCCGACTGACGCATTGCGGTCGGCCGCAACCGCCATGACGGTTGACAATGCGCCGGGGACGGAAGCCAGCACCGCATCATCCTTGCGCCAGCCCGAGACCCGGGTCAGCCAGAATGCCGACCCTGCCGAGATTGCTACGACTCCAATGACCAGAAGCAGGAGACTGGCCGGATAGCGCGAAATCGCCGCGATGGCAGCAGGCGTCACGGCGGCGCCCATGGTGGCGCCCGACACCAGCATCGCCAGATCCGTGAGCGCCTTCGGCATGAGCACGGCCCATCCGGTCAACCCCCACAGCACCACCGCGATAGCCGAGCCCGACAACCAGGCGGCGGGAACGCCGAGGCTGTGAAAGAGGAGGCCGCCGAGGCCGGCGACAAGGATCTGGGCCAAGTGAGCGAGGATGAGGCGCATGGACAAATGGATGCGGCGCGGGAAAGTCCGCGCGCGCTCATTGGACCGCCCCGCGCCAATGGTCAAATGCGTGGATTGCGCAGGTGCCCTGCGGTTGTTGAGTCGGAAGGTTTCAGCTCGCTAACCCTGGCAGCGCAGCTGTGATCCGCTGAACCGCCTCTTCGAGGATCTGCGGATTGCGCGCGTAGCACAGCCGCAGATAGCCTTCGCCGGCTGCACCGAACGCAGTGCCGGGCGCGAGGCCCACATTGGCCTCGTCGATCAAGCGGGTGGCGATTTCCTGCGAACTCCTGCCGCCCTTCACTCTCAGGAAGGCGTAGAATGCGCCGCTCGGCGGCGGCAGGTCAACGAGACCCGAGTGTGTGAGGCGACTCACGATGTCCCGGCCCTGCCGCGCGCGTTCGATCTGATGCGCGACGAAGGCCTCGCCCTCGTCGAGGGCTGCGACGCCACCGCGCTGAACAAAGACCGGTGTGCCGGAATTCTGGTACTGGATGAGGTTCTCGATGACCTGGCCGAGAGCGGGCGCCGCCTCGACCCATCCGAGCCTCCAGCCGGTCATCGCCCAGTTCTTGGAGAAGGTCTGCACGAAGAGCACGCGATCCTCGGGCGTCATCACGTCCCGGAACGACGGCGTCCGCCCGTCGATGGTGAGCGCCGGATCGTAGACGAACCGTCCATAGATCTCATCGGCGATGATCCAGATGTCGTGACGGCGGGCCATGTCGAGCACGGCTGTGAGATCCGCAAGGCTTGCCGTCCAGCCGGTGGGATTGGCCGGGGAGTTGATGACGAACGCGCGGGTGCGGGGCGTGATGGCCTGCTCCAGCCGCTCGACGTCGAGGGACCATCCCGCTTCGCTGAAATTCATCGGCACGCCGACCGGACGCGCGCCCGAGACGGTGATGGCGCCCGCAAAATTCGGCCAAGCGGGGGTCGGGATCAGCACCTCGTCGCCGGTTCCCGCCACCATGCGAACGGCGATCTGAGCCGCCGGCATTCCGCCCGACGTGACGAAGAAGCGCTCGGCATCGACGGGCCTGCCATAGAGCCGCTCATGATAGCGCGCGAGGGCCTGGCGCAATTCCGGAATGCCGCGCTGATACGTATAGAAGGTTTCGCCGGCCGCGAGAGAGCGAGTCGCAGCCTCGCAGATGAACGACGGGGTCGGCAGGTCTCCTTCGCCCACCCACAAGGGGATCAGGCCCTCGCGATGGCGGCCGTAATTGAAGACATCGACGATTCCGCTGGTTGGCGCCTGCTCCGCCTCCGGGCGAAGATGCAACGACGAGGAAATCGGCAGGGTCACGTTCATCGGAAGCTTCCTTGAGACAGGCGTGCGCTACGCCTGTTTAAGCCAAGTCAGCCGCCGATATCCATCAAAAGAAAACCGCCAATCCATCGCCTTCAGTGATCAGTTACACCGTGCGGCCGGTCTTCAGAAGGTCCCGAATTTCGGTGAGGAGTTTCACGTCGGCCGGGGTCTCGGGCGATTTGTCGGCAACTGCGGCCTTGGCGTCTTCCTTCCGTTTCATCCTGTTGATCGCCTTGACCACGATGAACAGCACCCAGGCGATGATGAGGAAGTTGATCGCGATGGTGAAGAAGTTGCCCCAGGCGATCACCGCTCCCTGGGCCTTCGCCTGTTCGAGAGACGTTGCGGTGACGTTCGCTGAAAGCGGAATGAAGTAGTTCGAGAAGTCGAGGCCGCCGGTAATCGCTCCGATGATCGGCATGAAGACGTCGCCGACCAGCGAGTCGACGATCCTCCCGAACGCCGCGCCGATGATCACGCCGATGGCAAGATCGACCACATTCCCACGAAGTGCGAATTGTTTGAACTCGTTCAGCATCCCCAGGCCCTCCCCCGCAGCGGCGATGACCTAAAGCTGGACAAAATTCGGCCTGCGTCAAGCCTTGCGGTTTGCCAGCAATTCCTGAAGGTCCAGGCGCTGCGTGTGCATCTGCAGCTTGCCGTCGGGGGTCCTGGGCCATTCGGCCTGCGGACGGTCCCAGTACAACTCGACGCCGTTCTGGTCCGGGTCGCGCAGGTACAGTGCCTCGCTCACGCCGTGATCGCTCGCCCCGTCGAGAGCGATCCCGGCCTCCGCCAGCCGGCGGAGCGCGTCCGCGAGGGCCGCCCGCGTCGGGTAGAGAATCGCCAGGTGATAAAGGCCTGTCGTGCCGGGAGGCGGCGGCGAGCCGCCCTTACTCTCCCACGTATTGAGGGCGATGTGGTGGTGGTACCCACCCGCCGAAATGAACGCGGCCTGCGAACCGTAGCGCTGCACCAATTCGAAACCGAGCACACCGCAATAGAAGGCGAGCGCGCGATCGAGGTCGGCCACTTTGAGGTGGACATGGCCGATCGTGACGCCCGGATCGATGGGGCGGTGATGGTCGGCGGAACCGGTAGACGCGGCGGTCGAAGCCATGGCCATGTCCCTTATGCGGCGGAGAGCGGACGGGACAGTCTCGCCGATCCGGAGCGAACCGCATAGGCCCCGTCCCCAAGCAGGGCCTGCGCCACCAGCGCGACGATCCACAGGGCGAGATATTCCCAGCCGCCCTTCGGGTTGGTGAAGAAGAAGCCTGCCGGGCCGTGCACCGTGACGATCGCCCCGACGAGAACCGGAACGAGGGCCAGCGCCACCCAACGGGTGTGGAACCCGGCAATCAGGGCCGCGCCACCAACCGCCTCGACGAGGATCGTCAAATAGGCGAGCGCGGGCGGCAGGCCGAGCGAGCCAAAGAACTGCGCCGCCCCGGCGGGCGTGAACACGAAGACCTTGAGCCCTGCATGGGCCAGAAAAAGGATGCCGAGCGTGACACGAAGGATGAGGGCGGCGTAAGGGGCGGTGCGGGTGTCGATCATGAGACTTCCTCCAGTTGAGAAATCCTATCGCCTCAAACTGAACGCGTGATAATCTCTCCTTCTGGATATCAGCTCACACTGCGAGATTGAGATGCTCGACCGCGTCACCAGCATGCAGGTTTTCGTGCGGGTCGCATCGCTGGGCAGTTTCTCGGCTGCCGGCCGGGCGCTCGACCTGTCCCAGACCATGGTCACCAAGCACATTGCCGCCCTCGAGGCACGCCTCGGCATCAAGCTGCTGCATCGTTCGACGCGCAAGCTCGTGCTCACGGAAGGCGGTCGGACATTCCTGGCCGCCAGCGAGCGCATCCTCGCCGAAATCGACGAGGCCGAGGCCTCAGCAAGCCTCGACCGGGTCGAGCCCCGCGGCACCCTGCGCCTCAATGTTCCGCTCACCTTCGGTTTTCGCGAGGTTGCGCCCGCCCTCGCCGATTTCAGCCGTCTCTATCCCTCGGTGACGGTCGATCTCGGCCTTGCGGACCGCTATGTCGATCTGATCGACGAGGGATGGGACGCGGCCATCCGCATTGGGCGGCTGCAGGATTCGAGCCTGGTTGTCCGCAAGCTCGCACCCTGCCGGATCGTCGTCTGCGCGGCCCCCGCGTATCTCGAGCGCCGCGGCAATCCGCGGACGCCCGAAGACCTGACGCAGCACAACTGCCTCGGCTACACATTGCCGACCGCCGTGAGCGCCAGCCGGTGGGTTTTCGGCGAGGGCGGCGGGAACATCGTGCCGATTGCGGGAAATCTCCGGGCCAATAACGGCGACGCCCTTCTGGCGGCGGCCGTTGCGGGTCAGGGGCTCGTTTATCAACCGACTTTTCTGGTCGGCGACAGCCTCCGCGACGGCACCCTCGTTCGCGTGCTTTCGGACTACGCTGTGCCGGAATTGGGGGTCTACGCCGTCCTCCCGTCGGGACGCCAGGCGCCCGCGAAGGTGCGGGTGGTGATCGACTTCCTGGCCGCGCGGTTCAGTCCGTCGCCGGAATGGGATCGCGGTCTGTGACACAGGGCCCTTGTGGCGTTTGCCATCGCGAACCGATAGTCTGAAACCTGATTTTGGTTGAGGAACACGGCATGGTTGCCGGCTGGGCGGTATTTTTATCGGCGCTCGTCTATCTGTGCCTGCTTTTCGCGGTTGCGTATTGGGGCGACAATAACGGCCAGCGGATCGTCAAGGGACCGGCGCGCTCGACCATCGCGGCGTTGTCCCTTGCGGTCTATTGCACATCCTGGACGTTTTTCGGCTCCGTCGGGCTTGCCAGCCGCTCGGGCTTCGACTTCCTGACGATCTATATCGGCCCGATCCTCGTCATCGGTCTCGGGCACGTTCTCATCACCCGCGTCGTCCGCGTCGCCAAGACCCAGAACATTTCGTCGATCGCCGATTTCGTGGCGGCGCGCTACGGCAAGAGCGAGCGCGTCGCCGCCATCGTGAGCCTGATCGCGCTGATCGGCTCGGTCCCTTACATCGCGCTGCAACTCAAGGCAGTGTCTTCTTCGCTCAACGTGTTCCTCACCGCCGCGACGGGGACGGCCACGCCGCGTTTTCCCATTTTCGGCGACCTGGCGCTGATCGTCGCGCTGGTGCTTGCAGGATTCGCGGTCGCTTTCGGGACGCGTCACACCGATGCGACGGAGCACCAGGACGGCCTGATGATGGCGATCTCGCTTGAATCGGTCGTCAAGCTCATCGCGTTCCTGATGGTCGGCAGCTACGTCACCTTCGTGATGTTCGACGGCTATGACGACATCGTCGCGCAACTCAACGCTCGCGGAGTCAGCACAAGCCTGCTTGAACGCACCTCCGGCTTCGGCAGTTTCATCACGCTGATCCTGCTGTCGAGCTGCGCCGCCCTGCTGCTGCCGCGACAGTTCCACATGACGGTGGTCGAGAACCGCGCCATTGAGGACGTGAGGCGGGCAGCCTGGCTTTTCCCGCTCTATCTCGTCCTCATCAACATCTTCGTCATCCCGATCGCCCTCGGCGGCATGTTGATATTTCCCAGCGGCACGGTCGATCGCGACATGACGGTGCTCGCACTCCCGTTGTTCGATGATGCCGGCGTCATCGCCATCATTGCGTTCCTCGGCGGGTTCTCGGCCGCAACCGCCATGGTGATCGTCGATTCAGTTGCCGTCGCGATAATGATCTCAAATCACCTCGTCATGCCGATCGTGTTGCGCCGACGCGCCTTCGCGGGCGTCGATCTCGGCGGCTTCGTGATCGGGGTCCGCCGCATCTCCATCGTCATCGTCATTCTCCTCGCCTACGCGTATTATCGCGCCTCCGGCGAGGCCGCCCTGGCGTCGATCGGGCTCCTGTCATTCGCCGCCATCGCCCAGATAGCGCCGGCATTTCTGGGTGGGCTGATCTGGTCGCGCGGTACCGCGCTTGGCGCCAGCGTCGGCCTGGTGGTCGGGTTCGTCACCTGGGCCTACACGCTGCTGCTCCCCAGCCTGGTGTGGGACGGGGTTTTCTGGTCCGACGTGGTCGTGACGGGACCGTTCGGCATCACCGCGCTCAAGCCGACCTCGCTTTTCGCCGTCGACCTGCCCCAGCTCACCCACGGGGTCGTGTGGAGCCTGACGCTCAACATCCTCACCTACATCGTCTTCTCGCTGTGGCGGCCGGTCACCGCCATGGAGCGCATCCAGGCGAATGTCTTCGTCGGCGAGAGCGACGTTTCGGTTGCGCCGAGCTTCCGCCTGTTCCGCCCGAGCGTCACCGTGGATGAATTGCGGGCGACCGTGGCGCGCTATCTCGGCGACGAACGCACCACGCGTTCCTTCGAGGGTTTCGCCCACAGCCGCGGGCAAGCGCTCGATCTCCGCGCGGAGGCGGACGTCCATCTGCTGCGCTATGCGGAGCATCTTCTGGCGTCGGCCATCGGTACTGCCTCGTCGCGTCTGGCGCTGTCGCTCCTCCTGCGCCGGCGTGCCGTTTCGACGAAAGCCGCTCTCCGGCTCCTCGATGACGCCTCAGCCGCAATCCAGCACAGCCGCGATCTGCTCCAGCACGCGATCAATTACGCCGAGCAGGGCATCACCGTGCTCGATCGAGATCTGCGCCTGCTCGCCTGGAATCAGGCCTTCGTCGATCTCTACGAGCTGCCGCCCAATCTCGTGCGCGTCGGCGTGGGGATGGACAGCATCATTCATTTCAACGCAAGCCGTGGCTCCTACGGTCCCGGGGCCGTGGAAGAACTGGTCGGCGCGCGCATCCACGCGTTCCTGCACGATCTCGAACCTGCCCGTCTCCGGCTGAACCCTTCCGGGAAAGTGATCGAGATTCGATCGAACCAGCTGCCGGATGGTGGTCTCGTCACCACCTACACGGACGTGACCGACACTGTCGCGGCTGAGGAGGAAAGCCGCCGTGCGAACGAGACGCTGGAGCAACGGGTACGCGAGCGCACCGAACAGTTGACCCGGCTCAACGAGGCACTGACCAGCGCCAAGGCCGATGCGGACGAGGCGAACATTTCGAAGACGCGGTTTCTCGCGGCCGCCAGCCACGACATTCTGCAGCCCCTGAATGCGGCGCGCCTTTACGCAAGTTCACTCGTGGAACGCGACAAAGATGCGGGCGATGCGACGCTAGCCGAGAACATCGACGCGTCGCTCGATGCGGTCGAGGAAATTCTCACCGCTCTTCTGGATATCTCGCGTCTCGACACCGGCGCGATGAAACCGCAATGGTCGAGTTTCCGCATCGACGAACTGTTTCGTCAATTGCAACGGGAATTCGATCCGATTGCCCGCGAGCGGGGCCTTGATATCAGGTTCGTGCCGTCCTCGCTGACGGTTCGCTCGGACCGTCGATTGCTTCGCCGCCTGCTGCAGAACCTGGTCTCCAACGCCATCAAGTACACCCCCGCCGGCCGCGTGATCGTGGGAACGCGCCGACGCGGATCCCATCTCATTCTCGAGGTCTGGGATACCGGCCTCGGCATCCCCCCTTCCAAGCAGCGCATCGTCTTCCGCGAGTTTCAGAGGCTGGACCAGGGTGCCAAGGTCGCCCGCGGCGTCGGTCTCGGGCTTTCGATCGTCGAACGCATCTGCCGCGTCCTCGGTCACCCGGTAACCCTGCGGTCGGAGGCCGGGCACGGGTCGGTATTCCGGGTCGACGTGCCGGTCGTCGCCGCATTGCCCGCCTCCGCTTCCCCACCCGAGCCGCCCAAGCCGCCGGTGACGGTGTTGGCGGACCTGCGCGTTCTGGTCGTCGATAACGAGCCGGCCATCCTGGAAGGCATGCGCCTGCTGCTCAGCGGCTGGGGCTGCGAGGTGTGGGTTGCCGCCGATCTCGATGGCGCCCAAGAGGCGATCAGGACACACAAGTTAGCGCCCGACGTCATCATCGCGGATTATCATCTCGACGAGGGCGATGGTCTCGATCTGATCAGGATTCTGCGCTGGAAGACCGAAGTGACCACGCCCGCAATCCTGGTCACCGCCGACCGCACGCCGACGGTTCGCGACGCCGCCGCCGAGATGCACGTGCACGTGCTCAATAAACCGCTGAAGCCCGCCGCCCTGCGCGCCTTGCTGACCCAGTGGCGTGCGACCCGTCTGGCCGCCGAATAGCCCGGCTACGAGGCGGTCTCCCGGTTGACGTTGTTCGGCCGAAAAGCCGGACGGCCACTCCTCAGCGCATCGTCGAGCAGATCGAGCCGGTCCTGTCCCCAGAACACCTCGCCGTCGAGCACATAGGCCGGAGACCCGAATACATCCGCCCCAACAGCGTTCTCGAGATTGATCGCGTAGAAGGCCTCCGCGGTGCTGCCCTGGGCGATTTCGAGCATGGAGCCGGCATCCATTCCGGCTTCCTCCGCGAGTTCCTGCAAGACGCCGACGTCACCGAGATTACGATCATGTTCCCAGATCGCCGCGTAGGCGAGCCTGAGGAAGGGATCGGGATCCTGGTCCGCCACCGAAAGGGCGATGATGCAGCGATCCGCAAGAGTGACGTCGAACGGCCAGTATTTCGGCTGAAGATTGAAGGCAAGGCCCCTCTTCTGGCGCCAGCGTTGAAGCTCCACCAGCCGATATCGCTGCCGCGCCGGGTGACGCTGGGCCAAGGGCAGTCCGCCCGTTTCAGCAAAGACGCGTCCCAGGAAGACGGGCTTGTAATTGACCTCGAGCCCATGCCGCTGGACGATTTCCATGAAAGGCAGGTGGCCGATATAGGCCCAGGGGCTCATGAGGGAAAAATAGTAATCGATCTTGCGGGGCATGGGCGGATTTCGCTTCTCTGCTGAGCGGGCGTCGTCGCAAGTCTGGCCCATCGGCGGCGGTTCTTCAACGCCTGTTGGACCGTGGAAGGCGGAAGCACCCTTGGTCGCCTCCCTGGCGACCCGCAGAATCACACGGCCGCGTTTCGCTGGCGCTCGAACCGGATGAGATCCAGCGACGGCGCCTCATATCCCAGTCCGGTCAGCATGCAATGAACCTGCCCGCGATGGTGGGTCTGATGGTTGAAGACATGAAACAGCGCGGGGGCGAGCGGTTCCTCCACTTCCGTGGGATCGGAAATCATGCTGTAGCGGAAGCGTCGGGCCATGGCCTCCTCGGTCAGCCCCTGCGCGTAGGCGAGGATGCGAGCGTCCTCCGCTTCCCGCGCATCGCGAAGGTCTGCAAACGAATCGAACAGGATCGCATCCAGGCGCGTCGGCACATCGCCCTCGCCGGTGAAGCGCTTCATCCAGATGCGATCGGTTGCCAGCAGATGATTGAGCGTTCCATGGATCGACTTGAAGAACGCGCCGCGATCCGCTCGATATTCCGCATCGCTGAGATGTGAGACGGCATCATAGATCCGCCGATTGCACCAAGTGTTGTATTCGGCCATTCGCCGCAGATGCGATTTCATAGGGTGCTCTCGTCAGCTTGGATGCTGCACCAATGCGCAGCATCCTTCCGTGGGCAAGGGATGGTTCAGGCTGCTTTCTTCTTGCGTTCCGCCTGGCTGTAGAATGTTTCGCCCGAACTTGCCATGTCCAGCACGATCTTCGGAGGCGCAAAGCGATCTCCATATTTGCCCTGCAGCTTCCGGCACAGTTCCACGAAGATCTTGGCGCCCATGAAGTCGATATAGGAGAGGGCCCCGCCGGTGTAGGGCGCGAAACCGAAACCAAGGATCGAACCCACATCGGCCTCGCGCGGATCGGTGATGACACCCTCCTCCACAGTGCGCGCGGCCTCAAGAGCCTGCGTCACCAGAAGGCGCTGCTTTAATTCCCCCATATCGAGCAATTCGGCATCGAGATGCTTCGTCTGCAACGCGTCCAGACCGGGCCAGAGTCGTTTCGAGCCGCCTTCCGGGTAATCGTAGAAGCCCTTCTTGTTCTTGCGACCGAAGCGTCCCTCGGCTTCGACCAGCTGCGTCAGCAGCGCCTCCTGCTCGGGCACGATGGCAGCGTCGCCGAGCTGCGCCTTGGTTGCCTTCAGGATCTTGAGGCCGAGATCGACGCCGACCTCGTCGTTGAGCGACAGCGGTCCCACCGGCATGCCGGCCTGCTTGCCGGCATTCTCGATCATCGCCGGCGGCACGCCTTCGACAAACATCAGGTGCCCTTCGAGGATGTAGGCCAGCACGCAGCGATTGGCGAAGAAGCCGCGTGAGTCGTTCACCACGATCGGAGTCTTCTTGATGGCGCGCACATAATCCAGCGCCGTTGCGAGCGCCTTGTCGCCGGTCTCCTTGCCGAGGATGACCTCGACCAGCATCATCTTCTCGACGGGGGAGAAGAAGTGGATGCCAATGAATTGATCGGCATGTTTCGAATGTTTTGCCAGGTCGGAGATCGGCAGCGTCGACGTGTTCGAGGCGAAGATGCAATCCGGTCGGATCGCGGCTTCGACCTTCTGGATGACCTCGGCCTTGACCTTCGGATCCTCGAACACCGCCTCGATGACGAGATCGCAATCCTTCAAGTCGTTGTAATCGGCGGAGGGCGTGATGCGCGCAAGGAGCGCGTCCCGGTCGGCCGTCTTCGCGCGCCCCTTCATGATCTGGTCGGACATGAGCTTGTGCGAATGCGCCTTGCCCTTCTCCGCCGCTTCCATGTCGCGGTCGATGAGCACGACGGGGATGCCCGCATTGGCCGTCACATAGGCGACGCTGGCGCCCATGAAGCCCGCGCCGACGATGCCGACCTTCTTCAACTCCGTCGGCGGCACGTCCTTGGGACGGCGCGCGCCCTTGTTCAATTCCTGCATCGACAGGAAGAGCGTGCGGATCATGGCCGCTGCTTCCTTCGAGCGCAGGATTTTCGCAAACCAGCGCGACTCGACGATCAATGCCTGATCCATCGGGAGCTGGAGCCCCTGATAGACGGCCTCGAGAATGGCGTAGGCGGCCGGATAGTTGTCTTGCGTCTCGCGCCGGTAGATGGCGTTGGCGGCGGGCCAGATCTGCATGCCGGCTGCGGAATAAACCTTGTTGGAGGGCAGCTTGAAGCCCTTCTCGTCCCACGGCGCTACGGCCGATCCGCCCTGCTTGATCCAGTCCTTCGCCACCTTGACGATCTCGTCGCGCGGCGCAACCGCATGGACCAATCCCATGTTGCGCGCCATGAGCGGCCGATGCTGCTCGCCCTTGAACAGCATCTGCAAGGCGTCGCCGGTCGGCATCAGGCGAGCGACGCGCTGCGTTCCCCCTGCGCCGGGAAACAAGCCGACCTTGATCTCAGGCAGCCCCACGCGCGTCGCATCGTTGTCCGCTACGACGCGAAAGTGGCACGCGAGCGCCAACTCGAAGGAACCGCCCAGACAAACGCCGTTGATGGCGGCGGCAAAGGGTTTGCCGCAGGTCTCGAGACGTCGGTACAGGTGCGACAGCTTGCGCGATTCATCGAAGAAGAACCGCATGGCCTCCTCTTCGTCTTTCTCTTTCCTGAGGCGCCCATACTCTGCACCGAGCCCTTGCAGCATGGCGAGATCGGCGCCGCCGGAAAACGAATCCTTGCCGGAGGTGATCACGCAGCCCTTGATGGCCCCATCCGTCGCAACGGTCTCGACGATCCGGGACAACTCGTCCATGACCTCCGGGGTGATGACGTTCATCGAGCGATCCGGCATGTCCCATGTCACGAGAGCGATGCCGTCTTCGTCGAGGTCGAAGCGGAAATTGGTGAATGTCGTCATGATCGTTCTCCCGCCTCGCCTTATACGCGCTCGATGATCGTTGCCGTGCCCATGCCGGCCGCAACGCACAACGTGATCAGCGCCGTTTTCTTGCCCGTCCGTTCGAGCTCGTCGAGCACCGTGCCGAGGATCATGCCGCCGGTTGCGCCGAGCGGGTGACCCATGGCGATGGCGCCCCCATTGACGTTCACCTTGCTTGGATCGAGCTTCATCGCCTGCATGTAGCGCAGGACGACGGCCGAGAAGGCTTCGTTGATCTCAAAGAGATCGATGTCGTCCGTCGTCATGCCGGCTTTCCTGAGCACAAGCTCGGACACCTCGATCGGTCCCGTAAGCATGAGCGCGAGATCGGAGCCCAACGACGCGAACGCCTTGATCTTGGCACGCGGCTTAAGGCCGGCTTTGCGTGCGCCCTCTTCGCTGCCGACGAGAACCGCCGACGCACCATCCACGATCCCCGACGAATTGCCGGCATGGTGGACATGGTTGACGAATTCCACATCCGGATGGGCCGCGATCGCCACCGCGTCGAAGCCGCCCATCTCGCCCATCTGGACGAAAGCGGCCTTCAATTGGCCTAGCGACTGCATGTCGGTCGAGGGCCGCATATGCTCGTCCTTGGCCAGAATGGTAAGGCCGTTGATATCCCGGACCGGGATCACCGACTTGTCGAAACGACCCTCATCCCAGGCCCGCGCCGCGCGCTTCTGCGACTCGACCGCGTAAGCATCGACATCGTCACGGGAGAAGCCGTATTTGGTCGCGATCAGATCAGCCGAGATCCCCTGCGGCAGGAAATAATTGGCGATCGCGACGCCGGGATCGACCGGCCACGCGCCGCCCGATGCTCCCATGCCGACACGGCTCATGGATTCGACGCCGCCGCCGATGGCAACGTCCTTCATCCCCGCCATCACCTGCGCGGCCGCGAGATTCACTGCATCGAGGCCGGAGGCGCAGAAACGATTGATCTGCACGCCCGGCACTTCCTTGCCGAAGCCTGCCTTCAGCACCGCCGCGCGGGCGATGTCGCCGCCCGCTTCGCCGACCGGATCGACACAACCGAGCACGACGTCCTCGACGAGTTCGGGATTGAGGTCGTTGCGTCGGCGAATGGCATCGAGGGCCGTGACCGCGAGATCGACGGTCGTGACCTCATGCAGCGCACCATCGGCCTTGCCGCGCCCGCGGGGCGTGCGAACCGCATCAAAGATGTAGGCTTCAGGCATAGGGGCCTCCCGGGGCTTTTTTCATCGTACCGGGCCCGCCAAGCGAAGCCCGGGATTGTCTTCAGAATAGGGCACTCGCCGGCAGCGGCGACTCCGGCCGCGCTGCTCGTCGGTTCAAAACGCTTCCATCGGCATCGCCATGGTGACATCTGCGCCGGTGGTGATGCAAGCAAGGCGCGAGGCGGTGTCGGGCATCAGGCGTTCCATGTAGAACCGTCCGGTGAGAAGCTTGGCATCCATCGCCGCCTCGTCGCCCTCGCCGCGCGCTTTCGTGTCGATCGCAGCTCTTGCCATTCGGCCCCACATATAACCCATGGCGACAAGGCCGAAGAGGTGCATGTAGTCGGTGGCGCCGGCGCCGGCATTGTCCGGCTTCGCCATCGCATTCTGCATGAACCACATGGTCGCCTGCTGCAGATCGGCGAGCCCCTTCTGGAGCGGAGCAGTGAAGGCAATCATGCCCTCGTCGTCGGCGTTTTGCTGGCAGAACGCCGCGACTTCGTTGAAGAAGGCCATCATGGCGCGGCCGCCATCCTTGCCGAGCTTGCGGCCGACGAGGTCCATCGCCTGGATGCCGTTGGCGCCTTCGTAAATCATGGCAATCCGGGCGTCGCGCACGAACTGCGACATGCCGGATTCCTCGATGTAACCATGCCCGCCAAACATCTGCTGCGCCTTCACCGCATTGTCGAAGCCGAGATCGGTCAGGACGCCTTTGGCGACAGGCGTCATCAGGCCCATATGGTCCTCCGCGGCCTGGCGTTCGGCGGCGTCTGACGAGCGGTGGGCGACATCGCTTTTGAGCGCGGTCCAGACGAGAAGCGCGCGCGCCGCCTCGTTGAAAGCCTTGATGGACAACAACGTACGGCGCACGTCGGGATGGACGATGATCGGGTCCGCCGGCTTGTCGGGGAATGCCGGGCCCGTCAGCGCCCTGCCCTGCAGCCGCTCCTTCGCATAGGCGACGGCGTTCTGGTAGGCGACCTCGGATTGCGCCAGACCCTGTACGCCGACCGCGAGCCGGGCCTCGTTCATCATCACGAACATGGCGTTAAGCCCGCGATTTTCCTCACCGATGAGCCAGCCCTGTGCGCCATCGTAATTTATCACGCAGGTGGCGTTGCCGTGAATTCCCATCTTGTGCTCGATGGAGCCGCAGGAGACGCCGTTGCGTTCACCCGGCACGCCGTTGCTCACGCTGAATTTCGGCACGACGAAGAGCGAAATGCCCTTCGTGCCTTGGGGAGCGCCCTCAATGCGAGCGAGCACGAGGTGAATGATGTTCTCGGCAAAATCATGCTCGCCTGAAGAGATGAAAATCTTGGTGCCGGAGATGGCATAGGAGCCATCGCCGTTCGGCACGGCCTTGGTCTTGAGAAGACCCAGATCCGTGCCGCAATGGGACTCCGTGAGGTTCATGGTGCCGGTCCAGGTCCCCGCCACCATCTTGGGCACATAGGTTTGCTTCACATCCTCGGACCCGTGCTGCAGCAGGGCCGCGATGGCTCCCTGGGTGAGGCCCGCATACATGGCGAGGGCGAGATTGGCGGAGGACTGGAATTCCTGCAGGATCACGTTGAGCGTCGTCGGCAGGCCTTGCCCGCCGAAAGCCTCGGGCATGGAAAGGCCCATCCAGCCGCCGGCTACATAGGCGTCGTAGGCTGCCTTGAAGCCCTTCGGCGTCGTCACCGACCCGTCGGCGTTCCGGACGCAACCCTCCTGGTCGCCCGGCAGATTGAGCGGTGCGAATACCTCCTCGCAGAGTTTCGCACCCTCGGTCAGGATCGCCTCGACCGTCTCGGGGGATGCATCGGCGAAACCCGGAAGGTTGTTGTGCCGTTCGATGGGGAAAACGTCGTTCAGAAGAAACATGACGTCGTCAACGGGCGCCTTGTAGACGGGCATGGAGCATCTCCCACATCGCGTGCCGGAATCAGCAGGTGAACGACCTGCCGAAAAGATAGTTCATATATAAACTATCGAGCTGTGGTTGGGAAGGGGCGGCCTGCGCTTTGGGCGCCCGAGGGTGCCATGGTGCAAGATTCTCACGAGTTCGTCGGCGTGCGAGTCTTCAGGGCGCGCACTGGCATCACCGTCGATCGCAAGTGCCTGCAGGTGATCGTTGGCGACCGCAACAGCCCCAGAAGCACGTCTGGCGCGCTTCGGCGCAGTCCGCCTGGCGAGACGCGCGACTAAGCGGGAACGTACGTCAACCTAATCACATCCTCGCCAACGTGATCGGTGGAAACAAGGCGGAGTGGTGGCCGCGGGCCGGCGAAGAATGGCTTGCCGCGACCGAGCACGACGGGATGGAAGTAGAGTCGATACTCATCAACAAGACCAAGGTCGGTGAGGCTTCGTGCTAGGTCTGGTCCGGAAACTGCAATCTCCCCGACGAGCCGGGCCCTCAGGCCACGTATCACCGCCTCGATGTCATCCTCGACAAGTGTGGCGTTGGGGCCGACGGACTTTAACGAGCGCGACACGACCCACTTCGGTTGGCGCCGCCACGCCGCCGCGAACTCGCGTTGCTCCGCGCTCCACTCAGGACGGTCTTCGTCCCAATAACGCATGATCTCGTACATGCGGCGACCGTACACACTGCCCGTCAGGTCGCGCGCTTGCTCGATCCAATGACGAAAGAGCGCGGGGCCTGTCTGCATCTCCAGGTGGTCGACGTAGCCGTCCAGGGACTGGTTCATTCCAAAGACGAGCTTCGCCATGCTGCAAAATCTCCACCGCAGGGTATTCAGAATAGCCTGAGGCGACATTACGCAAAAGTGAGGCTGGGTATAGATTGCGCGCCGCTTTGTCGGAGTGACGAATAGCCAAAGGACCGCTAACCAGCCCTCGCGCGAAATTGAGCAAGCCACAACCTCGTCTCGCCAGCATTACGAGTGGCACAAGCCCTGCTCTCAACTTGAAGCGGATTCGGCTCATCATGGAGCGACCGCCACCGCCTGAGCAGGGCGGCGACCATCGGCCATGCGAAACATGGCCACAAGCCACGAGACTCAGAGGTAAGGGGTTTCCGCTGGTCAGAAAGCGCCGCGGTTGCGAGGAAAAAGGTGCCTCAGGCAGCGACGGCGAGGCTGGCGCGCCGGCTTCTGAGCTCCACCAACGCTTCGTCGATTTCCCCCCGCTGCTGCTCCAGGTGACGGATCTGGTCTTCGATCTTGTCGAGCGACAGGTTGAGGTTCGCGGCAGCGCCGTCGGCGATCCGATCCTCGGCGAGCATGGCGCGGATCTCCGTGAGGGTGAAGCCGAGCTGCTTGCCCTTGAGGATCACCGAGAGACGGTCGCGATCCCGCAAATCGTAGATGCGTGCGGTGCCGTCGCGCCGCGGAGACAGGAGCCCGCGATCCTCGTAAAATCGGAGCGTCCTGAGAGTGACGCCGAACTCGCGGGCGAGATCGCCGATCGTGAAGGAGCGATCGCTCTCCGTCGGCACAGCAGCCTCTTTGGCCCCGCCAAAGCTTTCATGCATTGCACTGGTCATCAAAATCCCCATCAAACGGTCTTCTTGTACGAGCAGCCGCTTACGCGGCCCGCACCACATCGATTTTGATACTTCATAACATAAATCGCGGTAATCGCAAGACCCGACGATTCAAAGTTACATTGCGCCGAAGCAGCGTTTCGCTGCGGGATACCGAAAAGGAAAGAGCGGACGGTTTCACGGCCCCGCATCGGCTTAAATGTCCTCACCTTAACGGCTTTTTTACCACGCCCGGCGAAAGCTGAGGCGTCGGCTCGCTGATTCCCGAAGTCCCGCACTTCGCCGCCCCGGGGATTGGCCTGCCGCCGCGACGGACGCTTGGTGTGGGGCCGCGCCGCTGTCGGAAAAATCAATCCCCGCAGGCGCGGCCATGAGACGACCCGTTCTCGCGAACCTCGAAGAGCTCGACCCGGTGACCCGTCACGCGGCGGAGGCAGCTGCGCGCAGAGCGGGCTTGCGCCTCGAGGATTGGGTCGGCGAGATTCTGGCTGATCGCCTGGCGCGCCAGGCCCCGTCTGCTGAGCGCCGGACTAGCGCCGACAACCTGGACGCGATTATCGACCGGATGGCGCAGGTTGCGCGGCGACCCGCCAAAGACGAGACCGACGCCCCTGCGCGGCCCGCCAGCGCCGTCGAATCACTCGCCCGTTGGATCGCGATGGCCGAAGAACGGCTCGACGATTCCGTGCGCCATTCGGCAGATTCGCAGAACCGGATGGCCTCGGCCATGTCTGATGCTCTTTCGGCGCTCAAGGACCGCCTCGACGCGGTGGAACGCCGCGAGCGAGCGCCGGCCCGGATCGCGTTCCCGGTCGAGGAGGCGGCCAAGGTCCTGTCTCCGCTCGCCGATACCCTGCTCGGTCTGCGGACGGACGTCTCCCGGTTGGCCGAACGCCTCGATCAGCCATCCGCAGCCCCGTGGGTCCCCGCGGTCGACAGCATTGGTTCACAGATCGAAGACCTGAAAGTGGCTCTCGCCGCCCTGGCGACCCGAGACGAGCTCGAAGCCCTCAATGGCAGCCTCCAGGGTCTTTCGAGAGACCTCGACAAGAGGCCGTCGGGCACCGCCGTGCTGACGCTTGCGGGTTCCATTGCCACGCTGCACGGCCAAGTCGCCGATCTTTCGGACGAATTAAGGCACGGCGTCCATGTCAGGATCGGGGCGGAGATCGAAGGCATCGAGCGCAAGATCGATCGGCTGGCGGAGAGCGGCGTCGACCGGTCGGTTATCGATTTTCTCAGCAGCCAGATCGTCGACATGCGGCACGACCTCGCCAATCGCGCCGAGCCGCGGCAGATCGAGCGCCTGTCGATCGAGGTCGCGGCGCTGACGACCCAGATCGCCGAACTGCGCTCGACCCAGGTCGGGCGCGCGGATTTTGCCTCCCTGAGAACAGCGCTCGAAAAGGTCTGCGGCGCGCTTGCCGACAGTGTCGCCCGCCAGGAAGCGAACGATGTCCCGGACCAGATCCGCGGTCTCGGCGACAAGCTTGACGCCCTCGCCCGCCGGCCGGAACGCGAGCCCGCCAATCTCGAACCGATTGCGGCCCAGTTGACGCTTCTGACCGAACGCATGGCCTCCGCCACTGAACGGCGTTTTGAGGAAAACGAGACGGTTCAGGCGCAATTCGATCGTCTCTCGAGCCAGATCGGACAGGCGCTCGAGGCCTCTTCGGTGCAGGTTCCTCTGTGGGAGCGGTTCGAGGCGCTCGAGACCGATCTTCGCCAGATCGGCGAACGAGCCGACACGTCGCGTGTGGAATTGCTGGTCCGTGCGCTTCACGACAAGCTCCAAGCGACAGCATCGCCCCCTTCGCTCAAGGCGCTCCAAGACGAGGCGGCGGCGATTGCCGAGCAGGCGGCGAAAGCCGCAATCCGCGAAATTCGGCCCGGAAGCGACATCGCATCGGGCGAGGTTGCGGCGCTCAAGCATGGCTTCGCGGAGTTGAAGTCGCTGCAGAACCGCGCCGACAGCAAGACCCACCAAACCCTTCGGGCTGTCCACGAGGCTTTGGAGGTGCTCGTGGCGCGTTTCGCCGATCAGGACCTCGCGGCGCGGGCGCCGATACTCGCCAAGTCTCACGACCGACAGCAACCGGCTGACCGGCTCGAGGCGGCGGTTCGACGCCTCCATGCGGCCGCCCTTTCCCAGATCGAGGAGGTTTCGGCAACCTCGGGCAATTCTGGTTCCGCCCCCGCCCAAGGCGGCGTCAGTCCGGAACAACGCAGGGTGCTGACGAGCATTTCCGGGCAGGAACCCGATCTCGGCAATGTCCGCGCCAGCTTCATTGCGGCCGCCCGCAGGGCTTCGCAACCGAATACCGCGAGCGAGGCCGAGCCGCAGGCCCCGGATGAGCTTGCCGCCTCTCCGAAGGGAGGCGCCGAGACGGCGCCCTCGGACGCCCATCCGCTATCGACGCCTTCGCTGATCGAGCGCATCCGCAAGACCTTCGAGGGCCAACGCCGGCCATTGCTCTTCAGTGTCGCGCTGCTTGGACTGGTGACTGGGACTGTGGCAATCCGGTCCCATGCATCGATATCCGGAACGGTTGCGCCGGTCGCGGATATCGCGCCCGAAGCCGTTCGGCCGACAACGGACCAAAGCGCATCGCTCATCCAGGCGCCAAGCCTGCCGGCGACCGCAATACCCGTCGACGCCGCCGCTTTCGCCGATTTGCCGAGGGCGATTCCGGACGCATTGCGGCGCGCGGCCTCCACGGGAAACCCCATCGCTCTTTACGAAATGGCAAATCGCCTCGACCGCCCGCATGATCGAGCGGACGCCGCGCAACTGTTCGAACGGGCGGCGCAGGCCGGTCTCGCGCCGGCGCAGCAGCGTGTAGGCGCGATCTACGAACAGGGCTTGGGCGTCGAACGGGATCTGCCGCGCGCAATAGGCTGGTACGAGCGGGCGGCCCAAGGCGGCAATGTGCAGGCGATGCACCGCCTTGCCACCCTTCTCGCCTCTCGGGGCGACCCGGATTATGCAGCGGCGTTCCGGTGGTACACGGAAGCGGCCGAAGGCGGATTGCGGGACAGCCAGTTCAATCTTGGCGTCCTTCTGACTCGGGGCCTCGGCACGCCCCGCAACCTTCCCCGTGCCTATCAGTGGTTTGACGTCGCGGCACGGCAGGGCGACGCGGAAGCCGCCGACAAGCGCGACGAGATCGCCAAACGATTGGCGCCGCCCGCGCTCGCCGCCGCGAAATTGCTCTCCGAACGGTGGCGTGCGCGACCGATCGACCGCGCCGCCAACGAGGTCGAGTGGTCCGGCGACGAACGTACGGCAGGGATCGAGCCTCCATTGGCCGGAAAGACGTGAGAAAGCGCCCATCCGGTCAGCTTTCGTTCAGGACGCGATCCTTAAGGCTCGCTGGGCGAAACTCTCAACAACCGTCGTGGCTGCACCGGCCATAGGGGAACCGGGGTGCAAATTTATCTGCCTATCGCTGAAATGCCCGTAAGCGTTCTCCTGATCCTTGGAATGGGTGCAGCGGTCGGTTTCATCTCTGGCCTGTTTGGTATCGGCGGCGGCTTCCTGATGACGCCGCTGTTGATTTTCCTCGGCATTCCGCCGGCCGTAGCGGTCGCCACGCAATCGGCCCAGATCGTCGCCTCGTCCACCACCAGCGTTCTCAACGCCCTTCGTCGCAACGCCCTCGATTTGAAGCTTGGAGGCGTGCTGGTCGCCGGCGGCTTCGTCGGGTCCGCGCTCGGCGTGTGGTTTTTTGCGGCGGCGCGCCGGGCAGGTCAACTCGACCTCGTCATTGTGGTTTCGTACGTGACGCTTTTCATGGTCGTCGGAAGCCTGATGCTCAAGGAAAGCGTCAGGGAGTTCTGGACCAAACGGCGCGGCGGTGTCGTGCGGGTCAAACGGCAGGCGGGTGAGCACGCACCGTATCTGTTCTGGCCAATGCGCATGCGGTTCTACCGCTCGAAACTCTATGCCAGCGTCATTCCGATCCTCGGATTTGCACTCTTCGTCGGCTTTGTGGGCGCTTTGCTGGGGATCGGCGGCGGGTTCATCATGGTGCCGGCCTTGCTCTACATCTTCCGTGTCCCCACGAGCATCGTCGTCGGCACGTCGCAATTCCAGATCGTCTGCACGACGCTGGTATCACTGGTCCTGCATGCGGTGGCAAACCAGGCCGTCGATATCGTGCTGGCAATGCTGCTCATCGCGGGGGGCGTCTTCGGCGCCCAGTTCGGCGCCCGGGCCGGTCGCAACCTGAGAGCGGAGCTTTTCCGGTTCCTCCTCGCGCTCCTGCTTTTGGCGGTCGGCATCCGCTTCTCCCTTGAACTCGTCCTCACCCCAAACGAAATCTTCTCGATAACCACGCAGGAGATGCGCACGTGAGGCTCGCCGGTTCGCTCCTCCTTCTCGTGTTGAGCTTCGGCAGCGCCTCCGCCGAAACGCTCGTCACGTCCCTGTCGAGCCACCGTGTGCTGATCAACTCCAACTATACCGGCACCTCCATCGCCTTGTTCGGCGCGATCGAGCGCGACGCGCAGACGATCTCGCGCGGGACAGGCTATGACGCAGTCGTCACCGTGCGTGGTCCCCCGCAATACCTGGTGGTCCGCGAAAAGGAACGCTTCGGCCCCTTATGGCTCAATCGGGAACAGCAAAAGTTCCCCAATGCGCCTGCTTATCTCAGCGTCCTGAGCTCCCAGCCGATCAGTGAGATCACCAGCGATCAGTTGCGGCAACGGCAGAAGATCGGCCTGCGGGCAATCATCAATTCGCCCGACTTCACCAATGACCGGAAGGGCGCCGATGAGCCGTTCCGGGAGGCCCTGCTTCGATTGAAGAAGCAGGAAGGGCTTTATGTCGAGGATGATCGCGCCGTGGCCTTTCTGACGCCGACGATCTTCAAGGCCAATATCCCCCTTGCCCCGACCGCGCCGCCGGGAAACTACGACGTGGAAGTGACGCTGCTTGCCGATACGGTGATCCTGGCGCGGACCCTCACGCATTTCGAACTGGTCAAGACGGGGTTCGAGCAACAGGTCGGCGAGGCGGCGCACGACTGGAGCTGGCTTTATGGATTCTCGACCGCGTCCCTGGCGCTGCTCTTCGGCTGGATCGCCAACGTCATCTTCAGACGGGATTGAGGGTTTGCCGCTCAATCCCTGCAGAGCATCGCGCGCGCAATCGCGAAGATGCGCTCGGTCCCGATGAGATGCGCGGTAAACCCGACGGGGAAGAGTGGAACGAACGCCTGATCACACACGTTCAGGCCGCCCGCATAGGCGCCGAGCGCCGGCATGATGCAGCGGGCTTCATCGGTCAGGAAGCAACGGCGACGGGTCGAGCGGCCGCGCATCACCACCTTTCCGACGGGATGAAAATGGCCGGCAATTTCCGAACCGGCGCCTTCGACGGGCTCATGACGCAGCGTCAGCGGGCCAACTTCGATTTCATGCACGACCTCTCCGCCGATGCTCGCCGGAAGAGTGTGGTCGTGATTGCCGGTGACCCAGATCCAGTCCCGCCCGTGCTGAACGTCAGCCAGGGTCGAGCGTTCGGCGTCCCCGAGCCGGTCCGGACCGCCGATATCATGAAAGCTGTCGCCCAGGGCGATCACCACCCGCGGATCGAACCGCGCGACGGCGGCACACAAGGCTTTGAGGGTTTCGCGGGTGTCGTAGGGCGGCAGCATCATGCCGCGAAGGGCGAACGAGGAACCTTTTTCAAAATGAAGGTCGGCCACGAGCAGCACATCGTGCTCCGGAAGATAGATCGCCCCCGTCAGATCAAGCACCATGGCGCAGCCCTGCACCGCGATCTCGCTGGTCGCGTGTTTGATCTTGAGCAATGCGGTCACGCCATGGCCTCGTCGAGGAGAGTCGCCTCCGCTTCTGCGAGGATCTCGTCCGCATCGTCGCTATAGACGCGTTCGCGGCCGATCTCCAGCATGACGGACACGCCCAGGGGAGAAACCCGGTCGAGCGGCTTGTGGATGATTCGCCCCCGGATCCGTCGAAGCAGCACGCCAAGGCGCCTCACGTCGAGAAGCCCTGTTGCCGCATCCGCCCGCGCGGCGCGCAGAAGCACGTGATCGGGCTCATGCCGGCGCAGCACGTCATAGACCAGATCGGTCGAGATCGTGACCTGACGCCCGGTCTTCTGCTGGCCGGGAAATTTCCGCTCGATCAGCCCCGCGATGACAGCGCATTGGCGGAACGTGCGCTTCATCAGCGCCGCTTCGGCCAGCCAATCCTCGAGATCGTCGCCCAGCATGTCTTCGGCAAACAGGTCATCGAGGAAGCCTGGCTCCCGTGCAACACGCGCCGCAACATCGACCGCTCCCCAGACGGCAAGACCGTAATCGTTGGCGACGTAGCCGAACGGCTTCAGACCGGCGCGATCCATTCGCCGCGTCAGGAGCATGCCGAGCGTCTGGTGCGCGGGCCTGCCTTCGAACGGGAAGCAGGTCATGTAGTAGCGCCCGCCGCGCGGAAATGTTTCGACGAGAAGATCTCGTTCGCCCGGCACGGCCGAGCGCCGCCGCTGCTGCAGCAGCCACTCGGTCATCTGGTCAGGCAGCCGATCCCATTCGAAGGGATCGGCGAGGATTGCGCGAACGCGCGCGGCCAGAAAGGTCGAAAGCGGAAATTTGCCGCCGTCATAGGCGGGGATCTTCGGGTCGGTTCCGGCCGAGGCGCGTGTCACCAGCACCTCGTCCTCGACGATGCCTTCGAAACGCAGGATCTCGCCTGCGAACAGAAAAGTATCCCGCGGGGTCAGCGTTTCGGCAAAGTATTCTTCGATTTCGCCCAGGATCCTGCCACGGGGGAGCACGGTGCCGGGTCGCGCGCGGGATGCCTTACCGAGGCGAACCTTGATCATCGTCGCCTCGACGATGGTGCCGACATTGAGCCGGTATTGCTGGGCCACCCGGGCATTGCGGACCCGCCACAGCCCATCCTTGCCCTTGACGATCTTGGCGAACCGCTCATAGGCGCGAAGGGCATAGCCGCCGGTGGCCACAAAGGCGACGCAGGCCTCGAAATCCTCCCATGTCAGGCCCGCATAGGGTGCCGCGGAGAGCACTTCGTCGTAGATCTCCTCCAGGCGAAAGGGCTCGGCGCAGGCGACCCCGAGGATGTGCTGGCAAAGCACGTCGAGCGCCCCGATCCGCGCATCGGGCGTATCCTGCGCCGCCTCGTGGACCGCATCGAGCGCCGCCCGGCATTCGAGGATCTCAAACCGGTTGGCGGGCACCAGATAGGCTTTCGAGGGCTCGTCCATGCGATGGTTGGAGCGCCCGATCCGCTGCATAATGCGCGACGCCCCCTTCGGCGCGCCCACATTGACCACCAGATCCACGTCGCCCCAATCGATGCCGAGATCGAGGGTGGCGGTACATACCACCGCCTTGAGCTTGCCCGCAATCATCGCCTCCTCGACCCGCCGCCGCTGCGACACGTCGAGGGAGCCATGGTGAAGGGCGATCGCCAGGCCATCTTCGTTGAGCTTCCAGAGTTCCTGAAACGTATATTCGGCCTGAAGCCTCGTGTTCACGAAAACCAGCGTCGTCCGGTGTTCCCCGATCAGGTCGTAGATGGTCGGCATCGACAGGGCGGCGGTGTGCCCGGCGAGCGGCAGATGGTCGTCGATATCCAGCATGCGGATATCCGGGTGCGCTCCACCCTTGACGATCACCAGATCGGCAAGCCGACCCTTCTCTCCCTGGGGCACGAGATAGCGCCTCAGGTCGTCGGGCTCCCGGACCGTTGCCGACAAGCCGACCGTCGTCATCTGCGGGGCGATCGCGAACAAACGGGCGAGGCCGAGCGACAGGAGATCGCCGCGTTTCGAGGTCACCAGCGAATGCAACTCGTCGAGCACGACGCGGCGCAAACCGCCGAACAGCTCCCTCCCGTCCCGATGCGCCAGCAAGAGGGCCAGTTGCTCCGGGGTCGTCAGCAGGATATCGGGCGGTTTCTCGATCTGCCGCGCGCGCTTGTGGGATGGCGTGTCGCCGGTTCGGGTCTCGATGCGGATTGGCAAATCCATCTCCCGCACGGGCGCTTCGAGATTGCGGGCGATATCGGTCGCCAGGGCCTTCAGGGGCGAGATGTAGAGGGTGTGGAGCGAGGGGCTCTTCCTGGTTTTGGCGGGCCTGGTTTCGGACAATTCCACGAGGCTCGGCAGAAAGCCCGCCAATGTCTTGCCGGCCCCGGTCGGCGCCACCAGCAGGACCGAATGGCCCGATCTCGCTTTTTCCAGCAGTTCAAGCTGGTGCTCGCGCGGCTCCCAGCCTCGGGATTTGAACCAGTCGTGAAAATGCCGGGGAAGAAGGGAACGCGCGGGTTTGGCCATCGGCAAGAACATAGGCACGAATCCTGCCTTCGCCATGCAGTCTTTATCTTACGATGTGGATGCCGCAAGCGGCAGCTTGCTCTCTGACAGCGGCGGGGCCAGGCTTGCGCGACGCCAACAAGAGATAACCCACCATGAAACCTCCCCTTTCGTCGCTCCAGAACGCCATCGCCGTCGTCACCGGGGGAACCCAGGGCCTCGGTGAAACCATTGCCCGGACACTGGCCGAACGGGGCGCCGCCGGGCTGGTGATCTGCGGCCGGAATGCGGAACGCGGCAAGGCCGTCGCCACGGAGATCAGCGCGCAAGGATGCCGCACGGAATTCGTGACCGCCGACCTTGCCGATGTGGATCAGGCGCGGGAGGTCGCAAAGCGGGCCGACAGCGTGTTCGGTCGGGTGGACATCCTCGTGAATGCGGCCGGGATGACGGATCGCGGCACCATTTTCGATACGTCACCTGAATTGTTCGATCGCATGTTCGCGGTGAATGTCCGTGCGCCCTTCTTCCTGATGCAGGAAGCCGCCAAGATCATGCGACGCGAGCGGATCGAGGGGGCGATCGTCAACATTCTGTCGATGTCCGCTCATGGCGGCCAGCCGTTCATTTCCGCCTATTGCGGCTCGAAAGGGGCGCTCGCGACCCTGACCAAGAACGCCGCCTTCAGCCTGATGCCTTATCGCATCCGGGTGAACGGGCTGAATATCGGGTGGATGAACACGCCGGGCGAAGACCGGATCATGCGGACCTATCATGGGGCGCAGGACGGATGGCTCGACAATGCGGTCAAGGACCAGCCCTTCGGCCGCCTGCTCGATCCGGCGGAAGTGGCGCGCACCGTGGCGTTCCTTACCAGCCGCGAATCCGGGCTGATGACCGGATCGATCATCGATTTCGACCAATCGGTCGTCGGCTGTTACGAGGACGCGCCGCATCCCTCAAAGCCGACCATCGCCTAGATCAAGCCCGTCGCTGGAGGACCGCGATAAAGCCCGGCACCGGCTCGTCCCGATCCTGCCTGACCGAGACCTCTTCGAACAGAAGGCTTGTCAAGCCGGCATCGGCCGCCAGCCGCGAGAGGGCGTCGCTGGAATGGGCATAGCGACCATCCGCACCGAGGATGACCCCGGTGCCGGAATGCGCCTGCACCGTATAAGCGAGCAGGCCGCCTTCCTTGAGCACCCGATGGGATTGCGCGAAGACTTCGTCCAGAGCCGAGAGGTAGATCAACACATCGGCCGCAACCACGAGATCGGCAGTCTGCTCACCTTGCTCGCTGAGGAAGCTCGTCAGGTGACCCTCGTGCAGGGCGGTGTAGAGGCCGGCCTTGCGGGCTTGCTCCAACATGCGGCCAGAGAGGTCGACCCCCTCGATGGTGTCGTAGCGGCCAACCAGGGCCTTGGCCATGAGCCCCGTGCCGCATCCCAGGTCGATCACCCGGGCAAACCGCGAAGGCGCCCGGGCACCGGCCCGCTGAAGCGCATCCATCACCCGTTCCGGCCCGCAATACCCCAAGCCGTCCGTGAGGTGTCGATCGAAGCGGGGCGCATAATTGTCGAACAGCGCGCGCACATAGGCATCGGTGATGGCGGCCTGGGGATCGAGTGCGCCAAGACGCGCCAGATCGAGTCTCACCCCGAGTTCGTCCTCCGGCGCGAGCGCGAGGGCCTGGTGGAGAGCATTGATTGCCTCCCCGGGCCGGTCGAGCGCCGCCAACGCCCTTCCCTTGAGGGCATGAGCCGCCGCAAAATCGTGAGCCCGCTCCAGCACTTGCTGCGCGAGATCGGCCGCCGACACGAAATCCTTCTCGGCGAAGGCGGCGCGGGCGTACTCGTAGCGACCGTCGGCACGGGCGTCGCCGGAGGTGCGAAGACTGACAGAATGGGACATTGTATCCGCATGCGGCAGCGGGTGGGCGCTGTCAACGGCCGATTGGCCGCCTATATTCTCGGGCCATGGCACGGCGTTCCACCGAGATCCTGACCCAGACCCCGCAAGGTCTTTATTGTCCGCTTGGCGACTTCCACATCGATCCGGTTCGGCCGGTTGACCGGGCCCTCATCACGCACGGCCATTCGGACCACGCCCGTTCGGGCCATCGCTCGGTGCTGGCGACCCGCGAGACGGTTCTGATCATGGCGATCCGCTACGGCGAAGATTTCGCCGGGAGCACGCAGGCTGCGCCGCTTCGCGAAGATATCCGCATCGGCGAGGTCACCGTCCGCTTCACGCCGGCCGGCCATGTGCTGGGCTCGGCGCAGATCGCCATCGAGGCCGGCGGGACACGCATCGTGGTCTCGGGAGATTACAAGCGCGCGTCGGACCCCACTTGCCTGCCTTACGAGGTCGTTCCCTGCGACGTCTTCATCACCGAGGCGACCTTCGGCCTGCCGGTTTTCCGCCACCCCGACACCCGCGACGAGGTGAAAAAGCTGCTCGATTCCGTCGCGTTGTTTCCTGAACGGGCCCACATTGTCGGCGCCTATGCGCTGGGCAAGGCGCAGCGGGTCATGGCCCTGCTCCGCGAGGAAGGTTACGACCGGCCGATCTACCTCCATGGCGCGATGGAGCGCCTGACCGAATTCTACAAAAGCGAGGGCGTGCCGCTCGGCGACACACCGAAGGTCGGCGCCACCGAGCGCGGCAGCCTTGGTGGCGCGATCATCGTCTGCCCTCCTTCGTCGCTGCAGGACCTCTGGTCACGCCGCTTTCCCGACCCGGTTTCCTGTTTCGCCTCAGGCTGGATGCGGGTTCGCGCCCGCGCGCGCCAGAAGGGTGTCGAGCTGCCGCTGGTCATCTCCGACCATTCCGACTGGGACGACCTCTGCGGCACAATTCTCGAAACGGGCGCCGGCGAGGTCTGGGTTACGCACGGACAGGAAGATGCGTTGGTGCATTGGTGCGAAACACGAGGCCTCCAGGCGCGCCCGCTGCACATGCTCGGCTATGGCGACGAAGGTGAAGCCGAGGAACCGTTCACACCCTGGGTCGCGATGGAGCAAAGCGCTCCATGAACCGCTTCGCCGCCCTGCTCGATCGTCTCGCCTACGAACCTCGCCGCAACGCCAAACTGCGGCTCCTGGTCGATTATTTCAGCCACACGCCTGATCCGGATCGGGGATATGCGCTCGCAGCCCTCACTGGTTCGCTGATGTTCAAGGAAGCCAAGGCAGGCCTGATCCGCGGCCTTGTCGAGGAGCGCACCGACCCGTTTTTGTTTCGCATGTCGTACAATTATGTGGGCGATCTCGCGGAAACGGTCGCGTTGATCTGGCCCGGACCGGATGGCGATATCCGTTCGACCGATGGCGGTCCTGCGCCGGTCGGCCACAATCACCCGCCGCTCCACGTCCCCACCCTCACCGAGGTGGTCGAGACATTGGCGACAGCAAGCAAGAGTGATCTCCCGGCGCGTATCGCCGCGTGGCTCGACGCGCTCGATGAAACCGGCCGCTGGGCGCTTCTCAAGCTCATTACGCGCGAGTTGCGGGTCGGAGTATCGGCGCGGCTTGCAAAGACCGCCGTCGCGCAACTCGGCAGCTTCGAGCCTGATGAGGTGGAGTTGATCTGGCACGGCCTCGCAGCACCCTACGAGGAGCTGTTCGCCTGGGCGGAGGCCCGTGGACCGAAACCGGAATCGAACAACCCCGCGCCGTTCCGTCCACCGATGCTGTCGCACCCGCTGGAGGACGAGGACTTCACGAAGCTCAATGCGGGGGATTTTGTCGGCGAGTGGAAATGGGACGGCATCCGCCTTCAGGCCGTGGCGGGGCTCGCAAGCGACGGCAGAGCGGTTCGGCGGATCTATTCGCGAACTGGCGAGGACGTTTCGCGCGCCTTTCCCGATCTTGTCGAAGCGCTGACATTCGAAGGCGCGATCGACGGCGAATTGCTGATCGTGCGGGATGGACGCGTGCAGAGCTTCAACGTGCTGCAGCAGCGCCTCAATCGCAAGGCGGTCACGCCGAAACTGATCGCTGATTTTCCGGTGCATCTGCGCGTCTACGACATTCTCACCGAGAACGGGCAGGACCTGCGCGATCTCTCCTTTGCCCAGCGCCGCAAGCGTCTCGAGGCGCTTGTCACGCGCCTTGACGATCCACGTATCGAATTGTCGGCCATCGTGCCGTTCTCCTCCTGGGAGGATCTTGCGGCGGCGCGTACCGACCCGGATTCAGTCGGCGCCGGCCTGGATGCGGACGCGATCGAGGGCTGCATGATCAAGCGCGCGGACAGTCCGTATCTTCCCGGACGTCCGAAAGGTTACTGGTACAAGTGGAAACGCGATCCATACCTTGTCGATGCCGTCATGATGTATGGACAGCGCGGGCACGGAAAACGCTCGTCGTTCTATTCCGACTACACCTTCGGCGTCTGGCGTGACGGGCCGGACGGCGAGGAACTGGTGCCGGTGGGGAAGGCCTATCACGGTTTCACCGACGAGGAATTGGGAAGGCTCGACCGCTACGTACGCAACCACACCGTCAACCGTTTCGGCCCGGTCCGCGAAGTTGAATACGGCAAGGACAAGGGGCTCGTCCTCGAAGTGGCTTTCGAAGGTTTGCAACGTTCGACGCGACATAAATCCGGCGTCGCTATGCGTTTCCCTCGCATCAGTCGTATTCGCTGGGACAAGCCGGCCGGAGAGGCCGACCGGATCGAGACCCTGGAGAAGATTCTCAAGCGCGGCGAGAAGGAAATCCATCCGCTCAAGGACAGTCAATCGAAAGGTCCACCACCATGAGCACTCCGGTGATCGAGACACTGGCCGAAGGCAGCGTGACGCAACAAGTGACCGGACGGCTGCTGATCGACACGAAAGGGCCGGGATTCACGGAGCTGACGGAGGCGGCCGAGCGCTGGGTTCTCGCCACAGGGCTCCTGCAGGGCGTGCTGACGATCCATTGCCGCCACACTTCCGCATCATTGCTCATCCAGGAGAATGCCGACCCGGATGTGCGGCAGGATCTCATGACCGTTCTCGACCGTCTGGCGCCGCGGAATGCCGGTTATGTTCACACCACCGAGGGTCCGGACGACATGCCGGCCCATATCCGCACGATGCTTTCCGCAACGAGCCTGAGCATTCCTGTTCTCGACGGCCAGATGGTGCTCGGGACCTGGCAGGGCATCTACCTCATTGAACATCGCGACAGGCCGCACACCCGCGATATTGTGTTCCACCTCATCGGCGCGTGACCGCCGCCGGACGAGGGTTTTGATGACAAAATCGTGGATTTTCGGCCTGCCTTGCTATTTCATGACGGTTCCGGTTAAGGCTCAGGAGGTTGCGTGGGGGAAGACAGGGTGCAGGGCCAGAACACCACGATCGTGATTGCCGACGACCATCCGCTGTTTCGCGGCGCGTTGCGGCAGGCCGTCGGTTCGATCATGCCGAAAGCCCGGGTGATCGAGGCGAACGGCATGGAGGACCTGAACACCGTGCTGGGGCATGAGCGCGACGTGGACTTGATCCTTCTCGATCTGACCATGCCTGGCGTTCAGGGCTTTTCGGGACTCATGACCCTTCGAGCCCAGCATCCGGAACTACCCGTAGTGATCGTGTCCGCCACCGAGGAGGCGACCGTCATCCGTCGCGCCATGGAATTCGGCGCCGCCGGCTTCATCCCGAAATCCATCGATATCGACAGCATCGGCGGCGCCATCGAGGCAGTTCTCGCCGGTGACACCTGGACCCCGCCCGACGTCGATCTCGACGCCGCCGAGGACAAGGAGACCGCCGACCTCGTCCGCCGCCTCGGCACTCTTACGCCGCAGCAGGTTCGCGTCCTCACCATGCTGTCCGAGGGGCTCCTCAACAAGCAGATCGCCTACGAACTCAGCGTCTCCGAGGCAACGGTGAAAGCGCATGTTTCGGCCATTCTCGACAAGCTCGGGGTCGATAGCCGGACACAGGCGGTGATCGCCGCGGCCAAGATCGGCGTCACACAACGCCCCTCCCCCGCCAGCGCCGATTAAAGCGCCGTCAGGAATCTGTCGATCCGCGACAGCGCCGCTTCCGAAAGCCTGCTGTCGAAGCGGATGAACACGTGACAGCCGCCGGGCCAGATGGCGAGATCGGTACGATTGCCGGACGAGGTCCACCGCGCGGCCATGAAAAGGCTGTCGTCGAGCAGCAGGTCCTGTGTGCCCACCGAGAACAGAGCCGGCGGCATTCCGCTGAGATTCGCGTAGAGGGGTGAAATGTCGGGATCCCGCCGATTGCGGTTCGGCCCGCACAGATTGTCGGCGAACATCCGGACATCGCGCGTGTTCAGGATGAGCTTGTCGCTTCCCCAATTGGCGACGCTGGGTGTCAGCGTGAGATCGTAGCAACCGGCGAAGAGGTTGGCGCCGCGAAACGGCGTGAGATCATGCTTGTCGCGCAGGCGCAGCAGCGTGACTGACGCAAGGTGCGCGCCGGCGGATTCACCACCGATGAAGAGACGGTCGGTTCCGAAACGCCGCTTCGCTTCGCGAATGAGCCACAGGGCCGCCGTCTCGCAATCATCCGGCGCCGCCGGATAGGGATCTTCGGGAGCGAGCCGGTATTCGACGGACACGACGGCCAGTCCGCAGCGATCCACAAGGCGATCGAGCCAGGGGTCCTGCTCGTCGGCGGTGCCCCAAGTCCAGCCGCCGCCATGAATATGGAAATAAACCCCCGTCGGATCGGGCGGAGCGATGATCCGCAACGGGATTGGCCCGCCGGGACCGTCGATTTCGGTAACCTTCGCCCGTTCGCTCAATGCCATGGCGGGGAACGGGCCGAGGCCCTGGCGGCGGCGCTCTCTTACCACCGACGGCGGGACCGACCAGGTATCGGGCAGGTTCGAGAGCCTGGCGAGGATATCGGCATTCTGGGCGCGAATTTCGTCGCTGATCGCAGCCGGGTCGAAGAGAGAGGGGTCGATCATGAGAGACTCAGGGTGTTGCGTTCATCGTCGACCCTTGCGATGAAGCACACGCCAAGGCCGAGGTCCAGCACGGCACGGCCAAGAGGAAGCGCGCATGTCGAATATGAATCGGTTTCTCGGGGGCTCCCCCGGATCCGTCCTGGCGAAACTAATCTTCCTGTCTCTCCTGGTCGGCGCATTCATGGCGTTTCTCGGCATCACGCCGTTTGGGCTTGTCGAGGGCCTCTATCACTGGATCATGTCGGTCTTCGATCTCAGCTTCGAAACCGTCGTGGAAGTCGGCCGGTGGGTGCTGTACGGGGCGATCATCGTCATCCCCCTGTGGTTGATCGCGCGCCTTTTCGGCCGCCGCTGAACTTATCCGATGGACACCCTCGCGCGCCCACGGAGAATTGACGTCAATCACCGGCGCATGCTGATGCTTGCGCTGCCCATGACCCTGTCGCACGTCACGACGCCGCTGCTTGGCCTCGTGGACGCCACGGTGGTCGGAAGGCTGGGTGAGGCGCATCTCCTTGGCGCTGTGGCGCTTGGCGCGGTCATCTTCGATTTCGTGTTCTGGAGCTTTGGTTCTCTGCGCATGGCGACCGCCGGTCTGACCGCCCAGGCGACAGGCGCGGGCGATCGGCACGAGGTCGACCGCACGCTTGCTCGCGCCCTGGTCGTCGCCGCCATGACCGGCGCATTGCTGATCCTGCTGCAATGGCCGATCGCCGCCATCGCGTTTCCAATCGTAGGGGCGAGTGCGGCCGTGACGGAGGCGCTCTCGGTCTATTTCTTCATCCGGATCTGGGCTGCGCCGTTCACGCTGGCAAATTACGTCATCCTCGGCTCGACATTGGGCAGGGGGCGCACTGATCTGGGGCTGGTGCTTCAGGTCGCCATCAATGTGATCAACATCATCCTGACCGCGACCCTGGTCCTGGTCTTCGGGTACGGCGTCGCAGGCGCTGCCATCGGTACGGCTCTGGCAGAGGCGATCGGCGTGGTCCTCGGGATTCTCGTGCTGCGCCGGCTCGGTTCGGATCCCCTATCGGTCACCTGGGCGGAAATCCTCAATCGCGCCGCGATGATCCAGACCATGGCGATGAACCGCGATATCATGATCCGCAACGTGGCGCTTATCGCCGCTTTCACGATCTTCAGCGCCATGGGCGCGCGCTCAGGCGACGTGACGCTGGCGGCGAATGCCGTGCTCTACAACATGTTTCTCATCGGCGGGTATTTTCTCGACGGGTTTGCCACAGCGGCCGAAACTCTTTGCGGCCAGTGCATCGGAGCCCGGGACGAGCGGAATTTTCGTCGCGCCGTCGGATTGAGCCTGTTCTGGAGTCTCGGCTTCGGCCTCGCCGTCTTTGCGTTGTTTTTCTTAGGCGGCGGCGCGTTCATCGACTTCGTCTCGACCAACCCCGACGTTCGCGCCTATGCGCGCGAATTTCTCGTCTACGCGGCCCTGACGCCGCTCATGGGCGCTGCAGCCTTTGCGTTTGACGGGATCTATACCGGCGCAACGTGGACGGTTGCGATGCGCAACCTCATGGTGGCGGCGTTCGCGCTCTTCATCGGTGTGCTGTTCCTCATGCGCGATGCGGGCAATGTGGGATTGTGGATGGCGTTTCTGGTGTTCCTTGCGGCGCGCGGAAGCGGACAAGCCTTCTTTTGCTCCCGTCTGACGAAAGCAACCTTCTCCCGGCTGGCTTAGAGCCTTCCCTTGGCAATGTCCGCGGCGTCCCGACCTGTGGCGGCAGCAAGCGAAATATTCTCGCTTTCAAGCGTTCGCACCAATCCGCGTTTGATTTCCCCAACGAGACCCGGTCCTTTGAAGACCATGGCCGAATAGAACTGGATCAGGCTCGCGCCTGCCCTGATCTTGACCCAAGCGGCCTCGGCGGAATCAACGCCGCCAACACCGATTAGGGGGATCTTTCGCTCCACGCGCAAAAAGGTTTCGGCGAGCATCCTTGTGGAGGGCCCGAAGAGCGGCTTGCCCGACAGGCCCCCGGTTTCTTGCGCCAGCGCCTTGTCCCTCAGGCTCGGTGGCCGCTCGATCGTCGTGTTGGAAACCGTGAGGCCATCGACACCGCGTTTCAGGGCCGTCGCCACAACTGCGTCGAGCGCGTCGAGGGACATGTCGGGGGCTATCTTCAGCAGGATGGTGGTCTTTGAGCGACCCTGATCGGCCTGATCGCGGGCCGCGATGCAGCGTGCCAAAAGGTCATCCAGGAAGGCTTCACCCTGCAAGTCGCGCAGGCCCGGCGTGTTGGGCGACGAGACGTTGATGGTCAGGAAATCGACGAGGCCGCACAATTCGCGGATGCACGCCACATAATCCGCAATGCGATCCTCGGATTCCTTGTTGGCTCCGATGTTCACACCCACGATGCCGGGCTTTCCGACGCGCCGTGACAGACGCGCCTTTGCCGCCGCAAGGCCTTCGCTGTTGAGACCGAACCGATTGATGATGGCCTCATCCTGAGGTAGCCGGAAAACCCGCGGACGAGGATTGCCCGCCTGCGGTTTCGGCACGACGCCTCCGAGCTCCACGAAGCCGAAGCCGAGCCCGAGGAGCTGGTCGGGAATTTCGCATTGCTTGTCGAACCCGGCCGCAAGGCCGACCGGGTTCGGGAAATGCCGCCCGAAGACATCGAGCCCGAGCCGCGGGTCGTCCTTTTGAGGCGGGACGAGCGGCATCAGGGACAGGCTCCTGATCGTTAGGTGGTGAGCCGTCTCCGCGTCGAGCGCATGCAGGACCCGTTTGGCCAGAGGAAACAGGGAAACGATCATGTGTCGAGATCCGGAAAGATGTGGCGGCCGTCAGCCCCGAGATCGAGCGGTCTCGTCCACAGGACAGCCGAAAGCGGCAGGGGCGCGTAGAGATGCGGAAACAGGTCGCCTCCCCGCGAGGGCTCGTAACGGAGATCCTCGCCGAGTTGTTCGGCGTCGATTGCAATCAACAGCAGGTCATTTTGGCCGGCAAAGTGCCGCGCGGCGGTTTCGTGGACCTGCGAAACAGTGGAAAAGTGGAGGTAACCATCTTGTACGTCGATCGGAGCGCCATCGAACCGGCCGCTCGCTTCCGCCTCGCGCCACAGGCTTCGTATACAGATTTTGTAAATGATCCTCATGCTATTCGGAGTAGCGAGCGGAGGCAAAAGGAGCAACCGCAAGATTAGCCAAAAATGGCGATACTTTTTTCATATTGCGCCTGACACAGAACAACCTTAATTCCTACCATTAGGTTCGGGTTCAGTGAGCTGGAACTGCCCAACTAAGGTTTACAACCATGCTGTCTCATGACCGCGTTTGGGCCGCCGTCGACGCCCTGGCTGCTCGCCACGGGATGACTGCCTCCGGCTTGGCCCGCAAGGCCGGGCTGGATGCGACAAGTTTCAATAAATCGAAACGGACCAGCCCGGAAGGTCGCGACCGGTGGCCCTCGACGGAGTCGATTGCCAAGATCCTGCGCGCAACCGGGGCGACGCTGGAGGATTTCCTGCGACTGGTGGAGCCCGGTGGTTCCCTGCGCCGGTCGATGGTGCCCCTGATCGGCATGACACAGGCTGGCTCCGGCAAGTTCTTCACCGACGAAGGCCTTCCGAGCAACGTCCCTGGCTGGGACGAGATCGATTTTCCGGATTTCGGCCAGGAGAAGGTTTTCGCGCTCGAGGTGACAGGCGATTCCATGGCGCCGCTCTACCGGGACGGCGACGTGCTGATCCTCTCGCCGACCGCAAGCATCCGCAAGGGAGACCGGGTGGTCGTTCGGACGACAACCGGAGAGGTCCTCGCCAAGGAACTCCGTCGCCGGTCGGCCAAGAGCCTGGAACTCGTCTCGCTCAACCCCGAGCATGAGGACCGCACCATCCCCACCGAGGAAGTCGCCTGGGTCGCGCGGATCATGTGGGCACGGCAATAGGCGCGGCGGCAGAGCGCGTTGCGCTCAAGCGGCGCGACCGGTGTCCCGCTCCTTGAGAAACGCCTCGTGCTCGCTGACGAGTTGGCCGGCCAACGCCTTGCGGATCAGCGCGCGCGTTTCCTTGACGCCGTAAAGCGCCACGAACGAGCCGAAGCGCGGTCCGCGCGGCTCGCCGAGCAACACCTGATAGATCGCGTTGAACCATTCGATTGAGACGCCGGGACGCTCGGGCGTCGCGCCCTTCGCCTTCAGGTCCTGATAGCGTGGCACGGAGCGGCCGACATTGTAGATCTCCTCCTGAATCGCCTCGGCGGTCATCGGGCGCTCGCCAGTTTCAAAAGACGCCAGCACATCCGCCAACTTCTGCAAGGCGGCAGCTTCCACCTCGTCGGGCAGCCGATATGTTTTCTGAGGCTTGACGAAATCCTGAAAATATCGGCCCGCGCCCCGCACCAGCAGATCGAGGCGGGGATGCGTTTCGGGCGAGACGCCCGGCGCATACCGGCGAATGAAGCCCCAGAGCACTGACGGCTCCTCGGAATTCGCCACCGCCACGAGGTTCAGCAGCATCGAGAACGAAATCGTCGTTCCGGGCTGGTTGCCGCCACTTGCCGCCAGGAGCTCCGGCGCCGGCGGCTCGCCCGCATGAAGGTGCCAGACGGGGTTCATGAGACGCGCTTTCGCATCCTGCGTCTGATACCTTTCGAGAAAGGTCAGATAATCGTCGACCTGCCGCGGAATGACATCGAAGAACAGGCGCTTGGCCTCACGTGGCTTGTTGTACATGAACAAGCTGAGACTGTCCGGCGTGCCATAGGACAGCCATTCGTCGATCGTCAGGCCGTTGCCCTTCGACTTGGAAATCTTCTGTCCCTTTTCGTCGAGAAACAGCTCGTAATTGAATCCTTCGGGCGGCAATCCACCGAGCGCCTTGGCGATCTGGCCGGACAGCTTCACGCTGTCGATGAGATCCTTGCCGGCCATTTCGTAATCGACCCCGAGTGCCACCCATCGCATGGCCCAGTCGGGCTTCCATTGCAGCTTGGCGTGCCCCCCCGTGACCGGCGTCTCGAAACGCTCACCGGTATCCGGATCCCGCCATACGATCGTTCCGGCCTCGGCTTTGCGCTCCTCGATCGGCACCTGCATCACGAGCCCGGTTTTCGGATGGACGGGCAGGAACGGCGAATAGGATTGCTGGCGCTCCGCGCGCAGCGACGGCAGCATGATCTCCATCACTGCGTCATAACGCTCAAGCACCGTCAGAAGCGTCTTGTCAAAGCGGCCCGCCTTGTAGCATTCCGTGGCCGACAGGAACTCGTAATCGAAGCCGAACGCATCGAGGAATTCCCGCAGGCGCGCATTATTGTGGTGGGCAAAGCTCTCGAACTTGCCGAATGGGTCGGGGACCTGCGTCAGGGGCTTCCCGAGCGAGGCTGCCAAAAGCTCCTTGTTGGGGAGGTTGTCGGGCACCTTGCGCAAGCCGTCCATGTCGTCCGAGAAAGCGATCAGGCGCGTCGGGATCGTGTCGCCGGTCAGCACGCGGAAGGCGTGGCGCACCATGCTGGTCCGCGACACCTCCCCGAACGTGCCGATATGCGGCAGGCCCGACGGTCCGTAACCGGTCTCGAACAACGCTTCTTTCTTGCCGGTCCGTTTGAGCCGCTCGACAAGCTTGCGCGCCTCCTCGAAAGGCCAGACATTGGCCGTCTGGGCGGCGTCGACAAGGGCTGGATCGAAACGAGTTGACTGGGGCATCGGACCGGAACTGTTGGAAACGCGGCACACTAGAGCATGATGCCGAAAAGTGTGAAGCGGTTTTCGGCCGGTATCATGCTCCAGGGGTGAAGCACAGTGATCTAGAGAGCGGGTCGTCCCCGGTCAATGCGGCTTAAAAGGGACTGACCGGGAAGAAGCGCAGATAAAGCTCCGCATATTTGCCCTCTTTCCAGAGCTGCTGGAGCGCGTAATCGAACGCCCGCCGTAAAGTCTCGTCGTCCTTGCGGACGATGAAGCCCGTTCCCTCTCCGAAGAAGCGGCTCTCGAGATAGGGGCCACCTGCGAAGTCGCAACATCCCTCCGATTCCTCACCGTTGAGCCAAAGCGATAGACCGAGGCCGTCGGCAAAGACGTAGTCGATCTCTCCCGCCTTGAGAGCGTTCTGAGCATCCGTCAGAGCGGGAAAGGCCTTGAAGGTGGCCTTCGGGGCGAATGTCTTGGCAAACGCCTCCTGGGCGGTCCCCGCGACCACGCCAACGCTCTTACCCGGCATGGAATCCGCCTGCGGAGGAGGCTGCTTCCGGTCGCGCCGCACGGCGAAACGGGCCGGGATCTTGAAGTACGGGCCTGTCACGGCAAAGCGCTCCCGCAGGGACGCGGTCGTTGGAATGGCCGCCGCGACCACGTCGCCCTGACGATCCGCGAGGGCATCCAGAAGCAGGTCGAAGCGCCGCACCTGCACCGTGCAGGTGATCGCAAGCCGCTCGCAGGCCGCCCGGGCGAGTTCGACCGAAAAGCCAGTCGGGTTGCCATCGGGGCCGGAGAAATGAAGCGGCGGAAAGTCGTCGTCGATCAGGAATCGGATCGTTCGGAGGCCGACGAGGTCGGGCCGCTCGATTTGAACACGCGGATCCCAAAAATTGGGAATGGCGACCTGTGCTCGCGCGGGAAAAGCTAAGGCGGCGCCGAGCGCAGCCGACACGAGAACGCTTAGGAAAAGGCGGTTGCTCCAGATCCGACTATGTAATAGGATAACATTCATTTCGTCTGGACCACCGAAACCTTTTGTCACCTGCCGAAGATCCGTTCCTGAACGAACCCCGCATTGGCGGCCCGAGCCGACCATGAAGCATGGTCTAGCCGAGAGCCCCGGCCAGTCAACTCTACGCCCCCTCCACCTGCCTGTAGAACTTGGTTTTCTGTTGGGTCGGGGTTTTACCCTCGACGAACTCCGCCAGATCGCGATCGGCGCTGCCCATGCCGGCGTCACAGCGGACCGCTTCATCCTCGCGGCGGACATTATCGACGAGACCGCCTGTTACCGGGCGCTCGCGCTGGAACTTGCCCTGCCCTTCACGGATCGTGGACGGGTGTCGCAGAGGGCCCGCTTTCCGGAAAGCATCCAAGCGGGATTGGCTCCCCTCGCAATATCGGCCGGCGGGTTTCTCCTCGCGCCGCAGGGCGCAATGCTGGTCAGGCTCCTGCAGCACCGCCATCTTCAGGGCGGAGGCGCGGTGGTGACGACGCCGTCGGCGCTCCGGCGCGCGGTTCTCGAGACCAAGGCCGGCTCCATCAGCCATCAGGCGTCCCATGCCTTGCCGGAATGGCGAGTGGACCTGTCGAGCCGGGACGGTTGGCTCTGGCGCCAGTTGGCTTGGCTCTGTCTGGTTCTCCTGGCGCTGGTGTTGAGCACGAGTTTTGGCCGCTACACGCCCATCATCGGCCTTGCGATCGCGGCGAGCCCTCTTTTTCTCGGGATGGTGGTGACTCGATTGGCCGCCTGCCTTCTCGCCAATCCGCCCGAACCCGCCGCAAGGCCGCGTCGCGCGAAAGATTCGGAGCTTCCTTCGTATACGGTGATTGCGGCGCTCTACCGGGAAGGCGCGGTCGTTCACAAGCTGATCGCCGCCCTGTGCAACCTCGATTATCCGCGCGAGAAGCTCGACATCATGATCGTGGTCGAAGCCGACGACCGGGAGACGCGGGCGGCACTGGCTGCCATCCGCCTGCCGGGACATATGGCCGTCGTCGTCGCCCCACCGGGCTATCCGCGCACGAAACCGCGGGCGCTCAATGTGGCGCTCCCGCTCGCGCGCGGCGATCTCACGGTGGTTTATGATGCGGAGGACGACCCGGATCCCTATCAGCTTCGATTGGCCGCGGCGTCCTTTGCGGAGCTGCCGCCGGATGTGGGCTGCCTTCAAGCGCGCCTCACCATCGACAACACCCGCGATACATGGCTGACACGGATGTTCACGGTCGAATACGCCGCGTTGTTCGACGTCTTCAACCCGGGTCTCGCGTTGATCGGCAGCCCCATTCTTCTCGGCGGAACATCGAATCATTTCCGCACCCACACGCTGAAGGCCATCCGTGGTTGGGATGCGTGGAACGTGACCGAGGACGCCGATCTCGGGATCAGGCTGGCGCGCCTCGGCTATCGGGTCGCGGATCTTCCGTCTTCGACGCTGGAGGAAGCGCCCAGCACCCTCGCGGCCTGGATGAGACAACGAACACGCTGGATGAAAGGCTTCATCCAAACCTGCATCGGCCATTCGCGGCATCCACTTCAGACGGTCCGGCACCTGGGGGTATGGCGCGCCTATGGGGCAATCACCGTGACGTTGGGCCCCGTGCTGAGTGCGCTCGGCTATCCGTTCTTCAGCGCCTTTGCGCTGCTTCTCTGGTGGGACGAGACGGGCGCCGGTTGGAGCCTGATCTGGCGCGCTTTCAGCGCGACGCTTTTCGTGCTGGGCATCGCCGCGATTTATGTGCCGGCGATTGTCGCGCTTTCGCGGCGCGGCCTATGGCAATTGCTGCCCTGGACGCTTCTGCTGCCGTTCTATTACCTGCTCATCAGCATTGCTGCGTGGCGAGGCCTTTGGGAATTGATGTGGACGCCGTTCCGGTGGAACAAGACGCGCCATGGCCTCGCCCGCACGACGCGGCGATTCCCGCCTCAGAAGCACCAGGCGAGGGCTGCCAGAACCATGTCGTTGAACACCGCGCCACCCTGACGCCACCAAAGTATTCCGCCAGCGCCGATCAGACACGCAACCGCGCCGCCGATCAGCAGGCGGACAAGCCAAGCCTCGCTCGTTGTGCGGTGGTGGGATTCGGTGTGTGTGCTCATCAGGATCTCAAAGTGAAGCGCGGCCAATATAGCAGAACGCCGCCGAACGCCAAAAGTCCCGGCCCCGGCTCGCCCCAGATGTGGGGTCTCGAACCTTCACAACGAGGGGCGCGGTCTTTTTTTATCTCGATAAGAGATTGCTATCCGATTAGAACAAAACTAGAACATTAGTAGCCAACATATGCCAAGGACGAGGAGTTTTTCGATGGCTGGCAGCGTGAACAAGGTGATTCTGGTCGGCAATCTCGGACGCGATCCTGAAGTCCGGCGGCTTGGCTCGGGGGAGCCTGTGGTCAGCTTACGGATTGCCACCTCCGAGAGCTGGAAAGATAAAAATTCCGGCGAGCGCAAGGAAAAGACCGAGTGGCATTCCGTCGTGATCTTCAACGAGAACCTCGCCAAGGTGGCTGAGAACTATCTCAAGAAAGGCTCGAAGGTTTATCTCGAGGGACAACTCCAGACCCGGAAATGGCAGGATCAATCGGGGCAGGAGAAATACACCACCGAAATCGTCCTCCAGCGTTTCCGGGGAGAACTGACGATCCTCGACAGCCGGGGCGGGGCCGGTGTCGACCAGGGCGATCAGCAGGGCGCCGACGGACAGGCCCGGGAAGGCGATTTTGGCAACGTCTCGCCGATGCAACGGCGCTCCGCTCCCGCGTTGGTGGGTGCCGGCGGCAGTGGCTCGCGCTACAGCCAGATCGACGACGACATTCCGTTTTGATCTGCTCCGGAAGCGCCTCCCCCACAGGAACGGTTTGCGGGAGACGACGTTAAGGAGCAAGCTGGGCCATACGGGGACTCCGTCGAACGGACGCCATTCTGCGCGCCATCTCGATGGCGGCTCGCAAGATGGAAGTGAGTTCGACGCGCGATGACAGACAGTGAGAGTTTCCGCTTCAACCGCCTCACCCGGCCAGCCTTCCGCTTCGCCAAAAACGCGATGCCCAGCATGTCGGCGACCGAGAGCGAAGCGATCGAAGCCGGCGACGTGTGGTGGGACGCGGAACTGTTCACCGGCAATCCCGATTGGAGCAAATTGCTCGCCACGCCGCCGGCGCGCCTGTCACCCGAGGAAGAAGCGTTCCTCGCAGGCCCGGTCGAGACCCTCTGTGCCATGCTCGATGATTGGCGCACCACCTGGACCGACCGTGATCTTTCGCCTGAAGCGTGGGCGTTTCTCAAGGCCAATCGGTTTTTCGGAATGATCATTCCCAAGGCCTTCGGCGGCCTCGGTTTCTCGGCTTATGCCCATTCGGAAGTGGTGCGGAAAATTTCCACGCGCTCCGTGGCGGCCGCTGTCGTCACCATGGTGCCGAACTCGCTCGGACCGGGTGAACTCCTCATGCAGTTCGGCACCGATGCCCAGCGCGATTACTGGTTGCCGCGCCTTGCCGACGGTCGCGAGATCCCCTGCTTCGGGCTGACCAGCCCCGAGGCCGGGTCGGATGCCGCCGCCATGTCCGATACCGGCATCGTCTGCCGTGGCACGCATGAGGGGCAAGAGGTGCTCGGCATCCGCCTCAACTGGCACAAGCGCTATATCACGCTCGGGCCCATCGCCAGCGTTCTCGGACTTGCGTTCAAGCTCTACGACCCCGAACGCCTGCTCGGCGGCGAAGAGGACATCGGCATCACCGTGGCGCTGGTGCGAACCGATGCGCCCGGCGTCGAGATCGGCCGACGGCACATCCCCTGCCTCCAGATGTTCCAGAACGGACCGAATCGCGGTCGCGACGTTTTCATTCCGCTCGACGATGTGATCGGCGGCCGCGAGCGTGTCGGCCAGGGTTGGCGCATGCTGATGAGCGCCCTTGCGGCCGGCCGTGGAATCTCGCTGCCGTCGTTATCCGCCGCGGGCGCATCCTTCGCCGCTCACGTGACGGGCGCTTATGCCCGCATTCGCGAACAGTTTCACGTGCCGATTGGAAAATTCGAGGGTGTGCAGGAAAAACTCGCGCGCATCGCCGGCATCGCTTACCTGCTCGATGGTGCGCGGCGACTGACCTGCGCCGGTCTCGATCAGGGCCACCATCCCGCGGTGATCTCCGGCATCATGAAATTGCAGGGGACCGAGCGCATGCGCATCGCGCTCAACGATGCCATGGATGTTCACGCGGGCAAGGCGGTCATCGACGGCCCGCACAACTACATCGGCAATCTCTACCGCGCGATTCCCGTCGGCATCACGGTCGAGGGTGCCAATATTCTCACGCGCGGCCTCATCATTTTCGGCCAGGGCTCCATCCGCAGCCACCCCTATCTGTTGAAGGAAATTCGCGCGCTCGGCATCCAGGATGACGAGGCTGGCCTCGTCGAATTCGACCACCATTTCTGGCCGCATGTGGGCCATGCGATCAAGACGCTTTTTCGCGCATGGGGCCGCAACTGGACCGGCGGGCTGTTCGCGCCGGCACCGCGCGCCGGCGCGGCAACCGGGTTCTACAGGCAACTCAGCCGATATTCGGCAGGCTTTGCGCTCGCCGCCGATTTTGCATTTCTCACCATGGGTGGCGCGTTGAAGCGCAAGGAACTGATCTCGGCCCGCTTCGGCGACATTCTGTCCGAGCTTTACCTGCTCTCGGCTGCGCTCAAGCGCTGGGAGGACGAGCAGCGCCAACAGGAAGACCTGCCTCTCCTGCGCTATTGCATGGAGAGCGGCTTTCAAACCATCGAAAAAAGTTTCGCCGAGATTTTCGCCAACCTCCCCAACCGCCCTGTCGCCTGGTTGCTGAAGTTCCTCATCCAACCGTTGGGTGCCCGCGCGCTCGGCCCGTCCGACGTCTTGATGACCCAATGCGCCAACATCGTCACCGAACCTTCCGCTGCCCGCAATCGTCTGACGGCAGGGCTCTATCATGGCGGCGGCGACGAGGGACTTGCCCGGCTGGAGCGTGCTTTCACATGGGTGACGCAGACCGAAGTGATCCGCGACAAGCTGAAACAATCCGGCGAACGCGATTGGCGCAAGGCGCGCGAAAGCGGCCTTATCTCGCACGATGACGCCTATCGCCTCGAAGAAACGGAGAAAGCGGTCGCAGCCGCAATCGAGGTAGATGACTTCGCTCCCGAGGAGTTGGCGCCCGACAGGCTGGCTTCATCACCCGCGGGCGAAGGCATCTCGCCGCAACGACCGGGATCTCATCTCGATCTTGCCGGGGAGTCGAATCAGAATCCTGAGTGAGAGAGGTGGCTTGCCTTCGCAATATCGGTAAGGTTTGCGCGGGGGTGAATTTCATGGCTCGCAACTTTTTTCACGCGCAAGGGCTTCTACTTTTTGTGTTGATTGGGCTTGTCGGTCCCATCTCGGCGCGCGCCGCTGAGCCGGCCCGCACATTCGCCGTGATCTCCGATATCCATTTCAACCCGTTCGCCGTGCCCGAACTTGCGCCTCGGCTTTCCAACGCCGCGCCGAAAGAGTGGCCCGCCATCTTCGCCTCCGTGACGAAGCAAGCCTTCGCCCGCCGCGGCGAGGATACGAACCAGCCGCTCCTTTCCTCTGCCCTCGCGGCGCTTTCCGAACAGGCGGCAAACGCCGATCTCGTCATGGTACCGGGCGATCTCCTGGTGCATCGCTTCGAGGAGGTCGCCGCCCAGGCGCTCGGCACCTCGCTGACATCTGACGTCATGCGGTCGCTCGCAATCAAGACCGAGATCTATGTCGCGGACGCCCTGCGCGCTGCGCTGCCGGGGCGGGCGATCCTCGTTGCGCTAGGCAACAACGATTCGGAATGCGGCGATTACCAAATCGAGCCGGGCGGTGCCTTCCTCTCCTCCTCGCGCGAGACCGTGCGTGATCTCGCGGGACCGGATCTCCTGACGCCGGAATTCGACGAGACCTACCGGGCCGGCGGATACTACGCGGCGCGTCATCCAACGTTCGCCGGCACAACGATCCTTGTTGTCAATGACGTGCTGTGGTCGAGCAATTATCGCGATGCCTGCGGCACCGGCGGGATCGCTGCCGCGGAGGCGATGATGAGTTGGGTCGAGCGGCAACTGACGGAGGCTCGCGCGGCTGGGCGGCAGGTCTGGCTCGTCCACCACATTCCTGTCGGCATCGACTCCTACACGACGCAACACGCCGCAGCCGCCGTGAGCTGCCCGGCGCGGGCAGCGCCGTTTCTCAAGGAGCCCTTCGCGTCCCGTTTCGTGATGCTGATGCGCGAATACGCCGCCACCATCCAGGCGAGTTTTGCCGGCCACACGCATCAGGACGGTTATCGGCTCGTGATGGCGGACAACAATGCCGTCGGCGTCGAGAAGATTGCACCGTCGGTCAGCCCGGTCTTCGGCAACAACCCCGGTTTTCATGTATTCGAATACGACCGGCAGACCGGCCAGCCGAAGGACTTCTCGACTTGGTACCTCGCCAATCTGGAACTGGCCTCAACCACGATCCCAGGCGAGTGGCGGCGCGAGTACGTCTTTACCGAAGCTTACGGCCAAGGCGCATATTCGGCGACCGCCGTGAACAAGATCGCCGAGACCATGGGTCAATCAGGGATGGCAGGCGACCAGACGCGCAACATTTTTCGTCGGCTTTATCCGGTAAGTCACGGAGAGATCGACGCTCGCGCGCTGCCGGCTTATGTCTGCGCGTTTGGAAATCTCGATCTCTCGTCGTTCAACGCTTGTTATTGCGGCAAGTGACGCGCGAAGCCGGGACTACGCTTCGTGCCCGCTTCATCGACGGCGCCAGCTCTGGAAACGGTCAAAGATAAAGCGCGTCGCCAGAATATGAAGCATCCGCACCATGATGGCCGTTGCCATGATGGCCGTCGCCATTGCGGCTGCGGCGGCGCCCGCTCCCGCTTCGTCCATATGCACGATGGCAATCGACGCGAGCTTGCTGTTGGACCCATAAAGGAAGATGACTGCCGACACCGTGGTCAGCGCGTTCACGAACATGTAGACGGCGATGTCGAGGATTGTCGGGGCGCAAATCGGCACTGTCACGCGGCTGAAGGTGCGCCAGAAGGGGACTCTCAAGGAAGCCGAGACCGCCTCGAACTCGCCATCGATCTGCTTCAGCGCCGTGGTCGCCGTAATGTGCGAGACCGTGTAGAAATGCGCCAGTGTGTTGATCACCAGAATTGTCAGCGTCCCGTAGAGAAACGACAACGGATTCCACGACGCGTTATAGAAGAAGACATAACCCAGTCCGAGAACGAGGCCGGGAACCGCCATCGGCAACATGGCGAGGAACTGAGCGACGGCGCGCCCGAGCGGGAACGCATGCGTCTTTTCCAGGAGATAGGCGCCGGAGAAGACCAGGGCGGTTCCCACCACTGACACCGCCGCTGCCATTTTCAACGAGTTGAAATAGGGGTCCCATCCGCTGGGCTCCACATTGGAGAAGACGTAGTTGTTCAGCGTAAATGACAGGTTGTACGGCCAGTATTGAATAAACGACGCCCACACAGCGACCCCGTAAGTGGCAACGATGGCACCACCGATGAGGATGCAGAATATCATGTAGAATGTGTCGAGCGCTCGATTGAGGGCAGGCTCATAGGGCACCGCGCGGGCGGACAACAATGCCACCTGACGGCGCCTGGCAATGCGATCCACTACAAACGCCACGGCTGCCGGAACGAGGAGAATCATGCCGACGACGGCGCCCATCGAAAAATTCTGCTGCCCCACCACTTGCCGATAGGCGTCCGTCGCGAGCACATTGAATTGCCCGCCGATCACCTTCGGCACACCGAAATCGGTGATTACAAGGGTGAAAACCACGAACGTCGCGTTGATGACGCCGAAACGCGCGCCCGGCAGCGTGATCGTCCAGAAGACGCGCTGTTTTGTGGTTCCCAATGCTGCCGCCGCCTCATAGAGGCGCCCATCCGCCAGCGAAAGGGCCGTCACGAGGATCAGCAGCGCATGCGGAAACGTGGATAACACCTCGCCCATGATGATGCCGATGGGTCCGTAGACGCTGTTTCCCATGAGCAGATAACTCAGGAATCCCTGGTTTCCAAAAATGTAGACGAGCGAAATCGCCGCCAGCAGCGAGGGGGCAAAAATCGGCAGCAACGCCGCGGCATAGAACAAGCCTCGGCCACGCATCCGCGTTCGCGTGAGAGCATACGCGTAGGCAAACGCCAGCGGAACGACGATCGCCGTCGACAGGAATGCCACCATGAGAGAATTCAAGAGAGAGACGAAGAGAGTGGGCGTCGTGAAATACGTCAGGTAGTTGGCAAACCCCACATAAGCGCCGTCCGCATCCTCGAAGCTCTTCGACAGGAGCGCCCAGAGCGGAAGCGCGATGATCAGGATCAGGATCAGGCAGAGCGCGCCGATGAGCACTGCCGCCACCTGTTTCTCGCTGATCGCCCGCTCGGATGCGGCAGGAAGAGAGAGCCCGATGGTCATGCGTGCATCTCGCGTGAATCGTGTGGGAAAATGCGAAGCGCTTCCGGAGGGAATGCCACAAGGCGTGTCTGCCCCACGCATATGCCGAGGTCGCGCATGGCGTTGGTGGAGAAATCGACGGCGATCATGGTTCCGGGTGAATCGACCGGATTGAGCGTCGCACGGCAGAACGCACCCAGGAAGGAGAGGCTCTCGACCCGCGCCTCGAACGCGTTCGTGGTCGAACTGTCGATGCTGCGAGTTCTGACCTCCTCCGGCCGCATGGCGAGCTTGACGGTCGTCCCCGGCGCGAAACCGCGTGAATTCGCCACCGCGAGCACAAGCGATCCCACTCCGACGCGGCCGTGTTCCAGCACGGTTGCGTCGAGAAATGTCATATGGCCCACAAAATCGGAAACGAAGGCCGTCTCCGGTTTGCAATAAATGACTTCCGGCCCGCCGATCTGTTCGATGCTGCCATTGTTCATGACCACGATGCGATCGGCCATCGCGAGCGCCTCTTCCTGATCGTGCGTCACCATGATGGTGGTCACGCCCAGTCGTTTCTGAAGCGAACGAATTTCGGCCCGCAATCGAATTCTGACCTTGGCGTCGAGGGCCGACAATGGCTCGTCGAGAAGCAGCAGGCCGGGCGAGGTCGCAAGTGCGCGTGCGAGGGCCACACGCTGCTGCTGGCCTCCCGAAAGCTGTCCCGGATATTTGTCGCCCTGGTCAGGCAATCCGACAAGCGAGAGCAGCTCCTGAACGCGGCTGCGAATATCGGCTCGCGACCATTTCAGGTTGACGAGGCCGTAGGCGACATTGCGATCGACGGTGAGGTTTGGAAACAGCGCATAGGATTGAAAGACGATACCGAAATCCCGCTGCGCTGGTTCCGCATGCGAGACGTCGCGGCCGTTGATATGGATCGATCCCTCGTTCTGTAGGTCGAGCCCCGCAATAGCGCGCAGGAGCGTGGTCTTGCCGCATCCGGAAGGGCCAAGGAAGCAGACGAACTCACCCTTGGGGATTTCGAGATTGATCCGGTTCAGCGCCGTAAAGGCGCCGAACCGCTTCGTCAGGTTCTCGATCTTCAGGTAAGCGGAGGGCGCGGCCGCTCCGGAAACCGGCGCGCCCTCCAGCAATGGAACACTGATGTGATTCATCAACACGGATTCCTTCACAAGCATGTCCTTGGACCGCACTTCAGTTCTTGGGAGCAGCCTTCGACTCGTAGCGCTTCGACCATTCTGCAAGAATGCGGTCGCGGTTGGCCGCCATCCAACTGAGGTCGTTCTTGATCATGCCCTTCTCGGCGTTGGCGGGGTAGTTCGGAGGTGTATTTTGGACCCCGGGATATCCAACGATCGCGTATGTCTTCGAGTAGAGTTCGCTTGCGGCTTTCGTGGCGCCCCAATCAGCGACTTTCTTGGCAACGTCGAGGTTCTTCGTCCCCTTGACGATCGCCGTCGCTTCCATTTCCCAACCGGTGCCTTCCTTCGGGATGATGACATCAAGTGGCGCACCCTTGCTCTTCTCCGATGCGCCGCGCATGTCGAGAGCCAGACCCACGACCCGCTCGCCCTTGGCGGCCTGCACGCATGGGGCCGATCCGGAATGCAAATAGGCCGCGATATTGTTGTGCAGGCCATCCATGAACTTCCAGCCCGCTTCCTCGCCCATGCCCTGCAGCCAGCCTGCGACCATCAGGTAGCCTGTGCCTGACGACGCCGGATGGGGCATCACGACCTTGCCGCTCAGGGCAGGATTCAGGAGGTCGTTCCAGGAGGCCGGCGCTGCCATTTTGATCTTGGCCGCTTCGGCCGTATTGAAGCAGACAACGCCGAGATACGCATCCATGCCGGTCCAGGTGTAAGGATCCTTCGGGTCACGGAAGACTTCCTTCAACTGTTCGGCGCCTTTCGGCTTGTACTCTTGCAAGAGGCCGGCGGTTTCGAACATGAGCAGGCTGGAGGCAGCAAGACCCATCACCATATCGGCGCGCGGATTATCTTTTTCCGCGAGAAACCGCGCGGTGATCACGCCCGTGGAGTCACGCACCCACGCAATGTCCGCCTCGGGGACCGCGGCTTCGATGGCCTGCTTGAAGGGTCCGAGCTGGTCGTTTTCCAGGGCCGTATAGACGCTAAGCTTCGTCTTCTGCTGAGCAATCGCCGCCTGGCTGAAACCAAGGCCTATCGCGACGCTCATTCCAGCTGCAATCCAAGTTTTCATTTGCCGATCCCCTTGTTGTTGTCTTGACTTTCACACTACACGACGCTCCGAATGCTTACGCAAGAGAAATATATGCGTAGTTCTCTCGATCCTGACTGATATTGCGCCAATCTGGCGCTCACAACCTGAGCATCGAAAAGAACTTTAATGTCATTCGCTTCGTCCGCGAGCCGCCCGCATAGCGCTCTTATGCGAACGACTCATGACAACTTTCATTGCACGCGGATCAAAACCAATCCGAGGCAGATAAAGCCTGCCGCCATCGCGCGCTGAGGGCGCATCGGCTCCTTCAAAATGATGTGCGCGATGAGCGCAGCGAACAGGACGCTGGATTCGCGCAAAGCGGCGACAATCGCGATCGGCGCGACAGTCATGGCCCAGATGGCAATCCAGTATGATCCAAGCGACATCGCGCCGCCGATCGCCGCGGGGCCGGCTTTGTGAAAGAGCGGAGCAATTCCCCGAGTGCCCTGCCGCCAAAGCGCGAACAGCAGCAGCGGAATTCCATCGATGACGAAGAGCGCGGCCGAATAGGCGTGAGGGTCGCCCGCCACCCGCGCGCCGATCCCATCGACCAGCGTGTAGCCGCAGATGATCGCAGCCGTCAGCAGCGAGAGCGCGATGGTGCGCAGATCGAGCGCCTTGTCGCGCCCCGAAAAGGACATCAGCACGACCCCGCCTGCAAGAGACAGAATGCCGAACGCGCCTTGCACCGTGATCGGCTCGTGCAGGAGAAGCAAAGCGCCGGCCGTGGTCAGAAGCGGCGCGCCGCCCCGGGCGATGGGATACACCTGGCTCATATCCGCATAGCGGTAGGCCTCGGTCAGAGCGATGTAGTAGCCCAGATGCAGAACGATCGAACCCATGAGCCAACGCCAGGATTCCAGGCGTGGAAAACCGAACAGCACGAGCAGCGGGACCGCGATGATCCCCGCAAGCGTAGTGATCCGCGTCATGGCAAAAAACGGATCGCCCTTCATCTTCAAGGTGGCGTTCCAACCCGCATGCATCGCCGCAGCGCTCAGAACGGCACCGAAAACCATGGGATCGATCGCGCCGGAACTCATATGATGCCTTACCACTCCGGCCTATCGACGCTGCGTCGCCCTGGAAATCGACAAGCCGCGGCAAGTTCGCCATATATGCTCGAACGAACCGGGTTTGCCGGCACACCATCCGCAACTTTTCATCGATGAGATGGCTCAGCAATACCCTGTCGGCAGGAAGTGACGGAAAACAGCGATGAGCGTGAGCGCCCTTCCCTATCGGCACAATGTGGGCATCGCCCTCTTCAACGCGGAAGGGCGCGTGCTGATCGCGCGCCGCATCGGGGATGATGGTCCGGAGATCATCAGCCCCGGCCACGCCTGGCAAATGCCGCAGGGCGGCATCGATCCGGACGAGGACCCGGAAGCTGCGGCGCGACGTGAATTGTGGGAAGAAACGAACGTGACCACTGCGCGTGTCATGGGCTGCACGAATGCGTGGATGCATTACGACTTTCCCGCCTATACCGGCCCGCCGCACAGGCTTTCCACCTTCAAGGGTCAGCAGCAAATCTGGTACGCCCTGCGATTTCTCGGAGAGGACAGCGAGATCGACGTCACGCGTACGCATAATGGGGCCGAGCCGGAATTCGACGCCTGGCGATGGGAACCTCTCGACGCGGTGATCGATCTGGTCGTCCCCTTCAAGCGGGACATCTATCGGTCCGTCGCGGCGGCCTTCCAGCGCTTCGCACAGGCGGATGCCTGAAGCCGTCAGGCGGGAGAGGTCGGTCGCCATCCCCGATCCAGCCATGGGTCAGCCACCCCACGGCATGGAGAACGTGCGGACGTTCGTGAAGCTTTTCATCGCCTCCCAAACGCCTTCCTTGTAGCCATTTCCCGAATCCTTGATGCCGCCAAACGGCGACATCTCGATGCGATACCCGGGCACTTCCCAGATATTTACGGTGCCCACATCGAGCTCGTTGATGAAACGCGTGATATAGTCGAAGCGGTTGGTGCAAACTCCCGACGAGAGGCCGAAAGCCGTCGCGTTGGAAATACGGATGACCTGATCGATGTCGTCGGGTACGCGAATGATGGGAATAACGGGGCCGAAGGTTTCCTCGCGCACGAGTTCGGCATCATACGGAATGTGATCGACGACCGTCGGCGGATAAAGGGCGCCAGTCCTGTTATTGCCGTGCAGAAGCCGCGCACCCGCCGCCACCGCATCGTTGACGCGCCGTTCGAAACTCTTGGCCGCGCCCTCATGAATGACCGTGCCCACATCGACCGTCGGATCCATGGGGTCGCCGCATTTCAGCTTTTTGGCCTTGGCGAGGACGAGTTCCGAGAACTCATCCGCAACACTCTCCACCACCAGGATGCGCTTGACCGCCGTGCAACGTTGCCCTGAATTTTTGGTGGCCCCCTGCACCGCGAGTTCCGCTGCCTTATCGAGGTCCGCGTCTTCCATCACGATGAGCGGGTCGTTGCCACCGAGTTCAAGAACAAAGCGCTTGTAGCCGGCGATGGATGCAATGTGCTTTCCCACGCGTACCGAGCCGGTGAACGTGATGAGGTCGGCATCCGGATCGGTGATCATTGAATCGCCCATGGATGCGGGATTCCCCGTCACCACGGACAGCATCTCGGGCGGCAAGCCTGCTTCATATAGCACGTCGGCCAGCTTCAACGCTGTCAGCGGGGTCAATTCGGTCGGTTTCAGCACGAGGCGATTGTTGGTCGCGATCGCCGGGGCGAGTTTATGCGACACCATGTTGAGTGGATGGTTGAAGGGCGTGATCGCCGAGATGACGCCCATCAGAGGCATGCGCTGGGTGAAGATCTTGCGCTGCTTGCCATTCGGACTGATGTCGCAGGAGAACGTTTCGCCGTCGTCGCGAATGGAGAGCTGCCCGGCAAACGACCACACGTCATAGGCGCGGCTCGCCTCGTAGAGCGAGTCTTTCCAGCACAAACCGCTTTCGGCCGTGATGAGACGCGCAAACTCTTCCCGACGATCGCGCAGGATCTCGGCCGTGCGCATGAGAATCTGCTGCCGCTCATAACGGGTGAGCTTGGGCTTGAACGCGCGCGCTTTCGCGAAGGCTTCCCGGACATGTTCCGGGCGCGCGGACGGGACCGTGCCGACAACCTGGTTGTTATAGGGGTTCAGCACCTCCACGACTTCATCGGTCGCCACGGCCTTGCCGGCGATGCGCATCGTCTCGCGGTAGATCGGGTCTCTCGTGGCGATGTTCATCGAACTCTCCTAGTTCACAAGGTTGAGCGCGACGTCGAAGACATCGAAATTGCGCAGCTGCCGACCGGCCGGCAGCGACAGCTTGCGATTGACGATCATCGGCACAACCTGCTCGGTGAGGCCGCCATGAGACCGCAAGGGCTCGGTCAAACCCGAAAGATCATGACGGGCGCGGCTGGTTCCGATCACTTTGTGGCGCGTCGAGACGACCACGATATCGCCAACCCGGTCCGGCGGAAGTTCAAAACGCGCACAGGCATCTTCTCGGCCGACCGCCAGTTCGATGCCCTCGAGCATGGCGAGTTCCTTGATGACAGCGGACCGTTCAGCCTCTTCCGGGAGATAGATCGTGGCAAATGAGCCGAGTGCCCCATGATGCGCCACATACGGGTCGGTAATGGGCAGGATGACGCGCGCCCCATTGAGCATGGCGGTCTTGTCGCACCAATCCTGGAGATAGATGACGTCGGGCTCTCCGTCAGGCAGGTACTTGTCGTTCATCCCGTGATCCGCCGTCAGCGCGACGACGCAGCCCATTGCATCGAGCTGCGCAACGTAGCGGTCGATCATCGCGTAGAACAAATTGGCAATCTCGGAGCCCGGCGCCGCCTTGTGCTGGATGTAGTCGGTCGTCGAGAGATACATCACGTCCGGCCGGAACGACTGCATCAGCTTGACGCCTGCAGCAAAGACAAATTCTGAAAGGTCCGCCGAATAGACGTCCGGCAATGGCATGCCCACGAAGGTCAGGAGATCGCCGATTCCATTTTCCGCCTTCGTCGCCTTGTCGGCCTTCTCGGAGGAAAACGCGATCGCTCGGCCGGTCGCGGGGTCAAGCCCTTTTCCAAGCAACGTCCGCAGCTTGTCTTTTGCGGTGACGACCGCAACCTTGGCGCCGGCGTCCTGGAACGCCTTCATGATGGTGTCCGCGCGCATGAAGCGCACGTCGTTCATCATGACCTCCTCGCGCGCTTCCGTGTCGTAGAAATAGTTGCCAGCGATGCCATGAATAGCGGGCGGCCTTCCCGTGATGATCGAGATGTTGTTGGGATTGGTGAAGCTCGGGATGACGCTCGTGGCGAGCAGATTGGAGCCTGTCTTCATCATCCGGTCGATCGTCGGCGCCAGCCCCGCCGCGATGGCAGCCTCGATATAGCCGGGCTCGGAACCATCGATGCAGACTGCAACCGTGGGAATGGTCGGAATGCGGTAGCGGCGACCGTTCGCGGTAACCTCGGCGGGGGTGATGTTTTGCACGTTCATCGATCTCTTCCTCAAGCGGCTTTGCGCAGGGGCGTTGCGACGCCGAGGGTGGTCAGGACGTCGCGGACCGCTTCGAGCGCCGCTCGCATGTCCTTCGGATAAAGCCGGCCGATGCAGCCAATGCGGAAGGAATCGGCCACGGTGAGCTTGCCAGGATAGATCAGGAAACCGCGCTCGCTCAGGCCGTCGTAGAATTTCTGGAACACGAAAGCCGGATCGCTGGGCATGTGAAACGTCACGATAATCGGCGCCTGAAGATCTGCGGGCAGCAACGTCCTGAAGCCAAGTTCGCGCATGCCGTCGATCAGGATTTTGCCATTTTCGGCATAGCGGCCACCGCGACCCTGCACGCCACCCTCCGCCCAGAATTCCTTGAGCGCCTGATGAAAGGCGACGATCACATGGATCGGCGGGGTGAAGCGGAACTGTCCTGATTTCTCGAAATTCTGCCACTGATCATGCAGGTCCAGAACCAGCGTCGTCGCGTTGCCTTTGGCGCCGCTCACGACATCGCGCTTCACAATGACAAATCCGAGGCCCGGCACCCCTTCGATGCATTTGTTGGACGAGGCCGCGACCGCATCGAATGGCGTCTCCCGCGCGTCGAGCGGGAGCGCGCCAAACGCACTCATCGCATCGATCAGGAACCGGCGCCCATGCCGGGCCACAAGCTTGCCGATGGCCTCGATGGGATTGCGGATGCCGCTGGTAGTCTCGCAATGAACTGCAAACACATGGGTGATAGTGGGGTCGTTCTTCAGGATTTCGTCGATCGCCGTAAGATCGGGAGGCGTATCCTCGGCGGTCTCGTAGGCCGTCGTTTCACGGCACGCGATATCGAGAATGCGCTTGGCACGATGGCCATAAGCACCGTTGATCAGCACCAGAACTTTCCCGTCGGGCGGAACAAGACTGGTCAGCATCGCCTCGACCGCAAAGGTGCCGGAGCCCTGCATCGGGACGGTGACGTAAGTTTCCTCGCCGTGAATGATTTCCGGCAGGCGGGCGAGCACCTCCTCGTTGATCTTCAGGAAGGTTGCGTCGCGAGACCCCCAGTCGTGAACCATGACGGCCTTGACGGATTTCGACGTCGTCAATGGGCCCGGCGTGAGCAAAAGGGGGTCACCGGTTTCCGATTCTGCGCGGTTGATCGCGTGAGAGGACATGTCGAAATCTCCTGGTCAGTGCGCCAAACCTGACACGCGCCTGCTATTGGTCAAATACTTGTTATGCATACTTAGTATTGATAACATCTATATGACTGCGGCAGGCGGTGGCCATGAACATAACTTTATTGCACGCTTTTCACCAAGTCGCTCAGGAGGGCAGCTTCACGCGCGCCGGGATTGCCGGTGGCGTCAGTCAATCGACGCTCTCTGCGCAGGTCCGCGCCTTGGAGGTGGCGCACTCAGTCAACCTTTTCGACCGCCGCAGACGTGGCGTGACCTTGACGCCCATCGGCCAGAACCTGTTCTCCATCACCACGCGACTTTTTGCGGCCGAAGACGAGGCGGCGGCGCTGCTCGGCGGCGCGCGGACGCTCACCCACGGCCACCTTCGGGTCGCGGCTGACAGCGCCAACCATGTGATGCCGCTACTGGTTTCTCTCAAGCGGGACCATCCCGGGCTCACGTTTTCACTGCGCGTCGGTAATTCCGCGGATGTTCTACAGCAGATTATCGACTACAAGGCCGACGTCGGTGTCATGGCAAAGCGCGTCTCCGACCCGCGCATCCACAGCCTGCCGCTCCGCATGGACCGCCTTGTCCTGTTCGTGCCGAAATCGCATGATTGGGGCTACCGCACGCACGTTCTCATGCAGGAACTCAACGGCCGGCCGCTCGTCGTCCGGGAGCGCGGATCAATCACCCGAGAAGTCTTCGAGAACAATCTTTCGGAGGCCGGCATACGACCCGGTTCGGTCATGGAGGTCCAAACGCGCGAGGCTGTTCAAGAGGCGGTCATCGCTGGCTTCGGCATCGGCATCGTCTTCGAAAGCGAAGTTCGCGATCATGCGGGCCTTCATACTTTAAACGTCGAGAATGCAAGCCTCTCCGTCAAGGAATACGTCATCTGCCTTGAGGAGCGGCGAAGGGTTCCTCTGGTGTCGAGCTTTCTCGATATTGCCGAACAGGTTGCAAGGGCAAGCCTGCCCTTGGAAGAAATTGTTTGACGTCTGCGGCTCGGTCACGCTTGGCGCAAAGCGGTCCAACTTCTCCCCCACGGCAACGGCTTTTTGCGAATCCAATGGTTGCATGAACGCCTCATTCCGGCTCCAATCAGAACTGGTCGACGAACGACACCGGCCGACAGGTAACCAGCCAAGAGAGAAGTCGATGCTCCAGGAACACGCTCCAGCCGAGTCCGAAAGCGACACGAACTCAACTCCGGCGCGGGCGGCCTGGTCGACCGAAAATGTGAATGTCGAAACCCGCGCGTTGTTGGACCGCGACTCGAACGCTTTCCTGCATCAATCCGTATCGACCCCGTGCCTCACGGCGATCAAGAAGGCGGAGGGCATCTACATTGAGGATACTGGTGGCAGGCGCTATATCGACTTCCACGGAAATAATGTTCACCACATCGGATACGGCCATCCACGCCTGAAGCGTGCCATTTCCGAGCAGATGGATGCGCTGCCCTTCGCGCCGCGCCGATTTACGTGCGAACCCGCTGTCCAATTGGCCGAGAAACTCGCGGCAATCACGCCGGGCAACCTCTCCAAGGTTCTTTTTACCACCGGCGGATCGGACGCGATCGAGGTTGCGATCAAGGTCGCGCGGGCCGCCACGGGCCGTTTCAAGACGCTGTCGTTCTGGGATGCGTTCCACGGAGCAGGGTTTGGTGCCGCGAGCGTCGGCGGCGAGGCTCTGTTTCGCGGCAAGCCGCACGGACCCCTGATGCCCGGAGCCGAACACGTGGCGCCGTTTGGCAGCTTCAATTGCCCCTATGGTGGTCGCAACGCTCAGGAATCGGGCGATGTCTGCGCACGCATGATCGACTACGTGTTGACCCGCGAAGGTGATTTCGCGGCGTTCATCGCCGAGCCGATCCGCGCCGTTCCGTACGTTCCACCGCCAGGCTTTTGGCGCAAGGTTCGCGAGGCCTGCGACCGCACCGGAACTCTGCTGATCTTCGACGAAATCCCCACCGGGCTTGGCAAGACGGGTCGCATGTTCTCCTGCGAGCACGATGGTGTGACGCCCGACATCCTGGTCCTCGGAAAAGGACTAGGCGGCGGCATTCTTCCGATTGCGGCCGCGGTGTGCCGGCCGGAACTGGATGTGGGCGAGGCGTGGGCGTTCGGGCACTATACGCATGAAAAAAACCCGGTCACGACGCGGGCTGCGCTCGAAACCATTCAGATTATCGAGGACGAAGGGCTGGTTGAGAACGCAGCGCGTGTCGGACAATGCGCGCTCGAACGTCTGGAGAGTTGGAAAGACCGATTCACCGAAGTCGCAGACGTGCGGGGTCGCGGCTTTCTCATGGGCGTCGAGCTTGCCAGCAACGATGACAAACGACCCGCCAAAGCAATCGCAGAGCGAACCCTTTACAACGCGCTGGAGAACGGCCTCTCCTTCAAGACGACGATGGGCAATGTCCTGACGCTGACCCCACCGCTGGTCACATCGCAGACGCAAATGAACCAGGCATTGGATATTCTCGAGAAGGCGCTGGCGGCGGCGCGCAACGCCTGATGCGACCGTTTTCAGATCCCGCGCATCGCGAATGTCAGTTCGTAGCTGTTCTGGACGAAAAACAGGAGCGTATTTGATGAGACCATTCTGGCTGGACCAGGCACTCCAGAAAGATGCGGGTTCGGCTCCCCCTCTTGAGGGAGAAACGACGGCGGATATCTGCATCGTCGGCGGCGGTTTCACCGGCTTGTGGACCGCAATCCATCTCAAACGCGCGCAGCCGCACCTCGCGATCGTTCTCGTGGAAGCGGACATCTGCGGCGCCGGTGCCAGCGGCCGGAACGGCGGGTGCGTGCTCAGTTGGTCGACGAAGTTCTTCACATTACAACGTCTGTTCGGCGAGGAAGAGGCAATCCGCCTCGTCAAGGCAAGCGAGGATGCGATTGCGGCGATCGACACGTTCTGCCGCGAACAGCATATCGATGCGGAATTTCGTCGCGACGGTACCTTGTACACGGCAACATCCCGGGCCCAGGTCGGTTCGGCCGATGCGGTCATCGCGGCTCTCCAGGCACGCGGCATCTGTTCGTTCGACCATCTCACCGCCGCGGAGGTTGTCAGCCGTGCAGGATCCAGCAAACATCTTGCGGGCGTCTACTCGCCGAACGCCGCGACCGTACAACCGGCGCTTCTCGTCCGCGGGCTGCGGCGTATCGCTCTGGAGATGGGCGTGCGGTTGTATGAGAACACGCCGATGCGCCGCTTGGTGCAAAGCAGCCCTCCAACGGTCGAAACTTCACGCGGCGTGGTGCGCGCAGGAAAGGTGGTCGTGGCGATCAACGCCTGGATGGCCCGGCAGTTTCCCGAATTTGAGCGGACGATCGCGATCGTGTCCAGCGACATGGTCATCACGGAGCCGCGGCCTGATCTCCTCGCGGCAATCGGGCTGACAAACGGCGTCTCGGTTCTCGATTCACGAACCTTCGTCCACTACTACCGGACGACATGCGATGGCCGCATCATGCTTGGGAAAGGCGGCAACACGTTTTCGTTTGGCGGAAGGATCCTCCCTGTCTTCGATGCCCCTTCTCCTTACCTGTCGATGCTGACCGACCGCCTGAGGCAATTCTTCCCATCCTTTGCGGGCGTCCCCATTGCCGCGAGCTGGAACGGCCCGTCCGATCGCTCCGTAACAGGAATACCGTTCTTCGGCCGGTTGAACGGCCACCCGGATATCGTCTACGGGTTGGGATATTCCGGGAGCGGCGTCGGACAAAGCTATCTCGGAGGCCAGATTCTCGCCTCCCTCGCCCTCGACCGTGACGATGCATGGACGCGCTCGCCGTTGGCGAAAGGACCGCTAGGGTACTTCCCGCCGGAGCCCGTTCGCTACATTGGATCGATCGTGGTCCGCGATGCGATCCGACGGAAGGAGCGAGCCGAGGATCTTGGTCGCAAGCCGTGGTTTTTTGATGCCATGCTGAGCAAGCTGGCCGATGCCGCCGGGAAGTCCGACAAGATGTGACCCACCGTTCCCTCCGCTTCGCATTCGGGCTTGTTCCGCCGCACGAAACAGAAGGCCGTTTACATCACATCCTCCGTGAGGCTTTCTCGATGCGACACATCGAAGGGCAAGGGCGCGCGTGCCAATTCGGCGAATGCGGGTAGGTTTCTCTCAAGCGGTCCGGCCGGCACCCTGTTCTCGCGGGCGGCTCGTGGTCCGACCATCCATCGAACTCCGTTCCAATTTTCGTCGTGCTGCCCTGCCGCATCATGCCCGCAACACGATACCGGGTCGTGGAAACGTGTCTCTGTTTCGCGCTTGTCAAAAGCTCCAAAGCCAGAAACGATGGCAGAGCTTGATGAATATGACTTCAAAACGAGGGAACCATCATGTCGAAGACAACGATACGCATCGCTGCCGGAATAGGGTTGTTTGCGTTGGCCATGCTGCAGGTGCCGTCAGCGTCCGCTCAAGGTAAGCTGCAAGAGGTTCTCAGCCGGGGGAAACTCGTCGTGGGCACCGGAAGCACCAATCCACCGTGGCATTTCCGCGATGAAAAAGGCGCACTCGTCGGCTTCGACATCGAGGTCTCCAAGATCATCGCCCAGGGCCTCTTCGGCGATCCCACGAAAATCGAATTCGTCAACCAGGCTTCGGACGCGCGCATCCCCAATATCGTCACGGGCAAAGTCGACATCGCATGTCAGTTTGTGACCGTGACGGCGGCGCGCGCCCAGCAGGTGGCCTTCACCGTGCCCTATTACCGCGAGGGCGTGAGCCTGATGATGGTGAAAGGTGGCCGCTACGCGGATTATGCGGCTCTGAAGGCTGCCGGCAATAAAGTTACGATCTCGGTTCTGCAGAACGTTTTTGCCGAGCAGATGGTCCGCGACGCTCTTCCGGAAGCGAAGGTCGATCAGTTCGAAAGCGTGGACCTGATGTATCAGGCGCTGAATTCGGGCCGTGCGGACGCCGCCGCGACGGATTCCTCATCCCTTCGCTACTACATGAAGCAGAACGCCGGCCGCTATGTCGATTCCGGTTTCAGCTGGAATCCGCAGACCTATTCCTGCATCGTCAAGCAGGGCGATCCCGATTGGCTGAATTTCGTCAATGTGGCTCTGCGCGAATCCATGACGGGCACGACGTTCCCGCTCTACAAGGCTGCGTTCGAACTATGGTTCGGCGAAACTCCGCCTGAGCCGAAAATCGGCTTCCCATACGAGTTCCGCTAGGGTCTGAAAGCCCGTGGGATATTCGCTACATTTCGGCGCGATCTGGGCGAGTTTCGACAGACTTCTGTCGGGGCTCGCCATTGGCCTTGGGCTCGCAATCGCGGCGGTTCTTATCGGCACCTTTCTGGGGCTGCTGGCGGCGTTCGCCAGCGTCGGTCCCTCGCGTCTCGGGCGCCTGATCGCCGGGTCATACGTCATGATGATCCGGAACCTGCCGCTCCTCGTGCTGGTGCTGCTGGTCTATTTCGCACTCCCGCAGGCCGGGATAAGGCTCGACAAATATGAGAGTTTCATCGGCGCGTTGGCACTCTATTCGGGCGCATATCTGACGGAGGTTTTTCGCGCTGGTCTGCTGTCGGTGCCAAAAGGCGTGGTGGAGGCCGGACGCGCCATCGGCCTGACACGGTTTCAGACCGGCATCTGGGTGACTGCGCCCGTGATGCTTCGCAACGCATTGCCGTCACTGGGCAACACCTTCATCAGCATGTTCAAGGACAGCTCCATTGCGGCGGCAATCGCGATTCCGGAGCTAACCTTCGAGGCGCGCAAGATCAACGTGGACACCTTCCGCGTCGTTGAGACTTGGCTCGTTGCAAGCGGGCTCTACGTCGCCGCATGTTTCGCCATCGCCTCGTTCCTGCGAAGCCTCGAGCGTCGATTTCCGAAATTCTGAGCAGAGGTTCAGCAAAGGAATGCAAGTTTTCCTCGATCAAGTCTGGACCGCCCGCTGGCCGCTTTGGGACGGATTCCTGCTGACGATCGAAATCGCCGCTGCGGCGATCGCTTGCGGGACGGTGCTTGGCTGCATCGTCGGCATCCAACTGGTGTTCGCGCCCACGCTGGTCCGTTTTCCGTTCAGGGTCTATGTCGATGTGATGCGCGGAACGCCATTGCTCGTCTTGATCCTCGCCGCCTTTTACATTCCGTCCGTGGCGGGCCTGAACCTCAGCGCCACCCAGGCGGGGATTCTGGCCCTGACGCTCTTTGCCGGCGCTCATATCGGCGAATTGCTCCGGGGGTCCCTGCAGGCAATTCCACCAGGTCAGGCGGAGGCCGCGCGCAGCATCGGCCTGACCTTCCCACAGATGCTCGCTTATGTGCTTCTGCCGCAGGCGCTGCGAAGCGCTTTGCCTCCGTGGATCAATACCGGCGTCGAGTTGATCAAGGGCTCGAGCCTGCTATCCATGATCGGCGTGGGAGAATTGCTTCTGAAAACGCAAGAAGTCATTGGGCGCACTTTCATGACCATCGAGTTTTATGTCTTCGCCGGATGCCTGTACCTGATCACGAACATTCTCCTCGACCAAGTCGGCAAGACCGTCGAACGCTACGCCGGAGGGCGCTCATGACGGAAACCTTGCACCCTTTGCTCGAAATCCGGGGCCTTCGAAAACAATTCGGGACGGTCGAAGTTCTCAAGGGTGTCGATCTTGCCTTGAACAAGCGCGAGGTCGTGTCGATCATCGGCTCCAGCGGGTCCGGCAAAACGACCCTTCTGCGCTGCGTCAACCTGCTTGAAGAGTTTCAGGGGGGCGACATCGTTCTCGATGGCGAGACGATCGGTTACCGCATCTCAAAAGGACGTCGATACCGCATCCGCGACCGCGATTTGTCGCGCCAACGATCAATGACCGGCATGGTCTTTCAAAGCTTCAATCTGTTCCCTCATCTCACGGCCGCTGGCAACGTGATGCTCGGATTGCGCAAAGTGCGCCGCCTCGGTCGCGACGAAGCGCGCGCCATAGCGGAAGCCTGGCTCGGGCGGGTCGGTCTGGCCCAGCGCGGCGACCACTATCCCAGCCAACTTTCGGGCGGGCAGCAACAGCGCGTCGCCATCGCGCGTGCGCTCGCGATGGATCCCAAACTGGTCCTGCTCGACGAGGTCACGTCGGCTCTCGACCCGGAGCTTGTCCAGGAAGTGCTGAACACGGTGAAAAGCATCGCCGACGACGGTGCCACGCTTCTGATCGTCACCCACGAGATGCGTTTTGCACGGGATGTTTCCAATCGGGTTGTGTTCATGGAGCAGGGTCAGATCGTCGAGGACGGCCCGCCTGCCGAAATCTTCGGCAATCCGCGCAGCCAACGCCTGGCCGAGTTCCTGCGCAATACACGCACCTGAGTGGTCTTCCGACGAGAAACAATGGCGCGGCTCCAAGCCGAGGCAGTGTGCCCTCACGCTCATATGGCTAAGCCCGCTCTTGACGTTCAGCAGGGATCGGCGGAAGCTTGGGCCCGACGCCGCGGAAGGATCCCGGAGGTCCTATGCTATCGAGCATGTTTCTCGTCGGATTGGGTGCGCTGCTGGTCCTTTGCGGAGTGGTGTTCATCGCCGGGCGGATGATCTGGGCCGGGCCGCTGAGCCAAGCCAGGCGCTCCCGGACCTCGATACCGGGCGCCACTCTGGAACCGCGAGGGCGGAGCAGTATCTTTGATGTCAAAGCCCAACTGCCGGGCATCGGATTGCTCGCGATGGGGATCGTCCTCTTGATCGCCGCAAGTGCCGTTTAGGCTGACCGTGTCTCAACAGCCTCGGGGAACGCGGACGGCCGGAATACGTTTGGCCTCAAACTCCAATGGGTGATCGGCATGAGTAGCGGTATCCGCGACAATACCGCGAGCGGTCGGTTCGAGCTCGATGTGAATGGGCAGATTGCCTTTGCCACCTATGAGCGACGAGGACCCGTCCTCGCGATCAAATACGTCGAGGCTCCGGTGCCTCTTCGCGGCACGGGCGCCGCGGGCGAGTTGATGCGGGGTGTTGCCGAGATCGCTCGCGCGGAGGGCAGCAAGATCGCACCTCTCTGTGGTTATGCCTCAGCGTGGATCCGCCGCCATAAGGAATATCACGACCTCCTGGCATGATCGCCGCGCAACCGCAGCGCACCTTACTCGACCTGTTGGAAGGAAGCAGGCTCGACCGCGTCGCCCGGGTCGGTGCGCTCCCGCCGAGCCTCCGCGTATCTGACGAGAAGCAATGCCGGTCCCGGTAACAGCAGATAGCAGAATGCCCCGACCCGAAGCGTCGTATCGATGCCGAACTCGATGCTTGTCAAAACGGCAATGCTCGCCGCCAGCACGCCCGCAGCACCATTGATGCCCCAAAACCAGGGAGTCGGCCTCTTGTCGATCACGGAAACCAGCCGCATGCCAGTCGGAAAACCGAAGCCCATGAGGAATCCGGCAGGCGCAAGCACCAGAACCGCCAATCCGGCTCGTGGCAGCAGGCCCGCGCTTTCGAGCCGGAGCAATGCCTCAGGCAGCCACAACGGCAAGGCAACGAGATAAAGGCATGTGAGCGCCGGCCACGCGACCAGCCTTTTCGTGTCGTTGAGCGGAAAGCGCTCGGACGCCAGGCTGCCGACCCCCGTTGACAGGATGAGGCTGAACAACACGACGCTGAGGGCGTAGACCGGATGGCCTAGGAAGACACTGATGCGTTGCAATAGCGCGATTTCGACCATCATGAATCCGATCCCGATCAGCGCGAAATAGGCCGTTCCGGCAACCGTCAGCGTTGTCGCCGCTGTACTGACGGTGGAGCGGAGCGGAATGATGATCGTTGCTGCAACGAGAACCGCCGATATGAGGATCAGCATCGCGAGCGTCAGCGTGGCGCTGAGGTTTCCACCATAGACGCCCGGTCTTGATGCCAGCGCGAAGAGATTCTGGTCGAGCAGGCGATCGAGCCGTAACTGATTGAAGAAGAACGGGCGGGCGTCGGTCGGCGCGCTCAGATCCAGATATGAGGCTTCAGTCGCCCGCCGGAGGGCATGCCGATCCGGCGCTGAAACGATGCTCTCGAGGAGCGGCGACGCCGCCTGCCCTGCCGGGTCGAGCAGAACGGAAAAGTCATATGTCGCCGCAGTTCTGCGCAATTCGGCGAGGGCTTGCTCCGACAAGGGTGATCGCGACATCACAAGGGTCGCGACACTGCCCGACGAGCCCATGAACAAGTGCCGTTTGGGGTCGGGGATGCCGAGATCCTGGAGCGTTGCAACCGCAAGGCTCACCATCCGGCCGGTTTCGTTGACCTCCCCGGGAGCATACCAGCGGCTCACGGTGAAAACGCCGTCGGGCGTCAGGCGCTGCAGGAAAATCCGCCAGGCCTCGACGGTGTAGAGCCCATTCTCCGACAGTGTGAATGCGCCCGCACCCGTTGCGGCCCAGGTGTCAATAAGACTCATCTGGATAATATCGAAGGAGCGGGTAGCCCGGGCAAACCAGCTTCGGGCCTCGTCGACCTGGAACGTAATGCCGGGCTGGCGGCCAATGGTGGTGTAATCCGCGTAGCGCTGGGTGAGCAGATCGATGAAAATGGGGTTTATCTCGATCCCCACGACCTCCGGAAGCCCAAACAGGCGTGCAGACAGGAGGTCCCGACCACCGCCGACGCCGATCACCGCACCCGTCTTCAGACCGGGGATCGCATAAGCGAGGTTGGTCACATCGAAGCGGAGAAAAGCCATTTCCTGGAGATCGCCCGTGAAGCGGTAGACCGCCGTTCCGGCGCCCCCGTCAATATGCATCCAGCGCTGATCGACCTGTTGCGGAACGTACCGAGGGGACGGCCCCCACAGCACCGGCGACGTGACCTGGTTCTGGCCGATTGTGATGCGGGAGAACGAGTTCCACTTTTCGTAGGCGATCGTCGCCGGTTGCTCGAGATTGTCCTTCACGATGGTCGGACGAATGCCCTCGGTTAGGCTGTTGGCAGCAGCGAGCAGGACGAGAGCCCCGAATATGACCGTCCGAAATCGGAACAATGTTGCGGCAATCGGTTGATGAGACGGAGCGCCCTGGCCGCCGCCGCTGGCGAAGCTCAGGCCGCCCGCCGCAATCAGGGCAGCAACCCACAACACCGCTGATGGGCCGCTGACAAGGTTGAGCAGCACCAGCGCGCCGAGGCAGCCGAACGCGGCCCCGAGCAGATCCGCCCCGTAGACGATCCCAACGGGATACGGACTTCGGGTCAGCGCCAGGCTGACAACAATGCCGGAGAAGAAAAATGGCAGCGCCAGCGCGATGGCGAATTCCGCCCACACGACGAACGACATGGCGGATGCGGGCAAGCTCGTGACGATGGTCAGCTGCACGAGCAGCGCAAAAACCGTCGCAAGAGCGAAGCTGAGGGACGCGACGCTCAGATGATAGCCCAAGAATTGGGATGTGAAGGCTTCGGAACGAAGATAGACCCAGACAGCTCCCGCGGTTAACCCGAACATCGCAATGCTGATGATGAAAAACGCGAGGTGGTACCAAGAGGTGACGGAAATGATCCGGGTCTCGACGATCTGGAGCATGAGCGTCGCTGCGGTGACCAGGCCGAGGCCCGCATAGAACGGCAGCCGTTGCGCAACCTTCTGCAAGCGTCGCCTCCCTGTCCCGCACTGCGAACGTTCTTGACGTGCTGCCAGCCGGGCGGCTCGGATCTGTCGCGACAGGCTTGCCGTCGAAAGATCCGATACGCGAACTCTCCCACAGAATGGAGCCAATGTCAGCTTGGCAGGGAGGTAGTCGAGGGTGAGACGGGAACGAGGGGATCCCGCTCTCCTTCGACGATGGGAGGCTCAAGCCAACTGGCAGGTGGGAGCAGCCCGCCGATCCAACGCCGCACTCCAGAGCGTAAGCGCAAGGGCGACGGCCACGAGAAGTCCCCCGTTGAGAAGATCGTGCGTCCCGTTCCTAAGGAAGCGAACGACGCTGGTCACCACTTAGGCTCAAAGCCAGAAATCGCCGCGATCGATCAACGTCGTGGCCCTATTCAGAACACCGATAGTCTGGCCGTTCGCCTGAATCAGTACGTCGTCGTAGATACCATCCATGTCGATATCGGCGCGGCCGATCTTCAACGAGACATAGCCGAGCCCATTTCCCCGCAGGTCGATCTTGTCGCGTCCATTCTGGAAGTCGTCGATGCGATCATTGCCCCAGCGGCCCTTGAAGATGAACACATCAACTCCTGCTCCACCAATAAGCCGATCCGCGTCCGAACCACCAAGCAACCTATCTGCACCCGAGCCGCCATTGAGTCGGTCGGCACCGCTCTGGCCGAGCAAGCTGTCATTTCCAACGCTCCCTGACAGATAGTCATTTCCAGTGCCGCCATCGAGACGATCGTTTCCACTCTGGCCATAGAGTGAATCGTTCCCGCCGAGACCCTTCATGACATCGGCCATCGCCGTTCCATGGAGCTTGTTGGCCTTCGCCGTGCCGGCAATCACGGCCGAGGCTGCAGCCCCTCTCGTCAGATTTGGGTCGATCAAATCGAGCTTCACGTTTCTTGAGCCTATCGTCACCTGTCGGGTGGTCGTCTCGACACCGCCGCCCGAGAACGTCACATTGTAGGCGCCCGTTGGAAGATCGAGTTGGTAGCCACCGGAAGCTATGGCCATCGCCGTGTAGGCGGCGCCGGACGAACTGACGGCCCGAATGGTGACACCTCCCAAGCCCTCGCCCGGGTCATAGAACTTGTCGCCATCTTTGTCGTCGAAGGCAACGCCGGTCAGGATCGAGCTCGATCCGGAGCGCGCAAAATTCTGCGTCACGAAGGCACTGTCCCAGCTCTGATAGATCCCCGTTTCAAAACCGATCCCGATCTCACGGAAATCAGCGTTCAGGATATTGGCCTTGTGGCCTGCGCTGTTCATCAGGTTCGCGTGCAGCAATTGCACCTCGTCCTGAAGTCCGGCCGGTGCGCGCGTACTGGCCCAGGCGATATTTTCACCCGAACTCCACGACCCGGCGAATTGATATCCAGCCGCCTTCATTCTGTCGGTCGGAGCCGAACCTCCTGAGCCGGTGTGAGAAAACACGTCCGATGCAATCATCCACCGGCTGTGATCCTCGGACGAGACAAGTAGGTTCGAGTTGAAAGCAAGCGGTTGCGCGCCAACCTTGGCACGTTCTGTATTGATCAATTCCAGAAGAAACTGCTCGTAAAAACTCGGTCCCGCCATAGTAACATCCTCCCAATTTGTCGTTTTAGATGAACTTCTCAGATGAAATTGCCGTGACGGCTTCGTAAATTTTTGCGGCTATAGGGAATTCTGTTCGCTCGTGCAAGCGTGACTATATCGTCCTCGGCATATCCTGAGCGAATTACTTGATGCCGTTCAGTTCGGAGATGACGTCCGACAACATCGGCACGTAGTCTTCTCCATGCCCCGTGCCGACAGCGAGTGCGAAGCTGTTGCGTACAGCGGCGCCAACCGGATTTGCGAGACCAACCGAATTGGCGAAGGAGGCCAGATAGGTCATGTCTTTCAAGCCGTTGCGGAGCGTGAACTTGTGGGCGTTCGGATCCCGATCGAGCACCCATTTGAAAAATGTCTGGTAGAAACCGCAATCCATGCGGCCCCCGCGGATCACGTTGTCGAAAAGCTGGGGAGTAAGTCCAGCCTTGGAGCCGAGCGCCAGTGCCTCCGAATAGAGCGCCGCATAGCCCATCGACAGAAAGTTATTGAGGAGCTTCATCGTGTGCCCCGTCCCGGTCGGACCGACATGCACGACGCGAGCCGCAAAGGCGTCCAGAACCGAACGGGCCCGCGCCACAACAAGCGGATCGCCACCGACCATCACATCGAGTGTGCCAGCTTGAGCGTCCGCTGGCGTGCGCCCCAGAGGCGCGTCGATCAGAGTGATGCCACTCGGCGCAAGCTCGGTTGCAAGTCGCATCGTCACCGACGGATCCGCGGTTGAGCAGTCGATAACCAGTAGTGGCTTGCCGGCTGCGGCGAGTCCGTCAACCCCTTCAATAATCGATTGAACTTCCGCCGATCCCGTGACGCAAAGGACGACGATATCCGATTGCTCGGCGACGCCTTTCGGATTTGCAGCCTCGGCCGCCCCTCGTGCCTTGAGATCCTCCACCGGTGCGCGGTTACGATGGGCCATCACCGTCAGCGGCCAACCCTTGTCGACGATATTTCCGGCCATGCCATGGCCCATCAGTCCGACGCCGATGAATCCAATTCTTTCCCTCACCAGACCAACTCCTCGATGAGACCCATGATCATGCGCGCCCGCTTGCTCAACACAGAGTTCATGAATGCGCCGCAATAGAGGCGCGAAATTGGCTTAGACGTCGCTCCACGGCTCTCAAACGAAGGGTGCTGACCATGACAGCTGTACCGACCGGACTTCAGGACCAGATTTTTCTGACCCTTCCCCTGGAATTGCCAGAGGATGCAAAGGGGCCGCGACGCGCGTTGCATCCGCTGATCGCCTCACGTCGGACGATCTTGCGAGCCATGGGGTTGGGCGTCGTCGCAATGGGATCCGGTGCGGCTCTCGCCCAAACCCCGGCAGGCCCGGCGGCGCCGCCGAGCACGGTGACGACTCCACCTCGGGACTTCAGCCCGCGCGGTGCACCGACGACCTACTTCACGGACCCGGATGTTCTCACCGTCGATCCGGCGTTCAACAACTACGCGCAGCCCAACAGCGCTATCCAACGTCTGTGGACAGGGGCTTTGTGGTCCGAGGGTCCGGCGTGGAATGCGCAAGGACGTTATCTCGTCTGGAGCGACATTCCCAACAACAGGCAGCTTCGGTGGCTGGAGGATGATGGACGCGTGAGCGTGCTGCGTTCACCATCGAACAACAGCAACGGCAACACGTTCGATTATCAGGGCCGTCAACTCTCCTGCGAACACCTGATGCGTCGGGTGGTGCGCTATGAACTCGATGGCTCAGTCACGGTGCTCGCCGATTCTTATGACGGCAAGCGACTCAACTCGCCGAATGATGTCGTTCCCCACCCGGACGGGAGCTATTGGTTTACCGATCCACCCTATGGCGGCCAGCTCTACGAAGGTGCGCCGGACGCGCCGGGCGGACCGAGCAATGCGAATGGCCGGCTTAACCCGAAGCTTGGTCAACCACCCGGTATTGGAGAGTGGCGACGTGAACTGCCGACCAATTGCTACCGCGTCGATCCGAGCGGCCGCGTCGACCTCGTGGTGAGCGAGCAGCAGGTTCCGGATCCGAACGGGCTATGCTTCTCGCCCGACCACAGAAAGCTATATGTCGCGAGCACGGGTAAGGGGCCAGGCGATCAAGGCGCCGGCGGCAAGGGTGACGTGCACGTCTTCGATGTCGGCACCGACAACAAGCTGTCGAACCAGAAGCTCTTCACCGATTGCATGGTGGACGGCGTCAAATGCGGGCCCGACGGACTGCGCTGCGATGTCGACGGTAACGTCTGGGCGTCAAGCAACGCTGGGCGCGCGGTGGGTTACAGCGGAGTCACGATTTGGAATCCAGAAGGCAAGCTCATCGGGCGCATTCGTCTTCCGGAAATCTGCGGGAACATCTGCTTCGGTGGGCCGAAACGCAACCGCCTGTTCATGGCTGCGAGCCAGTCGCTCTACGCCGTCTATGTGAACACCCAGGGAGCGGCGCCCGGTTAGCACAGGCCGCTTCATTCGCCATTCTCTAGCGGGTGCCGATGCGCATGCCGAGCAAACGCGGCAGCAACGCGACCGCTCGCGCGTGGATCGGACCTTTCCGTTCGTTTTCCTCCGCTTCCTCGCAGGCGAGAATTCCCCATCTTACGGCGCGCCCGCCAAGGGTGCGGAATGGCTCCGGAGGTAGAGCAGGTATCTTACGCGTGCAGAGCGGAAGCATCGCCCATTCGTCTCTTTCGTCCAACACGAGGGACGCGAGGCATTGTCCGCCGATATAGGTTGCATTCACCCCATGCCCCGAATAGCCGCAGCCGTAATGGACCCGGCTCCGAGGCATGGTTCGGAAGAACGGCAACCTGTCCGCCGATACATCGATCGCCCCGCCCCACACACGGGCGACACGCGTGTGATTCAGTGCCGGCAGGAGACGCCGCAATCCCCGTTCGGCGCGGGCCGCGGAGGCGCGGTCGTTCGTCAGTGCCGGATCATGCGTATTCCCACCATAGCTGATCGGGCCGGAGCCCGACCCCATCAGAACTCGCCCGTCCCGGGTTGTTCGAAAATAGTGGATGAACATGCGCAGGTCGGCGATTCCTTCGCCGCCAGTCCAGCCGATGTCGGCCAGCTGCTCTGGCGCTGGCTCGGTCATGAGCGCATAGCTTGAGAATACGCTCACGTGGGGTCTGATTTCGGGATCGACCGCGAGTTCCGTATTGGTAGCGAGCACGACGTCCCGGGCAATGATCTGTCCCTGCGGTGTCACGATCCGGTTCGGCGCCGCGCGCTCCAATTTGAGCATCGGCGTATTTTCGAAAATGCTGACGCCCGCGGCAATTGCCGCCGCTCGAAGCGCGCGCGCAAGCCGCGCCGGGTGCACGTTCGCACCTTCAGGAAAGTAAATCCCAGCCCGGAATGCCGGCGAGCGGCATCGGGATGCGAGTTCCTCGACCGTCAGGGCAATCGCCGTATCGCCTACGCCGAGGCGGCGCGCCGTCTCAACCAGATTCGAGATTTTGGAATCCTGCGCCGGAGCGGCGGAAACGCGCAGGTTGCCGCTCTCCCGCCACCAGACATCGCGTCCCGGCGCCGTCGCGAAAGTACGAATGCCATCTTGCGCGCGCGTGCCGGCCCGAGCGACTGCGAGGGCTGCATCCGGCCCGATCGATGTTTCCATGCCAGGAAGCGAGGCCCAATAACCATGGACCTTGCCGCCGTTCTTGCCACTCGCCCCTGCGCCACAGAGCGACGCTTCGATTAGCGCGACACTGAGAGACGGTCGGCGCTCTTTGAGTGCGAGCGCAGTCCAGAGCCCGGTATAACCGCCCCCGACGATGACCACGTCCACATTGAGGTGGCCCGCCAGTGCCGAAGCTGTGGGCGATCCCGCCTCCTGCCTCAGGGCGTCATCGAACCACCACGAAGACGGTGCCGGATCGATGCTTGAGAGTTGATCGTCTGTCTTCATGCTGCCTCTAGTGGCTGCGAGGCAGATTTGCCCCGCGTTTCAACGGATGAGCCGTTGGCCGATGGACTTGGCCTCGGCGGCGGCAAAGACACGCGCGGCGACGGCAAGATCCGCGAGACCGACGCCTCTGAAAATGAACATGGCGCGCTGCTCGTTGTCTGCGCGACCGGGTTTGGCTTGGCTCGCCAACTCGGCAAGGTCGGCATCGAAGCTGCCGATGCGACCGAGTTCCGGCGAGATCGGCGGGCTTTCGTGCTGCTGTGCGTGATCGTCAGTTACCAGGATTTCCAATCGCCGAAGATCGTGCGGCTGCCATGAACGCGCGATATCGACCGCCGACAGGAAGGAGCCGGGTGCGAGCCAGGCCGGATCCAGAAACGGCGCGAGGCCCGAACTCATCGGAACAGTCGTCACAATGACATCGCTGTTGCGGATTGCCGTCTCCGCGTCGTCACTGACGGTTCCGTTCCATCCGCTCTCTTGCGCCTCCTGGACGAGAGCTTCGGCCGAACGACGGGTCCGGCTGTAGGCCCTGATCTCGGACAAACCGGGAAGCACCGCTTTCATGGCGGCGATGTGGAAGCGCGCCTGCAGGCCGCATCCAATCAGACCCAATGTGCGGCTTGTCGGCAGGGCCAGGTATTGCGCCGCCGCAGCAGACATGGCTGCGGTCCGGACAGCGGTGATCACATTGCCGTCGAGCAATCCGACGAGGCGACCACTGGCAAAATCGTTCAGAGCGATCACCGCGTGAATGCCGGGCAGTTCTGAGCTCGGCGAAGCGGGGGCCATGCCGAGCCATTTGTTCGCCGCGAAGCCTGACTCTTCCCACGCGGAACAGAGCGTCTGGAAAGAATGGCCCGGGCCGATTTCAAGGGTCAGTTTCGGCTTGGCTATGATCCGCTTCTCGTGGTGGGCGCGGAACGCCTCCAGGACGGCCTCGCGGGCCTCGTTCGGATCAAGGTCGATGGCGGCGATATCGGCCGCATTGAGGTAGAGGAAAGTTTGATCGTCTCTCATCGGAACCGCCGAACAGAGAAAGGCTTCGGGTCGATGGCCGGGCTTTTTCCGCCGGCCAGATCGACCAGCAGTCGCGCCGAAACGGGCGCCATGCAAATGCCGCTGTGCCCGTGCCCGAAGCCATGGAGGATATCCGCGCAGGCGGTCGAGGGCCCGATGCAAGGCAGCCCATCCGGCGTCGAAGGTCGATGCCCCATCCATCGCTTGATGCGTGCCGGGTCGCGCTCGATCGAGGGGAAGACACGCGCCAGATGATCGAGCAGAATTTCAGCGCGCCGCCAGTCCGGCGCCGCTTTTATGCCACCCAGTTCGACCTGGCCGGCGACGCGCAAGCCACTGTCTGTCATGGTCAATCCCATCTTGCCGTCGCTTGGCATGACCGGATGCTGAGGCACGTATTCCGGATCAGCCACCACGACGTGATAGCCGCGCTCGCTCTCGATCGGCACTGCGTCGCCGGCCTTGTGCGCCAGCTCCTTGGAGTGAATACCCGCACAGATGAGCGCCCGATTACAGGAGACCTCTCCGTCGTCGGTGGTAACTGCCACAAGGCGTTCGCCTTCGACACGAAAATCTGTGGCACGCGCCCGCAGGAGTGTCGCCCCGAGACTTACGGCGTGTTTCACGATGCCAGCAACGAACGCGCCCGGATCCGACAGATTGGCTCCGTCTTTGAGTAGCGCGCCGAAACCGTAGGCCGGACCAAGACCCGGTTCGAACCGACGCAGCGCCGGGCCATCCAATTCATCCCAGGTTAAGCCGAGTTCACGACGCAACCGCCACTCAAGCGCCTCCGCTTCGAAGTCGGTGCGTGACGGGTAGACGTAGAGAAGCCCGCGATGATGGAGAAGATGGCTGAGGCCGGCCTCATCGGCGAGAGCGCGGTAACGTGATATGGCCGTCGCGACCAGCGTCCTTCGCGCACGAGCTGTCGCCTGGACTTTCGAGACCGTCGATCCGGCACGTACGAACCGGATGAGCCAAGGCAGGACTTTCGGAAGATAGCTCCAGCGGATCGAGAATGGACCTTCCGGATCGAGAAGATAGCCGGGGATCTTGCGCCACAAGCCGGGCGTCGAGACCGGAAGCACCGTCCCCTCGGATATCCACGCGGCGTTGCCGTAGCTGGCGGCCTGTTCGCCTCCCGGAGAATCAGGATCGATGATGATGACATGATGGCCGTCGCGCACCGCCTCGAGGGCGGAAATCGCACCGACGATGCCAGCGCCGATGACGGCGACGCGAAGCGTCATGGAGTCTTCCTCACCGCATCGAATTCACGCTTGAATTTGTCGCTCACTTCAATCTCCTGCTGGAACCGACCGATCGCGAAAGGGGAAAGCGGCGTTTCGGTGTGGCCATCGACGATGATCTCACTCAGGCACAGACCGACGCCCGGCCCGATCTGGAATCCATGGCCGCAAAAGCCGAACGCGTGAATGAGACCGGGCGTCGTCTCACTCTGTCCGATCACCGGCAGCATGTCCGGAAGGTATCCCTCGATGCCCGACCAGACGCGGATGACATGACATGATCGAAGGGCCGGAACCACTTCGGCAAGGCATTCCATCGCCGCAAGTGTCTTGACCGGCGGGACCGGCGCTCGATTGAGGATTGGGTCCGCTGCCGTCCGCGGGTAACCCGCGAGGATGACGTTTCCGCGCGGGATCTGCCGCGCAATGACCGAGCCGTCGACCGTCTGCACGGATGGCGTGATGAAATAGGGGAAAGGTTCGGTGACGAATTGCGGCGGTCCCGCGGGGAAGAGCGGCGCCGTCTCCCCGAACCGTTCGGCGAATTCAAGCGCCCACGCACCGGCGGCATTGACCACGTGACCGCATTCCACCTGAAGGTCGGTGTCGGTATCGACATGGAATGTGTCGCCGGATTTTCGCACCTCCCGAACGGCGCAATGTTCAACCACCGTAACGCCCAAGGACTTCGCGACGCGCGCGACGGCCGGCGTGACGAGCCGCGGGTTCGCTGTCGCGTCTCGCGCCGAATAGGTGGCGGCGATGACCTTCCTGCCGAGCCAGGGAAAACGACGTTTCAGCTGAGCTCGATCAAGATGCTCGATACGAATGCCGTATGATTCCGACACTTCCGCGTAATGATCTATCTTATCCCGTTCCGCCTCGTCGAATGCGCAATACAGGTGCCCCGTGGCGTCGAACTCGCAGGAATCGCCGATCAAATCCTCAAGCCGTTCCCACAGATCCTGGGCACGAAGGGAGAGGGGGTATTGGCCGGGAAACCGGCCCTGCAACCTCAGATTCCCGAAATTCGTGCCACTCGATTGCGCGCCGACAACACCCTTCTCGATCAATACGACGCGCTTGCCGCGACGTGCGAGAAAATAGGCCGTCCATGAGCCGATCAGACCGCCGCCCAGCACTGCAACATCGGCGATAAGCCGGGTCATTCTGCCAGAGTCCTTGCAACCGAGAGCGGGATCGGCTTGACCGGCGCTTGAACGCGCAGACGGCCCGCAGCCTCGATCGGAATACCCGCATGGCTGGCAACCAGTTCCTGGAGTGCGGGCCCGCAGACGCGTCCCTGGCAGCGCCCCATGCCGCACCGCGTTATGGCCTTGACGCGGTTGACCTCGATGGGGCCAAGCGCCTGATCCATGGCCCGCCGGATCTCGCCGACGCTCACATTCTCGCAACGACAAAGCGCGACATCGTCACTGAGATCTTTGACGCGATTTGCAGGCCACACAAAGGCGCGGGCGAGAGCGCGCTGGAACCGGCGCAAGCGAAATACCCGCCGCCGCAAACCGCGCGCAACGCTGCGAGCGTGCACTATTCCGAGATCGGACAGGACGGCTCGGGCCGCAAGTTCACCACTGGCTTCGGCCGCATCCGCACCGCCGATAACAACGCTGTCTCCTGCCAGATAGAGTGAACGCCCAGCACGTCCATCAGCGTCGATCTTCGGCAGCCACAGTCTCGATGTCGCGTCGAACCGCATCTCTGCACCCGCCAGCTCCGCCAGTTGGGCCTCTGGTTTCAAGCCGTAACCCAATGCGACCGCATCGCAGGCAAAACGCCGCTCGCGCCCACGGCAGTCGCGCACGATGATGGCTTCGACACGGGATTTGCCCTCGATCCTGAGCAGTGTCACCCCGTGCAGCATCGGGGTGCCCGCGCGCATTAACGATGTGAGATAGGATATGCCCCGCATCATCGTCCGCGGCGCGGCGGCGAGTTGTGGCGCTGCCCTCACCTTGGCCCCGAGCGGCGTCGTATCGCAGACGGCGACGACGTCGGCTCCCAACTTCCGATACTGCAACGCCGCCAGGTTAAGCAACGGCGATGAGCCGCAGAAGGCAACGCGGCGACCGATGAAGCAACCCTGGTCCTTCAGGCTAACCTGCGCGCCGCCAAGAGCGAAGACGCCGGGCAATGTCCAGCCCGGCAGCGGCATGATGCGGTCCATCGCTCCGGTCGCAAGAATGAGAGCATCAAACGAAACGGTCGACGAACCCTCATCGGTCGCCACATGAAGGGTCTTTCCCTCTATGGCCCATACGAGGGTGCCTGGCCGATATTCGATTTGGTCGCGGATCGACGCGAAGGCGGCTTGCAGCGCGTGGTACTTGGCAGCCTCGCCTCCCATCAGCGCGTCCATATCGAGCCTCAGGCCCGGCGAAGGCGCACGATAGCCTTGGCCGCCGACATTCCTCGCCTCATCAAGCAAAACCGGCCGCAGCCGGTGGGCCGCGAGCATGCAGGCGGCCCGGATGCCAGCAGGGCCGCCGCCGACCACCACGACGTTAGACATTCCTGATTTCCGCCAGTGCCGGAGGCGTGGTGCGCACGCCAAGTCCGGCGACAGCCGCCGTTGTGCATGCCCGCACATGTCGGCCGTCATCCAGCCAAACCCAACAATCCTGACACGCTCCCATCAGGCAGAAGCCTGCTCGGGGCTCTCCGCCGAATTCCAGCCGCCGGAGGAGTGATGCGTTCGTCAGGATTGCCGCGAGGAGAGAATCGCCCGCACGCGCTGTCATGGGAGAGCCGTCGATAGTGAACTCGATCGAGCCCCCGTCCCGGTCAACCGCGCGGACAAACAATCCTGGTCGTTCGTCCATGGAAGCAGCGCCCATCCTCGGCATCGCCTATCCTTTGCTAGTCCTCAGACGGGCTCAAGTTATCGTATTGCAATAACAATTGTCATACATTGGTATTTCTTCTGACAACCCGTCAAGCTGCGCCGTCAAGCCCCCGAAATTGCACGGGCCGCGGCTACCACCAGGGGCGCGAAACGGAGGATCACGTCCTCGCGCGAGTAGCGCGAGCAGGAGACGGCCACGTTGACCGCTCCTTGCGGCCTTCCCCCGGCATCGAGGATCGGCGCCGCCACCGAGGCATCGCCGAGATAAAACTCCTCGAAGGCGGTCGCATATCCCTGTTTGGCTGAAGCGCGGAGTTTCGCCAGCACGTCGTCCCGTTGCCAGGTTGTAAACGCCGTGTGCGGGACGAGATCGGACCGATCGACGATGCTCATCGCCTCGTCCTCTGGCAGACGCGAAAGGATCGCGATGCCCGGTGCAGTGCAATAGGCCGGCATCCGGGTTCCTATGACGACATCAGTATTCAGCATGTGCCGGCTCATGAAGCGCGACACGAAGATGATCTGCGTGTCGTCGAGAAGCGTAAGGTTGACCGTCTCCTCGGTTTCCTTGCTCAGGTGCATCAGGTAGGGCATCGCCACGTTCACCAGCCGTTGCCCGCTCAAGAAATAATAACCTAGATCGAGAGTCCTGGGCGTCAGCTCAAACCGTTTCGTGTCGCCGTCCTTGCGCAGGTAGCCGAGCCGCATCAGCGTGTGGGTGAAGCGCTGGGCGGAGCTTACGTCCATCTTCGTGGCGGCCGCGACCTGGGACAGACTCAGGGTCCTCTGCTGGCCCCCGAAGGCCGACAACACCCTGAACGCCTTCTCCACCGACATCACCATCAAGGGGTCCGCGCTCTTTGCGCGTGTCGATGTTTTCGTCGCGACCCGCGACTTGATTTTCGTGTCCGCCCGCATGGGTCCCCCTGTCGGCCGTGTCGGTAACGTTGCGGAAACTCGTTGACAATCGACTCGACCGATTGTTCAATAGATTTTATTGGAATGCAATAAGAACTGTCGGAAGGAAACCCACCATGGCTCAAATGGTCCTGAGCGAAATTCGCGGCGCGGTCGGGGTGGTGACGCTCAACCGACCGGAAGTTCTGAACGCCTGGAATGCCGAAATGCGCTCTCAGCTTGTGGAAGCGTTCGACGCCATGGAGGCTAACGAGGCCGTCCGTGCGGTTATCCTCACCGGTGCCGGCGACCGGGCCTTCGGGGCTGGACAGGATCTCAACGAAACGAAGACGTTCGATCCTGACCGCGCCGAATTGTGGATCGGCGAATGGGAGCGGCTTTACACGCGCATCCGATCGCTTTCGAAGCCGATTGTCGCCGCACTCAACGGCGTGGCTGCAGGTTCCGCCTTCCAGGTCGCGCTCCTCTGTGACATCCGCATCGGTCATGCGGGGGTCACCATGGGCCAGCCCGAGATCAATTCGGGGATCGCAAGCACCACTGGCCCCTGGATCATGCGCGAGATCATCGGCCTCGGCCGCACCATCGACCTGACGCTGACCGGCCGCATGATGGACGCGGACGAATGTGTTAGAATTGGCGTCATGAACCGCATGGTTCCCAAGGAGAACGTGATGAGCGAGGCGCTCGCCCTCGCGTCGGACCTCGCAACCAAGCCTCCCGTTGCGATGCGGCTGAACCGTCAGCGTTTCCGCGAAGTCACCGAGGCCGGATTTCGTGACTGTCTGGCGGCCGGCATCCGCAACCAGCGCGAAGCCTATGCCACCGGCGAGCCGGCCCGAATGATGGAAGAATTCCTGGCTAAACGAGCGGCAAGGAAAGGCTGAAGACGTTTCCACCCAATCGACCGAGGGAAAGCAGGCACGATCTGCAGAAGAGAGAGGAAGAGGACATGACGAAAAAATCGTTCGAGCTGACTCGTCGCGGTTTGCTGACCGCAGCCGGCGGCATGGCTGTCGCAGGGATCGGAGCGCCGGCCTTGATCGGTCGTGCTCATGCGGCAACGCAGTTGACCGTTGCTGATCCGGGCGGGCCATTCGGGCCGGCTTTTCGCAAGGCGTTCTACGATCCTTTTGAAAAAGCCACCGGCAACAAGATCGTCAACGTCGCTCGCGAAGCCGAACCGACCGCGCAGTTCAAGGCAATGGTCGATACGAAGTCCTACACATGGGACGTCTGCACGCTGACGCTTTCTGCACGAGACATTCTGACCAAGCAAGGCTTGTTAGAGCCCATCGATTTCAGCCATGCGGACGTCCCGCAGCTGATGCCGGAAGCAATCTCGTCGAACTGGATGGGAACAGACGTTTATTCCACGGTCTTCGCCTATCGCACCGATCGCGTAAAGAATCCTCCCACGAGTTGGACCGATTTCTTCGACGTCCAGAAGTTTCCCGGTCGTCGCTCCCTCCGCAAAAACCCGATCGACTCGCTCGAACAGGCTTTACTCGCTGACGGCGTTCCCCTCGACAAGCTTTACCCACTCGACATCGAGCGTGCCTTCAAGAAGCTCGACGCCATCAAGCCGCATATCGCGGTGTGGTGGACGGGTGGCGCGCAATCGACCCAGCTTCTGCAAAGTGGCGAAGTCGACATCATTTCCGGCTGGAACGCCCGTTTCCAGGCGGCAATCGACGGCGGCACGCCGGCCAAGATCGTGTGGAACCAAGGCCTCTATTCTCTCGAAGGATGGAGTATTCCAAAGGGCTGCCCGCGCGCCGATGTGGCCCGACAGTTTGTCAGGTTCTGTAGCGACGCCGAACGGCAGGCAATCTTCACGGAGATCCTGGCTTACGGCCCGACCAATCTCGATGCCTACAAGACCATCCCGGCCGCTCGCGCCGCGAACCTGCCGACGTCGCAGGAGAACCTGAAGAAGATGGCTATCGCCAACGAGGATTGGTGGAGCGCCAATCGATCCGCCGTCACCGAGCGCTTCAACAGTTGGCTTCTGTCGTAACAAGAGGAATTCCGGTGGCGAAAAATTCGACCTCAACTGGCCTTGCGCCACCGAAGCTCGTGGTCGAGGGCCTGTGCAAGCGATACGGCAAGGTCGCGGCACTCGAACCCACGCAACTGAGTGTTCCGAGCGGCGAATTTCTGACGCTGCTCGGACCCTCGGGGTCCGGCAAGACGACCCTGCTCCAACTCGTCTGCGGTCTCGTCGAAGCGACAGAAGGAAAGGTCTTCATCGACGGGCAGGATCAGTCGGACACTCCCGTCTATCAGCGTGACATCGGGCTGGTCTTTCAGCACTACGCCCTGTTTCCGCATTTGACGGTGTCCGAGAACATCGCGTTTCCATTGAAGATGCGCAGGCAACCGGCGGCCGAGATCAAGACTCGGGTCTCGGACGCGCTGGATATGGTCCATCTCGGCCATCTCTCGGCGCGTTTCCCGCGTGAGCTTTCAGGCGGGCAGCAGCAGCGCGTGGCACTTGCCCGATGCTTCGTCTACCAGCCGTCCATCATTCTGATGGACGAACCGCTCGGCGCGCTGGACAAGAAGTTGCGCGACCACATGCAGATCGAGATCAAACGTTTGCATCGCGAAAGCGGCGCAACGATCATCTACGTGACGCACGATCAAGAGGAAGCGCTCGCACTCTCTGACCGCATCTGCCTGATGAATCACGCCCGCATCGAGCAACTCGGCACGCCGCACGATATCTATATGCGTCCCCGCTCGGCGTTCGCCGCCGATTTCATCGGCATCTCCAATATCCTCCGCGGCACCTTCGAGCGCAATGGCGGCGGGACGAAGTTGGTGACACCCCACGGCGCGTTTTATTTACCCGAAGGCATTGCAACAAACGGAGAAGGCGGCGGCCTGGTGGTTCGGCCTGAGCACCTCAGAATTGGTGCCGATTCCCCCAACACCCTCTGCGGCTCCGTCAAGGAGATCGTCTATGCCGGGTCCGAAACGCGCGTAATCGCTCAACTGACCGACGGTCACGAGATCATCCTTCGCCTCCCTCCGGGCCAGAGCGTGCCGCGCATGGGCGACACCATCTCGGCAAGTTGGGACAAAGACGTGGCGGCATTGGTTCCATGAGCACCCTCGTCGCCTCGCAGCCCAGAAGAAGCGTGTTGAAAGGCAGGTTTCTGCGTGCACACCCGCTCTGGTTGGCTGTTCCCGGTCTCGCATTTCTGCTGATCTTCTTCGCCTATCCGGTGGCGAGCCTTCTCTTTCTTAGCGTGACAGATACGGAAACCGGCAGTTGGAGCATCGCCTCGTTCGCGCGCATCGCGAACACCGATGTCTACCTTCGGGTGCTCGGCATCACTTTCAAGATTGCCGGCAACACCGCGCTCCTTTCCCTGCTGATCGGCTACCCCCTCGCCTATTGGATCGCCGGGCTGCCCGAGCGGTTTCGCAACCGCATGCTTCTTTTCGTCATGATCCCGTTCTGGACAAGCTACCTTGTCAAGACATTCGCCTGGATGATCATCCTCGGACGCAGCGGCGTCATCAACAACCTGTTGCTCGGCTCCGGCGTCGCCGAGCCGCTCCCGCTGCTGCACAACGAGTTCGGCGTGATGGTGGGTATGGTTCACGCCATGGTTCCCCTCGCCGCAATGACCATGCTCCCGGTTATGACGAGCATCGATCGTCGGCTGGTATCCGCGGCGCAAACGCTCGGATCGAGCCCGGCGCACGCGTTCTGGCTGGTTTATTTCAAGCTCTCGTTGCCGGGCGTGACGGCGGCCGGGCTGCTCGTCTTCATCTCGTCCCTCGGCTTCTTCATTGTTCCGGCCTTCCTCGGTGGGCGGCAGGAAACGATGTTGGCACAACTCATCATCACCCAGGTTTCCGAGTTGCTGAACTGGCCCTTCGCGGGCGCTCTCGCTGCCATGATGCTGGTGACCGCCCTCTTTGCTTGCTGGATCTACGATCGCATTTTCGGCATCTCCACGATCTCAGGTGGCGCGGTGGTCGAATCGACCGGTCGCATCCGCCTGATCGGGTTGAAGGTCTTGGAGATCGTCGCCGCCCTCGCCTCCCGCATCGCTGCTGCGGCCAGGCTGCTGTTCGGGAAGAAGATCACGGCCCTGTTCCTGCCGATCGTGTGTTGGTCGATCATCGCATTTCTTGTGGTGCCGACCCTCCTGGTTCTTCCGATGGGATTCACAAGTTCAGAGTTCCTGGAATTCCCGCCGCCTGGCTATTCCATGCGTTGGTTTGGAACCTATTTTTCTTCACCATTATGGACTTCGGCAACGCTGCGGTCTTTCGGCGTCGCTTTCGCTACGGCGATCGTCGCGACGGCAATCGGCGGGTTTGCTGCCCTTGCGCTTGCCAACAGCCGGAGCCGTTGGAGCGGTCTCATCTTCGCGTTCTTTCTCGCTCCGATGATTGTCCCACGCATCGTCATTGCCGTCGGCATGTTCTATCTTTTTGCGCAGATCGGCCTGGTGGCGTCCAATACAGGACTTGTGATCGGCCATACCGTTCTGGCGGTCCCCTTCACGCTCGTGGCGATCTCCGCGGTGCTGAAGAACTACGACATGCGACTGGACCAAGCCGCCGCAACACTCGGCGCAAGTCGTGTCCGGACTTTGGTGTCGGTCACAATCCCCATGATAAAAGGCGGATTGATTGCGGCATTCCTGTTTGCATTCATCACCTCCTTCGACGAGTTGACGATCGCGATCTTCGTCAGTGGTGGGCTGAAAACCACCCTGCCCAAGCAAATGTGGGACGACATGATCCTTCAGCTGAACCCGACGCTGGCGGCCGTATCCGTGGTCGTGTTCGTGCTCGTGACCACCCTCCTCCTTCTCGCCGAACGCTTCCGCCGTTCGGCTTGATTTGAATACTTCGAGAGACTCCGATGACATTCGACGATGAAGGTTTTGTCGACCTGCTCCATGCTCGCGCCGTGGCCGATCCCGAAGGGATCTATGCGAAGTTCAACGGCGACCCGATCACGTTCGCGCAACTCGATCGCGAGTCGTCGGCTTTCGCGGCTTTCCTTCGCCGCGAGGGTTATCGGCCGGGCGATCACGTCGCCGTCATGATGCGTAACAGCGTTCCGGCGCTCTCGGCTATTTTTGGACTCGCAAAGGCTGGCATCGTGTGGATTCCGGTCAACGCTCAGCAGCGGGGAGAAGGCCTGCGGTACCTTCTGGAACATTCTCGTCCCGGTCTGGTGATAGCTGACGCCGATCTCGCACCGCTCGCGCGGGAAGCTCTGGGGAATCCGGCGCCTCCCGTTCTTGTCAATGACACCGATGCAATATCCGACTCGCTCGCGGATGCGCTTCGAGGAACATCCGCGTTTTCCGAGCGAACGCCTGCTGCCGATGCTCCGTTTGCGATCATGTACACATCGGGAACGACAGGCCGCCCCAAAGGCGCCGTCGTGTCGCACAGGATGCTGCGTCTAGCGAGCGAAGCTGTCGGCCTCGTCTCAGCCGCCACGCCGGGGGACGTCTTTTTCGTGTGGGAGCCGCTTTATCATATTGGCGGTGCGCAACTCCTGCCATTGCCGATGATTCGTAACATTCGCCTTGCCATGGTCGATCGCTTCAGCGCCAGCCGCTTCTGGCAACAGACGGTTGCGGAAGGCGCCACGCATATCCACCACCTCGGCGGAATTCTGCAAATTCTCCTGAAACAGCCGCCATCGGACCTCGACCGTAAGCACGGCGTCAAGATTGCGTGGGGCGGCGGCTGCCCACCGGATGTATGGGGCCAATTCCAGGACCGTTTCGGCATCCAGATCCGCGAATGCTATGGCATGACGGAAGCTTCGAGCATCACCACCTATAACAACACCGGCCTCGTCGGCTCTGTCGGTCGACCCATGCCGTGGTTCACTGTCGAGCTTCTGGATGAAACCGGCGCCCGGGTACCGATCGGCGAGCGCGGTGAGATCGTCGTTCGCACCTCCCGAAAAGGAGCTTTGTTCCCCGGCTATTTCGACAACCCGGAGGCGACCGCGAAGACGTTGCGTGGTGGGGCTCTTTACACCGGCGATCTCGGATCGTTCGACGATCAGGGAAACCTTTACTTCCATGGTCGCATGACCGACAGCGTGCGTTGCCGTGGCGAGAACGTCTCGGCCTGGGAGGTCGAGCACGTGGCTGCGGATTTCCCGGATGTGGAGGATTGCGCGATGGTGGGCGTTTCAACGGATATCGGCGAACAGGACATCAAGCTCTTCGTAAAGCCGAAGGCTGGTCATCGCGTCGATCCCGAAAAGATGTCGGCGTGGCTTGGCGAGAGGCTCGCGCCCTACCAGAACCCCCGCTACATCGCGGTGGTCGACGAATTCGAGCGCACGGTCAGCCAACGCATCATGAAGCACAAGCTCTCGACACGCAGCGACGATTGCTGGGATCGGATGGCGTCGCGTTAATTTCACTGAGGCAATAGCGATAAGAGCTTGTATCGGCAGGAGAAGAGAGATGGTCGAATCATGTGACGTGCTGGTCTCCGGAACTGGCAGCTTCGCCGCTCGTATCGTCTTCGATATCGCCGCTACCGCGAAGAAGCCCGTCGAGGGTGTCATCGCCGGGCGCAATCGGGAACGCTTGAACTGGCTCGTGACGGCAGCAAATGCCCGAGCATCGATCTTTGGCTGTCCTGCCCGCTTTCGCGGTTTGGAAGTTGATCTCCTTGAACCTGCGGCGCCGGCGCGAATGATCGCAGAAACCGAGCCGAAGGTGATCGTCCAGGCAGCGTCCGTCCAGACTTCGGCTGTTATCGCGACGACGGGCGACGCATGGTCTGATCTGGTTCGCAAGGGTGGCTTGAGCGCCACGGCTGTCTCACAGGCGCTGATTTCGTCCCGTGTTGCTCATGCGATCACAGCAAGCGGGCGGGCGATCGCATTGATCAACTGTTCGTTCCCCGATGTGGTCAATGGCATCATTACTTCGTCGGGGCACGCTGTCGTCAGCGGCATGGGAAATGTCGCCATCCTGTCGGCAGTTTTTGCCGGCGCTCACCAGATCGATCGTGATCGCATTAAACTTCTGGCGCATTACCAGAATCTCGCGCCGTTCAGGGCGAAGGCGAGCGAGCGCGCGGGGAAGCCGCCGCGCGTCTGGATCGATGGGCGCGAGATCCCCGACGTCTATGGCGAATTCACGGATGTAAAACTTACGCCGGAGCCTGTCATCGACATTTCCGGTGCAAGCGGCGTCCCCCTGGTCCTTGCCTTGGCCCAGGATGACCCGTGGGAGGGTCACGCCCCTGGTCCTAACGGCCTTCCTGGCGGCTACCCGGTTCGGTTGCGGGACGGCGCGCTTGATCTCGATCTCCCGCCGAACTTGCCTTGGAAAGAAGCGATCGCCTGGAACAGCGCCTTCGAGGCGGAGAAGGGCCTCGTCGTCGAACCGGACGGAACCGCCCGGTATACGGGAGAGCTGCACGACGCGTTGAGGGCCCACTCACCCGAGCTCGCGAGGGGATTCCACGTCAGCGATCTTGAAGCGGTCTACAAGGACATGCAGGCCTTGCGCGAAAGACTCGAGCGCCGCTGATGCGCTCGATACCGGTGTTCCGGTCCGCTCCATTCAGAATTCGGCGAAATGGGCATGCTGCGACAACATCTCACGCAGTGCTTCGAATCGTGCGACCTGATCCCCCTTGAGGCTCCGGTCGCCGTTCCGGCCGACGAAGATCTTGAACATGGCCTCGCCGTCTATGTTGATGAAATGCACCGGGCAGGAGCGTTTTCCAAAAAACGGTCGATCGACAAAATAGATCGAGCGACAACGCTCTGCCTTGAGATGTCCGCTTAGGGGGCTTTCCCCGCGAACGTTGAAGTAGCCCCGACCCGCTGACTCCGGCGGTATTGCCCCGCTGCACTCGAACACGCCGTCTCGCGTATGAACGATAAAGGTCATTTCACCCCACTCCGTCATATCGCGCCAAGCCTGTTCAAACAGGCTTCCGTCTGCCGCAATCGCCATGCCGGCCGGCAGAGAGTCGACTACGCGTTGCAGCGGCACATTATGATCGGCCGCGACGACCTCCAGAACACCATCGGACTTCGCCTCAAGTCCCTGCCTGATCGAAGCCTCCGTGGTGCAGGATACGGACGTTTGGGACAACGGCCGCATCATCAACCCTCTCATTCCTCGTGGGCGTTTCGGCCGGAGCGGCGCTTGCGGCGGCGGCGACGATCACCCTCGGGGACACGCTCCTTGCTCCACTCATCGGTCCCATTCCGTTTGGCGCGTTGCCGGTAGGTGCTTTCCTCGGCGGCCTGTTAACAACTTGGCCGCTCTATCTGGTTGCAACGCGGGGCGGACGCACATCCATCGCGACGATGCTTCTCGCGGGGGTTGCCTTCGGCGCGGTGGCGGGCGCCGTCATGGGGCTCTTCTCTTACCTCAGCAACGACCGTCAATTACGCGACCTCGCATTCTGGTCGCTCGGCTCGCTTGGCGGCGCGACATGGACCAAGGTAACAGCCGTGTTCCCGCTTATCTTCCCAATGCTGCTCGCGACGCCATTTCTGGCGCGGGGCCTGAATGCCCTGGGGCTCGGAGAAGCAGAGGCGTACCACCTCGGCGCCAGCGGGTCCATTTCGCACGCGTGCTCGCGCAACTGAAAGCTGGACGAACAATGGAAGCACGCCAGGTGCTGTTTCTCGATGAGCCAACCGCCAGCCTCGACCTGAGACATCAGCTTGCATTGCTCCAGGAAGCTCGCCGCCTCACTGCGGAGGGTTTGACAATCGTTGCGGTTTTGCACGATCTCCAGCTTGCTGCCCACACGGCAGACGAGCTCGCGCTCATGTACGAGGGCCGTCTTCTCACGATAGGCCAAGCTGACGAGGTGTTGACGCCGGAGCGGCTTGACGGGTTCTTTGGGGTTCGTCTGGTGACGCAACGCCTTCCGCCGCCGCAATGGACCCTGCCCTGCCAACGGCCAAATCGCCGAAACAACTAAACGGCATGGCACAGAAGCGTGGCCTCGCGCCCGGGTTCGCCGTGCCAGCGCGCCGCTGCAACGAAGGTACGCTTCCCGCACGGGCTTGTGGGCTCCCTTGCCGTGTGAACCCTTCGCAAATGGCGGCGTTCACTTCCTGAAATGTTGATTTCGGGAGCGGATTGTGGGCCCTGCGGGTAGCAAGCACACCGAACCTCGCGGTGACAGTTCGGAAGGCTTCGCCACCGTCCTGAGCCGCAATATCAAGCTCTTGCGCAAGCGACGCGAAGAGGAGAAGCAGGCTGCGAGCCTGCAGGACAAGATCGCAGCGACCATAACCCAGTTCGCCGGCAGCATGACGTTCATTTATATTCACCTGGCTTTTGTTGGCGGGTGGACGTGGATCAATCTCGGGTGGCTGCCATCCATCCCGCCGTTCGATCCGACCTTCGTTATTCTCGCAACCGTGGCCTCGGTTGAGGCCATTTTCCTCTCCACGTTCGTGCTGATCAGTCAGAACAGGGACGCTGCCGCCGCGGAACGGCGAGCGGAGCTGGATCTCCAGACGAACCTCCTGTCCGAGCACGAGATCACCCGCCTCCTTTCCCTCACAATCGCCATCGCGCGGCATCTGCGTATCGATGAAGCGAGCGATCCGAGTTTGTCCGAGTTGGAACGGGATGTGGTCCCCGAGGAGGTGCTGGACAAGCTCGACGCGGAGGATCGTCGCTCTGCGCAATAGGCGCTCTCATCGGGGCACCTGCTCGGCACGTCCGCAACGCTCCTGAAGGATGGATGCTCACAGCGCTTCTTGAAGCGCTTGTTCGTTACTCTATTTCCGCAACCTCTATGTGCGGAGGAAGAATTGCGGAATCGACCAGGAGCAACCCACGGGATTCGTTCCACTGATCGTCGAGATGAAACCAGGATGACAGAGCCGGCAGCAATGCCCCGGACAATGAGAGCCGCAGTTCTGACCGGACCCGGCCGGTTAAAAATCGAGCCTGTGCGGATCCCCAAGCCTGGAACAGGACAGGTCCGAGTGCGGCTCGAAGGATGCGGCGTTTGCGCATCCAACCTCACCCCATGGGCCGGACCGGACTGGATGAGCTACCCAACTGAGGCCGGCTCATTGGGCCACGAAGGCTGGGGCATAATCGATGCCGTCGGCGAAGGCGTCGAGGGGCTCGGGATCGGCGACCGCGTCGCCGCTCTCTCGTACAAGAGTTATGCCGAATATGATGTCGCCGAGGCGGGTTCCGTGGTGCGGCTCCCCGCCTCGCTCGCGAGCCTGCCTTTCCCAGGAGAACCGCTTGGCTGCGCAATGAACATCTTCCGCCGCAGCAACATCAAAGCCGGACAAACAGTTGCGATCATCGGGATTGGCTTCCTCGGCGCCATCCTGACACAACTTGCAACGAATGCCGGGGCGCGGGTGATCGCCATTTCACGACGTTCTTTTTCGCTGGACATCGCCCGCACCATGGGTGCGGCGGAGACCATTCGGATGGAAGATCACAACGATATCATCGCGCGCCTCAAAGAGCTGACCGGCGGCGTTTTTTGCGACCTCGTCATAGAGGCAGTCGGAAAGCAGTGGCCGCTCGACTTGGCGGCGGAGATCACCCGGGAACGCGGACGATTGATCATTGCTGGTTATCATCAGGACGGTCCCCGGCAAATCAATATGTGGCTGTGGAACTGGCGTGGCCTGGACGTGATCAACGCGCATGAGCGCGATCCCAAAATTTACCTGCAGGGCATTCGTGAAGCCGTCGATGCCGTGGCGTCCGGACGCGTCGATCCACGCTCTCTCTACACGCATTTCTTCCCGCTTGAACGATTGGACGACGCACTCAACGCTACGCGCGACCGTCCTGAAGGATTTTTAAAAGCACTGGTGGTGTTCCGATGACGGAGGTTGTCGCCGGCTGGCAGCGTGAGGCACCGGGCACTCGGCCTCGCGTCGGTTTTCTCGGTGTGGGCTGGATCGGCCGACATCGAATGCAAGCGATCGTTGAAACAGGTGCCGTCGATGTGGCCGCTATTGCAGATCCATCAGCTGAAATGGCGGCCCAGGCGCAACAGGCAGCGCCCGATGCTGCCCTCGTCTCGACCCTTGACGAACTGCTGGACATCGGCGTGGACGGTGTCGTCATCGCGACCCCTAGTGCGCTGCATGCGCAACAGTCCATCCGCGCGCTCGAGGCTGGAGCAGCCGTGTTTTGCCAGAAACCGCTTGGGCGAACGGAGGCCGAAGTGCGAGCCGTTGTGAGCGCCGCTCGCAATGCAAATCGCCTCCTCGGCGTCGATCTATCCTATCGGTACACCGAAGGCATGCGCCAGATCCGCGAGCTCATCCGCTCCGGGCAACTTGGACGGATCTATGCCGTGGACCTGGCCTTTCACAATGCCTACGGACCAGACAAGCCATGGTTTTACGATCCCGCGCTTTCGGGCGGGGGCTGCGTGATGGACCTCGGTGTGCACATGGTTGACCTGGCGTTATGGGCGCTGGACTATCCGGGCGTGTCTCGTGTTAGCGGACACTTGTTCGCAGGCGGTGAGCGCTTGGGTCCGCGTCCCGACCGCGTGGAGGATTATGCCTTGGCGACTGTGGAGCTGGAAACGGCCGCCACCCTGCAGCTTGCCTGCTCATGGCGCCTGCAGGCGGGTTGCGATGCCCTGATTTCCGCTGCGTTCTACGGCACGGACGGCGGCGCGGCGTTTCGCAACGTGAACGGCTCCTTTTACGACTTCGTCGCCGAACGCTATCGTGCGACTGCTCGTGAGACCCTCTCAAGCCCACCGGACGCGTGGGGTGGCCGCGCGGCAGGCGAATGGGCAATGCGACTGGCTGGAGGAGAGAAGTTCGATCCCTCGGCTGATCATCTGATCGATGTGGCGCGCGTGCTCGATCGGGTCTACGGGCGCTGACGACATAGAGAAGCAAAGCCGCCTGTCACAGGCTCGGGAGGCCGATCGTCTGCAAGGGTTGACGTTCCTTCTGCATCGCATGGATCAACGCGGCTTCGAGCGAGCAGGCACGATGGTTTGCCGTGTGCTCCGCCAGGATCCGCCGCCTGGCTGCACGCCCCATCTCGGCAGATCGATCCTCGGTCCACGTCCGGAGAACGGAGAGCACCTGATCCGACGTGTGCGCCAGCACGATCTCTCGATCGGGGGACAGCAGGGTTTCGATTCCGTCCCATCTATCCGAGATTACCGGTGTGCCGCATGCGGCGGCCTCAAACAATCGGACGCTCGGACTGAAGCCAGCGCGGATCATGTCCGCGCGCGTCACGTTGAGTGTGAAGCGGCTCTGCGCATAGAAAATCGCGTGCTCGCCTGGCGGAACATGATCGATGCGCTCCACATTTGTCGGCCAATCGATGTTCGGTGGATATTGCGGCCCCGCCACGACGAAGCGCAGTTCAGATGCGCGTCGCGCTGGTTCGATCATGAGGCGCTCCAACGTGGGCTGGCGGTCTGGGCTATAGGTGCCAAGATAACTGAGATCCCAGCGTTTTTGCCGATCGAGCACCGGATAGTCCTCCGGATCGACAGAACAGTAAAGTGCCCGCGCGGATGGAGAACCATAACAATCCATCAGGACGTCGAGCGTGGGCCCGCCCGTGAACGAAAAATAGACATCGTAATTCTGGATCAGCTTGGGGTTCAGATACTCGCACTCACCCCGCTTAAGCTTCGCCAGTGTGACTGGCGTATCGATGTCATAAAATGCCGCAACGCCATTGGCCGTCTCTTGAACCCATTGGCCGATAGCGACACCATCGGGCACATAGGACCCGACAATCACCGCATGGGCCGTTTCAACAGCCTCGCGGAAGCGTTCGAGGTCGCTCAGGCTGGCGTAGAATGCGAGGCTGCAGTAGTCCGGATCGATCAGGTCTCGATGTGCTGCATACCAGGGTACATCGCGCTCAAGGAAGAGAACGTCGTGTCCGCGCGCGGCGAAAGCTTTGAGAAGAGCACGGAACGTGGTCGCATGGCCGTTGCCCCACGATGAGGAGAGGCTCAGTCCAAGGACGACGACGCGAAGCCCGCTCATGCCACGCTCCTTTCCCGCTTCCTCAACGCCTCCGCCCGCAGGATTGCGTCGACCTCAGCACCGCGGCGGGTGTACGTGTGATCACGCGTGATCCGCGCACGCCCCGCCTCGCCAATGCCCTGCGCACGGTCCGGTGTGAGAGCCTCGACGTGGTCGACGACATCTTTTCCGTCCCGCGCGACAAGAACTTCCTCGCCCTCCTTCAGGAACAGTTCAAGCCCCACCCAGGCGTCGGTGATGAGGCACGCTCCGGCGCCAACGGCCTCGAACACGCGGGTCGCGGGAGAGAATCCCGTGGCAGCCATCGAGTCTCTGGCGATGTTGAGGACCGCGAGAGGACTCGCGTTGAAGGCGTTGTGGTCGCGCGTATAGACATGACCGATGTGGCGCACGTTGGACGACATCGCCTTCGTCTCCCAACCGCTGCCCCCGATCAGGAAGTCGCGACCCGGCAGACGCTGCGCGGGCTCAAGGAAGAACTGCTCCACGCGCGCCTCACGATCCGGCAGGCGATTGCCCAGGAAGGAGAGATCCGCGCTAAACCGTGCCTCGGCAGGCGCGGGATGATGCGTCGCCGGGTCAAGGGCATTGTAGATCGGCACGCACCGGCGGGCTCCAAAGCCCTCATAGGCTTCTATGACCGGCGATCCACCGCCGTAAGTGAGCACGAGATCGAGCGACGGCATGACCCGATGAAGAGGGTGATCCGAATCCTCTCGCAATTCCGCGAGGGTTGCCGGTGCATCCACATCCCAAAATATGCGTACGGCGTCCGGCCGCGAGGCGGCAACGACGCCTTCGAGGAGTTCATGATCGAACACGCCGACGCCGGAGGCCTTGACCACGACATCGGCCTTCGCCGCCTCCGCAATAACGCGCCGCACGGCGTCCTCGGTGGCTGGATAGACACGGACATCTGCCCAATCCGGCACTTCGATGTCGCGATGCTGTTGACGGTCGAAAGCGTCCGGCTCGTAGAAGGTGATGCTGTAGCCGCGCCGAGCAAGATCGCTCAACAGGCCGCGATAATAGGTAGCGGCTCCATTCCAATACGAAGACAACAGGCTCGATCCATAGAATGCAATTTTCATGCTGACATCTCCGCCGGCGCTGTCGTGCCATACGTGTCGATAATCGCAAGCAGTCGATCCACCCGGTGCGCGCACGAATGCCGGTTGCGTATGGTGCTAAGTCCATTCTCCGCGAGAGACCGTCTGAGCTCTGCATCGTTGCGGATGGCCCTCAGATGCCGCTCCATCTCGGCTTCGTCGCGAGCGACGAGATAGTCGGTCCCTGGCTGAAACAGTCCTTCGCTATCGTGCCAGGGAGCACACACGAGAGGGATGCCGCAGGCCAGAGCCTCAAAAACGCGGATCGTCGGAATGCCGGGAAGCATGTCTACATAGAAGCTGCGAGGCACATGCACCGTCGCAAGTCGCTGCGCATAAATTTCCGGTGCACGGGCGTTGGGGAGCCATCCGCGATATGCGACGTGATAGCGGTCCAGCATTTCGATCGCATGTTCGGGATAGCGAACACCATAGACTTCAAGAGGAAGCCCGACGACCTGTGCGGGGCGGAAGAGGAACCTTTCAAGTTCTGCGCTCCGTTCGTCATCGCCCCAGTTGCCGATCCAGACCAGCCCACTCCGTTCCGTCGACTCTACAGGGGGCCGAAAAAGCCGAGTATCGGCGGCCTCATGCCAGACATGGACCCGGTCGCCCCAGCCCCAGCGGCGGTAAACTTCGGCAAGCGCTTCGCCAAAAGCCAGCACGCCGTCGTAATCATCAAGGTCGAATTGCCGGATCGCCTCAGGATCGCTCACGGCGCGGTGATGCGTGTCGTGAAAGAGAAGCCTGAACTGAGCGCCGTCTCGACGTATTCTGCCGACTGCCGCAACGAGCCGTGGATCATTCCATTCGTGAACGATCGTCACATCGGCATCAGCCAAGAGAGTGTCGAGATCCGCATCCTGCGCAAAGGTGCGAGAGGTGAGTTCCGGGTAGAAATTGTGATAAGGATCAAGGCCCGACGGGCCGTGATCCCTCAGAAGGTTCTCGAGGCTCCATGCATTCTCCGGCTCGTAAACTACCACCTGATGCCCCCGGTGAAGCAGGTCGCGTAGGACGCCACGAAGAAAATGGGCATTGCCGTGGTTCCAGCATGACGACAGCGAATGAGTAAAATAAACGATCTTCATAAAGCTGCGTCCTCAAAAGAGGAGCTCTCAGCGCGCGCGCCGAGAAGCGAGCGGTAGGCCGCCACGATGCGAGCGCTCGTGGCCTCCGAGCCATAGCTTCTTGCTCGTTCCTGACTCGCATCCCCGAGACGAATGCGAACCGTCGGCTCCTGAAAAAGGTGCGCAATAGCGTGTGCCACCGCCTCATCGTCCTCGGCAGGCACAAACATTGCGGCACCGCCCCACAACTCGCGGAACGTCGGGATATCCGACAAAACAAGCGCACACCCTGCTTGAGCTGCCTCAAGAGCGGCAAGACCGAAAGGCTCGTATCGGGCGGTCGAGACGAAGACGGGTCGGCCGGCCAGATACTGCGCGACTTCGTCATCGGACAACCTGCCGAGAGCTTCGACGTGCCGGAGATCGATGCGCGCGCCATTGGGTCCCTCAACAGCGCCGGCTGCAAGCACGCGCGTCGGCAAGCGCGCAGCAGCACGATCGAGAGTGCGAAGATTTTTGCCCTCGTCCCAGAGTCGTCCCGCCGTAAACGCGAAGGGCTCAAGGTCTCGCTGTGCAATGTGGCGCGAAGGGCGGCGGCCATTGGGAACCAGCAGAGGTGACTTCGAAAGGCCATAGACCTGAACCGTCATCCGAGCGAAGGCAGTGGTCGGCGCGAGAAGGAGGTCGGCCGTTTCGTAACCCCGGCGGACAAGCTCTGTCCGCCACACGAACTCCTGCGGCATCGGTCCTGAACGCACGGCTTGCCACCATGTGGCGACACAGGAATGGCAGACAGCCACGACTGGAGCGCCGTATCGCGCGCCCGCCGCCAGGGCTGCGCTGTTGAGATGAACGATGTCGGCTCGCTTTTCCGCAGCCAATGCGGCAATCACTTTCCCACCTCGCTCCACCTCGTCGGGGCTTTTGGCGGTCCAATCGAGCGGCAGTCCGGTCATGACAAGCTCGACGCCTGTCATGCGAGCCATAGCCAATTGATCGGCAGATGGCGGCGGCCCAAGCACCGCCAGCGTAAACAAAAATTCTCGGCGGCGCAGACCCTCCGCGAGATCGAGGGCGTATTGCCACACACCGCCCACGGTATCGGTCGTCATCAGGACGTGCGGGCGGTTTCTCACATCGCCTCCGCCGCGTGAAGGGGTGCTCCTGATAGTTCTGATTGGGAAAGCCCCCTCGCCTCCTCCTGCAGCCAGTGGGCGAGAGCAGTCACACCCGTTTGCCACGGCGTCGGCGCTCGCAAGCCCAGTTCGCGCGTTGCACACCGGGTGTCAGACACGTAGTAGCGCTGATCGCCCGCACGCCAGCCGGAATAAACCGTCTCGACCGGGTGACCGATAACGACTTCAATGTGCTTTAGAAGCTGCTTCAGGCTGATCGCGTTTGACGGCCCGCCACCGAGGTTGAAAGCGCGGCCCCGCACAAGATCGATGTTCTTCCATGCCTGCGCGTAGGCGTCGACGGCATCGGCAACGTCGAGCACATCGCGCACCTGACAGCCATCGCCGTAGATAGTGATTGGCTTGCCCTCCAGAGCGCGGATCAGGAAATGCGCAACCCATCCCTGATCCTCGGTCCCCATCTGCCGCTGCCCGTAGATGCAGCTCATGCGCAGCACGCAGGTCGCGATCCCGAAAGAGCGGGCATAGTCGAGAACATATTGGTCGGCGGCACCTTTCGAGCATCCATAGGGAGTATGAAAATCAAGCGGCCGCTGCTCGCTGATGCCGGTTTCGCGGACCGCGAAATCACACGGTATGTAGGCGTCGTTCTTTTTTTCGAGCTCGATATCCGCAAGATCGCCGTAGACCTTGTTGGTCGAGGCAAAAACGAGAGGGGCCGGATCGTCGCGGCGACGAAGCGCATCGAGCAAGTTCAGCGTCCCATGAAGGTTGATCTCGAAGTCCTCACGAGGATCGACAAGGCTTGTCGTGACAGCCACCTGCGCGGCCATATGAAAAACAGCCTGAACGTCGCGAACGGCGTCGACCAAAGCTGTCTCGTCCCGAACGTCAGCAATGACCGAAGAAACTTTGCTCGGATACCGCTTCTTCAGCCAGTCGAGATTTCTGGTCACACCCGGACGCGCAAGAGCATCGAATATGAGAATCTCATGCCCTTCCTGAGCAAACCGGTCCGCAAGGTTCGAGCCGATGAAGCCTGCGCCACCTGTTATAAGAATCGGGTGACAGCGAAGAGTTGCCGGCGCAGCCAGCTGGTCATCCTGCCTCATGCCACCAGTCCTCTCGCTTCGAGTTCCTTCCGTGCGTCCTGAACGAAGTCCCTGGCTTCCTGTTGCGCAACCCAATCGGCGAGTTCGGCCAGCCCCTCGAAAAAATCCCGGCGCGGCACATATCCCAGTTCCTGCTGTATCTTGGTGATGTCGGCAATGCAGTGCCTTATGTCGCCCGCTCGCGCCTTACCGGTTATGTCGGGCTCCATTGATCGATTCATCGCTCGGCCGAGAAGTTCGGCAACCTCGCACACGCTGCGATCCTGCCCGCTTCCAACGTTGAAGACCTGTCCGGGCGCATTCTCGTGCTCAAGTGCGAGCAGGAACGCTTGGGCGACATCCTCGACATGCACGAAGTCGCGACGCTGCCGACCGTCCTCAAAAATCATCGGAGGCTGCCCATTATGCAGTCGTGAGGAAAATATCGCGAGCACGCCCGTGTAAGGATTGGAGAGGGCCTGTCCGGGCCCGTAGACGTTCCAGAGTCGAAGCGCCACGCCCTCCATGCCGTAGGGTGGCGAGAGGGTCAGAGTCAGGCGCTCCTGAACGTATTTCGAGAGTGCATACACCGATGCCAGAGCCGGGCGCTTCCACTCTGGGGTTGGCTCCGGAATCAGCGGCCGGCCCTGTTCATCCAGGGGATCCCAAGGATCGTTCGCCGAGATGCGCGACGTACGCGTGACGTCCTGCACGATCCGTCCATCGGCGTCACGGTAAAGGCCCTCGCCGTAGATGCTCATGGACGACGCAACGACAACCCGTTTGACCGGATGATTGATCAATTGTTGAAACAGCACCGCGGTGCCGTAGTCGTTGACCGAAACATAGCGGTCGACAGCATACATGCTCTGTCCGACACCGACCTCCGCCGCGAGATGGACCACCTTTGTGGCGCCCTTCAGAGCGCGGAGAACCGCGGTTTCATCGCGCACGTCGCCGATAACGACCTCAACATCCGGGTCCAGAGCGTCCGCGGTTGTCTTGTCGCCATGAACCTGTTCGATGAGACTGTCGAGAACACGGACCCTATATCCGCGATCGAGACACGCACGCGCAACATACCGGCCAATAAACCCTGCACCGCCGGTAATCAGAATGGTCTCCGTCACAGCATGCCTCCAGTTTGGTCATTGACGGGGAAGGATCAACAATTGCGAATTCGCGCCGAACCCCCACTGCCATGAGGATCGAGGTTGTCTCGAACGTGCGAGAGTCATGCTCTCTCCTCTCTCAAGCTTGACGGTGAACCGAGATAGCGCTTGACCGTCTCCTCTCGCCGGACACGCAGATAGGTTGCCCACGGTTTGCACAAGACAAGGTCTCGGCGCATGCCCCAAAAGACCTTGGTGGTGACAAGCGAAGTGCGACCGCGGCTCATCCATGGGACCGGGACCTGATTTCCGGCGGCGGCTCAACCGCTGGCGGGCGTTCGCCCCGGCGACATAGATAGACTTCATCGTCGGTCTGCGCCTCGATCAGGAACCCCGCGCTACGGAGCATCGCTTCCATTCCGGATCGATTGGGAATCCACCAATTAGTCGGATCAGTCGCATAGCTGTGCTCCACAAACACCGCTCGCGGATATCCTTCCTCCTCGAAGATGGCATGCTCGTCGAACGCATAATCATGCTCGATTGTTGGGACATGCTTGCTCCCACGCAGCATCGATTGAAACAGAAGCTGGTTCCCAACGACGTGCTCGTGGAGCAAGTCGAGAGCGAGCAGAGGATGGCGTAGATGATACAGAACGCCCATAAAGAGGACGAGATCAAAGCGTTGCCGAAGCTCGCCAATGTCGTAGACCGAGAGCTGATGCAACTCGATGTCTAGTCCGTTGATTTCAGCTGCCAGGCGGGCTTGAGCCAAATAGCGTGGATCCGAATCGATCCCGACGACGAGATCGGCGCCACGGCGTTTCATTTCAAGTGAGTAGAAGCCCGCGTTGCACCCGATATCGAGAACCGTCTGTCCATGCAGATCGCTCGGGACAAGGTGACGGAACCCAAGCCACTTGAAAGTTGGATAATTCCCTAAAAAATGCTCGGGCGCAGTCTCGATGCCGTCCAGTTCGATATTGTGAAACCAAGGAGCCAGAGCCTCGATACGTTGCGCGATTGAGGGCGTGCCGTTGGCTGCGAGCATCATGGGACAGCCTTTCGGAAGAAGGGAAAAGGCTCACCCAAAACTAACCCGGAATAGGTGGTCGCATTTTCGAGGTACTCCGCCGCTGCCTTGGTGCCCTCTTGCATTGCTGCAGTCATCGGCAACCGACAACCGAGAAAACGGTCCGCTGGAAGGTCTTCATTCTCTATTGCGGGCGGCATGATGACTTTGAACGTCGGTTCGGCGAAATCGTTCCTCCTCCCACACGCCGCGTCCTGATCCTTGACAGGGTTCCGCTAAGCGAGCCTTTCGCTGCCCGGTGGCAGGGAACAAACCCGAAAAACCCACGTCCAAGAATCTCAAGGGCTTGCTGGCAGAAACGAACTCCGCCGTTCCCAAGCTGCCTCCTTGGAGGTGGCCGAGACGATGCGATCGGACGACGCACTGACCGCTGCTGTCTGTGATCCGTCAGAAGTCCAGCAAACCGGACGGATCAAAGGAGGAGCGATGAAGGTAGCAAGAGGAATGCTGAACGCCAGGGCGATAACTTCATCATTTCGCAAGCTCATACAGGGACATACCCTCACTGAGACCCTTAAGCGTATGAGTGCCTTGCTCCCCAAATCGAAGATTTGAGCCCGCCACCAGATCGCGCACCGTCCGAGAAACCAGCACCTGTCCACTGCCGGCCAAGCCCGCGATGCGCGCTGCAATGTGCACCGCAATGCCTCCGATATCCTCGCCTTTGATTTCAATTTCGCCCGTGTGGACGCCGCTGCGGAGCACGAGACCGAGCTCGTGCACCGCCGTGGTGATCTCGCTTGCACATCGCACCGCTCGCGCTGGACCATCGAAAATTGCGAGGAAGCCATCACCAAGGGTTTTGATCTCCCGCCCCCGGAAACGATCGATCTCACGCCGCACGATGATATCGTGCTCATCGAGGAGTGCCCTCCAGGGCCGATCTCCCATTTCGGCCGCGCGGCGGGTGGAGTCCACCAGATCCGTGAACAGCACGGTCGCGAGCACCCGGTCCGGCTCGGCTTCGCCGCGTGTCCCGGTCAGAAACTCTTCAATCTCGTCGGCCGGTCGATCCACGTTGCCGGCCCACAGGACGTGATCAGCCCCCGGCAACTCGATGTATTTGGCACCCGGGATGTTCGCCGCGAGATAGCGCCCCCCTTCAACACTGACCCGCGTGTCGCCTTGGCGATGCAGGACAAGTGTCGGGACGCGGATCGCCGGAAGGATGTGGCGGACATCGATCTGGCTATTCATTCGCATGAGCATGACCACCGCGGAGGGGCTGGCGCCAAGTCGTTCAAACCGCGCCCACCATTGCTTGAAGCGCTCGTCCGCGACCTTGCTCGGAGCAAAGGCGCTGATGCTCGCACCATTGCCCCAGGAGGCATCGATCTTTGCCAGGAATTGTTCAAACCGGTCAGGCGGCAGCACCCAGGTATGGAAATCGGCGTAAGCCCCGTAGAGGATCAGCGCCTGCGTCCGTTCAGGGTAGGTTGCGGCGAACAGCATGCTCATCGCGCCTCCTTCCGAGATGCCAAACAGGGCGGCCCGCCTGCTGTCCACCGCGTCCATGACGGCGCGGACATCGTCCATTCGTTCCTCGAGGGTCGGCAAGGTGCCGAGCCGGTCCGAGAGGCCCGTCCCACGCTTGTCGAAGAGGATGAGACGGCTGAAGGAGCTTAGGCGAGACAGGAAACGAACGAGGGAGGGCTCGTCCCAGTAATGATCGAGGTTGGAGATAAAGCCTGGAACGAAGACCAGATCGCGCGGTCCTTTTCCAATCACCTGATAGGCGATCCGGAGATCGCCACTCTTGGCATAGTGCGTCTCCACCATCATAGCGCGATCCGCAAATCTGATCAGCCACTGAGCCCGGCGGCGCAGGTTCGAGCGACGCTCCGTCATACAGGCGGCGAAGAGGCTCTGCCGCTCCAGCGAGGCTGTCAATAACAATTGGTCGCCAGGCATCCGGCAGATCGACGCCCATGCCCTTCTCGCTTCGTGCGACAATCTTCAACTCCCCATTCGGGAGAGACCGCTGTAGCTTTGGCGCGCCTCATCAACCGGTGCCGCCCCATGCGTCAGTTTCGAAGGCTCGTTCGGCTCTGCCTTGTCGCGTTTGCACTTGTCGGCGGACCTGCAGCGGCGCAAGCGCCGGAGCGGACATGGCATGCGACCGGCTATATCAGTCGCTGGGCCAATACAGACCTCCTCGACGTCCCGGAGCGTTCGTTCGCGGGCGACCTGACATTCGAGGATTCGAACTTCGTCGGAGCGGGCGTCGCGAGGGTAATCGTGCCCTCATTCGCCATTCCTTTGCCAGGCACCGACTTCGCATTCCGGGGCAACCGGATCGAGATCGAGGGACAGGTGCTGCGCCATTTCGGCGATCAGACCCATTGGGAAGGGACGCTCGCACTCATGTTCCGAACCGGACAGATCCCGCTCTTCGGCGGCCTGAGCGTGAACATTGCCGTCGGTGAAGGGCTTTCCTACGCCTCCGAAAGGCCAAGGCTGGAGGGCAGCTTCCGTGTCGAGCCCAGTCGCTTTCTCAATTACCTCGCCCTTGAGGCGGAGTTCTCCCACGCCTCGTTGCCCGGGGTCTATTTCGTTCCGCGCATTCACCACCGCTCAGGAATCTTCGGCGTCATAGCCCCAAGGGAGTCCGGGTCGAATTTCATCGGGGCTGGTATTCGCGTGGATTTGCGGTAGATCACGGCCGTCTCGCGCCCAGGGATCGGACACCAAGGGCCGCGGGAGGCGTTCCCGGATCGCGCGGATTCAGGTTTTCCTCTCAAGGCGTTCCGGAGGCGGTTGATCGCGAAAGCGTTCGCGAAGCCGTTCGAGTTCGCGCTGCAAGGTCTCCAACCCTCGTGAGATCCCGCGCGCAGTGTCGTCGACCAAGCGTGAGCTGGCGTTCGCATCAGGACAATCTGGTAGTCCGTTACGAAGATAGCGCGCTGTCACGCCGCCCTGAGGGGTAAGAAAATAAGCACAACCTGTATCCGGGTCGCGCCATACGACCGGAGGGTCGAGAGCGGGAGCGGGCGTGTGCGATGCACCCAGAAACGCTAAAGCTAAAATAAATCGAGTATCCATGGCGCTCGTCCCCTTTGTGGAAACAACGCGCAAGTTGAACAATGGGTTACCTGCCGGCGACGGCGCGATAGATGTTCCTTCGAAGCGCTCTGCGACCACCCCTAGTCCAGGGCGCGCAAGGCGGAGCGAAGGCCGCCGGCATCGTGTTCCGCAAGCAGGCGATCCACATCGGAATGTGTCCGCTTCCAGACCGGAAGGGCATTCGCCAACAAAGACCGCCCTTCATTCGTGAGCGCTAAGAGGCGGCTGCGCTTGTCAGCGGGATTCGCCACCGTCGCGACCAGCCCACGCCGCTCCAGCGGTTTCAGCGCTGCCGTCAGCGTGGTTCGATCCATGGCGAGCAGCGATGCCACCGATCCCATGCTGGGCGGCTCCGGCCGGTTAAGCGACATCATCAGGGAGAACTGGCCGTTGGTCAGGCCCAGCGGGCGCAAGGCGTCGTCGAACCGCCGCGCCAGTGCGCGCGCCGCCCGCTGCGCGTGAAGGCACAGGCAGTGGTCGCGGACAAAGAGTGTGGTTTCGAAAGCAATTTGCGGCGCCTTTGACATGCCACAATTATGTTGATATCAACGCTTCCTGTCAACTCGCAATGTCCAGACCGGGAGATTCAAGAAATGTCAGACACCGCCACGATCAAGCGACCCGAAACCGCGCCGGCCCTGAAGGGCGGCGTTGTTCCCTATTTGATGCTCGACGGCGCGGCCGCCGCGATGGATTTCTACAAGCGCGCGCTCGGCGCTGAGGAGATCGGCGAGCGGACCGGCATGGACGATGGCCGCATCTGCAACGCTCGCATCGACGTCAACGGTGGCTCGATCATGCTGATGGACCCGATGCCCGAGCACGGCTACCCGGCGGTCGCGCCTCAGGCCTTCAACCTTCATCTCTACGTCGACGACGCGGACCGCTGGTTCGACCGGGCAGTCGCCGCCGGCTGCACCGTGCTGATGCCGATGGAGCTGCAATTCTGGGGAGACCGCTACGGTATGGTCAAGGACCCGTACGGCGTCACTTGGGCGTTCGGTTCCACCCCCGCCTGACCACGGCTCACCCAAGCCCACGAATTGGAGCTAAAGGAGTCCGACATGATTGATGCACCCATGCTGAAGTCCGCCGTCGAACTGGCAAAGCGGAACGGTGTCCGCTTTCCGAACGAGAGCGACGCGTATCGCCGCGCCCGCGACGCCCTCCTCGCCGAGGAGATCGAGCTGAGGCGTCATATCGAGCGGGTGGCGGAGCAGCGCCGCTCGCTACCGCCCGGCGGCGAGGTGACGAAAGACTATCACCTCGAGGGCGAGAACGGGCCGACGACCTTCGCGGGTCTCTTCGGTGACAAGCAGACGCTCGTGACCTACAGCTACATGTTCGGCCCGCAGCGCGAGCGGCCCTGCCCCATGTGCACCTCGCTCCTTTCCGCGTGGGACGGTGAAGCCGCCGACGTCGAGCAGCGCGTCGCGTTGGCGGTCATCGCCCGCTCGCCGATCGAACGTCTCGTCGCCTTCAAGAAGGAACGCGGCTGGCGCGGTCTCAAGCTCTACTCGGATGTCAGCGGCGACTACACCCGCGACTATGTGAACGCGGACGACGCGGACGTTCCGGCTTTTAACGTCTTCACGCGTCGCGACGGCACGATCCGGCACTTCTGGAGCGGCGAGATGGGATTTGAGACCGCCGATCCGGGCCAGGACCCGCGCGGCGCACCCGATCTGATGCCACTCTGGACGATCCTCGATACAACGCCCGAAGGACGGGGGACGGATTGGTATCCGAAGCTGGAATATGGCAATCGAGCATAAGGACGCTACGAGCGCCCCCCAGCGCTCGTAGCGTCTGCCGTTAGCACCCCGTTTTAGCCGGGCTTGCGTTCACAATCTCCTTCCCGAGGCGGATGGTTTCGCGGATCAATAGCTCCAGATCATCCCGTCGGGTCCGGTGGTTGTTTACCGCGACTCGGAGGCAATGTTTGCCTTGAACCGTCGTGTCCGAAACGGCTGCGATGCCGTCTTCCTGCAGCCTCAGCATGATCTCCGTGTTGAGGGCCTTAAGCTCGTCCCCATTCATACCGTCTGCGCGATAGCGATAGCAGACGATGTTGATGTTTGTCGGCGCGACCAGTTCCAAAAGGGGTTCGGCCTCGATCATCGTGCTGAGATAGTGACCCTGCGCGATGTTCTGGTCGATTAAGCGGCCGAACTTCTCGATGCCATGCTCCTTGAGCGCCATCCAGACCTTCAGCGCCCGGAAGCCTCGTGTGGTCTGCAGGCCATAATCGTATAGCCAAGGCGCGGATGCGACACCGCGAAGCGTATTCTCCAAATATTCGGGCGTGACCGCGAATGCACCGCGATGCGCGGATGCATCCCGGATCAGGACGCATCCGGCCTCGAACGGTGCGTGCAGCCATTTATGCGGATCGAGCGCCACGGAATCGGCACGCTCAAGTCCCGCGACACGATAGGCATTCGCGGGGGCGATGGAGATGAAAGCGCCGATGCACCCATCCACATGGAACCAGAGGTCCTCTTCGTCCGCCAAACGCGCAAGAGCTTGCAAATCGTCGATTGCGCCGGTGTTGACCGTCCCAGCCGTTCCTATCACGCAGGCGGGATGAAACCCCGCCGCGCGATCTTGCGCGATCGCCGCCCTCAGGGCGCCGAGATCGATCCGCAGTTCGGCATCCGTCGCGATGCGTCGCAGGGCTCGGTTTCCCAGCCCGAGTGCCTCCATTGCCTTGCGGTGGCAAGAGTGAATCTGATCCGAGCCATAAAAACACAAGGGCTTCTCTATGGCGGCGACACCATGCTCGCGCACGTCGATACCCGCCTTGACGTTCCGCGCGACGGTCAGGCCGATGATATTGGCCATTGAGCCGCCGCTGACCAGCGTGCCGCTAGCGGATGCAGGAAAGCCCATCATCTCCTTGCACCAGTTTACCACCTGCTGGTCCAGGAGGGCGGCGGCGTGGTTGCCGCCGCCAAGGTTGGAGCCCTGGATTGCGGCGAGGAAATCTCCCAGTGCGCCGGTGAAATTGCTCGATCCCATGTACCAGGACCAGAAGCGCGGGTGGACGTTGCCCATCGGATAGGCCATCACGTTCTCCGCAACCTCGCGATAGATCTCGGCCAGCGGCGCGGGCAGCCGCGGCAGAGGGGCCGCAAAGAAAGCCCTCACGTCCGCCGGCATGTCCTGCCAGACCCTGCGATCGCGGACGTCGCGGAGATAGCCGATGGCATCGTCGACGATCTGGTGCGAGAGCGCCTGGACGTCAGTCCAGTCGTCCGGGTCGAGCGTTTCTTCGGCAGCTGCGTTCAAAGCTTTTCGCAATGCACCCATCCGATCCTCCTTGCGCCGCCGGGAAAGCGCGGCGCGGGACGCAACTCTGTCCGTTCGGTGATAGAACACATGCGGAGGCGCCATCGTGGGAGAAGGCGTGGGAACAGACGTGGAATGCGTTCTGATGCCGCCACTTCCGCCGGGCTCGGCTCTCCATGGTGGCAGCCGCAATGGCTCGTCAGAACGTCGGAGGCGTGGGGTCGGACGCGAGGCGTGACTGGGACGCGAGCCGGATTGGCGCGTTTGTGGCGCCGTAGCCCCGATAATTGCGCCGCTCCACGATCTCGAAGAAAAACCCGCCCTCCATCGCCTTGGTGTAGGCCTGAAGGTACTCATCGCTGCCCTCACGGTCGTACATAATGTTGCCCCCCCGTAGTCGCTCGACATTCTCTGCGGTGAGGTCCGTCCTCGCCTCAAGGTCGTCGTAGTAGTTCTCCGGAATTGGCAGCAGGTCGACTCCGTTTGCCTTCAACTGCTCGACTGTCGCGAAGATGTCGCCGGTTGCGAACGCGACATGCTGCACCCCGGACCCGAAAAGCTCGGTCAGGAAGCGTGACGACAACGTGTGCCGGCTCTGCGAGGCGTTGAGAACGAGCCGGAGCGCGCCGTCGCGTGTCTCGACGGCTTGGCTCTGAACCACGCCACCCGGATCGATCACCGTCTGGACCGGCATCTTCTGCACATCGAGGAGCGACATGTAGAACAGAAGCCAAGTCAGCATCTCCTCGTAGTGCATCGATTGCGAGACATGGTCGACCGCCGTCAGCCCCGCCCCTGTAAAGTCATCGTCAATGCGTTTGAAATCGACGTCCCAGAGACGGTCGAGCCCTGTCTCATGATCCACGAAATACAGCAGACTCCCGCCGAGGCCGCGGACTGCCGGAACATCCATCTCGCCCGGCCCGACCGGCTGCTGGAAGGGCTGGTCCAGCAGTCTTACCGCGCGCTCGACCGTTCCGCGAGCGTCGCTGACACGGAGGGCCAAGGCGCACACTGAAGTGCCGTGCGTAATATTGAAGGAATGGGCGAAGCCCTCCTTGTCGGCATTCACGACGATGTTGAGGTTGCCTTGCCGCCACCGGGTGACGGCCTTCGAGTGATGGACCCCCGCCTTCCGGAAGCCGAGCCCAGTCAGGGTCTGTTCGAGGCCGACGGCACTGCGTTCGTCCACGGCGAATTCTACGAACTCAATGCCCGAGCATTGAGCCTTGGATGGAAGATTCGGGAGATCAAGAACAGCCGCCCCCGTCCGTCGGCGGAGCTCGTCGAGCATCACGATCAGGGAACGTTGCCCATCGACGGCGACGCTGCGCGCCGAACCCGCCCGGAAGCGATCGTTGAAGATTTCCAGCGACAGAAGTCCATCGAAGCCGGTCGCATGAAGCGCGAGCATGAAGTCATCGATGGGCAGGTCGCCCTGTCCCGGAAAGCAGCGATAGTGCCGGCTCCAGGAGAGATAGTCCATGTCGAGCTTCGGCGCGTCGGCCATCTGTACGAGGAAGATACGTTCAGGCGGAATTGAGCGGATCGCCGAAAGATCCGTCCCGCGGGCGAGCACATGGAAAGAATCGAGCACCAGTCCGACGGCGGGGTGATCCGCCCGCCGCACGACCTCCCAGGAGTCGCGATAATCATGGATGTGTCGCCCCCACGAGAGAGCCTCAAAGGCCACGCGCAATCCCCGTTTTGCGGCGCGTTCGCCGAGTTCATGAAAATCGGCCGCCGCCCGCTCAATCCCGCCGAGGGCATCCGGAGAGACGTTGCTGCACACCATCAGCAAATCGCAGCCGAGCTCTTCCATGACGTCGAACTTGCGTTCGGCCCGGGCGAACACCTTTGAGCGTTGCGGCTCCGGCATGCCCTCGAAATCGCGGAACGGCTGGAAGGTGATTGTCTCGAGTCCAAGATCCTCGATCATGCGCCGCGCCTGGGCCGGCGTTCCGTTGAACGACAGAAGGTCGTTTTCGAAGATCTCGACTCCTTTGAACTGCGCCGCCGCTATGGCTTCGATCTTCTCCGTCAGGGTGCCGCTCAGGCAAACCGTCGCAAGGGCCGTGCGCATGCTCGTGGATCCCGTCTCTCTGCTAGCTGATGGTTCCGGTGGCGAGTGCATGTTCGACGCCCCCCGCGACGTGGCGCGTCAGCACCTCGCAGGCGCGCGCAGCGTCTCTCTCCATGGCGCATTCCAACAGCAAGGCGTGCTCGCGCGCCGCGATCTCGCCGCGGTAGCTCAAAGCGATCATCTGATAGCGAAGGTATTTGTCGAAAACCGCCGCATGGTTGTCGATCAGCATCTTCGATCCGCAGGCCGATATCAGCGCCTGATGAAACTGCCAATCATATCGCTTCCATTCCTCGGTCTGCGTCCGGTCTCCTTGCGCCATACGCTCTTCCATCCGGGCGAGCCTGTGATGGGCGGCGACAACCCGTCCCTCCCATTCCATGTCGCCGGACCGGAACGACTGCTCGAGCGCGCGGCATTCGAGCAGTTGTCGAAGAGCCGCAATCTCCCTCAGGTTGGTGATCGAGACCGGCGAAACACCAAATCCTTTCTGACCTTCGGCAACCACAAGCCGTTCGGAATGGAGACGGTTGAGAATTTCACGAAGCGTGCTGACGCTTGCGCCGTAATCAGCTTTCAATTGTTCGAGCTTCAGTTTCTTCCCGGGCGAAAGGCGCCCGAACACGATATCGGCCCGGATTCTCTGGTAGGCACTCTCGCCAACCGTCGGAAGCTGCAAGTTTGGGTGCACATCGTCCTTCATTGCAGCGCCCCGTTGTCCAACGAATAACTCACGCATCCATCCACATGTCGCGTGAGCACCGCGCAGGCTCGCTCCGAATTGCGTTCGAGAGCGCAATCCAACAGGGCTTTGTGTTCCTCGGCGGCGATCTGTCCGCGGAACACGACTGCCACCATCTGGTATCGAAGGTACTGGTCAAAGACTCCGCCATAGAGGTCAAGAAGGGTCTGCGATCCGCAGGCCTCGATCAACGACTGGTGAAACTCGCGGTCGTATCGCTTCCAGAGTTCCGTTCCTTCGTGGTCACCCCCCAACATCCGCCGCTCCATGACCGCTAGCTTGTAATGCGCGGCCACGACGCGGCTCTCCCACTCCAGATCGCCAGCGGCAAAGGACAAAGGCAGCGCATATGTCTCGAGAAGCAGCCGCATTGCTGCCACATCCTGAAAGCCGGCGGGGGAAACCGGGGTAACGCGAAAACCGCGCTGGCCTTCGGCGAGAACCAATCCCTCCGACGAGAGGCGGCTCAGGATTTCTCTCAAGGTGCTGACGCTGGCCCCATACTCTTTTGCAAGCCGATCCAATCCGAGCCTCGTGCCGGGCTTGAGACGGCCAAAAACGATGTCGGCGCGAATCCGGTCATAGGCTCGATCCGCAATGGACGTCGCCAACAGCTCGATACTCATGCGACCCGCGTCCTACTCGTGATCACTGCTCGATCCCTCCCGCGGCTCCTGATCCGACACCACCCACGACGCCGGATCGCCTGATTTACTGCAAAATATCATATGATTTCCGAAATGCCTATTGATCATGCAATCGTCCGGGGCGATAGTGCCTGCGAAGATGCAGGCTACTGCGCAATGGGATCACTGGGAGAGGAACACATGACATTTATCAATCGTCGACTTCTGATGGCTGCGGGCGCGGCTCTTCTGGCATGGGGATCGGCTGAACCCGCGGCTGCGCAAACGCCCCCGACACTGCGCTTCTCGGCCGTGTTCTCGGAGCAGGATATCCGGGCCGAGATGATGAAGCGGTTCGCCGAGGACATTAAGGCGCAAGGCTTCACCCTTCAGCCCTATTACGGCGGCACCCTGTTCAAGCAGGGCACCGAACTCGTGGCGATGCAGCGCGGCAATCTCGAAATGGGGAATATTGCACCGCAGGACATTTCCACTCAGATCCCGGCTTGGTCCATTGTCACCTCAGCCTATCTGTTCCGCGACGCCGATCATCTGAAGAAGGTGTTTGCTGGGGATGTCGGCCAGCAGTTGAAGAAGATGGCTTCGGACCAACTGGGGATTCACATCCTGGGTCCGACCTATTTCGGCGCGCGGCAAGTCGGCCTCAAGCCCGCAAAAAAGATCAACACGCCCGCAGATATGGCCGGCATCAAGCTGCGGATGCCTGGCGGCGATGCCTGGCAGTTTCTGGGCCAGGCGATCGGGGCCAATCCGACGCCGATGGCTTATGCCGAGGTCTATACGGGACTGCAGACTGGCGCCATCGACGGGCAGGACAATCCGCTGCCCAACGTGCAGAACATGAAGTTCTATGAGGTGATGTCGCAGATCGCCCTGACGTCCCATCTTGTCGGCTTCGATCTCCTGGCGGTGTCCAACAAAGTCTGGGATGCGATGTCGCCGGAGAAACAGGCCGCGTTCCAGGCTGCTGCCGACAAAGCCATCGAATGGAGCACCCAGGAGCACCTGAAAAAGGAGGGTGAGCTTGTAAGCTTCTTCAAGGAGAAGGGGCTTCAGGTCTATACTCCGGACCTCAAAGCCTTCCGCGACTTTGCGCAGAAGAAGTACCTGGCGTCGGATCTCGCGAAAAGCTGGCCGACCGGCATGCTGGACAAGATCAACGCCATGTAACGTCTGCCGTCAGGCGCTGCCGGGATGCGATCCCCGGCAGTTCGCCTCTCGGGTGACCCCTCCAGTGTCCGCAGTCGGATCCGCCCATCAACTCAAGGATCTTCTCGCATGATTGCGTTCGCACGGCCCATCGGCCTTTGGCTTGCGCGTCGCGCCGAGAATGTGGCGGCCGGCATGCTCGCCGCCATGTTCCTGGCGTTCCTCCTCCAGATCATCTTCAGATATGCCCTGAACCTTCCCATCGGCTGGACCCATGAACTGAGCGTCATTCTTTGGGTCTGGCTCGTGCTGTGGGGCGCCGCGTTTGTCCTCACCGAGCGCGAGGAAATCCGCTTCGACATCATCTATGGCGCCGTGGGCCCCGGTCCGCGCCGGATCATGTGCATCATCACCGGGACGGCGTTGGTCTTGCTTTATCTCGTGTCGCTCCCGGCGGTCGTCGACTACGTCACCTTCATGAAGGTGCAGAGCACGGCGTATCTGAAGATCAGGTTCGATCTGCTGTTTTCGATCTACATCGTCTTCGTGATCGCGACCGTCATTCGATATATTTGGCTCTCGTGGCAGGCCCTGCGGGGCGTTGCGCCGGATGAGTTCGATCCCACCAAGGCGAGTTCCGGCATATGAACCTTGCAAGCCCGTTCTCGCTTGCGCTTGTCGCGATCACCGCCCTCGCGTTCCTCGGGCTGCCCATTGGCCATTCGATGATCGCGGGCTCGATTTTCTATCTGCTCCTGGCCGGCCAGGACATGGGAACGGCTGCCGAGCAACTGCTCAATGGAATGTACTCCAACTACGTCATTCTCTCGGTGCCGCTGTTCATCCTGGCCGCGGAGTTCATGAACATCGGCAGCATGACCGATCGCCTCATGGCTTTCTGCAACGCACTGGTGGGCCGGTTCCGCGGCGGGCTTGCCCACGTCAACGTCCTGCAAAGCATCATCTTTGCCGGAATGTCCGGCTCGGCGATTGCTGATGCGGCAGGCACCGGGCGCATGATGCAGGTGATGATGACTCGCGGCGGCCGGTACACACCGAGCTACGCGGCTGCCGTGACGGCCGTCTCCTCGGTCATCGGACCCATCATTCCGCCCTCCATCCCGATGGTGCTCTACGCACTCGTCTCCGACGCGTCCATCGGCTTTCTGTTCCTCGGCGGTGTCATTCCGGGCTTGCTGATGGCCCTGAGCCAGATGTTTATCATCGCCATTACGGCCCGCCGAAAGAACTTCCCCGTCGAGAAGCCCGTCCCGATCCGGAAGCTGCCAAGAATCACGTGGAATGCTTTTCCATCTCTCATGATGCCCGTCGTTCTTCTCGGCGGCATCTACAGCGGCGTGATGACCCCTACCGAAGCGGCTGCGGTCGCCGCCGCCTATGCACTGATCATATCGGCGGGCCTCTATCGAAGCGTCAGTTGGCGAGATCTCTACAAGTCGATTGCCATCAGTGCGCGCACGACGGCGTCGATCGGCATGCTGATCGCCGGCTCGCTCGTGTTCAACTACGTCGTCACCGTCGAGAATATCCCCGAAGCGGTGAAAGCCCTGCTTGCGCAATGGGACCTCTCGCCCATCGGGTTCCTGACCCTCGTCAATCTGTTGTTGCTGCTGCTGGGCTGCGTGCTCGAAGGAACAGCGATCCTGCTCATCGTCGTTCCGGTCTTCATTCCGACCGCGCAAGCGTTGGGCATCGATCTGGTGCATTTCGGCGTCGTCGTCGTCGTCAACATCATGATCGGCCTGATTACGCCTCCCTATGGGCTGCTGTTGTTCATCATGGCGAACATCTCGGGAGAACCGTTGCGGGCCATTGTCCGCGACGTGCTGCCCTTCCTCCTGGCGATGATCGTTTCTCTCGCGATCCTCACCTTCGTCCCCGAGACCGTCCTGTGGCTCCCCCGGCTCTTCGGTTACCAAGGGCAATCAGCTCCACTCTTTTGAGACAAACCCATGACCATGCCGATCTACATTCTCAACGGACCGAATCTCAACCGCCTCGGGACGCGTGAGCCGGATATCTATGGCCACACCACCTTGGCCGAGGTGGAGGCGATGTGCGTCGAGGCAGCACATGGTCATCCTATGGTGTTCCGGCAATCAAACCGGGAATACGAACTCATCGACTGGGTCCACGAAGCCATCGACGGGGGCAGCGGAATCATCATCAATCCCGCCGCCTTCACGTTCACTTCCATGGCGATCATGGACGCGGTGAAAATGTTCCCGCGGCCCGTCATCGAACTTCACATCAGCAACATTCACCGGCGCGAAGCGATCTACCACAAATCCTATTTCTCCCCGGTTGCGACGGCGGTCATCGCGGGACTCGGCACCAACGGTTATCCGATAGCGGTCAGGGCTATGCTCGACATGATAGCAAAGACACCAGCCCCTCCGGCGAGCACCTGACAGTCCATGACGAAGGAACGAACATCCAAAGCCAGTTGCCGGGAAAGCGAAATGCGGGACCCGTGGTCCTGCCCGTCGGTGCTCGTCGGATTAGTCGGAGCCGGTATCCAGGCATCTCGCACCCCAAGCCTTCACGAGCGAGAGGGGGCCGAGCAGGGACTGCGCTACATCTATAAGCTGATCGATCTGGAGGCGCTCGGCATTGATGCCAGCGCTCTTCCGGACATTCTCACCGCGGCCCAGCGCTTCGGCTTCGCGGGCCTCAACATCACCCATCCATGCAAGCAGACGGTGATCGCCCTTCTGGACGAGCTTTCGCCCGACGCGGAAGCGCTTGGGGCTGTCAATACCGTCGTGCTGAAGGACGGTCGCCGCGTGGGGCACAACACGGATTGGTGGGGCTTCGCCGAGAGCTTCCGCTCCGAGTTGCCCGACGTTCGGCGCGATCGCATCGTTCAGTTCGGCGCCGGCGGCGCCGGAGCCGCGGTGGCTCATGCCCTACTCACCCTCGGCGCCGGGACGGTCACTATCGTCGATACCGACGGTTCGCAAGCCGATCGCCTCGTAGCCTCCCTGCGTCAGCGGTTCGGCGCAGCGCGTGCCGCCGTCAACACATCGCTCGCCGAGGCAATGGCTGGGGCTGACGGCATGGTCAACACAACGCCGCTCGGGATGGTGACGTATCCCGGCATGGCTGTTCCCGCCGCGTTGCTTCGGCCCGAAATGTGGGTTGCCGACATCGTCTACTTCCCGCTGGAAACGGAACTGCTGCGCGAAGCCCGGGCACGCGGGTGCCGCACGATGTCCGGCGGCGGCATGGCCGTCTTCCAGGCAGCCGCCGCCTTCCGCCTCCTCACCGGGTGCGATCCGGATGCCGCCCGCATGCTGCGTCACTTCCGCGAGATGGGATGATCTCTTTCAGCAGCACGGGTTGAAGGGCGCCTGAACACGGCCATGTCCGGGGAGCGTGAAAATCCGCTGCGGATGCTCCACATCCCGCAAGTAGTGGCGCCCCAGATTGACCAAGGGCTGGTCGACCTCCTTCGCAAGCGCGTGCGAGACGAGCACCTGCTGGTCAAGCCGCTTGGCTAAATCCAGAAGACGGCTCGCCCGGTTCACGGCTGGACCGATGACCGTGAAATCCAGCCGGTGCGACGCGCCAACATTGCCATAGGCCACCGCGCCGAAATGCAAGGCGAGGCCATGGGCGACCGGTGAGGTGCCCGAGGATCTGCGGAGGTCGTTTTCGATTTCGGTGCGCCCGCAGAACTCCTGTGCGGCCGCTAGAGCCTTCCGACAGGCTGCCGCCCGGTCCTGCCCGGCCGAGATTGGGAAGATCGCCAGCACCGCATCGCCGATGAACTTGAGCACTTCGCCGCCATGCGCCTCGACCACCTCCCCGATAGTGCCGAACCAGGCGTTCAGGTGGGCCAGCACGTCGGGGATGGGTGACCGCTCGGATAGAAGTGTGAAGCCGCGCAGATCGGCGAACCAGATCGCCGCCTCGATCATCTCGACGGCGCCGCGGTCAACCCGGCCCTCTATGATGCGCTGGCCCGTTCGCGGACCGACATAGGTGTCGAGCAGGTCGACGGCAATGCGGCGTAGGACATGGCGCTCGAGATAGGGGCTGAGAAATCTTGTGGCGAGCCCCAGCCCATCAAGCGACGCCGCGTCGAAGCCTTGCGTCCGCTCTGTGGCGAAGGAGATCACAGCAGTCCGGGTCTGATCCAGGAAGGGCAAGGGGTACATGACGTAGTCCGTCGCACCGGCCAGGCGCAGCTCCTCGAGGAGCGGCATGTCGGGGCAGGATGCCTTGAGCCGGCGGCGGAAGGGCCGTCCCGTCTCGTCAACAATCCGGGTCGGGCTGTTCAGATAAGACGGCGATGTGGCCGCCGTGGCCCGCTCGGATTCCCGCACCGAAAGGCTCTGGTCCGTCCAGACATGCTGCCAGCCGCTCACCTCCGGGTGCAGCACCTCCAGGCCGAGGGAGGCACGCGAGACGGGCGCGATAGCGTGAATGATCTCACGGCAGAAGGCGGCAAACAGCGCCTCGACGGTGTCGTGTCGTGCGTCGTCAGCCAGCCAGCGCGCGATATCTTTCATCCGATCCATTCATACTCTTTGAGAGCGCCTAGTGCCACCGTTCGCACCCAGCACAGGAAGATGGCGGCGACAATGTTGAAGCTGTCCAGCTCGCCGTTCCAGTGGTAGGCGATGTCTAAGTGTGAGCCGTGGGCGTTCTTGCTGCTGCTCGCAGCTCCCAGCGAGGCAATCCGGTTTCGGAGCGAACACGACGGCAGCCAAATCTCTACAGGCTGCACCTTCTCGAATGGTCAGAACTCATGAACGCGGATTGGGATGTCGTAGTCATAGGTGGCGGTGCCGCGGGCATCGCTGCCGCGCGCGGGCTGGCGGCAAGCGGGCTTTCCACGCTGTTGCTGGAAGCCTCGCAGCGGGTCGGCGGCCGCGCGTGGACGGCCGACGTGGCTGGGCTTGCGCTCGACCTCGGCTGCGGGTGGCTCCATTCGGCCGAGCGCAATCCATGGGTCGACATCGCAGAAGCGTCGGGCTTCGCCGTCGACCGTCGAACGTCGGCCTGGGGGCAGCAATATCGTGACCTCGGTTTCTCGCGAGCGGAGCAGAAAGCGGCCGATGAAGCGTTCGGCGCATGGCGCAAACGGCTGGTCGCGGCTCCGCCGAAAAGCGACTGCGCCGCCGACGCGCTGGAGCCGCGCGGGGCGTGGAACCCCTATCTCCAGGCGATGAGCGGCTATATCAGCGGCGCCGAACTCGAGCGCATCTCGGTTGCCGACTATCTCGCCTATGATACGACCTCGACCGGGCGAAACTGGCGGGTGCCCGCAGGATACGGCCGGCTCGTTGCGGCGAGCTTGCCGGCCACCGTCGCGCTGCGCCTTGCCACTCCGGTCGAGGCCATCGACCTTGCGGCGACCGGTGTGAGCATCGCCACACAGACCGGCACCATTGCCGCGCGCAGTGCCATCGTCACCGTCTCGACAGCGATGCTCGCCGCCGGTGCGATCAGGCTGCCGCCCGCGCTCGATGATTGGTGCCATGCCGCCGCTTGCCTGCCGCTCGGGCGGGACGAGAAAGTGTTCCTGGAGATCGTCGGCGACGCTCCCTTCGCGCCCGAGACCCACGTGATCGGCAATCCGCGCGACGCACGCACCGGATCCTACTACATTCGCCCATTCGGCCGTTCGGTCATCGAAGGCTTCTTCGGTGGCGACGGTGCCCGGGCGCTGGCGGAGAATTGGCCCGTCGCCGGCTTCGCCTACGCGATCGACCAGCTCGCGGCGCTGTTTGGATCGGATATCCGACGCAGGCTCTGCCCGGTTGCAGCTTCGAACTGGAGCAGAATGGAGTATGTGGGCGGCTCCTACAGCTATGCGCTTCCGGGGCGGGCAGCGGCGCGCCGCGAGCTTGCCCGCCCCTTCGACCAGCGGGTGTTCTTCGCTGGCGAGGCGACGCACCGGTACGACTTCTCAACTGCCCATGGCGCTTACCAGAGCGGAACGAGAGCTGCCGAGGAAGTGATCGCCGCGCTCAAGCCGGCCGTTACATAAGCGCCCGTTGCGGGAGCAAGGTCACAGTGGTGAGCTTCAGGCCGACAGCTGCACTTCGGGCTTACTCCTAAACCGCCAGAGACTTTTTTCCCTGCAGGATTTAGGTTTCGCGGAAACGAGGCGACCTCCGCATCCCTCGCCAGTGCAGTTGCGTGAGTAGTAGGTTCTGCATGAGTAACGACGCTCTCCCCAAGCCAGACGTAGGTCTGGACCACGCAGAGACACTCGTGATCCGAGTGCTCGATTTCATCACGTCAGACACGTCTCGCCTCGCCCATTTTCTGGGAACAACAGGTTTGCGTCCCGAGAGTCTCCGAGAGCCGGCGGGTATCCGCTCGTTCGTGCTGAGCGTGTTGGATGGGATGGACCAGCAAGTCCTCGACGCACTGATGAACCATGAGAAAATCAGTCGAGCGGACATCGATCTCGCTCGCGCCAGGCTCATGTTCGAAGCTGCCGTCGAGCGCGTTGATCGGCGCGACAATGACGAGGCGGACAAGGCGATCCGAGAGAAAGTAAAGCAGTTGCTGCGTGCTCTTTCCCGACTCGTCAGGGAGCGACAGGGGGCAGCTGACAAGCGATCTGCGTGAGGCGGACCAAAACGCTGCAGGAACACGCGGCAGTTACGGCACGTTACTGATACGCAAGATCTGCAAGTGTTATCCTTCACGAAGACACCTCTCGATGAAAACTGGCCGGTGACGAGATCAGAGATGACCGATGTGGGTGTCGGCGCAAACGCGGATGGGACCCATTCCGGGCCGACATAGATCTGGAATATGCGAAGGGCTAAAGGCGGGAACGCGGTCGAGCAAGTGTCTGGAAATGACGACCCTTTGCGGACGTTCAAACTGGCGCCCTAAGTTGGAGCCGCACTTCGGTATCGAAGGGGATTGAATCATGACCCATGCTATCCGCTTCCACCACACTGGAGGCCCCGAGGTTCTCGTTTGGGAGGAGGTCAAGGTTGGTCAGCCCGGACCCGGCGAGGCGCGCGTGCGCCATCGTGCGATCGGGCTCAACTATGTGGACACTTATGTGCGATCCGGCCTCAACCCGGCGTCCTTGCCAAGCGGTCTTGGCACCGAGGCTGCTGGCATAGTCGAGGCGGTCGGCCCAGGTGTCACTGAGGTGGAGGTCGGCGCTCGCGTGGCCTATTCGGGTGGCCCGGTCGGCGCCTATTCCGAGGAGCGGGTCATGCCGGCCGATCGCCTGATCGTGCTGCCGGACGGCATCTCCGATCAGCAGGCTGCCGCGATGATGCTCAAGGGCATGACGGCCCAGTATCTTCTTCGGCAGACCTACAAGGTCAAGAAAGGCGACACCATTCTGTTTCATGCTGCGGCAGGCGGCGTGGGGCTGATCGCATGCCAGTGGGCCAAGGCTCTGGGAGCCACCGTCATCGGCACCGTCGGCAGCGACGAGAAGGCGGAGCTCGCGAAGGCGCACGGTTGCGACTTCCCCATCGTCTACACGCGCGAGAACTTCGTCGAGCGGGTACGGGAGATCACCAACGGCACGATGGTGCCAGTTGTCTACGACTCCGTTGGCAAGGACACCTTCCTGGCCTCGCTCGACTGTTTGAGACCTCTCGGTCTGATGGTGAGCTTCGGACAGTCTTCGGGAGCCATCGGCCCGGTCGATCTCGGCATTCTGGCCCAGAAGGGCTCGCTTTATGTCACGCGCCCCACGTTGAGAACCTATGCCGACCAGCGGTCTGACCTCATGACGATGGCTCAAGATCTGTTCGATGTCGTTCTCTCGGGAGCCGTCAAGATCGAGGTCAATCAGACCAATCCGTTGAGGGACGCGGCCAAAGCGCACCAGGATCTGCAGGCCCGTAAGACGACGGGCTCAACCATCTTGACCGTGTAGCAAGCCGGCTTGGACGCGGTCGCGATCCTCGGTGCGGCACTCTCCTCAGGAGGGTTGGGATGGTGCATCTCGACGCGCGGCGTGCATCTTACAGACCGGTCGGGGAAAACGAACAACGCCAGAAGCGGTCCAAGTGACTTTGCGGACTCAAGCAAAATAGGCCAAGGTCCGCTCTATGAGCCAAAAGGCGGCCACTGTGCCGATCGCATAGGCTGCCGTCACGTCGAGCCGAATGACGGCTCGACGGACCAGGCGAGGCTCAAGGCGAAGCTCTAGCGCGTGGCGGAATAGCCAACCCGCGGCCAAAACCGCAGCCACGAAGACCAGCTGCCCGATCTCCACACCTAGATTGAAGAATAATAGCGCGATGGGAATCGCATGATGCGGTAAACCCACTTCGGCCAGGGCGCCGGCAAAACCGAAGCCGTGCAAAAGACCGAAACAGAAAGCGACAACCCACGGCCAGTCTGCCGTCAGAGAACGCATTCCGCGCCGCGCATTCACGATCTCGACGGCGACCAGCACGATGCTGAGCGCGATGGCAGCCTCGACCGGCGGGCCTGGGACATCGACGAGGCCGAGCGTCGCCGCTGCCAGCGTGATGCTATGCGCAACGGTGAACGCCGTCACAGTGAGCGCAACCCGCCGCCAGTCCCGAACCAGGATCACCAGCGCCAGCACAAACAACAGATGGTCGAAGCCGAAGAGGATATGTTCGATCCCGAGGCTTAGATAGGTCGCGGCGACTACCCAAGCACCAGGCGCAGTCTCGACGACGAACGTTGCTTTTGTCGGAGAAAGCCGTTCGGTCTGTATGGCACCGCCGAGACTTTCGATCCGCACGAGCACGTCCGTAAACGTGCCCGACAAGCCATCTATTCCAATGGTCTGTCCTGTGAGCCCGCCGTTGCGCCGGATCGTGCGCCGTTCGATGTAGGCGGCGCCGCTGAAACGAGTCCGCGGTGGCGTCACGTCGTCGGTATCGAGGGGGAGTTTGATATAGATCGCCAGCCGTAAGTCATCGCCCCGCGCGGGAATCTTGAAAAGCAGGCTGTAGGTATCGGATGCCGTCTGACGCAGCTCCAAGAAGCCGGGCCGAAGCTCGTCCGACTGTGCAGAATGTCCGAGCAGCGCACCCAAAACGACAAGGAGCATCGCGAGGCATCTCATCGCGCGGTCTCGGATATTTCGGCCTTGGGCGGCCGCTCCACGACAATCTGATAGCGGTCTCGCAGCGTGCGATAAAGCCTGTGCTCAGCCTCGATACGGTGCGCGTTCAGCCACTCGCGCTGGACGGCCTCTCGAACGGTCTCAAGTCGCGGTAGGTTTCCCTTCGCCCTTTCATCAACAAAGACGAAATGCACTCCGAAGCTCGATGGAATCGGCCCTTCCCATCGGCCCGGTTCCACGGCGGATAGCCGTTTTGCGAACTCTTCGCCAAATGTACCCGCGACATCGCTTTGCGACATTGCCCGAAACTCCTCGCCGAGGAGAAAGGGATCGGCCATCGTGGCCGCGTCCTCTGGGGCGTTCGCGCGGGCAAGGATCTCTGCAACTTGTTTAGCGTCGTCTTCCAACGCGCGACCGCGTCGCATCGCGCTTAAAAAGACGTGATGGAAGGTCAGCCGGTCGTCGCTCCAAAAAAGGTCCGGATTGGATGCGAGATAGGCCGCGAGTTGTTCATCGCTCGGCTCTGCGGCGGCCATATCCTCAGCGAGGAATTCCATCTTCTGCCGCACGCGGCGGCGAATGACGACGTCTTCGCGGTCCAGGCCCGCCGCCCGGCCCTCGCGATAGAAAACCTCGTCGCGGATGTAATCCTCGAGGAGGCCGTGCAACTCCTGCTCGGTGGGCGGGCGGCTCCAGGTGCGAGCGAATTGGTCTGCGAGAGCCGTAACGCGTGACGCCGAAATTACGATTTCCGTGGGTGCCTCGACGTCCTTCTTATCCACCAAGCCATAAAGACCGAAGAGGGCTGCCCCAAGCACGACGAAATGCAGCAACGGCTCTCTCAAGAGAGAAAGCTTCAAGGCGTGTACCAGATCGGCGACGTATAAGCGCGCTCGGTCGTCGTCATCGCGGCTTCGCTCGGCATCTTGACCCCGTAGTATTTCGCGTCATAGGCCGTCCAGCGCGGCGTCGGAATCTCGATCACGCGCACGTAATAGAACGCGCGCAGCGCGGGATCGAAGTCTGGGTCTTTCCAGACCGTGATCATCTCGCCTGCACCAATCGTGTTGCTCCAGGTCGCGTTCGCAACGTCCACCGTATTGCCTACGGCCTCTCTGCTACGGCCGTCGGCATCAATCTGGCGTCCGCCGGAGACAGCCACATCGTAGACGCGCTCCTGAGACTGGCCGTCCTTGCCGACCCATCCCTTGGTGATCTGGATGCGGTCCAGGTTTGCCCCAATGGGATCCTTCAACGCGGCGACGAGAAAACTGGGTGCCTTGCCGTTCGGCGCGTTGTTCAAGTCGCCACCCATCGGAACACCTTTGGTGTAGCCGACCCTGGCCGGCAGGCGGTCGTTGGCGTCGCCCGGCTCGAAATCCCACCCACCGAAGAAGCGAACAGCCATGCGCGGGCCAGTGGTGGCAAATGTCTCGCGGCGCTTCATGGCGTCGAAAATCGCCTCCCGCGTGTTTTCGGTCGCCCACACGCCGGCATACCCGGACGCCGTCTGCTCCCAACCCATGATGACGGCCTTATCCGTCTTGATGAAGGGATGCATTGCGCGATCCGCGCTGGGTTCGGAGGAAGATGTCTTGCCGAAGAAATTATCCTCCTCCACCGCCGGGAGCCCCGTATGAGCATCGGTGCTTCCGACCAGACCAAACTTGTAGGGGTTCACCCCGAGTTCGGCTTCCATCTTGAGACCATTCTTGAACGCCGAGCGGGCGTACTCGAATTCCAGCATCTCCGGCTTCTTGACTTCGGTGAGGTCGAGGTTGCCCTTGTCCCAGCGTTCGAAATTCGCGAATTCATCATTGGGTGACAGAAACGGATGCGTCTCACCGTCACCCTTGATCTGCGTCGCCTCGTAAAGCGGCTCCCACCGAACACGGTTCTCGGCATATTCCCGGTCGATCCGCTTGCCGTTGAACGACTCGATGATCGGGAACATGCGGCCGTTGCTCAAATTGCCGTTATGCGCGATGGCAAGGATTTCGGCGCCCGTCTTTTCCTCCGTCACCGCCATCCACTTCCAGAGATCACGGGGATTTGGACTGCCGACCGGTGGCAAGGTCGTGAACGGCTCGACGAGACTGGCCTTCGCTCCGTTGTCCCGCCAGATGACATTGCGGTGGAGATTGTTTCCGCCGGCGTTTGAGGTCCACTCGTAACCGATGAAGGCGGTAAAACGGCCCGGCTCATTCGCCTCATCCGCTGCCTTGATCGTCTCGCGCCAGGCGCTGCGATAAGCGGACGTGCCCGGCGTCGGGAAGCCTTTCGGCATCTGGCCCTTGCCGAAGCTGGTGATGATATCGATGGCGGCCTTTGCGCCCTGGCCGGAATTGATCTCGTCAAACCATTTCCGTCCCTGCGGCGTCGCCAGCAGGGTTGGATCGCCGCCCATCAGTTGCGGGAAAAAGCCCATGCCGTCCGAGTGGTCTGACACGACCAGGAAGTCGAGCGGTCGCGAAAGCTTGGCCCGCTGCCCGCTCGAAGCGATGACCTCCTCGCCCTTCGCGAAACGATACGCGTCCTTCGGACCGAGCCGAGCGCCAAATGCGCCCGCGTCCATCGAATACGACGTGTGAGTGTGGGTGTCGCCGAAATACGGTCTCGTTGGGAAGTTGCGGCCCGCATAAGGCGAGTAAGGCGGCTCGGCGGGAAACGCCTTCTCGGCCGCCTCTCTGTCGAGCGTGCCAATGTCGGTGGTTACATCTTGTGCAGCGACCGCCGTGGCGAACAGGCTCGCAGCGCAGGTATTGGCCAGCGCCGCCGCGGACCTGGCGAACAGACGGGTCATCTTAGCGCCCTCTCGGTTTGATACACGCCTCAGAGACATCAGAGCCATAAGTCCGAATGAACGTGCCATACTCTAAACTGGCTGGCTAGCTGGGATCCTCAGGCGCATCGAAAGCGGATCAGCCAAGCCCTCCACCTGATCCGCAGCGCAGCCGCCGACGCAAACAATGGAGCCCCGGGATCGACAAGGATCTTCGATTGCCTTGCTCGATGACCATCGCGTTAAGCCGAGACCATCGACGGCGACCGGTGCTCGCCAGATGCTCAGCGTGCTGCTTGGTAGGACACCGGGCCGGTTGCGCTCCTGTCAATGCGTGACTCCAGGCCCTTGAAGAAATCCGTCAGTTCGCAGATCTTGGCGCGATGCGGACATCCCGGCAGCGTCAGCGCGGCGTCTCGCGGCCTTCCGTCGCCAAAAGGGGGAATCAGATTGCGGATTTGGTCCGTCGTCTGTGCGGTGTAGTAGGCACGAACCGAGCGCTTGTTTGTGACGGTGTCGCGCGATCGCTCAAACACAATAGCGCCGCCCGGCGGCGTGTCGTTTGCCGGATAGCCCTCCAGTTGCCACTCAACGCCCAGTGCAGCCTGCATGGTGGCGATGTTGCTGTCGTGACCGACCATCAGCAGAAGCTTTGACGGGGGCGGTCCCTGTTCGCTTGCGCCAGCCAAGTCCGTTCCCTGCTCGAGCGCGAGCGCGATCTGGTTAAGGATCTGCGACGCATTCCGCTTTGCGATGTAGGGAACTCGTAGGGTCACATCGTATTGCGCTTTGTGGAGACTGAGCACCGCCTTGACGTCGGCCGCTGTCTTGATGCGGCCCCATCCGACCTGGTCAGGAGGCATGCCGCCGGAATATTCGAGGCGAATGATTTCACCAACGGTCGAGGCGTCGGCCAATGGGCCTTCCAACGTGAGCTGATTGCCTTCCTCCGTGGCAATCCGGATGCTCCATGGCAAATCGATGAGGCGGCAAGTCGCGCCCAATCGTGCCTTCATGCAGGCCAGCGGAGTAGGCCCACGAAGCACCGCCGCCAGCTGTGCGAAGTCCGCTGCATACCGCTTCTTTGCTGACCGCTGGTCTCCGCCCATGGCGGCAAGGACCGCGGCCTTTGCCACCTCGGCGTCGAGAGGCGCGATGCCGGCATCCGTCGGGTGAAAAAGCGCATCTGCCGTTGCCGGGTTGAACCCCGCCGCGAGCCCGCAGCCGGGAAACAATCCGGCGAGGATGGCAGTGGCGGTGGCTCTGGTCCGCTCGGATTTGTCAGCCCAGGCGAAGACGTCGTCCGTCGTCGGGCAGGCGCTTGGATCGATGAATTGAGGGCCGACATATAAGGTTCGGAAATGCTGCCCCATCAATGTCGCGGCCGCCGCTCCGTGTGGCGTCAAGTTGCCGTCCGGCACGGGCCATGACGGCCAAGCATCGATGGAAAGGGGATCGAGCGCTTTCTGGCTCGTCGGAGGACGAACCCCGTGGCGGCTGAAGATCACGACTTTCTCGAGGACCGTCTCAGCCGTCACGTGCGCGGGCGCAGAGAGCGCGATCGCCAACAATAGAGAAGCCACGAGCTTTCGCATCAACCTCTTCCTTGCTCCAGTGCCCCTAAGGCGGCGGAGCCGGTTTCCGCAAGCGTAGCAGGATTATCGAAGATCTGACTGGGATGTTTCCCCGAACGCAAATTAAACCGAAGCTTGGCCTATCGCGACCAGCTGAGTCACGCCGGGGGGCCCAACGAGAGGATTGGATCCTCTTAATTTCCTAATCCTGCTCCACCCATCGGTGCGAGCGACCCAATTTGCTCACGAAGTAAAAAAGTGTGTAGGTGACGATCGTCAGGTCGAGAAGAAAGGCGCCCAAATAGGCGCGGGACCACGTCTCATCGCTGTTGCTGATGAACAGAAACACCATGAAGGCCTTTTCGACCCCACTAAACACCATCGTGTCGAACCGGATCCAAGGTCGAAACGCGGAAACGACCATTAGGATACCTATTCCCCCCACCATCACTCCCCAGTGCCGCAATGCGGGTACGCTTGACGCCGTATAATCGAGCAGCCCGGCGAACAACACACGGTTGGCTGCGGACAGATCAATGGCCGCCAAAAGAGGAAGAGTCGTCCCAATTCCTCCAATGATCAGGAACGGCCTCAGTGTCACCGCTAACAAATGATCCAACCGCTTCATCTAGAAGATCCCCAGCTTAATCCGCTAAGATTGATGTCACATTGATTTAGCGAGGTTGCAATCAGGTGTTCTCGAGCTGTGAGAACCTGGGTGGTCGCTGGTACACGGAGGCGTTGCAGCCACTCTGACCGGCCCTGCGATCCTCGGGCAATCTTCGATCACTCTGCCCCTAGGGGTGGGCCCGTGAAGCGCAAGCTGTAGCGTGCGGCGCAGGTGGCAATCTGCTGCATGTCCTCAGGAATACGGAAGCCGCCTTGCGCCATGTCCGCGAAGAAGCGCTCGAACCCGCCGGGGGTGAGGATGAACAAATGCCGGCAGGGATCGCCTCCCACGACACGAAAGGTGTGCTCGCGCCCACGTGGAACGAAGACCGACTCGCCCGCCCTCTTTCTGAAAGTCTGCCCCTCGAGCCAGAACTCGCACTCGCTGCTCAGAAGAACAAACGTCTCGTCCTCACGCTCGTGAACATGACGCGGAGGGCCGCTGCCAGCAGGGCTTACGCTGTCCACGATCGACATGGCCCCACCGGTCTCGGCGGAGGTGAGGATCGTCTTGTACTGTGCCCCCAGCCAATCGACGACGCCCGGGCCCGACAGCTCGTCACGCATCGTGTTCTCCTCTGTTGCCGCGCCGGGTTCGTTTATTCAGCCCAACTTATCTGATTGCGGGTGTTGAGGAAATGAAGCTGGTGGATGGTGACCAACTCACCGGGACAGCTTCGGTGGGGTCAGGGAACTTCGCGAACGGGAACGACGAGACGCAGCTTCGAGTGGGAAAAATCCCCGTCTGAGCGAGCCATTCAGCGACGGTCCGATATCAGCGTAAGGCTGAACTCGATGCCTCAGCGAACGCAAGGCGGTGGATCATTGCGAGACGCTCCCGAATGCTTGGCCGTCCGACAACAGACGCGAGACATCACGGAGCTTGTCGGGATTGCGGGTGATGTAAACTCCTGTGATGCGACCATCTTCAATGGCGAAAGCCGTCGTCTGTAGAATACCACCCCGCTCCCGGCTGACGTAGCCAGGCAAGCCATCGATCCAGATCGGCTTGACGAGGCTCACCCAATCCTTTCCGAACTTGCGGTGGAGGCCCTGGTACAGGCGCAGGATACGGTCGACACCAAAGATTGGATTGAGGAAGGCGAGAACCTTGCCGCCACCGTCGGAGTGAACCACGACACTCTCCGCCAGCAACGCCTTGAGGGCATTGAGGTCACCGCTGTTGGTGGCTGTGAAGAAGGCATGTGCGATCCGATCGCCCTCCTCGCGCGCAACCGGAAATCGAGGACGGGCCGACTGCACGTGTCTGCGCGCCCTGGCGGCGAGCTGCCGGACCGCAGGCGCTTGCCGGTCAAGGGTCCTGGCAACCTCGTCCAGAGGCAGGCCAAAGACGTCGTGAAGGAGGAAAGCTGCGCGCTCCAAGGGTGACAGGCGCTCCAGCGCCAGCATCAGGGTGAGGGTGAGGTCATCCGGATCGACAGGTTCCTCCGTCACG